>CAVPNX010000034.1:0-12687 GCA_963706885.1 uncultured Actinomycetes bacterium | reverse complement strand
TCGGCGCGGGCCCGGTCGGGTCGGGCTCGGCGTGAGTCGTGGTGCGCTCGGGCGGGCCCGGTCGGGTCGGGGTCTGCAAGACTCGAACCGTGACCCTCGAAGCCCTGCGTACGCCGGATGACCGCTTCGCCGACCTCCCGGGGTTCGGCTACTCCCCGCACTACGTCGACGACCTGCCCGGATCTGCCGGGCTGAGGATGGCCTACGTCGACGAGGGCCCCGCCGACGGCCCCGTCGTGCTGTGCCTCCACGGCGAGCCCACGTGGGGCTACCTGTACCGGAAGATGATCCCAGTCTTCCTCGAAGCGGGCCACCGTGTGGTCGTGCCGGACCTGTTCGGGTTCGGGCGCAGCGACAAGCCCGTCCACGACTCGGACTACACCTTCGACTTCCACCGCACGAGCCTGCTGGACCTCGTGGACAGGCTGAGCCTGAACCGGGTCACCCTCGTGGTGCAGGACTGGGGTGGCTTGCTCGGCCTCACGCTGCCCGTCGATCGGCCGGACCTGGTGGCGCGCCTGCTCGTGATGAACACCGGGCTCGGTGTGGGTTCCTCCCCCGGCCCGGGCTTCGAGGCGTGGCGTGATTTCGTCGCGGCCACCCCTGATCTCGATGTCGCCAGCTTGATGCGGCGGGCTGTCCCGGGGCTGTCGGATGCTGAGGCCGCGGCATACGCCGCTCCGTTCCCCGGTCCGGAGTTCAAGGCCGGAGTGCGCAGGTTCCCCCAGCTCGTGCCGACGAGCCCGGACGCCCCGGGTGTCGACGTGTCCCGGGCAGCTGCCGCGTGGTGGAACAGTGAGTGGACCGGCCCGACGTTCATGGCGGTGGGGGAGCAGGACCCGGTGCTCGGCCCGGCTGCTATGGCGCTCCTGCGAAGGACGATCTCCGGCTGCCCCGAACCGCTCATGCTCCCGCAGGGTCACTTCGTCCAGGAGAGCGGCGACGTCGTGGCCAGGGCGGCCCTGGCGGCCTGGGGCGGCTGATCGCGTGGGCCGGCGCGGGCGCGGACCCAGGCGCAGGAGCGGCCGGGTCCCGCCGGACAGCGTTGGCGCCGGTTGGGCGCCCCCGCGCGGTAGGAGGGGTGCGGCGGCTGCGTGAATCGGGGAGTCGCTGGCTCCCGGCCGCCGCCCTTCGGGTGGCGGCCGGTCTCGTCTGGTGGGGGTCGATCTGGCGACTCGATCGATCGGATGGACGACCACTGACGGCGTAGGGTCCACCGGGTGAGCACCACCCGCGCCCCTGCGACCCTGTCCCGGCCCCCCGGCACGGACCTCGCGCTGCTGGCTGTGGCCGTGGTGGCGATCTCCACGTCCGGGCCGCTGATCGCTGCGTGCGCCGCCCCGGCGCTGGCGATCGCATTCTGGCGCACGGCGCTGGGCTCGGGGCTCACGGCCGTGCTGGTGGCGGCCCGCCACCGCGCCGAGGTGCGTTCACTCACCGGCGCGCAGTGGCGGCTCATGGCGCTGTCCGGGCTGCTGCTCGGGGCGCACTTCGCCACGTGGATCCCCAGCCTCCGGTTCACGACCGTGGCGTCCTCGACCGCCCTGGTGGCCACGCAGCCCGTATGGGCCGCCCTGATCGCGCACCGGCGTGGAGTGGCGATCACGCGCGTGGCGTGGATCGGCATCGCCCTGGCGCTCCTCGGGGCGCTGGTGCTCACCGGCGTCGACTTCGCGCTGACGCCGCGCGCGCTGTTCGGTGATGCCCTGGCCCTGGCCGGTGCCGTGCTGGCAGCGCTGTACGTGACCGTGGGGGAGAAGGTGCGCACCACCACGTCCAACCCGACCTACACGTCGATCTGCTACGGCGTGGCCGCGCTCGGGCTCCTGGTCCTCGTGCTGGTGGGCGGCGTGCCGCTCGTGGGGTTCTCCGTGCGCGACTGGGTGCTCATCGCGCTGATCACCCTCGGCGCGCAGCTTCTCGGGCACACGGTGGTCAACCGCGTCCTGGCCACCACCTCGGCGACCATCGTCTCGTTGGCGATCCTGCTGGAGATGCCCGGCTCGACGGCGATCGCCGCCGCCTGGCTCGGTCAGGTCCCCCCGCCGGCGATCATCCCGGCCGTCGCGCTCATGTTCGCCGGCATCGCGATGGTCATAAGCACCACCACGCGCCCCGGTGATCCCCCCAGCGAGACCCCACCCGCCTGAGCGCGCAGCGCCCCACGCCTCGCCTCAGCGCCGCGCCGCGCGTACCCCGCAGCACTCGCACGGGCTCTCGTGTCGGGAAACCCTCCAGTTTGGTACGGACCCTCCCATCCGGACGGGAGGGTCCGTACCAAACTGGAGGGTCTGTGGCGTGTGGGTGCCGACGGTCACCTTGTGGCGTGTGGGCCCCGGGCCGGGGCGGCGGTCAGGCGCCCAGGGCTTCGATCGCGTCGTGGATCGCCAGGGTGCGCTCGGCGGAGGCAACGTGGAGGTTCTCGATCATCCGGCCGTTGTAGGTGACCACACCGGAGCCGCGGCCGGCCTCCCATGCGGCCAGGATCCCGCGGGCGTCCTCGACGGCCTTCGCCGACGGCGCGAAGGCATCGTTGGCCGGCTCGACCTGACCCGGGTGGATCAGCGTCTTGCCGTCGAAGCCCATCTCGCGTCCCTGGGCGCACTCGGCGGCGAACCCCTCGGCGTTCTTCACGTCGTTGTAGACGCCGTCGATGATGACCTTGCCGGTGGCGCGGGCGGCGAGCAGCGCGAGCCCGAGGCCGGTCAGGAGCGGCTGACGTCCGGGGACGTGCTCGGCGTACAGCTCCTTGGCCAGGTCGTTGGTGCCCATGACCAGCACGGTCAGCCGGTCGGACGCCGAGGCGATCGCCCGTGCGTCGAGCATCGCGACCGGCGTCTCGACCATGGCCCACAGCGTCGTGCGCTCGGGCGCGCCGTGGCGCTCCATCGCGGCGACGAGCGCCCGGACGGCATCGGCGGAGTCCACCTTCGGGACCACGATCGCGTCCGGCCCCGCGGCGCACGCCGCAGCCATGTCCGCCTCGTGCCACTCGGTGTCGGCGCCGTTGATCCGGATGGTCAGCTCGCGGCGACCGTACTCACCGGACTGGACCGCGGCGCACGCGGCGTCGCGTGCGGCCGGCTTCGCGTCGGGGGCGACGGCGTCCTCGAGATCGAGGATCAGCCCGTCGCACGGGATCGTCTTGGCCTTCTCCAGGGCGCGCTCATTGGAGGAGGGCATGTAGAGGACCGAGCGGCGCGGCCGGAACGTGCTCATGCCGACACCTCGATCGCGTCGTAGGCGGCGCGCAGCTCGGGGTCGATCTCCGCGAGCTGCTCGGCGAGCTTGACCATCACCAGGCACTGCTTGAGCGACGCGTCGTCCTCCATCTTGCCGTCAAGCATCACCGCGCCCGTCCCGTCGCCCATCGCCTCGACCACCCGCCTCGCGTGCTTGATGTCCGCGACGCTCGGGGCGAACACCCGGTTGGCGATCGCGATCTGCTTGGGATGCAGCGTCCATGTGCCGACGCAGCCGAGCAGGAACGCGTTGCGGAACTGGTCCTCGCAGGCGACCACGTCGGTGATGTCGCCGAACGGGCCGTAGTACGGGTAGATCCCGTGGGTCGCGCAGGCGTCGACCATGCGGGCGATCGTGTAGTGCCAGAGGTCCTGCTGGAAGACCGCGCGCGGGCCCTCGATGTCCCCGTCGACGGCATCGGCGCGGACCAGGTAGCCCGGGTGCCCACCGCCGACGCGCGTGGTCTTCATGCGGCGGTCCGCGGCGAGGTCGGCTGGGCCCAGCGACAGGCCCTGCATGCGCGGGCTCGCCCCGCAGATCTCCTCGACGCTGGCCACGCCGCGCGCGGTCTCGAGGATCGCGTGGATCAGGATCGGGCGGGTCAGCCCGGCCTTCGCCTCGAGCTGGGCGAGCAGCCGGTCGACGTAGTGGATGTCCTCAGCGCCCTGCACCTTCGGCACCATGATCACGTCGAGCTTGTGCCCGATCGCGGGCACGAGCCGGGTGAGGTCGTCGAGCACCCAGGGGCTGTCCAGGGAGTTGATCCGCGTCCACAGCTGGGTCGGGCCGAAGTCGGTCTCCTGGGCGATGCGCACCAGGCCCTCACGGGCGTCGACCTTCTTGTCGGCCTTCACGGCGTCCTCGAGGTTGCCGAGCAGGACGTCGACCGTGCCGACCATGGCGGGCACCTTGGCGGCCATCTTCTCGTTGCTCGGGTCGAAGAAGTGGATCGCGCGCGAGGGGCGCGCGGGGATCTCGGTCAGCGGCGCGGGGGCGCCGACGGCCAACGGGCGGAAGAAGTCCCTGGGGCTCTTGGTTGTGGGCATACTCAGCACGGTAGCAAGTGCCGATCGGACCGCGGTTCCGGGGTGGTTCCGGGGGCCCGCCGGTGGCTGTGTCAGCCCGCTGGCGAGCGGGCCTGTTCAACCGGAACTGGCACTGGGATCGCGGGCTCCCGCCGTGGGGAAGCGCACGGCTGAGGGGAAGCGCGTGGGGGAGGGGAAGCGCGTGGGGGGCCGGGCTCAGCTGTCGTTCCAGGTGTCCTCATCCGGGATGGCGACACCACCGGGTGGCTGGTCGTCCCATGCTCGCGGGTCCTCGATGGGTTCGAGGTGGGTGCTGATGATGGTGTCCGGCAGGACGTGGCGGATCTCCTCCTCGACGGTCTCGAGGAGGTCGTGGCCCTGCTCCACGGTCCACGCGCCGGGGACGAGGACGTGCATCGAGACGAAGCGCTGGCGCCCGGACTCCCGGGTCTGCAGGGCGTGGAACCGCACCTTCTCGGTCTGATGGCGCTGCAGCACCTCGACGATCAGGGCGTTCTCCTCCTCGGGCAGCGATGCATCCAGCAGCCCCATGGCCGAGCTGCCGATGAGCTTCAGCCCTGCGAACACGATGTTCAGGGCGACCGCCATGGCGATCAACGGGTCCAGGCGCAACCAGCCGGTCCATCCGACCAGGATCACGGCCACGATGACCCCGCCGGAGGTCCACACATCGGTCATGAGGTGCTTGGAGTCCGCCTGCAGCACGATCGAGCGGTGCTTGAGCCCGGCGCGCATGAGGATCGTGGCGACGGCGAAGTTCAGCCCCGAGGCGATCGCCGAGATGGTCAGGCCGATCCCGAGGTCCTCCAGCGGCTGCGGGTCCAGCAGTCGCGGAATGGCGGTGAACATGATCAACCCGGCCGCGACCAGGATCATCAGGCCCTCGACGAGCGCGGAGAAGTACTCGGCCTTGCTCAGTCCGAAGTGGTGGCGTGCGTCGCCGGGCTTCGAGGCGGCCTTCAGCGCCACGAGTGCGACGAAGGCGGCGACGATGTTGACTGTCGACTCCATCGCGTCGGACAGCAGGCCGATCGACCCGGTCAGGAAGTAGGCCAGCAACTTCAGGCCGAACACCACGATCCCGGTGGCGATCGACAGCCACGCGTAGCGGGAGAGATCCGGCTGGCCATCATGCACGGCGCACATCCTGTCACCGTCGCGCTGGCGCGGCGGGATGACGGGGCCGTCGTGGTGGTGCGCCCGGGGTCGCCGCACGAGCGCACCAGCGACGCCGGGGACCCGCGATCCCGCGAGGCTCCCCGCGCTGACGCTGCCCCCGGCGTGCGGATCGCCGACGGCGCGGGGGATACTGGCCAGTAACAAACGCAGACCGATCGAGGAGGAACCATGCCACGCCTGGCGCAGACTGAGGGCCTGACCGAGGTGCAGGAGGAGATCCTCGCCGCCGTGCGGGAGTTCGTGGACAACGAGATCATCCCGGTCGCCCAGGACCTCGAGCACGCCGACGAGTACCCGACCGCGATCGTCGAGGGCATGAAGGAGATGGGGATCTTCGGCCTGATGATCCCCGAGGAGTACGGCGGCCTCGGTGAGTCGCTGCTGACCTATGCGCTGTGCGTCGAGGAGATCGCACGCGGCTGGATGAGTGTCAGCGGAATCGTGAACACGCACTTCATCGTGGCGTACATGATCATGCAGCACGGCACTGACGAGCAGAAGGCGAAGTACCTGCCGCGGATGGCCACCGGTGAGGTGCGCGGGGCGTTCTCGATGTCCGAGCCGCACTGCGGGTCCGACGTCGCGGCGATCACCTCGAAGGCCGTGCCGAACGCCGACGGCGGCTACACGCTGTCCGGCCAGAAGATGTGGCTGACCAACGGCGGGTCGTCCACCCTCGTGGCCGTCCTGGTCCGCACCGACACCGACGCGCCTGAGGGTGCCAGCGTCTACAAGAAGATGTCGACGTTCCTCATCGAGAAGCCGGCCGGCTTCGGCGAGGTCCTCCCGGGCCTCACGATCCCGGGCAAGATCAACAAGATGGGCTACAAGGGCGTTGACACCACCGAGCTCATCATGGACGAGTTCGCCCTCGGCGCCGACGACCTGCTCGGCGGGGTCACCGGCAAGGGCTTCTACCAGATGATGGACGGCGTCGAAGTGGGCCGCGTGAACGTGGCCGCCCGCGCCTGCGGGCTGTCGGCGCGGGCCTTCGAGCTGGGCGTCGAGTACGCCCAGCAGCGCCAGACCTTCGGCAAGCCGATCGCCGAGCACCAGGCCGTGTCGTTCCGCCTGGCCGACATGGCGGTCAAGGTCGAGGCCGCCCACCAGATGATGGTCCGCGCCGCCCGCAAGAAGGACTCCGGCGAGCGCAACGACCTCGAGGCCGGCATGGCCAAGTACCTGGCCAGTGAGTACTGCAAGGAGGTCGTGGAGGACTCGTTCCGGATCCACGGCGGCTACGGCTACGCCAAGGAGTACGAGATCGAGCGGCTCTACCGCGAGGCCCCGATGCTGCTGATCGGCGAGGGTACGGCCGACATCCAGCGGATGATCATCGCCCGCCGCGTGCTGGAGGACTACAAGCTGCGCTGACCCGACCGCGACGCTGACCTGACCGCGACGCTGCCATGGGCGCGACCCTGACAGGGGCGTCGACGGACTCGGTGCCCGCTGGGCGATCCCCGGCGGGCACCGTCATGTCCGGGGGTCAGTGGGGGTGCCGCCTGGCAAGGTGTCCGGGGCGGCCCTGCGATGCAGCCCGGTGGCGCCTGCGGGGCTGCCCGCCGGGCGCGCCGCGAGGTCATCCCGTGCAACGAATCGGTTCGTGGGGCATCATTCGCCGGGGCACGACACTGTCGGTTCGGGGAGGGATGGGGATGACGCTGGTGCACGACGTGGTCCACGGGGATGAGACCGTCACGCTCGACGACGCGCTGACCAGCCAGGCGGAGAGCTGCCAGGACCTGGGATCGCCGTTGTCGCACGATGTCCTGATCGCCCTGCGTGCGGCGAGTGCCCCGGGTGGCCCGCTGGCCAGCATGATGGCCGACCACCAGGAAGTGCGCGGTGGTGACCTCATCGGCCTGCGCCTGCTGGCGGCCGCCCATCGGCTGGTGCTCTCCCGTCAGGCGCCGGGGCTGGCCATCTACTACCCGACCGTGGGGGGTACCGCCCCGAAGGATGACGCCGGGCGCGAGGCGCTGGGCGCGGCTGTGGTTGCGGCGTTCCTGGCGCATCCCGACGTGGTCAGCCGCTCGCTGGCCCACATCCCGCAGACCAACGAGACCGGTCGCGCGCAGCCGCTGCGCGGGGCGCTGGCCCGGGTGTCGGCGGCGCACGGCCTGCCCATCCGGCTGCACGAGCTGGCGGCCGCGGCCGGTCTCAACCTGCGCGCCGATGCGATGCCCTGGGCGCACGTCCCGATGTCCACGCCGGTGACGATCGCCGAGCGGTCCGGGTGCGACCTGCGGCCATTGGACGTCGACAAGGCCGAGGACCGGCTCACCCTGGCGGCCTACGTGTGGGGCGATGACCTGCCGCGCTTCGAGCGACTTCGGTCGGCGTTCACGCTGGCCCATCGGATCCCGGCGACAGTGAAGGCGATGAGTGCCGGTGACTACCTGGCCATGCTGGCCCACGCGGACCAGGTCCCCGGTCAGGCGCTGGTGATCTGGCACTCCGCGACGTGGTTCTACCTCGACCGGCAGGCCCGTGTGGAGATCCGTTCGGGGATGCGCAAGCTCGCCAACCGGGCGACGCCCTCGAGCCCGGTCGTGCACGTGTCGTGGGAGTGGAAGCGCGAGTCGCCGGACGGGTCGATGTCCTACGCGCTGGTCGGCCGGTCGTGGCCGGCTGCCGGTGCGTGGGCGCCGTGGCGTCCGGGCACGGCGGTGCAGCTCGGATTCGGCTCAGCCCACGGGATGCCGATGCGCTGGACCGAGCCCAAGCCGCTGCCCAGCGACCCCCTGGAGTTCTGAACCCGGAGCGGCGGCGGTGCGGCGATGGATTTCATCCAAGTCCGCGGCCGTTCGTCCGCAGCGAAGTTGGATGAACCGTGGGATCGTGCAGCGAACTTGGATGAACCTTCCGGACGTGGCGGGTGGCGCTGGGCTCGGGGCGGCGCTGCGGCTCGGGGCCGCGGGCGGGGGGTCAGCCCTGGCGGGGTGATCCCGTGGGCATCGGCAGGTCGAGCCAGACGACCTTGACCTGGCCGCGGGCGCGCCACCCCCAGCGGGCGGACAGCTTGTCGACCAGCTCCATGCCGCGGCCGCCCTCGTCGTCGACGGTGGCCTGGCGCGGCTGCGGGCCGCAGTCGGCGCACGAGTCCCCGACCTCCAGGCGCAGGAATCCGTCGCGGACGTAGGCGCGGACGTCGATCGGTCCCGACGCGTGCCGCACGGCGTTCGTGACGAGCTCGGAGGCCAGCAGCTGGGCGTCGTCGGTGAGTTGCGAGAGCTGGGCCTTGGACAGGAACCGCGCGATTGCGATCCGAGCCTCCCGAGGAGCCATCAGCGTGTTCGGGAGGATCTCGTGCAACGCCATGGGGCAGGGATACCCATATGTGCATGGATCCACACCGCCGAAACGGACCAATTTCCGCCGAGTTCGCCCGGAGTTCGCCGAAGGCCTGTCCGGGCGGCCCCGCGGGGAGGCGGACGGCCCTCACCCGCGAGCTACCTCGTGGGGCCGTCCTGCTCGGTCGGGGTCCCGTCGCGGGCACCGTTCGCCGCGGCTGCGCTGGTGAAGACCTCGTTGAGGGTCGTCGCGGTCAGCCGCGGGTCCTCCGTGGCGGGGTTGTGCCCGATGCCCGGCAGGGTGTGCCACGCCGCGCCCAGGCGCCCGGCCATGTCCTTCTGCGTGGCCGGCAGCCAGGCGTCGTCGATCTCGCCGGTGACGACGGCCGCGGACAGGCCCACGTCGGCCAGCACGGCGGCGACCTGGTCGGTGAGGTCGGGGGCGGTCATCAGGATCTCAGCGCAGTCCGACAGGGCCGCCGGATCATTGGTGATGAACCGCCGGGCGCAGAAGTCGGCGACCTCCTGGCTGGGCGGGTCCCAGCCGCCGGCTCGGTCCATCTGCTCCTTCGCGGCCCACACGGCCTCGATCGGGGCACTGGCCAGGGCGGCCTCGAGCTGGAGCAGGCTGGTGTGCCCGTGGGCGGGGATCGAGGCCGGTCCGCTGCTCATGGCCGTCCACGAGGCCAGGCTGGCCGGATCCGACAGGACCAGCTCGCGGGTCACGAGCCCGCCCATCGAGTGCCCGACCAGGTGGACCTGCCGGCCAGGGGCGAACCACCGGGCGACCGCGGCCACCGCATCCGCGAGCGTGCCCAGGGTGTGGCTGCCACGTGGGCCGAGCGCCGGGGCGCCACCCTGCCCGGGGAGGTCCATGGCCGCCACCCGCCAGCCGAACGCCGCCAGGGGCTCGAGGATCGCGATGAAGTCCTCCTTCGAGCCGGTGAACCCCGGGACCAGCAGCACGTCCCCACGGGGGGTGGGCGCGCCGGTCGCGCCAGGCTCGCCGGCACCCCCGCCCCCGCCGCCTGTCTCCGCGGCCGCGCCCAGCTCCGCGCCCGGCTCGCCGGCGGGGGTGGATCCCCCGCCCTCGCCCGCGGGGCGGTCCGTCACATCCGTCTCACCAGCCCCACGTGTCGCCGCCTCGGCCACGAGGACCGGCAGCGGCGAGTCCGGAGGCGCGAAAAGTCCGACGCCATCGGGCATGTTGATGAAGGGAGGTGTGCTCATAGGTGTGCACAATAGGGGGAAGTTGCCGACTGACGCAGGGGCTGGGTATGACACGAATCATCGCCATCGCCAACCAGAAGGGTGGCGTGGCCAAGACCACGACCGTCGCCTCGATCGGGGCGGCGCTCGCCGAGATGGGCCAGCGCGTGCTGGTGGTCGACCTCGACCCGCAGGCCTGCCTCACGTTCTCCCTGGGCATGGACCCGGAGTCCCTCGAGTTCTCGATGCACGACGTCCTGCTCGGGCGGATCAGCGCGTCCATGGCGCTGATCAAGACCGACGAGGACATGCACCTGCTGCCTGCGACCATCGACCTGGCCGGCACCGAGGCCCAGCTGCTGACGCGCACCGGTCGGGAGTTCGCGCTGCGCACGGCGCTGGAGGAACTCGGCGGCGAGTACGACACGATCCTGCTGGACTGCTCCCCGTCGCTGGGCGTGCTGACGATCAACGCCCTGACCGCCGCGGACGAGGTCCTGATCCCGCTGCAGTGCGAGACGCTGTCGCACCGTGGTGTCGGCCAGCTGCTCGACACGATCGCCGACGTCCGGCGCATCACCAACCGCGACCTGGTCGTGCTCGGCGTGCTGCCCACCCTGTTCGACTCGCGGACCAACCACTCGCGCGCCGTGCTGGCCGATATCAACGACCGCTACGGCCTGGACATCCTCGGCCCGGCCATCCCGCGCTCGATCCGTTTCGCTGAGGCGCCCGCCGCGGGCCGGTCGGTGCTGGCAGCCGGGGGCCGGTTCCGCGGGGCGGAGGCCTACCGGCAGCTCGCGCGCGGGCTGGTGGACGGCACCGCCGCGTCCGCCCCGACCGCCCTGATGGGAGCCAGCTGATGAGCAGCTCGACCTTCGACCGCGTCCGGACCCGCGCTGCCGCCGAGCCGGGTGTCGCGGGTGTGGACGTCCAGGGCAAGTCCGCCCTGTTCAGTCGTGACACCGTCAACCCGTCCCTGGGGTCGGTGGTGATCACGTGCTCGGACTGCCATGTCGCGACCGTCGCCTCGTACGCCCGCGCGCTCCAGTTGGCTCTGCCGAGCCTGCACCTGTTGGTCGTGCGGCGGGACTACCCCTCGTGGATGCGCTGCCCGGCCTGCGACGAGCGCCACTGGGTCAAGCTCCGCTTCCACTGAGGTCGGCGAGCAGCCGCCCCGGCCCCGCCCCCTCGGCCTGGGCGCGCGCCCCCGGCCCCCGGCGATGGCGGTTTGCTCCAAGTCTCGGGCGCTCCTGGCGGTTTGGTCCAGGTTTCCGGCCGCGGTTCGGGTCGGGACTTGGATGGAATCGAGGCACCCTCGCCTGCCCCGGGCTCCGCCCTCGGGCGCCGGTCCCCCGGTTGGGGATCGCGTCAGTTGCCGGCGCCGCCGGACGAGCTCTGGCCGCCGCTGCTCTGGCCGCTGCCGCCCTGCTCGGCGCCCTGCGTGGTCTGGCCGCCGCGGGTGCGCTTGCGGGTTCGGTTGCGGCGGCGCTTCGGCGTGGCCTCGCCGGATCCCTCGGAGGAACCGGCCCCGGTGCCCGGCCCCTTCGAGCCGCCGGACTTGGCTGCGCCCGCCTTGGGGGCGCCGTCCTTGTGGCCGTGCGGGATCGTCTGGCCGTGGTGGTGGCTGTGCCCGCGGCCGCGCCCACCGGAGCCGGAGCCGCCACGCCCGTCGCGGTCGCGGCTGGTGTTCGGCTGCCGACCGCCGAGGTCCTCGAGCACCTCGGCGTCCAAGCCCTCGTGCGTACGCGCCGCGCGGGGCAGTCGCCCGGTGGTGCCGGCGGGGATCCCGAGGCCCGTGTAGAGGTGCTCGGAGGTGTGGTAGGTCTCGATCGGGTCGAAGAACGACAGCCCGAGGGCCTTGTTGATCAGGCCCCAGCGCGGGACGTCCTGCCAGTCGACGAACGTGACGGCCACACCCGACGCCCCGGCGCGGGCGGTGCGCCCGACGCGGTGCAGGTAGGTCTTCTCGTCGTCGGGGCACTCGTAGTTGATGACGTGCGTGACGCCCTCGACGTCGATGCCGCGGGCGGCCACGTCGGTCGCGACCAGGATGTCGACCTTGCCGTTGCGGAACGCGCGCAGGGCCTGCTCGCGCGCGCCCTGCCCGAGGTCGCCGTGACCGCACCGGCGGCGAACCCGCGCTCGGTCAGCTCGTCGGCGACGGCCTGGGCGCGGCGCTTCGTGCGGCAGAACACCATCGACGGGCCGTGGCTCTCGGCCTGCATGATCCGGGCGAGGATCTCGACCTTGTTCAGCGGGTGGACGCGCCACACGTGCTGCTCGACCTCGCTGACCGTGGCCGACTCGTCATCGACGTTCAGCGCGCGGATGTGGGTCGGCTGGCTCATGTAGCGGCGAGCCAGGGCGATGATCTGCCCCGGCATGGTCGCCGAGAACAGCATCGTCTGGCGGGTCGCGGGCAGCATCGACACGATGCGCTCGACGTCGGGCAGGAAGCCCATGTCGAGCATCTCGTCGGCCTCGTCGAGGACGAGGATGGATGTCGCCGAGGTGCAGCAGCCGCTGGTGGGCAGGTCGACGAGGCGCCTGGGGGTGCGACGACGACGTCGATGCCCTTGGCGAGGGCCTCGACCTGCGGCTGACGCCCGCCCGCCGAACATGGCCAGGATGTGGACGCCGAGCTTGGCGCCGGCCAGGGTGAGGTCGGAGGTGACCTGGACGCACAGCTCGCGCGTTGGGACGACGACCAG
>CAVPNX010000033.1:0-77434 GCA_963706885.1 uncultured Actinomycetes bacterium | reverse complement strand
TCCGTCAGGCCGCTGCCCGCACGCCGGGGCGGCCTGGCGGTGCCGAGCACCGCCGGCGTGCGGGTCGTCTCCCGCCCGACCGAGCAGGCCCACCTGATCGTCGGCGTGCCCGGCGTGGCCCGCGGCGACAGCCGCCGCTACATCCTCAACGTCCTGAGCACGGTCCTCGGTGGGGGCATGTCCTCCCGGCTGTTCCAGGAGATCCGCGAGCGCCGGGGGCTGGCGTACTCGGTGTACGCGTTCAGCACCGGCTACTCCGACGCGGGCCTCTTCGGGGCCTACGCCGGCTGCCTGCCGGCCAAGGTCGACCAGGTCCTCGAACTCACCGTGGCCGGCCTCGACGAGGTGGCCCGCAACGGCCTCACGCTCGAGGAGCTGGAGCGCGGCAAGGGCCAGACCAAGGGCTCCATCGTGCTCGGCCTCGAGGACTCGGGCTCCCGGATGAGCCGGATCGGCAGCGCCGACCTGTCCACCGGGGACCTGCCCAGCATCGACGGCCTGCTGGCCCGCATCGACGCCGTCACCCTCGAGGACATCGCGCGGGAGGCCGCCGCGATCCTGTCGGCCCCCAAGTCCCTGACCGTGATCGGCCCCTTCGAGGAGTCCCGCCAGTTCTCCCTCGGCTGATCAACGGGCGGCGCTGGCCGCCAACTCGACGTCCGCGCACACGAATCCGCCCGTTTCAGGCGGGTGCCCAGCGCAATCGCCGCCGACGCACACGAAACCTCCCGTTAGCGGCCCTGCCAGGACGGCAACGGGAGGTTTCAAGTGCGTGCCTCGTGAGAGGGGATCTGACCCGCCTCAATAGGGCGATTTCGCGTGCGCCGATTACCGGCTGCACGTCCGGAGCCGGCGTGGGTGCCCGGTTCGCGCCGAGTGTCCCGCCCACGATGCATACGGTGTTCGGCCGGTGACCTGCATCCGACACCGACATGCGCCGGCAGCAGGAGCGGGATCACCACGCGGCACTGGCGCGGCCGGGACTGCGGGGTGGGCGGCGTCGCGCGTTGCCTGGTGGGACAATCCTGGGGTGACGATTCGAGTTGGTGTGCTGGGTGCGCGTGGGCGCATGGGATCCGAGGTGGTCCGGGCTGTAGACGACGCCCCCGACCTCGAGCTGGTGGCCAGCCTCGACGTCGGCGACGACCTCCAGGAGTTGGTCACCGCTGGGTGCGAGGTGGTCGTCGACTTCACGCATCCCGAGTCCGTGATGGCCAACCTCGAGTTCCTCATCGGTGCGGGGATCCATCCGGTCGTGGGGACCACCGGGTTCGACGCCTCGCGGCTCGATCAGGTTCGCGCGTGGCTGGCCGCGTCCCCGGGCACGGGTGCCGTCATCGCGCCGAACTTCGGGATCGCTGCCGTGCTGATGATGCGCTTCGCCGCCGCTGCTGCGCCGCACTTCGAGTCCGTCGAGATCGTGGAGCTGCACCACCCACGCAAGGCGGATGCGCCCTCGGGCACCGCGGCCCGCACCGCGCAACTGGTGGCCGCGGCGCGAGCCGAGGCGGGCAGCCCCGCCATGCCCGACGCGACCACCTCATCCCTTGAGGGTGCACGCGGCGCCGTGGTGGACGGCATCCATGTGCACGCGGTCCGGTTGCAGGGGCTGGTCGCCCACCAGGAGGTGCTCCTCGGCGGGCCGGGGGAGACGCTGACGATTCGGCACGACTCCTTCGACCGGGCGAGCTTCATGCCCGGCGTGCTGCTGTCGATCCGCAACGTCGCCGCCACGCCGGGGCTCACCGTCGGGATCGACGGCTTCCTCGGCCTCGACGACTGAGGACACCCCATGACCGGCAAGCGCATGGCACTGGTGATGGCCGTGCTGCTCGCGGCCTACCTGTTCTTCGCTGCGTCCCGCGCGATCGACTTCGTCCAGGCGGGCGGGGTCGTGCCGATCCTGCTCGGGCTGGCGATCCTGCTGTTCCCGTTGATCGGGCTCTGGGTCCTGTGGCGGGAGTGGCAGTTCGGCCGGGCCACGGAGGCCCTGGGCCAGGAGCTTGCCGCGCGCGGGGAGCTGCCCGTCGACGATCTCCCGCGCCGGCCGTCGGGGCGACCGGTCCGGGAAGCAGCGGACGCGCGCTTCGCGGAGGTGCGCACCCGGGTGGAGGCCGACCCGGAGTCCTGGGAGCGCTGGTTCGAGCTCGCGACGGCCTATGACGCCGCCGGCGACCGCAAGCGTGCCCGGAAGGCGATGCGCACGGCCATCGCCCTGCACGCCGACGACGCGCCACCTGCGCCACCCGACCCTGGGTCGCTGAGCCGCTCCCGGCGGCCAGCTCTGAGCGGCCCCCGCACCTGGTGCCGAACGCGGAACCGGCGTCGGCCCCCACCGGGGGAGGCCGACGCCGGTTCATGAGCGGGCTGGCCCGCTGGGGTGATCCGTCAGCTGGTGACGACCTCGCCGGCAACCACGGGCGGGAGCTCGGCGGCGGCACGCTTGCCGGCCGCACGCAGCGCGAAGGCCGCAACGATCTGGATCGCGCCGATGAGGATCAGGGTCAGGCCGACGATCCAGACCAGGACGGTCAGGGTGATGTCCGGCCACAGCAGGACGGCCGCACCCGCGGCGATGGCGATGATGCCGGCGGTGATGGTCGCCCCACGGCCGGGCACGCCCTTGGCCTGCAGCCCGGCGATGAGCTCCATGATCCCGCGCATGATCCAGCCGATGCCGACGACCAGGACCAGGATCGCGATGGCCTGGGAGATCCCCTGGAAGGCCACGAGGCCCAGGGCGATCGAGACCGCGCCGGAGATGGCCATCAGGACCCGGGAGCCGGTGCTCTGGTCGGGCTGCGTGAAGCTGGCGACGAGGCCGAACACGCCGCTGATCAGCAGCGAGATGCCCATGAACACGGCAGCCAGGGCGACGGTCTTCTCCGGCCAGATGATGAAGGCGAGACCGAAGCCGACGGCGATCAGGCCGAAGCTGAGCAGGACGCCCCAGTGCTTGGAGGTGGCCACGACAGCCTCGGGCGAGGGGCCCTCGGTGGCGGTGACATTGGTGGTGGTCATTGGTGTTCCTTGTGTTGATGGCACCCCCGGGATGGTGGCGCACATGTGAGTTCATTCTTCCACCGTCAGGCCGCCGGAAACGCCATCATCCCGACAATCCCGGTGCACGTGGCGTCGCCGACGCGCCTCGCCCCGGCTCAGCCCCGCGACCGACGCAGCGCCACCAGTGCGCTCTCGGTGTACCCGCCGCCGAACAGCGCAGCGTGCACCAGCAGCGGCCACGCCTGGTGCAGGGGCACCCGGTCGCGCCATCCCGCAGCCAGGGGCTGGACCTGCTCGTAGCCGGCGACGATCGCGGTCCAGGTGGGGAGCGCCGAACAGCGCCAGCATCGCCAGGTCGGACTCCGCCGAACCACCATGCGCGGCCGGGTCGATGAGCCACACCTGGCCGTCGGCCCCCCAGAGGACGTTGCCGCTCCACAGGTCGCCATGCACCCGCGCCGGAGCCGCTGGGGGACCGGCGTCGATCTCGCCGGCAAGGAGGTCGGCGACCGCGCGGTCGACCTCAGCCGACTGCGCCGAGCTCAGCGCGCCGGAGTCCCGGGCCATCCGCGCGGTGGCGGCGAGCCGGTCCAGGGCCCAGAACTCCGCGAAGGTGGAGCGGGCGGCGTAGGGCATCGGCAGGTCGCCGATCCATCCGTCGGGTCCCGGCGCGTCCGGGGGAGGACTGCCGAAGGCGGGCGCCCCGGACTGGTGGAGCGCGGCCAGGCGTCGCCCGAACTGCTCGGCCATCTGCGTGGTGGGCCGCCCCTCGCGCACGTGCTGCATCCCCAGCGTCGTGGCGGTCACCTCCTCGACGGCAGGGACGGGCGGGCCGCCGGGGACCCGGATCCACCGCAGGCCCGCAGCCTCCGTCGCCAGGAAGCGCGCGGCATCGCCGCCGGAGCGACGCTTCCAGTGGATCCCGGACACTCCCGCATCATCCCAAGCCCTCCCGGCGACCCGGCGTCGCGACCCGACGGGATGGGAGGATGCCCGGGTGACCGAGCCCCTCGAGTTCGACCCGATCCCCGACATCCGGCTGATCGCCTGCGACATGGACGGGACCCTGCTCGACGATGACGACGCGATCCACGACGACTTCTGGCCGCTGATCGACCGGCTGCACGAGCGCGGCATCATCTTCTGCCCTGCGTCGGGGCGCCAGTACTACAACCTGCTGGAACGCTTCGAGCCGATCGCCGACGAGGTGATCTTCATCGCCGAGAACGGCACCTACGTGATGCGCCAGGGCCGCGAGCTGAGCTCGGACTGCCTGGATCGCGCAGTCGCCCGGGAGTTGATCGACGTCGCGCGAGACCTCAACTCAGGCGGCGCCGACGTCGGGGCAGTGCTGTGCGGCAAGGCCTCGGCATACATCGAGCGCCGGGACGCGGCCTTCCTGGCGGAGGTGGACAAGTACTACCACCGGCTGCAGGTCGTCGAGGACCTCAACGCGATCGACGACGACATCCTCAAGGTCGCGATCTACGACTTCGTCTCCTCCGAGGGAGTCTCCGCCCCGGCGTACGCGCACTTCCGCGACACCCACCAGGTGGTCGTGTCCGGCCAGCACTGGCTGGACGTGATGGACCTGCACGCCAACAAGGGCAGCGGGATCCGCCACATCCAGGACGCGCTGGGGATCACCCGCGACCAGACGATGGTCTTCGGGGACTTCCTCAACGACCTGGAGATGATGGACGAGGCCACCTACTCCTTCGCGATGGACAACGCGCACCCCGAACTGGCTGCCCGTGCCCGCTTCCGCGCCCCGGGGAACACCAGCAACGGCGTCGTGCGCACGATCACGAGCGTGCTGGGCCTGGCGTGAGCGACATCGTCAACGCGCACTTCACTCCCGCGCCACCGTGGCTCACCGGCAACCTGCAGACCGTGGCCGACCGGATCCGGCCCCGTACGCACGACCTGGCAGCGGCGTCCGACGAGCAACGACTGCTGGTCGCGATGGACGACGGCTCGGGGGACCGGCTTGCCGTGCGGGTGCACCGCCCGCGGATCGCTGCGCGCGCGGACCGGCCGCTGGTGCTCGTGGTCCACGGCCTCGGGGGATCGATCGACTCCACCTACGTGCGGGCCACGTCGCTCGGCCTGCTGCGCGCCGGGTACGCCGTGGCGCGCGTCGACCTGCGCGGCGTCGGGGACTCCTCGGAGCACTGCCGGATGCTCTACCACGGAGGCCGCTCCGAGGACCTGCGCACCGTCCTGCGCGCGCTGGCCGAGGAACCCGGTGCCGACGGCGTGGCGATCGTCGGCTTCTCGCTCGGCGGGAACGTGACCCTCAAGCTCCTCGGCGAGCCACTCGACGGGCTGCCCGTCCGCGGCGGCGTCGCGGTGTCCTCGCCGATCGACCTCAGCGTCGGCAACGAGCACCTGCAGCGGCGGATGTTCGGCCTCTACGAGAAGTTCCTGGTCAGCAAGCTGAAGTCCGACTCGGCGCACTCCGGCCTCGCGCTGACCGACGCCGAGCGCGCAGCCATCGCGAAGGTCGGCACCCTCACGGAGTTCGACGACCTCATCACCGCCAAGCACAACGGCTGGCGCGACGCAGCCGAGTACTACGTGGTGAACTCCAGCGCGCAGTTCCTGCCGCGGATCACGGTGCCCACGTTGGTGGTGCATGCCCTGGATGACCCGATGATCCCCGCCGGGCCGTACCACGCGATCGACTGGGCGCAGCTGGAGGCCGACACGCCGGTGCGCCGGGCGATCACCCGGACCGGGGGGCACGTGGGCTTCCACGAGCGTGGCGCGAGCCTGCCGTGGTACGTCGGCCAGGCCGTGCGGTTCCTCGAGGCCGTCTGAGTCGAGCGCGTCGCCGGCGCCGGCTCGGCCTCGGACGCGGTCTCGGCAGCGTTCCGGGACACGGCGTGGGATCGCGGGCCCGCCGGTGGTTGGATTGGCGTGTCACCCCAGGAGGCACCCGTGTCCGACGGCTTCGCGATCAGCCAGTACCCCGACGTCCCCCGAGTGATCGCCGACCTCGACGCGCTGATCTCCCAACCCATCCGGGCGCTGCGCCGCGACGCCCTGCAGGGCTACCTCGACGACCACTTCGAGAAGCACTGCCAGTCCTCGAAGGCGATGACCACCGAGGCCGCCCAGTACATCCCCGGGGGCGTGCAGCACAACCTGGCGTTCAACATGCCGTTCCCGCTGGTCATCACCAAGGCCTCCGGGTGCCACCTGACCGATCTCGACGGCAACGAGTACCTGGACTTCCTGCAGGCCGGTGGGCCCACGGTCCTGGGCTCCAACCCGCCGGAGGTCCTCGACCAGGTGGTCGACCTGCTGCGGACGTGTGGCCCCTCGACCGGCCTGTTCCACGAGTACGAGGTCAAGCTGGCGCGGTTCATCGCCGACCACATGCCCGCCGTGCCGATGTTCCGGATGCTCGGCTCCGGGACCGAGGGCTGCATGGCAGCCATCCGCGTGGCCCGGCTGGCCACCGGCAGGAAGAACGTCGTGAAGATGGGTGGGGCCTACCACGGGTGGTCCGACCAGCTGGCCTACGGGCTGCGGATCCCCGGGACGCGGCACCACGAGGCCCACGGCGTGCCGAAGTACGTGTTCCGGCACACGCAGGAGTTCTTCCCCGGTGACCTCGACGCCCTCGAGCGCACCCTGCGGCTGAACCGGGCGCGCGGCGGGACGGCCGCGGTGCTCATCGAGCCGATCGGCCCGGAGAGCGGCACCCGCCCATTGCCCCGCGACTTCAACGCGGGTGTCCGCGAGTTGTGCGACAAGTACGGCGCGCTGCTGGTGTTCGATGAGGTCGTCACCGGCTTCCGCCTGGGCATGTCCGGCGCGCAGGGCTACTTCGGCGTGGAACCGGACCTCACGGTGTTCGGCAAGGTGGTGGCCGGCGGGTACCCCTCGGCCGGTGGGCTGGGCGGCAAGCGCGAGCACATGAAGCTGCTGGCCGCCGGGCTCGAGGCCGGGTCCAAGAAGGCCCTCGTGGGCGGCACCATGGCCGCCAACCCGCTGTCCTCGGCGGCCGGGTACTTCACCCTCGTCGAGATGGAGCGCCAGAACGCCGCCGAGCGCGCCGGCGCGATGGGGGACCGGCTGACCGCCGGCCTGCGCGAGTCGATCACCCGCCGCGGCCTGCCGTTCGTCACGTACAACCAGGGCTCGATCGTGCACCTGCAGACCGTGGGAACCCTGCACTTCGCGGTGGACTTCAACCGGATCTGGGAGGTCCCGGCGAAGCTCAAGGAGATCAAGGCCCGCAAGGTCGTGATGGAGGAGATGGGCGCGGCGTACACGGCCGAGGGCGTGATCACCCTGGCCGGCTCACGGCTGTACACCAGCGCCGCCCACACGGAGGCCACGATCGACCAGGCCGTCGCCGCGTTCGACCGCGTGTTCGCCCAGGTCGAGGGAGCACGCCCGTGAATGAGGCCGAGGGTCGGCACGCGCTCGTCGACGCCGGCCACCGCCTGCTCGCCGACGGCCTGGTGGCCCGGACCTGGGGGAACCTGAGCGTGCGCCTCGACGAGCACTCCATGCTCGTCACGCCCAGCGGGATCGCCTACCCCGACCTGACCGAGAAGATGATCGTGCGCGTGGACCTGGACACCGACGGGTGGACCGGGGAGTTCAAGCCCAGTGGCGAGCGCAAGCTGCACGCCGAGACCTACCGGCGCAGGCCCGACGTCATGGCCGGCGTGCACACCCACCAGGTGGCCGCATCCATCTGTGCTGCCGCCCGAGTGTCCGTGCCCACCCCCTTCGGTGAGGTGCCCTGTGCCCCCTACGCGCTGCCCGGGACGAAGAAGATCACGCACGGGACGGCCGATGCGTTGGCCGAGGGACCCGCGGTGCTGATGGCCAACCATGGGGCGTTCGCGGTCGGCGGCACCCTCGAGGAGGCCTTCGACCGGGTGTCCGTGCTCGAGCAGGCGTGCGCGGCGTACGTCGTGGTCAAGCGCCCGTACGAGGGCTCGCACATGCCCGCCGACCCTGATGCGCCGTGGGATCCCGCGTGCCTTCAGCCGGTCGAGCTCGGCGACGGCTCGTCGGCGTGGCTGTCCACCGCCCCGTTCACCGTCCGGTTCTCGACACTGCGTCGTCCGCTGCCGCCCGTGCTCGACGACCTCGCCCAGCTCACCGGTCGCCGGGTCGCGGTGCTGCGCTCGACCCCCAAGCGCAGGCCACGGGCCGACGCCGTCCTCGTCCCGGGCCGGGGCGCGCTGGTGTTCGGGACCGACCACGAGGCCGTGGCCATGGTGGTGGAGAAGGCCGCTCGGGCATGGATCGGCGCCGCCGGCCTGGGCGGAGCCAGGGCCCTGCCGACCTGGGAGGCGGTGCTGATGCGCGTCATCTACGCCAGGTCGTACTCCAAGCAGGCGGCCGCCGGCCACGCCGAGCACCCGCCCGCCTGAAGCGCAGCAGCAGACCGGCACTCCGGCGGTTATCGTGGATGTATGGAACTGATCCTGATCCTCCTGGTGGTCGTCGGTGCGGTCCTGTTCATGCAGTCCCGCCAGAACAAGGCGCAGGTCGGGTCGTCCCGGCAGAACAAGGAGCTGGCGGATCGACGCTGGCAGGCGGTTCGCCGGGTCGCTGAGGAGGACGTCACCCAGCTCGGACAGCAGATCGCCGAGACCCCGGTGCCCGCGTCCCTGGAGCCCGAGGCGGCCCGCGACTTCGACGACGCCCTGGGCTCCTACGAGCGGGCGAAGGAGGCACTGGCGGTCTCAGCCCATCCCGACGACCTCCAGTGGGTCTCCAAGTCCCTCGACGACGGCCGCTTCGCCCTGGCCAAGCTCGACGCCCGACGCGAGGGCCGCGAGCTGCCGAGCCGGCGGCCCCCGTGCTTCTTCGACCAGCGCCACGGCCTGTCCGTCTCGGACGCCCAGTGGGCGCCCGCCGGCGGTGCGATGCGCGACGTGCCGGTCTGCGCGGCGTGCGGCGCCCGGATCGCCGATGGGCTGGACCCCGAGGCGCGGCTCGTGCCGACGGCCGCGGGCGACCGTCCCTACTACGACGCCGGCCCGGAGTACGCGCCGTGGGCGCGCGGCTGGTACGCCGGCTCCGGGGCCTACATGATGAGCAACGTCCTGATGGGCACGATGCTCTTCAACGCCCTCTACCTGCCCCCGGGCTACAACTACTTCGGCGCAGATGGCGGAGGCGACGGTGGGGACGCCGGCGATGGTGGCGATGCTGGTGGCGACGGCGGCGGGTTCGACGGCGGCGACGCCGGGGGCGGGGGCTTCGACGGCGGCGGGTTCGACGGCGGCGGGTTCGACTTCGGAGGGTTCTGATCCCTCCGGGGACCACGCGCCACCGCGCACCGGCCGACGGCACGCCCTTGGCCCAGCGCGTGGGCTGCGACGCCCGCCTCAGCCCACGGGCTGCGATTCCCGGACGTCATCGCGGCGCAGAACCTCGGGCTCGGGCATGCGCAGGGCGATGACGACCGCGAGGACCAGCAGTGCGAGCGCGGCCACAAGGGCCCGGGTGAACGACCCATCGGGCGTGCGCAGGGCCGACATCACGTAGACGAACACCACCGAGCCCTGGCCGAACAGCTGCATGAGGCCGTTCGACGTCCCCTCCGGGGTCGGTCGGGTCACCTCCGCGGCGTACTGGAACCCGATGGGCAGGGCGGAGACGAGGAAGAAGCCCAGCACGGCCCCTGAGGCCAGCAACACCCCGAGCGATCCCGCCACGGTCACCCCGACCAGTCCCGGGATCGCCCCTGCGAACGCCAGCGCAAGGAAGCGCCGGCGTCGCTGCTGGCGGTCGGACAGGGCGGGCAGGACCACGGCCCCGACCAGCCCGCCGAGGAGCAGGACGGCCCCCAGCGTGCCTGCGTCGGCGGGGGAGAACCCACGGGGGCGCAGCATCGCCTCCACCCACGTGGTCAGGCCGTTGAACACCCCCAACCCGATGAACGCGATCGCCAGGACGTACCAGAAGCCCTTCACGCGCAGAGCGTGGGACAGCCCATCGAGGACCAGCGCCCGCTCCTGCTGCCCCGGGAGGGCTCGCCGGGGTCGGCGGATGCTCCCGGGCGAACACCAGGAACAGCGCAGCGCTCCCGGCAGCGACCACGCCGTACGCCAGCTGGATCTGGCCGATCGGCATCGTCTCGACCAGCACGGGCCCCAGGACCATGCCAGCTGCAGTGCCCACCAGGTTGCCCACCGTGACCACGCCGACGGCCGTGGCCCGATGACCGGGGGCGAACCACTGCGCGGGCATCTTCGTCCACGCATTGAGCAGCAGTGGCTGGGCTGCGGCGATCCCGAGCGTGGCGGCCATCGCCGCCCAGTAGTTGGTGCCGGCCAGCCCGCGCAGGATGCCGCACGTCCCCATCACGACCGCGCCCAGGCCGGTGGCGACGCGGAACCCGCGGGTGTCGATGAACCACGCCGCGGGCAGGGACAGCGGGATGAACGCCAGCATGAACACCATCGCGAACGCCCCGATGGCCGTGTCGCTGACCCCGTAGTAGGCAGCAGCCTGGCCGGTGATCGGCGCGTACCCGATCCACAGGGTCTGGATGGTGACGTTGACCAGGGTGAACACCGCAAGCACCACCCAGCGGTACGGGTACACGCGGTAGCGCGGATCGGCGGGCATGGCCGCGAGTCTGCCACCGCATGTGCGCTCCACGGCCGTTCAGCCGGGTCGGGGCGAGCAGCGTTCGACGGACCTTCGGCGTCCGCCGGGGCGCGCCTGCGACGGGATCGCCCGACTGGTGGGCGATGATGGTCACATGGATCCCAAATTCGTCAAGATCGTCGCGCTCGTCCTTGTCTTCTGCCTGGTCGGCATGACCTTCCTCG
Organism: uncultured Actinomycetes bacterium; assembly: GCA_963706885.1. Taxonomy (GTDB): domain Bacteria; phylum Actinomycetota; class Actinomycetes; order S36-B12; family CAIYMF01; genus Prado023. Next base: position 66,611 of record CAVPNX010000033.1, on the reverse strand, counting down.
GACTGCTCTTCTTCTGACCCACGCCACACGCACGAAGGTGGCCGGCCCCCGTGGGGAGCCGGCCACCTTCGTGTGGTGCAGGTGGGTCAGTCGGCCAGGTCCGCGCCGATGACGTTGATCATGTCGACGACCTTGTTGCTGTAGCCCCACTCGTTGTCGTACCAGGCGACGATCTTCACGAAGGTCGAGTCCAGCGCGATACCGGCCTCGGCGTCGAACACCGAGGTCATGGCCTCACCGACGAAGTCGGTCGAGACGACCTTGTCCTCGGTGTAGCCCAGGACGCCCTTCATCGGGCCCTCGGAGGCAGCCTTCATGGCGGCCTTGATCTCGTCGTAGGACGCCGGGTTCTCCAGCTCGACGGTCAGGTCGACGACCGAGACGTCGGAGGTCGGCACGCGGAACGCCATGCCGGTCAGCTTGCCGTTGAGGTCCGGCAGGACCTTGCCGACGGCCTTGGCCGCACCGGTGGAGGACGGGATGATGTTCTCCAGGATGCCGCGGCCACCGCGCCAGTCCTTCATCGACGGGCCGTCCACGGTCTTCTGGGTGGCGGTCGCCGCGTGCACGGTCGTCATGAGGCCGCGCTTGATGCCGAAGTTGTCATTGAGGACCTTGGCGACGGGCGCCAGGCAGTTGGTGGTGCAGGAGGCGTTGGAGATGATCGCCTGGCCCGCGTAGGAGTCGGAGTTCACGCCGAACACGAACATCGGGGTGTCGTCCTTGGAGGGGGCGGACAGGATGACCTTCTTCGCGCCGGCCTCGAGGTGCTTCGACGCCGAGGCGTTGTCCAGGAACAGGCCCGTGGACTCCACGACGACCTCGGCGCCCACATCGCCCCACGCCAGGGCGGCGGGGTCGCGCTCGGCCGTCAGGCGGATCGTGTTGCCGTTGACGATGAGGTTCGAGCCCTCGACCGAGACGTCGCCCTTGAACCGGCCGTGCACCGAGTCGTACTTGAGCATGTAGGCCAGGTACGCGGGGTCGAGCAGGTCGTTGATCCCAACCACCTGGATCGTGTCCGGGTAGTTCTGGACGGCAGCACGGAACACCATCCGGCCGATCCGGCCGAATCCGTTGATGCCTACCTTGATAGTCATGTGTTTCCCTTCCATCGGGTGCGGGGGCGTGTGCAAGCACCGGCCACACTACTAGCCACCGATGGGCATCGCCTGCTGGCTGGATCGCCACCCGATGACCGCCAGGTGAACGCCTGCGACCCCGCGACGCGTGCTCAGGAAGGGCTGGTCGAGGGGTAGTACTGGCTGTAGTCGGAGCGCCGGTTGTAGCCGCCGAAGTACGACCCGAGATCGAGGAAGAACGCGAACCCGACGAGGCCCCAGTCGAGCAGGCCGGACACATCGCCCGGTCCACCAGGAGATGAGGACATAGGTCAGGGTCGTGTACGGCACGAGGAACCACCCGATGAGCGGGATGACCCACGACCCGTTGAACGCCTTGGTGATCTCATCGTTGAACAGGGCCATCAGCGCAAGGGTCAATCTCGGGGCGAAGGCACCGAGCAGCAGGACGAAGCAACCACACATCTCAGGACTCCTCGCGCGTCGGGTATGCGCCACACCGTAGCCACGGGGAGCCTGCGATGCGCGCAGGCGCGCACGCGGTAGCGTGACGCCGCCGATGCGCGACATGCGCGTGGACGAGTCCCGGAAGGAAGCCCATGCCCGACCTGAGGTTCCGCAGCGATGTCACCGTCGAGCTCGTGAAGCACGCGGCCAGTGACGCCGATGTCATCTGGGCCGCGCGGGTGTCGACCAAGGGCGAGCAGTCGCTGGAGGACCTCGAGGCCGATCCCGCCAAGTCCTCCGGGTTGATCAACTACCTGATGCGCGACCGCCACGGATCGCCCTTCGAGCACTCGTCGATGACCTTCTTCGTCCAGGCACCGATCTTCATGTGGCGTGAGCACTTCCGCCACCGGATCGCCTCCTACAACGAGGAATCCGGTCGCTACAAGGTCCTCGAGCCGACCTTCTACGTCCCTGCGCCCGAGCGCAAGCTCGTCCAGGTGGGCAAGCCCGGGTCCTACGAGTTCGTGGACGGCACGCCCCAGCAGTACGAGATCGTCCGCGCGGAGACCGAGACCGCGTGCCGCTCGGCATATGCGGCCTACGAGGCGATGCTCGACGCCGGGGTGGCCCGCGAGGTCGCCCGGATCGTGCTGCCCCTGACGATCTACTCATCGGCGTACGTCACGATGAACGCCCGGGCGATGATGAACTTCCTGTCGTTGCGCAAGCACAGCGACGACGCGCGGTTCCCCAGCTTCCCGCAGCGGGAGATCGAGATGGTCGCCGAGCGCTACGAGCAGGAGTGGGCCGCCCTCATGCCACTCACCCACGCCGCGTTCGTCGCCAACGGCCGGGTCGCTCCCTAGCCGGGCCGGTAGGCTCCCAGCCGTGACAGCCATCTCCACGCGCGCGGTGCGCGGACGGACCTACCGGCGCGATCCGGTGCGGACCCACAAGGTCGGGATCGGCGAGGACCTCGCCGGCGTCATCGCGCTCTACGCAGCCGACCGGATCACCCCAGCGACCACGCTGTGCCTGTCGCAGAAGTTCGTCTCGATCTGCAACGGCGACGTGCGCCACATCGACGACGTGCAGGACAGCTGGCTGGCCCGGCTCATCGTGAAGTACGTGCAGAAGAACGACAACGGGGACATCGGCTACAGCCACCCGAAGAAGATGCAGGTCGCCATCGACGAGGCCGGCTACCCCCGGATGGTCGCCGCGGTCATCGGCGGTGGGATCGGCAAGTTCGTGCTCCGACGCAACGGCGACTTCTACCGGATCGCGGGCAACCACATCTCCGAGATCGACGGGTTCAACCCGGATGCGATGCCCCCGTTCGACCAGTACGCGATGCTGCCCTCGAAGCACCCCGACGCGATCTGCGAGGAGCTCGCGCAACGCTTCGGGTGCGCCGCGTACATCATCGACGGCAACAACATCAACGTCGAGGTCGTCGGCCGCAGCACGAACCTGCCGATGTCCGACGCCGACGCCCGTGAGGTGATGCTGGACAACCCCATGGGCCAGGGCGACGAGCTGACGCCCGTGTTCCTGATCGCGGCTCAGGACTGACCGCGCCGAACGCCGCGCACTCGTCCCGCGTGATGCGCGCCTCGGCCGTGCGTCACCACGCAGGAGTCGCAGGGCCGATAGCGTGGGGCCATGGCATACGACCCGACCAGTACCGCACCCTTCGGCCACATGCTCACCGCGATCGTCACCCCGTTCACCCCGGAGGGCGAGGTGGACTTCGACGGGCTGGCACGCCTGGCCACCCACCTGGTCGACGCCGGCAACGACGGCCTGATCGTCAACGGCACGACGGGGGAGTCCCCGACCCTGCGCGACTCCGAGAAGCTGGCATCGCTGAAGGTCGTGCTCGAGGCCGTCGGCGACCGCGCCACCGTGATCACGGGGGCCAGCAACAACGACACGCGCCACTCGATCGAGATCGCCCGGGCCGTCCAGGCGGCCGGCGCCCACGGGCTGCTCCTGGTGACCCCGTACTACAACAAGCCGCCCCAGGCGGGGATCGCCGAGCACTTCCTCGCGATCGCCGATGCCACCGACCTGCCGATCATGACCTACGACATCCCGGGGCGCACCGGCAGCCCGATCGAGGCCGGCACGTTCGCCCGGATCGCCGAGCACCCCCGGATCGTGGCCAACAAGGACGCGAAGGCCGACGTCGCTGCGGCCGCATCCGTCATCGCCGACACGGGCCTGGCCTGGTACTCCGGTGATGACGCGCTGACCCTGCCGCTGCTGTCAGTCGGCGCCGTGGGGGTCGTCTCGGTCGTCGGGCACGTCCTGAGTGCGCGCATCGCCGAGATGATGGCCGCACACCGGGCCGGGGACGTCGCCCGGGCCACCGAGCTGAACGCGTCGATGATCCCCGCCTACGTCGGCATGTTCCGCACCCAGGGCGTGATCATGGCCAAGGCCGCGCTGCGGGAGCTCGGCCTGCCCGCCGGGCCGGTGCGCCTGCCCCTGGTGGATGCCACCCCCGAGCAGGTCGCGACGCTGCGCGCCGACCTGGCTGCCGCCGGGGTGGCGGGATTCGGCGCGTGAGGCCGGGCCATCACGAGCTGCCCGCTCCACCGGCGCTCGAGCCGGGCGTCCTGCGGATCGTGGCGCTGGGCGGGATCGGTGAGATCGGGCGCAACATGGCGGTCCTCGAGATCGACGGACGGCTGCTGATCGTCGACTGCGGTGTGCTGTTCCCCGAGGAGTCCCAGCCGGGCGTGGACCTGATCCTGCCGGACTTCTCGCACATCGCCGATCGTCTCGGCGACATCGAGGCGATCATCCTCACGCACGGCCATGAGGACCACATCGGGGCGGTCCCGTTCCTGCTGCGCATGCGCGCGGACATCCCCCTGCTCGGCTCCCGGCTGACCCTCGCGATGGTGCAGGCCAAGCTGCGCGAGCACCGGATCACGCCCCCCACCGTCGAGGTGGCCGACGGCCAGCGCGAGCGGCTCGGGGCCTTCGACTGCCAGTTCTTCGCGGTCAACCACTCCATCCCGGACGCGATGGCGGTCGGCATCCGGACCGCCGCCGGAACGGTGCTGCACACCGGGGACTTCAAGATGGACCAGCTGCCCCTGGACGGCCGGATCACCGACCTGCGCGGGATGGCCCGCCTGGCCGACGAGGGGATCGACCTGGCGATGGTCGACTCCACCAACGCCGAGGTCCCCGGCTTCGTGCCGGCCGAGGCCGACATCGCCCCGGTCCTGGACAAGGTGTTCCACCGCGCTCGGGGCCGGATCATCGTGGCCAGCTTCGCCTCGCACGTCCACCGCATCCAGCAGGTGCTGGACACTGCCGAGGCCCACGGGCGCAAGGCGGCGTTCGTCGGGCGCTCGATGGTCCGCAACATGGGGGTGGCCCGGGACCTGGGCTACCTGACCGTCCCGCCCGGACTCCTGGTGAAGTCCGACGACCTCGCCGGGCTGCCCGACGACGAGGTCGTCCTGATCTGCACCGGGTCCCAGGGTGAGCCCATGGCGGCGCTGTCGCGGATCGCCAACGGCGACCACGCCATCACGGTGGGCGAGGGCGACACGGTGATCCTGGCCTCATCCCTGATCCCCGGCAACGAGAACCCGGTGAACCGCGTGATCAACGGACTCACCCGGTGGGGTGCCGACGTCGTGCACAAGGGCAACGCCCTGGTGCACGTCTCCGGGCACGCCTCCGCCGGTGAGCTGCTGTACTTCTACAACCTGCTGGGACCCGCCAACGTCATGCCGGTGCACGGCGAGCCGCGCCACCTGCGCGCCAACGCCGCCCTCGCGGTCCGGACGGGCGTGCCTGCCGACCGGGTGCTGATCGCCGAGGACGGGGTCGTCGTCGACCTCGTGGACGGGCGTGCCTCGATCGTCGGGGCGGTGCCGTGCGGGCACGTGTACGTCGACGGCTCCTCGGTGGGCGACATCACCGAGGCGTCGCTCAAGGACCGGCGGATCCTGGGCGAGGAGGGCTTCATCTCCGTGTTCGTGGTGGTGGAGCTCGAGACCGGCCAGGTCGTGGCCGGACCGGAGCTGCATGCGCGTGGGTTCGCCGAGGACGAGGAGATCTTCACGCGACGTCCTGCCCCAGGTGACCCGGGCCCTCGAGGAGGCCCTGGCCCACGGTGGCACCGACGTGTACGCCCTCGAGCAGGTGGTGCGCCGACAGGTCGGCCGCTGGGTCAGCTCCACGCACCGCCGCCGGCCGATGATCGTGCCCGTGGTCGTGGAGGTCTGACCCGGCGGCCGCCCGTGGGCGCACCTGCCCCGGGATGCCGCGACACGAGCCCCGGCCGGGCCGACGACGGGCTCCGCGGGCCACCTGCCCCGGTAGCCTCTCGGCATGGCCACCAAGTCGCCTGCGCGCGCCCGCACGTCCAGCGCATCACGCAGCTCCCAGGGGGGCAGCCGCAAGGGCTCGACCCGATCCACCAGGTCCACGCGCCCGCCCTCCCGCTCGGTCCCGCGCACCGCGCCCAAGCCGTCCGCGCGCCGCCACCCGGGTCCGGTGACCCGCGCCCTGCGGGCCACGGGCCGGGGGCTGGCCCGGATCTGGATGATGCTCGCGGCGGCGCTCGGGGCGATCGCCCGCGCGCTGGGTCGCAGCGCCCGCGACCTCGACGCCACCCATCGTCGTGATGGCTTGGGCCTGCTGCTGTTCACGCTGACGGTCATCGTGGCCGCCGTCACGTGGTTCTCCGTGGAGGGGTGGCTGACCGGACTGGTCACCGCAATCGTCACCGGCACGGTCGGCGCCCTCGACGTCACGATTCCCGTGTTCCTCTTCTGGGCCACGCTGCGCGTCCTGCGCCACCCCGACCAGGGGTCCACCACCGGTCGCCTCGCGATCGGCTCCGGGATCCTGCTGGCCGCCTCCTGCGGGATCTGGTCGTTGGTCCAGGGCGCCCCGCGGCCCAGTGATGGTGCCGAGGCCCTGAGGGCGGCCGGTGGGTGGGTGGGCTGGCTGGTCACGGCGCCGATCGTGTCGGCCGTCGGGATCTGGTTGGCCTACCTGTGGCTCGTGGTGCTCCTCGGCTTCGGCCTGCTCGTCGTCACGGCGACCCCGATCCACGCGGTGCCCGACCGCCTCGGCGCGCTGCGCGACGCCGTGCTCCTGCGCCGCACGCCGGCCGTGGACGCGGGGGAGGAGGAGTCGCCCGCCGGGGACATGGCCGTGGACGGGCGGGCCAAGCATGCCGCGCTGGTCCAGGATCCGATCGAGGCCGACGACGTCGTCGCCGGCCCGGCCGGCGGCGAGGAGGGCGCGGAGGTGCCCGCCGACGCTGCACCGGCCGGTACCCCGGTCAAGCCCTCCGCCGCCACGGCGCTCAAGGCCCGGGTTGGTGGCCTGCTGCGGGGGATGCGCCGCTCGCCGAAGCAGGCGGACGTGGCCGTCTACGACGGACCGCTGGCCGGCGACGAGGCGTTCATCTCGGCCGTGGCCACGGCGCCGACGGCCGACGCGCCCGGTGGGGACGCGACGCTCGTCGACGCGTTGTTCGACCCTGCGGTCCTGGCTGGGAACCCCACCGGTCCACACGACCAGACCGTGTCCGTGCCCGGACTGGCTGCAGCCGAGGCGCTGGAGGGCGACGCCGTGCCGGCCGACCCGGACCTGGCCTCGCTGGTCGCCGCCGTGGACCCGCCAAGGCCGCCAAGCCGAGCAAGCACAACACCGTCGCGATCGCCCGGCCGGAGCAGCTGCGCCTGCCCGGGGCACCGGACTACCGGTTGCCCACCCCGACCCTGCTGAAGGCCGGCACCGTCCCCAAGGCCCGCAGCACCTCGAACGAACGGGTCGTGGCCGCCCTGACCGACGTGCTCACGCAGTTCGAGATCGACGCCCAGGTCACCGGCTACATGCGTGGCCCCACCGTCACCCGGTACGAGGTGGAGCTCGGCCAGAGCGTGAAGGTCGAGCGTGTCACCGCGCTGACGAAGAACATCGCGTACGCGGTGGCCACCTCCGAGATCCGGATCCTGTCGCCGATCCCGGGCAAGAGCGCGATCGGCATCGAGATCCCGAACACCGACCGCGAGATGGTGTCCCTCGGCGACACCCTGCGGGCGCCGTCGGCGCAGGCCGACCACCACCCGCTGCTGGTGGGTCTGGGCAAGGACGTCGAGGGCGGCTACGTGTGCGCCAACCTCGCGAAGATGCCGCACATCCTGGTCGCCGGCGCCACGGGGGCCGGGAAGTCCAGCTGCATCAACGCCCTGGTCACCAGCATCCTCATGCGGGCCACGCCGGCAGAGGTCCGGATGGTCCTGGTCGACCCCAAGCGGGTGGAGCTCACCGCCTACGAGGGCATCCCGCACCTGATCACGCCCATCATCACCAACCCCAAGAAGGCCGCCGAGGCGCTGCAGTGGGTCGTGCGGGAGATGGACGCCCGCTACGACGACCTGGCGCACTTCGGGTTCCGGCACATCGACGACTTCAACCGGGCCGTGCGCTCGGGGACGTTGGCCGTGCCGCCGGACTCCCAGCGCGTGCTGGCCCCCTACCCGTACCTGCTGGTGATCGTCGACGAGCTGGCCGACCTCATGATGGTCGCCCCGCGCGACGTCGAGGAGTCGATCGTCCGGATCACCCAGCTGGCGCGGGCCGCCGGCATCCACCTCGTGCTGGCCACCCAGCGACCCAGCGTCGATGTCGTCACCGGGCTGATCAAGGCCAATGTGCCCTCGCGGCTGGCGTTCGCGACCTCCAGCCAGACCGACAGCCGGGTCATCCTCGACCAGACCGGGGCCGAGGCCCTGGTGGGCCAGGGCGACGGCCTGTTCCTCCCGATGGGCGCGTCCAAGCCGATGCGCATCCAGGGGGCGTTCGTCCCGGAGTCCGAGATCCGGGCAGTCGTCGGCCACGTCAAGAAGCAGATGGCCGCCCAGTACCGCGACGACGTGCTCACCGAGGCGGCCGCCAAGCGGGACGTGGATGACGACATCGGCGACGACCTCGACCTGCTGGTCGCGGCCATCGAGCTGGTGGTCACCACCCAGTTCGGCTCCACCTCGATGCTGCAGCGCAAGCTGCGTGTGGGCTTCGCCAAGGCCGGTCGGCTCATGGACCTGATGGAGACCCGTGGAGTGGTCGGCCCCTCGGAGGGGTCCAAGGCCCGCGACGTCCTGATCAAGCCCGACGACCTCGACCAGGTGCTCGCCGACCTCCAGCACGGCAGCTGACGAACCCGGTGGCCTACGCTGGCGAGGTGAGCACGACCCGAGTTGCCCTGGTCACCCTCGGGTGCGCGCGCAACGAGGTCGACTCCGAGGAGCTGGCCGGGCGGCTGGCGGCGGAGGGCTTCGAGCTGGTCGCGGACGCCGCAGACGCGGATGCCGTCCTGGTGAACACCTGTGGGTTCATCGAGGCGGCCAAGCGCGAGTCCGTCGATGCCCTGCTGTCGGTGGGCGGCACGACCCCCGACGGCCGGCACCGCTCCGTGGTGGCCGTCGGGTGCATGGCCGAGCGCTACGGCACCGAGCTGGCTGCTGAGCTGCCCGAGGCCGACGCGGTCCTGGGGTTCGATGACTACCCGGAGATCGGCGAGCGGTTGCGCGTGCTGGTCGCCGGTGGCGCACTGACCAGCCACGTGCCGCGGGATCGGCGCACGTTGTTGCCCATGGCGCCGACGGACCGGCCAGGATCCGGCGTCCACATCCCTGGGCACGGGGACACGCCGGACGGGGCGGTGGGGCGATCGGATGCTCCCGACCCGGTCGGCCCGGGCTGGCTCAGGCAGCGGCTGACATCCGGCCCCGTGGCGTCGGTGAAGATCGCCTCCGGCTGTGACCGTCGCTGCGCCTTCTGCGCCATCCCGTCGTTCCGTGGGTCGTTCGTGTCGCGGCCGCGCTCCGAGGTCGTCGCCGAGGCCCAGTGGCTGGCCGCCGGTGGAGTGCGCGAGCTCGTGCTCGTCAGCGAGAACTCGACGTCCTACGGCAAGGACCTGGCCGACCCCCGGGCGCTGGAGACCCTTCTGGCCGACCTCGGTGACGTGGCGGGCATCGAGCGGATCCGGGTCTCCTACCTGCAGCCGGCGGAGGTCCGGGCGGACCTGGTGCGTGCGATGCTGGACGCCCCCCGGGTCGCCGACTACTTCGACCTGAGCTTCCAGCACGCCAGCGCACCCCTGCTGCGCCGGATGCGCCGGTTCGGCGGGACCGACTCGTTCCTGGAGCTCATCGACTCGATCCGATCGGGGTCCCCAGAGGCCGGTGTCCGCAGCAACGTCATCGTCGGCTTCCCCGGCGAGACCGAGGCCGACCTCGAGGAGCTCATGTCGTTCCTCGGCTCCGCGCAGATGGACGCCGTGGGGGTGTTCGGGTACTCCGACGAGGACGGCACCGAGGCCATTGGTCTCGACGGGAAGCTCGACGAGGCCGAGATCCGGGCGCGGGTGAGCGAGGTCAGCGACCTGGTGGACGAGGTGATGGCCCAGCGCGCCGAACAGCGGGTGGGCGATGTGGTCGAGGTCCTCGTTGAGCAAGTCGACGGGATGTCGGCCGAGGGTCGCGCGGAGCACCAGGGGCCGGAGGACGGCACGACCAGCGTCCACCTGACCCCCGACCTGCGTGGCCGGGTCGTCCCCGGCTCACTGCTGCGCGCCCGGGTCGTGTCCACCGACGGGGTCGACCTGCACGCCGTGGAGGTGTCCGTTGTCCGGATCTGATCCCTCGGACGGCCCCGGCGGCCCAGGAGGGGCACCCATGACCCCCGAGCAGCCGGAGATGTGGAGCCGGGAGCGCGTCGTGACCGGGTGGGCCCAGCTGTGGAACCTGCCCAACATGCTGACGCTCGTGCGGATCCTGATGATCCCGGTCTTCTGGTGGCTGCTCATGTACGACGACGGCACCAACGCAGCAACGCGGGTGGCGGCGACCGTGGTCTTCATCGTGGCTGCCATCACCGACTGGCTGGACGGCTGGTTGGCGCGCAAGCAGGGACTGGTGACGACCTTCGGCAAGATCGCCGACCCGTTGGCGGACAAGGCCCTGACCGGCGTGGCGCTCATCGGGTTGTCGGTGCTCGACGAGCTGTGGTGGTGGGTGACGATCCTGATCATCGCGCGCGAGGTCGGCGTCACGGTCATCCGCTTCGTCGTCCTCAAGCACGGTGTCATCCCGGCAAGCCGCGGCGGCAAGGCCAAGACCCTGTTCCAGATGGTGGGCATCATCCTGTTCCTGCTGCCGATCACCGCGGACATGACCGTGCTGTGGTGGGGCCGCAACGCCGTCATGGCCGTGGCTGTGGTCCTGACGACCCTGACGGGCTTCGACTACGTCCACAGGGCCTACCGGACACGCACCGACTCGAAGGCGGACAAGGCCGAGCGGGCCGAGCGCAGGGCTGCGGCCGCCGCAGCGGATGCCGCGGCGATCGAGGGAGCCGCACCGTCCGGTGGTGGGCCCGGCGCGGCGTCCACCGGTGACGGTGCGCCTCCGGTGGACGGTTCGTGACCGACCTCGGCCGACGGGTATCCGGCGGTGCGGGGGGACCGGACGGGCCCGCGGACGGGGTCGCCGACCTGATTGCGGCTCTGCGGGCCGACGGCGCGACGGTGGCCGCGGCGGAGTCGCTCACCGGTGGTCGTCTCGTTGCGGCGCTCACCGCCATCCCCGGCTCGTCGGCCGTGGTCCGGGGGGCCGTGGTTGCCTATGCGTCTGACCTGAAGACCGAGCTGCTCGGGGTGGATGCGGCGACGCTGGCCGCGCAGGGGCCGGTGTGCGCCGACGTGGCCGAGCAGATGGCACGCGGCGCGCGGGATCGGCTGGGTGCCACCTATGGGGTCGCGACGACGGGAGAGGCTGGGCCCGAGTCCGCCAGCGGTCGGCCGGTGGGGACTGTCGTGGTGGCAGTGGCCGGTCCGGGCGGGACCGCTGCCCGCGAACTCACCCTGGCCGGGGCACGCGCACAGATCCAGGCCGGCGCGGTCTCAGGGGCGCTGCTCCTGCTGGCCGAGGTCCTCTCCGGGCGCCCCCACACCACGGGATCGGCCGGCGGTGCCGGGCTCGGGAACATCCACGACTGATCGCGCGTTCAGGTGACAGGTGATCCCCGCGGGGCGGGTCTCGCGCTAAGGTTGTGATGTGAAGGGAAGGGGACGGTCATGGTGATCCTGCGACGGGTCGTCGGCGAGCAGTTGCGACGCCTGCGTCAGGACCAGGGCCGGACGCTGCGCGACGTCAGCTCCGCGGCCCGGGTGTCCCTGGGGTACCTGTCCGAGATCGAGCGCGGCCAGAAGGAGCCCTCGAGCGAGCTCCTCGCCGCGATCTGCACCGCCCTGGACGTCCCACTGTCCATCCTCATGCGCTCGGTCAGCGACGAGGTGGCCTCGTTGGAGGCCGCCGAGGCCGCCGTCGCGCACGCCGCCTGACCGGTCCGGCTCAGCGGGGTACCCGGTAGCCGCGGGGTGTCAGGGCGAACCCGGCCTCCTCAAGTGCGGTGCGCACCGGTGCGGATCCGCCGGGCTCCATCACGGCCACGCCGTTCACGGTCCTGATCGTCAGTGCCCCCACCGTCCCGGCCCGGACCGCCTCCAGGAGCAGGCGCGCGGCAGTGGTTGTCGTCGCGTGGCCCTCGGACTCGGCGGACTCGGCGGACTCGGTGGAGTGGGCGGAGAAGGTCAGCAGGCTCCGGCCCCCACGCTCGACGTAGATGACCGGCCGCCCACCCATGAGCACGACGTGACACCCCGCACCTCGCGAGGGACGGTGCGGGGACCCGGCCGCGCCGGCCCAGTCGCTCGTGGGCCACTCCAGGGCCGCACCGTAGGCATTGGCCGGGTCGGCGGTCGCCAGGACCAGGTGGTCGCTGTGTCCGTCGGCGAGCTCCCGCTCCACCGCCCGGACCTGGTCCACGACCCCGGCCAGCGCGAACTGTGCTGCGCCGAGACCCTCGACGGCATACACGCGCTGGACCCGACCACGTTCCTCCATCAGCGACAGGGTTCGGTACGCCGCTGCGAACCCCCCGGGATCACCGGAGGCGAGCACCGCTCCGCGCGTGACGATGCCCACCCGGTCCAGGTGCGCCTCGGCACGGGCCAGGGCAACGACCTCGGGCGGCGGGATCTCCCCGGGCAGGGCGAACCACCGTCCCGGCAGGTCCGGCGGGGTGCCCGCTCGTCCGCCCCTGCCGGCCGCTGCTCCCGCGCCCGGTGCACCGGGGAGGGGATCAGACGAGTCGCCTGCGACGCTGGTGGGTCGGTGCCACAGGTCCGCGTAGCGTCCCCGGGCGGGGCGCCGCGCGCGCTGGCCAGCCCCCGGTGGGCTGCGTCGGCGCCGGCCGGGGGAGCGGTCGAGCATCGCACGCACGGGCTCGATGGTGTCGTTGCTGACCAGCCCCGCCCAGAGCAGCACGAGCAGGGCCTGGCCGACAGCCGCGGCACTGGTGCTGGGATCGGCCATGCGCCGGTGGAGGTCCGCGACGAACCAGCCCCCGCCCGATCCCAGCAGGTCCAGCACCTCCGAGGTGACCGGGTCCTGCGGCGGGTCGGGGGCGCGGGGCAGGAGGAAGCCCACGTCCGCCGGGGCCAGCGCGATCCAGCCGTCGCCACCGGGCAGCGGCGCGGTGCCGGTCCAGAGCACCTCGCCCGCGGCGGTCAGCTCGTCGAGCAGCGCGGGGGAGTACCCCGGCACCCGCAGGGGCAGGATCGACTCCTCCAGGGCCGAGGCGGGAACCGGCACACCGGCCATGGCGCGGATCGCCTGCAGCACCCCGTCGGGACCTCGCAGCCGGGTGGAGCCGGGGGTGACCACGTGCTGCCATCGCGGCAGGAACATGCCCAGGGCGGTCTGGGACACCGGCTCGATCTGCTGGCGCAGCATGGCCACGGAGCGCCGCTTGATCAGGCGCAGGACGTCCGGGTGGCACCACTGGGGGCCGGGGGAGTCCGGGATGAACCAGCCCTCGATGACCCTGCCCGCAGCCCTGCTCAGACCGAGCCGGTGGGAGACCACGGCGGGGGGCAGGCCCAGCTCGGCCACCACGGACTCCACGGTGAACGGCCCATGGGTGCGGGCGTACCGCGCGATCAGGTCCCCGAGGGGATCGTCCACGGGGCGCAGGTGGGCCTCGGCCACGCCGGCTGGGATGGGTGCACCCAGGCCGTCGCGCAGACGTGCGGCGTCCTCGACACCAGCCCAGACGTCTCGACCCGCGACCCGAGTGCGCACGACCCGGCGCTGGGCCTCGAGGTCCACGAGCCAGTCGGGCTCGACCCCGCGGAGGCCGGCATCTGCCGCGGTCAGCGGCCCCAGGACGCGAAGCAGGTCCACGGCATCCTCCGGCCCCCGAGCCCGCCGCTCCGGGGTCAGGTGCTGGACCTGGGCCACGACCTGGGCGATCGCGTCCGGCTCGAGCAGGTCGCGCAGGTCGGTCTGGCCGAGGAGCTCCCCGAGCAGGGTCGGGTCCAGGGACAGCGCGGCGGCACGGCGCTCGGCCAACGGGGAGTCCCCCTCGTAGAGGTACTCCGAGACGTAGCCGAAGAGCAGGGACCGGGCGAAGGGCGAGGCCACCGGGGGCGTGACCTCCACGACCCGGATCCTGCGCTCCTGGACGGAGGTCATGAGGGCGACGAGGGCAGGCACGTCGTAGACGTCCTTGACGCACTCGCGGACCGCCTCGAGCACGATCGGGAACGTGGGATGCTCGGCTGCGATCTGCAGCAGCTGGGCCGATCGCTGGCGCTGCTGCCACAGCGGAGCCCGGCGACCGGGCCGGGGCCGGGGGAGGAGCAGGGCGCGTGAGGCGCACTCGCGGAAGCGGGAGGCGAACAGCGCGGACCCCCCGATCAGGCGGGTGACGTCGGCCTCGACCTCCTCGGGGTCGGGGAACAGGCAGGCGGTCGCCTCGGCGAGCCAGTCGTCGTCGGGCAGGTCGGGCAGGCGTGCCACGATCCCGTCATCGCCGTGCAGGACCGCGGCATCCACCCCGAACCGGCGGGTGAGCCGCTCCCGGGCGATCAGCGCCCACGGGGCATGCACCCGGGCGCCATGGGGCGACAGGACGGTGATCCGCCAGTCCCCGAGCTCGTCGCGGGTCCGCTCGACCACGATTGTGCGATCAGTGGGGACATGGCTCGCGGTGGACTGCTCGGCCACGTAGGACACCAGGTTCGCGCCCGCCCACGAGTCGAGGCCCAGCTCCGCGAGGTGCGCGCGTGCCTCGCCGGCCGGCATGTCGGCGACCTCCCGGGTGAACGCACCGATCGCCCGGCCCAACTCGGCGGGTCGTCCGAGGTTGTCCCCGCGCCAGAACGGCAGCCGCCCGGGGGCGCCGGCAGCGGGCACCACGTTGACCCGGTCGTGGGTGATCTCGATGATCTGCCAGCTGCTGGCCCCGAGGGCGAACACGTCGCCGACACGCGACTCGTAGACCATCTCCTCGTCGAGCTCGCCCACCCGGCCGCCACCGACGATGTGCACGCCGAACAGGCCACGGTCCGGGATGGTCCCCCCTGATGTGACGGCCAGGAGCTGGGCGCCCGGCCGCGCGCTGAGCACGTCGTCGGTGCGGTCCCAGACGATCCGGGGTCGGAGCTCGGCGAAGGCATCCGACGGGTACCGCCCGGCGAGCATCTCGAGGACCGCCTCGTACACGGCGGGGGTCAGCTCGGCGAACGGCGCGGTCCGCCGCAGCAGGGCCAGCAGGTCCGCGGCAGGCCAGTCGTCCATCGCCACGCAGGCGACGATCTGCTGTGCGGCGACGTCCAGCGGGTTCGCCGGGATCCGCAGCTCCTCGATGGCCCCGGTCCGCATCCGCTGGACCACGACCGCGCTGGTGAGCAGGTCGGCGCGGTACTTGGGCAGGACCACGCCCGTGGAGACGGCCCCGACCTGGTGCCCGGCGCGGCCCACCCGCTGCAGCCCCGAGGCCACCGAGGGAGGTGCCTCCACCTGGACCACGAGGTCCACGGCTCCCATGTCGATCCCGAGCTCCAGGCTGGAGGTGGCCACCACCGCCCGCAGGCGTCCGGTCTTCAGGTCGTCCTCGATGAGGGCGCGCTGCTCCTTGCTGACCGAGCCGTGATGCGCCCGTGCCAGGACGGCCTGCGCCCCGAGCGTCGAACCTGCCTGGGCCATGACCTCCGCCGGGGTCCGCGCACCAGCCGGGGCACCGGGCCCCTCGCCGGTCCGCTGGGCGTGGATCTCGTTGAGCCGGGCGGTCAGCCGCTCGGCCAGGCGCCGGGAGTTGGCGAAGACGATCGTGGACCGATGGGCCTCGACGAGGTCGACGATGCGCTCCTCGACGTGGGGCCAGATCGACGCCGTGGGGGAGCCGTCGGCGCCGGCACCGGTGCCGAGCTCCCCGAGGTCCTCCACGGGCACCTGGACGGTGAGCTCCCACTGCTTGGCCGTGCCCTGCTCGATGATCTCGACGGGGGCATCCCCGCCGAGGTACTGGGCGGCGACGTGGGTGGGGCGCACCGTCGCGGACAGGCCGACGCGGGGGATGCGGCGTCCCGCCAGGTGGTCCAGGCGGGCCAGGCTCACGGCCAGATGGGCGCCGCGCTTGGAGCCGGCCACCGCATGCACCTCGTCGATGATCACCGACTCGACCCCCGCCAGGATGCTGCGGGTGGCGGAGGTGAGCATGAGGAACAGGGACTCCGGCGTGGTGATCAGGACCTGCGGTGGCCGTCGGGCCATCACGCGCCGCTCCTGGGCGGGAGTGTCGCCGGTGCGCAGCCCGACAGTGATCTCCGGGCGGGGCAGTCCGAGCAGCTCGCACTGGGTGGCGATCCCCGCCAGCGGGCCGCGCAGGTTGCGCTCGACATCCACGGCCAACGCCTTGAGCGGGCTGACGTAGAGCACCCGGACGCCCGGCTCGGTGCGCGGGGTGAGGCAGCGGTCGATCGCGCACAGGAAGGCGGCCAGGGTCTTGCCCGACCCGGTCGGGGCCACCGCCAGGACGTCGGCGCCGGCCTGGATCCGGGGCCACGCCTGGGCCTGGACGTCGGTCGGCGCCGCGAAGGCAGCGGTGAACCATCGCCTCGTGGGCTCGGAGAACGCGGCCAGGGGATCCACGCGCCCATCTTGGACCCTGCCCCCGACATCGGCTCCACCGTGCGGTCCCGGTGCGCACGCCCCGGACGGGATGGCACGATTCGCCTGTGCGGCTGACGGACTTCTGGGAGCGGATGGACCTGACGTTCGGGCGTGCCTATGCCCGGTCCTGGGCCGCCGACCAGCACCTGGCGACCCTCGGCGGACGGACCGTGGAACAGGCCCTCGCCGACGGCGAGGACACCCGAGAGGTATGGCGGGCCGTCTGCGCCCATGCGAGGGTTCCCAGCGACCTCACGTGATCCGGCGTGTCGCATCCGGTCGAACACGTGTTCGTACTACAGTGCCGTTGTCAGTGGGGCGACTCGCGGGTTGTCCACAGGATCGCATCGGACCGGGTCGCGATGTCGGTGACCCGGTCTAGTGTCCGCTCCTGTCAGAGTTTGAGGTGCCCAGGGCACCGCGAGATCCAAGGAGTGGGAATGGCTGGTCAGGATCGGGAGAAGGCACTGGAGTCCGCACTGCTGCACCTCGAGAAGCAGTTCGGCAAGGGCACGGTGATGCGGCTGGGCGACCAGCCGATCGTGCCGATGGATGTGATCCCCACGGGCTCGATCGCCCTGGACGTGGCCCTGGGCATCGGGGGCCTGCCACGCGGGCGGGTCGTGGAGATCTACGGCCCCGAAGCCAGCGGCAAGACCACCGTGGCCCTGCACGCGGTGGCCAGCGTCCAGAAGGCGGGTGGCATCGCGGCCTTCATCGACGCCGAGCACGCCCTGGACCCGGTGTACGCCCAGCGCCTGGGGGTCAACCTCGACGAGCTCTACGTCTCGCAGCCCGACACCGGTGAGCAGGCGCTGGAGATCGCCGACACCCTGGTCCGCTCCGGGGCGGTCGACCTGATCGTCATCGACTCGGTGGCCGCCCTCACGCCCAAGGCCGAGATCGAGGGCGAGATGGGCGACAGCCACGTCGGGCTGCAGGCACGGCTCATGAGCCAGGCGTTGCGCAAGATGACCGGTGCGCTGAGCAACACGAACACCACCGCGATCTTCATCAACCAGCTGCGCGAGAAGATCGGTGTGATGTTCGGCAGCCCCGAGACCACAACCGGTGGCAAGGCGCTGAAGTTCTACTCCTCGGTCCGCCTGGATGTGCGCCGCATCGAGACGCTCAAGGACGGCACCGAGCCGGTCGGGTCGCGGACCCGAGTCAAGGTCGTGAAGAACAAGGTCGCCCCGCCCTTCAAGCAGGCCGAGTTCGACATCCTCTACGGCATCGGGATCTCCCGGGAGGGCGGCCTGATCGACATGGGCGTCGACCAGGGGTTCGTGCGCAAGTCCGGTGCCTGGTACACCTACGACGGCGACCAGCTGGGCCAGGGCAAGGAGAACGCACGGGCCTTCCTGCGCGACAACCCCGACCTCGCCGACGAGATCGAGAAGCGGATCAAGGAGAAGCTCGGCATCGGGCCGCAGGTCGATGCACCGATCGACCTGACGGTGGCCGACGCCCCACGGCCGATCGATCTCTGATCCGTGGTCGGCCGTCCATGGGCGGCGGATCCGCCGGACGATCCCGAGGGCTCCCCGGCGGATCCGGAGCAGGTCGCCCGGACCATCCTGCTGCGGCGGTTGGAGGCAGCACCCCGGACCCGCAGTGAGCTGGCGTCCACGCTGCGGGAGCGCAACGTCCCCGAGGACGTGGCCGTGCGCGTCCTCGACCGGTTCGAGGAGGTCGGCCTCGTCGATGATCGGGTCTTCGCCCGCATGTGGGTCGAGTCCCGGCAACGCACCCGGAACCTCTCCGGACGGGCCCTGCGCAGCGAGCTGCACCGCAAGGGCGTCGCCGCTGAGCTGATCGACGAGGCGCTGGCCGAGGTCAGCGCCGAGGACGAGCTGGCCGCGGCTCGCGAGGTCGCGGCTCGCAAGGCCCGGTCGGTGACGGGCCTGCCACGCGCCACCCAGGTGCGCCGGCTGTCGGGGGCGCTGGCCCGCAAGGGGTACGGCCCCGGGCTCAGCGCCCAGGTCGTGCGTGAGGTGCTCGACGCCGTCGACTCCGAGGACGACCACGGACCCCATCAGCCCGCAGGCTGGGACTGAGCTGACTGCCCGGACGCCGCGTTTCTCGCGATCCCGGGTCCAGCACCTACCCTTGAACCCTCATGGATACGACACCCACGGCTGTGCGCACCTACCAGGTGCGCACCTACGGCTGCCAGATGAACGTGCACGACTCCGAGCGGATCGCCGGGCTGCTGGAGTCCCACGGGTATGCCAGGGCCGGCGCCGACCAGCAGGCCGATGTGGTCGTGCTCAACACCTGCGCGGTCCGCGAGAACGCAGACACCAAGCTGTACGGCAACCTCGGGCATCTGGCGTCGGTCAAGCGCACCCACGAGGGCATGCAGATCGCCGTGGGTGGCTGCCTCGGGCAGAAGGACCGGGAGCACATCGTGGACCGGGCTCCGTGGGTCGACGTCGTGTTCGGCACCCACAACGTGGACGCCCTGCCCGCCCTGCTGCAGCGCGCGTCCGTGGCACGGGAGGCGCAGGTCGAGATCGAGGAGTCGCTGCGCACCTTCCCCTCCACCCTGCCCAGCCGCCGCGAGTCGGCCTACGCCGCGTGGGTCGCGATCAGCGTCGGATGCAACAACACCTGCACGTTCTGCATCGTGCCCAGCCTGCGGGGCAAGGAGCGCGATCGGCGGCCCGGCGAGATCCTGGCCGAGGTGGAGGCGCTGGTCGCCGATGGGGTCATCGAAGTCACGCTCCTGGGCCAGAACGTGAACGCCTACGGCGCCGACTTCGGTGCCGGCGACGCCTTCGCCGACCTGCTGCGCGCGGTGGGGGCGGTCCCCGGGATCGAGCGCGTGCGCTTCACCTCGCCGCACCCGCGCGACTTCACCCGTGCCGTCATCGACGCCATGGCCCAGACTCCGACGGTCATGCCGTCCCTGCACATGCCCCTGCAGTCCGGCAGCGACCGGATCCTGCGTTCGATGCGCCGCTCGTACCGGCGCGACCGCTTCCTGGCCATCCTCGACGACGTCCGCTCGGCGATCCCGTCGGCAGCGATCACGACCGACATCATCGTGGGGTTCCCGGGGGAGACCGAGGCCGACTTCGCCGACACCCTGGACCTTGTGGAGCGGGCACGGTTCAGTGCCGCGTTCACGTTCCAGTACTCCCCACGTCCGGGAACTCCGGCCGCGGAGATGCCCGACCAGGTCCCGAAGGCCATCGTCCAGGAGCGCTACGAGCGCCTCGTGGCGGCCCAGGAGCGGATCTCCTGGGAGGGGAACCTCGGCCTGGTCGGCACCCGGACCGAGGTGCTCGTGGCCGAGGGCGAGGGGCGCAAGGACGAGCAGACGCGCCGCATCTCCGGGCGGGCCCGTGATGGCCGGCTGGTGCACTTCGCTGGCGCCGAGGGGGCCCGGCCCGGCGACTGCGTGGAGGTCCGGATCGACGCCGCCGCGCCACACCACCTGATCGGCATCGCCGGCACGATCCGACCCACCCGCGCGGGTGACGCGTGGCAGGCGGCGCAGGCCTCATGCGGCACAGGCACATCGGGGGGCGCTTCCCCGGACGCTGGGACCGTCGTCCTCGGGATGCCCGGGCTGCGACCCGTGGGCTGACGTGGCCGACCCTCGCCCGTGGCCGGCCGTGGTGGCCATCGTCGGGCCCACTGCTGCCGGCAAGTCCGACGTCGCTGTTGAGGTGGCAGGGCTGATCGGTGGCGAGGTGATCAATGCCGATGCGTTCCAGGTCTACCGCGGGTTGGACATCGGAACCGCGAAGCTGGACATCGCCCAGCGCCAGGGCATCACGCACCACATGATCGACATCCTGGCGGTCACCGAGGAACTCAGCGTGGCGCAGTACCAGCAAGCAGGGCGTGCGGTCCTCACCGAGCTGGCCCAGCGCGGGGTCCCGGCAGTGGTGGTCGGGGGGTCCGGACTGTACGTCCGCGCGCTGCTCGACGACCTGCGGTTCCCCGGCAGCGACCCGCTCATCCGCGCACGGTGGGAGTTGCGGCTCGCGGAGGTGGGCCCCGAGGCCCTGCACGCGGAACTGGCCGCGAGGGACCCTGCGGCCGCTGCCCACATCCTGCCCACGAACGGCCGACGGATCGTGCGTGCGCTCGAGGTCGGGGAGTTGACCGGGCAGCCCTTCGTCGCACAGCTGCCGGCCGACGGGCCCGCCCTGGTGCCGCACGTCAGCGTCGGGCTGGACCTCCCGCGCGACGTCCTGGACACCCGGATCGCAGGGCGGGTGGACGCGATGTTCGACGCCGGGCTGGTCGACGAGGTGCGCCGCCTGCTGGTCGCCGGCCTGCGTGAGGGGCGGACCGCCAGCAGGGCGCTGGGGTACCCCCAGGTGATCGACCTGCTCGACGGCCACCTCGACCGGGCCCAGGCAACCGAGCAGATCGTGCGTGCCACTCGTCAGTACGCCCGACGTCAGCAACGCTGGTTCCATCGCGACCCACGGACGACGTGGTTCGACGCCACCGCACCGCAGTCATCCACAGCTTCGGCAATCGCTGCCCTGATGGGTCGGCCTGACCGTAGGCTGGACCCATGAGGCGAGCCGCGATCCCCTTCGTCAAGGGCCACGGGACCGGCAACGACTTCGTGATCCTGCCCGATCCCGCGGGGGAGTTGAGCCTCGAGGCGCCCCTGGTGCGCGCCCTGTGTGATCGCCGCCGGGGCCTGGGCGCCGACGGGGTCCTGGTCGTGGCCAGGACCAGCGACCACCCCGAGGTCGCCGACCAGGCCGACGTCGCCCCCTGGTTCATGGACTACCGCAACGGCGATGGCAGCCTGGCGCAGATGTGCGGCAACGGCGCACGGGTCTTCGTCGCGCACCTCCTCGAGGAGGGGCTGGCGAGCCCGGGGGACTTCCACATCGCCACCCGCGGCGGAGCGCGGCGGGTCACGGTCGACGCCGCCGGAAGCATCCGGATCGGCATGGGCCAGGCCACGTTCCTCGACCGTGACGACATCAGGGTGCGGCCCGCCGACGCGGTCCCGGACTCCGCGCCCTTGCCGGCCGCTGGAGTCCTGATGCCCAACCCACACGCAGTCACGTGGGTCGACGATGTCGACTCCGCCGGAAGCCTCACCGCTGCCCCGGTCGTGACCCCGGGCCAGGCCTATCCCGAGGGGGTGAACGTCGAGTTCGTGCGGATCCTGGCACCGGACCACCTCCAGATGCGGGTCCACGAGCGCGGCGTGGGGGAGACCCTGAGCTGCGGGACGGGTGCCTGCGCCGCCGCGGTCGCCACGGTCCGCCATCTCGGCGGTCAGCCCGGCGGCGGACGCATCCGCGTGGACGTGCCCGGGGGCACGGTCGGGGTCACGTGGCTCGCCGACGGATCCGTGGACCTCGACGGACCCGCACAGGTCGTGGCGCGCGGGGACATCGATCCGGCGTGGTGGGAGATGTATGTCTGAGACACCTGATCTGCTGGACCGCCAGGCCCTGCGCCGCGTCCCCGGGCTGAGCACCGAGCTGCAGGACATCACCGAGGTTGAGTACCGCCAGGTCCGCCTCGAGCGGGTGGTGCTCGTCGGGGTGTGGACCTCCGGCACGCTGGCTGATGCCGAGCGCTCCCTGGCCGAGCTGGCGCGGCTGGCCGAGACCGCCGGATCCGTGGTGTGCGACGGCCTCATCCAGCGCCGCGACAAGCCCGACACCGCCACCTACATCGGCGCCGGCAAGGTCACCGAGCTGCGCGAGGTCGTCAACCTCGTCGATGCCGACACCGTCATCTGCGACGGTGAGCTCACCCCGGGGCAGCTGCGCCGCCTCGAGGAGCTCGTGAAGGTCAAGGTCGTCGACCGGACGTGGCTGATCCTGGACATCTTCGCCCAGCACGCCCGCAGCCGGGAGGGCAAGGCCCAGGTCTCCCTGGCACAGATGCAGTACCTGCTGCCACGCCTGCGCGGCTGGGGGGAGTCGCTGTCCCGACAGGCCGGTGGCCGGGTCGCCGGGGGCCAGGGCATCGGCTCGCGCGGCCCGGGTGAGACCAAGATCGAGACCGACCGCCGGCGTGTCCGGGAGAGCATCTCGCGCCTGCGCCGGGAGATCGCCGGGATGGCCACGGCTCGCCGCACGATGCGCAGCCAGCGGCGCCGCGCGCGGACCCCCTCAGTGGTCCTGGCCGGGTACACCAACTCCGGCAAGTCCAGCCTGCTCAACCGGATGACCGGCGCGGGAGTCCTCGTGGAGGACGCGCTGTTCGCCACGTTGGATCCGACCGTGCGCAAGGCCGTCCACGCCCTCGGGTCGCCTGTTCACCCTCGCCGACACGGTCGGGTTCGTCCGCCACCTGCCCCACCAGCTGGTCGAGGCGTTCCGCTCCACGCTCGAGGAGGTCACCGACGCGGACCTGATCCTGCACGTGGTCGACGGCTCCGACGACTTCCCCGAGGGCCAGATCGCCGCTGTGCGCGAGGTGCTCGCCGAGATCGGGGCGTCCCAGGTACCTGAGCTCATCGTGATCAACAAGGCCGACATCGCCGACCCCGTTGTCGTGGGTCGCATCCAGGCCAGGGAGCCGCACTCGGTTGTGGTGTCCGCCGCCACCGGGGTCGGCATCCCCGAGCTCCTGGCAGCCGTGGAGCTCGACCTGCCCAACCCGACAGAGCTGGTCGAGGTGCTGATCCCCTTCGACCGCGGTGACCTCGTCGCCCGGGCCCACGAGGAGGGTCGTGACGTCCAGGTCGACTACGTGGCCGGGGGTGCGCAGATGCGGGCCGTGGTGGGGGAGCAGCTGGCCGCCGAGCTCATCGCGGCGGCCGTCGATCCCGACGAGCGGGCCGCTGAGGGCGCACCGGAGTGACCGACCCTGAAGCCGCGGACGACCCGACCGACGAGGCGCCCTCGGTCAGCGACCTGCTCGACCTGGCCGTCCGCGAGCTGGGCGGTGAGCCCCGTTCGGGGCAGGCGCAGATGGCCGGGGAGATCGCCGGATGCCTCGACTCCGGGTCCGGCACGGTCCTGGTCCAGGCCGGCACGGGGACGGGGAAGTCCCTTGCCTACCTGGTGCCCGCCGCGCGGCACGCGACAGCCACCGACGAACCGGTCGTGATCGCCACCGCAACGCTGGCCCTGCAGCGCCAGCTCGTCGACAAGGACCTGCCGATCGTCAGCCGCGCCCTGTCGCCGGCGCTGGGACGCGACGTCACCTTCGCCGTCCTCAAGGGACGCAGCAACTACCTGTGCCTGGACCGCCTCAACCGCGGGTCCCCGGACCCGGAGGAGTCGGCCCTGTTCGACACCCCCACGACGCGGCTGGGCCGACAGGCGGTGCGGCTGCGGAAGTGGGCGACCACAACCGAGACCGGGGACCGCGACGATCTCAGCGACCCGGTGGACGGTCGCGTGTGGTCCGGGCTCTCGGTCTCGGCCCGGGAGTGCCCGGGAGCCACGAACTGCGCCTTCGGCCAGGACTGCTTCGCTGAGGCGGCCCGCGCGCGCGCCCGCGAGGCCGACCTGATCGTGACCAACCACGCCCTGCTGGCGATCCACGTCCAGGGCGAGGTGCCCGTCCTCCCCGAGCATGGGGCTGTGGTCGTCGACGAGGCCCACGAGCTCGTCGACCGGATGACCACGGCACTCACTCGCGAGCTGTCGGCCCCGGTGGTCGAGCGTGCGGCCGGGCGTGCCCGCAAGTTCCTCACCCCCGAGCTCGTGGACCCGCTGCTCGATGCTGCCGGCTACCTCGGCGACGTGCTCGCCGAGATGCCCGAGGGTCGGCTGCGCGCCCTGCCCAGCGAGCTCGTCGTCGCGATCACGGCACTTCGCGACGCCGGGCACGCGGCCCTCGGCGGGATGCGTGGTGACAGCGCCGACGCGCCGGAGGCCGCCGCGGACCGGACCACCGCCCGAGCGGCGATCCAGGGGGTGCACGAGGTGGCGGCCGAGGCCCTGCTGCTCAGCTCGGCGTCGGTGGCCTGGGTCGGCGGGCGATCGGGTGGCCCCCCGAGCCTGTACATCGCGCCGATCTCCGTGCACGACCTGCTCGAGGCCAACCTCTTCGCCGGTCGCCCCGTGGCCCTGACCAGCGCCACGCTGGCCATCGGCGGATCGTTCGAGCCGCTGGCGGCCAGCCTCGGGTGCCCCGACGGCTGGCGCGGGCTGGACGTGGGGTCACCCTTCGACCACAGCCGGCAGGGGATGCTCTACTGCGCAGCCGACCTGCCGCGCCCGGGCCGCGAGGGGATCAGCGAACAGGCCCTCGAGCAGATCGCCGACCTGCTCGACGCCGCCGGTGGGCGGACGCTGGCCCTGTTCTCGTCGTGGCGCTCCGTCGAGCGTGCGGAGGAGGTGCTGCGCCGCAGACTGGCCGGGCGTGCGGATCGTCCGCTGATCGTGGCCAGACGCGGCGACGCCGTGGCCGGGCTCGTGCGCCAGTTCGCTGAGGACCCACGGGCCTCCCTGCTCGGCACGCTGTCCCTGTGGCAGGGCGTCGACGTCCCGGGGCCCTCCTGCACGCTGGTCGTCATCGACCGGATCCCGTTCCCGCGCCCGGATGACCCGGTGGTCTCCGCGCGCCAGGAGCTCATCGACGCCCAGGGGGGCAGCGGGTTCGCCGCGGTGTCCGTGCCACGGGCGGCCCTCATGCTCGCGCAGGGTGCCGGGCGGCTCATCCGGACCCCCGATGACCGTGGCGTGGTTGCCGTGCTGGACTCCCGACTCGCGACCACGGGCTACGGCGCGCGCCTGCGTGCGAGCCTGCCACCGCTGTGGTGGACGACCGACCTGACGACGGTCCTCGCCGCGCTCGGGCGCCTCGATGCCACCCTGACGGCCGCCGACCTCGACTAGACGCCCGTGATGGCGGGCAGGCGGGCCATCCGGATCCCGTGGACCATCGCCTCGTGGTCGGCCTCGGCCTGGTCGGCGTAGCCCATGGCCCACGTCGTGATGGCATCCTCGAACTTGGTGCTGCTCCCGAGGTACGCCGCGATCGCCAACCTGTCGCCGGAGCGTGCGTGGGCACGCGCCAGGGTCCAGCCGCAGGCGTGCAGGTACATCCGCAGCGCAGCCTCATCAAGGGCGGACAGGTCGGGGGAGAACTTCATGTCACGCAGCTGCCGGACGTACGAGTCGTGCACCACGTTGTGGGCGTCGGTGGCCGAGGTCCACCCGATGAAGATGTCTGACGCCGCCTGCAGGATCCGCTGGCCGGCGACCACCCGGGCGCCGTGATGGTCGAACGCACTGGCTTCGGTGTAGGGCTCGAGGACCGAGGCCGTGGCCTCCTTGAACTGCAGGACGAGTGGATCGGTGCCGTCGACCCCCTGCAGCAGCAGCACGTAGCAGCGGGTCCCCACGCTGCCGACCCCGACGACCTTGCGCGCCACGTCCACGACATGGAACTGGTCGAGCAGCGCCGCCCGGTCCGACACCAGGGTCTCCCGGTAGGTCCGCATCGCGTCCTGCCCCAACAGGTCGGCGTGCTCCGCGCTGACCCGCATCAGCAGCGGCGGATCCTCCACGAACTGGCGTTGGCCGTCGACCACAGTGGTCAGCTTGCCCATCGCCTGCAGGTTGGTCCGACGTCGAGCACCCTCGATGGAACGCTCCACGCGGGCCAGGGCCGACTCCGGGGGCAGGGTGCTGGCCAGCTGGCCGATGGCCGACACGTCGAGCCGGGAGTACCAGACGTCCAAGGTGTTCATCGCGGCGAACTGGCGCATCGCCTCCCGGTAGGCCGAGGCCGCCATGCGCGCCATCGCCCGCTGGGCCGACGCCCGCCAGCCGTTGGAGCGTGCCGTGAGCACGGCCGAGGCGGCCAGGCGCTTCACGTCCCACTCGAACGGACCCGGATGGGTCTCATCGAAGTCGTTGAGGTCGAACAGCAGGGTCCGCTCGGGGGAGGCGAACATCCCGAAGTTGGCGATATGGGCATCCCCGCACAGCTGTGCCGTCAGCCCGGTGCTCGGCTGGCTGGCCAGGTCCGAGGCCATCACCACCGCGGATCCACGGTAGAAGGCGAAGGGCGAGGTGCTCATGCGCCCGTGCCGGATGGGCACGAGGGTCTCGATCCGGCCCTCGCCCTGGGCGATCAGGAGGTCGACCGGATCCGGCCGGTCGGTTGGGGGAGTCCATTCGGCCAGCGACTGGCGGGGCAGGATGCGCCGGGCTTCAGTGCCCGCCTGCGCGCGTTCGGCCGGAGCCAGCTTCGGGGTCTCGGACACGACCCGAAGACTAGGCCAGCACCGGGACCCACGGCAGCATCGCGGGGCTCAGACGCGTCGGAGCACCGCCACGACTGTCCCCATGATCACCGCGTGGTCCCCATCGATGGGCTCGTACGCCGGGTTGTGGGGCATCAGCCACGTGTGACCATCGCGACGCTTGAGGGTCTTGACCGTGGCCTCGTCCTCGAGCAGCGCCGCCACGATCGCCCCGTTCTCCGCGGCCTGGCCCGCCCGGATGACCACGTAGTCGCCGTCGCAGATCGCGGCCTCGATCATGGAGTCGCCCTTGACGCGCAGCAGGAAGAGGTCGCCGTCGCCGACCAGCTCGCGCGGCAGCGGGAAGACGGTCTCGACCACCTGGTCGGCGAGGATCGGCCCGCCGGCCGCGATCTGCCCGACGACGGGCACGAACACCGCGTCCGGACGTCCCTCGCCGCTGTCCGTGGGATCGGCGGCCTCGCCGTACGGATCGAGGACCTCCATGGCCCGTGGTCGGTTCGGGTCGCGCCGCAGGTACCCCTTGGCCTCCAGCACCTTGAGCTGGTGGGCCACGCTCGACGGGGAGTTGAGGCCGACGGACTCACCGATCTCCCGGACGCTGGGCGGATAGCCGCGCCCCTCGACGGACTCGCGGATGACCTCGAGGACCCGTCGCTGCCGCGCGGTGAGCCCGACATGGTCCTCGGGGGAGTCGGGGAGTGGATGGATCGTGGCCATGGTGCCCTCCAGTTCAGTCCCTCGCGAGTCGTTCGACGTGGCGATGTCGGACCCCTGCGCGAGCCTTGAGTCTCAGGCGGTCCAGCGATGACCACCTGAGGGAACGCTACCGCCGCGGACCGAATTGTTCAAACATTTGTTCGATTTGGCCTTGAGCGTGTCGGTCGGTGGTGGTACAACTAGCACAGGTGTTCGAACGAACATCCGTTCGAGGAGGAGGTCCCCATGTCCACATACGGAGCCACCGCAGTCTGGTCCCCAGCGCAGGTGTCGGCTCATGTCGTTCGGCTCACCCGCCGTGGCCGCCTGGCCCGCAGCCTGGCCCTCGCGGCCGTGCTCCTCCTGCTCGCCGTCAGCATCGCCGACGTCGTCGGGGGAGGGCTGGCGCGCGCATCCTCAGGGGAGGTCATGGTGCCGGTGAGCACCCTGTCCGTGGTGGTGGAGCCCGGCGACTCGCTGTGGGCCATCGCCGGACGCACAGCCCCGACGACGGACCCGCGTGAGGTGGTCAGCCGCATCCGCGACCTCAACGGCCTGCGCTCCAACCTCATCCAGCCGGGCCAGGTGCTGCTCGTTCCCAGCGGTCTCTGAACGCGCGCGAACGAATCTTCTGACAATGCTTGCGTCCTGGGGATCCAGGGTCTACGGTTCACCACATCTAGTAGTTACACCGGTGTAAGTCATCCACAGGTTGTGGTTGATCATCCACAGGTTCTGGACAGGTCATCCCCAGGGCGATCCCCAGGGGAGCCGGTCCACCCGCAGAGAAGCCCATCACGATCCCGCGGAGGTGACCCATGTTCTGTCCGTTCTGTCGCTCCGCCGAGACCCGGGTGGTGGACTCACGCTCCACGGAGGACGGCACCGCCATCCGACGCCGCAGGCTCTGTCCGTCGTGCAGCCAGCGGTTCACCACGGTCGAGACGATGAGCATGCTCGTGGTCAAGCGCTCAGGTGTCATCGAGCCGTTCAGCCGGGACAAGGTCGTCTCCGGTGTGCGCAAGGCCTGCCAGGGGCGCCCGGTCAGCGAGGACGACCTGGCCCACCTCGCCCAGCAGGTGGAGGACGGGCTGCGTGCGTCGGGACAGGCCGCCATCGCCTCCCATGACGTGGGGATGGCCATCCTCGGCCCACTGCGGATCCTCGACGAGGTCGCCTACCTGCGCTTCGCCTCGGTGTACCGCTCCTTCGAGTCGCTGGCCGACTTCGAGGCCGAGATCACCCTGCTGCGCGCCGACCCCGGCCTGGGGACCACCTCGGTCGACCTGCGCGCCGGAACCACCTGAAGCACGAGACCCACGACCTCCGAGCCGGCCCCCCGGAGCGGACCCGAACACCCGCACCATCCATCCGCCCGGTCCACCGGGGTACCACCGCGGAGCCCCGCGGCCGATCCAGAGGAGTACGCATGACCCGAGCATCGTCGGACAACCAGAAGGCTGCCGAGTCCCGCACCAGCACAGAGAGGCGGCCGCGCGTGGTTCCCAGCGTTCGGTTCGAGCGCGTGTTCAGCACGCCGGGCGTCCACCCCTACGACGAGATCGTCTGGGAGAGCCGCGACGTGGTGCAGACCAACTGGAAGACCAACGAGACGGTGTTCGAGCAGCGTGGCGTGGAGTTCCCCGACTTCTGGTCGGTCAACGCGTACACGATCGTCACCACCAAGTACTTCCGCGGTGCGGTCGGCACCGAGCAGCGCGAGACCAGCCTGCGCCAGCTCATCGATCGTGTCGTGCTGACCTACGGTCGCGCGGGCCGCGAGCACGGGTACTTCGCCACCGAGGAGGACGCGGAGATCTTCGAGCACGAGCTCACGTGGATGCTCGTGCACCAGGTGTTCTCCTTCAACTCCCCGGTGTGGTTCAACGTCGGAACCCCGTCGCCCCAACAGGTCAGCGCCTGCTTCATCCTCTCGGTCGACGACACGATGGACTCCATCCTCAACTGGTACCGCGAGGAGGGCTG
This sequence comes from uncultured Actinomycetes bacterium, assembly GCA_963706885.1. Classification (GTDB taxonomy): domain Bacteria; phylum Actinomycetota; class Actinomycetes; order S36-B12; family CAIYMF01; genus Prado023. The sequence continues at coordinate 37,152 of CAVPNX010000033.1, read as the reverse complement.
GATCTTCAAGGGCGGCTCAGGCGCCGGCCTGAACCTCTCCCGGATCCGCTCCAGCAAGGAGCTGCTCTCCAGCGGTGGCACCGCCTCCGGCCCGGTCTCGTTCATGCGCGGCGCGGACGCCTCGGCGGGCACCATCAAGTCCGGTGGAGCCACCCGTCGGGCGGCGAAGATGGTCGTCCTGGACGTCGACCACCCGGACATCGAGGAGTTCATCGCCACCAAGGTCCGCGAGGAGGAGAAGATCCGTGTCCTGCGCGATGCCGGCTTCGACATGGACCTCGGCGGCAAGGACATCACGTCGGTGCAGTACCAGAACGCCAACAACTCCGTGCGGGTCTCCGATGAGTTCATGCGGGCCGTCGAGGAGAAGCGCGAGTTCGGGCTGACTGCCCGGGGGACCGGCGAGGTCATCGAGACCGTCGATGCCAAGAAGCTCTTCCGCTCCATGTCCGAGGCCGCGTGGGCCTGTGCGGACCCGGGGATCCAGTACGACGACACGATCAACGACTGGCACACCAACCCGGAGTCAGGGCGGATCACCGCGTCCAACCCATGCTCGGAGTACATGAGCCTGGACAACTCGTCGTGCAACCTCGCCTCGTTGAACCTGCTGAAGTTCCTCAAGGATGACGACACCTTCGACGCACCCCTGTTCAAGAAGGCCGTCGAGTTCATCATCACGGCGATGGACATCTCGATCTGCTTCGCGGACTTCCCGACCGAGGCGATCGGCGACACGACCCGCAAGTACCGCCAGCTCGGCATCGGCTACGCCAACCTCGGAGCGCTGCTCATGGCCACCGGCCTGGCCTACGACTCCGACGCGGGCCGGGCGCTGGCCGCATCGATCACCAGCCTCATGACCGGGACGGCGTACAAGCGCTCGGCTGAGCTGGCCTCAGTCGTGGGCCCGTACGAGGGCTACGCCCGCAACAAGGACGCCCACACCCGGGTGATGCGCAAGCACGCTGCGGCCACGGATTCCCAGCGCACGCACTCGTCGCTGGACGCCGACGTGCTCAAGCTCGCGTCCCAGGTGTGGCAGGAGGGCATCCAGATCGGGACCGTGCACGGGTGGCGCAATGCGCAGGCCTCGGTCCTGGCCCCCACGGGGACCATCGGCTTCATGATGGACTGCGACACCACAGGCATCGAGCCCGACTTCTCACTGGTCAAGTTCAAGAAGCTCGTGGGTGGCGGCTCCATGCAGATCGTCAACCAGGTGATCCCCCGTGCGCTGGTGCGCCTGGGCTACACCGGGGAGACCATCGAGGCCATCGTCGAGTACATCGCCGAGCACGGACACGTGATCGACGCCCCAGCGCTGCGTCCCGAGCACTACTCGGTGTTCGACTGCGCCATGGGGGAGCGGGCCATCACCCCGATGGGCCACGTGCGCATGATGGCTGCCTGCCAGCCCTTCCTGTCCGGGGCGATCTCGAAGACCGTGAACATGCCCGAGACGGCCACCATCGAGGAGGTCGAGGAGATCTACTTCCAGGCCTGGAAGATGGGGATCAAGGCCCTGGCGATCTACCGCGACAACTGCAAGGTCGGCCAGCCGCTGTCAGACGGCAAGGCGAAGAAGGCCAGCGCCGACACCCCGGTCGAGGTCGAGTACCGGCCGATCCGCAAGCGGCTGCCCAAGTCCCGTCCGAGCCGCACGGTCTCGTTCGCGGTCGGGGGCGCCGAGGGCTACATGACCGCTGGTTCCTACCCGGACGACGGCCTCGGTGAGGTCTTCCTCAAGCTCGGCAAGCAGGGCTCGACGCTGGCCGGAGTGATGGACGCGTTCTCGATCGCCACCTCGATCGCCCTGCAGTACGGGGTCCCGCTCGAGGCCTTCGTGAACAAGTTCGTGAACATGCGGTTCGAGCCCTCAGGCATGACCGATGACCCGGACATCCGGATGGCCCAGTCGATCGTCGACTACATCTTCCGCCGCCTGGCGCTGGACTACCTCGACTACGACAGCCGTGAGGCCCTGGGCATCTTCACCGCTGAGGAGCGCGCCGCGCAGGTGGCTGCCACCTATGGAGGCGCCCAACTCGAGATCGACGTCGAAGGGCTGGCGCAGTCCGTTCCCGTTGACGACCTCCCGCTGGAGCCCGCCGGCCCGCTGACTGCGGGCCACGGCGCCGGGGGCATGTCGCTGAGTGGCGTGCACTCATCCGCCGAGCTCCTCGAGGCGATCAACGGCAAGGCCTCGGACGCCCCCCTGTGCATGACGTGCGGGGTGAAGATGCGCCCCGCGGGCTCGTGCTACGTCTGCGAGGGCTGCGGGAGCACCAGCGGCTGCAGCTGATGTGAGCGAGTCAGGCGGCGTCGGTCCTCTGGGAGGGTCGACGCCGCTTGGCGTTGTGAGCGGAATACGCTCAGAGGTGCAAGCGGACCACCCCGGTCCGCGGTGAGGAAGCGACCATGACCGATCCCACCTCGACACCACCCCCCAAGGACCCGGATCCGGGGCAGCAGGACACCCCCGACGTCGGGTCTGCCCTGGGGGACTCGTCACTGGTTCCCCAGCCCCCGCCCGGCGGGGACGCCAGCCCGCCACCGCCGCCCCCGCCCCCACCGAGCTCCCCTCCGCCCGGCCCACCGGGGGCCTACCCGCCCCCGCCGCCCGGCGCTGGATACCCACCACCGCCGCCGCCCTCCGGCGGTACGTTCCCGCCCCCGCCGCCCGGCGCTGGATACCCACCGCCCCCACCGCCTCCTCCGGGGTCCGGCTACCCTCCGCCGCCCCCGGGGTCCGGCTACCCTCCGCCCCCCGGGTACTACCCGCCCGTGGTTCCTGCACCCCAGCGGGCACCCTTCTCGGCCACGGATGCGATCGGCTACGGATGGAAGGGCTTCACGGCCAACATCGGCCCGCTGGCACTCATCGGGCTGGTCCTGATCGTCGCCAGCGGTCTGAGCAACTGGCTGTCGCGCGGCTTCGACAACTGGCTGCTGAGCATCACCGGCAGCGTCCTGAGCTTCTTCATCTCCCTGGTGATCGGGCTCGGCCTGATCCGCGCGGCCCTGGCGATCCTGGACGGAGGGCGCCCGAGTGTGGAGCAACTGGTCTCCACGAAGGACATCGGGCCCTACTTCATCGCCTCCCTGCTGGTCGCCCTGGTGGTCACGGTCGGGCTCCTCCTGTGCATCATCCCGGGCCTGATCGCCGGCTTCCTGCTGCAGTTCTACGGATACGCCATCATCGACAGGAAGTCCGACTCGGTCACGACAGCTCCTCAGTCGACCCCCACGGGGGCGATCCGCGCCTCGTTCGAGGTCGTCGCCGCCAACGTCGGGCCGCTGATCCTCCTGGCAGTGCTGAGCTTCCTGCTCAACGTCGCGGGGGCGCTCCTCTGCGGAGTCGGATTGCTCGTCACCGTCCCGGTGACTGCCATCGCGATCGCCTACGCATGGCGGTACTTCTCGGGGGGCCGGATCGCCGCCCCGTCCGCCTGACCGACCTGCATCACACGTCGGCCCCCCGCCACGCAGGTGGGGGGCCGACGTGTTCAGCAACCAGCCGGATCAACCCGTGCAGGCAGGTGTCTCGCCGCTCTGCTGGCACACCATGTCCCACAGCGCGGCTGGCTCCCGCGCCGCCGGGCGTGTACCGGGGTAGCGCACGGTGGCCCGCGGAGCCCGATCCAGCCAGAAGGAGCCGTTCGGCCCGGGGATCGGATCAACTCCGGCGAGCCACACGATCGTGTCCGCGCCCTCCTGCGGGGTGCGCAGGATCGGGCGGGTGACGCGGCGGAACGTCGGCAGGGATGTCTGGACGCCCGGGGTGTCCGCCCACCCCGGGTGCATGCTGTGGAACGCCACCGGGCACTCGGGGAAGCGGCGGGCCCACTCCTGGGTCAGGGTCACCTGCGCCCGTTTGGCCCGCGCATAGGCACGCACGCCGTCGTACTCGGCGGCCGCCATCTGCACGGTGGCCACATCCAGCTTCTCTGCGTACATCCCACCTGAGGCGACCACGATCACCCTCGGATCCGAGCCCCGCTGCAGCGCCGGCAGCAGTCGGGAGGTCAGGATGTGCGGGCTGAGGACCTGCGAGGCGTAGGTGGCCTCGAAGCCGTCCTCCGTGCGCCGATACTCAGCGGTCAGCGCCCCGGCGTTGTGCACCAGGACGTCCACGGCTGCCCCGCCAGCGGCGATCTCGTCGGCCACGCGACGTGCATCGGCCAGGCGGTTGAGGTCTGCGATGTGGGCCGTGACCTCGATCCCCGAGTCACGCCCCAGATCCGTCGCCGTCGCCTGCGTGCGCTCCGCGTCCCGACCGACGATGGCCAGCTCGGCACCCAGGTCAACCATCGCGCGGGCGCACGCCAGGCCGATCCCCGAGGTGGCACCCGTGATGACCACGCGGCGCCCATCGAGCCGAGGGGGATCCGACCAGCCGAACATCGTGCGCCGCAGCCGGATGCCGGTGCTGCCGAAGCCTCCCGCCACGGTGAGCTCGAGGGCCCCGTCGGCCAACCGTGCGCTCCCCGAAGCGGCCGAGCGAAGCACGCTCATTCGGGCCCCCCGTCAGGTGCGAGGGCAAGCTCCGCGAGCTCGGCGCGCAACCCCTTCTCCGCCCGGCGCCCGATCACCTGGAAGCTCAGGCCCAGGGGCCAGTCCAGCACACGTCGCGCCCCAGGGAGGGTCAGGATCGCCTCGTACTGGACCTGGCTGCCGCCCTCCACGGCTGTGACGGTGATGGTGTCGTGGGAGGTGAAGGACCCGCCGTCCGCAACGAGGACCACCCGCCCCGGTCGATCGTCACCGGGGTCCACCCTCTCGGTGATGACGTACTCGAGCGGGATGTGTCGGGGTCCGAAGGTCGCCGTGACCTGGTAGCGGGACCCGACCCGCCCCGGTTCGCCCGCGATGAGGGACGCCGCGGTGATTCCGGGATCCCAGTCGGCCACGCTGGCGAAGTCCGCAAGGTGGTCCAGGACGACCAGAGGGGGAGCGGCGGTGAAGAGTGTGGTGGTGCTGTAGCGGGCCATGGGTCCAGTCTGCGACCAGCGCGGGACGGCTGCATCCGCGGGGTGGGCCGATTCGTGGGCCTCCTCGGCGTGCCGTTGCCCGGCGCGCGGGCACGGCGACGGTACGTTGATCAACAGGGCCCGGGCGCTCTGCGGAGGGGAAGCCGCAGGATGTTCGGGCCCCTCAACGTCCGCACCGACCTCATGGGTCCCACTGCGTCATGTGCCACGACCACCGGGTACCCTCACGGTTCACGCCCCTGAGGGACGTGGGGGACCAACGGAGGGTGGGTGGCAGTGGTGACTGAGCACACGCAGGTGATGCTGACGCCCCACGGGCGGGCAGGGCTGCAGGCACGGGTGGACGAGATCGCGCACGAGGAGCTCCCCGCGATGCGCCCCATGCTGGTGGAGGACGAGCGCGACGAGCGTGTCGTGGCCGACTTCGAGCGACTCCAGGCCGAGCACGATCGACTCATGGTGCTTCTGGGCACGTCCGGGACCCTGGATCTGGCGAACCTCGGGCCGGTGATCACGCTGGGGAGCCGAGTTGCCATCACCGACGCCGACGGACACCGTCGCGTCGTGCGGATCGTCGATCCGGTGGAGGCCTACCTCGACGACGAGCGGATCAGCGACACCTCACCGCTTGCCCTCGCCCTGTTGGGCCAGACGGCCGGTGACGAGTGTGTGGTCGTTGCCCCCGCCGGTACCTGGACCGCGAAGATCCTCGCGGTCGGTGAGGACATCTGAGCACGGCTGTCCACAGATCATCCCGGCGCTCTTCACGGTCGCCCGATCACGGGCAACGGTTGGCCCATGACAGCCCAAGCCGACCTGCCCCCGATCACCTGTCCCAGCGGACTCGTGGCGTCCTGCGCCCCACTCCTGGGCTTCCAGCCGGAGAGATCGCTCGTCGCCTTCATCCATGGCGTGCCCGGGAGGGTCTCGCCGGTCGTCCTGCGCGTCGACCTGCCGCCACACGAGCAGGCCGCTGAGGCCGCTGCCCAGGTCGCCCTGAGCATCCAGCGGACGGGTGGCTTCGCCATCGACTGGGTCGCCTGGGTCGAGGACCCCGACGACAGGGCGCGTGATGAGGTGTCAAGTGCGGGCTTCCTGCGCGCACTGTCGTCCGCACTGGACATGCTCGGCATCGAGGTCGGGGCCAACCTCAGCACGAACGGGCGCATGTGGTGGTCACACACCTGCATGGATCCGGCCTGCTGCCCCACGCAGGGCACGCCCCTGGACACCCAGGTCATGAACGCCGTGCGCGCCGAGTACGTCTACGCCGGCTACGCCCCTCTGGGCAGCCGCACCGACCTCTCAGCCCGGATCACCCGCAACGAGGAGCGCGCTGCGGAGGTCCAGCGGGTGATGGCCCGCAGACGCCCACCACTGGCCACGCAGCGCTGGCGCGACGCGCAGATCGCGTTCCTCACCGGGGTGCTGCTGCCCCGCAACAGCTGCGGCGCCCCGATGATGCCGTCCACACCGGCCCGGGCGGTGCGGATGCTGCGCGCGTTGGACGACATCCGCGTCCGGGACGTCGTCCTGCACCGGCTGGTCGTCCGCGGGCACCACTGCGACCGCTGCTGGGAGACGACCATCGAGGTGCTCTGCGATGCCCTGAGGACCGCACCTGAGGGTTCCGTCGCCCCCGTGGCGACCCTCACCGGGCTCGTGGCCTGGATGCGCGGCGGGGGCGCCCTGGCGACCCTGTGCATCCAGCGCGCCCTCGAGGAGGATCCCGACTACCGGTTGGCCCGCCTGGCCTCGCAGCTCATGGCCGGGGGCTGCGATCCACGGGCCTGGCGGGAGTCCCTGACCGGCCTCCCGGAGTCCGAGTGCCGAAACCCGGGGAGGCGATGACGCCCACCGACACGCCGGCTGGAGCGCGTTTGCGCCATCCATCGGGCCCGTGTACCTTCTGCGACAGGTCAAGAGTCCCAGCATCAAGCCCTGGCTTGCTGGGCGGCAACCCTCCCACCGCGGTGGGGTGCCCCAGGTGAGGACCTGGTTGCTACCGCCGCCGGCGGGACGCAGCAAGCGCGGGTCTTGCTCCCAGCAAGGCCCCAGACCCGACGAGGGCCTGGGACTCGGCACACCCGATTCCAGACCAACGTCACACCCGCCACGGCCCCCTGGGGCCACCACGAGGAGACGTCGAGATGAACAACGCCTGGTCCTTCGAGACCCGCCAGATCCACGCCGGGCAGAACCCGGACAGCGCCACGAACGCACGCGCCCTGCCGATCTACCAGACCACCAGCTACACGTTCGACAGCACCGACCATGCCGCGAACCTGTTCGCGCTCAAGGAGTTCGGCAACATCTACACCCGGATCATGAACCCGACCCAGGCCGCGGTCGAGGAGCGCATCGCCTCCCTCGAAGGTGGCGTCGGTGCCCTGCTGGTGTCCTCCGGCCAGGCCGCCGAGACCATCGCGCTGCTGAACATCGCCGAGGCCGGTGACCACATCGTGTCCAGCCCGAGCCTGTACGGGGGCACCTACAACCTGTTCCACTACACCTTCAAGAAGCTGGGCATCGAGGTCTCGTTCGTCGAGGACCCCGACGACCTCGACAGCTGGCGTGCCGCGGTCAAGCCGAACACCAAGGCGTTCTTCGCCGAGACCATCTCCAACCCGAAGAACGACATCCTCGACATCGAGGGGGTGGCCGGCGTCGCCCACGAGGCCGGTGTCCCGCTGGTCGTGGACAACACCGTGGCCACGCCGTACCTGATCCGCCCGATCGAGTTCGGCGCGGACATCGTCGTGCACTCGGCCACCAAGTACCTCGGCGGGCACGGCACGGCGGTCGCCGGTGCGATCGTGGACTCGGGCAACTTCGACTTCGGTGCTGATCCGGCGAAGTTCCCGAACTACAACGAGCCCGACCCGAGCTACCACGGGCTGGTCTACGCCCGTGACCTCGGGGTGGGCAGCGCACTGGGTGCCAACCTGGCGTTCATCCTCAAGGCGCGCGTCCAGCTGCTGCGCGACCTGGGCACCGCGGTGGCCCCGTTCAACGCCTTCCTGATCGCCCAGGGCCTGGAGACGCTCAGCCTGCGCATCGAGCGCCACGTGGCCAACGCCAAGGCGGTCGCCGAGTGGCTGGAGACCCGCGACGAGGTCGAGAAGGTCAACTACGCATCGCTGCCCAGCAGCCCGTGGTACGAGCTGGGCCGCAAGTACGCCCCGCTGGGGACCGGCGGCGTCCTGTCCTTCGAGATCAAGGGCGGGGCCGACGCGGGTCGCACGTTCGTGGAGGCCCTCGAGCTGCACAGCCACGTGGCCAACATCGGCGACGTGCGCAGCCTCGTGATCCACCCGGCTTCGACGACCCACTCCCAGCTGACCGAGGAGGAGCAGCGCGCCACGGGGGTCACCCCCGGCCTGGTGCGCCTCGCGGTCGGGATCGAGAACATCACCGACATCCTGGCTGACCTCGATGCCGGGTTCCGGGCGGCCAAGTCCGACTGACCCAGCAGATCGCCGGCCCCCCGGCACCCCGTGATCTCGGCCCCCTCGAGGGGTCCGATCCTTGGGTGACGGGGGGCCGGATCGCTTGCCCAGGGAACGCTCGGCGACGTGCCGGACGCCTGACCGGAATCCGCGCCCCCGAACCGCTACGGTGGTGCCCAGACACGTCAGGGAGGTATCGATGAGTGGAGTCGTGGTCGGGTACGTCGCCAGCCCCGAGGGTGACGCCGCGGTTCGGCAGGGCATCGCGGAGGCCAGGCTCCGGGGGTGCATGGTGCTGGTCGTGTACTCCGACCATGGTGAGAAGCTCGACAGCGCCACCGCGATGGAGCGCACCGAGGCCCTGGACCGCGTCCACGCCATGCTGCACTCGGCCGACGTCGAGCACGACCTGCGGCATCTGGTCCGGGGCAAGGACCCGGTCAGCGACGTCCTGGACACGGCGGAGGAGATCTCTGCCGACCTCATCGTGATCGGGATCCGGCGGCGCTCCCCGGTCGGCAAGCTCGTGCTGGGCTCCAACTCGCAGTCGATCCTGCTCGAGTCGACGATCCCCGTCCTTGCGGTCAAGGCCTGATTCCGGACGAATCGTCGGGCTGACGGGGTTTGCCACGGACCGTCAGCGGGAACAGACGGGGGCGCTTGTGTCGTTGCATCAGGGTGTCCGCCCTGACTCGGGCACATGACAGAATGACCACGTTCCCGGGATCGGCGCATGCCTTGCGCGCCCGGACGTCGAGGTGAGAGGCATCTGCTGGTGAGTCCGAAGAATCCCGTCGTGGCCGAATCGAGCGACCCCAGCGAGGTGGCCGCATCCACTGCTCCGGCCCCGGCCAAGACTCGGGCTGCGCGCACGGCGAAGAAGGCCCCGGCGGTTGCGGCAGCGGAGCAGGTCCCCTCCGGGACGGACGCGTCGGCCAAGCCCGCGAAGAAGGCCGCTCCGACGAAGAAGGCCACCTCCAGCAAGGCCACACCGGGCACCGCGGCCGTGACGGCCCCGGAGAAGAAGGCGGCCGCGAAGAAGGCCCCGGCGAAGAGGACCACCGCGACGCCGGACGCCGCAGACGCGGGCGATGTCGCCGAGACGAAGACCACCGCTCGGAAGACAGCCACCCGGACGCCCGCCGCCAAGAAGGGCGCACCGACGAAGGCAGGCCCGACGACGGACCTCCCGGTTGACCTCGAGATCGAGGACGACCCGAACGCCGAGCCCATCGTGGACCTGTCCGACGTCGAGGAGATCGAGATCGACCTCGAGCTCGACGTCGATGCCCTGAGCCCGGAGGCTGCCAGCTCCGAGTTGGCCAGTGCGGCCTCCCTGGAGGCCGAGCTCGAGGTGGACCTGGCCAAGGACCTCGAGGAGGTCAAGGCCGAGGAGACGCCCGCTGCGGCTGGTCGCGGACTCCACCGAGACCGAGGCGTTCGAGATCTCGGACGCCGACATCGAGGACGAGCCGCAGCAGCAGGTGACGGTCGCCGGGGCCACAGCCGACCCGGTCAAGGACTACCTCAAGCAGATCGGCAAGGTCGCGCTGCTCAATGCCGAGCAGGAGGTGCAGCTGGCCAAGCGGATCGAGGCCGGGCTGTTCGCCGAGGAGAAGCTGAACTCCGGCATGTCGCTGGACCCGAAGCTGCGCCGCGACCTCGAGTGGATCGCCGAGGACGGCCGTCGGGCCAAGAACCACCTGCTCGAGGCCAACCTGCGCCTCGTGGTCAGCCTCGCCAAGCGCTACACGGGCCGCGGCATGCTGTTCCTGGACCTGATCCAGGAGGGCAACCTGGGCCTGATCCGCGCGGTCGAGAAGTTCGACTACACCAAGGGCTACAAGTTCTCCACCTACGCCACCTGGTGGATCCGCCAGGCGATCACCCGCGCGATGGCCGACCAGGCCCGCACCATCCGCATCCCGGTGCACATGGTCGAGGTCATCAACAAGCTCGCCCGCGTGCAGCGCCAGATGCTCCAGGACCTGGGCCGCGAGCCCACGCCGGAGGAGCTGGCCAAGGAGCTGGACATGACGCCCGAGAAGGTCGTCGAGGTCCAGAAGTACGGCCGCGAGCCGATCTCGCTGCACACCCCGCTCGGCGAGGACGGTGACTCGGAGTTCGGTGACCTGATCGAGGACTCCGAGGCGATCGTGCCCTCGGACGCCGTCTCGTTCACCCTGCTGCAGGAGCAGCTCGACGGGGTGCTCGACACCCTCAGCGACCGTGAGGCCGGCGTCGTGAAGATGCGCTTCGGCCTCACCGACGGCCAGCCCAAGACCCTCGATGAGATCGGCAAGGTCTACGGCGTCACCCGTGAGCGGATCCGCCAGATCGAGTCCAAGACGATGTCGAAGCTGCGCCACCCGAGCCGGTCCCAGGTGCTGCGCGACTACCTGGACTGAGGGTTGTGAGGCCCGAGGTCGACGGCGCGGAGCCGTTGCGCATCCGGATCGACCACGACCCGGTGCCGGACGAGCCGGCGGAGGTGATCCAGCGGGTGGCCGTCCGGGCCGTCATCCGGCGCGACACGCACCTGCTGATGGTCCACTCGAGGATCGCCGGGGACTACAAGTTCCCCGGCGGCGGGCTTGAGCCGGGGGAGTCCCCGGACGAGGCGCTGATCCGCGAGGTGTCCGAGGAGTGCGGACGCACTGTCACGCGGGTTGGGGAAGTGATCGTGGTGGCGCTCGAACACCGCCGGGCCCGCGAACCGGGCGCGTTCTTCCGGATGGAGTCGACGTACCGCCCGTGCGACGTGACCGACGTGGTCCACGACCAGAGCCTCGACGATTACGAGCATGAGCTCGCGTTCGAGCCGGTGTGGATCGGGGTCGACGAGGCACTTCACGCCAACGAGCGAGTCCTCGCCGGCGGTACTGCCCAGACCTGGGTCGCCCGCGAGACTGCCGTGCTCCGCGCGCTGCGTGATGCGCGCTGACGCTGCCAGTCGGCCTGCAGCTGCTCGACGAGCGACTCGCTCGAAGGGTCGCAGCGCTCGCACGGCAGCCCCTGTGACCACCGCGGGGTGGAGGACTCCGCCTACACCGCCGAAAGCGCCTCCGCGTCGATGGACAACGTCCGCAACAACTCCGCCGGCGTCGTCAAGCCCGCCACCGCCGACTCGACCCCCAGCCGCTGGAGCGAGCGGAACCCGTCCGACATTGCCGCCGACGCAATGGCTGTCTCGCCCGCACCGGCCATCAGCGCTGCCCGCACGCCACGGGTGATGGGCAACATCTCGTAGAGCCCGATCCGCCCCGAGTACCCGGACATCCCGCACGACCGGCACCCCACGGATGCCACGCACGCCGCTGCCTCTATGTCGGTCATCCCGAGGCGCCGTCGTGTGTCGGCGTCGGCAGGGGAGTGCACCACGCACTCCCGGCAGGGCTTGCGCACCAACCGCTGCGCCATGGACAGCGTCAGCGACGAGGCGACCAGGTAGTTCGGCACACCCATCTCCACGAGCCGGATCACCGCGGACGCGGAGTCGTTCGTGTGCAGGGTCGACAGGACGAGGTGACCGGTGAGGGCCGCGCGCACGGCAAGCTCGGCGGTGATCTGGTCGCGGATCTCGCCGACCATGATCACGTCCGGGTCCTGGCGCAGCGCTGAGCGCAGTCCGGCCGCGAACGTCATTCCGGTCTTGTCGGAGACCTGTACCTGGGCCACGCCGGGCAGCTCGATCTCGACCGGATCCTCGAGGGTGATCAGGTTGCGCTCGTCGTTGATCATCTGCCGGATCGCCGCGTACAGGGTGGTCGACTTTCCCGAGCCTGTCGGGCCCGTGATCAGCACGAGCCCCTGCGGCAGGTGCAGGGCGTTCTGCAGGATCAACTCCTGGTCAAGGCCGATCCCGAGATCGGTGAGGCTCGGCAGTGACGCCTGATCGGACAGCAGCCGCACCACGATCTTCTCCCCGTGCATCGTGGGCAGCGTGGACACGCGCAGGTTGCGGTCGCGACCGTCGACGCGCAGCCGCGCGCGACCATCCTGTGGGACCCGCCGCTCAACGATGTCGAGCCCGGCGACGATCTTGGTGCGCGCAACGATCGACGAGTGCCCGCTGCGTGGCAGGGACATCAACGGCCGCAGCGTTCCGTCGATGCGCACCCGCACCCGCACCCCATCGCGCATCGGCTCGATGTGCACGTCGCTCGCTCCGGCGCGCACGGCCGCTGAGAGGATCTGCTGCACGGCGGCGACCGCGCCCTCGTCATCTCCGGCCTCGAGGTTCACTTCCTCGTCGACGGACAGCTCGGAGACGAACTTCTCCAATGCGTCCTCGGTGACCACCTGGCTCCAGAGCTCGGCGATCTTGTCGCGCAACTGGGTCTCGGCGGCCACCACCACCTCGAGGCGCAGCCCTTGGGCCCGCATCCGCAGGTCGTCGAGCGCGACGACGTCCACCGGATCCGCGACGGCCACTCGCAGCACGCCCTCGCGCACAGTCAGCGGAAGGACGACGTGCTGCACGGCGATGCTGTGCGGGATCCGTCGGGCGACCCCGGGGTCGATGATCTGCAGTTCGAGGTCCACCACCTGGAGCCCGTGCATGTCGGCCAGCGCAGCAGCGACGGCACCATCGGTCACCATGCCCGCGTCGACCAGCACGCGACCGATGCGCCGGCGGACCGTTCGCCCGTCCCGGGCCTGGGCCTCGAGGGCGGCCTCGAGCTGCTGGGGCGTGATGACCCCCCACCCGACCAACGTGTCGCCGAGTTTCCTGCGCGCCATGGTGCGCCCCCTTCTCCCGGGGTGATCGTCGGCACGTGGGGGAGCCGGGTTGAGCCGAACGGGTGGGGCAGGGGTGGTGAGGGGGAGTGCGGGCAGTCCGAGAAGTTCGGGACCGTCAGCCCGAGAATGGGTTGAGTACGTCGACCCCGGCCGCGTGGAAGTGAGTGACGTTCCTGGTGACCACGGCCAGCCCATGGCATTGAGCCGTCGCGGCCAGAAGCCCGTCGATCACGGGTACCGGGTCAGGGACACCCAGGGTCGCCCACCCTCGTGCGACATCGAGGTCCACGGGCAGGATCCGATCCTCGAAGGCGTCGACGACCTCCGACAGCCACGCCTGCAGCACCAGGGCAGACTGCGCGTCGCGCCGGCGCAGCCGCTCGATGCCGTTCTCGAGTTCGCCTGCGGTCAGCACGCTCAGGTGCATGCGCACCTAGCGGGAGTAGGGCCAACGGTCGAGAGTCCCGTCGCTGGCCTGTGGACGAGCTGTCGGTCGGACCGACTCCAGCCACTTCGCCACCGCCCGCGTCGAGCGCAGCCGGGACCAGCGGACGCCGGCCCACGTGGCGCTGGCCATCTCCGGGATGTACGTGCGCCGGTAGCGCTCCACGCCGTCCCACGCCCAGCGGATCACCGAGCGTTCGGAGTCGTGCAGGGCGAGCAGGTTCGCCGGGGACTCCCGGTTGCCGTTCCACAGCTCCGTGCGCCGGGCCACCCTGCCGAACGAGCGGCGCGTCACGCGCCACATCACGAGCGGGCGCGGGAGGTCCAGCCAGACGATGGTGTCGGCACGTGCCCAGATCTGCGCGCGCACGGGGCGGTAGTTGCCGCACACCACCCACCCGCCGGACGCGGCATCGGCAGCATCCAGGGCCTCCCGGACGGCCTCGGCGAACTCGTCCGGCGGAGTCGGAGTCCACCCGGCCTGGTGGAAGTGCGCGTCGAGCTCGACGTGCGGCACGCCCAGCCGGCCTGCGACCTGGTCGGCAAGAGTCGTCTTGCCCGACCCGGAGTTCCCGACGATCACGACGCGACGCACGACGAGAGCCTACGCAGACCCACCCCGCCGCCGACCCTCCCGGGATAGCGTGGCGGCATGCGCTTCCTCCACGAGCTGCCCGCCCACGACCTGACCTACGACGACGCGTTCCTGGTCCCGACCCGCTCGGCAGTCGCCTCCCGGTTCTCCGTCGACCTCACAGCCCCCGACGGCTCGGGGGCGACCATCCCGATCATCGTGGCGAACATGACGGCCGTCGCCGGCCGGAGGATGGCCGAGACCGTCGCCCGGCGCGGCGGCTTGGTGATCATCCCGCAGGACATCCCCGTGGAGGTGGTGGCCGACGTCGTCGCCTGGGTCAAGGCTCGCCACCCGGTGTATGACACCCCGGTGCGGCTGTCCCCGGACGAGACGATCGGTGCGGCGCTGTCGCTGATCCACAAGCGCGCCCACGGGGCGGCCGTCGTGGAGCGCGACGGCGTGCCGGTGGGGATCGTCACCGAGTCCGACTGCGTGGACACCGACCGCTTCAGCAGCGTGGCCGACGTCATGAGCGAGGAGGTCTTCACCCTCCCCGACGGAGTGGAGCCGCGCGAGGCGTTCGAGGCCATGCACCACGCCCGGCGCAAGGTAGCCCCGATCGTCGCCGCCGACGGCACCATGGTGGGCGTCCTTACTGCGCCCGGCGCCCTGCGCGCGACCGTCTATGCGCCCGCCCTCGACCCCGCCGGGCGGCTGCGCGTGGGAGCGGCGATCGGCGTCAACGGAGACGTGCGAGGTCGGGCGGAGGCCCTGCTCGCCGCGGGCGTGGACATCCTCGTCGTGGACACTGCCCACGGCCATCAGGAGAAGATGGTCGAGGCCCTGGGCGCGGTCCGCAAGGCGCGGCACGTGGCCCCCTCGGTGCCGGTGGTCGCGGGGAACGTGGTCACCGCGGCCGGCACCCTGGACCTGATCGAGGCCGGCGCGGACATCGTCAAGGTGGGGGTCGGCCCGGGTGCCATGTGCACCACGCGGATGCAGACGGGCGTCGGCCGCCCGCAGCTGTCCGCCGTCATCGACTGCGCCACCGCCGCTCGCAAGGAGGGTCGCTGGATCTGGGCCGACGGGGGAGTGCGCCACCCACGGGACGTCGCCATCGCACTGGCCGCCGGGGCCGGGGCGGTCATGATCGGATCCTGGTTCGCGGGCACGTACGAGTCACCCGGGGACCTGCAGATCGATCCGTCCGGCAAGGCCTACAAGGTCAGCTTCGGGATGGCCTCGGCGCGGGCGGTGCGCGGTCGCACCTCCGACGAGTCCGCCTTCGACCGTGCGCGCAAGGCCATGTTCGAGGAGGGCATCTCCCACTCACGCATGTACATCGATCCGGTGCGTCCCGGCGTCGAGGACCTGATCGACTCGATCACCTCCGGTGTGCGCTCGGCGTGCACCTATGCCGGCGCGACGTCGATGGCCGGCTTCCACGAGCGCGCGCTGCTGGGCGTGCAGTCGGCGGCTGGGTACGCGGAGGGCCGGCCGCTCGACCGGTCCTGGTAGGCGCGGCCTCCCACGCCCCGAGGTGTGGCACGCTTGGGCGATGGAGATCCAGGTCACGCGGACAATTGACGCTCCCCCGGAGATCGTGTGGACCCTCATCACGGACATCGCCAACAGCCCGCAGGTGATCTCGGGCATCGATTCCGTCAAGATCCTGGGCGGTCCCGAGGGGTTCGGGGTCGGGACCCGGTGGCGCGAGACCCGCACCATGTTCGGCAAGGAGGCCACCGAGGAGATGGAGGTCAGCTCGGTCACCGAGGGGACCTCGTACACGGTGATCGCTGCAAGCCACGGGATGCTCTACGAGTCCATCTTCACCATCCAGCCGAGGGGCGCCGACACGTGCACCCTGACCATGCTGTTCGGCGGAGAGCCGACCTCAACCATGAGTCGGGCCATGGCTGTGACCATCGGGCGGCTCTTCGCGGGCCAGACGCGCAAGGCCCTGGAGAAGGATCTCGCCGATATCGCCACCGCTGCGGAGGCCCGAACCGCCTGAAGCGGGCCTTGGGCGCTGGCGGGGGCCGGCGAGCTATCGCCTCCCCGCCTGCCCCAAGACCCGCCGCCTGGCAGATGTCAACCATCGGGGCGTGCCGGCCGCCCCGTCGCGACTGCCGCTCGGCGCCCCTGCGCTCGGCGCCCCCAGCGCACGCGAAGTGGGTGCGTGGTCGACTCGTCCACAGGCGTGGGCGCGGCCCCTTGCCCAGTCCGCACGATGTGATAGGTTTCGTACAGGTGTTCGAACGGGGGAATCGGGGATGGGTACTGGGACTACCACAGCCACGCGACGCCGAGGCAGCGCGCGCATTCTGCGCGCCCATAACCTTTTTTAATTTTTTTACTATTTTTTCTATCCACAATACATTTAATAACAAATATTTTATCTTACGATAATATAAATTTTTATATCTAAATATTATTGTTGTTCATAACAAGAAAAAAAGAGTTAAAAAAAAAAATTCAAGATATAATAATCGAAAAAGATATAAAAAATATTATCAATAATAATCAATAATAAAAACATAAATTCATTAGTTCAAAAAAAAAAAAGATTGTTGGGCTAATTAAAGATAATAAATACATAAAATAAAAGTCACAAAAAAAACATTGTGAAATTATATACATTTTTCATACTCAACATATGGCAAAATAAATCTTAACAATTACTAATGAACCGAGAAGCACGATGTTACAGATATCTTCGGGTAAACTTTGGTACTAGGTGATAGACATAGTCACACTTAAAATCTAATCCTTTGTTAAAGGTAAACTCCTCTTTGTCTTTCGGGCAAGAAAATAAACACACTAATCCTAATATCAAAATCCGACACTTAATACTAAACATATCAACTTACAGTAACTCTCCAGTAATACTCGTAAATCTAAACCTCAATGATAAATTGTAAAACTAGACAAGTCTCTTTGTCTCGGATACGGGAGAACTTCAACACACAAAACAGATAAACAATCTCGTTGTCTTTGTCGGTACCCATCAAACAATCTCTTACACATGAAATACACTACTAACTCTTAATCATATATATCCAACCGGGGGCTAACGGATCACCATCCTAAAACCAAAACACCCCCTAGAACGCGACCCGCAAGACTTTCACCCCAGCGACATAGTCGAGATAAGTGATCATCAGACCGCACCCCAGACCCAGTCATAAATCGCTACCGTCAGATCCCCACCCAAACTATCACAACTTGCAGATCGACGTAAACAATAACAATCCACCCTATCATCACCAAGTCTATCTAGTAGTCATTACCCATCACACTATAGTAGTATTCTCTCGTTAACTTCTCCGACGTGATAAACCCAACCATCAACACAATCAACAACAACGTAACCATCCCAACCAAATACACAACCAACAAATCAATCAAACTAACACCTGTGCAACACACCAACCACCCATTCAATATCAACAACCAACCAACCAACTAAATATTAAAATCCAACACCCCATTAAACAACCACCCAAACAAAAACCATATCTCCAAAAACCAATTAACACATTCCACAATCCCCTTAAAATACAAATCAAACAACTTAACTGACCAAACAAATGTCACAACCCCCATAAACCCAACCACTCCCACAACCATAACCCCACACCAACCTATCCCATCTTCTTTCCCAGACCAACCACTCCACACCCCACCCAAAATATTAAACCACATCCACATCCCAACCAACATATCCCCTGTCGTGCGTAAGCACAGCATCATCTCGGTGATGAACCTCTCTAACGAGGCACCATCACCAACACCAACAACCACCCACAACACACCCCCAACACACCCATATCTACCTGCGGCAACCACAGATCACATTGCACTGATCCCCACACACATAGTCTATCCAATCAAATACATCCTACAAAACATACAACAAACACAATTCAACAACCCAAACCCCAAACAACTAAAACAACCCCTACCTGCCCACCCACTGAGCCAACACCGACACCAACAAAATCAAAAACACAATAACAACTCACACAACACATCAACAAACAAATCTAAACCCAACACCACCACAACCCACACATACCGAAACAACTCCGCAGCAACCCATACCTTAACGAACGTGTCACGTGACACCCCCCATCGTTCCGCGATCGCCCGCCCCGACAACTCATCCACCCGACTCCGCCGCCGGATCTCCGCCCATCCTCCAGCCTTGAGCGACTCGTCCGTCGAGGTCGCGGGAGGCGTGGAGCAGCCTGCAACGATCCGCAGGCGCGGACATCCCCCCGATGGGGCTGGCAGCGGGGGAGCGCCCAGCCGCCGACGTGGAGGTGCTTGCAGGGGCGTTCGCGGTTGCGGAGTACGAGCTGGCCCGCCGGATGCACGCGGCGCAGGCATCGGGATCCCTGCCGTTCCCGGGGCCGGGTTCGATGCTGGCAGCGCGGTCCTGGTCCACCCCTTCGGCTCGACGGCTCGCTCGCGCTGGAGCCCTGGCTGCGGAGCATCCCGGCCTGGCCGAGGTCTGGGCGTCCGGGATCATCACGAGTGAGCATGTCGACGCAGTCGCCCGCCATGCGGACCTCTTCGAGCCCGATGAGCTCACCGCGGTGATCGCCGAACTGGGCTCCCGGTGGGGCCGGTGGTCGCCCTCGGCCATCGCCAGGTTCGTCCGTGCCGCAGACCGGCTGCTCCACCCCCGAGCCGGGGATCCCGAGCCGAATGAGGCTGACGCCTACGCGAGCCGCGGGCTGTCCTTCGCGATCACCTCGGACTCGGTGATCCTCTCGGGCGAGCTGCCCCGCCTCGAGGGCGAGATCGTGATCGCGGCGATCGATGCATTCGCCGAGAAGCTGCGCTCGACAGCTGAGCACGTACCCGCCTCTGCCCGTCGAGCCGACGCGCTGGTCGAACTCGTCAACGCCGCCCATGCGTCGGGCGCCCTCCCGACCCGCGGTGGGCTCCCCGTCGCCCTGACCGTCACCCTGGACCACACGAGCTGCGGAGATCCGATCTGGAGCACCAGCCGCGGGCATCTGCTCACCGACGCCGAGGCGCGGTTCACCGCGTGCGATGCGGCGATCACCCCCGTGCTGCTCGACGCCAGCAACGCGGGCGCCGGAGCGACATGCCCCGACACGGTCGAGGCCCTCCTTGCCGAGGTGGGCAACGCCTCCGGAACCACCCCAGGAACCACCCCCGGGGCCCAGCCCGACCTGGCCGCTCGGATCGCCGCCCTCGCCTCCGCGATGCTCGACTCACGGGTCCCGATCGCCGTCGGCCGCACCGAGCGCACCGCCACCGCGGCCCAGCGGCGGGTCCTGGCGGCACGCGACAAGGGATGCATCATCCCCGGGTGCGGCGTGGTCGCCGAGGCGTGCCAGGTCCATCACGTCACCGAGTGGTCGGCGGGCGGGTCAACGGATCCGGACAACATGGTCCTCGTCTGTTGGGCACATCATCGCCAGGTGGACCTGCGGATGTGGACGATCCACCCTGCGGACCCGCTCGCCCCGCAACCCGAACCGGACCCCGGTTCGCCGACGGGGACGATATGGCCGGCGAACAACGGGGCGCCGTGGACCGTACGCGCAACCCCGCGCACACGATGGCGGATGTGACCGAGCCCGGGGGAGGAGTGCGCCCGTTGTGGGAACCTAGGGCCACCATGCGCCTGTCCGTCCCGGAGCAGCTGCCCATCGCTGCCCACGTCGAGGAGATCACGCGCGCCCTGAGGGACCACCAGGTGGTCGTGGTCGCCGGGGAGACGGGCTCGGGCAAGACCACCCAGCTGCCGAAGATCGCCCTGGCCGCGGGCCGGGGACGCACGGGGATGATCGGGCACACCCAGCCGCGCCGGATCGCCGCCCGCACGCTGGCCGCACGGATCGCCGAGGAGTGCGGTGTGGAGCTCGGCGCCGAGGTGGGGTTCGCCGTCCGGTTCACCGACCGCACCGCCAAGGGCACGAAGGTCAAGGTGATGACCGACGGCATCCTGCTCGCCGAGTTGCAGCGCGACCGCGACCTGCGCCGCTACGACACGATCATCATCGACGAGGCCCACGAGCGCAGCCTCAACATCGACTTCCTGCTGGGCTACCTGACCCGCCTGCTGCCCCGCCGACCGGACCTGCGGGTGATCGTCACCAGCGCCACCATCGACGTGGAGCGTTTCTCGGCACACTTCGGTGGCGCCCCGATCATCGAGGTCAGCGGCCGCACGTACCCGGTGGAGGTCCGCTACCGCCCGGTTGAGGACGTGGCCTCCGACGACGTCGACGCCGTGTGCGAGGCGGTCCTCGAGTGCCTGACCTCCGGCGACGGCGACGTGCTGGTGTTCCTCTCCGGGCAGCGGGAGATCCACGATGTGGCCGACGCCCTGCGCCCGATGCTCGACTCAGTCACGAGCGTCCTGCCCCTGTACGCCCGACTCAGCGCCGCCGAGCAGCACCGCGTGTTCGCGCCCGGCGGGGGACGGCGCGTCGTCCTGGCCACGAACGTCGCCGAGACGTCGATCACCGTCCCCGGAATCCGTTACGTCGTCGACCCCGGGACCGCGCGGATCTCGCGCTACAGCAAGCGGCTGAAGGTCCAGCGCCTGCCGATCGAGCCGATCTCGCAGGCGTCGGCCAACCAGCGCGCCGGGCGTTGCGGCCGGGTCCGGGACGGCATCGCGATCCGCCTGTACTCCGAGCTGGACTTCCTGGACCGCCCCGAGTTCACCGACCCCGAGATCCTGCGCACCAACCTCGCGTCGGTGATCCTGCAGATGGCCGCCCTGCGCCTCGGGGAGATCGAGCGCTTCCCGTTCCTCGACCCGCCCGACACCCGCCAGATCCGCGACGGCATCGCGCTTCTGCAGGAGCTCGGCGCCCTCAAGGACGGCAGTGGACCGCCACGGCTGACCCCGCTCGGCCGGCAGCTCGCGCGCCTCCCGCTGGACCCCCGCCTGGGCCGGATGGTGCTGGCCGCAGCCGATGCCGGCTGCGTGCGCGAGGTGGTGGTCATCGTCGCCGGGCTCACCATCCAGGACCCCCGCGAGCGCCCAGAGGAACAGCGCAGCAAGGCCGACGCCGCCCACGCCCGCTTCGTCGACAAGCGCTCGGACTTCGCCACCCTGCTCAACCTCTGGGACCACATCCGCACCCTGCGCAGCAGCACCTCCGCCAACGGGCTGCGCCGCGCCTGCCGCGACCAGCACCTGAACTACCTGCGCATCCGTGAGTGGCAGGACCTCGTCGGACAGATCCGCGAGGTCACCTCCGGGCTCGGCATCGCGTGGAGCTCCGGCCGCGACGACCAGGACGGCATCCACCGCGCGCTGCTCACGGGGATGCTCTCGCAGGTCGGGATGTGGGACCCGCTGCGCCGCGACTACCTCGGCGCCCGCGGGGCACGCTTCGTCATCTTCCCGGGCTCAGCCCTGGCGAGGCAGAACCCCGAATGGGTCATGTCCTCCGAGCTGGTGGAGACCTCCCGGCTGTTCGCCCGGCGCAATGCCGCGGTCAAGGCCGACTGGATCGAGCAGGCGGCCGAGCACCTGGTCTCGCGCAGCTACTCCGAGCCGCACTGGTCGGCCAAACGGGGAGCGACGGTGGCGGTCGAGCGGGTCACCCTCTACGGGATCCCGCTGGTCACCGGGCGGACCGTCGACTACGGCCGAATCGACCCACCGCTGTGCCGGGAGCTGTTCATCCGCGGAGCACTGGTGGAGGGGGAGTGGACCACCCGGCACCGCTTCTGGCACTCCAACGCTGCTGCCCTCAAGGCGGCCGAGGAGGTCGAGGAGCGAAGCCGCAAGCGCGGACTGGTGATCGACGACGACGGACTGTTCGCGTTCTACGACGCGCGGATCCCAGCGGACATCACCTCCGTACGTCACTTCGACTCCTGGTGGAAGAAGGCCTCCCGGCAGGCACCAGACCTGCTGACGCTGACCCCGGCCGACATCCACATCGCCGGCGAGGACCTGCCCGATGAGGGCGACTTCCCGCTGCGCTGGAGCGCCGGACCCGAGGTGACGCTGAACCTGTCGTACGCGTTCGAGCCGGGGGACGCCGCGGACGGCGTGACGGTGGACGTGCCCCTGGCGGTGCTGCCCGACCTTGACCCGGCCGAGGTTCCCGGCGCCGCACCGGGCCTTCGTGGGGACCTGGTCACCGCCCTGCTGCGCAGCCCCGCGAAGCACATCCGCCGCGAGCTCGGCCCGGCCCCCAACCTGGTCCCGGGCGTGCTGTCCGCACCGGAGCTGCGTGAGCAACCCATCCTGGAGGCCGTCGCAGCCGCTGCCGCACGGCTCACCGGGGTGCGGGTGCGCGCCGAGGACTGGGACCTGGCACGCGTCCCGATGCACCTGCTGCCGCGCTACCGGGTGGTCGACGAGTCCGGCCGGGTCCTCGGCGAGGGCCGGGACCTCGCCGCCCTGCAGCGCCGGCACGCCCCGGACCGCGCGGCCATGCTCGCCCGCGCGGCTGACGACGTCACCGTGTCCGGGGCCACGGCGTGGACCTTCGCGACGATGCCGGAGGCGGTCGAGCGCGTGGTCTCCGGCGTCCCGGTGACGGGATTCCCGGCCCTGGTCGATCGCGGGAGCGCCGTCGACCTGACGGTTCTGGCCGACGAGCGGGAGGCCAGCCGCGCGCACCTGCGGGGGGTGCGCCGACTCGTCGCCCTGGCCGTGCCGAACCCTGCACCGCGGGGGCACGCAGGACTGGACATGACGGGCAAGCTGATCCTCGGCCGCTACCCGCACGGCGGGGCCCAGGCGCTGCTGGATGACTGCGCGGATGCCTGCATCGACACCCTGCTGGCCGGCCCGCCAGTCCGAGATGAGCAGTCCTTCACGGGCGCGGTGTCACGAATCACCCTCGAGCTGCCACGGCGATACGCGGCCGTCCTGGACCAGGTGGTCACCGTGCTTGGCCTGGCCTGGGATGCCGAACGCACCGTCGATGCCCTCGCCTCGCCCGTGGTCGCGGAGTCAGTCGCCGACATCCGGGCGGAGCTGACCCGGCTGGTCGGGCCACGTCCGATCTCCCGGATCGGTGCCGAGCAGATCCCCGACCTCAGGCGCTACCTGCAGGCCCTGGCCTGGCGCGCGTCGAAGCTTCCCGACGACCCCGCCGCCGACACGCAGCGCCTGGAGGCCGCCCGGGTCGGGGAGGCGATCATGGCTCAGCACGTGGCCGGATGGCCTGTGCTCGACCCGATGGCGGCGGACGACACCGCGCGAGCCGCCCGACGGATGATCGACGAGTACCGGGTGAGCCTCTTCGCCCAGCACATCAGGACATCCGTCCCTGTGTCCCAACGGCGGATCGAGAAGCTCGTCGCCGGGATCAGATCGTGAACGGGAGCTTCAGGAGCTTCTTGATCGACAGGCCGGTCTCCAGCGCGAATGCACGGCGGGCCTCGGTCATGGCCGAGACGTAGGTGGCCCGAGCGCTGGCGATCGACCGCTCGTAGGCGCGGTTGTCCGTGACCGAGGCTGCCTGGAAGTCCAGCCACGCCGCCAGCCGCTCGGCGTCGGTGATCGCCTCCTCGAGGTCGTCGACGAGTTGCGCGCGCTCTTCGGCCGTGTCGGTCTTGAGCGTGTCCCGGCCGGACTTCAGGGCCAGCTCGAGGGTGTCGCCGGCGATGGTCGTCGCGGCGCGATACTCCTTCAGGGCCTCGGCGATCTCCGGCTTCCCAGTGGCCACCAGGTACTCGGCCAGGGCTTCATCGATGACGGCGTTCCGCTTGGCCTGAGCAGCCTGCTTCGCGGTGCGGTACTCCCGGATCACCGGGGCGGCGCTCCGGTCGTACGCACGCCGCGCCAGACGGCGCTCCGCCTTGGTCTCGGCCAGCTTCAACGCAGAGGCGAGCTCGGCCCTGGGAGTAACCAGGGCCTTCGCCCGCGCGTCCCACGCGACAGCCTTCTCCACCTTGTACGTGGCACGGGCCGCCCGCACGGTGCTGCGCAGGACCGACTCGGCCGACTCCTGCAGGAAGACGATGTCTGGATCACCCGAGCGGGTGGCCTGGTCCGCGTTCGCGGGCAGCGCCATCGCGCCCGTCACGAGGGCGGCGGAGATCGCGATCGTGACGACCCGTCCGGCTACTGACATCGTCCCTCCCGACCCACGCACCCCGCCATGGCCAATCGTAACGCCGTCACGGTCCGCTGCCCACCAACTGGCCACATCTCACCCGATCCGCTCCCTGCCATCGGCGACGGGCCGAGTCACAGTGCCAGCAGCAGCGCCGCCCAGGCCAGGCACACCAGCAGGGCGGCCCCGGACGTGAGCAGCCCCCAGAGGGCACCGACACGGCCCACTTTGCGCGACGCCCCGACGAACAGTCCCACGAGGCTGCTCATCAGCCCGATGGGGGCCAGGACCCACGCGACGACACCGATCAGCGGGA
The DNA here is from genome assembly GCA_963706885.1 of uncultured Actinomycetes bacterium. Lineage (GTDB taxonomy): Bacteria > Actinomycetota > Actinomycetes > S36-B12 > CAIYMF01 > Prado023. Next base: position 12,547 of record CAVPNX010000033.1, on the reverse strand, counting down.
TCAGGGCGAGGAACAGGGACACCGACCCCAGGGTGGCGCCGACCACAGCAGCGTTGTTGCGCATGATCAGCACCGGGGGCGCGCCGACCAGCGGGGGCACCTGGCTCCAGGCCGATCCGACATGGACAGGCTCGCGGCGCCAGATCTGCTCGTCCCACGGCGCCGGGGGCTGCGTCCGGGGGAGGGCGACCGTGTCATGGGTCAGGACCAGGGTCTCGTGGTGGTCCGCGGGGGACGTCATGGGTGGCAGCGTACCTCCGTACATGGTGGTCGACGGATCACTGCTGGGAAAGGAGCACCAGCGCGCCGACCCACACCGAGGCCGCGACCAGGAGGGCGCCCAGCTCGATGAGGATCGAGAAGCCGGTGGCCTTCATCGCAGCCCACGTCGACTCCCGGGCCAGCGTCCATTCCCGCAGGCGCACGTGCTCGGCCACATACACCCCACCGATGAAACCCACGACCAGACCCACGACCGGGATCAGGAAGAACCCGACGATCGCCGCGACCCCGCCGACCAGGATCGAGCGCCCCGGCACGCCGGCAGCGGTCAGGGACTTGTGGGGGAGCAGGTACTTGAGGAGCTGGCCGACGCCGATCACGACGGCGATCACGGCGAAGGATCCCCAGGCGATGGCCCCACCGGTCAGCAGCGCCCACCCGAACAGCGCACCCAGGGCGAGGAAGGTGCCCGGTAGAACGGGAACGACGATCCCGGCGGCGGCAACAACGAGGGCGACCGCGACGAGCAGGTTGAGCAGGACCTCGTTCACTCAGCGCTGGTCAGCTCACCGCTGCCGGGGTGGTGAGCCGAGGTCCGGGCGATGCGCGCTGAGACCTCCCGGAGGCTCGCCTCATGGGCGCGCAGGTGGTGCCCGCAGAAGAGCAGGTGTGCCCCCGAGGACAGGGTGGCCTGGGCGATCTGCCTGGGCGCCACACCGATCACATCGGTCGGCGGCGTTGAGCGCCACCTCCATCTCGAGAGTGCCAACCATGTCCCCTCCTCGGACTGCCGTGGACTCCAGTGTGGCACCTCCGGCTGACATCTGCCGGCACGTTCGCCAGACGCGCAACCTGCATCCGCCCGATGACCCGCCACGGAATGAGTAGGTGGCTCGGTGACCATCGGCTGTCGGATCCCCCCGGTACCCTTGCCCGGTGACCGCAGAACCCCTGGAGCCGACCCGCCGCTCGCGGCGCACCGAGAAGCCCGCCGCCGGGTACTCCGCGAAGAACCTGTCGGTCCTCGAGGGCCTCGAGGCCGTGCGCAAGCGCCCCGGCATGTACATCGGGTCGACGGACTCGCGCGGCCTGATGCACTGCCTGTGGGAGATTCTGGACAACTCGGTCGACGAGGCCCTGGGCGGGTGGTGCACCCGGATCGACATGATCCTGCGCGCCGACGGGTCGGTCGAGGTCCACGACGACGGGCGCGGCATCCCGGTGGACGTGGAGCCGCGGACCCGCCTGACCGGCGTCGAGGTCGTCATGACCAAGCTGCACGCCGGCGGCAAGTTCGGCGGTGGCTCGTACACGGCCTCGGGCGGCCTGCACGGCGTGGGCGCCAGCGTGGTCAACGCGCTGAGCTCACGCCTGGACATCGAGGTCGACCGGGACGCCCGCATCCACCTGATCTCCTTCCGCCGCGGCGTTCCCGGGCTCTTCGACGGCGAGGGGCCTGACGCGGAGTTCACGAAGAAGTCGGGCCTGCGTCAGGCCGGATCCTGCCCGCGGGCCAAGACCGGCACGCGCGTGCGGTTCTGGCCCGACCGGCAGATCTTCACCGCCGATGCCGAGATCGACCTCGAGCAGGTCCACGCCCGGGCCCAGCAGACCACGTTCCTGGTCCCCGGGCTGACGATCGTGGTCCGCGACGAGCGCGACCCCGAGGTCCCCGGGGAGCGCACGTTCGCCCATCGGGGCGGGATCGCGGAGTACGCCGAGCACCTGTCGACGGGCGAGCCGGTGTCCCCCGTGCTGCGCCTGGCCGGCACCGGGAGGTTCACCGAGACGGTGCCCGTCCTCGACAAGCGTGGCCACATGGTGCCCACTGAGGTCGAGCGCGAGCTCGTCGTCGACGTCGCGCTGCGGTGGGGCAATCACTACGACACCGAGGTGCGCTCCTTCGTCAACATCGTGGCCACCCCCAAGGGCGGCACGCACGTCGCCGGATTCGAGCGGGCACTGGTCAAGACCCTCAACGACTACGCCACCTCGGCCAAGGTCCTGCGCGCCAACGAGGGCGCGATCACCAAGGAGGACGCCCTCGAGGGCGCGACCGCCGTGATCACCGTCCGCCTGGCCGAGCCCCAGTTCGAGGGCCAGACCAAGGAGATCCTGGGCACACCCGCAGCGTCGCGGATCGTCGCCGGCGTCGTCGGCAAGGAACTGACCGAATGGCTGACCAACCCGCCGCGCGGGGACAAGCTCGTGGTCAAGGCCGTGGCCGAGAAGGTGGCCAACGCCATGCGCGCCCGGGTCGCGGCCCGCACCCACCGCGACGTCCAGCGACGCAAGAACGCACTGGAGTCCTCCTCGATGCCGGCCAAGCTCGTGGACTGCCGCAGCGAGGACCTGGAGCGCACCGAGCTGTTCATCGTGGAGGGCAACTCCGCGCTGGGCACCGCCAAGATGGCCCGCGACTCGGAGTTCCAGGCCCTGCTGCCGATCCGGGGCAAGATCCTCAACGTGCACAAGGCCTCCCTGGCCGACATGCTCAAGAACGCTGAGTGTGCGGCGATCATCCAGGTCCTCGGCGCCGGCTCCGGGCGCACCTTCGACATCGACGCCCTGCGCTACAGCAAGGTCATCCTGATGGCCGACGCCGACGTCGACGGGGCGCACATCCGCTGCCTGCTGCTCACCCTGTTCCACCGCTACATGCCCCAGATGCTGACCGAGGGTCGCGTCTACTCCGCGGTGCCTCCCCTGCACCGGGTGGAGGTGCTGGCCTCCGGCGGGAAGAAGTCCGAGGTGCGCTACACGCACTCCGATGCCGAGCTGAAGCGGACCCTTGCCGAGTTGAGCCGGGCGGGCCGCCGCTGGAAGGAGCCCCAGCGCTACAAGGGTCTCGGTGAGATGGACGCCTCGCAGCTGCGCGAGACAACCATGGAGCCCGGGAAGCGCACCCTGCGCCGGGTGCGCGTCGAGGACGCCCACGACGCCGCCAAGGTGTTCGACCTGCTGATGGGCTCGGACGTGGCCCCGCGCAAGGAGTTCATCGTGGCCGGGTCCTCGGGACTGGACCGCGACCGGATCGACGCCTGACGGCCTCAGCCGTCGATGGGCCGCAGTGCCCCGGTGTCCACGTCGTACACCGCACCCCCCACCGCAAGGTCGCGGGGGAGCAGCGGGAAGCTGCGGATGCGCCGCAGGTCCCGGCGAAGTGCTGCCACCTCGTCCTCCACGGTTCGGAACTCCATGCTGTAGGTGTCCACGCCGTACTGCTCGGCGATCAGTGCGTGGATGTCCTCCTCGGCGGTGCCCACCATCTTGCAGCGCGTGTGCGGCAGCACCAGGACCCGCGTGACATCGAGCAGGTAGGTGGCCAGGACCAGCGTGCGCAGGACGTCGTCGGTGACCCGGGCGCCGGCGTTGCGCAGGATCTTGACGTCCCCCGGGGCCATGCCGACGATGCGCAACGGGTCGATGCGGGAGTCCATGCAGGTGATGACGGCCAGTCCCTTTGCGGCACGTCCGCCCAGGCCGAGTCCCTGGAAGGACGCGGCGTACTCGGCGTTGGCGGCCAGGACGTCGGCGAAGGCCTCGCGGGGGAACCCGGCGCGGGGGTCGTCCTGCTGGCCGTGGATGAGGTCGGGGACCGTCATTCCGAGGACCCTCCTGAGGAGTGCCCCGGGAAGATCCCCATGCCGGGATCAACGATCGGGGCGGCATTGTTGACGGCCAGCGCCGCCTCACCGAAGCCGACGGAGATCAGGGGCACCTTCCCGAGGTAGGTGGCGATGTCCCCGGCCGCGAACACGTGGGGCAGGTTCGTGCGCATGGCAGTGTCCACCACGATGTGGCGCTTGAGCAGCTCGACGCCCCAGGTGGCGATCGGTCCGATGTTGGCCACGAACCCGAGGGCCGCCACGACCGTCTGCGCCGGCAGCAGCGTCACCTCACCGGTGACCTTGTGGGTCACCTCGACCTCAGCGATCCGGTCCCCACCACGGATCGCGCTGACCTCGCACGAGGTGAAGAGCGTGACGCCCATGTCGCGCACCGTGTCGATCATGGACCCGTGCGCCCGGAACTGCTCCCGCCGGTGCACGAGGCTCACACTGCGGGCGATCGGGTGCAGCGCGTAGGCCCAGTCGAAGGCCGAGTCGCCGCCGCCGACGATGACGATGTCCTTGTCGGCGTGATCAGCCAGCTGGGGCACGAAGTAGACCAGTCCACGGCCCTCCCACCCCTCATCGGCAGGAAGCGCTCGAGGCGTGAAGGAGCCGATCCCACCCGTGATGATCACGGCCTTGGCCGAGACCACCGTGCCCGCGGCCCCCGTGACCGTGACCGGCCCCTCCTCGGGCGCCTGGAGGTCCACGGCCTGCTCGCCCAGGACGTAGGTGGGGGAGAAGGGGGCCGCCGCAGCCACCAGGTTCTCCACGAGGACCCGCCCCTTGACCGACGGGTACCCGGCGACATCGAAGATGTCCTTCTCGGGGTACATGGCGGTGATCTGCCCACCAGCCTCCGGCAGGGCGTCCATCACCACCACCGACCAGCCGCGGAAGCCGGCGTAGTAGGCCGCGTAGAGCCCGGCGGGGCCGGCACCGATGATCAGGATGTCGCACTCATGGGTCACGCATCCAACCTACTGGCCGCGATGCGGCACACCCGGCCTGGGGCCACGATGTCGGCCGCCGAACAGGGCACCGATCCGTTGGCGACTAGATTCACCCCGGAGGCCAGGGCAGACCCGCACCGGGAGGAGGGAACGTGGCAGGCTGGATGCGCAGGGCAGGGGAGCGGCTGTCGGGCAGCGCCCTGGGCGATGCACTGGCCGTGGCCTACCAGACCCGCACGACGGGGCTGGCTGCCGAGGCCTCGTTCTGGGCCGTGTTCGCCCTGCCGTGGCTGTTCCTCGGGCTGGTTGCCGGGCTGACCCGCGTCCAGGTCCTGCTCGGGGTCGACGCCGTCGAGCAGTTGCGCACCAGTGTCCTCGACCTCTCCGATGAGGTCCTGACCCCCCAGGCCATCGACGACCTCATGGTCCCCCTGGTCGACAGCGTGTTCGGCCGCGGCCAGACCACGTTGGGGATCCTCGGCGTGCTCATCGCGGTCTGGGCGGGCTCCCGCGTCGTCGACGCCCTCGTCAACGCGATGACGATCGTGTACCAGCGGGAGGGCCTGCGCTCCTTCCTCCAGGGCAAGCTGCTCTCGCTGGGCGTGTACGTGGCCGGGCTGGCCGTGCTGATCGTGGCCATCCCGCTGATCCTGGCCGGACCCACCTTCTTCGCCCGCGTGGTACCCGGGGTCCAGGGGCCCATCACCGCCGCCTTCCTCGTGCTGGCGCAGGTCGCCGTCGTGCTGCTGCTGGTCGTCTCGCTCTACCACTGGGCAGTGCCCCACCGGACGGCCTGGACCGCCGACATCCCGGGCGCCCTGATCGCGATGGCCCTGTGGGTCGTCTTCTCCTGGCTGCTCCGGTGGTACTTCGCCTGGATCTTCCGGGCGGGCTCGGTCTACGGGGCGATCGCCGCCCCGGTGGCGGTCATGTACTGGGTGTACGTGACGGTGCTCGCCCTCATGCTCGGGGCAGCCTTCAATGGGGCCCTGGCGATCCGCCGGGGCTGGTTCGTGCATCCCGACGACACCCCCGACGGCGCTGACGCCCCGCAACCCGACGCGGCCTCGGAGCTTCCTGCTGGGCCCGATGCAAGGCCCGGCGGGGACTGACCGGCGCGACGTGCGGGGCCCGGCCGGGGCATCCTTCGGGATGTGAACATCGTCTTCGTCGAGCCCCGGTTCCCGGACACCCAGCGGCAGTTCGTCCGCGCACTGCGGGCGGTGGGCGCCTACGTCATGGTCATCAGCGAGTACGACTACGACCACTACGACGATGAGCTGAAGTCGTGGATCGACTGGCACTACCGCGTCGACTCGGTCACCGACGAGGCAGCCCTGGAGTGGGCGGTGCGCCAGGCACAGCGGCACACCTGGGTGGATCGCCTGGAGTGCTCGATCGAGTCCCACGTCATGCCCGTGGCGCGGGTGCGCGAACGGTGCGGGATCCCGGGGACCTCGGCGCGGGCGGCCTACCTGTGCCGGGACAAGCCCACGATGAAGCAGGTCCTGCGCGAGGCGGGGATCCCCACGGCGGCATCGAGTGCGGTCCAGACCAGCGCCGAGGCACTGGACTTCGCCCGTCTGGTCGGCTATCCGCTGATCCTCAAGCCGCGCGACGCCGCAGGCGCTGCCGGCACCTTCCGGGTCGGATCCGACGAACAGCTGGTTGCGGCGTGCACTGCCTCCGGGGTCGACTCGGGCACATCGGTCGCCCTCGAGGAGTTCGTCGAGGGCCATGAGGGGTTCCTCGACACGATCACGATCAACGGGCATGTGACCCACGAGTTCGCCTCGCACTACTTCCCGAACGTGCTCGAGGCGATGCGCACCCGCTGGATCTCCCCGCAGATCATCGCCACGAACCGCGTGCTGGAGGCGGAGTACGAGGAGGTTCGTGAGATGGGCCGGCGCGTCATCAGCGTTCTCGGCCTGGACACCTCGGCGACACACATGGAGTGGTTCTTCGGGCCGAAGGGCCTGAAGTTCTCCGAGATCGGCGCCCGGCCCCCGGGTGTGGGCCAATGGGACATGTACAACGAGGCCAACGAGATGGACCTGCACCTGGAGTGGGCCCACGGCCTCATGTACGGCCAGCCCAAGCACAGCCCGAGCTACCGGTACTCCTGCGGCCTGATCGCACTGCGCCCCAACCGTGATGGCCTGATCAGCGGGTACTCGGGCCTCGATGAGGTCCAGCACCGGTACGGCCACCTGATCACGGCCTCGCACCTGCCCGCGCCGGGGACAGCCACGCAGCCGGTGGAGGCCGGCTACCACGCGAACGCATGGGTGCGCGTTCGGCACCCGGACTTCGACACCCTGAAGGACATCCTCGACGACATCGGGCGCACAGCCCAGGTCTGGGCGGACTGACCCACCAGGCGGGGACCGCAGGACCCGGGCACCGGGAGGGCTTAGGTCACCCTTACTGACGTGCGGTAGAGTGTACGCATGCCCCGGCCGAAGAAGAAGTGCTGCTCGGACAAGCCCCGATGCAAGCGCTGCCCCATCCGGATGCTCAAGGAGGGCACCCTTCCGCCCGGGTACACGGTCAAGCGGCGCAGGCTCGTGCGCCTGTAGGCCCGCGTCAGGAGGCGTTGGCCTCTGCGCGGCGAAGGCGCGCGACCACGACCCGCAGCAGGGGCAGCAGCACCTCGGGGTGCTCCTTGACGACCGCGTCGAAGTCCCACTTCGGCATCGCCCACGTCGTCAGCCCATACCCCCCGGCCACGATGTCGGCCGAACGGGGCTGCCCGTCGATCAGCGACAGCTCCCCGAAGTAGTCGTCGGCGACCAGGGTGCGCACGACCTGCCCGTTGACCCGCACGATGGCCGTGCCCGTGAGGATCACGTGCATCTCGACGCCCTCGGGGGAGAAGGCCCGGAATCCCGAGACCGGCTCCCCGGCCCGGACCATCTCGGCCCCGGGCGGCGATTCGACCACCCGACCCGACTCTGCGATGCGCGTGAGCACCTTCGGGCTGAGGCCGGCGAACATGTCCACGGTGCTCAGGACGGCTGCGATGTCGTCGTTGCTCACTGCCTGCCTCCAGTCGGTTGGGTGGGGACCTCGCAGTCCGCTGCGGGGCATACTGCCATCCTAGGGACGCTGAGATCAGCCGAGGGGCACAGCGGCGCGACGAGCGAGTCGACGTGCTCGAGCCCCGGAGTATGAGAACCTGTAGCGTCCCGAGCAGGAGGTGCCATGGCCAAGCCGACGACCGGCCAGGTCGAGCACGCCCCTGAGCCCGACCCGGACCAGATGGCCACCGACACCTTGATGACCGCCGTCTTCAGCGGCATCTGCCTGATCATCGCCACGGTCATCTTCGGGCTCTTCGGGTCCCTGGGACTGGCCGCAGGCCGCTCGGTGGCCGAGTTCACCGGTGCCAAGGTCGGTTTCGGCATCGGCCTGGCGCTGGGGATGGTCGTCATCGTGTGGGGGCTGCGCCGTTACGCCGATCGGCTGCGTGCCCGCAGCGCCAACCTGTACCGGGGCGCCTGGATCGGGTCGATCGCCGCACTGGTGATCATCACCTTCATGGCCTACTTCCCGCAGGTGGCCTTCCCGCAGTACTGCCCTCCCGGCCAGGTCTGCGCGAACGGCCAACGGGCCTAGGCCGGCCCGGCCCCTGGCCACCCACGACCGCCGTGGTGGGTCACCCCCAGCGCAGGTTGACCACCAGCGACCCGTCGACCGCGTTGGAGGCGAGGCGCTCGAGTCCGTGGGGGATCTGCTGGAAGCCGATCACTTCGATGTCCGGCGGGTGGATGTGACCCTCGACGATCAGTCGCATCAGCCGCTCCAGCCCCCACGTGAGCCAGCGACGTCCCTCGAAGCCCCCATGGGTGTAGGCCGCAGCCAGGGCCACCTCGGACACGGTGGGCGCCAGGCCGGACTCGGGGACCGCACTCAGGTCCGGGCGACCGGCAACGCTGACCAGGTGGCCGGCATGGCGCAGCAGTGCCAGGCCCTGCGTCGCCGAGCGTGCCGAGACCGTGTCGATGATCCCGTCCACCCCCCCGGGGGCGATCCGGCGGATCTGTTCGGCGAAGTCAGGGGCGCGGCTGTCCACGACGTGCAGGGCCCCGAGGGCCCTGACCGCCTCCTCGTTCTCGGGCCGCGCCGACGCGATCACCTTCGCGCCGAAGAGCTTGGCCAACTGCACGGCGAATGAGCCGACGCCCCCTGAGGCACCGTGCACCAGGATGGTCTGGCCCGAGATCTGCCGCAGGCGGCGCTCCACGGCGTCCAGGGCCGTCAGTCCCGCCGTCGGCAGGCTCGCCGCGGCGATCGGATCCAGTGTGGCGGGGATGACGGCAAGCGCCTCCGGGGCGACGGACACGTACTCGGCGAAGCCGCCGGGCTCGCGAACATCCTGGAAGAACACCACGCGCGTCCCGGGCGCCGGAAGCATCCAGCCGATCTCACGGCGGGCCGCGGGCTCGGCGTGGACGGCCACAACCCGACCGGAAACGTCCTGGCCCAGCACGTGCGGGTAGCGCCATGTGGGGTGCCCGTGTGCCGCTGCCCGGACATCGTCCGGGTTCAGCCCGATGGCCTCGACCTGGACCAGCACCTCCACCTCGCGGCGCTGGGAGGCGGGGGACTGCCAGGGGCTGGGGATGTCGGCGCGGCGCAACGATCCGGGTGGACCGGGGTGGTCCAGCAGCCAGGCGCGCATGGGCGCCAGCATCCCACTTGGCCGACCCCCGATGCGTCGTGCGCGGCCCGGCGGGGCGAGGTCACGCCAGGAACATCCCGATCCCGGCGAAGATCACGGTGTACACGGCCATCGGGATGACCGTGACCCGGATGATCGACCCCTCAGCACCCAGCAGCCCGCCGACGGCGGCCACGGTCACCACGTTCGTCACGCAGACCATGTTCCCGGCGTTGGCGCCACCGACCTGCTGGGCGAGAACGACCTCCGCGTTGGCCCCGACACTGTCGGCGACGGACTCCTGGAGGGCTCCGAACATGAGGTGGCTGAAGGTCGCGCTCCCGGAGACGAACGAGCCGAGGGCCCCTACCCAGGGGGCCGCAAGCGGCCAGCCCGACCCGATGCTCGCCGCCGCCTCGCTGGCCAGTTCCAGGGGCATCGACATCAGGCCCTCGGAGTTGACCCCGGAGTTGAGGAAGACCCGGACGATCGGCACCGCAGCGGCGAGGACCAGCGCCGAGCCGAGGACAGCCGTCCGGGTGCTGCGCGCCGCCACCTGGACCCGGGGCCAGTTGAGGTGGTGCAGCCACGCGGTGAAGGCCGCGACGATCAGGAAGATCACTCCGGGGGAGTAGAGCGGCTCGAAGCCGGCCGAGATGTCCGTCCCGAGGATGTTCTGCCAGCTCAGGGTCCACGAGTTCAGCGTTGCCTTGACCTCGTCGACCACGCGGGTGACCAGGAGCAGGACGGTCAGCAGACCGTAGGGCGCCCACACGCGCCAGGTGGACAGGTGGGCGGCCTCAGCCTCGGCAGCGGTCTGCTCCACCATCGCCTCGAGCTCGCCCGGGTCGATGTAGCCGACGCTGACCGACCACGGCGCCTTCGGCACGAGGAGCCCCAGCTTGACGACCACGAACAGGATCGCCATACCTGTGGCTGCGCCCAGGATCCCGCCGAACTCCACTCCGAGGAACCTCGTCCACAGGTAGGCCGGCACCGAGAAGCTGAGCGCAGCAAGGATGGTGAGCGGGATCATCTCGACGAACGGCCGCCGGCCCTTCTCCGCAGCGAACACGTTGGTGAGGAACCACAGCATCAGCAGCGGGATGGTCATCCCGGCCACCACGTCGATGGCTGCCGCCTGCAGCGCCACATCGGTCATCTGAGCGGCGTCGTCGGGGTTGGCCCACTCGCGCCCCGTGCCCTGGGTCAGGCCCACGATGATCGGGGTCCCGACCGCTCCGAACGTCACCGCGGAGACATCGGCCACCAGTGCCAGGCAGACGGCGGCCATCGCAGGGAAGCCGAGGGCGATGAGCAGGGGAGCTGCCACGGTCGCGGGAGTGCCGAACCCGGCGGCACCCTCGATGAAGCACACCAGCAGCCATCCCACGAACAGCATCTGGATGCGGCTGTCCGGCGTGACCTTGAGCACGTCGAGCCGGATGAGCGCCAGGGCGCCGCTCTCGCGCATCACCCCGAGGAATGCCAGGGCGCCCAGCACGATCAGCACCACCGACGCCGCGATGATCAACCCCTCGATCACCGATGCCGATATCTGGACCGCGGGAACGCCCCACGCGAGCATCGCGAGCACGATCGTGATCACCAGCGCGATGGGCATGGCGCGGGAGGCCGGCATGCGCAGGACGACGAGCAGGATCGCCACGGAGAGCACGGGCATGAGGGCTGCGATCCATTGCGCGACGGTCATCGGCGTCCTCCACTCAGCGTCCCGCGAACACGCTATCGGCGCTGCCCCGGGCCGCGCGCCTCAGGCGCATGCGCCGGGCGGGGGAGGGGGTGGGAATCCCCGCTCCGGCCCCTTGGCTCTGCGGGTTGCGCATGATAGGGGCGTGTTCCGGATATCTCCAGCAATTGCATCATTTCGGCGTGTCTGCCACGGTATGCCCGGGAACGATGCACGCACCAGCCTCGTGGGGACGCGGGTGCGCGCTCGATGTGGGAGGGGCATCTGATGGCTGGGCTGCGCACGGTGGGCACGCGGGGGCTGGCCACCGTCGCGTGCGCGATCCTGCTCGCCACTGGACTGCCCGGCACCGCCCAGGGCGCCCAGAGCTCGCCCGTGGCACCGGCCGCTGAGTCGGGGATGACGCTGGGGGCGCTCTCGCTGATCCCGTGGTACGCCTCACCGTCGTTGGTCACGCTCCGCACGGAGGTCGACGCCAGGTGGCCGGGCCGCAGCCGCGCCAGCGACGGCGTGATCGGGGACGCCCGCCACGCAGCCCGGACCGGCAGCCACAACCCGGTGGGCGCCGGTGGCGGTCCGCAGGTCGGAACGCGCGGCGCAGTGCACGCCATCGACATCACCTCCTCGGGGATCGATGTGGATGCCTTTCTGTCGGCGGTCGTGGGGGACCCCCGGGTCTGGTACGTGATCCACGACGGGAGGATCTGGAGCCGCACCACCGGGTGGGCGGCCCGTGGGCACTCCGGTGACCCACACACGACACACATCCACGTGAACCTGCGCGAGGACAGCCAGGCGGCGGCCGTCGCCGCGGAGAACGACACCCGCTCCTGGTTCCGCAAGGGCGGCACGTCACCGGCGTTCCTCGCCTCGCCCGGGGAATCGAGCCTTACTGCCGCCCAGACCCGCCGACTGCAGCGGGCACTGATCAGCCGGGGGTACTCGATCCCCGCCGGCGCCACGGGCACGTACGGCGCCCAGACGACCGCGGCCGTTGCCACCTTCCAGCGTGACCAGGGGTGGGCCGGAAGCCAGGCCGACGGCGTCGCGGGACCAGAGACCCTCAGGCGCCTGGGCGTCACCGACTCCACGGGACCGTCCAGCGGGCGGGGAGCCTCAGCCGGCGCCACGAAGGCGACTCCCGTCGCCACGGCGACGAAGTCAGCGCCCCGGCCCACGGCCAAGCCCGCCGCAACCGGCCGGTCGTGGGATCCGGGCAACGGCCGTCTGGTCTATGACCTTCAGAACGCGCTGATCACCAGGGGCTACTCGATCCCCGCCGGCCCCACCGGGTACTTCGGCACCCGCACCAAGGAGGCGGTGCGGGAGTTCCAGGAGTCGTTGGGGTTCAGCGGCCCGCAGGCCGATGGGATCCCCGGCG
>CAVPNX010000032.1:0-36552 GCA_963706885.1 uncultured Actinomycetes bacterium | reverse complement strand
CGACTCAGTCCAGCATCCCCTCGGCGATCCATTCCAGCTCGTTGTGGGGGTCCTCGGTCACCCCGGTGTGCACAGGTCCGGGTTGGATCACCACGCTGCGCGGCGCGGTCAACCAGCGGAACCGCCGCCCCGGGTCGGCCAGGCCCGCCTCCCCCGCGTTGCTGCTCCCGTCGGCGACTGCCTTCGCAGCAGCCAGGGCATCAGCGATCGCCACCACGTCCGCCTTCGCCCACAGCGCGGTCACGCAGCTGAGGTCGGCGCGGATCACCATGCCGAGGAACCCCGCCTGCTGGCAGTAGAGCAGCACCGCCCCGTTCACGTACTCGCCGCGGTCGACCCGGGGCACGATCCGCAGGACGGCGTACTCGAAGGGCATCCCGGTCATGAGCCCTCACGCCCGATCGTCAGCTCGGGGATCCACTCCGGAGGACCCGAGCTCCGTCGGGCCGAGACCCGATGGCCCAGGGCATCGCGCGTGGGCCCGGCCTCGACGTCCTCGACCAGCGCCGGGACCCACGTGCCGCGCGCGGCGATCCGGGCCATGAGGAACTGCCCGTAGGCAGCCCGGACGGCGTGCTGGTCGCCCCACACCTCGGCATCCGCCGCGAGCCACTCGTCGGGCACGGCCGCCACCGCGTCGCCGATCAGCGTCGGCCAGTCGAGGCGGGCGAACTCCGCGGCGGCGGCCGCGACGTCGGGTGCGCACTCGAGCAGGGCATGGTCGGCCACGTCGTAGGGGCGGGTGGCGAAGCGTTGCACCTGCTCCTCGCGTCCGGGCGCCCACGAGTGGTGGAAGGTCAGGGCCGCCCCATGGTCGATGAGCTGCAGGGCGCGGTGCCACAGGAGCATGTTCGGGTTGCGCCAGGACCGGTCCGCGTTGGCGATCAGCGCATCGAGCCACACGATCGCCCCGGCCAGACCGGCGTCCACCGACGCCATCGGCCCGACGTCCAGCGCCCCGGGCAGGAAGTCGACACCGAGGTTCATCCCGGCCGAGGCCCGCAGCAGGTGCTGGACCTCCTCGTCCGGCTCCGCCGGGGCCAGCTCCTCGGGGACCAGCACGGGCACCCACCGCGGGACGCGAAGTCCGAGGGACCCCGCGATCTCCGCGCAGATCACCTCGGCCACGAGTGCCCGTGGGCCCTGGCCGGCGCCGTGGAACTTCACCACGTACATCCCCAGGTCGTCGGCCTCCATGAGGCCGGGGAGGGATCCACCCTCACGCAGCGGGGTGACGTACCGCGTGGCCCGGACCGGGTTCATCGGCCCATCGTAGGACCCCGGGGAACGCGGTGGGTTCGGGTGCGGGCATGGCAGTCCACCCGCACGGGACGTGCCTCGACGTGGCTGCATCCGACCCACCGACAGCCCACGGGTCGTCCCGCCCCACGGCCGAACCACCGGCGCCGTCCCGATCGTGGGCTGCAGCGACGCGGCTAGGCTCATCCCCTGACCCGCCCAACCCCCGATCGCCGATCCGCCACCCGAGCCGAGGAGCCGCACATGCCCCCCCTTCCCGCCCTGCTGCTCCTGCACGGCGTGGGCGATGACGGGGCCTGCTGGGGGCCGTTCGTGCGCATGGTGCGCGCCCACCGGGGGCTGGCCGACCTCGTGGTCGTCACCCCCGACGCCCCGGCCCACGGCGGCCGGCGGGTGCAACCGGGACAGACCATCGCCTGGCCGGACCTGCTGGCCGAGGCGATCGCCGCGGCCGAGGCACTGGTCGCCAGCAGCGGGCGCCCGATCGTCGTGGGCGGGCATTCGATGGGTTCGATGGTCGCCCTCGGGGTGGCCGCCAACCGACCCGACCTGGTCGTGGCGACCTTCCTGGAGGATCCGCCGCTGACCCAGGGGTTGCCGGAGGCGGGGGACGCCGAGCCGGGCACGCCCGCCGCGCCCCCCGCACCGGTCGACGTCAGCGAGTTCGGCGCCTGGTTCGCCGCGCTGCAGGGGATCCCGCTGGCCGAGGTGGTGGCGCTCGCACGGTCAGAGCACCCGACCTGGGACGACGACGAGTACGAGCTGTGGGCCCGCGCCAAGCAGGCGGTGGACCGCGCTGCGTTCACCGCACCCGTGGTGTGGGTGCACGCCGACACCGAGCGGCTGCTGCGCCACGCCCCCGCCCCGGTCGTCGTCGCGTGCGGACAGCCCGAGCTCGGCGGGCTGGTCGCACCCGAGGCCGTGGCGAGCCTCGAGTCGCTGCCGGGGTGGTCCATCCACCGCCTGCCCGCCGGCCACGACGTGCGCCGTGACGCCCCCGACGCGACAGTCGAGCTGCTCGCGGACCTGGTCCTCTCGGTGGCCACGTGACCCACGAGCACTCCACGTCAGGGCCGCCCGACGCGCTCACCGGCCTCCCTGCGCCGCCGGTGGGCGAGGCCTCCGGCGTTGGTGTGCACGGAATCGACAATCAGATCGTCGATTCCGTGCACACCAACGGCGACACCTTCCACAAGCGTCCCGCGCTCGGCTACGCCCTGTACCTGACCGGCGCCCTGCTCTTCGGCATCAACGGGACCGTGAGCAAGGTGCTGCTCACTGAGGTGGGCAACGCCGCCCGCGTCTCCCAGCTGCGGGTCACGTTCGCCTTCCTGATCCTGCTGGTGTTCGTCGCCCTGACCAACCGGCGCTCCCTGCCGCTGCGCCGCCACGAGCTCGGGCCGGTCGCCGCCTACGGCATCCTCGGCGTGGCCATGACGCAGTGGCTGTACTTCGTGGCCATCACCCGGATGCCGATCGGCATCGCCCTGCTCATCGAGTTCACCGCCCCGATCATGGTCGTGCTCTGGGTCCGCTACGCCTGGGGGCGCCCGGTCCGCAACACCGTGTGGCTCGGCCTGGCCCTGGCGATGGTCGGCCTGGCGATGGTCGCCCAGATCTGGCTGGGCCTGACGCTGAACTCGGTCGGGGTCGCCGCGGCCTTCGGGGCGGCCGTGGCGCTGGCCGTGTACTACCTGCTCGGCGAGACGTGCGGCCAGCAGCGTGACCCGGTGTCCCTGACCCTGTGGGGGTTCGGCTTCGCCGCGCTGATGTGGGCGGTCGCCCTGCCCTGGTGGCGCTACCCATGGTCCGCGCTCGAGGGTTCGGCGGCCCCGCTCGGCGTGGACACCCCCACGGTGCCGCTGTGGTCGCTGGCCATCTGGATGGTCGTGCTGGGCACGATCGTGCCGTTCTGGCTCGTGCTGGCCGCGATCCGGCACATCGGGGCGGCCGGCGCGAGCATCATCGGCATGACCGAGCCCTTCATCGCGTCCCTGGTGGCATGGGTCGTGCTCGACGAGGTCCTGACCCCCGTGCAGATGCTCGGCGGCGTGGTGATCCTGGCCGGCGTCATCATCGCCGAACGCGCCCGCGGCTGACGCCGAGGCGACAGCGGCCGTGGCGACGACGCCGGTCATTCCGCGGACGCCAGCTCCTTGGTGAAGTCCGTGATCGCCTGCTCGTAGGCCTCGGGGTCCACGTTCCACGACAGCACGTGGTCGGCACCGTCCACCACCTCGTAGGTGCCGCCCGCCCCGGCGGTCCGCATGAACCGGTCGTTGACCGCCTTCGGCACGGTCCGGTCCTCGACTCCCTGGAACGTCAGCAGCGGGACGTCGACCAGCCCGTCCATGGCGCTGTAGTCGATGGCCGAGTAGTCGACGCCGTAGCGGAAGGCCACCGCCAACTTGGCCGCGTCCTCCAGCGACTCAGGGATCGGCTGGTTGATCACGGGAAGGCTGCGGAACTCAGCCGCCTCGTCGATGACGTCCTCGAAGGCCGAGGCCGGCGCGTCGAGGATCACGCCATCGATCCTGCTGACCAGTTCACCGCGCGAGAGGAAGCCGAGTGTCACCGCCCCTCCGTGGCTGATGCCGCCCAGGACGATGCGCTCGGCGCCCTTGGCATCGGCGTACTCCACGGCCGCCTGGAGCTCCTGCCATTCGGTGCGCCCGTAGTGGACCATGCCATCGTCGTAGGCCGGGGCGCCCACGTCACCGGTGTAGGTGACGGCCAGGACGTTGTACCCGGCCTTGTTCAGAGGCCGCGCCATGCGCAACGTCTCCGAGCGGGAGGCCCCCTTGCCATGGGTGAGGATCGCCCACTTCGTCGACCCCTTGCCGGGGATCTCCCACGCCGGGAACGCCCGCCCGTCCGGGGTGGTGATCACGACCTCCTCCGCCTCGAGCCCCGCCTGCTCGGGGTCCAGCCAGACGTCCCGGGTCAGCCCGTAGCGCTCCCCCACAGCAGGGGCACCGCCGATCACGTCGAGCACGGGACGGGTCTGGGCTCCCTCCGGGCTGCGGGTGGCCGGGCCCACCACGAGCAGCGACTCGCCGACGGCCAGCCCGACGACGGCCTCGTCGAACTTCGTCTCGTCGCGCTCCGCCTCGTCGGGAAGGATCGTGACGGTCGGCTGCTCACCGGTCCCGTCGAAGGCCTGGATGGTCCCGCCCTGAAGGTCGTCCGGGTCGTACGGCTCGGCCTTGAGCGCCTCGTCGTACACCAGCCCCGAGAAGTACCACGCCCCGCCCACGTAGAACACGGCGACCAGCGCGATCGCGGAGAACAGCAGCACCCACGGCCACCTGCGTCGCTTGCGTGATCGAGCCATCCCCGGACTATCCCAGATGCCGCGCTGGTTGGCAGGCCGCGCGCCTACTTCCCGGAGTCCTGCACCCAGTGCGCGCGCTGCTTGGGCAGGGTCTCGTTGCGGAAGAACGCCGGGGACTTGATGTTCCAGGCGATCATCAGCGGGATCGCCAGCAGCATGCCCAGGACACCGACGATGAACACCGTTCCGACGCCCTGCACGGAGCTGCCCGACCCGTACTCGGGGTCCATCATGTTCTGCGCCTCGACGATCAGGACGTAGAACAGGACGACCACCGCGATCGCGGGGAGGATCACCTGCCCCAGGGCGGTCCGCAGCGAGGAGAACGCGGTCCGGTGGAAGTACAGCACGCTGGCCAGGGCGGCAACGATGTAGTACACGCAGATCGAGATGCCCACGCTGTACACGGAGTCCTGCACGATCGCGTCACTGGTCAGCGACAGGCCCAGGTAGATCGCCAGCGTGAGCAGGCCCATGAACCAGGTGGCGACCTTCGGCGCGGCCGTGGCCTCGTCCACGCTGGCGAACCTGCTCGGCAGGGCCTTGTACGTGGCCATCGCGAGCACGCTGCGGGCCGTGGGCATCACCGTGGACATCGTCGCCGAGAACGCCGACACACCGACGATCAGCGCGGCCACCACAGCGCCCCACTCGCCGATCGCCTCGGTGGCCATCACCAGGAAGACATCGTCGATGTTCTCCTCGTTGGTCAGGCTCAGCGGATCCGACTCGTCGATCCCCGAGAACGCCAGCGCGGCGATCGTGAAGATGACGTAGGTCACCAGGATGATCATCATCGAGATCACGCCGGTCCGCCCGGCCTGGGCCGAGCTGCCCTCGGACTCCTCGGACATCGCCAGCGAGGCGTCGAACCCCCAGAAGATGAACAGTGCCACGAGGAACCCGCCGAGCATCGCCTCGTAGCCGTCGATCGCCATGGGGTTGAGCCACTGCCACGAGAACGGCTCCGCCGTCGGGGCGGTCTCGCCGCCGAAGATCGCCAGGAACAGGATCATCGCGAACAGGATCAGCCCGCCGTACTGGACGATCGTCAGGCCCAGGGTGGTGCGCGAGGACTCCTCAGCCCCCCGCGCCACCAACCACGTGGTCAGCAGGATGAACGCCGTCCCGATTCCCATGCGCATGAGCAGCGGTGGCTCGTCCAGGCCGGCGATCGTGACCACCGAGTTCACCATCACCTCGGCGGCACCCACCCCTGCCAGCATGCTGGACAGGAACAGGCCCCATCCCCCGATCCAGCCCGTGCGCGGGCCGATCGCCATGGAACCCCACGTGAACACGGTGCCGGCGTCCGCCGCCACTGTCGTCATGTGCTTGTAGGCCAGGGCCACGAAGAACATCGGGATGACCGAGATGACGAACACGATCGGCAGCTGGTAGCCCGACTCGAGCGCCCCGTACCCGAGCGCGCCGGTCAACGAGTAGGCCGGGGCGGTGGCCGCCAGGCCGATCGCAACGGCCGCGACGAGGGAGACCGACCCCTTGCGCAGGCCCTTGGACCTCAGGTCATGGGCCTCGACATCGGCGTGCATGTGCTCGTGGTGCGGTGCGACCGAATGACCGTCGGATCCTGCGCTCACGTCGCGTCCCTCCCAGCCCGGCTGAATCGCCCGAGGGAAACTTACCCCCCCGGGCACGCCGGATCTCGCTGGCGGGCCCTCGTCCCGGCGATGTCAGGCGTCGGCCGGCGTGGCCGCCGCGTCAGGCGTCTGCCGGCGTGGCCGTGGCCCCATCCGTGGGGGTCGCGGTCGGGGCGTCGCTCGGGGCGTCTGTGGCCGGCGGCTCCCCCGATGTCGCATCGTCCGCCGGCGGCTCCGCGACTGCCTCCCCGGTCAGTCGGCGCTGCGCGGCAGCGGCGCGGTCCAGGGCGGACTTGAGCTCGTCCTGCGCCCTGCCGTAGGCAGCGAAGTCCCCGGCGGCCAGGGCCTCCTCGCCCTTCTGGTAGGCGGCCTGGGCATCGAGGATCGCCCTGGCCAGGTCCGCCTCCGCGTTGTCGGTCGGCTCACCTCCGCCCCCGGTCTCGCCATCGCCCTGGACATCATCCGGATTCGGGTCCCCGTCGTCCACCGTCCCGGCGAACACGAGTCGCAGGGCGTCATCCAGGGAGTCGCGAAGGACCGAGGTGTCGCCGTAGCTCACCAGCACCT
This sequence comes from uncultured Actinomycetes bacterium, assembly GCA_963706885.1. Classification (GTDB taxonomy): domain Bacteria; phylum Actinomycetota; class Actinomycetes; order S36-B12; family CAIYMF01; genus Prado023. Next base: position 29,790 of record CAVPNX010000032.1, on the reverse strand, counting down.
TGCGCAGCAGCGGGAAGCCCTGGCCCTGGGCCGCCCGCACGTACACCGGCTCCACGTACAGCACCCCGCCGCTGACCGGCAGCGACAGCAGGTTGCCGAACTCCACGTCCGCCCCGCCGCGACGGAGCAGGGTCAGCTGCTCGGCGATCGCCGGCTCGGACTCGAAGTTGTTCTGCACCTGCGTCGGACCGGGCACGGTCGTGTTGCGGGGCAGCTGCAGCACGCGGATCGTCCCGTACGTCGGACCGGGCACGGAGTCCACGGCCATGAACGCCGCCAACGTCTGGCGCTTCTGCGGAGCGAACGTCGTGGTCAGCGAGAACTTGGGCGCCGAGGTCCCGGGCATCCGCAGGGTGAGGTAGTACGGCGGCTGCAGGGCGTTCACGGCGCGGTTGGTGGGGTCGTTCGGGATCGTCCAGAAGTCCTGGCCGTTGTAGAAGCTGGCCGGGTCCTCCACGTGGTAGCGCGCCAGGATCGTGCGCTGCACCTTGAACAGGTCCTCGGGGTAGCGGAAGTGCGCCACCAGCTCGTCGGGGGCCTCGCGAGAGGGTGTGACGACGCCGCCGAACGCCTTGGTCCAGGTCTGCAGCATCGGTTCCTCGGCATCCCAGGCGTACAGGGTCACGGTGCCGTCGTAGGCGTCCACGACCGCCTTCACCGAGTTGCGCAGGTAGTTGATCCGCTCACTGGGCAGGGGCACCACGGAGGTCGTCGTGGCGGTCAGGGCATCGGCGGTCGCATCCGAGAGCGTCGTCCGCGAGGAGTACGGGTACGAGCTGGTCGTCGTGTACGCGTCGACGATCCACTTCACCCGGCCGTCGACCACCACGGGGTACGGGTCGCCGTCGACGGTCAGCCAGGGGGCCACCTTGGCCACGCGGGTCACCGGCTCCCGGTCGAACAGGATCCTGGACTCGGAGTTCACGAGCGAGGACAGGATGATGTTGGGGTCCTGGAACCGGGCGGCGAACAGCAGCTTGTGGAACAGGTTGCCCACCCCCACGCCGCCCTCGCCGGTGTAGGTGTTGTTGCGCTGGCCTGTGGGTGAGGTGTCGTCGGGGAAGTCGAGCTCGCGGGGCTCGGAGTCCTCCGGGCCGCCCACGATCGAGTAGTCCGGGGACTGCTCCCCGAAGTAGATCCGCGGCTGCTCGACCTCGAGCTCGCCGGTGACGGGCACGTCGGAGGCGATGAAGCTGGGCCGGCCATCGGCGCCCGCGGTGTTGTCGTAGGCCGCCACCACGCCGAACCCATGGGTGAAGACCGCGTGGTCGTTGGCCCAGTTGCGCTCCCCGACCCCATCGAGGTTCACCTCGCGCACGGCGATGATCGCCCCCCGCAGCCCGTCGTCCAACGGGTAGCGGTCGACGTCCAGGGCATCGGGGAACGCGTAGAAGCTGCGGATCTGCTGCAGCTGGCGGAAGGTGGGCGACACGACCGCCGGGTCGAGCAGCCGGATGTTGGTCAGCGTGCCGGCATCCTCCTTGAGCGTGTCTGCCGTCGGCGCCCCGGTGCCCGAGTAGTCCTGGAACGTGGCCTTGTCCAGGCCGTAGGCGGCACGCGTGGCCTCGATGTTGCGCTGGATGTACTCCTGCTCGCGCACCAGCTCCGAGGGCTTGACCTGGAACTGCTGGACGATTGCCGGGTAGATCCCGCCGATGACCAGCGCCGAGACCACCAGCAGGCCGGTGCCGACCAGCGGCAGCGTCCAACCCTGGCGGAACGCGTTGGCGAAGAACAGCACGGCACAGACCAGTGCGATCACCACCAGGATGTCCTTCGCCGGCAGCACCGCGTTGACGTCGCGGTACTTCAGTCCGGTGAAGCCATCCACCAGCGGCTGGGACTGGACCGCCAGTCCGTAGCGGTCCAGCCAGTACCCCAGCGCCTTGAGCAGCATGAACAGCCCACCCAGGATGGACAGCTGCACGTGGGCCGCCCGCGACGTGCGCGGCGGAGCTCCCTGCAGGCGCAGTCCGCCGTAGACGTAGTGGGTGACCGCGGCCATCAGGATGCACAGGATCAGCACCGCCACCATGAACCCGAGCAGGAAGCGCAGGAACGGGTACTGCATCGCGAAGAAGCTGATGTCGGTGTTGAACTGGGGATCGGTCGCGCCGAACGGCGTGGCGTAGCGGAACGTCATCCAGGACTGCCACTGGGCGGAGGCCGACATGCCGGCCATCACGCCGAACATGGTCGGGATGCCGATCAGGATGAGCTTGTGGAACGGCTCCAGGCTGGCCCGGTAGCGCTCGAGGGAGACCTGTTCGGCCGACATCACGCCGATCTCCGGGCGCGACCGGTAGGCGATCAGCATCGTCAGGCCGATCGCGGTGGCCATGACCAACCCGAAGATGAGGAACAGCGCCAACTGCGTCACAAGCAGGGTGGTGAACACCGAGGACTTCTCCACCGAGGAGTACCAGAGGAAGTCGGTGTAGAACGTCGTGAAGATCATGAACACGACGGCCAGGACGCCGAGGATGATCAGCGTCGGAGCCAGGGCCCCGGACTTCTTGGACGTCGCGGTCTGGCGCGGGCGGCTGGGCGAAGCGGAGGGGTCGAAGCTCACAGGGACAAAACTACCTGCATTTCGGACATGCCACCGCCGATCGCACAGGCGCGGGCCCGCTGCGCGGACGGCCTGACCCGACCCTGACAGTCCCCCAACATGCGCAAGAGTTGTCTCGGGGGTGTCCCGGCACCGGGGCCCGCCCTACCCTGACCCGCATGAAGGCCTCGCACCGGCGGATCCTGCGATGGGGCCTGGGCATCCTGGCCGTGGTCGCCGCCCTGGTCGCCCTCTTCGTGGCGAACGTCGCCGCCCAGATCGGCGGCGGCTGGGACGAGGTGTTCGACCGCAGCCATCCCCAACCCGGCGATCCGGAGGTGGTCGCTGCCCGCGAGGTCGGGGCGCGGGCCGTCGAGGCCGAGACGGATCGGGTCGTGGCGGTGGCTGCGTCCACCCTCACCGCCGCCCGGCTCGCCCAGCCGGCACCCAGGGGGGCCGACGCCCTCGACGAGGCCGTGGGGGCGAGCTGCGAGGCAGGTCAGCACAACTGGAAGCGGGACGACCCCTACGACCTGGCGTGCTGGGAGGTCCGGCGCGCGACCCTCGCAGCCGACGCTGGGGCGTTCCGGGCTGACCTGGTGGCACTCGACGCCGCGCTGCTGCGGGCCGGCTGGCTGCATTCCTACGACGACGGCCTCCTTGGGACCCTGCGCTACTGGGACCAGTTCTCGGGTCCCAGCGCAGGCGGGCCACAGGAGCCAGCCGCGGATCCATCCGCGGGCACCCCCCCGGGGGCCGGCTACCGGATCGAGGACCTGCCGTCCGCGCGGTACGTGAGCGCCGACGGGCGGTTCACGCTCGACCTCGGCTTCAGCCCACTCCCGGCGTCCGCCGGTCAACCGGCGCCCGAACTCGCCGACGACGAGTACGCCGTGGTGCTCAGGGTCGACCACTCATCGTTCCAGGAGTAGGCGTCCCGCCACAGGGCATGAGCCAGTCCCGCCCGGACGTGGCGCCCGAGGTTGCCCCATCGCCGCGTCCCCGGGCGGGCACTCGCACACCTCGCGGCCGGTCACGTCGAAACGCACCACCGCTCCTGCCCTACCGTCGATCCTCGCGCCCGCTGGCGTCGATAGGCCGCACGCTGAGGGCGCGGGATCGACGGGAAGGGGCGCGAGGTTGCCCTCCGGGCCGCGTGGGCCCGGCGGGCGAGGCCTCAATTCGACTGGACCGGGCGCGAGGTTCGCGGGCATCCCGATTGCCCCACCGGGCGCGGGTGCGGGGTCGCTGCGCGTGCTGGGAGACTGGTCCCATGGACACCCAGGACCTGCTCGCCGCCGCGCTGGACATCGAGCGGCACGTCGCGTCGCAGGGCTGGGACCAGCCCACGCTCCTGTTCGCCCTCGTGCCCACCGCGCTGATCCGCGCCGAGCAGCCCGAGCTGGCCGCCCAGCTCGGCGTCGCGGACGGCGGACCGGCGCTGACCACGTTCGAGCAGCCTGCTCCGCCGGACGACGAGGACCTCGACATGTTCCTGGCCCGGATCGAGTGGCCCGCGGAGATCACCGGGGCCGCCCTGGTCGTGGAACGGATCGTCCTGCCCCCGGAGGCGGAGGCCGCGATCACCGACCGGCCGGACGCCGCGGCGGCCGCGCGGGCACACCCGGACGCCCAGGACATGCGCATCGTGGTCGCGGTGACCAAGGACGGCGAGCAGATGAGCGTGCTGCGCCTGCGGGGCGCGCCGGGAGCGGACGGATCCGCCGACGATGCCGAGGACTCCGTCCTGACCGGGCACGACCTCGTCCCGGGCCTGGCCGAGGCACTGCTGGCGACCTTCCGGTAGTCGCCGACCGGACCGTCAGCGCCCTGCCTTGGGCGGGCACCCGGTCAGCACCCGGGTCCGTGGGGCCGGTCAGCACCCGGGCCAGTGGGCGGGGACGGTCAGCGCCCTGCGGCCGCCAGGCCGTCGCCGCACTGCGGGAACTCCGCGCCCGGGTCCTCGACCCACTTCTCCACCGTGTCGCGGGCCTCGCCCAGGGTGCTGACGGGCACGACGGTGAGTCCGTCGGGGATGTTCCCGACCACCTCGCCGCAGTTGGCCGCCGGCGCCAGCATGAGCTCGGCGCCGGCGTCGCGGGCGCCCACGAGCTTCTGCTGGATCCCGCCGATCGGCCCGACGTTGCCCTCGGGATCGATGGTCCCCGTGCCGGCCACGTGCTTGCCGCCGTTGAGCTGGCCCTCGGTGAGCATGTCGATGATGGCCAGCGAGAACATCATCCCCGCGCTGGGGCCACCGACGTTGGAGTCGGCGAACTCGATGTCGAACTCCGCCTCGTAGGCGACGCCGACCAGGATGCCCATGTACGGCTGGGGAGGCGCACTCGGGTCCTCGGGAGCCGGATTGGCGACTGTGACCACCTCGAGGGTCGTCGGCGTGGGCTCGGCACCCGGCTCCTCGGCACGCAGGACCTCAAGGGTCACGGTGTCGCCCACCTCGCCCTTGCGGACCTCCTCGCCGACCTGCGCCGCGGTCGACACGTCTGCTCCGTTGACCGAGACGATCTGGTCGCCGGCCTTCACGACACCGTCGGCGGGCGACCCACCCACGACCCGCGTGACGACGACGGCCTGCTCGGTCGGCAGGCCCAGCTCGTTCATCGCGGCGGCGATCGAGTCCGACTGCGACAGGGCGAAGAGCTGGTCGTTGCGCTCGGAGACCTCGTCGCCGGTGACCTCCGGGCCGTAGATCGACTCCCGCGGGATGACCGAGCTGCCCGTCGCGGCCCACCCGGCCATCGCCTCACCCAGGTAGACCCCACCGGACGAGCCACCCCGCTCGGAGACCGTCAGCATGTCGAGGGCACCCTCGGTCGGGAAGGTGGTGGTGCCCGAGATCGTGATCAGCGGGTCGCCGTTGACCTCGCCGATCGTGTTGTACGTCGGCCCCGGGCTCAGGATCAGCAGGGGGAGCTGGATGATCGAGCCCACGACGACGAGGACGACTCCGGCGACCACGCCGCGGCGGATCGCCCGCGACCGGGTCCGCTGGCGTGGGGTGGTCGGAGGGTGGCCACCGAACCAGAGGGTGACCCGATCCCACCAGCCCACGTGCTGCTCCGCCTGGAGGACGGGGGCCGTCGGCGCCGAGCCCTCCGCAGGTGCGGGGGCGTCGGTGGGTTCGCTCATCCCCGGCCGCCGGGGATCGGGCGCTGCAGCGCGTCGGCGAACCGCGCAAGGTCGCGGGCGTCCGCCGGCGTTCCCGGCTCGGGGCGCGGGCGGACCCGGCCACCACGGGAGCCGGCCAGCCGGGTGTAGGCCCACGCCGCGAGGGTGGCCACGATCGGGATGATCCACCACGTCATGTCGCCACCTCCTCACCGCGCCGAATCCTGCTCGGACGAGCCTACCGTCCCCCTCGGGGGCGTGCTGTCGCTTCACGCCGGCGTTTACCGGATCCGAACCCGGGGATAGTGCCACTGTCGGCCGCCGGGCGCGGAGCACGTGCGCGACCGCGGGCCTACGCTTGAACCTGGGTCCACCCGACCCGCAACCAGGAAGGCACGCCCCCATGAGCAACCTCCCGTTCGGCTTCACGCCCAACGATCCGGACGACCAGGGCAAACCCCAGAACCCGTTCGACATGGGCGACCTCGGGTCGGCGCTGTCCCAGCTCGGTGCGATGCTGCAGGGGATGTCGAACACCCCCGACGCGGGTGCCGTGAACTGGTCGACCGCCACCGATGTGGCCCGCAAGGCGATCGCCACGGCCGGTGACCCCGTCGTCGCCGACGCCCAGCGCCGGGCCGTCGAGGAGGCCGTCCGACTGGCCGACCTGTGGCTGGACCCGGCCACCGAGTTCCCGTCCACCGGCGCCGCTGCCCGCGCCTGGAGCCGCTCGCAGTGGCTCGAGGGCACCATGCCCGCCTGGCAGGAGATCATCACGCCCATCGCCGAGCAGGTGCAGTCCTCGATGACCTCCATGATGCCCAAGCCCGAGGACCTCGCCGGCGGCCTGCCCGAGGAGCTCAGGGCGATGCTGCCGGCCGACATGCCCATCGACCTGACGGCGATGATCGGACCGATGATGGGCATGTTCAAGCAGATGGGCTCGAGCATGTTCGCGATGCAGACGGGACAGGGCCTGGCCGCGCTGGCCGGCGAGGTCCTCAGCGCTGGGGACGTGGGCCTGCCCCTGACCTCCGACGGCGTGCCGACCCTGCTGCCCGAGAACGTGGCTGCGTTCGGCTCCGGCCTGGAGATCGAGCCCGGCGAGATCGCGCTGTACCTGGCCCTGCGTGAGGTCGCCCACCAACGCCTGTTCACGCACGTGGCGTGGCTCGGCCCGACCGTGCGCGATGCCGTGGCCGCCTACGCCCAGGGCATCGGGCTGGACACCGGTGCGATGGAGGAGAAGCTCCGGGACATCGACATGAGCAACCCGGCCAACATCCAGGAGGCGCTGTCCTCAGGGGTCCTGGCACCGGAGGACACCCCCGAGCAGAAGGCTGCCCTGGCCCGCCTGGAGACCCTGCTGGCGCTGGTCGAGGGCTGGGTGGACCACGTGGTGGCCGCGGCGATCGCCGACCGGCTGCCGACGGCGGACAAGCTGCAGGAGGCGGTCCGCCGTCGCCGCGCCGCGGGTGGCCCGGCGGAGAAGACGTTCCAGACGCTGGTCGGACTGGAGATGCGACCGCGGCGGCTGCGTGAGGCTGCGGCCCTGTGGGCCGAGCTCGAGCGCGTGCGCGGCGTCGCCGGGCGGGATGCGGTGTGGGAGCACCCCGACCTGCTGCCCGGCCCGGCCGACCTCGACGACCCGACCTCGTTCGTGTCGGGCTCCTCGATCTCGGACGCCGAGCTCGAGGCCCTGGCCTCCGGGGAGATCCCCGAGGCGCTCGAGGGCGGCGTGGACGTGGACGCCGAGGCGGACGAGTCCGATGCGGTCGACGCGGTGGAGCCAGACGCGCAGGCCGCGCCCGGGCCCGACGCTGTCGTGGACGCCGAGGCCAACGTTGTCGACGCTCCCGAGGCCGACGCCCTCGAGGTCGAGGAGCCCCAGCGCGAGGTCGACGACCCCTCCGACGAGCCCGGCACCCGCGAGTGACCGGTGCGCCCTCCGCTGATCCTGCCCGTGCGTTGAGCCACCCAGCCGGCACGAAGGCGCCCACCGACCCGACAATCCCCGTTGTCGGCAGCACTGCCGCCACCTCCGGCATCGCGCCATCCATCGGCTCCGTCGCCGACGACGTCACCGAGGATTCACTGGTTGCTGACGCCCGACGGGTCCTCGGCGCCTGGGAGGCCCCCTCACCGGACCAGGACGTGCTGCGTGGGCGCTACCTCGCGTTCCTCGACGCCCATCCGGACGCCGTCAGCCGGGACCTGCGCGCCGGGCACCTGACCGCCAGCACGGTGGTGCTCGACGCTGCGCGGGAACGCGTGCTGCTGACCCTGCACCCGCTGTCCGGCCGGTGGTTCCAGCTCGGCGGGCACGTGGAGCCCGGGGATCCGAGCATTGGCCGCTGCCGCCCTGCGCGAGGCCACCGAGGAGTCCGGGATCGCCGGGCTCGACCTGCACCCGACGCCCATCGGCCTGGACTGGCACGAGGTGCGGTGCCGCGACCGCACCGGTGCCCCCACGCCCAGCAGCCACCTCGACGTCGAGTACGTGGCCATCGCCCCGGCGGGCGCCGAGCACCTGCGCAGCGACGAGTCCCTGGACCTCGCGTGGTTCGACCTCGACACCCTGCCCGAGGGCGCCGACGACGTCGTACGCGGACTGATCGGCCGGGTCCGCGAGCTCGGCCTGGCCTGACGTCCGCGGGAACGGCCCGCGCGGACTCACCCCGGCTGGGACAGGTGGAACGACCCGGCGTCGCTGCGCTGGCCGTTGACCTGGACCTCCACCCGGTGGACCCCGGGGTGGTGGGTGCGCGTGCTCTGCTGCGCGAGGGACACCAGCCGCGTGACCACCGAAGAACCGCCGGGCGCCAGCGCCCGCACCGCGCCCTTGAACACCCGGGGCGACGTGGACCCGTTGGCCTTGACGAAGTGCACCACGAAGTCGACCGCCACATGCTGCGCCGACTCTGGAACAACCCCCTCCAGTTGCGCGGCCGACGCGGGAGCGGCGTCGGACTCGCCGGCAGGGCGCGGACCGGCTGGGCCCGGACCGGCTGGGCCCGGACTGGCTGGGCGCGGACTGTCTGGGCGCGGATCGAGGGGGGCGGTGACGGCCTCGGTCTCCGGGCTCCGGCCCACCACGGTGGCGGAAGCGGACAGGTCCACGTCGCCCGGTGACCGGGTGTCGACCACGGTTGCCGTGATCCGCACGCTGCCCCCGATCGTCGGGTCCCTCGGGTCGATCGACACCTCCCGGACGACGAGGTGGTCGGCGCCCACGTGTCCCAGCACCTCGAGGGCGGCGGGGTCGCCGCGCTTGACCAGCGTCCGAAGGGCGTGCCGGACGAGGCGGCGGCGCGGCTCGTCACCGTCGGCCCACCAGCGTCGGGCCACCTCGACGACGACGTCGGGATGGTCCTTGCTGATGTCGTTGAGGTTGTTCGCCACACTTCGCCGGACATACTCGCTGGGGTCGTCGCGCAGGAGTTCGAGCAGCTCCAGGACGGGCGCCGGGTCGGCGATGAACGCCGGCAGCCGCGGGGCCCACGGCAGGCGGGGCCGGGTCCCCTCGCTGACCAGCCGGCGGACGTTCGGGTCGGGGTCGACGGTCCACTGCCGAAGGCGGGCGAGGGTGGCTGCCTCGTGGTGGATGAGGAACGGGCGGATGCTGAACTCCGCGGTGAAGCGCTTGGTCAGCTCGTACTGGGCGAGCATCGACTCCTCGAAGGCACCGAGGCCGTGCTGCCCGACGTAGAACACGAACGGCATGTACCGGAAGGGCTGCATCCCGGTGAGACCCTCCTCGACCGGTCCCAAGCGCCGCCGTGATCAGTGGGACGGCCGTGGCGGGGTCGTCGGGCAGGTGGCGAGCCATCACCTCGGCCATGCGCCGTGCGCGGTCCATGAGCTCCAGGTCCGCGTATCCGGGCAGGCACTCGGCGGCGAAGGCCTCGACGTCCAGATCGGGCAGCACCGCGGCCAGCTGATGGCCGACCCACACGGCGACCTCGGGGCCGTACGAGTCCTTCAGCCGATCGGCCATCTGCCCTCCGCCACCACCACGCACCCCTGACGAACGGAACCCCCGGAGGCGCGTTGGTGCATGGGGGTCGACCCTTCGCATGCACCCGTTATCTCCGGGGGTCCTTCGAGAGGTGAACGTATTCATCGCCTGTTCACGCGTCAATACCCCCCGGTAACTCGCCTGTGGATGGACTGTGGACGAGCTGGGGATGACCCCGCGTGTTGATGTGGACGCGTCGTGGGATAACTGTGGACAACTCCTGTGAACAACTCCTCGAAAGCCCGCTGACCTGCGACGATGCCCTGTGCATTATGTGGAGGAAAAGTAGTTCGCGCGACACGCCGTACGGGTTCTCGACACGCCGAACGACACGCCGATGAGCCCCTCCCGGCACGTCAGCATCGTCCGAGGGACCGGCGGACTGGAGCCACGGGCTGCCTCCTGCGAGGATCCACCCAACGGAGGGTGAACATTGGGGGTCGCTCCCCCAACGCCGGCCTCAGGGCGCGGGAGAGCCGGGACATGCGCCCGGCAATCGGGGAGCCTGCTTCGGGATCCGGCAGGACTGGGCGTATGGTGCTCCACGCACGGCCGAAGCCACGAGGGCCCGGCCCCCATTGACGGAGGCGTCATGTCGGAAGAGTCGTACACAGGCGAGGCCTACTGCGTGAAGTGCAAGGAGAAGCGCGAGTTCAGCGGCCACGTCGAAGAGGTCAACAACCGCCGTATGGCCAAGGGCATCTGCCCGGTGTGTGGCACCAAGGTCGCCCGCATCCTCGGCAAGGCCAAGTGACCTGCTGATCTGCTGATCTGCACACGCTGGGTCTGACCCCAGCAGAGAACGCCTACCGGACGCGAGTCCGGGACGAGGGGCGCCCCGGATCCCCGGGGCGCCCCTCGTCGCTGCCGGAGGTCCCTGATCGCCGCCCCCCGTAGTCGGGCACCCCTGATCCCGGCGCCGTGGTCGGGAGCCACTGGTCGCCGGTACCCACCCTCACCGTGGTCGGGGCCACTGGTCGCCGGTACCCAGCCTCACCGTGGTCGGGAGCCACTGGTCGCCGGTACCCACCCTCACCGTGGTCGGGGCCACTGGTCGCCGGCGCCGCTGGACACCGTGGGCGAATAGCCCGCCTGTCGGCTCCACAGCCGACAGGCGGGGCCACCCATCGAACGAGCCTGACTCAGGGGGCCGCCGAGGGGGTGGGTGACCCAGGCCCGGGCCGTTCGGGGCTACGCGCACACGGAACCGGCCGTTTCAGGTCTGTGCCCGCGCCAGGCTCAGGCCACGCACAGCTAACCGCCCGAATGGGCGACCCCTCGCCCCCTCAAACGGACGGTTCCATGTGCGCTCCCACGAGCCGCCCACCTCCATACGGCTCTAACGGCAGGTTTCGTGTGCGAGGCGATCTGAGGAGCGGGTGGCGGCCCCCGCATGGCAGCGGCGGTCGCGGGGCAGCGGCGGTCGCGGGTCGGGTGTGGCGGCCTCCGCATGGCACGGGCGGTCGCGGGTCGGGCGGCGGCCTCGCGGGTCGGGCGGCGGTCGCGGGTCGGGTGTGGCGGCCTCCGCATGGCACGGGCGGTCGCGGGTCGGTGGCGGCCTGCGCGTCGGGCGGCGGCCTCTCCGGGACGGCGGTCGCGGGTCGGCGGCGGCGGCACCACAATGGACCCATGGCCGATCTGCCCGTGCGTGCCCTGACCCGCAGCGCGAAGATGGCCGCGCTGCCGATCGGCCACGCCGGCCGGGCTGCCCTGGGTGTCGGCAAGCGGATCGGCGGCGCCCCGGCCGAGGCCGTCGCCGCCGAGCTGCAGGCGCGCACCGCCGAGCAGATGTTCCGCGTCCTGGGTGACCTCAAGGGTGGGGCGATGAAGGTCGGCCAGGCGATGAGCATCTTCGAGGCCGCCCTGCCCGAGGACGTCGCCGCGCCGTACCGCGCAACGCTGACGAGGTTGCAGGAGCAGGCACCTGCCCTGCCCGCCGAGAAGGTGCACGCAGTCCTGGCGGACAACTTCGGCCGGCAGTGGCGGCGCAAGTTCGAATCCTTCGACGACAAGCCGGCTGCGGCCGCGAGCATCGGGCAGGTGCATCGGGCGGTCTGGAAGGACGGCCGGCCGGTGGCCGTGAAGATCCAGTACCCGGGGGCCGACAAGGCGCTCATGGCCGACCTGGCCAACGCCTCGCGGCTGGCGCGGATGATGACCGCGTGGGTGCCGGGCGTGGACCTGAAGCCGCTGCTGGCCGAGCTCGCCGAACGGGTCGGCGAGGAGCTGGACTACGAGAAGGAGGCCGCCTCCCAGCGGGCCTTCGCCAAGGCGTTCCGCAACGACCCCGACGTCGTGGTTCCCGATGTCCTGGGCGCGGGGCACACCGTGATCATCTCCGAGTGGCTGGAGGGGACGCCCCTGTCGCGGATCGTCGCCGACGGGACGCAGCAGGAGCGCGATGAGGCCGGCCTGCACTACATCCGCTTCCTGCTCTCCTCGCCCGACCGGGTGGGGCTGCTGCACGCCGATCCCCATCCGGGCAACTTCCGGATCACCCCCGACGGCCGCTTCGGCGTCCTGGACTTCGGGGCCGTCGCCCACCTGCCCGACGGGTTCCCGCCGATGGTCGGCAACCTGATGCGCATCGCGATGACCGGTGATTCGCAGGCCGTCCTGGCGGGCTTGCGCGAGGAGGGGTTCGTCAAGACCACCACCACTCTCGAGGCGCAGGGACTGCTGGACTTCCTCGACCCGTTCGTGGATCCGGCCCGGACCGAGACGTTCCAGTTCAGCCGTGAGTGGTTGCGCGGGCAGTTCGCCCGGCTCAACGACCCGCGCAACCCGGACTTCGCGATCGGACTGAAGCTGAACCTGCCGCCGGAGTACCTGTTGATCCACCGGGTGTGGCTCGGCGCGATCGGCGTGATGTGCCAGCTGAACTCGGAGGTCCCGATGCGCGCCGAGCTCGAGCGCTGGGTTCCCGGCTTCGCGGTTCCGGGGGCCGAGGAGGCCTGACGGGGCTGGTCCGGCGGCGGCAGGCGGGGCGCGGAGCGTGCCCGTCAGCGGCTCCTGACGGGCACGCTCCGCGACTGGACACCGGGGGCGCGCCATTGGGCGGCGGGGGCGGGGAGGTCGACGGGAGTCGGCCAACCGTCCGGTCGAGCGTCATGGAGGCGACCGTCACCGCGGCATCCGACGAGCCCCGGGAGGGGTGCCGCGCGGATTCGAATCCCGCGGCAGTCAGTCGGACTCGGGCTGGCCGCCTTCAGCCTTGCCCACTTCGGCAAGGGCCGCACCTGGCTCGGTCTCCTCGCCGTGGGCTGCCCCGGGAGGGGCGGGCTGTGCTGCCTTGGGCCCCGCTGGCTCGAAGGGCCCCGCCTCGGGAGTCGCGGCCTCGGCGACGATGGCCAGGACACGGCTGCCGTAGGTGGCGATCTTGTCCGGGCGGAAGCCGGGGATGTCACGCAGGTCCGCCTCCGTGGCGGGGCGGCGCTCCTCGACGGCGACCAGCGCCTCGTCGGTCAGGACGATCGAGGCGGGACACCCTGCTCGGCGGCCACCAGCTCCCGCCACTGGCGCAAGCTCGCTGCGAGCTGTTCGTCCGGGGCGCCCGGGCACCGCAGGCAGCGGCCGAGGGTGCGTTCCCGACCGGTGACGAGTCCGGCCCCGCACACTCGGCAGCGCTCCAGCGACCTGCCCCGCACCCGCTCCTTCGACGCTCCCGAGGTCCCCTGCCGGACCAGCCCGGCGGCGAGCAACGGCTCGCCAGCCCCGCGCCGCGCGCGCATGGTCGCGAGGAACCGGCTGGCCTGTCGCTGCCGCCCGGACCCAGGACGCATCAGCGACCAGGTGATGATCAGCCGGTCCTGCGCCCTCGTGACGCCGACGTAGAACAGCCGGCGCTCCTCCTCGATCCGATCCGCGGTCTCCGCGTAGACGATCGGGAGGCTCCCCTCGGCGGCGCCGATGATGAACACCACGGGCCACTCGAGGCCCTTGGCCGAGTGCAGCGTCGTGACGGTGACCCCGTCGGCGGTCGGCGCGTGGGAGAGCTGCGCGCGCCGCTCGAACTCCTCGACGAGCTCACTCATCGTGGTTCGTCCCGAGGCGGCCACCTCCTCGGCGAGGGCCAGGACCGCGGCCAGGGACTCCCAGCGCTCCCGGGTCGCGCCCCCGCTGGCCGGTCCCGTCGACAGCCAGCCCATCCCCGCCAGGACGGCTCGCGTCTGCTCCACCAGGCCGTTCCCCTGGTCCCCGGCGGACGTCGTCGCGGAGGCGCGCGTGCGCGCAGGTGCGGCGGAGGGTGGCATCTCGAGTGCGATCTGGATGGGGTCCGGGAGGCCCGCCGGGGCGGTCGCGCTCACGGCGCCGCCCTCGGAGCCGAGCCTGTGCCCGCGCATCTCGCCCGAACCAGCCGGATCAGCCGCGGCCGCCGCGCCCGCGCGGCCCGGTCCGGCCTTGGCCGCGGTCGCCTTCCGGCGCCCACCGCCGGCCACCGCATGACCGCGCATCCGCACGATCGCCTCCCGGACCTCGGGGCGGTCGAAGAACCGTTCCGCCCCACGCATGACGTAGGGGATGTCCGCCTCGGCGAACGCAACCTCGATCGGCTCCGAGGCCGCGTTGGTCCGCATGAGGACGGCGATGTCGCGATGGGCGTACCCGCTGGCGACGAGGTCGTTGACGCGGGCCGCGACCGCGGCGGCCTCCTCGGCGTCGTCGGCGCATGCCACGACCTCGGGGGCCACGCCGGACGGACGCTGGGACCGCAGCCACACTGCCGTGCCCGGCCCGGATTCGGGCCCGCTCCCGGCGATCACGGCGTTCGCAGCCGCGACGATCTCCGGGGTGCAGCGGTAGCAGCGGTCCAGGCGCACCTCGGTGGCATTGGGCCAGCGGCGGGCGAACTGCCCGAGCGCGTCGGTTCTGGCCCCGGCGAACGAGTAGATGGTCTGGCTGGCGTCACCGACCACGCAGACGTCGTCGCGCTCACCGAGCCAGGCCGAGAGCAGCTGGTCCTGCGCGGGGGTGATGTCCTGGTACTCGTCGACGGTGAACCATCGGTACTGGGCACGGATCGCGTCGGCGATGTCCGGGCGGTCGCCGATCAGGGCGATCATGAGCAGCAGGACATCCTCGAAGTCGATCGCACCGACCTGGGACTTCACGTCCTGGTAGGCCGACATCACCCGCGCGATGCCCGGCAGGTCGATGACGTTGTCCCCGGACCCCACGGGCGTGCGACCCGCCGCAGCCGCGGCCGTCGCGTAGTCCCCCGCAGAGACGATCGTGGACCCCGCCCACTCGATCTCGGCCGCGAGGTCGCGGACCAGGGGCCGCCCCGAGGGGATCCCGATCTCCCGGCACGCCTGGCCGACGAGCGTCGCCTTGCTCGAGATGAGGTCCGGGAACTGCCCCCCGACGGCGGTCGGCCAGAAGTAGCGCAGCTGGCTCAGGGCGGCGGCGTGGAAGGTGCGCACCGCGACCGAGGGCACGCCCAGACGTGCAAGCCGTTGGCGCATCTCGCCGGCAGCGCGGTTGGTGAACGTGACCGCCAACCCGTTGCCCGGGGCGTGCGTGCCCGTCTGCACGGCGTGGGCGATCCGGTGGGTGATCGCCCGGGTCTTGCCCGTGCCGGCGCCTGCCAGGACGACGACCGGCCCGGTCAGGGCCTCGGCGACGAGGCGCTGCTCGGGGTCGAGTCCCTCGAGGACGTGGGCGGGCATGTGCGCATTCTGTCAGCCGGCTCCGACACGGCGGAGGTGCTGCCGAGAGCCTCTGGCGGACGCCCACGTGCAGTGATAGACAGGAATTGGGAGGAGTTCCTCCCGACCTCCTCGAAGGAGGTGCGTGATGCGCATCGGACGGATGTCATCGTGGGCGTCGGCGCTGGTGATGGCCTCGGGCGGGATGGTGCCGGGGATCAGCGCGTGGCCCTTGACGCTGGGCGCCTGGGAGTTCCACCACACGAACGACGGCGGCGAGGTCGAGGACTGGCGGTAGGCCCCGCAGCGCGGCCGCCGCACGGGCTGCGCGCGTGCCCCCGCCACGAGCACCCCCGGCTCGCCGCGCCGGCCAGCCCCCGTGACGAGCGCCCCGGCTCACGCCCGTGGTCGGTCAGACGGCGCCAGCGCCCTTCCCCCTCCCCGAAAGCGCCGACCCTCCCGGAATCCCTGGAGGGTCTCGGGATTTCTGGAGGGTGAGCAGTGGGGGCCCTGTCGGCGAGACGGCGGGGCGGCCGGTGGCGAGGCGGCTACCAGCGGCACCATTCGTCGGGCAGGGGTTGGCCGTACCAGAGGCTCACCAGGTGGTGGGCGATCGAGAGGCGGCCCGGCAGGCGCACCTCGCGTGACTGGCAGAGGGCGGGCAGTTCGTCGCGGCTGATCCAGCGGGCCTCGGCGATCTCCACGCCGTCGGGGTGCGGCTCGGGACGGACCCCCCCGATGCGCGCGTGGTACCCGAGCATGAGCGAGGCGGGGAACGGCCACGGTTGGCTGCCGATGTAGGTGGCGCCGGTCGGGCGCAGGCCGACCTCCTCGGAGATCTCGCGGATGACCGCGGACTCGGCCGACTCCCCCGGCTCCACGAATCCGGCCAGCGTCGAGAAGGCCCCCTCGGGCCACCGGGTCTGGCGGCCGAGCAGCGCGTTGCCCTCGTCGTCGACGACCAGCGCGATCACAGCCGGGTCGGTGCGCGGGTAGTGCTCGGAGCCGTCCTGCGGGCAGGTGCGCCACCAGCCCAGGCCTGCGACCTCCGTCGGCGCCCCGCACCGCGGGCAGCGGGTGTGCGTGCGGTGCCAGTTGGCCAGCGCGAGGAGCTCGGCCAGGATCCCGCGCTCATCCTCGGGCAGCCGCAGGCCCACGTCGCGCAGTCCCGCCCACTGGACGTCGGCAGGCACGACGGGGTCGTCGCGGTGCACCACCCGGCCGCACCAGACCCGGCCAGCGGCGTCGAGACCGAGCAGGATGTCGGCGGGATCCGCGGAGGGGGCCGGAGGAGTGGCGCGGGCGTGGATCGCAGCGGTGGCCGAGGCGTGATCGGTGGCTGAGGTCGCGGCGGTGGCGGGGATGTCGACGGGCGGAGCAGCGGGGCCGGGCACCGCGCCGGACTCACCGCCCGAATCGGCCGCGAGGACGTCGCCCCCGACTGTGACCAGTCGGGCCGACCGGTCGGCGCGGCGGGTGACCGCGACCTCGCCCGTGGGGTCGATCAGGACCAGGACCCGCTCGCCGGGGACCGCCGACCAGCCCTGGGTGCGCAGGTCGGCGCGCCGGTCCAGCGGATCGTGGCCCAGGGCGAGGCGGACCTGGTCGATCGGGGGGCCGGCGGACATGGGCTCACCGTAGTGTGCGTCGACCCGGAGGACCTGCCCGTCATGTGACAGGCTGTGACTCGTGCGTGTGGCGACCTTCAACCTCCTCCACGGCGTCCCACTCCGGGACCGGGTGACCGCTCAGGGCAGGTCGTTGAATCCGGCGGAGTCCGGCGACCGCCCCGGCACTGGGGCTGACGCCGGCGGTTCGGGCGCCGGGCACCCGACCGGCTCCGACGAGGCATCCGCCCAGAGCGCATCCGACGCCGCGCACGAGGGCATCGCCCCGACCGAGCGGCACGTGTGGTCCCCGGAGGTCAGCGACCCGGCCGACCTGGTCAGGGCCGTCGAGGAGTTGCTGGAAGCTGGACCGATCGACGTGATCGCCTTGCAGGAGGTGGACCGCGCACAGCCGCGCACCGGCGGGGTCGACCAGGCGCGCCTGGTCGCCGAGACGATCGGCGCGAAGTACTGGCGCTTCGTCCCCAGCGTCCGCGGCACCCCCGGGATCGCCTCGGAGGGGGCCGCATGGGTCCCCGCGACGGACGCCGACGACCTGCCCGCCGACGAGAGCGAGCCCGAGACACCCACCCCGAGCGCCCCCCGGTACGGGATCGCCCTGATCAGCCGGTACCCGGTGCGTGGGTGGCGCGTGATGCGCTACCCACCGGCTCCCGTGTCGATGCCGCTGCTGGCCCCCAGCGCCGAGGGGCGACCCAAGGCGATCCGGGTCCCCGATGAGCCGCGCTCAGCCGTGGCGTGCATCGTCGAGCTGCCGTACGCCGACGTCACCGTGGCCACCGCGCACCTGTCGTTCGTGCCGGGCGTGAACACCAAGCAGCTCAACGGGTTGCGGGCGTTCGTCGCCGGCATGCCGCGGCCCATGATCCTCATGGGCGACTTCAACACCCCGGGCGGCATCCCCGGTCTGGTCACGGGCTGGGACCAGGTCGCCCGGGTGCCCACCTACC
Organism: uncultured Actinomycetes bacterium; assembly: GCA_963706885.1. Lineage (GTDB taxonomy): Bacteria > Actinomycetota > Actinomycetes > S36-B12 > CAIYMF01 > Prado023. The sequence goes on along the minus strand of CAVPNX010000032.1, from coordinate 11,866 downwards.
CCGTGATGAAGCCACGCGTGCAGTTCGACCACGTGATGGCCGACGGCTGGACCGCCGAAGCCCTCGACCACGCCCGAGCCTCCGCCCGTGCGGTCCCGCTGCCGGTCAGCGACCACTGCGCGCTGATCGCCGACTTCCCGGACCCGTAGGCCGCGTGACCCGCACGCCGCGTGGGTCATCCCTACCCGGCCATCGTCTCCAGGCCCGCGTGCATGCCGGCTCGTGAGTGCAGGGCCGCGCCGATGCGCTGGCGGCGATTGGCGGCCCGCGGCGGCCATGCCCTCGACTCGGGCCCCTCCCCTTCTACTCCCCCAGGTCCACCACCTCCTCGTCCCCACCCACGAGGAGGGCTTCGATCTCCTCGGCGCCGAGGAGCTCCGCGGGTCGAAGCACCGTCCCGGACCGGATGAATGCGAAGGCCGCGCCCACCGCCTCCACAGGGACGCCGGCGAGGTCGGCCCACGCGAGCCGGTAGATCGCCAGCTGCAGCGGGTCGGCAACGTCCTGCTGCGAGGTCTTCCAGTCGACGACCTCCCAGAGCTGCCCCGGCGGGGCATCCGGACCTGCAGGGAACACCGCATCGATGCGCCCGCGGATCAGCCGACCGCCGACCGCCAGGGAGAACGGCACCTCCAGCCCCGCGGGAGTGCGCTGGGCGTACTCCAGGCGCTCGAACGCCACCTTCATGGCCGCCAGCTCCGCGGGCGACCCGATGGACTCGTCGGCCGCCCCGGGCAGCTCGTCGTCGGCGATCAACGGCTGGACACCCAGCCGTGCCTCGACCCACGCGTGGAATGCGGTGCCCAGCTCGGCGTACTGGTTGCGGCGGCGCGGCATGGGCCGCAGCAGGCGTTCGGCGAAGGAGGTGGGGTCCGCGGCGAGGTCCATGGTCGCCGACGCCGAGAGCACGCCCGGGAGCGTGGCGACGACGAGGTCCTGCGCCGAGCGTTCGGTGCGCGCCAGCAGCGCCAGGATCGCAGCATCCCACTGGGCGATCTGTCGGCTGACGGGGTCGGTGTGGATCGGCACGTGGTCCGGGGCCGGGCCTGCCATGACCGCGTCCACCTCCGACGGTGCCCACGGGTCGATCGCCTGACCCGACTCGATGAGCGCGGACACCGCACGGGCGGCGGCCACGACTCCCTGATCGTCGGGCCCATCGGGAGCCGGCCAGATGACCTCGACGACCTGGTCGAGCATCGGGTTGCTCGGGTCACCGGCGCCGGCGAACCCCGAGCCGGCACCGTCCGCGTCGCCACCGTCGCCGTCCCCACCGGCCGGCCCCTGGGGGTCGACCGCGGGTTCCGGCGCCCAGGGGTCCTCCACCTCGCCGGTGGCCTGCTCGCGCAGGGCTTCGAGGTACTCCGACGGCCCGCGGGCGTTCTTCTGCGTCGGGCCCCACCAGTGGCCGGTGGCGATCAGGACCTGCTTGGCCCGGGTCACCCCGACGTAGGCCAGGCGGTCATCGCCGGTCCGGTCGTGGCGCCGGCAGGACTCGACGAACGCCGTGAGCTCCTTGCTCGAGTACCCGGGCAGCACCGGCAGGACGTGCCGATCGTCACGCAGCTCGCTGGGGACGACGTGGGCGAAGGACGTCCAGCGCTCGGAGCCCTTGCCCCCGGGGAACGCATCGCGGCACACGTGCGGCAGCACGACCACGGGGAACTCCAGACCCTTGGCCTTGTGCATCGTCATCAGCTGGACCGACCCGGGCATGGTCGGCAGGTCGACGTCCTCACCGGAGCTGAGTTGCTCGGCGGCGTCGAGGTAGGCCAGGAACGCCCCAAGGCCGGTGCGGCCGTCGGCGTCGCTGAAGCCCTCGACGAGGTGCAGCAGCCCCGCGAGCCCCACGTCGCCGATGCCCTGGCCGCCGGATGCGAGGTCGGCCTCGACCCGGGCGCCGGTGACCGTGACCACCGCACCGACGAGGTCGGCCAGCGGCGCACCGACGTGGGCCTGCAGCAGTCGCAGCTCCGCCAGGAGCTCGGTGAGCCGGGCGCTTGCCTCGGCCGACACTCCCGGACCGGGATTGGCGGCGGCCTCCAACAGGCTGGGGCGCTCCACCGGATCGATGAACGCACTGGCCTCGCGCAGCCGTTCGCGCAACCTGGCGCGCCCGGCGATCGAGTCGGTCTCGCCGCGGTCCCGGCGACCGCCGGCGAGCTGCACCGCGCGGGCGCCGAGGCGTTCGAGGTCGCGGGGGCCGATCCGCCAGCGGGGGCCGGCCAGCAGGGCGGCCAGCGACGTGTTGTCCGCCGCATCGTCCAGGACCCGCAGCGTGGAGAGGACGGCGGTCGCGTACGGGCTGGAGGTCAGGGCGGCGGTGCCGGAGATGCTCGCCGGGACCCCGCGTTCGACGAGCAGCCGTTGCAGCGGCGCGAGCTGGTCGTTGGCGCGTCCCAGGATCGCGATGTGCTCCGGTGGCGTGCCGGAGTCGACAAGGGCGCGCACCTGGTCGGCGATCCACTCCCGTTCGTCGGCCACGGTGGGCAGCAGGGCGGCCCGCACGACCGCGCCCCTCGGCTCGGGCGGACGCAACTCGGCGACCTGGGGGTGCTGGGCGCGCAGCCCGGCTGCGATGCGGTTGGCGGCCTCGAGGATGGGCGTGCCCGAGCGCCGGTTCACGGACAGGACCTTCACGGGTGCCGCACCGTTGCGACCGAAGTGCTGGGCGAAGGCGTCGATGTTGGCCACCGATGCGCTGCGCCAGCCGTAGATGGCCTGCATCGGATCGCCGACAGCGGTCACGCCCCCGCCGGCGAAGAGGGTCGAGAGGATCACGCGCTGGGCGATCGAGGTGTCCTGGTACTCATCGAGCAGCACCACGCGGTAGGCGGCGCGCATGGAGTGCCACGAGCTCGTCGGAGGAGCGCACCAGCTCGGCGCACAGGCGCATGTGGTCGGCGAAGTCCAGCCCGCCGACGGCCCGCTTGGCCGCGCGCAGCTCGTCGACGAGGTCGGCGAGCTCGAGCCGGCGGGCGGCCGTGTCGCCGATGTCCTTCACTGCCTTGGTGGCCCTGGGCAGCTCGGCGATCGCGGCGATGACGGCCCGGTCGTGGGCGCGCAGCTCGTCGGTGGTGATCGTCTGCTCGGCGAGGTTGGCGTCCAGGCGCACGACGTCAGCGGCGACCCGACTGGGCCCGTGCCGGGTGACCACGAGGCCCGAAGCCTGGCAGACCACGCGATAGGACAGCTGGGCGACCGCAGGGCCGGACAGGAGGCGCGCACCGGGCTCGATGCCGATGCGAAGGCCCTGCTCCTCGATCAGACGGCCGGCGAACGAGTGGTACGTGGCGATCGTCGGCTCGCCCACAGCTTCGGTTCGGTCGGCGGGGTGCTGGGCGCGCCAGTGGTTCAGCTGCGCGGTCACCCGCTGGGCGAGCTCGGCGGCGGCCTTGTTGGTGAAGGTCAGCCCGAGGACCTCGTGCTCGGCAACGAAGCCTGAGGCGACCAACCAGAGCACGCGCGCGGCCATGACGGCGGTCTTGCCGGTGCCGGCTCCGGCGACGATCACGAACGGCTCCAGGGGAGCGCTGACGCAGTCCCACTGCTCGTCGGTGAGGGTCAGGCCCAGCAGGGCGTCGAGCTCCGCACGCGGCATCGGCTCGGGCTGCGTGGGGGGTGCGGGCGTGACGGTGGTGGGCATCAGAGGTCCTCCCCCCAGAGCGACTGCTGGACGGGGGCGTCGGGTTTGGCGGGGCGCTTCGGCGCCGGGGGCCGGGCGGGTCGGCCGGGACCGGTCGGGGTCGTGGCCGGGTCGGACGAGGAGTCGGCGTCGCCACCTGATGTCTCACCGGGGGCCGGCTCAGCGGGCGGGTCGCTCCCGACCGGGGGGGCGGGCGCTGCGGAGATGGCGTTCGCAGGATCGGGTGCTGGCTCGGGTGCGGTCGCTGACTCGGTCTCTGCGGGAGGCTCCGCGGCAATGGGCGCCGGGGTCGCAGCAGAGGAGGCCGGCAGCGACTGCGCGGGGCACATGAATCGGAACGCGCAGGACTTGCAGTACCCATTGGGCCGCGCGGGGTAGTCCGGACCGTCGGCGAGACGCGCGGCGTCGACGATCAGGTCGTTGACCCACGTCCAGCCCTCGTCGAGTGGGGTCTGGATGCGCACCTTGGGCATGCCGGAGGCGAACCGGTCGGCGAGGTGGACCAGCTCGGCTTGCCCGAGCCGGACGGGGGCCGCGTCAGCCGGGCGGCCACTCGTGGGCTCGGCGGCCAGAAGAGTCCCCGAGGATTCGGCGGCCCCGGCGGCCCCACCGTCGGACGAGCGTCCGGAGGGTTCGGCGAGCCCGGCAACCCCGCCGTCAGACGAGCGCTCAGGGACCCCGGTCGCCCCACCGGCCGCGAGAGCCCCGGTCGGCCCGCCGTCCGGCACCGGCTCACCCGCCGCGTCGAGGGCACCGAGGCGGATCGCGAGCTGGTAGATGCCCAGCTGCGGATGCTCGGCGGTCGCGGCTGCCGAGGCTGCGGTCCGACCGGTCTTGAAGTCGACGACGTGCAGGCTGCCGTCCTCAGCCCGGTCCACTCGGTCGATGGAGCCGGACACGTGGACCGGCCTGGACGCCCCGGGGACGGGGAGGTTGAACGTCAGCTCGGTGGCGGCCACGGACCGACCGGTCGATGCGTCCCAGGCGAGCAGTGCGGTGATCATCTCGTCGACGCGCTGGCGTTCGTGGACGCGCTGGTAGTGCGCGGGGAACGGCACCGACGCCCAGATCTCGTCGACGAACGGGCGGATCTCGCGCTCATCCGCGGCGACGTCCCCGCGCGCGATCGCCTCAGCCACCGCATGGACGACGAGCCCGACCACGGCCGCACCGCCGGACGGGTTGCCGGCCCCGACGCGCCGGTCGAGGAACCACCGCAGCGGGCAGTCCCGCAGCGCGGACACAGCTGACGGGGACAGTCGAAGGGGGCGCAGCGTGGACGGATCCGGCGCGCCGTCGCCCGGGGTTCCTGATCCCTCCGGCGTCGGCGACCCCAGAGGCGCTGGCGACCCCTCGGCCGCACGCGGCCCCGGCGGAGGACCGACCCCATCGGCCGTCACGCGGCCCCTCCGGAGGATCGACCCCGCCAACGGCACCGCCCCCTCCGCCACCGCGGCACCGGCCCCCGCACCCGTCAACGGCTGGGCGCCCCACCACCGGACTGGGTCCGCAGCGGCCATCGGACCCAGCGGCCCGGAGTCCCGCGCCCGGACGGCCAGCGCCGCCAGTCGCTGGATCGCCGCCCCCCGAAGCGCCTCAACCTGGAGGTCCGGCGAGCCGTCGGGCCCGACCTGCGTCGGCACCTGCGCGGCCTCCCGCAATGCGGCGATCAGTCCCTCGGCGGACATCGGCGACGCAGAGCGGGCGGGCATCGCGCGCACGTCCTGACCGAGCTCGGCAAGGAAGCGCGAGGCCTGCAGGCCCCCCTCGACCCGCTCGGCGACGGCTGAGACGACCAGCGCCGATCGCGCCCGGGTGCAGGCGACGTACATGAGCCGACGCTCCTCGGCGAGCAGGTCGGCGTGGTTCAGCCCCTCGATCCGCCCGCGAGGCCCGAGCTCGGCGACGTGCAGCAGGTCCGAGCGCAGCCGGACGTCGGGCCACTGCCCCTCCTGGACCGAGGCGACCACGACCAGCTCCCACTCCAGGCCCTTGGCGCGGTGCGCGCTGAGCAGGCGGACGTGGTCACGATCGGACTCCTGCGCCCCGCGCACCTCCTGGGGCAGCCGCAGGGCGTTGATGTCCTCGACGAACGCGGCGGTGCCGACCTCGCCGAGCCGTTGGGCCGGCAGTCGGTTGGCCAGCTCGAACAGGGCAACCACCGCGTCCAGGTCCCGGTGGGCGGAGGCGGCTGCTGTGTGCCCGCCGTCGGGTCGCAGCGCGGTCGTGCGCAGCCGGTCGGGCCAGTCCGTCGCGCTCCAGACCGACCACAGGACCTCGCTGACGATCTGCCCGGCGCGCATCGCGTCCCGGGCGGCCGCGACCGCCTTCGCCACCCGCCGGAACGCGGCGACCGCCGATCGCGGAACGTCCGCGCAGTCCGCCGGGAGCACGCCCCGGGCGAGCGCGGCGGTCAGCAGCGCATCGGAGGAGTCGCCGGGCTCCTGGCGTACAGGCGGCGTGGAGGAGGTAGCTGGCTCCGGGGGGACCTCACGCTCAGATGGGGCATCCGCGACCCCCGGGTCGACCCCGGCATCCGGTTCAGGAGCCCCGAGCGTCCCCCCTGCTCCGCGGTGCTCCTTCAGGACCGCCCTGGCAAGCGCGCGGATCGCGACGGCGTCGGCCCGCCCCAGCGGCCCGGCGAGCAGGGTCCGGCCGGCATCCTCCGGCGCGGTTGAGGGGTCCAGCGCCAGGCCGAGCACCGACAGCAGCACCCCGACCGCCGGCTCGTCGCCGAGTGGTGTCTCATCCGGCGGCAACCAGACGGGGATCCCGGCGGCACGCATCGCCCGGGCCAGGACGGGGCCGTGGATCGCGGGGTTGCGGACCAGGACGGCCATCTGCGACCACGCCAGCCCGGTACGCCCAAGCCCACCGGCCACCCCCTCCTCCCCCTGCTCCCCTGGAAGGGCCGATACCCCGGGACTGCCCGCGTCCCCGGGCAGGGTCGGCCGGCCGGCCTCCCCCACCTCCCCCACCTCCCCCGCGTGTGCGCGCAGCAGCGTCTCGGCCACGCCTGCGGCCTCCGCAGCCGCCGTCGGGAACGTGCGGACCTCGACCCGCGCCGGGCCCTCTCCTGCAACCGGCGTGCGGTGCAGTCGCTGGACCTCGGCCGGCAGCGGCGCCAACGACACCGGACCCAGCACTCCCGACGCCGCCTCGGCGATCGCCTGTGGGAACCGCCGCGTGGTGCGCAGCACCTCGATCCGGGCGGGCTGACCGCTTGGGTCGGCGAACACGTCCGGGAACCGCAGGATCCCGCGCACGTCGGCGCCGCGGAAGCCGTAGATCGCCTGGTCGGGGTCACCGACGGCCACGACCTGCGCACCCCCACCTGCCAGCCCGCGCAGCAGTGCGACCTGCGCCGGGTCGGTGTCCTGGTACTCGTCGACCACGATCAGCCGGAACATCCCCCGCAGCTCTCGGCCCGCCCGCGGATCGTTGGCCAGCACCGCCGCCCGCAGGATCAGCTCGGCGTAGTCGAGGCTGCCCTCGAACTCCAGCGTCGCCAGGTACTCCTCGAAGAACCCCCCGAGCGCGGCCCACACGGGCACGCCCTCGCGCTTGCCGATGCGGGTCAGGTCCTTGCCGTCGAGGCCCTGGCCGCGCGCGCGGGCCAGCAGCGTGCGGACCTGCTCGGCGATCCCCCGCGTGCCGATCGCCCGGGACAGCGACTCGGGCCACTGCAGCCGCCCCTCCTCGATCGCGTAGGTGAGCAGCTCACGCAGTCGGGCGTCCTGCTCGGCGGCCACGAGCAGCCGCGGCGGGCTGGCGAAGGCCGTCGGATCGGCGTGCTGGCGCAGGACGCCGTACGCGAACGAGTGGAACGTGCTCACGACCGGCACCGCGCCGCCACCGAGCCGACCGCTGATCCGGTCGGAGAGCTCACGGGCCGCCCGACGGCCGAACGTCAGGGCGAGGATCCGGTCGGCCGGGATCGGGTCCACCGGGTCGGCGATCCGGGAGACCACGAGCTCGGCGAGCGTGGTCGTCTTGCCGGTACCCGGTCCGGCCAGGACCAACAGGTGACCGTCGCGGTGCTCGATGACCGCGCGCTGCTGGGGGTCCAGGGCCGGCGCGGCGAGGCGTCCCGGCGCACGACGGTCGAGGCGCACGGCGACACCCGGGCCGCCCGCGCGGGATCCACGCCCAGCCGCGCGGGCCCCGACACCATCCGCCCGGGCCGCCCCGTCCGCCCGCGCTGCCACGCCCGAGCCAGCCCGGCCCGCCCGCCGTTCCCTGCCGCTCATGTCCCTCCCCTCGGACGCAAGGCAACCACAGGGGTCCGACAGAGCCACCGCCCCCACGCGCAAACCATGCCCCAGCGAACGGGCCCCTCGGTTACCCTGCTTCTGTGGCCACCAGCACCGAACTGCGCGACTGGCTCGTCGCCGCCCAGACCCACGAACTGGTGCGCCGGACCGCCCACTGGATGGACGAGGCAGTCAAGCATCCGGACGCCGGTTACCGCGACGATCCCGGACTCACTGGCGACGCGGTCCTGGACGCCATCGTGGCAGCAGCAGTCGAGGCCGTCGCCCTCAAGCTGGGCGAGGACTCCCCGCGGTGGACCTCGAGCCCGCAGCGATTCCTCGATCACTTCTGGTACCCCGGACCCCGCTCCCTGTTCGCCTGGGCGCTCGCGCACTCGCCCGGGCCGTTCCAGATCCGGGGCGTCCTGATCGAAGCCGACTCCCTGGCCAGCGTCTGATGGATCTGGACAAGCAGCAGATCATCGACCTGCTCAGCGAGCTCGGCGAGGAGATGCAGGACCGCGGCCAACGGGCCGAGATGTTCATCGTGGGCGGCGCAGCGATGGCGCTGGCGTTCGACGCCCGGCGCGCCACCCGGGACATCGACGCCGTCTTCGTGCCCAAGGCTGCCGTCTATGAGGCGGCCCGAGCCGTTGCCGGCCGGCGTGGGCTGGCCCCGGACTGGCTCAATGACGCGGTCAAGGGGTTCCTCCTCGGCGAGGACCCGGACCGTCGAACGGTCTTCGAGTCGCCCGGGCTGTCGGTGACCGTCCCCTCGCCGCAGTACCTGTTGGCCATGAGGTCTACGCGGCTCGGGTCGATCGGGATGCCGACGACATCCGGCTCTGGCCGACCTGTGCGACCTCCACACTGCCGAGGCTGTCCTGGACCTCGCGGAGGCCTACCTGGCGGGGATCTACCGATCCCGTGCGAAGGTGCAGTTCCTGATCGAGGAGTTGTTCCCATCGCCGCATCGGGCGACGAGGTGAGGCGCGACCTAGGTGCCGGCTAGCGCCCAGGGCCATGGACGCGGTCGGCAGGGGCCGCAGGGGCCGCCCTGGACCTGTCGACCTGAGCCACATCCGTCGAGCGCCAGGCGCGCCGCCTGGGATCCTCGATCGGTGACGCCGGACCTCCGCCCCGGTTGCGTTGCGTTTCGGTCGATTCGACGTCCGCAACTGCAACGCAACTCCGTGTCGGGCGAAGGAAACGCAACGCAACTCCCTGGAGGCCAACGGCGGGGCCGTGGGGGCCGGGTGCGGGGCAATGCCCGCCCGTTGGGCGGGAACGTGACAGCATCGGGGGGTGACCGAGCGCCCCACGAACCCGGTGGCGCCCGATCTGCTGGAGGAGTTGGATCCGAGCGGGTTGGGCACCCCGCCCGCCACCGCGCCCACCTCCCCCGCCAGCACCGCCGAGTGGGCCCCGCCCACCGCCGCCACACCTGAGCCCCCCACCGCCGCCGCCACCACGCCCGCCGCCACCCCGCCGCCACCCCGCGCCACCCACCGCCGCCGCCACCACGCCGCCACCCCGCCGCCGCCACCCCGCCCCCCGCCGCCGCGCCCACCGTGCCCCCCACCCCCACCTACACGACCCTCGTGGTCGAGGAGGGGTTCTTCCGCTCGCGCCTGCGCCGCCCGCGTGACCTGCTCGGCGCGATCCTGGCGCTGGCCGCCGCGCTGCTGGTGGTCCTGCTGGCGGTCGCCGCCGAGCAGACGGTGATCGCGATCGACGACGACCTCGCCGACGCCCAGCGGTCGCTGCCCGACATCATCTGGGGCGCCCTGAGCGCCCTGGCCGGCCTGGGCATCGTGATGCTGCCGCTGGCCGCGGCCGTCTCGCTGCTGGTGCGCCGACGCGGGCGCCAGCTCCTCGAGTCGCTGGCCGCCATGACGATCGCGGCGATCGCCCTGACCCTGATCTCCACCGCCGTGCGGCAGTACGGCACCGACACCCTCTACGTGGCGCTCACGGGGTCGCCGGTCGACGAGGAGCTGGCCTACCCGACGAACCCGCTGCTGGGCGCGACCGTCGCGTTCGTGACCGTCGCCCGGTTGATGAGCCGTCCTCGATGGAACGTGATCACCGGGCTGATCGTGGCCTCGACGGCGCTGGTCGGCTCGGTCAGCTCGGGCAGCACGAGCACCGCGCAGGCCCTGAGCTTCCTCGTCGGCCTGGCCATCGGCCTGCTCACCCGCTACGCCCTGGGCACGCCCACGACCCGCCCGTCCGGGGCGGACGTGGCCAACACCCTGATCGCCGCCGGCATCCCGCTGGTGATGCTGCGGGCGCGGGGCGGCACCGACTCGGGTCGGCACTACATGGCTGTGCGGGCTGATGGGGAGCACCTCGACGTGGTGGTCCTGGACCGCGACCTCGAGGGGTCGGGGCTCGCGCTGGCGCTGTGGCGCACGATCCGGCTGCGCGAGGCCAACGACTCGGCCAGCGGGTTGTCGATGCGCAGCCAGCTGGACCGCGCGGCGATGATGGCATACGCGGCGCAGGCCGCCGGGGTGCCCAGCCCACGGCTGGAGCTGGCCACGATGGTCAGCGCCGACTCGGCGCTGCTGGCCTACGAGAGCCGCGACGGCCGCGCCGTGATCCCCAGCCCGGGCATCAGCAGCGATCGGCCCACCGACGAGGAGCTCGACATCGCGTGGCAAGCGGTGGCTGCCCTGCAGGCACGGTTCATCGCGCACCAGAACCTGCACGCGGAGAACATCCACTACGCCGGGGCCGACACGTACCTGACCGGGCTGGAGTCCGGCACCGTCGCCGCGGGGGACGTGGTCCTACGCCTGGATGTCGCCGAGCTGCTGGTCACCCAGGCCCTGCAGACCGACGTTCCGACAGCGGTGGCCTCCGCGCGGCGGGTGATCGGCGACGAGGCGGTGATCCGGGCGCTGCCCGTGCTCGCAGAGGGTCGCCCTGAGCGGCACCACGCGCGCCGCCCTGCGCGAGCGCAAGGACCTGCTCAACGACCTGCGCGCCGAGCTGCTGACGATCAACCCGGCCGTGGACGTCGAGCCGATCGACCTCGAGCGCCTCAAGCCGCGAACCCTGTTCACGATGATGCTGGGCACGGTCGCGGCCTACCTGCTGCTCTCGCAACTGGCTCAGGTGGACGTCGCCGAGGTCATCGCGGAGGCGGACTGGCGCTGGGCGGGCGTGGCGCTGGCCCTGTCGTTCGTGACCTACGTGGGGGCCACCATGGCCCTCGGCGGGTTCGTCCCCGACCGGCTGAGCTTCCTGCGCACCCTGCAGGCACAGTTCGCGGCGAGCTTCGCGACGCTGGTCTCGCCCCCGACGCTGGGCGCGGTGGCGGTGAACGCCCGGTTCCTCAACCGCTCCGGCCTGCCCCCGGCGGCCGCGGCGGCCACGGTCGGGGTCGCCCAGGTGGCGGCGTTCATCGTGCACGTGAGCCTGCTGCTGGTCATCGGGATCGCCGCCGGCACGCAGGCCGACCTGCAGTTCAACCCCCCACGCGGGGTGATCATCGGCATCGGCATCACCGCGATGATCATCGGCGGGCTGGCCTCGATCTCCCACGTGCGCCGCTGGCTGACCAACCGGATCCGGCCGATGATCGAGCAGATCATCCCGCGCCTGGCCACCGTGGCCCAGCGCCCCGCGAAGCTCGCCGAGGGGTTCGGCGGGATCCTGCTGCTGAACGTGGCCTACTGCCTGTGCCTGGTCGCCGCGGTGCGGGCGTTCTCCGACGACCTGACCATCGCGGCGATCTCGTTCGTGTACCTGGCCGGCTCGACGCTGGGCCAGGCCGCCCCGACCCCCGGCGGGCTGGGCGTGGTGGAGGCGGCCATCGCGGCGGGCCTGACGGCGGCCGGGTTGAACCCGGCGCTGGCGGTGTCGGCGACGCTGCTGTTCCGCACGGTCACGTTCTGGCTGCCGACGGTCCCGGGGTGGTTCGCGTTCCGCGGGCTGACGGCGAAGGGGTTGTTGTAGG
>CAVPNX010000031.1:0-296084 GCA_963706885.1 uncultured Actinomycetes bacterium | reverse complement strand
GCGCAGACGTTGCGCCGCTTGGGTTTGTGACCCCGACGGCCGACGCCTGCTGGTCCGTCACCGCCGGGTACACGGGTACCCAGAATCCAACCTCGGCGCCACCATCGGGCCGGTTGGCGGCGAACGCCCGTCCACCGTGGGAGTCGGCCACGTCGCGCACGATCGCCAATCCCAGCCCCGATCCCGGCAGGGAGCGCGCCGACGTCGCCCGGTAGAAGCGGTCGAACACGTGTGTCAGGTCCGCCGGATCGATGCCGGGTCCACGATCACGGACCAGGACGGCGCCGTTGTCCACGACCAGCTCGATCGGGGCGCCCTCAGGGGAGAACTTGCAGGCGTTCTCGACCAGGTTCCACATCGCCCGGGCCAGCAGGGCGCCCTGCCCGAGGACGATGGAGTCATCGACCTGGAGCGACACGACGCGACCTGTGCGGCGATCGGCCCTGGCTGCGACCGCGCGTGCCATCGCAGCGAGGTCCACCGGGGCCCGCGGGGAGTCCGCAGGCACTGCGACCGCGAGCGTCACCACCTCATCCACGAGCGCCGTCAGCTCCCTGGTCTCACCATCCAGGTCGGCGATCACTCGCTCCCGAACCTCCGGGGACATCGCGTCGAACTGCCGTAGCAGGCTGACGTTCGTGCGCAAGGAGGTCAACGGGGTGCGCAGCTCATGGCCGGCGTCCTGGACGAGACGCTGCTGGTCGTCACGCGCCTGTCCGAGGCGCACCAGCATCGCGTTGAACGACGTGGCCAACCGCGCGACCTCGTCGGTGCCGGAGACTGGGACGTCGGTGTCCAGGCGGCCGGTGTCGGTGACCGTCTCGGCCGCATCGGTGAGTTCCACGAGGCGCGACGAGGTCCGCCGGGCGACGAACCAGCCTGCCAGCGCTGCCAGGACCGCGACCAGGAGTCCGATGCCCGCCAGCAGCCACGCCAGCGACGTGAGGACCCGGGCGTTCTCAGAGACATCGCGCCCGACCTGGACCGCCCCCTCGGACCCTCCTGCCGACTGCGTGACCATCCGATAGGGCCGAGTGTCGATGGTCGCGTCGGCGAACACGAGCGCCGGCGTCGCTGAGCGGGCGATGGCCAGGTCCTGGTCTCCCGCCGGAAGGGACACGTCGTTCGGGTCTGCGATCACGGTCCCATCCGGCAGCACGATCTGGGTGGGCAGCACCAGCTCCGTCCCGCCGCGTCCGCCCCGAGCCTCACGACCGTCATGGTCGTCGACGAGCTCACGGGGCAGGTCTCCCCGCGCCAGCTCACGCGCGAGCGGCGTGGAGACCTCGAGCAGCGACTGGTCGACCTGGGCCTGCAGCCGGGACGCCATGGCCACGTAGCTCAGCGTCCCCATCAGGATCGCCGCAGCGGTCACGACCGCACCGAAGAGGATCGCCAGGCGGGTCTGCAGGCGCACCTCAGTCCTCCCGCATGGTGTACCCCACGCCGCGCACCGACCTGATCAGCGTGTCGCCGGGGACGTCGAGCTTGCGCCGCAAGTAGCCGATGAAGACCGCGAGGTTCTTGCTCTCCGGGCCGAAGTCGTAGCCCCAGATCCGGTCGTAGATGACGTGGTGCTCGACCACGATCCCCGCGTTGCGCATGAGCAGCTCGAGCAGGTCGAACTCGGTGCGCGACAGCGACACCTCCTGCCCATGCGCCCAGACCCGACGAGCGGCCGGATCCAGACGGACCGCGCCGACCTCGAGGACAGGCTCGCGCTCGACATCCGTGACGGGGGTCGGGGGCAGTTGTGTGTCGACCCGCCGGAGAAGGGCCCGGATGCGGGCCAGGAGCTCGTCGAGGTCGTACGGCTTGGCCACGTAGTCGTCGGCTCCGGCGTCGAGCCCGGCCACGCGATCCGGTGTCTCGGTCCGCGCGGTGACCATCAGGATGGGCACCCGATTGCCCTCCGCGCGCAGCACGCTGCACACACCGAGGCCGTCGACGCCGGGCATCATCACGTCGAGGATGATCACATCGAAGTCTCGTGCCCGGGTGGCGGCCAACGCCTCGACGCCATCGGCGCAGGTGGTCACCTCGTACCCGGCCAACTCCAGCGCGGTGGCCAACGACTCCCGGATCGCCCGGTCGTCGTCGGCCACCAGCACGGTTGAGGTCATCGGCTCAGTGTGCCCGACGTCAGGCAGAGGGAGTCGCCGATGCCGACGAGTCGTCGTCGTCGGCATCGTCGGGGCCGTGGCCGCTGCGGCCCTGGAACTCCTCGACGGAGGTCACCGTGAAGCTGCTGTCCATCTTGACCTCGACCTCGGTCCCGTCGGACTTGCGGACGTGGGCCTCATAGGTGCCGTCCGAGTCGGTCTCGACCCGGATCACCGTGCCACCGGACACGGCGGCCTTCGCGGCCGACGTGGCCTTCTCGGCATCGGCACCGGTCAGCGGGGTCTCGCCCGCGCCGGGGCCACCGCCATGGCCGCCGCCCCGGTGCCCACCGCGGCCCGTGAACTCCTCCGTACCGGTGACCTTGAACTCCTTGTCCATCTTCACGACCACCTCGGTGCCGTCGCTCTTGCGGACGTGTGCCTCGTAGGTGGCTCCGCCGTCGCTGTCCGTCTCGACGCGCAGCACCGTGCCGCCGGGCACGGCTGCCTTCGCTGCGGCCGTCGCGTCCTCGGCAGCTGCGCCGGTCAGCGGGGTCTCACCTGCATGTCCGCGACCGGTTCCCTGATCCCCCTGCTGAGCGTCAGTTGAGGCTGATGGGGAGGGGTCGGCAGCGGTCAGGCTCGTGGCAACGGGGGAGGCGGTCGCCATCATCCCGGCAACGGCCACGGCGGCCGCTCCGATGGCGATCCCGGAGCCGATCTTCAGTGTGCGGTTCATCGTTGTGGTCCCTTCCTGGAGTGGACTGGTCGAGTTCTCGACCGTGGATCCACAGTGGCCGACCGGGGTAGGAGGCCGATCGCGGGAGGGTAAGGGGCCGGTGTGAGCCTCACACAGGGTCGGGGCGCTGCTCGTCCGGGCCGCTGCCGGGGGCGGGTTCGGCCTCCGCAGCCTCCGCAGCCTCCGCAGCCTCCGCGGCCCCCGCGGCCTCCAGCGCGGCCAGCCGCTCCGCGTTCAGGGCCCGCAGCTCCCCGGTGTCGTCGATCGACCGTCCGGTCTCCAGGTCCATGGCGCTCATGCCCGGTGGCAGGTTCGACAGGTCGGGGGCGATGATGATCTCCGGCAGGCCGGAGTCCGGAAGGCGCAGCGTCTGGTCCTCATGGTCCAGGGCGACCAGGACCAGGTCGGAGTCCACACGCTTGGACAGGGTCTCCCCGCGGAAGAACGCCGGGGCGATGACGTTCCAGGTCACCATGGCGATCAGCCCCAGCAGGAGCGCGCCCATCCCCAGCACGAACACCCCACCGATCCCGAACACGGTCGTCGACCCATAAGCCGGGTCCGCGTACTGCACGCAGGCGATCACGAAGGCGCCCAGCAGCATGAGCCCCCCGAGGGCCGGCATGACCCCCTTGCGCATCGCGTCCTGCCAGCTGGCGGTGAGGTCCCGGCGGTAGTACCAGACGCAGGCGAATCCGGTGATCCCGTAGTAGAACGCGATCATCAACCCGACCGCCGCGATCGAGTCGGCCAGGACGTTCTGGCTGAAGCTGGTCAACCCCACGTAGAACACGATGGAGACCACGCCCATCATGATCGTGGCGTAGGAGGGCGTCAGGTAGCGGGGGTGGACCCGCGCGAAGGCATCGGGCAGGGCCTTGTAGGCGCCCATCGACAGCGTGGTGCGCGCCGTGGGCAGGATCGTGGTCTGGGTGGAGGCCGAGGCGGAGGTCAGCACCGAGATGATGAGCAGGAACTCGAAGGCTGCACCGATGGGGGAGTCGCCGAAGACCGCCGGGCCCAGGGCCGCGAACACGTCGTCGGCGTTGGCCTCGTTGGCCAGGCTGTACTCGGTGTCGCCGACACCGCCGAACGCCACGGTCGCGACCGAGACCAGCGCATAGGTCACGAGCAGCAGCAAGGTGGACAGGATCGCCGCCCTGCCCGGGGTCCGCTCGGGGTCGTCGCTCTCCTCGTTGACCGAGACAGCGGTGTCCCAGCCCCAGTAGATGAACACCGCGATGAGCGTGGCCGTCACCATCGAGCCGAGGGAGAGCCCGGAGGGCCACAACCACGAGAGGCTGGGAGTCAGGTAGCCCTCGGGCGCATTGCCTGTGTACACCCGAAGCAGGGCGATGAACGAGAACGCCACGAGGATCACCAGCTCGATCCCCAGCAGCGCGTACTGCATCCGCGCGGAGACCTCGATCCCGCGGAAGCAGATATAGGTCATGACGATGATCCAGATCACGCCGGCCACTGTGCTCCAGAACGTGCTCTCCGCAGCAGCATCCATGCCGAGGAGCTGGAAGGTGTAGGAGCCCGCGATCTGCGCGAGGTTCGCCATCACGATGACGTCAGCGGCGATGATGCCCCAGCCGCCCATCCAGCCCGCACGCGGACCGAACGCGCGCGTTGCCCACGTGAAGGTCGTCCCGCAGTCGGGTTCGGCGCTGTTGAGCTGTTGGTAGGCGATGGCGATCAGGAACATGGGCACGAAGGCCAGGAGCATGATCGCCGGGGCCTTGACGCCGACGATGCTGTCACCGTTCTGCGTGGCCACCACGAACCCCAGGCTCGCTGCGAGGCTGTAGGCCGGAGCAGTCGACGCGACGCCGATCACGATGCTGGCGAAGAGCCCGAGGGCGCCGCGCTTGAGGCCCTTGTCGACCGTCAGCTCGGGATAGCCGATCATCGCCCCCGGTTCGTGCCTTGACATGGCGCAGCCCTCCTGGTCCCGGCCCTCGCGTGGGCCCCAGCGGACGGTAGTACCCCCGGAGGTACCGATGCCCAGTGACCGGCCACCCGCGTCCCCTCGCTCGCGCGTCATGGTGGAGAATGCGCCCCATGCGCAACATCGTGATCATGGGTGCAGGTGGCCGGGACTTCCATGTCTTCGCGACGGTCTTCCGCGACGACGCCACCTCCCGCGTGGTGGCGTTCACCGCAGCCCAGATCCCTGGGATCGATGACCGGCTGTACCCGCCGTCGCTGGCCGGCCCGCTGTATCCGGAGGGCATCAGGATCGTGCCCGAGGCCCAGCTCGTCGAGCTGATCGCCGCGGAGCAGGTCGACGAAGTGGTCTTCGCCTACTCCGACATCGCGCACGTGGATGTGATGCACCACGCGTCGATCGCGATGGCCGCGGGCGCGGACTTCCGGCTCGCCGGCCCCGCGGCGACCATGCTTCGCAGCACCAAGCCGGTCGTCGGGATCGGCGCCGTGCGCACCGGCTGCGGCAAGAGCCAGACCACCCGCGCGGTCGGCCGGTTGCTGCTCGATGCCGGGCTCCGGGTCGCGCTCATCCGCCATCCGATGCCCTACGGCGACCTGGAGGCCATGCGTGTCCAGCGGTTCGCCACCCTGGCCGACATCGACGCCAGCAACCCGACGGTGGAGGAGCGCGAGGAGTACGAGGCCCCGGTCGAGATGGGCATGGTGATGTACGCGGGCGTGGACTACGAGGGGATCCTGCGCGCGGCCGAGCAGGAGGCTGATGTCATCGTCTGGGATGGGGGCAACAACGACTTCCCGTTCGTCCGACCCGACGTGATGATCACGGTCGTCGACCCGTTGCGGCCCGGCCACGAGTCGTCCTACCACCCCGGCGAGACGACACTGCGGATCGCCGACGTCGTCGTGGTCAACAAGGTCGACAGCGCCGACCCGGCCGATGTGCAGGCAGTGGTGGAGGCGGTCGGGCGCATGGTGCCCGACGCCGTCGTGATCCGTGCGGACTCGCCCGTCACCCTGGAGTCGGGGGAGTCCTTGGCCGGCAAGCGTGTCCTGGTCATCGAGGACGGCCCGACCCTGACCCACGGGGGAATGCCCTTCGGCGCCGGCACCGTCGCCGCCCGGGCAGCCGGCGCCGCGGAGATCGTGGACCCGAAGCCCTACGCCGTGGGCTCGATCGCCACCACCTACCAGACCTACCCGGCCACGGGTCCGATCCTGCCTGCGATGGGCTACGGCGACGAGCAGCTGGCCGACCTCGAGGCCACCATCCGGGCCACCCCGGTGGACGTGGTCGTCTCGGGCACCCCGATGGATCTGGGGCGGATCATCACTGTCGACCAGCCGCTGATGCGGGCGTCCTACATGCTGCGGGAGATCGGCTCGCCGACCCTGGCTGACGTCCTGGCCCCACACATCGCCGACTGGAGTGCCGGGCGCGGCTGAGCACGGCGGACGCGCCCCCTCGGCCCGCGTCGCCCGGTCGGTGGGCCCTCGGGCTCTGCGGGAATCATCCATCAACAGATCCTGTTACATTGATGTGATGGAGATCCTGCAGATCAGTCCCACCGAGCCCCGACCTCGCCGCGCACGCCCAGATGTTCCACGCGCTGTCCGACGAGCGCCGGCTGCGGATCCTTCGACGCCCTGCGCGGCGGCGAGCTGTGCGTGTGCGACCTGCAGGTGGAGCTCGGCATGGCGCAGTCGCTGCTCTCGTTCCACCTGAAGGCGCTGCGTGACGCGGGATTGGTCAAGGTCCGACGCAGCGGGCGCTGGGCGCACTACTCGATCAGCTCCGAGGGCCTGTTCCATGCCACAGCGGCGATCGAGGAGCTGACCAGCGTGTCGCCCACCCGTGCGAGCGGGGCCTGCTGCGCCGGGCAGACGTGAGCCCGGTGGACGACCACCTCGTTCCGACCACCCAGAACCCACCGACCACAGCACGGGAAGCCAGGAGAACCGATGAGCACCGAGACCCACCAGATCCACCAGATCGTTCGCGACCACTACGCCGCCGCCGCGGTCCGAGCCACCACCCAGGGGGTCACGTCCTGTTGCGGCGATGGCGGCTGCGGTGGGCAGTCCGACGATCCGATCAGCGCAGACCTCTACGAGGCGCACGAGGTGGCCGACCTGCCTGCCGAGGCGGTCCTGGCGTCACTCGGCTGCGGGAACCCGACCGCCCTGGCCGAGCTGAACCCGGGGGAGGTGGTCCTGGACCTCGGCTCCGGGGGCGGTATCGACGTCCTGCTCTCAGCTCAGCGGGTCGGGCCGACCGGGCGGGCCTATGGCCTGGACATGACCGACGAGATGCTGGCGCTGGCCAACCGGAACAAGGCCCAGTCCGGGGCCACGAACGTCGAGTTCCTCATGGGCACCATCGAGGACATCCCCCTGCCGGGGGCGAGCGTCGATGTCATCATCTCGAACTGCGTGATCAACCTCGCCGCCGACAAGGCCCAGGTCCTGCGGGAGGCCTTCCGCGTCCTGCGGCCGGGCGGCCGGTTCGCCGTCTCCGACATCGTGGTGCGCGGCACCATGCCGGCGGGGGTCCGTGAATCGATGGAGGCATGGGCTGGATGCCTCGCCGGGGCCCTCGAGGAGCGGGAGTTCCTCGGGCTGTTGGCGCAGGCCGGCTTCGTCGATGCGAGCGTGGAGACCACGCGGGTGTACACGGCCGACGACGCCCGCTGCGTCCTCGGCGCGGACGGAGCCACTCTTGCGACCGCGGACCTGGCCGACGGGGCCTTCGCCTCGGCCTTCGTCCGCGCCCGCAAGCCCGAGGTGCCCTGAGGTCGACATTCCCGGCCGGGGTGGAGACGGGGGGGAGATGGCCCGAGGCTCGGTTCCCCTGAGTTCCGGACGCGTCATGCCGCGGACTCGGTTCGTGCTCGGACTCCTCGCGACGGCGGTCGTCCTCGCCGCTGGCTGCTCGTCCACCCCGGACGCGATCGGGGCCCTGGGCGCGTCCCCCACGGTCCGCGCCCCGGACTCCACCAGCGAGTACCTGCCGGGCGTTGAGGCCGACGTGTACCTGCCCGCTCGGCAGGAGCAGTCACCATCGAGCCCCGTCCCGATCGTGCTGCTGGTCCCGGGCGGGGGATGGCAGACCGCCGACCGCACGGGACTGGCCCCCCTGGCCGCGGACCTGGCCGACGCCGGGTTCGTCGCGGTCAACGCCACGTACCGTGCCGGTGAGCAGGGGGCCGTCTTCCCGGAGCCGGTGCAGGACGTCGTATGTGCCACCGGGTTCGCCCTGCAGGAGGCCCGCGCAGCCGGGCTGGACCCCGGTCCGCTGGTGGCGCTCGGGCACTCAGCCGGTGGGCATCTGGCCGCCCTGGCCGCGTTGCAGGGCAGCGCGCTGTCGGGCCAGTGCCCGTATCCCGTTCCCGGGATCACAGGGCTGATCGGCCTGGCCGGCGTGTACGACGCACCGGCCTTCGACTTCGCCCTGGTCGACTTCTTCGGGGGCACGCCCGAGGAGCAGCCCGAGGCGTGGCGCCGCGGTGACCCGGTCGGGCTGGTCGATGCCGGAGGGGCAGCCCAGGGCCTGCAGGTCCTGCTCCTGCACGGGGACAGCGACAACGACGTCCCCATGGACCAGTCCCGGGCGTTCGAGGCATCACTGAGTCGGGCGGGCATCCCCGTGGCCCTCGAGGTCGTTTCCGGGGCAACCCACCAGACGATCTACTCGGCGGACGTCGCTGGTCCGGCAGTGATCGCCTGGCTCTCGGAGGTGGCCGCGGGGCGGCCCCCACGCGGCTGACCCGGCGGGGTGGCTCAGGCAACTGGTGGGGACGTGGACGGCTGGGGACCGCGATCCTCAGATGGCTCCAACCCCTTGTAGGACCGCACCGCCGACACGAGGCCCTCGCCATCGATGTCGAACACGTCGACCACGCGCAGGTGGATGTGGCTGTCGACCGTGATCACCAGCTCGGCAGCCACGCTGGTGCGCGTGGGGTGCAGTCGCACGATCTCGATGGCGATGGACCGCGTGTCGTCGAAGTTGCGCCGGGTCTCGGCCAGGAAGGCGTCGCGCCCCCGGACCTCCAGGTTCCAGTCGCGCAGCAGAACGTCCTCGGCCAGTTGGCCTTCGATGGCGCGGAGGTCCTTGGCAGCGTAGGCCGCAAGGAACCGGCGTGCGACGGAGACGGGATCCACATGGGCCATGCCGTGCGACGGTACCGGACCTCCGGGGAGGGCACACCTCCGTGACACCTGTGCAGGCACGGCTGGTCCCACTGTGGTCCGCCCCCCCGAGCACCTTCCGCTGGCCACTTCATCGCGGGCCCGGCAGACTCGGGGGGTGGCATCGCGCTGGCGGCTTGTGGTCGCGCCCGTGTGCGTTGGCCTGCTTCTCGTGGGGTGCGGACCCGCCCGCGAGGGCGAACCACTCGCCTCCGCCGAGCCGTCCGACCCCTCCGACCCCGGGCGTGGCCAGTCGCCAGAGCCCTTGCCGCCGGGTCCGCAGGACGTCGCTGCCCTCATCGAACGCGCGCTCGCGGCGCGGGCGGTGAACGACTCGGACTTCGCGCCCCTGGTGCGGGCCGCGGGGACCGCGTGCCCCGACCCCCGTGCCGCCCGCCGTCTCGGTGACGTGGCAGCAATGGCCGCCCGGTGGTCGTCGGCGGTTCAGGACGGTCGCCCCAAGGCGCAGGCAGTGGCGGAGGCCCAGCTCGACACCGTCGACTGGGACGCGCTCGTGGCAGCCTGCGTGGCAGCCTCGTAGTGGCGACGGCGGCGAGTACGTGTGGGGAATCCATTCACACATCGACGAGAGAGGCCCTCCCCGGTGACCGGAAAGGGCCTCTGACCTGCACTGATACTGGTGGGCGATACAGGAATCGAACCTGTGACCTCTTCCGTGTCAAGGAAGCGCGCTAGCCCCTGCGCCAATCGCCCGTGCTGCTCATCCTACGAGGTGGCGACGGGATTTGAACCCGTGTACACGGCTTTGCAGGCCGTTGCCTCGCCTCTCGGCCACGCCACCGTGAGTCCTCGTTCGGACTCCTTGCGAGCGGACGACGGGATTCGAACCCGCGACCCTCACCTTGGCAAGGTGATGCGCTACCAGCTGCGCTACGTCCGCAATGCCCCATGGGCACCCCCGAAGGATAGCCCATCGCCACAGCGCCGACCAAAATCGGAACCTCGTCGCACGGGTGAGACAGCAGGGCCGCGAGGCTCCTAGTCTCACGGTGTGCCCCGATCCTCCCACGTCCCGGTTGCCGTCGTGGGGGACTGGACGGCCACCGACCTCGTCGAGGTCAGCGACGACCCAGCGGTGCTGGACCGGACCGGTCGGTGGATGGTCGCGATCAGCTTCGAGGGTCGACCCACGTTGGCCCGGTTCGCCACGTGGGAGCGGCGCCGCCCGGGGGCCTCGGAGGTCGGTTCATGGGCGGCCGTCGACCCGGGCTCCTGGTCGTCGTCGCTGGACGAGGATCAGTACGTGGCGGCAGTCGAGGCCGTCCGCGGGCACATCAGCCGGGGTGAGGTGTACCAGGCCAACATCTGCCGCATCCTGCGCACCCGCGTGGACCCGGGATCGGACATCATCGCCCTGCACAGCCGGCTCCTGGCCGGCAACCCCGCACCGCACTCCGGGTCCCTGCGCCTGCCGGACCACGGCGTCCATATTGCCTCCGCCTCACCGGAGCTCTACCTGCGGCGTGAGGGGAACCACCTCCTGTCGAGGCCGATCAAGGGCACCGGCATCACGGCCAGCGACCTGCAGGCCAAGGACGAGGCGGAGAACGTGATGATCGTCGACCTGGTCCGCAACGACCTCGGGCGGGTGTGCAGCACGGGCACGGTCACCGTCCCGGGCCTGCTGGACGTCGAGGATCACCCGGGGCTGGTGCACCTGGTCTCCACAGTGGGCGGTGACCTGCGCCCGGGCACCACCTGGCCGCAGATCCTGGCGGCCACCTTCCCCCCGGGCTCGGTGACCGGCGCACCGAAGATCGCCGCGCTGGACATCATCCGCGCACTGGAGGCCGGCCCCCGTGGCCCGTACTGCGGGGCCTTCGGCTGGGTCGACGCCGACGCCGGCACCGCCGAGCTGGCTGTGGGGATCCGCACCTTCTGGCGCGAGGAGACCGTCACGGGTCCGGTCCTCGCGTTCGGCACCGGCGCGGGCATCACCTGGGACAGCGATCCGCGGGCAGAATGGCGCGAGACGGTGCTGAAGGCCACGAGGCTGCTGGCCGTGGCCGGCGATCGGGAGGTGACATGAGGTTCTGGGTCGCAGGTGGGCTGGTGCCCCAGGAGGAGGCGGCGGTCGCGGTCCTGGACCACGGCTTCACCGTGGGCGACGGCGTGTTCGAGACGCTCAAGACGGTCAACGACGCCACGGTGGGGGTTGTGCCGTTCGCGATGGACCGGCACATCGAGCGCCTGTCCCGCTCCGCAGCGGGGATGGGCATCCCGATGGCGGACCGCGACGAGATCCGCGATGCCCTTCTGGCCGTGTGCGCCGCCAACGCCGAGCTGGCCGAAGGAGGGCGGCTGCGGATCACTCTGACGTCGGGGGCAGGTCCCCTGGGCTCCGATCGGATCTCCGGGGCGCACACGCTGGTCGTCGCGGCGTCACCGGCGACGCCATGGCCGGCCGCGACCACCCTGGCCGTGTCGCCCTGGCCGCGCAACGAGCGCAGCCCCCTGGTCGGCCTGAAGTCGACGTCCTACGCCGAGAACGTCCTGGCCCTGGCCCGCGCGAAGTCACTGGGCGCCGGTGAGGCACTCCTGGGCAACCTGGCGGGGGAGGTGTGCGAGGGCACGGGCTCGAACGTCTTCCTGGTCATCGACGGTCGCATCACCACGGCGCCACTGACCGGCGGCTGCCTGGCCGGGATCACCCGGGCGTTGGTGATCGAGTGGTGCGCCGATGCCGGCATCGACGTCGAGCAACGCCCGACCCCCATGGGCGATCTGGGCGCGGCGGAGGAGATCTTCCTCACGTCCTCAACGCGCGACGTGCACCCGGTCGACGCGGTGATCGACGACACCGGGGCCCAGATCTGGGCCTCTCGTGCGCAGACCCTGACGAGCGCAGCGGCCGAGGCCTTCGCCACGCGGTCCGCCGCCCAGTGGAACCCCTGACCCGCAATCCGCGCCCGGGGGCTCACGCAGCTCAGACCTCCTTGAGGCCCTCGCCAAGGATCAGGTGGATGCACCGGTCGATGTCGATGCTCGTTCCCTCGTCACCGACGGCGACGATGTCGAACGTGCGCCGGACGAAGTGCTCGATGTGCGCACGGTCGCACTCCAGCACGGCCTGGCCGGTGGGGGAGTTGAGCGCGATGAGGATCAGCGGCGTGTCGCCGTGGTTCTCCGGCCAGATGACGATGTCACCCTCGCCGGAGGGACGCTGCAGACCCTCGAGGATCAGGTCGCGGGCGAACATCCACTCGATGTCCGCCGCGCCGGTCCGGAACGTTGCCCGCACGGCGTAGGGCTCATCGGAGCGGTACTCAAGCTCGCAGGGCACCTCGATCGTGCGGTCGGAGTCGACCACCATCCGCAGCGACAGTTCGGCTGTCACTGCGGTCGGAATGCTGCGGGACATCTGGCTCACCTCTCACGGTCAAGGCAATAACACCACCTTCGTACCCGAAACCCGTGTCACCTACCCCCACTAACATGTGAGTCGTGTCACGAACAGAGCCCGAGGACGACCCGAAACCGCCCAAGGGCGGCAACTCGGGCAGGTCCGCGGATCGTGACGACGACGAGAGCTTGCGCGAGCAGCTCAAGGAGGCCTCGACCGCGGCCTTCCACAAGATCGAGTCCAGCGCCCCGCCGAGCGTCGCGGTCCGGCTGCGCCGGTTCCGGGAGGCGCTGCGCCGCAACCGGGCGCTGGACACCACATGGCGCGTCCTGGTGTTCGCCCTCGGCGTGACCCTCGTGGTCGCCGGGGTGGTCATGTTCGTCATCCCCGGTCCGGGCTGGGCCACCGTCATCCTGGGACTGGTCGTCCTCGCCTCGGAGTTCAGCTGGGCCAACCGTGCGCTCAAGCCCGTCAAGGGCGCCGCCAAGCGCGCGTCCGATGCCGCGATGGACCCGCGCAAGCGCAAACGCAACCTGACACTCGCCGCCATCGCCGGTGTCCTCATCGGGATCGCGCTGGTCTGGTACCTGTCCCACTACGGCCTCACGCTGGGTCCGGTCCTGGCCCTCCTGGACTCCTTCATGGCGTGGCTGCAGGGGCTGTTCTGACACCTGGTTCTCGTTTTGGGTGCGGCGGTGGGAGTTGGTAGAGTTCACAGGTCCGGGCGATTAGCTCAGCGGTTAGAGCGCTCGCTTCACACGCGAGAGGTCACAGGTTCGATCCCCGTATCGCCCACACACAAGAACCCCCACCACGTGGGGGTTCTTGCATGTCTGGTGCCGGGCTCTGCCGTCTGACTCCGGTCAGCGATCGGACCCCGCATCGGCTCAGGGCTCGTCAGCCTTCCCCGCCTGGCGGTCCAGGGCCTCCAGTGCCTCGGGGTTCCCGCGGACGAAGGCCCGGACGTACGTCGTCAGCGGACCGTCATCGAGGACCCTCCCAGAGGTGCGCAGGGCCCGTCCCAGCGCCGTGCGCGTCTCCAGGAGCCGCGACTCCTCGACGACGATCAGGAGCGCCGTGGCACCCACCGGGATCGCGTCACCGAGCAGGGAGACCAAGCCGTCGACCTCGCGCCGGCTGACGCGCCATCCGAGGAAGCCGCCCACGACGGCCCCGACGAGGCCGGCGATCAGCGGCACACCGAGGAACACACCCGCGACGATCCCACCGGCTGCGCCCGTCCCGATGCCGTAGGCAAGGGTTCCGCCGCCGCCCTGCTGGAGCATCCCGCGCCGCCAGTCGCGCTGGAGGATCCCCGACCCGACCACCGCATCCCCGAGCGACTCGGGCGCGGTCACGTCGCGCAGGTCGGCGGCAGCCTCCTGCACATCGGCGTAGAGAGCCACGACCAGCACGTACTCCCCGGTCGACATCTCGCCTCATCTCCTGATCCGTCGGATCGGCCCGCCGATCCGACGCTACTGCCCCGGCACCCGATCGGCAGCCGCACGCGCGGCCATGCAGGAGCCCGGTCAGGACTCGGTAGGCTGGGCACCGTTCGTCCCACCCCCGGCCCCGGCCGGGATCGCATCGAGGAGTCGCATGTCCGCGCAGGTCACTGTCGTCGTCGCCGGGGAGACCCACGTCCGGTCGATCGACGACACGACGACATGGGCCGACGTCCTCGGAGAGCTCGTCCCCGGGCTGCGCGGCGTCGCCGTCGCGCGTGTCGACGGCGAGCTGGTGGACCTCGACCAACCCGCTCGGGCGTTCACGCTGGTCGAGCCGGTCATGGTCACCGACCCGGACGGACTGCGCGTCCTGCGCCACTCGTGCGCACACGTGATGGCCCAGGCCGTCCAGGACGTCTTCCCCGAGGCGAAGCTCGGCATCGGCCCGCCGATCGACAACGGCTTCTACTACGAGTTCGACGTCCCCGAGCCGTTCGATCCCGACGGCCTGGCCCGCATCGAGAAGCGCATGGTCGAGATCGTCAAGTCCGGCCAGCGCTTCGTCCGCCGCGTCGTGTCCGAGGCCGACGCCCTGGCCGAGCTCGCCGACGAGCCCTACAAGTGCCGACTCGTCGGCAGCGAGGGCGGCGCCGACGTCATGGAGGTCGGCGGCACCGAGCTGACCATCTACGACAACGTCGACCTGCGCTCCGGGGAGACCGTCTGGGGCGATCTCTGCCGCGGGCCGCACGTCCCGACCACCCGGATGATCGCCCCCAACGCCTTCAAGGTGATGCGTTCGTCTGCCGCCTACTGGCTGGGCAACCAGGCCAACGAGCAGCTGCAGCGCATCTACGGCACCGCGTGGCCTGACAAGGACGGCCTGCGCGCGCACCTGACGTTCCTCGAGGAGGCCGCCAAGCGCGACCACCGCCGCCTGGGCCAGGAGCTCGACCTCTTCAGTTTCCCCGACGAGATCGGTTCCGGGTTGGCCGTGTTCCACCCCAAGGGCGGCATCATGCGCCGCACCATGGAGGACTACTCGCGCCGCCAGCATGAGGCCGCCGGCTACGAGTTCGTCTACACCCCGCACATCACCAAGGGGCACCTGTTCGAGACCTCCGGGCACCTGGAGTGGTACGCCGACGGGATGTACCCGCCGATGGTGATCGATGAGGAGCGCGACGCGGAGGGCAACATCCGCCGCGCGGGCACCAACTACTACCTCAAGCCGATGAACTGCCCGTTCCACAACCTGATCTACCGCTCCCGCGGGCGCTCGTACCGTGAGCTGCCGCTGCGGCTGTTCGAGTTCGGGTCGGTGTACCGCTACGAGAAGTCCGGCGTCGTCCACGGCCTGACCCGCGTACGGGGGATGACGCAGGACGACGCGCACATCTACTGCACCAAGGAGCAGATGGGCGCCGAGCTGCAGTCCCTGCTCGGCTTCGTCCTCGACCTGCTCAAGGACTACGGCCTGGACGACTTCTACCTCGAGCTGTCCACCCGCAACCCCGAGAAGTACGTCGGGGCGATCGACGAGTGGGAGGAGGCCACCGAGGCCCTGCGCCTGGCGGCTGAGGAGTCCGGACTCGAGCTCGTCCCCGACCCGGGCGGTGCTGCGTTCTACGGTCCCAAGATCTCGGTGCAGTCGCGGGACGCGATCGGGCGCACCTGGCAGATGTCGACGATCCAGGTGGACTTCCAGCTGCCGCAGCGCTTCGAGCTGGAGTACCAGGCCCCGGACGGCACCCGCCAGCGCCCGATCATGATCCACCGTGCCCTGTTCGGCTCCGTCGAGCGGTTCATGGGCGTGCTCACCGAGCACTACGCCGGCGCGTTCCCGCCCTGGCTGGCCCCGGTCCAGGTCGTCGGCATCCCGATCACCGAGCGGCACGTGGACTACCTCCACGATGTCGCAGCGACCCTGCGTGCGGCGGGGGTCCGGGTCGAGGTGGACAGCTCGGATGACCGGATGCAGAAGAAGATCCGCAACGCCCAGAAGCAGAAGGTCCCCTACATGCTGATCGCCGGGGACGAGGACCTCGCCGCCGGTGCCGTGAGCTTCCGCTACCGCGACGGCACCCAGCGCAACGGGGTGCCGATCGCGCAGGCCGTGGCCGAGGTCGTCGCCGCCATCGACGACCACCGCCAGGTGTAGCGGGGGAGGGGCCGTGGTGGAGCAGACCGCCTGGGACCTGCTGTGGACCCCGCACCGCATCGCCTACATCAAGGGCGAGAGCCGGCCGACGGACACCGAGGCCGGTCCGCAGTGCCCGTTCTGCCGCACGGACGACTCCGAGGAGGCGTTGATCGTCGCCCGCGGCGAGCACACCTACGTCGTCATGAACCTCTTCCCGTACAACCCCGGGCACGTGCTGATCTGCCCGTACCGGCACGTGGCGGACTTCACGGACCTCACCGCCGAGGAGTCCGGCGAGCTCAGCTGGTTCCAGGCCCGGATGATGCGCGCGATCCGCGCGGTGAGCAACCCGCAGGGGTTCAACATCGGCCTGAACCAGGGCTCGGCCGCCGGGGCCGGGATCTCCGGGCACCTGCACCAGCACATCGTGCCGCGCTGGCGCGGCGACTCGAACTTCATGACCACCGTCGGCGGATCGCGCACGATGGTGATGCTCCTCGAGGAGTCCCGCGACCTGTTCGCCGCGGCGCTGGCCGAGCTCGACTGACCGGCCCCGTCCTGCCGGAGGAGGGGCCAGGGCGGGACGTATGGCCCCCCGTTGGGGCCCGCGCACGTGATGGGATGGGCCCATGCCGCAGCCCACCCGTTCCGTGATGGATGCCAACGAGGCGGTGGCCCGCGTGGCCCACCTCTACAGCGAGGTCATCCCGATCTACCCGATCACCCCCGCCTCACCGATGGCCGAGCACGCGGACGCGTGGAGCGCCAAGCAGCGCCGCAACCTGTGGGGGACCGTCCCCGAGGTCACGTCCCTGCAGAGCGAGGCCGGCGCGGCCGGCGCCCTGCACGGCGCGGTCACCCGCGGGGCCCTGGGAACCACCTTCACGGCCTCGCAGGGCCTGCTGCTCATGATCCCGAACATGTACAAGATCGCCGGCGAGCTCACGCCCACGGTGATCCACGTCGCCGCCCGCACCCTGGCCACGCACGCCCTGAGCATCTTCGGTGACCACTCCGACGTCATGTCCGCGCGCCAGACCGGGTTCGCGATGCTGTGCGCGTCCAGCGTCCAGGAGGCCGGGGACTTCGCCGCCGTGGCCCATGTGGCCACCCTTGCCAGCCGCGTGCCGTTCATGCACTTCTTCGACGGGTTCCGGACCAGCCACGAGCTGGCCACCATCGATGTCATCGACGAGCAGACCCTGCGCGACCTGATCGACCCCCGCGACCTCGCCGCCCACAGGCTGCGCGGGCTGGACCCCGACCGGCCGGTCCTGCGTGGGACGGCGCAGAACCCGGACGTGTTCTTCCAGGCCAGGGAGGCCGCGAACCCGTTCCACGACGCCGTCCCGGGCATCGTGGCCGAGACGTTCGACCGGATCGCCGAGGCCACCGGGCGGCGGTACGGCCTGGTCGACTACGTCGGTCACCCGGAGGCCGACCGGGTCATCGTGCTCATGGGCTCCGGGGCCGGCGCCGTCGGTGAGGCCGTCCGGACCCTGTCCAACCGGGGCGAGAAGGTCGGGCTGCTGGTCGTGCGCCTCTACCGGCCGTTCCCCGTCGCGGACCTGATCGCCGCCCTGCCGCCGACCGTGCGCACGCTGGCCGTCCTCGACCGCACCAAGGAGCCCGGTGCCCCGGCCGACCCGCTGCACCTGGACGTCATGGCCGCCCTGTACGACCCGCGCGCCGCGGCCCGGTTCACCGCCGGGCCTCCCCGGACGATCGGGGTGCGCTACGGGCTGTCGAGCAAGGAGTTCACCCCGGCCATGGCTGCCGCGGTCTTCACCGAGGCCGCGCTGACGACCCCGATGCGCCAGTCCGTGGTCGGCATCGTCGACGACGTGACGAACAACTCCCTCGAGGTCCCGATGGACTTCCCGGCCGACTCCTCCCGTGTCCGGGCCGTGTTCTTCGGTCTCGGGTCCGACGGGACCGTGGGCGCGAACAAGAACACGGCCACCATCGTCGGCGGCGCCACGGACCTCAACGTGCAGGCCTACTTCGTGTACGACTCGAAGAAGTCCGGTTCGGTCACCGTCAGCCATCTGCGCTTCGACGAGGAGCCGATCACCAGCACCTACCTGATCAGCGAGGCGACGTTCGTCGGCGTCCACCAGTGGGGCCTGATGGAGAAGCTCAACGTCCTTGGGGTGGCGGGTCACGGGGCACGCGTGCTGCTCAACTCACCGCATCCGGCAGACGAGGTCTGGGACCACCTGCCCCACGAGGTCCAGCAGCAGGTCCTGGCCAAGGAGCTCGAGCTGTGGACCATCGATGCCACCGCCGTGGCCCGCAAGGCCGGCATCGGCGGGCGCATCAACACCGTGATGCAGGCCTGCTTCTTCGCGATCTCCGGGGTGCTTCCCCTCGAGGAGGCCATGCCGCGACTGGCCGAAGCCGTCCGCAAGAGCTACGGCAAGCGCGGCGCCGTGGTCGTGGAGCGCAACCTCGCGGCCATCGACGCGGCCACCGACCAGCTGCACCGGGTCACGGTCCCGGAGGTCGCGACCTCCACCCACAGCCGCCGGCCGGTGGTGCCCGAGGACGTCCCGGAGTTCGTCGCCCGCGTCACCGCGCGGATGATCGCCGGCGAGGGCGACCTCCTGCCCGTCAGCGCGCTGCCGGTGGACGGGGCGTTCCCGACCGGCACCGCGGCCTTCGAGAAGCGCACCATCGCGACCAAGATCCCGATCTGGGAGCCGGACCTGTGCATCGACTGCGGCAAGTGCACGATCGTCTGCCCGCACGCAGCCATCCGGATGAACGTCTTCGACCCGGCCGAGAACCCCGGTCACGCCGAGCACCCCTCCAAGGGCTTCCGCAACCGCGAGAAGCCAGGGCTCGAGGTCACCATCCAGGTGGCTCCCGACGACTGCACCGGGTGCGGCGTCTGCGTCGGCCAGTGCCCCGCGTTCGACAAGTCCGAGGTCCGGCGCAAGGCGATCAACATGCGGCCCATCGACGAGCACCTCGAGGTCGAGCGGACGCGGTGGGACGCCTTCCTCGAGCTGACCCCGGCCGACCAGTCGCTGTGGTCCCCGGACACGGTGAAGACCTCGCAGATGCGCCAGCCCCTGATGGAGTTCTCCGGAGCCTGCTCCGGCTGCGGGGAGACCCCGTACCTGAAGCTCATCACCCAGCTGTTCGGCGACCGGCTGCTGGTGGCCAACGCCACCGGGTGCTCGTCGATCTACGGGGGGAACCTGCCGACGACGCCCTACACGGTCAACGGGGATGGCCGGGGCCCCGCGTGGTCCAACTCACTGTTCGAGGACAACGCCGAGTTCGGTCTGGGCATGCGCCTGGCCTACGAGCGCCAGCAGACCCACGCGCTGACGCTGCTGGCCGAGCTGGAGCCCCGGCTGGGGCTGGACCTCGTGGGTCGGATCGCCGGCGGGTACCGGGTCGGGGACGACGCGGGGATCCGGGCGCAGCGGGCGAACGTCGCCGAGCTTGTGGACCGGCTCTCGGAGATCGCCGACGAGGATCCCCGCGCATCGGCGCTGATCGACCTGTCGACGGCACTGGTCCGGCGCACCTTCTGGATCATCGGCGGCGACGGCTGGGCCTACGACATCGGCTACGGGGGCCTGGACCACGTGCTGGCCTCCGGGCGCGACGTGAACATCCTGGTGATGGACACCGAGGTCTACTCCAACACCGGCGGCCAGCAGTCCAAGGCGACCCCGCGCGGCGCGGTGGCGAAGTTCGCCGCCGCGGGCAAGGGCCTGCACAAGAAGGACCTCGGGCTGGAGGCGATGGCCTACGGCGACGTGTACGTCGCCCAGATCGCGCTGGGCGCCAGTGAGGTCCAGACGGTCAAGGCGCTGACCGAGGCCGAGGCGCACAACGGTCCGTCGCTGGTGATCGCCTACTCCACCTGCATCGCGCACGGCTTCGACATGGCCGACTCCATGGGACATCAGAAGCTGGCCGTCACCAGCGGGCACTGGCCGCTGTACCGGTACCGCCCGGCGGCTGCCGACGGCGCACCGTTCCAGCTGGACTCCAAGGCGCCGAGCATCCCGTTCGCGGACTTCGCCCGCAAGGAGGCCCGCTTCGCGATGCTGTTCCGCTCCGACCCGGCCCGGGCCAAGGAGCTGCTGGCGCGCTCGGAGGAGGACATCGCCGAGCGGTGGCGGTACTACGAGCAGCTGGCCGGGGTGCAGCGCGCCGCCCCGCTGCCGGACCCGGACGGACCCCGTGCCCGCCGCAACGATGAAGGGGAGAGCGACGAATGAGCGTTGACCTGACCAGCACCTACCTCGGGCTGACCCTGCGCAACCCGGTGGTCGCGTCGCCCGGGCCGGTGACCGGGGACCCGGACCAGTGGCGCCGCCTGGCCGACGCGGGCGTCGGGGCGATCGTCCTGCCCAGCCTGTTCGAGGAGGAGATCGAGTCCGAGTCGTGGTGGGTCTCCGACCTGCTCGACGAGGGCCGGGACACCGTCGCCGAGGCCTCGGACTACCTTCCGGAGTTCGAGGACTACTCCATCGGGCCCGACCGCTTCCTCGACCTCGTCACCCGCGCGAAGGCCACCGTCGACGTCCCGGTCATCGCCAGCCTGAACGGCACCACCAGCGGGGGATGGGTGACGTACGCCGCGCGGCTGGTCGACGCCGGTGCCGATGCCATCGAGCTCAACGTCTACGACGTGATCACCGACCCTGCCGTCACCGGCCTCGACGTCGAGAACCGGGTGCTCGACCTCGTCCGGTCGGTGCGCGCCGAGGTCCCGGTGCCGGTGGCGGTCAAGATCGGACCATGGTTCAGCGCCCTGGCCAACATGGCCACGAAGCTGGCCGACGCCGGTGCTGACGGCCTCGTGCTGTTCAACCGGCTCTACCAGCCCGACATCGACCTCGAGGTCCCCTCGGTACGACCGCGGCTGATGCTCAGCGTCCCGGGGAACGTCCGCCAGTCGGTGGCGTGGATCGGGATCCTGTCGGGCCAGGTCCCGCTCTCGCTGGCCGCCAGTGGGGGAGTGGACAGCGCCCAGGATGTGGTGAAGCTCATCCTGGCCGGCGCTGATGCCACGATGACGACGGCGGCGCTGCTGCGCCACGGCCCGGAGCACGTCGGGACGCTCGTGTCCGGGCTGGAGAGCTGGCTCGAGGAGCGCGGGTACGAGTCGGTGGCGCAGGCGAAGGGGTCGGTCTCGTTCAGCAAGGCCGCCGAGCCGGAGGCCTACCAGCGCGCGAACTACTACCAGACGCTGCACTCCTGGGGCCCGGTCCGCTGACCGCCTGCTGGCTACAGTGAGGGCGTGGAGGATCACGGCGCGTCGGCCCTGGCTGTCGCAGTGCTGTTCGCGGCACTCGTCCTCGGGTTCACCGCCATCTCGGCGGCCCTCGGCCGGCGGTTGGTGACTGCACCGCTGGCCTTCGTCACGATCGGGGCGATCCTCGGGTTCTCCTTCGGGCCGCCGGGGGGTTCGAGCACCGAGCTGGTCAAGCTCCTCGCTGAGGTCACCCTGGTCCTCATCCTGTTCCACGACGCCGCGCAGGTCCGTCCCCGGGAGGTCGGAGCTGACGGCGGGCTCTACGCCCGGCTGCTGCTCATCGGGTTCCCACTGACGATCCTGCTCGGGTACCTGGCGGCGATCCTGGTGTTCCCCGGCCTCCCGGTGATGATGGCCCTGCTCCTGGCCGCTGCCCTGGCCCCGACCGATGCGGGCCTCGGAGCGCCCACCGTCCTCAACCCGATCGTCCCCACGCGGATCCGGCGGGCGCTGAACCTGGAGAGCGGACTGAACGACGGCCTGGCCACACCCGTGGTCCTCTTCGCCCTGGCCGCGATCGCCGGCGAGGAGGGGCTGGTCCCTCGGGAGTCCTTCGGCGACGCCCTCGTGGAGATCGCCCTCGGGGTCGTCGCCGGCGCGCTGGTCGGCCGCGCAGGTGGTGCGCTGCTGGGGTGGTCGCGGCGCCGGGGAATGAGCTCCCAGAACGGCCGGACCCTCGGGGTCCTGATGATCCCGGTGCTCGCCTACGGGACTGCGCTGCTCATCTCCGGGAACGGGTTCGTCGCTGCCTTCATCGCCGGCACCGCCTTCGCCGGCGCCGCCACGTGGATCGGGGAGGAGGAGTCCGCCCTTCGGAGCACTGAGGAGTTCTCCGACCTCCTGGGCTATGCGGTCTGGCTGATCCTGGGCCTGGTGGCCGTGCCCCTGGTCTGGCGGGACGCGGGCTGGCGGGAGCTGCTGTTCGCCGTGCTCGCGCTCACGGTCCTGCGGATGCTCCCCGTGGCCCTCTGCCTGATCGGCACCCGGCTGCGGCCCCAGACGGTCGTGTTCATCGGGTGGTTCGGTCCACGCGGGCTGGCCACCGTCGTGTTCGCGCTGATCACGGTGGAGTCCCTGGTCGTCGACGACGACCTGCGCATCGTGCTGGCCACCATGTGCCTGACGGTTCTGCTGAGCGTGATCGCCCACGGCTTCACCGCCGAGCCGCTCGCCGCCAGGTACGGCGGGTGGGTGCGGCGAACCACGCCGACGGCTGAGCTGGTCGAACTGGACCTGGGCGTCGAACCGCGCACGCGGGGATCCCGGCTGTGGCGCTGACAGCGACTGATCCGACGTGGCCGTGGACGGGGTCCGGGGTCGCTGATCCGCGCGAGTGGGTGCTCGCCTCGGCTGAGCCGGCGGCGCACTGGCAGCTGCTCACCGGGGCCCTGGGCCGCGGACCGGGCGACCCCGGGGTGGAGACGGCCCGCCAGCAGGTCCTGGCGGATCCCGCCACGACCGCCCTGATCGCCCGGCTCCCGGACTGGGAGGCCGGCGCCGGGTTCTCTGGCCACAACAGCCCAGCCTTCGCGCCCAACATGCTGAACCTCCTGGCCGACATGGGGCTGTGCGCCGGCGATGACGCCCGGATCGAGCGCCTGCTCGACGCGATGCTGGGCCACCAGGACGCGCAGGGGCGCTTCCCGTCCTACGCCCCGCTGCGGGGCGGGGACGCACCGGTGTGGGGCGCCCTGCTCTGCGACACGCACGCCATCACCGAGGTCCTGATCCGGTTCGGGCGGGGCGAGGATCCTCGTGTCCAGGTGGCCCTGGACCGGATGTCAGCGGACCTGACGCCGACCACGCAGGGCACCGCCTGGCCGTGCCGGCCGGATCCCGCCACGGGGTTCCGTGGCCCGGGCCGCCGGGGGGACGTCTGCCCCCAGGTGACCCTCGAGGGGTTGCGGACCTTTGCGCGGGTTCCACCGGCCCGGCGCCCACCGCAGCTCGCCGAGGTGGCCCGTGTGGTGCTGTCAACCTGGGGAAACCGGGCCGAGAGCACCCCGTACATGTTCGGGCACGGGCGCTCCTTCAAGGCGGGGAAGTGGCCGGCCACCTGGTACAGCGCGCTTGCCGTGCTGGAGGCACTGGGTGACCACCAGCAGCTGTGGGACGACCCGTCATCCGACCCCGGCGACCGCCGGCGTGTGGCTGAGCTGGTTGCGTGCCTGGTCGACTACACCATGGCCGCCGACGGACGGGTCCGGCCCCAGTCGACCTTCCGTGGGTTCGAGGACTTCTCCTTCGGCCAGAAGAAGGTGGCCTCACCGTTCGCCACTGCCAAGGTCGTGTCCGTCCTCACCCCCTTCACCGCACTGGCCGATGACGTCGCGCAGGTCGATGTGCTGGCCCTGCCCAGCGCACGCGGTGGCAGCGGCACGGCCCTGCCCCCACGCACCCGGTGAGCCGCCTCAGTCCTCGTGGGCGATGACGTCGCCGCGGAACGGCGCCTCGGTGAGCGCGACCTTCGGCTCGGGGACGAAGTAGTTCGGATCGTCGGGGGTGCCGCGGACCTTGACGGCGTTGACCAGGATGACCGCGAAGTAGGGCAGCAGGACACCGGCCGCGACCGCGATCCAGCGCCAGACCCCCGGGACCACGACCGCCACGACGATCGCCACCATGCGCATGCCCATGAGGAACAGGTACTGGCGCTCACGGTGCACCAGGTCCGCCGACGGACCGGGTTGCGCCGATGTGATGCGATGTACCTCGGCCCCACTCACGCGCCCAGCCTACGACCGGGCCGCGGATACGGCATCCTGCACGGGGTGCCCACCCACAACAACGAGGAGAACCCATGACCAACCGGACCTACCGCCTGACCGAGATCGTCGGCACGAGCCCGGAGGGTGTCGACGCGGCGATCCGCAACGGGGTCAGTCGAGCGGGCCAGACCATCCGGCACATCGACTGGTTCGAGGTGGAGCAGATCCGCGGCTACGTCCGCGATGGGCAGGTCGACCACTTCCAGGTGTCGATGAAGATCGGCTTCCGGCTCGAGGACGCCTGATCAGACCGCCTCGCTGGGCGTCGAGAGGTTGAAGTCCTCGATGACCAGCGGGGCAACGCGGGTCCGGGTGAAGTAGTCGGCCCACTCCCGGGGGAGGCAGTCGATGGACGTCCCGGCATCGGCGATCCGGTCCAGCATCCCCAGGGGGGAGTCGTTGAACCGGAAGTTGCCCGCCGCCCCGACCACCTGGCCGTCGCGGACGACGTAGACCCCGTCGCGGGTCAGCCCGGTCAGCAGCAGGCTCTGGGCCTCGACCTCGCGGATGTACCAGAGGCAGGTCACCAGCAGGCCATCGCCGAGGCGCCCAGCCAGCTCGTCGAGGGTTCCCTGACGGTCCCCAACTCCCGCCAGGAGGTTGTCGATGAAGGGGGTGTGCCCCAGCCCCGCCATGCCGGCCGAATGCCGGGTCGTGATCAGCGCCCGCAGGATCCCGTCCGAGACCCAGTCGGTCGCCTCCCGGCCCAGGCCCGCATCGAAGGTGCTGGACGCGGCCGAGGACACGGTGTCCTGGACATGGTCGGCGCACTCCAGCCCCACGGCACCCGGGTCGGAGCGCAGCCACACCGGCGACGCCGAAAGTCGGTCTCCCACGCGGGTGCCACCGCCGGGGCGGCTGAACGCGCTGCGGCCCTCGACGGCATCGCGTGCTCCGGCCGACCACAGCAGGTAGATGAGCAGGTCGGCCGCCGCGGAGGCGGAGAGGAGCACCCGCTGGCGCCCGGGGCGTACCTCGAGGTGGGTCTCCTGCGCGACCAGGCCGCGGCGCACCTCGGCCGGGGTGCCGACCAGGTCCAGGTCCGCGAAGGAGCGACCTGACCTGCCCGCCCACGCCGACCGGCGGCGATCGCTGGACTTGCCACAGAGCTCGAAGCGGGCGGCTGGCTGATCGTGGCGCAGGCGCAGCCCGCTGGTGGTCCCCAGGAACGAGCTGGTCAGGCTGTGCTCGGCGTAGCCGAAGTGGGCGATGTCCCTCGCCGGAAGCACCTCGCTGAGCAGTGCGCTCACCGCAGCGAGCTCATCGGGGGACGACAGCGCAGGGACCTCGCCCCACGCCGGGGACGCGGAGCGCCCGGGTACCTCTGCGGCGGCGTCCTGCGCGGGACCGGCCCCCAGCGCCTCCGCGCGGGCCCGGTCGACGAGCGCGCCCAGTGCCTCGACGGAGTCGATCACGGCGCTGGCCGTTCCCGACCCGATCCCACCGGGGACGTCGGGCTGGGCCACGATGTGCACCGTGCGACGTTCGGCCATGCCGTTGGTGGTCAGCGTCGAGTTCGCCCATCGCAGGTTCGCGGTCGTGCTGTGCTCGACGAGCACCATGCCCCGGTCGTGCCCGAGGAGCTCCAGGGCCCGCTCCACGATCTCCTGGGGCCTCATGCGCGCGCCTCCTGCCGGGTGTTGAGCACGTTGATGCCCTCGAACACGGCCACCGGGCACCCATGGCTGACCGGTGCGACCTGCCCCGGCTGGGCCTTCCCGCAGTTCAGCGCCCCTCCCAGCAGGTAGGTCTGCGGGCCGCCGAGCGCCGACAGGCCGGCCCAGAAGGTCGGGGTGCTCGACTGGTAGGCCACGTCACGCACCTGCCCCACGATCCGACCGGAGCGGATCCGGAAGAAGCGCTGCCCCGTGAACTGGAAGTTGTAGCGCTGCATGTCGATCGACCAGGACTTGTCGCCCACGATGTAGAGCCCGTCCTCGACCCCGCCGATCAACCCCTCGAGGTCGGGTCCACCCGGGGTGGGCTGGAGGCTCACGTTGGGCATCCGCTGGACGGGCACATGGACCGCGGAGTCGGCGAACGCACACCCGTTGGACCTCCCGAAGCCGTGCTCGGCAGCCATGCGGCGATCGAGCTGGTAGCCCACGAGCGTCCCGTCGCGCACGATGTCCCAGGACTGGGCGGCCACACCCTCGTCGTCGTAGCCGACCGTCGACAGGCCGTGGGGCGAGACGCCGGTCGCCGGTCACGTGCATCAGGGGCGATCCGTACCGCAGGCTGCCCAGCTGGTCGAGGGTGGCGAAGCTGCTGCCCGCGTAGTTCGCCTCGTACCCGAGGGCGCGGTCGAGCTCCGTGGCGTGCCCGACGCTCTCGTGGATGGTGAGCCAGAGGTTGGTCGGGTCGAGGACCAGGTCGTACCGGCCGGGCTCGATGGAGGGCGCGTTCGACTTCTCCGCGAGAAGCTCGGGCAGCGCGGCCAGCTCGGAGTCCCAGTCCCACGCCCCGTCGCCGACGAGGTACTCCCAGCCCCGGGCCACCGGCGGGGCGCAGGACGACATGTCGTCGAAGCGCTCATCGGTGATGCGGAAGGCCATGACGTCGCCGGCCACCCGCGTGCGCTGCTGCAGGGTGTCCGTCCCAGCGCTGTCGGCGTAGTAGGTGATGTCCCGGAAGGCCTGGAAGCCGGCGTCGACGCGATGCACGTGCGCCGTGGCCAGCAGGGCGGCGCTGCGGGTCTCCAGCAGGGCAAGGACCTCGGAGTCGGGGACCAGGAAGGGGTCGAGCACGACCGGATTGGCCCATGCGCGCCCGGAGTGGACCGGCTCCGGGGCCAGTTCGACGCGTTCGCGGGCCACCGGCGTGGCCACCCGCGCCATCGCAACAGCCAGCCTCGCGACCTCGGCGGCGGCGTCCGGGCTCACCGCGTCCCCGGACGCGAAGCCCCACACCCCGCCGACGAGCACCCGGACCCCGAGGCCCGTCACGCTGTCGGCGACCAGGGCCAGCGGGCGCGCATCGTGGACGGCAGTCGACCGCGTCCGCTGTCGCGAGATCCGGACGTCGACGTGCTCGGCCCCGAGCGCCCTGGCCGCCCCGATCGCGGCCTCGGCGCATGCAGCCAAGGGCAGCGCCTGGAAGTCGGCCTCGATCACCTCGAGGGCCCGGTCACCTGTCAGTCCCCATTCCACGCGCGCCACAGTAGCCCCGTCGACGTGATCCGTCGGGACCGACGTGACAGAGTTCGCCCCATGCTGATCGAGCTGCGCGTGCTCCTCGGCCCGAACGCCGACATCCCCGCACCGGCCGTCCGCGTCACCCTGGCCGGGCCGATCGAGCCCGGCCTGGACCTGTGTGCCACCGTCGACTCGATCGCGACGGCAGCCGGGGCGTACGCAGGGCCCGCCGTCCGCCGGGATGGGGCCGACGGGACTGTGGTGGTGGCCTTCCCGTGGCTCCATGAGGGGACGGGGGAGGCGATCGGGGACGCGCTGGTGCAACTGCTGCGGATCGGTCCCGGTGTCCCGCTCGACGAGCGGGTCGCCACGGTCGCCGACACCGTGCGCAGGGCCGATCCCGGGGACCCGCCCCGGCTGGTCGATCCTGCCGTCCCCGCCGTGGCGGTCACCGGCACCAACGGCAAGACCACCACCACCCGGCTGCTCGGCCGGATGGCCGCCGAGGCCGGGCTGACGGCCGCCTGGAGCAGCACCGACGGGGTGTTCGTGGCGGGCCGCTGCATCGAGGCCGGTGACTGGTCGGGCCCCGGTGGGGCTCGGATGGTCCTGGGGCAGCCCGACGTGGGGTTCGCGGTCCTGGAGACCGCGCGCGGTGGGCTGATGCTGCGCGGGATGGGGGTGTCGGCGGTCGACGTGGCGGTGTTCACCAACGTCAGTCCCGATCACCTCGGGCTGCAGGGGATCGACACCGTCGAGATGCTCGCGTGGGCGAAGTCGACGGTGGTCAAGGTGGTGCGTCCCGGGGGCTGGGCCGTGCTGAACGCCGAGGACCCCCTGGTCAGCCAGTACCACGACGCAGGGCCGGGTCGGCCGTGGTTCTTCGCCCTCGACCCGGACGGGTCGGGTGCAGACCTGGCCCGAGGGTTGGGCGCGCCACTGACCACCGTCAGGTCCGGCCAGGTGATCGTGGAGGGTCACCCCGACGGGCCGATCCTGCTCGGGCCCGTGTCCGACATCCCCGTGACGATCGCCGGGCTCTCCCGGGAGAACACCGCCAACGCCCTGGCCGCCGCCTCCGCTGCCCTCGCGGCCGGCCTGCCCCGAGCGGCGGTCGCCGCTGGCCTGCGCACGTTCCTGCCCGACGCGGCCACCAGCCCGGGGCGGATGAACATCTGGAGCGCCCCCACTGCGGACGGCGGCTCAGCGACGGTCATCCTCGACTTCGCCCACAACGAGGCCGGTGCCGAGGCGCTGTTCCGGGTCGCGACCGGCCTGCGCCGCCCGGGTGCGGCCGTGCACGCCTCGATCGGCAACGCGGGGGACCGGACCGACGCCGGCATCACCGAGGTGGGACGGCTCGCGGCCGAAGCTGCCGACACCGTGCAGCTGGCGGCCAAGCCGCACTACCTGCGCGGGCGCACCCAGGCCGAGATCGATGCGCTGCAGCGCGCGGGGATCCGCAGCGCCGGCAAGGAGCCGTTCGAGGAGGTTCCCGACGAACCCACCGGCCTGCACGCGATGCTGGCGCGTGCCAGCGACGGCGACGTCCTCGCGATGATGATCCACCAGGACCGCGAGGCGTGCGTGGCGCTGCTCGAGTCCGTCGGCGCGCACGCCGACGACCCGGCGACGATCCGCGCCAAGGCCCAGGCCGCGCGTACGGCAACGTCCTGACCGGCGCGCCCGCCCCGCCACGCACCGCACCGCCCGCACTGCCACACCCGTGCAGGTTGAGGACCCTAGAGACTCGCCAACCTGCATGGATGAGCCTGGGGGCGCCGGGGGCGCTGCGGGCTAGTCGTGCATCGCCGAGTGGCCGAGGGCCTCGAGCTCTGAGTACACGGCGTCGGTCTGGTCGGCGCAGATGGCCACCACGTCCCCGGCATTGGCCTGTTGGACCGCCCAGCGCACAGCCTCGATCTCCAGGGGCACGCTGCGCACCTCCTTGGCGCGCGCACCCTCCGACATCGCCTGGGCGACCCCCTGCTCGAGCAGGGCCGCGACCTCCCCGGGCTGGCGCCCGCGCAGCTTCGCGTCCTCCTTGACCACACAGAGGTCGAAGTGCCGCGCACCGGTGCGCCCCAGCTCGATGATGTCCTCGTCGCGGCGATCCCCGGCCGTGCCGATCACGCCGATCCGGCGGCGCTTGTGGACCTCGGCACGGGCCGCATCCAGGCCCTCGGTGTAGGAGGTGATGAACTCCCCGAGCGCCTCGAGCCCCGCGGGGTTGTGCGCGTAGTCGACGAACACGTTGACGCCGTTGACGTCGATGTGGTTCAGGCGACCCGGTGCCAGGTGGTAGTTGGTGGAGAAGGTGCGCAGCCCGGCACGGATGTCGTGCAGGTGCGCGCCTCCGGCGAAGCACGCACCGACGGCCGCCATCGCGTTGGCCACGTTGAACCGCGCCTTGCCACCGAAGGTCGCCGGCAGCAGGTGGGTGAACGCCACCTGCATCGAGCGCTTGCCCTGGTGCAGGACGATCGACTCACCGAGCTCACCCCGGTCCAGGACCAGCGCAAGGCCGCCGTCGCGGCAGTGCCGGTCGATCATCGCCCGGGTCGGTGATCCCGGCTCGCTCATCGTGAACCAGACGATCTCCCCGTGGCAGCGCCGGGCCATGCCCGCGACGTTCGGGTCGTCGGCGTTCAGCACCGCGTGCCCTCCTCGAGGAACAGCCTCCACGACCACGCTCTTGACGTCGGCGAGGTCGTCGAGGGTGTTGATCCCGCGCAGGCCGAGATGGTCGGAGGCCACGTTGAGGACCACGGCGACGTCGTTGCGGTCGTAGCCCAGGCCCTCGCGCAGGATCCCGCCGCGAGCCACCTCCAGGACCGCCAGGTCCACGCGTGGGTTCTGCAGCACCATCCGCGCGCTCTTCGGCCCGGACGCGTCGGAGCGGATGACCAGCCGCTCGTCGATGACCACACCGTCGGTGGAGGTCATGCCGACCTTGCGGCCCATGCCCTTGAACACGTGGCCGATCATCCGCGCGGTCGTCGTCTTGCCGTTGGTCCCGGTCACGGCGATGATCGGGACCCTGCTGGGGGTCCCGGGGGGGAAGAGCAGGTCGATCACCGGCTTGGCGATGTACTGCGGCTCGCCGATCGTGGGGTGCGTGTGCATCCGGAAGCCCGGGGCGGCGTTGACCTCACAGATCGCACCCCCGGCCTCGCGCACCGGGAGGGTGATGTCCGGGGCGATGAAGTCGATACCGGCCACGTCGAGCCCGACGACCCGGGCGGCCTCCTCGGCGATCTCGACGTTGTCCGGGTGGGCGTCGGTGGTGCGGTCGATCGAGATCCCGCCGGTGGACATGTTCGCCGTGAGGGCCAGCTTGACCATCACGCCCAGGTCGGGCACGGAGTCCATCGTCAGGCCCTGCGCCGCGACAAGTGCGACCGCTGCGTCGTCGACCTTGATCCGGGTGAGCACCTTCTCGTGCCCGACACCGCGACGCGGGTCGGCGTTGGTGGCCTCGACGAGGTCAGCCACAGTGCGCCGACCATCGCCGATCACGTGCGCCGGGACCCGCTCGGCCACGGCTGCGATCCGGCCGCCCACGACCAGGAAGCGGTAGTCGTTGCCGGTGATGTAGCTCTCGACCTGCAGGTAGCCGCTTCGCGACTCCGACTTGGCCACGTCGTAGCCGGCCTCGAGCTCGGCGTCGTCGGTGATGTTCAGGACCACGCCACGTCCGTGGTTGCCGTCCAGCGGCTTGATGACCACCGGGTAGCCGATCCGCCGCGCGACCTGCAGCGCACCGCGCAGGGTGCGCACCGAGTCGCTCTTGGGCACCGGGAGCCCGGCGGCGCTGAGCAGCTTGTTGGTGATGTCCTTGTCGCTGGCGATGTCCACCCCGAGGGCAGAGGTGCCCGACGTCATCGTGGCGCGGATGCGCTTGGCGTAGCGGCCCTGTCCCAGCTGCACGAGCGAGGCGCTGTTCAGGCGCATCCAGGGGATGTCCCGCGACACGGCCTCGTCGACCAGCGCCTGGGTGGACGGTCCGAAGGCCGTGCGCTCGGCGAGCAGCAGGAACTCCTCGAACTGCGCGTCGAAGTCGAACTCCGGGTCGTGGGCGACCAGGTCGTTGACCATCCGCACGGCCAGCTTTCCGGCAGCCAGGGCGACCGACTCGTCCTGGTAGCCGAAGATCACGTGGTAGCGCCCCGGCTCGCCGGTGCTGCGGGTCTTGCCGCGCCGGGTGTCGTGGCCGACCTCGTTCTGCAGCTGCAGCGCGATGTGCTCGGCGACGTGCCCCACCCACGTGCCCTCCCGCAACCGCTCGGCGAACCCGCCCTTGCGTCCCCGTGAGCAGGAGTGCTCCCCGACCCCGGGCAACCACTCCAGCAGCTGGTCGGTGAACCCGGGCAGCGTGTCGGTCGGGTGCTCCTCGAGCGACCCCAGGTCCACGACCAGGTGGATCGCCGGTCCGTAGGACCAGATGTTGGGGCCGCGGTAGACCCGCGTCTCGATGATCGACAGGTCCGGCGCAGCGGGACCGGTCGGCGCGGGGCGGTCGGTCACGGTGACTCCTTGTGCTCCTTGGTGCGGCGTCGGCGTCGTGCGTTGCGGGCAACCACCGAGTCATCGACGCCCTCGGCAGCCACCCGCCGGGAGATCGTGACCAGGTCGTGGGTGGGCTCGGGGAGGTCGCCCGGGTCCACCGCGCTGTGATCACGGTAGGACACCAGCGTGCGTGACGTGAGGTCGAAGCGAGCGCCGTTGGGCAGGAAGTGCACCCCGGCCCCGGAGATCATCAGCGGTGCAGTGCCTCGGGCGGTGGCGGCGTCGGTCAGGGCCGTGCGCATGTCCACGCAGAACACCGAGCCCTTGCCGATGACCTCGAGGTCCGTCTCGTCGGTGACCAGGATCGCGGTGTCCTCGTCAAGGCCGAGCCCGAGCAGGTCGGGGGAGGAGGCCACCAGGTTGATCAGTCGCCCGAAGCGCTCACGCTGGGAGAAGTGCTGGTCGACGATGACTCCGGGCAGCAGGCCCAGGCCCTGCGCGGCTGCGACCATCCGGAACTTCGGCTGGGCGCCGGGGGTCCCGTAGCCCACCATGTGCTCGCTGACGACCGACGCGCCGGCGGAGGTCCCGCCGACGATGACCCCGCTGTCGTAGGCGGCCACGACCGCATCACCGAATCGGGTCCCGCGGATCGCCGCCGAGAGCTTCATCTGGTTGCCCCCGGTGAAGAAGACCCCGGTCGCCCACGCCACGGCGTCGCTGTACTCCTGCTTGTCGGCCTCCCGGCGGTCACGGGGACGGGCGGAGACGACCTCGGCCACGCCGAGCTTGCGGAACAGCCGATCGTAGAGCTCGACGATCTCCGGGCCGAGCGCTGAGGCGGTCGCACAGACCACGACCCGCGCATCGGGCCCCCCCGCCTCCGCCACGAACCGGCGCAGGATCCGGGTCGCGCCGAGCTTGTCCTCAGCACCCCCGATCGCCATCAGTCGACGCTGGGGGATCTCCTCGGGTGCGCTGCTCACCTGTGGCAGGGTAGTGGGTGAA
This sequence comes from uncultured Actinomycetes bacterium, assembly GCA_963706885.1. Lineage (GTDB taxonomy): Bacteria > Actinomycetota > Actinomycetes > S36-B12 > CAIYMF01 > Prado023. The sequence continues at coordinate 263,438 of CAVPNX010000031.1, read as the reverse complement.
TGGCCCGAACGTGGTCGTCGGGATCGGAGTCGGGATGGACGTGGCGAGCAGGCGCCTGGTGGTGGTCCGGCACGCGAAGTCCGCATGGCCCGCCGGGGTCCCCGACCGTGCCCGCCCCCTGGGCCCTCGGGGGCTGCGCGACGCACCCCGGATGGGCCAGCGGATCGCCGAGCTCGTGGGCAGCGTGGACCTCGTCGTCATCAGCCCGTCCCAGCGCACCCGGGAGACCTGGGCGCTGATCAACGACGAGCTCGGCCACACCGGTCCCGTCGTCATCGACGCACGGGTCTACGAGGGCTGGGGGAGCCACATGCTCGACCTGGTCCTCGAGCTGCCCGAGGAGGCCGGGACGGTGCTGATCCTGGGCCATGAGCCGGGTGTGTCCGAGCTCGTGCTCACCCTGGCCGGGACGGCAGGCGACGACCTGCGCGACCGGGTGGCCACGAAGTTCCCCACCTGCGCCGTGGCCCTGCTCACCTCGCCGCGCCCGTGGTCGGACTTCGGTGCCGGGTGTGCCGCCCTGGAGGCGTTCACGACTCCGAGGGACTGACCGGTCGGATGCCCGCGGCCGCGTCGGCCTGCTCGACCTCCTCGCGGGAGATCCCCATCAGGTAGAGCACGGTGTCCAGGTAGGGGACGTTGATCGCGGAGTCGGCGGCCGCCTGCACGACCGGCTTGGCGTTGAACGCGATCCCATGGCCCGCAGCCGCCAGCATGTCCAGATCGTTGGCGCCATCCCCGATCGCGATCGTGCGGGCGGTGTCGATGCCGAACTCAGCGGCGAACTCGCGCAGGGCCTGCTCCTTGGCAGCCCGGTCGATCACCGGGCCGCGCACGCGGCCGGTGAGTCGGCCGTCGACGACCTCCAGGCCGTTGGCACGCACCGCGTCGACACCCAGCTCATCGGCCAGGGGTCCGATGACCTCGCTGAAGCCCCCGCTCACCAACGCGATCCGGTAGCCGAGGCCCTTGAGCGTCCGGCACAGGGTGCGGGCTCCCGGGGTCAGCCGGATCTGCGACCGCGCCCGGTCGATCACGTCCTCGGGCAGCCCTGCCAGCTCGGCGACCCGGGCGTGCAGCGACTCGGCGAAGTCCAGCTCGCCGCGCATCGCCGCCTCGGTGATCGTGCGGACCTGCTCCTCCCTGCCGGCGAAGCGGGCCAGGACCTCGATGACCTCGTCCTGGATCAGCGTGGAGTCCACGTCCATGACGACCAGGTGGACCCCCCGGCGGGCAAGCCCCCGGGGCTGGACCGAGACGTCGACGTCCAGGTCGTGGCAGCGCGCGACCAGGTCCCGGCGCAGGGCTGCCGCGTCGGGGGCCAGGACCTCGAGGGCCAGGACGGTCACGGGGTAGTCGGCGACCCGGTCGATCCGCACGATGTTCGCCCCACCGTCGGCCATCGTGGCGGCCAGCGCCCCGATGTCGGCTCCGGTGATCTGCCGGCCCACGATCGTGACGGTGCAGTTGGACAGCATCCCGGAGACGTCCGCTGCGTTCACCTGCCGCACGGCGACCTCGAAGTCGGGGACCGCGGCACGCATGCGCTCCACGATGCGGTCCTGGGATCCCTCGGCCGCCAGCACCACGGTCCCGAGGACGAGCTGGCCGGCGACCACCACCTGCTCCACGTCCAGGACCGTCACGTCGGCCAGTGCGCCGAACATGCGGGCCGTCACCCCGGGACGGTCGACGCCGACGACGGTGGCGTGGAACGTGACTTCGGGCATGCGCCCAAACTACCGGTGTCCGACGGATGCCCCGACCGGGCCGCGGGCTGGTCAGGCGTGGCGCTCGACCGCAGCAGCCGAGCGGGCACCCGGTTCAACGGCCGCCCCCGACGGGGCGTTGAGCCCACCCACGACGGCGGCGGCCAGGTCCTCGACCCGGCCCAGCACCTGCTGCAGCTCAGCAGCACGCGCCCGCGCCTCGGCAGCCGTCACCGCGGCGCCCTCCTCGACCCGGGCGAGGTCCAGGGCGTCGTGCAGTGCAGCCAACCTGACCAGCAGCGCCTGCGCCTGCGGATCGAGGCTCGGCGGGAGCCAGCCCAGGGCCGATTCCCATGCCCGTGGCGCGGGACGCGTCGCGGCCCGCTGCACCCCCAGCATCTCCAGGCGCGCCGCGGCATCGGTGACGACCTCGGCCAACACCCTGGCTGCGGAGCGCGAGGTCAGCATGCCGGCCTGCAGGACGCCGATCGGGGGCTCGTCGACACGGTCCCAGCGCCATCCGGTCGGTCCGTGGCGCAGCAGGCCCACGACGAGATCCCCGCGGCTGAGCAGGACCGCCGGGGTGGGTTCGCCGCTCACGCCGCGCGGCCATCCGATGGTGTTCCCCGGACGGGGGAGGAGCAACCACGTGCTGTCCGCGCCCGAGGCCCGCACCGCCCTGAGCAGGTCGGGAAGTGGGCTGGGGGAGGCGCCCAGCACGCTGCCCACGGCAGGGGCGTCCGGGGCGGCCTGCGCCAGTGCCTCGAGGAGATCGTCGGACCCCGCGGTCCCGCGCAGCCACGCGCCCAGCCACAGGGCGGTCGCAGTCATCCGTGCGGCATCCACCTGCAGGAGGGTAGGGCACGTCGCGGCCGGGCGCCCCCGTTGTGCGCGGGTAGGGTGTGCCGCGTGGTCGAGGTGCTCAGCTTCCGCGAGGTGACCGTCCTTCGCGGCGGCCGCCCCATCGTCGACCGGCTGGACTGGGTGGTCACCGAGGACCAGCGCTGGGTCGTGCTGGGTCCCAACGGGGCGGGCAAGACCACGATCCTGCAGCTGGCCGGGGCCCAGATCCACCCCACGTCCGGTCGGGTGGAGGTCCTGGGCGAGGCGCTGGGGGCCGTGGACGTCTTCGACCTGCGACCGCGCATCGGACTGGCCAGCGCGGCCGTCGCGGAGCGGATCCCCGCCGATGAGCTGGTCCGCGACGTCGTGGTCACCGCCGCCTGGGCGGTCACCGGTCGAGGGCTGGAGGCCTACGAGGACCCCGACATCACCCGCGCCATGGGCGTGCTGGACCTCCTGGGAGCCGCCGGACCTCGCCGATCGCGTCTTCGGGACCCTGTCCGAGGGGGAGCGCAAGCGGGTCCAGATCGCCCGCGCGCTGATGACCGATCCGGAGCTGCTGCTGCTCGATGAGCCGGCGGCCGGGCTCGACCTGGGGGCGCGCGAGGACCTGGTGACCCGGCTGGCCGGGATCGCCTCCGACCGCTGGGCACCCGCACAGGTCCTTGTCACCCACCACGTCGAGGAGATCCCCGCCGGGTTCACCCACGTGCTGATGCTGCGCGAGGGTCGCGCCGTGGCCGCCGGACCCATCCCCGAGGTCCTGACCGGCCGCACGCTCAGCGAGACGTTCGGCACCCGGTTGCGCAGCGGCCAGGTGCGCGGGCGGTACTGGGCACGGGCGGTGCCGGCGGACACGGTGCAGCGCGGGCGCCGGGGTCGTGAGGTCCAGGTCGCCACCCACCCCGCACTGCCGGTGGAAAGGGACGGATCGGGCGCAGACGACTAGCATGGTGCTGTGGACGCATGGATCGTCTGGCTCATCATCGCGGTCGTCCTGGCTGGGGCGGAGGCCGCCTCAGCCGGACTCCTGCTGATCATGTTCTCCGGGGGAGCGCTGGCTGCGGCGCTGGCCGCCTTCCTCGGGGCAGGAGCCGTCGGGTCGGCAGCCGTGTTCGCGATCGTGACCGTGGCCCTCATCGCCTTCGTCCGCCCCGTCGCCAAGCGGCATGTGTACCAGGCGCCGCTCGAGCGGACCGGCACGGCAGCCCTGATCGGCACCCAGGCGATCGTCCTCGAGGCCGTCGACGCCTACAACGGCCGGATCAAGCTCGCGGGCGAGATCTGGTCGGCGCGGACCCTCGACGAGGACGCCCGGTACGAGCCGGGCGAGAAGGTCTCGGTGTTCGAGATCAACGGGGCCACGGCCGTGGTCGGATAGCCCGCAGCGTCCGGGCGGCAGGGACAGGATTCACCCAACAGTGGAGGGAACCGTGGAGAGCCTCATCATCGCCGGCGTGCTGGTCCTGATCGCGATCCTGATCGTCTTCAGCACCATCAAGATCATCCCGCAGGCCCAGGCAGGGATCGTCGAACGGCTCGGGCGCTACCAGCGGACCCTCGACCCCGGGCTGACCATCATCATCCCGTTCATCGACCGGCTGCGGCCCCTGATCGACCTGCGCGAGCAGGTGGTCTCGTTCGCCCCGCAGCCGGTGATCACCTCGGACAACCTCGTGGTCAGCATCGACTCGGTCATCTACTTCCAGGTCACCGACGCCAAGGCCGCCACGTACGAGATCCAGAGCTACCTGCAGGGCGTCGAGCAGCTGACCGTCACCACCCTGCGCAACGTGGTCGGGTCGCTGGACCTCGAGGAGACCCTGACCAGTCGCGACAACATCAACGCCCAGCTGCGTGGTGTCCTCGACGAGGCCACCGGCAAGTGGGGCATCCGGGTCAACCGGGTGGAGCTCAAGGCGATCGACCCGCCGGCCAGCGTGCAGCAGTCGATGGAGAAGCAGATGCGCGCCGACCGCGACAAGCGTGCGGCCATCCTGTCGGCCGAGGGCAGCAAGCAGGCCGCGATCCTCGAGGCTGAGGGCGGCCGCACCGCCGCCATCCTCAAGGCCGAGGGGCAGGCGCAGGCCCAGGTGCTGCGTGCCCAGGGTGAGGCCGAGGCGATCGCCAAGGTGTTCAACGCGATCAACTCCGGTCATGCCACCGACCAGGTCATGGCCTACCAGTACCTGCAGTCCCTGCCGCTGCTGGCCCAGGGGACGGCGAACAAGGTCTTCGTGATCCCCGCCGAGCTCTCCGGGGCCCTGGGCGCGGTCAGTCGTGCGTTCGCCCCGGGTGCGGGCGGGGGCCCGGCGCCCTGGCCGGCCTGCGGCCCCGACCACCGGGGAGCAGCCGGCCCCGGCAGCCGAGGCGGACATCGTCGACGCCGACCTGGTCGAGGAGCCGCCAGCACCCGAGCCGCCTGTGTCACCCCCCACTGCCTGATCGCGGTGGGTGACCCGGTCACGATCACCGATCCCGACGATCCCCGGGTCCGGGACTTCACCGCACTCACCGACGTCGCAGCCCGGTCGGTGCGCGAGCCGGCGGAGGGCCTGTTCATCGCCGAGGGCGCCAAGGTCATCCTGCGTGCGCTGGCTGCCGGCTACCGGCCGCGGGCGGTGCTGACCGAGCCCAAGTGGCTGCCCACCCTCTCGGCAGGGATGGCCGGGTCGGGCGCGGAGGTCCTGCTCGGCAGCCCGGAGGTCCTTCGGGCGGTCACCGGCTACCGCGTGCACCGCGGCGCCCTGGCCTCCTTCGAGCGCCGCCCCCTGCCGACCCCGGCACGAGCTGGTGGCCGACGCCCAGTTCGTGGTCGTCCTGGTCGACCTCGTGGACCACACCAATGTCGGTGCCATCTTCCGCAACGCCGCGGCGCTGGGCGCCGATGGCGTGCTCGTGACTCCGGGATGTGCCGACCCGCTCTACCGGCGGTCGGTCAAGGTCTCCATGGGTGCGGTGCTCAGCCTGCCGTGGACCCGGACCGGGGCTGACCCGCTGGCGGACCTCGCCGACTTCCAGTGCATCGCCCTGACCCTCGCCGGTGACGCCGCCGACCTGCGCGACATGCCGGCAGCGCCCCGCAGGCGTGCGGTGCTCCTCGGAACGGAGGGCGACGGCCTGCCCGCCGAGCTGTCCGCGCGCGCCGACCTGCGCGTGCGGATCCCCATGTCCGGTGGCGTGGACTCGCTGAACGTGGCCGCCGCCAGTGCGATCGCCCTGTTCACCCTGAACCGGCTCTCGACGCTGCCCTGAGTGGCGACGGGGCCGCCTGCCGGCTCGGGGGCCATAATGGCCGCCACTGACACCCCCGGGAGGCGGACATGGCGACACCTCGCAGCAGGACCTGGTCCACGGTGCTGCTCACGCTCGGTGCCATCGGGTTGTTCCTCACCGGCATCGTGGGGTGGTTGAACGCCGCCGTCGTGAACGGCGAGAACTTCGCCTCCCTGGTCAACGAGGTCCGCCAGGACGAGGCGGTCAAGTCCGAGATCGGGGAGGCCGTCGCGGTTGCCGCCCTCGACGCGAAGCCGGACCTCATCGCCGTGGAGCCGGCCATCGCCGCCGGGGCTGCGGCGGTCGTGGGCAGCCCGCTGCTCGACGGCGTGTTCACCCCGGCGATCAGGTCGTTCCACGATGCGCTGACCGAGGAGGGCAGCGACTCGGCCGTCCTGAAGCTCGCCGACCTGGGCGCCACGGCGACGACCGCCCTGGAGCAGTTCGTGCCCGAGGCGGCCGAGGTCATCCCGCCGGACCTGAACCTGACCCTGGCCGAGATCGGCGGCCAGGAGGGCATCGCCAGCCAGATCATCCCGGTGATCCAGGCCATCTCGACGCTGGCGTGGGTCATCCCGCTGGTGTCCCTGGTCCTGGTGGCCCTCGGCATCTTCTTCGCACCACGGCGGCGCTTGGCCCTGGTCCGGTTCGGGTGGATGCTGCTGGTGGTCGCGGGCTTCCTCGGCCTGGTCGTCCTGGGGCTGAACCTCGCGGCCCTGCTCATGGACGACTCCACCCTGACGGGGGCCGCGATCAGTGCCACGCTGGCGGTGTTCAGCCAGCCGCTGTCCCTGCGGTTCATCGCCATGGGCGTCGTCGGGGGGTTGATCGTCGCCTCGGCCGGGGCGCTGCTCCCGCAGGTGGACATCAGCGACCATGCGCGCAACGCCGTCGGGTACGTGACCCGCCGGCCCCAGGCCACGGGATGGGCGGTGGCCCGGTCGCTGGCCATCATCGCCCTCGGCCTGCTGATCGTGCTCTTCCCGACGTTCAGCGCCCAGCTGGTCGCTGTCGCAGCCGGCCTGGTGGTGCTGTTCTACGGGGTCACCGAGCTCGACGTCATCGCCGAGCGGTCGCGGGCCCAGGACGAGCAGGCACGTGCGGCTGCGCTGGCAGCCACCGGCGAGGTCCCCGACCAGCGCCGCTCGCCGGTCCGCTGGCTGATCCCCGTGGCCGCCGCGGGCGTCGGCCTCCTGGTGCTCGTGGCGCTGATCCTCCCCGGGAACCTCCCGCAGGACGACGGCATCGAGACCGCCTCGTCGGTGAGCACCACGGCGTGCAACGGCTACGACGCCCTGTGCGACGTGCCCTTCGACCAGGTCGTGATCCCGGCGTCGCACAACTCGATGTCGATCGCGGACGGCACGTGGTTCCTCGCCGAGAACCCCAAGGACATGGTCGAGTCCCTCGACGACGGGATCCGGGGGCTCCTGGTGGACACGTGGTACGGCGAGCCCGCGGCCGGGCGGCGGTGCGATCACCTCGGAGAAGTCCCTGCAGGCCGCGGAGGCCGAGCTGACGGCGACCTACGGCGATGCCGTCGTGGGTTCGATCCGGCGCACCATCGACCGGGTGCGCCGGAAGGAGTCCGTCGGCCCGCCCGAGCCCTACTTCTGCCACACGGTCTGCGAGATCGGCTCCGAGCCCATGGCCCCTGTGATGAAGCGGCTCAACGAGTGGATGGACGCCAACCCACGAGAGGTCGTGGTCGTCTTCATCCAGGACACGGTGACGCCGGCGGACACCGATGCGGTGCTGCGGGAGGCGGGGTTGGCGGACAAGGCCTACGTCCATCCTGACGGCGCCGAGTGGCCCACACTGCGCGAGATGATCGACGCCAACAAGCGCCTTCTGGTCCTCATGGAGAACGAGGGCGGCGGGGACCAGTACCCGTACCTGCACCAGGGCTTCGACCTCGTGCAGGACACCGAGTACAGCGTCAAGACCGCGGCGGACTTCGAGTGCTCGCTGAAACGGGGCGAACCTGACAGCCCGCTCTTCTCCGTGAACCACTGGCTGGCCAACTTCGACCGGCTGATCTCCAGCGCCGAGGAGGTCAACGCCTACGACGTCCTCAAGCCCCGCATCGACGAGTGCGAGATCGAGCGCGGGCGGGTTCCCTCGATGATCGCGGTCAACTGGTACGACCGCGGGGACCTGTTCCGCGTCGTCAACGAGCTCAACGGCGTCGGGTAGCCGCGCCGCGGGCATCAGCCGGGCATCGGCGGGTGGCGCCTGACAGGATTGCGCCCGTGCGTGCCCTCTACCTGACCTCAGTCGAAGCATCCAGCGGCAAGTCCGTGGCCGCCCTCGGGCTCATGGAGACCCTGACCCGCTCCGTCAGCCGTGTGGGGTACTTCCGGCCGGTCATCCGCGCAGGGGCGGCCGACAAGCGCATCGAGCTGTTCCGCACCCGCTACCGGCTCGAGCAGTCCTACGACGAGTCGTTCGGGGTCACCGGTGACGAGACGCGGGAGTTCGGGGGCAACCATGTGGACCCCGCCCTCGTCAGCCGGATCATCGAGCGCTTCCGCCGACTGGCCAACCGGTGCGACTACGTCCTGGTGGAGGGCACGGACTACCTGGGCGCCTCCAAGGCCTTCGAGTTCGCCCTGAACGCCGAGATCGCCTCGAACCTCGGCGCCGTCGCCCTGATCGTGCTCACCGCAGCCGACCACGCCCCCGCCCAGGTCAACGGCGCCCTGACCGCAGCCATCGAGGGACTGGGGGAGCGCGGTGTCCCGACCGTCGGGGCGTTCGTCAACCGGGTTCCGCAGGCCGACTGGTCGGCCATGGGCAAGGCCGTGGCCGGGTGTTCGGTGCCGGTCTGGATGCTGCCCGAGCTGGACTCCCTGACACATCCGACGATCCGGGAGGTCGCCGGCGCCGTGCGCGCGACCCTGCTCCTGGGCTCCGAGGACGACCTCTCCCGGCCGGTGCCGAACATCAAGGTGGCGGCCATGAGCGTTCCCCGCCTGATGGACCACCTGTCCGAGGGCACGCTGCTGATCACCCCGGGGGATCGCTCCGACATCATCATGGCGGCCTACTCCTCCCGGCAGTCCGATGCGATCCCCGCGGTGTCCGGGGTGATCCTGACCGGCGGGCTGGACCCCGACCCCACGGTCATGCGCTTCGCCGCGGGGATCACGCAGGCGGCGTCGCTGCCGATCCTGGTCACCAACCTCGACACGTACGACACAGCCGCGGCCGTGTCCGGGCTGCACGGAGAGATCGCCGCCGACGACACCCGGAAGATCACCGACGCCCTGAGCCTGTTCGAGGAGCACGTGGACGAGGCCGAGCTGGAGTCCCGGATCGACGTCACCCGCTCCACCACCATGACCCCGATGATGTTCGAGCACCAGCTCGTCGAGCGCGCCCGCTCGGACCGCAAGCACATCGTCCTGCCCGAGGGCGACGACGACCGCATCCTCGAGGCCGCCGACCGCCTCCTGCGGCGCAACGTCGTCGACCTCACGATCCTGGGTCGCCGCGAGGCCCTCACCGAGCGCGCGCGCCAGCTGGGCCTGGACATCGCAGCGGCACGGATCATCGACCCCGAGACCGACAGGCTGCGCGAGGAGTTCGCCGCCGACCTGGTGGAGCTGCGCCGAGTCGAAGGGCCTGGCCCTGGACGCCGCCTACGACCAGGTCGCCGACGTGTCCTACTTCGGCACGATGATGGTCTGGAAGGGCCTGGCCGACGGCATGGTCTCGGGTGCCGCCCACACCACCGCGCACACCGTCCGTCCGGCCCTGCAGATCATCAAGACCTCACCGGGGGTCTCGATCGTGTCCAGCGTGTTCTTCATGGCGCTGGAGGACCGGGTGCTGGTGTACGGGGACTGCGCGATCAACCCGGACCCGGACGCCGCCCAGCTGGCCGACATCGCCATCTCCTCGGCAGAGACCGCCCGGGCGTTCGGGGTCGATCCCCTCGTTGCGATGCTCAGCTACTCGACCGGCGCATCCGGATCCGGCGAGGACGTCGAGAAGGTGCGTGCCGCCACCGAGCTCGCCCGCGAGCGCCGACCGGACCTGGCCATCGAGGGCCCGATCCAGTACGACGCCGCCGTCGACGCCTCCGTGGCGAAGTCCAAGCTCCCCGGCTCCGAGGTCGCCGGCCGCGCGACCGTGTTCATCTTCCCCGACCTCAACACCGGCAACAACACGTACAAGGCCGTGCAGCGCTCGGCCAACGCGGTGGCGATCGGACCGGTCCTGCAGGGCCTGCGCCTGCCGGTCAACGACCTGTCCCGCGGGGCGCTGGTGGAGGACATCATCAACACGGTGGTGATCACCGCCGTCCAGGCCCAACAGGTGGCCGCGGCCACGTCGCAGGAGGGTGGGCAATGATCGTCCTGGTCGTCAACGCGGGCTCGTCGTCGCTGAAGTACCAGCTCGTGGACACCGTGTCCGAGGTCGTGTGGGCCTCCGGCCTGGTCGAGCGCATCGGCGAGGAGCAGTCCACGGTGACGCATCGGACCCGCATCCGCGGCGGTGCGGACTCCGAGCTGGTGGAGTCGACGTCGGTGGCCACCATCGCCAACCACGGCGCGGCGTTCCACGCCGTCACCGCTGAGTTCGCCCGCACGGGCGAGGTGTCCGAGGTGGGCGAGCTCGCCGGGGTGGGCCACCGGGCGGTGCAGGGGGCCGACCAGTTCAGCGAGCCCACCGTGGTGACCACCGAGGTCATCGAGGTCATCCGCGAGTTGATCCCGCTGGCGCCGCTGCACAACCCGGCGACCGTTGCCGGGCTCGAGTCCGCGATGGCCGAGTTCCCCGACGTCCCGCACGTCGCGGTCTTCGACACCGCCTTCCACTCGACGATCCCCGCGGCGGCCTACACCTACGCCATCGACCAGTCGGTGGCCCGGGCGCACCGGATCCGGCGGTACGGCTTCCACGGCACCTCCCACAAGTACGTGACCGCCAAGGCCGCGGAGACCCTGGGCAAGCCCGTGGACGCGGTCGACCTGGTCACCCTGCACCTGGGCAACGGGGCGTCGGCCTGCGCCGTGCGCGGTGGACGCAGCGTGGAGACATCGATGGGCCTCACGCCGCTGGAGGGCCTGGTCATGGGCACCCGGTCCGGGGACGTCGACCCGGCCCTGGCGTTCCACCTCATGTCGACCGCGGGCATGTCGGCCGCCGAGGTCGACACCATGCTCAACAAGCGCAGCGGCCTGATCGGGCTGTGCGGCCAGAACGACCTGCGCGAGGTGCATCGCCTGGCCGCTCAGGGCGACGCGGATGCGGAGCTGGCCCTAGCCGTCTACGTCCACCGCATCCGCAAGTACCTGGGCGCCTACCTCGCCGTCATCGGGCGCGCGGACGCGATCGTCTTCACGGCCGGGGTCGGGGAGAACGACCCCGAGATCCGCCGACGGGTGATCGCCGGCCTGGAGATGATCGGGGTGGCCATCGACACCGAGCGCAACGCCACGGTGCGGGGCAGCGCCGTGCCGGTCGACCTGTCGTTCCGGGGTGCCCCGATCCGCGTCCTGGTCGTGCCGACCAACGAGGAGCTCGAGATCGCCAGGCAGACGGCGTCGGCTGTGGCCGGACGGTGACCGGTCGCGACGGTCGTGAGCTGACGGTGCCCTGCGGCGCGGCCGTGACCTGATTGCGACACAAGTGGGAGGTGTCTTCCATGGACGCACACCACTGCGCGCGTCACGCTGGGGCCACCTGGAAGGAGCCCACATGACCGCCATCACCCCGGAGTCGTTGGACACCACCCTGCTGCGCGTCATCACCTTCTCGAGCGTCCAGACCCGGCTCACGCACCTGCTCGAGGAGCATCCGGGGCTGGCCTCCTGGTGGGTGGAGCTCGCCCGTCAGCTCGACGACCTCGCCGCCGCCGTACGCACGGAGCCCGGGGACCTCGTGGACGCCGAGGGGTTCACCGAGCAGATCCGCGACGACGCCCCGCACCTGATGGGTCGGTGGTTGCGCCTGTCCGCCGAGCGTGACGGGCTCTACGACGCGGTCACCGCCGTGCGCCTGCAGGTTGCCCGGGACGCCGGGGATCCCTCAGCCGTGGACGCGGCCCGGCAGGCCATCAGATCACTGCTGACCCGCGCACGCAGGTACCAGGAGCGGACCACCGAGGTGCTGCTCGACGCCTACGAGCGGGATCTGGGCGGGGAGTAGCGCCCAGGCTGCGCCTCAGCGCAGGCCGTGCTTGGCCACGGCCGAGGAGATCAACCGTTGGAACGCCTCACGCCCCGAACCTGAGAGGTGGACCCGGTCGCCGCCGAACCATTCGGGGTGACCGGCGCTGTGCTCGTACCAGTCGATGATCCGCACTCGCTTCGCCGCGAAACTGGCGTCGCAGGCCTTGAGGGTGCGGACGTTGCCTTCCTCCCAGCTGCGGGGGACCCGAGCCGTGACGAGGAACACCCGCCGGTTCTTCCCGGCCGTGTTGACCACCGACCGGCAGGCGGACAGCGAGACCGTGCCGTTCGTGCCCAACTCGACCACCACATTTCGGGGCAGCTTCGAGCCGAAGCTGCGCACGATCCCCGGTGCTGTGCTGAACTGCCGACCCACCTTGGCATGGACGCGGAATCCCTGGGCGCGCATCCACGGGGTCACACTCACCATCAGCGAATCCCCGACAAGCAGTCCACCACGAGGACCTGCGGCCTTGGGCGCGCTGCCCGCAGCGGCCACCTGCTCGACTGAGGCCTCCGGCTGGACCACGCTCTGGTCGGCCGGGACCGTGACGGCGGGCGAGGACTCCGGAACCACCGGCGCGGTGCCGGCATCGTCGGCGATCGCGTGACCCGGCAGCAACACGGTGCCCGCCAGGACCATACCCGTGACCAGCACCCCAAGGCGCACGCTGCGTTGACGGCTGGTCACGCTGCGCAGTCTGCCACGCGCGACACGCCGAGTAAAGACGACGGGATCCCCAAGGATCACCCACGCCTGGGCTACTATCCGCCGCCCTTCCGTGCGGCGGGGGTCCTATGCGGAGCTGCGCACGCGTGCTGGCCGGAGGTCCACATCGCGCACGTCGGCGGTGGGCTGGTCCCACATCACCCGTTCCACGAGGTCCCGGACGTCGATCGCCCCCAGCTCGTCGTCGGTCAGCACCGCGTCCAGGCGGGCGTACAGGTCACCCAGCGGCGCACTGGTGACCACCGACGTCACGGACATCCGCGGCCGGTCCGGCAACTGCGCCAGGACACTGTCGCGAACGGAGCGGATCGCCGCCGACTCACCCTCGGCCGTGACGAGGGCCGTCAGCCAGATGATCCCGTGCGCGGAGGCGCGCAGGATCTCCATGCCGGGCAGGCAGATCCTGCGGGCCAGGTCCTCGACGCCGATACCCCTCGAATCGACCTCGAGCACCATGTCCACGACGAAGTCCTCGATGGTGTCCATGGACCACCCCTTTCCGACCTCCGGTGTCGATCAGGTGGCTCCATAGTGGCTGGGAGGACACGGCGCGCGGTGAAGGCGCGCCGATACTCCCAGCGCCCGTTCCGGCCCCCGGATCCACCTCAGCGGGGCCGCGCAGGCGCTGTTATCGTCCGACGCATGCGCTGGCTGGTGCCCGGGACAGGTTCTGATGACCTCGCCGATGCGTACGACTGGCCCGCGTCCCGCTGGGTTCGCGCCTGCATGGTGATGGGACTCGACGGGAGCATCGCAGGGCCCGATGGCGTGTCCGGATCCCTCTCCTCACCGACGGATCGCGCGGTCCTGGCCGCCATCCGCCGAAACGCCGACGCCTACCTGGTCGGGGCGGGGACGGTGCGTGCGGAGCGCTACAGCGCCGTGCGTGCCCGACCCGGGGCGATCGGGCAGCGCGCCGAAGCAGGACAGGCCCCCGCCCCCACGCTGGCGATCGTGTCGGCGACGTGCCGCTTCGACTGGGACGACGCGGCGTTCATCGCGTCGGACAACCGCCCGATCCTGCTCACCGTCGAGCGCAGCGACCCCGCGGACCGCGCCGCGGCAGCCCGCTGGTGCGAGGTCGTCGTGGTGGGGGAGGAGCATGTCGAGCCGGCGGCTGCGCTGGATGCCCTGGCGGGGCTCGGCCTGACCCGGGTGACGTGCGAGGGGGGCGACGCGCTCCTGAGCCAGATGGTGCGTGCTGGGGCACTCGACGAGGTGGACCTGACCGTGGCCCCCCTCATTGCGGCGTCCCCGCGCCCGGCCCGATCGGGTCCCGCCGTCCTCACCGGGTTCCGGCTGCACCAGCTGCTCGAGGACGACGGCTTCCTGTTCGCCCGATACCTGCGCGGGGCGTGAGCCTCATGGACCTCACGTCCCTGGCCAGCCTGGCTGCCGAGCACGCCGGGGCGTTGGCCCACCCCGTGGCCCCCGTGCGGCTTGCGGGTGTGCTCTGCGACCTCGACGCCGATCCGCTGATCATGGGCGTGGTCAACCTGTCGCGGGACTCGACCTACCGCGACAGCGTCGCCGTGTCCGCGGACTCCGCCATCCGTCGGGCACGGGTGATGCACGCGCAGGGTGCGGGCGTGGTGGACCTCGGTGCTGAGTCCAGCACCCTGCGCGCCGCCCGGGTCGGGGAGGCCGACCAGGCCGCGGCGCTCGTCCCGGTCATCGAGGCCCTCACCGCCCTCGGCGTGCCGACGTCAGTGGAGGCGTACAGCCCGCGTGTCGTGGCCGACTGCCTCGCAGCGGGGGCGGCCGTGGTCAACCTCACCGGGGCGACCGACCTCGAGGAGATCTACGCCCTGGCCGCCGCCCACGATGCTGCCGTCGTCATGTGCTTCGTGGCCGGTGCCAACGTCCGGGAGGTCACCGACGTGACACTCGGGGTCGACCCCATCCCCGGCCTGGTGGACTACTTCGGCGAACGGATCGCGCACGCGCGGTCGCACGGGGTGGAGAACCTCATCATCGATCCCGGGCTGGGCTTCTACTACAGCAACCTGACCGATCCCACCGTGCGAGCCAGGCACCAGGCGCAGGTCCTGCTCAACTCCTTCCGGCTGCGTGTGCTGGGCGTGCCGATCTGCCAGGCGCTCCCGCACGCCTTCGACCTGTTCGAGGAGGAGTTCCGGACCGCCGAGGGCATGTTCGCGGTGCTGGCCGCCCTCGGCCGGGTCAACGTCTACCGGACCCACGAGGTCGCCCGGGTGCGGGCCACCCTGCGGGCGATGGACGCCATCCGGGGCACCGGCTGACCTCGTGGGGCGTGCTCGATCGCCTGTTCGGCCGTCGCGCGGACAAACGGGCTGAAGGGCGCGTACCTTGACAGGCCCCACACCTGGAGGACTCATGGGCACTCGTCGGATGGTCGGTTTGGGCGTCGCACTCGTCGTCGCAGGGTCCCTGGTCGCACCAGCATCGGGAGCAACGCCCACGGGCGACGGCCACAAGAAGTCGAAGTGGACCAAGATCCTGGGCAATGCGCCGGCTTCGGAGAAGAGGTGGTCCGCGCGCGCGGGCCTGCAGGCTGTGACCCTGGGCGACAGCGTGTACGTGATGGGCGGCCGGGTGCCCAACCCGCCCCCGGCACCCGGCGCCCCGGCGATCCCCGGTGACAGCACCCTTCTCAACGACGTCTGGTCCAGTTCGGACCAGGGGAAGACCTGGAAGCAGCGTCGGGCCACGGGTGCGCCCGGCGCCTGGGCACCCCGGGCCTACTTCGCCGCCGTGACCAAGGGCAAGTACATGTACGTCCTCGGCGGCCAGGACTTCAACGTGACGCCGAACCCCGGCTGCGCCCCGCCGCCCGGAACCTGCCCTCCCGGGGTCCCGCCGTTCGTGTCCAGCTCCCAGTTCTTCAACGATGTCTGGCGGTCTCGCGACGGAGTCACGTGGACGCCGATGACCGCGGCAGCACCGTGGGAGGGCCGGGCGGGCCTGAGCGCCGCCGTGCTCGATGGCGCCCTCTACGTCTTCGCCGGGTCGGTGAACGACGATGCCGCAGTGGTCGGTGGACCGCCCGTTCGTGAGTACTTCCACGACGTCTGGCGTTCCAGGGACAACGGACGCACGTGGAAGAAGCTCACGGGGGATGCGCCCTGGAGCGAGCGCGCGGGGGCCGCGACAGTCGTCAAGGGCGACTACATCTACCTGCTGGGGGGCGAGGTGGGATTCACCTGCCCGCCCACTGAGCCCACTTGCGCGCTGCCCTACTTCAACGACGTCTGGCGCTCGAAGAACGGACGCGTGTGGAGCCGGGTGACCGAGGCGGCCGGATGGTCCCCGCGCCCCGGACACAAGTGCGAGGTCCTGACCGGAAGCATCGTGTGCTTCGGTGGTTTCGGCCTACCGACCAACCCCATCGACGCCTGGTGGAGTCGCACAGGGCGCACGTGGCACAAGCTTGCGCAGAACGCGTGGAAGGCCAAGACACCCGACGAGATCAAGTACGACTTCGACTCCTCGGTGATCCGAGACAAGCACGGCCGCCCGGCGATCTACACCTTCGGCGGGGACCGGGAGACGTTCAACTTCGGTGATCCGACGAACTACCTGCGCGTCGACAACGACGTGTGGCGGCTCACCCTGGGTCGCTGACTCCCAGGAGGGAGCGACGTGGGGGAGTGGCTCGATGACGCGCCGCTCATGCAGGCGTGGCTCCGGTTCGTCGAGTCGAACCCGGCCCCGTTCACGATCCCCGGGCACAAGCGGAACGCGGATCGCCTGCATCCAGCCCTCGGCCGACTCCTCGATGCCGACGTTCCCCTGTACGGGGGGCTGGACTCCGTCAAGCTCACCCACGGCGTGCTGCCCGCCGCCGAGGCACTGGCCGCCGACCTCTGGGAAGCCGACGTGTGCCGGTTCTCGACCGGTGGCTCGACCCACGCCAACCAGGTCCTGTGCCTGGCCGTCGGGCAACCCGGGGAGGTGGTGCTGGTCGCCCGCAACGCGCACCGCAGCGTCCTGTCCGGGCTCGTGCTGGCGGGGCTGGTGCCGGTGTGGATCCCGGTCCGGACCGATCCGGAATCCGGCGCCCCGATGGGGCTGGACCTGGGCGACGTCCGGGCGGCACTGGCCGAGAACCCGGACGCCGTCGCCCTGCTGTGCACCGAGCCCAGCTACCAGGGCAGCCTCTCGGACCTCGCGGCGATCACGGCCTCGGCCCACGAGCACGGCATAGCCGTGGTGGTCGACCAGGCGTGGGGAGCGCACCTCGGCTTCGCGCCCGGGTATCCCCACCACGCCCTCCACGCAGGTGCCGACGCGATGGTCATCAGCGCCCACAAGACGCTGCCGGCGTTCAGCCAGGCATCTCTGGTGCTGGCTCGATCCGAACGGATCGACACCGACCGGCTGGACCGCGCCTTCGCGGCGACGCACACGACCAGCCCGTCGGGTGCCATCCTGGCCAGCATCGACGCCTCGCGGGCGCTCCTGGCCAGCTCGGACGGTCGGCTCGCCCTCGAGGCGATGATCCCGCTGGTGGCCGGGGCGCGTGACCGCCTGCGTGCTGCCGGTCTGCAGGTCCCCGGCCCTGAGGATCGCCCACCCGGACGCTTCGACCCCGCCAAGCTCGTCGTCCACTTCGCCAGCTCCGGACGCAGCGGTCTGGACGCCGAGCGGGAACTGATCGCCCGCGGCTGCCCGGTCGAGATGGCCGACCGCGACACGCTCGTCGCCCAGGTCGGGCTCACCGACGACACCTCCACCGTCGACCGGCTGGTGGAGGGAGTCCTGGCCTCACTCGAGGTCCCGCCCGGGGAACCCCGTCCTGCAGCGGCGAGCCCGGCCGTGATCCCCCCGACCCTGATGTCGCCACGCGATGCCTTCTTCGCCGGGTACGAGGTGGTGTCGCGGGCGGCGTCGGTGGGACGCGTCAGCGCCGAGCTCATCGCGCCCTACCCTCCGGGCGTGCCGGTGCTCGTACCGGGCGAGGAGATCACGCGCGCGTCCCTCGAAGCCCTCGAGCAGTCGCTGCGGTCAGGCAACCGGATCGCCTACGCCGCTGATCCCACCCTCGCGACTCTCCACGTCGTCACCGGCTGAGGGCACCTCCGGCGGGGCAGGGGTCCGCGTCGCCCACCAGGCACCCAGCAGCACGAGTGGGAACCCGAGGACCATGCCCCACGTGAGCGGCTCGCCGAGGATCAGCAGGCCGAGTCCGATCGCCACGGCCGGGTTGATGAAGGTGATGACCGTGGCCCGGACCGGGCCCGCGAGCGCGATCAGGCGGAAGAACAGCACGAAGGCGAGCGCGGTGCAGACCAGCCCGAGGACCACAACCGCCGCGACCACCTGCGTCGAGATGTCGCCCCCGGAGTAGTCCGCCACCGTCCATGGCAGGTAGAGGACGGCCACCACCGCCACCGATACCGCGATCACGCCCATCGAGGGCACGTCCGCGAGCACCGTGTTGGCGATCACCGGCGCTGCCGCATACCCGATGGCCACGAGCAGCAGCTCGACCACCGACAGCAGGTCGATCTGGCCCGCGAGTGAGTCGATCCCGACGAGGCAGCCCACGCCGAGGATGCCGACACCAAGGCCACGCAGCCGCACGGGCGCGAAGGCCTGGGGATCACCGCGGAGTCGGGCGATCACGACGCCGAACAGCGGCACCGTGGCCAGCATGAGGCCGGCGAATCCGCTCGTCACGCGGATCTCAGCATGCCCGAGGAGCAGCCACGGCCCAGCCATCTCCAGGAGCCCGAACGCCACGACCCACTTCCAGTGGCGCAGTGCCGGACGCAGGGCGCCCTGGTAGGCGGCCAGGGGGAGCAGGATGACCGCGGCCAGGAGCGTGCGGGATCCCGCGACCGCGGCCGGGCTGAGCTCGACGACGGCGACCTTGATGAGCAGGTACGGGATGCCCCAGATGACCGACATCGCGGCGAACAGCAGCCACGCCTGCCGCGTCATCTGCGCCGGAGCCGACACGGCTGTTGAACCCACCGCGTCAGCCTACGGTGGGGTCAGGTCGAGGTGGATGTACCGGTGGGGCCCGATGCCCGCCTTCATCCACTCGTCGCCGACCACGGTCCAACCGGCTCGCTCGTAGAACCCGAGCGCCGCCGACCTGGCTTCGGCCCACACGGACCCCGCCCCTCGGGAGCCTGCCACCTCGACGGCGTGGTCCAGGACTGCCCGGCCGATCCCCGACCCACGCTCGGCCTCGGCGACCACCATCGCCCGCAGGCGCCAGGACGGCTCGTTGACCGCGTCCGGACCGGGCCACCGCTCGGGAAGCACGCTCGCCGCCCCGATCGCCACCCCGTTCCGGAACGCCCCGACGTGCAGGGCCTCCGGAGGAGGGGGCCGATCCCCGGGCAGCGGACCATCCGGGCGCAGGACAGCGAGCTGCAACGACCGCACCTCCGCGAGGTCTGCGACACGCACCACGAGGTCCACGAGCCACAGGGTAGGCCGGGAAGTGCCCTGCCCGGGCTCGCCGCGGCTGGTGAGCGGCGGCTCGGGGCCGGTGGCAGGATTCCCGCATGACGTACTCCATCGTGGCCCGGTGTCCCCAGACCGGGATGCTCGGCATCGGCATCGCCAGCCATGTCCTCGCGGTCGGGAGGGTGGCCCCCTACATCGAGCCGGGCATCGGCGTGGTGGCGACGCAGTCCCTGGTCCTGATGGCGCACGGGGAGCGGACGCTTGCCGGAATCCGGGAGGGAGTCGGACCGGCCGACGCGCTCGCCGCCTCACTGGCCCTCGATCGGACCCCGGAGGGTCGTCAGGTCGCTGCCGTCGCCGCCGACGGATCGGTCGCCGCCTACTCCGGCCCGGGCTGCATCCCGTTCGCCGGTGACATGCAGGGCGACGGGTTCAGCACCCAGGCCAACATGATGGCCAACCCCGGGGTGCCCGAGGCGATGGCGGCCGCCTTCGAGGAGACGAACGGCCAGCACCTGGCCACGCGGATCCTCGCCGCGCTCGACGCGGGCGAGTCGGTCGGCGGGGACATCCGTGGCCGGCAGTCGGCCGCCCTGATCGTGGTCGCTGCCGATTCCTCCGGCGACCCGCTGGTCGACCGGCTTGTGGATGTCCGGGTCGACGACTCTCCCGAGCCGCTGCCGGAGCTGCGACGCCTGGCAAGACTGGCCCTGGCCAACCAGCGGCTCGACGTGGCCGACGGGCTGCTGGCTGCAGGTGATGTGACCGGCGCGGCCCGGGCCTACCGGGAGGCCACAGAGCAGGCGCCGGACTACGTCGAGTTCTCCTTCTGGCAGGCTGCGGCGCTGGCCGACGCCGGTGACCCGCACGGGGCCCGGCAGGCGTGGGCCGCCATCGCCGGTTCCGACGAGACGGCCCGTTGGGAGGACCTCCTGGACCGCGTCATCGGCGTCGGCCTCGTCAGCCCGGAGGCCCGGGTGGTCCTCCGCGGCGAACCGGGCTGAGCCGGGGGGTACGACCAGGCGGAGGACCCGGAGTCCGGCCGGATCAGCGCGGCCGGCCCCTCCAGCGTCGTGACGCAGCGGAACGTGGTGGCCCCGCGTCCGGGATCAGCCGCGACGCCCTATCACTGACACGGTGCCATCACCGAAGTTGGCGACGTACACGGCAGACCCGTTCGGCAGTGGCACGGGGTCCCGCGGACGATCACCCACCTCGACGGTGGCCATGACCTTGTTCGTGCTCGTGTCGATGACCGACACCGTGTCGTCGTCGAAGTTGGGCACATAGACCGCCGATCCATCCGGCAGGACCCCAGGGACCCGCGGGGAGGCTCCGACCTCGATGGTCGCCGCGACCTTGTTCGTGCTCGTGTCGATCACCGACACCGTGCCGTCACCGAAGTTGGGTACGTAGATGGCTGCCCCATTCGGCAGAGCCGCCGCAGAGCCGGGGGAGGCCCCGACGTCGATGGTCGCCGTGACCTCGTTCGTGCGTGTGTCGATCACCGACACCGTGTCGTCACCCAGGTTGGGCACATAGATGGCTGACCCGTCCGGCAGCACAGCAGGAAGCCTGGGTCGATCGCCGACCGGGATGCTCGCCGTGACCTTGTTCGTGCGCGGGTCGATCACCGACATCGCATCACCACGGTACTTCGGCACATAGACCGCCGACCCGTCGGGAAGCACCACCGGATACTCCGGATCCTCCCCGACAAGGTCCCCGACCTTGACGACGGACGTCACGGTATTGGCGCTCGTGTCGATCACCGACACAGCCTGACCAAGGTCGGGCATGTAGACGGCTGAGCCGTCCGGCATGGCCACCGGGAACCGCGGACCGTCTCCGACGTTGACTGTGGCCGTCACTGTCCTGGTGTCCGGGTCGATGACCGACACGTTTCCTGAGAGGTAGTTGGGGACGTACACCGCCGATCCATCCGGAAGGCAGATGGAACCCTCAGGGAAGTCGCCGACTCTGACTGTGGCTGTGACGGTGTCGGTGCTGGGGTCGATGACCGACACCGTACCGCTGTACTGGTTGAGCACGTAGACCGCCGAACCGTCCGGCAGCACGAGGGGATCCCTCGGAGACGCGCCGACCGCCACGGTTGCGATCACCGCTGCGGGAGCCGCGCCGCCGTCGTCGGCACCTGCGGACGCGGTGGCAGGTGTGGACAGTGGGATCTCGAGGTCCCGTGACTGCTGCTGGCCACGGTCGGAGCACCCGGACCCGATGCTCAGCACAGCCAGGACCAGCAGCAACGCTGCTCCACGGCTGCCGCTCACGACGCCCCCTCGAGCCGCCACACTTCCGACCTCCTGCCCCCACTCACGTGCAAAGCGTAGGTGCTGGGAGGTCGAACGCCCCACGCGCCAACCTACGGCGGAAGGCCCCCGACTGCCTCAGCTCGTGAGGGGTCGAAGGCCTTCCGATGGTGTCCGAGGGGGGACTTGAACCCCCATGCCCCTGAGGGCACTAGCACCTCAAGCTAGCGCGTCTGCCTATTCCGCCACCCGGACGAGGTGCCCCCACAGGCAAGCCGTGGGAGCCCGCACAGGATAGCAAGCATCAGCGACGGACCACCAATCGCCGGCCAGAGGGTAACCGCCTCAGAGCATGACCCCGACGAACAGCATTCCGGCGATCAGCACGCTCCAGCCGACCACGATGATCACGTCCAACCCCGAGCGGACCATGGTGCCCACGACGCCCGCGAACCCCCGGTCACCGGGATGCACATCGAGGGCCACCAGCCGGATCGCCGCGAGGACCACGACCATCACGCTCCCAGCGCAGACCGCGCAGAACGGGCACAGCGAGCCGATCGCGAACGCGACCTGCTGCATGTACCAGGTGAGGAACAGGCCGAAGAAGACGGACAGGCCGAGGAGCACGTAGCGGTACGAGCGCGGGAAGGCTGTTCCCATGACCCCGCCCAGCCCGGCGGCGGCGAACATCGCGAAGAGCACGATGCCGATGGCTGCGTTGGGCGGACCCAGCACTGACGACTGCGAGGCGAGCAGCACGGGCGTGCACCCGATCTGGTCGTTGATGTCGCAGAACGCCGCCTGGCCCGGGTCCTTGAGCAGGGCGATCTTCTCCACCACGGTGGTCATCCCCGAAGCGATCCCGATCAACGAGCTGACCAGCATGGCCCACCACCATGCGCGGCCCGACCGGGCTCTCGGCGCGGCCTCGTGCTGGTCGCCTCGGACGATGGTCGGTTCCAGGACTGTGCTCATGGGGCCATTGTCGACCGATCGTGGCCTGAGCATGAGGACCGATGGTCCCGAGTCACGCAACCGAGGTCACCCGCGCAGACCGGCGCCGCCCGTGGATCAGGGCAGGCGTCCCCCGAACGCCATCGCAAGCCGGATCAGCCGGTCCTGACCACCCGAGAACTCCGCGAGCACGGCCTCGGAGGTTGCCTCCTCGGGGGTGAGCCAGGCAAGGTCGATGGCCGACTGGGTCGGCTCGCAGTCCCCGTCCACGGGCACCACATACGCCAGGGCCACGGCGTGCTGGCGGGGGTCGTGGAACCCCGTGACCGTCGGGTCCGGGAAGTACTCGACGATCGTGAAGGGTGCGATCGACACCGGGAGGCGGGGCAGCGCCATCGGGCCGAGGTCCTTCTCCAGGTGCCGGATCAGCGCGTCGCGGATCCGCTCCTTGTAGAGCACCCTGCCCGCCACGACGGCCCTTGACAGGGTCCCGTCGGGCCGTGCCCGCAGCAGCAGCCCGACGGCGGTGATCCGGCCGGCGGCATCCACCCGTACCGGCACCGCCTCGACGTAGAGGATCGGCAGCGTCCCGCGGGCTGCGGACAGCTCCTCGTCGCTGAGCCAGGGGGACACCACGCCGAGGGTCTCACTCATGGGGGAGATTGTGCACGGTGCCGGGGGCCTGCGCGCGACCCCACGGAGGCGCGGACACGGCAGGATGGCCTCGTGGCCGATCTCCCAGACCCCGCGCTGAGCCCCCTGGCCGACGCTGAAGCCGACGCCGTGACCCTGATCCGGGACCTCATCCGGATCGACACCACCAACGCCGGCGACCGCCCTGAGACGGTCGGCGAGATCGAGGCCGCCGAGTACGCGGCGGCGGCCCTGCGGGAGGTGGGGTTCGATCCGCAGCCGTTCCACACGACCTCGGCCCGACGGGCGGGGATCGTGCTGCGGGTCCCCGGCACCGACCCGGACGCCTCAACCCGGGCGCTGCTGCTGCACGGGCACCTCGACGTGGTCGCTGCCCGCGCCTCGGACTGGACGCATCCGCCGTTCGCCGCGGAGATCGCCACCGACCCGGACTCCGGCCTGGACATGGTGTGGGGCCGCGGCGCGGTGGACATGAAGGACATGGTTGCGATGATCCTGGCCGTGGCCCGGCACTGGGGCCGCACCGGGATCCGCCCACGCCGCGATGTCGTGCTCCTGCTGCTGCCTGACGAGGAGGCAGGCGGGATCCACGGCTCGCACTGGCTCGTCGACAACCGGCCGGACATCTTCGCCGGGGTGACCGAAGCCGTCGGTGAGGTCGGTGGCTTCTCGATGACCGTCCGCGACGACCTGCGCCTCTACCTGGTCCAGACCGCCGAGAAGGGCATCGGCTGGCTCCGGCTGCACGCGGCCGGACGGGCAGGCCACGGGTCCATGCTCAACGACGACAACGCCGTCACCGCCCTCTGCCAGGCCGTGGCCCGGCTCGGCGAGCATCGATTCCCGGTGCGGGTCACCGACACCACCCGGGCATTCGTCGCAGAGCTCTCCGATGCACTGGGCGTCGACCTGGACCCCTACGACACCGAGCAGCTCACACGCGTGCTCGGGCCGCTGGCGCGCATCGTCGGCGCGACGCTGAGCAACACCGTCAACCCGACCATGCTCGACGCCGGGGCGAAGGTGAACGTGATCCCCGGCGAGGCGACCGCGTACGTCGATGCCCGCTTCCTGCCCGGGCTCGAGGACGAGATGCTGGCCACGATCGACGAACTGCTCGGCGACCGGGTCACCCGGGAGTTCCTGGTGCGTGACATCGCCCTCGAGACGTCCTTCGACGGGCCCTCGATCGACGCGATGGCCGCAGCCCTGCGCGCGGAGGACCCGTTCGCACGTGCCGTGCCCTACACGCTGTCGGGCGGCACGGATGCCAAGGCGTTCTCCACCCTGGGGATCCGCTGCTACGGGTTCGCCCCACTGCAGCTGCCCCCCACGCTCGACTTCGGCGCGCTGTTCCACGGCGTCGACGAACGGGTGCCCATCGACGGCCTGCAGTTCGGCGTCCGGGTGCTCGACAGGTTCCTGCGCCGGTCTGACCGCGATGACGGTCCGGGCGCTCAGCCCGGGAACGCGGCTCGGGCAGAGGTCCAGGTCGTCGTGGTCGATGCCGGGGAAAGCCTCGAAGGCCCAGAAGTCCAGGTTGTCGAGGTCGATGCCCGGGAACCCTGTCGCCTCAAGTGCGCACGAGATCTGCGCCCGGTGCTCCGTGGCATGCAGGCACGCCTGGCTCAGGAGGGACCGCCGGTCGACGATGGGTCGACCGACGCGGACGAACCGAGCAGAATGTCGACCAGCACGTCGGCGCGGACCTGGTCGCGCGAGCGTTCCGGATCGTCCAGGCCGTGGGCGATCGCGCTGAGCCGGCGGTGGATACGCAGGGCACTCGTGGCGTCGATGACCGTCCTGGGCTGCCATCCCGTCATCCTCGAACACCTGCACCGGCACCGGCCCTCGCTCCCTGCCGGTCGAGCAGCTCCTCCTCGGTCTCCAGCCGCAGCCGGAGGGCTCGCGCTGCCCGTCCCACCTCTGCCGAGGTCCACGGCCGACGACCGGAGGCGATCCGGGCACGGATCCGCTGAACCACCTCGGCCACCATCGTGCCGCCGATCTCCTCGGGCAGGCCCGCCACCTCCCGCACCACATGTCGCGTCCACGCGGGGATCGCGGCTGAGGCACCAAGGCAGCAGTACCGGTACCAGCTCGCGCCGCCGATGATGTGGGCAGCGAGGTGACCCGCGGGCCAGTGGTCGCGCGCGTACCGCGCCCCCATCGCCTCCTCGGGGAGCGCAGCGAACTGCCCGAAGAACCTCT
Source organism: uncultured Actinomycetes bacterium (assembly GCA_963706885.1). Classification (GTDB taxonomy): domain Bacteria; phylum Actinomycetota; class Actinomycetes; order S36-B12; family CAIYMF01; genus Prado023. The sequence continues at coordinate 238,204 of CAVPNX010000031.1, read as the reverse complement.
CGTCGGCCCACGCCAGGTGCCGGACGGCGCGCGTCATGTCAACCATGGGCACGAGTCTGGCCGGCTCCCGCTGGGCGCCCGCATCGACTCCAGCAGCCCGCACCGGGCGCCGTCTGCGCCGGTGTCCGCAGGCATGTCACGGCCAGCTCGGGAGTGCCCGTGAGGCAGAACCTCGTACCAGCTCGCGCCGCGAGGTGCGGAGCCGGTGACCCGCGGGCCAGGGCCGTGCGGATATCGCGCGCGGACGTCAGCTCCTCGGCACGCAGGGGCCCCGCGGCCCGCCGCCGTTCGGGGAGCCCAGGAGCGAGGACGCCACGCCCGGGCGGTCCCGGACCCACGCGATGGCGACCTCAACCGGGGCGACGCCCAAGCCGTCGGCGGCGGTGCAGACAGCGTCCACGACCCTGCGGTGCGACGCGTCGAGGTACTCGCGCACGAACCCACCCAGGTGCGGGGAGGCCCCGCGGGAGTCCGCGGGCGTTCCGTGCCGGTACTTGCCCGTGAGCACCCCTCGACCGATCGGGGACCACGCCAGCAGGCCTGCGCCGACAGCCGCGGCGGCACCGAGGACGTCATCCTCCCCCTCGCGGGCGAGCAGCGAGTACTCCACCTCGTTGGCGACCAGCGCCAGCTCATGCCGGTGTTCGGCTGACGTGGCCGCCAGCGCCAGCTGCCAGGGCGCGTAGTTCGAGACCCCGACGTAGCGGGCCCTGCCCGACTCCTGGGCGGCGGCGAGCGCGGACAGCGTCTCCTCGATGGGGGTGACCTCGTCCCACCCGTGCACCAGCCAGAGGTCGACGTAGTCGGTTCCGAGCCGCTCCAACGATCCGTCGAGGGCCCGCAGGAGGTGACGCCGCGAGGCATCGAACCGGCGCTCGGGCGTGCGCCGCCCCCCGGCCTTGGTGACGATCACGACGTCGTCGCGCACGCCGGCCTCGGCAACCAGCGTCCCGAGCAACTCCTCTGCGGCCCCGGAGGCGTAGACGTCGGCGGTGTCGAAGAGGGTTCCACCGGCCTCGAGGAACAGCGCGAACTGGTCGCGGGCCTCGTACTCGTCGGTGTCCCGGCCCCAGGTCATCGTGCCCAGACCCGTGCGGCTGACCTGCAGTCCGCTGCGCCCGACCGTCCTGGTCTCCATGGCGCGCCACGCTATCGGGTGGGGGAGCGGTGCGCAGTGAGCGACTAGGCTCGGCGCGCCGTGGAACGAGGACGTCCCGGGCACGAGGAGGAGCACGTGGAGGCCGGCCGGGAGACATCACCGAGGTGCCCCGACGTGCCGGTGGGGGAGCCGGTGCGCTGATGCTGGCACCCCTGACTGCTCTGGCCACCACCACGACCGAGGCGACGTCGTCGGATCCGATCACCTGGGCGCAGGCGATCATCCTTGGCGTCCTGCAGGGACTGACGGAGTTCCTGCCCATCTCCAGCAGCGCGCACCTGCTGATCCTGTCCCAGCTGTTCGGGTGGACCGACCCGGGCGCCGCGTTCACCGCCGTGACCCAGATCGGCACCGAGACCGCGGTGCTCATCTACTTCGCCAAGGACATCTGGCGGATCCTGCGCGCATGGTTCGGCCAGTTCGCCCACCCCGGGACGCGGGGTGATCCCGACGTCCGGATGGGGTGGCTGGTCATCATCGGCACGCTGCCGATCGCGCTGCTCGGATTCGTGTTCTCCGACCAGATCGAGACGGTCGCCCGCAACCTCTACCTCGTGGCGTTCACGCTCATCTTCTTCGGCGTGCTGCTCGGGATCGCCGACCGCACCGCCCGCTCCATCCATGACCTCGGCGAGCTCAGCGTCCGCCACGGCATCATCTACGGCTTCTGCCAGGCCCTGGCCCTGATCCCCGGGGTCTCGCGCTCCGGGGCCACGATCACGGCAGGGCTGTTCATGGGCTACACCCGCGAGGCAGCCACGCGCTACGCGTTCCTGCTGGCGATCCCCGCAGTCCTGGCCTCGGGCTTCTACCAGGCGCTGAACATCGGTTCGGACCCCGCCGTCGCGTGGGGTCCGACGATCCTGGCCACGCTGATCGCCTTCGTGGTGGGCTACGCCGTCATCGCCTGGCTGATCAGGTACGTCTCCACCAACTCGTACATGCCGTTCGTCATCTACCGGATCAGCCTCGGCACCCTGGTTCTGGTGCTGCTCTCCACCGGCGTGCTGACCAGCACCTGACCCCGGCTGGCGCGACTCACAGCCAGCCGGACCGCTTGAAGGCGCGGAACATCAGCCCCAGGATCGTGCCCATGACGATCAGGACGGCCGGGTAGCCGTAGCGCCACGACAGCTCTGGCATGTGCTGGAAGTTCATCCCGTAGATCCCGGCGAGCGCAGTCGGCACGGCGAGCATGGCGGCATAGGCAGCCATCTTGCGCATGTCGGTGTTCTGCTGCAGTCCCTGGCGGGCGTTCGACGCCTGCAGCATCGTCATGAGCAGGCTCTCGTAGGACTCGACGTAGTCGTTGACGCGCAGCAGGTGGTCCCCGAGGTCGTGGAAGTGGGTGCGCAGCCCTTCGGGGATGTTGGGCATCTGGCCCTCCACGAGACGCTGGGCGTGGACGACGAGTGGGGCCACCGCCCGGCGCAGCTCGAGGTTCTCCCGCTTGAGCAGGTAGATCACCTCGCTGTCGTCGGTCACCGCGGGGGAGAAGACATGCTCCTCGATGGTGTCGAGGTCCTTGCCGATCTCGTCGGATGCATCCAGGTAGCCGTCCACGATGGCATCGGCGATGCCGTACACGGCCGCCAGGGGTCCGGCAGCGAGGAGCTCCGGGTTGCCCGTGATGTCCGCGCGCACCGGACCCAGGGACCCGACCGGCCCGAGGCGGACCGTCACAACGTACGAGGGACCGACCAGGACCGAGATCTGCCCGGTCTCGATGGCCGAGGTGGGCTCGTCGTAGATCACGACCTTGAACACGACCAGGGCGCCATGCCCCTCGGCGAACTCGGCCTTGGCCCGCTGCCGCGGGTTCAGTGCATCGGCGATCCAGAGGTCCGGGATGTCGAACACGTCGGCCAGGGCCTCCAGCTCCCTGCGGGTGGGCGAGGACAGCGCCATCCAGAGGAAGTCCGAGGGGTCCTCGGTGGCCCGGGCGTACATCGCGCTCACCAACGACACGGCATCCGGGGTCAGCGTGCCCGAGGACCGGATCACCTGCGACTGGGCGGCATCGACCTCCGCGCCGCCGCAGTAGCGGCCCATTCCCACGATCACATCGGCATGATCGCACCCCGGGGCAGTCGTGACTAGGCTGGCGGACCGTGACCACTGTCGTGTTGATCCGCCACGGCCGGACCGCGGCGAACGCGACGGGCCTCCTGGCGGGGCGCACCCCCGGTGTCCTGCTCGACGCCGTGGGCCGCCGCCAGGCGCGGGCTCTCGGGACGCGCCTGCGCGAGGTGCGCCTGGACGCGCTGGTGCACTCCCCGCTGGAGCGCTGCATCCAGACCGCGGACGGGGTGCTGGCCCGCCGGCCCGACGTTGCCCGGCATGCCGACGAACGGCTCACCGAGTGCGACTACGGGGACTGGACCGGCACGCCCCCTGGCCGAGTTGGCCAAGGAGCCGCTGTGGCCGGTCATCCAGGACACGCCCTCCTCGGTGACGTTCCCGGGTGGGGAGTCCATGCGTGCGATGGCCCAGCGCGCCACCTCCGCGGTGGACGACTGGGTCTCCCGGCACCCGGACGGCGCCGTTGCCATCGTCTCGCACGGCGATGTGATCAAGGCGATCCTGTCCGCTGCCCTGGGCCAGCCACTCGACCAGTTCCAGCGGATCGTCGTGGGCCCGGGATCGGTCAGCGTGGTGCGCTACCACGCGGACCGGTCGATGGTGCTCCGGATGAACGACACCGGCCGGGCGCTGCCTGTGGATCCCGCTGCAGGACGCCCCACCGTCGGTGGCGGGACGGGATGATGGCCCGCCTCAGGCGCGGTCGGCACGCGCAGGCGAGGCGCGGGGCGCCGGGCTAGTCTGGCGCCATGTCTCGGCAGATCCTGCTCCATGACCCGGCGGAGCGCTTCGTCGCGGGCACCGTCGGGATGCCGGGGGAGCGCACCTTCTTCCTGCAGGCCCGCTCGGGGAACCTGATCAGCAGCGTCGCCCTGGAGAAGTCCCAGGTGGCGACCCTGGCTGATCGCCTGGAGGGCTTGATCACCGACGTGGCCCAGCGACTCGGCCTCGACGTCCCCGATCCGGGCCCCGCGGACCTCGGTCCACTGGAGGTCCCCCTGGTGGAGGAGTTCCGGGTCGGGGCGATCGCCTTCGGCTGGGACCCGGCCACCGAGCAGATGCTCTTCGAGCTCCACGGGCAGAGCAGCGAGGAGGACCTCGATCCCACCGAGCTCGACGACGAGGACGAGGGTCCGCCCGTCCTGCGGGTCCGGACCACCCTGATGCAGTCCATCGACTTCATCGACCGGGCCCGCAGGGTCGTGGCAGCCGGACGACCACCGTGCCCCTACTGCCAGCAACCGCTGGACCCCGCGGGCCACATCTGCCCCCGGGCCAACGGCTACCGGAGGTGACCCTGCCGATGCAGGCGCTGGCCTCCGGTGAGCTGCAGGTGCTGGGGCGCCTGGCGCAGGCCTCCAACCTCGCCCTCCTGGCCGAGGTCGCCACCGACGAGGGTCCGCTGCGCTGCATCTACAAGCCGGTGTCCGGTGAGCGTCCCCTGTGGGACTTCCCGGGGGCCGCGCTGGCCGCCCGGGAGGTGCTCACCGCTGAGGTCGCCGACTGCTTCGGCTGGGACCTCATCCCGGCCACGACGTGGCGTGAGGAGGGCCCGTTCGGCGCCGGCATGTGCCAGGCCTGGGTGGAGGCGGCCGACGACGACCCGGTGGCGCTGTTCCCGTCCGGGCAGGTTCCGACCGGCTGGCGCGAGGTTGCCGAGGGACGCGACGCCGGCGGGGCATCGATCGTCCTGGCCCACGAGTCCAGCCCGGCGCTGCAACGCTTGGTCCTGCTCGATGCCCTGGTCAACAACGCCGACCGCAAGGGCGGTCACGTCCTGCGCCGCGCCGACGGATCGGTCGCGGGCATCGACCACGGGGTGACCTTCCACGCCGACGACAAGCTGCGCACGGTCCTGTGGGGCTGGGCGGGGGAGCCCATCCCGCAGGACCTGCTCGCCGAGCTGGGCGGCGGGGCGACCGGCTTCCGGGCCCTGGTCGGGCAGTGGGGGAGTGACACCCCGCATCGCGCGGCCCACCTGTCCGCCGACGAGGTGGATGCCGCCCTGGCCCGGCTGGACGCACTCCTGCAGGAGCGCGAGTTCCCGATGCCCGGGGCGGACTGGCCGTCCCTGCCCTGGCCGCCGATGTGAGTCGGACCGCTGGCGGGACGCCGAGCCGGCGGTCCATCAGCCCACGAGCTGTCCGGTGACCCCGTCGACGACCACATCGGCTGCGGCGCGGGTGGCGTCAGCCGCGAAGTGCGCCTCCTCATGGGCCTGCCACGCCCGCCACTGCGCCTCGAGCTCCGGCCCGTCGCGCTGCAGTCCGCGGTGCAGCCGGACGCCCGAAGGAGCTTCGACCCAGGCCACGAGACACGCACGGGAGCGGATCAGCGCCGAACCGCTGGCGCATCCCTCGAGGACCACCACCGGGGCGGGCGGGACTGTCACCCATTCGGCGTAACGCCCGAGCCCCCAGTCGTACCTCGGGTGGAGTCCCGGCAGGCCCGCCTCCCAGCCGAGCAGCAGCCACGCCTCGACCCTGCGCGCCAGGGGATCGCCCAGCTCCTGGGCCCACCCCTGGTACAGGTCGTCCATGTGCACCACGGGCGCACCACCGAGCGTCGCGGCAAGGGCGTCGGCCAGGGTCGTCTTGCCCGAACCCGCAGGTCCATCGATGCACACCAGGCGGGTGGCCCCGCACGTCGGCTGACCGCTCAGGACCCGGCGCGCGATCTCCGGGACGCACTGCGGGGTCGGCATCGCCCCATCATCGCGCGTCGGCGGGCGGTGGGCCATCATGAGGCCCATGACGAGCGCACGGGCACTGGTGGACCTGTGGCAGGGGTCGCAGCGGGTCGTCGTCCTCACCGGGGCGGGGATCAGCACCGATTCCGGGATCGCCGACTTCCGGGGGCCGAACGGGCTGTGGACCCGCAACCCGGCCGCCCAGGCGATGTTCGACATCGGGACCTACATGCGCGATCCCGAGGTGCGCCGGATGGCGTGGGCCAATCGGCGCGAGAACCCGGCGTGGACCGCCGAGCCGAACCGCGGCCACCTCGCCCTGGCCGCCCTGCAGGTCGGCGGGCGGCTGGACACCCTGATGACCCAGAACATCGACGGGCTGCACCAGCGCGCCGGATCCGCTGGGGTCCTGGAGCTGCACGGGTCGATCTGGGAGGTGACCTGCCTGTCCTGCGGCGGCCGGTGGCCGACCCCCGAGGTGCTGGCCCGCCCCGAGCCCGATCCACCCTGCGTGCTGTGCGGCGGCATCCTGAAGACGGCGACGATCTCGTTCGGGCAGGCCCTGGATCCTGCGGTGCTCGATGCCGCCTTCGCAGCTGCGGACGAGGCGGACCTGCTGGTGGCGATCGGCACCTCCCTGCAGGTGAACCCGGTGGCCGGCCTGGCCGGGGTCGCGGGCACCCTGGCCATCGTCAACGCCGAGGCGACCCCCTACGACGACGCTGCCGAGGTGGTCGTGCGCGACTCGATCTCCGACGTGCTCGACGAGGTCCGCATGCGCGTGGCCTGAACCGGTCCGACAGGATCATCCCGTGACCCTCCTGACAACCGCCCGTGGCGACTTCGAGACGATCCTGGACGGCCCTGAGGACGGGCCGGTGGTGATCCTGCTCCACGGCTTCCCGGAGCTCAACATCTCGTGGCGCCACCAGATCCCCGCCCTGGCCGCCGCGGGGTACCGCGTGGTCGCGCCCAACCAGCGCGGGTACGCCGGCTCCGCGAAGGACGGGTCCTTCGCGACGGCCGACCTGGCGGCCGACGTGATCGCGATGCTGGATGCCGTGGACGCCGAGGACGCGGTCGTGGTCGGCCACGACTGGGGCGGGGCAGTGGCGTGGACGGTCGCCCAGCTGTATCCGCATCGGGTCCGTGCGCTGGTCGCAATGAACTGCCCACCGCCGCGGGTCCTCGCCGCTCACCTGCTGCGAAGTCCCAGGCAGCTGCGCAAGTCGTGGTACATCTTCTTCTTCCAGCTCCCGGTGCTGCCCGAACGGTTCGTCAGCCGTTCGATGCCGGGCATGCTGCGGGGCGGCTCCCATGTCCGGCAGGTGTGGGACCGCGCAGGCGCTGACGCCCTACGCCGAGGCGTTCGCGACCGAGGACGACGTCCGTGGCCCGGTCAACTGGTACCGGGCCGCGTTCCGCAGTGCGGTGGGCGGGAAGCGGGCGCAGCTGGCGCCGATCGCGGTTCCCGTCCTGGTCATCTGGGGCGTGCATGACGCCTTCCTCGGCCAGGAGATGGTCGCGCGCGAGGCCCTGCGCACCACGATGGCGTTCCCCAACGAGGCCACCGTGGTTCCGATCGGGTCAGCTGGGCACTTCGTGCAGAACGAGGCACCCGAGGAGGTCACCCGCACCCTGCTCGAGTGGCTGGCCGAATCGGACCCAGCCGCCCCCTGAACGGGGGCCCTCCGGCCCTAGCCCGCCATCCGGTCGCACGGGCAGCGTGGGATGCGTGGAGGCGGCCGTTGCGTCCCCGGTTCTGGGCCTGACCAGCGCCCAGGCGGCTGAGGCACTGGCCCGGGTGGGGCCCAACGTGCTGCCACGGACCGAGCAGGTGCCCGCGTGGCGACGGCTGGCCTCCCAGATGGTGCACTTCTTCGCCCTCCTGCTCTGGGTCGCAGCCGGGCTGGCGGTGCTGGGTGGGATGCCGGCCCTGGCCGTGGCGATCGTCGCCGTCGTGCTGGTCAACGGCGTGTTCGCGTTCGTGCAGGAGAACCGAGCGGAACACGCCGCCGCCGAGCTGCGCGACCTCCTGCCGGTCCACGCCACGGTGATCCGCGACGGCCGCGAGCAGCAGGTGACCGCCGACCTCATCGTCCCCGCCGATGTGGTCGTGCTGATCGCCGGTGACCGGGTCACCGCGGACATGACCTGCCTGGAGGCCCAGGGCGCCCTGGTCGACACCTCGACGTTGACCGGCGAGAGCACCCCGTGCGAGGTCGCGGCAGGCGACCAGGTGCATGCCGGATGCTTCCTCGTCCAGGGACGGTTGACCGCCCTGGTGCGGGCCACCGGAGCGGCCACCCGCCTCGGCGGCATTGCCCGGCTCACGCAGCAACCCCGTCCGGCCACCCCACTGGAGCGCGACATCGCCCACCTGGTGCGGATGATCGCCATGATCGCCGGCGCATTCGGCGTGGCGTTCTTCGCCGTGATGCTCGCCCTGGGGGTCCCGGCCGAGGAAGGGTTCATCTTCGGGATCGGCGTGACCGTCGCCCTTGTGCCCGAGGGGCTGCTGCCCACGGTGACGCTGTCGCTGGCGATCGGGGCCCAGCGCATGGCCGGGCAGAGGGCCCTCGTGCGCAGGCTGGAGTCGGTGGAGACGCTGGGGGCCACCACCTTCATCTGCACGGACAAGACCGGGACCCTGACCGAGAACCAGATGACCGTGGTCAGCGTGTGGACACCGGAGGGCCAGGCGCACATCCGAGGACGCGGGTTCAGCCCACAGGCGAGCGTCGAGCTGTCCGATCCGGGGGCGTGGGACGCGGTCCAGCGCACGGCCCGGGCCGCTGCGCTGGCCAGCCCCGCCCCCGAGTGGGCCGGGGACCAGCGGGTGGGTGACCCGGTCGAGGTGGCCATCGCCGTGCTGGTCGGACGCCTGGGTCTCGACGAGCAGGCCGCCGGCGACGAGCGCACCGTCGAGGGCTACCTGCCGTTCGACGCCCATCGCCGGCTGGCCGTGGCCCTCCAACCCGAGCGGATCGTCTGCAAGGGCGCACCGGAGACGATCCTCGCCGCGTGTGACGACGTCCCACCGCACCACGGGCCCGGCCCTGGATGCCCTCCTCGCGCGGGGGCTGCGGGTCCTTGCCGTGGCCCAGGGGCCGCGCGATCCGACCTGGGCCCCGGACGCCGACGCTGCCAGCGCCCTGGCGCACCTGACCCTGCTGGGGCTGCTCGGGGTGCACGACCCGCCGCGCGAGGGAGTGTCCGAGGCCCTGGCCGAATGCCGCCATGCGGGAGTGCGGATCGCGATGATCACCGGTGACCACCCGACCACGGCCCGGCGCATCGCCGAGCAGATCGGGCTCGCCCTGCCCGACTCGCCGGTCCTGGTGGCCGCCGAGCTCCCCGACGACCCGGCGGTCCTGGGCGCCATGATCGATCACGACGGGGTCGTCCTGGCCCGGGCCAAGCCCGAGGACAAGCTGCGGATCACCCAGGCGCTGCAGGCCCGCGGCCACATCGTCGCGATGACCGGTGACGGGGTCAACGATGCTCCTGCGCTGAAGATGGCCGACATCGGGATCGCGATGGGCCTGTCCGGCACCGAGGTGGCCCGCGAGGCCGCCGACCTGGTCCTTCTCGACGACCACTTCGCCACCATCGTCGCGGCGGTCCGCCAGGGTCGCGAGACGTTCCTCAACGTGCGGCGGTTCCTGACCTACCACCTGACCGACAACGTGGCCGAGCTCGCCCCGTTCCTGCTCTGGGCCCTGTCCGGCGGGCGGTTCCCCCTGGCCCTGGGGGTGATGCAGATCCTGGCCCTCGACCTGGGCACCGACACCCTGCCGGCCACGGCGCTGGGCGCTGAGCGGGCAGGTGCACGGGTCCTGGACCACCCACCTGTCAGCGGGCGCCTGCTCGACCGGACGGTCGCATGGCGCGCCTTCGGGATGCTCGGTCCGACCGAGGCGATCGCCGAGATCGTGGTCTTCACCGCGGCACTCTGGGCGGCTGGGTGGAGGGTGGGGGAGTCCTTCCCACATGGCCCGGCCCTGGCCGCCGCCTCCGGTGGGGCCTTCCTCACGGTCGTGGTGATGCAGATGGCCAACGCCTTCGCGTGCCGCAGCACGCGCCTGCCGGCGTGGCGGCTGCCGTGGGCGGGCAACCGGTTCCTCCTCGGGGCAGTCGCCACCTCCACGGCGTTCGCCCTCATGTGCCTGCTCGTGCCCCCGGTCGCAGCCGATCCTCGGCCAGGCGCCGCCCCCGGTTGCGGTGCTCCCGCTGATCGCCCTGGGCGTCCCGCTGCTCCTGGCGGTGGACGCCATCTGGAAGCGGTGGCTGCGCCACTGGGTCTGACCCGTTGACACCGCTCGCGAGCTGTGATTACATCATTACATGACAACACCAACAGACGAACAGGGTATTCACAGCTGGCTCGAGGGGCGGCTTCCCGACGAGTGGTTCGAGTCCTTCACGGTGGTGGGGGACCGGGAGGAGATCACCATCCACGGCACGATCGAGGCGCCGGCGTCCGGCTCGACCGAGGGACAGTCCGGACGGATCCGCCGGTTCCGCGAGGAGACTCGCGCCGCACGCATCGCCATCGCCAGGGAGCTCGAGGCCAGCACCGGTCGCAAGGTCACGTGGGCAGCGACCTGCGGGGAGACCGCTGAGGTCTTCACCCGGCTGTCGGTTCCGGTGATGACCCGCCTGGCCCAGCCCCAGCGCATCGTCCTGGACACCCTGGTGGAGGCCGGCGTCGCCCGATCCCGCTCGGACGCCCTGGCGTGGTGCGTGCGCCTGGTCGGGCAGCACCAGAGCGAGTGGTTGGCCGACCTGGATGCGGCCATGACAGCCGTGCGCCGGGTGCGCGAGGAGGGCCCGACGGCCTGACCCAGGACTCGCCCGGCGCCACGTTCGTCACGGCGCGGCAGATCCGTGCTACCGTTGACGTGCTGCAACAGCAGGTTTCGCCACTTGTTGGGACGCCCGCGGATGACTCCGTCGGGCCTTTTGATTATCTGGCCGCCCAACGACGCAGCCCAGGGATCGGCACTGCGTTGGCCCTGCAGAACCAGCACACACAAAGGAAACAAGAAAATGGCACAAGGCACAGTCAAGTGGTTCAACGGCGAGAAGGGCTTCGGCTTCATCGCTCAGGATGGCGGCGGCCCGGACGTGTTCGTCCACTTCTCGGCGATCGTTGCCGATGGGTACCGCTCGCTGGACGAGAACCAGCGCGTCGAGTTCGACATCACGCAGGGCCAGAAGGGCCCGCAGGCGGAGAACGTGCGCGTCGTCTGACCGCCGCTCAGTCTTGGGAGGGCCTCCACCGGAAGGTGGGGGCCCTCTCGTCGTTCCCGGGGTCCACAGCGCCGCAGTCGGGTTGACCCGGTACACCGGCGAGGTTCGCCGGCCGATACACCAGGCATGGCCCCCGCAACGACGACGACATTCACGGTGGGTGGCCGTCGCGTCGGGTGGCATCGGTACGGCGACCCCGCCGGTCGCCCGATCCTGTTCGTGCATGGCTGGGGGATGATGCTCCCCGGGTACCGCAGGGCCCTGGACGCCCTGGCCGGATCGGGATGGTCGGTCCACGCGTGCGACCTGCCCGGATTCGGACACTCCGAGCCCCTGCCACTGAGTCGATCGACCCTCGCGGGCTACGCGCAGTTCATCGCCCAGGCTCATCACTTCGGGCCGCTGCAGGGGGAGCCCGTCCCGGTGGCGGGACATTCATTCGGCGCCGGGATCGCGGCCCGTGCAGCAGCGGCCGACCTGACGACGTTCGCCGCCCTCCTGCTGATCTGCCCCGTGGGCGGAGCCGGATCGTCGCTGTGGTCCTGGATGGCCCTGGCCCGCGGGATGGTCATGGAGTTCAACCAGGAGTTGGCGATCAGGGCCTCCGACTCCGTGACGGCGGTCCTGCGCAACCCCTTGCCGCTGACCCTCTCGGCCTATGCCGCGAAGACCGCGGACCTGACCGGTGAGCTCACGACCCTGCACCGACGAGCCGTGCCGGCCCACCTGGTCCTTGCCGACCATGACTCGATCGTTCCTGCAGGTCGACTGCGCACCGCACCGTCAGCATCCACCCGGGTCGTCGCCGGCAACCACGGATGGATGCTGCGCCACCCAGCGGAGTTCGCCGACACAGCGGATCGACTCCTTGCGGCGGCATAGCCTCGGGCGTCACCACCCGCGGTAGGGCTGGGGAGACACCAGGGGAGGCGCCCCTTCTCGCTACCTTACATAATGTGCCTTATCGGTCACATTGTGGGCAGGGCTCCGGATCGTGTCGGGTCCACTGGGTTCCGTCCGGGATCGCGTCGGCTCCGGACGCCCACGATCGGCGCAGAGCCGACGCGATCCGGGAACCGTCAGCTCACGTCAGGGATCGGCAACGAGACCTGCTCCAGCGAACCGGAGTCCGCCAGGATCCGGCGCGGCCTGGCCGACTGGCGACCGGCAAGGTCAGCGTGAGCACCTGGACGGCTCGCCCTTAGCACTCTGGCATGGAGAGTGCCAGTCGTCAGGTGTCCGCCGGCCCCGACTCCCCCACACCCGCTGGCTCGGAATCGTCCGGCCCCGAACCCGCCAGCCCCAGCCCGGCGATCTCCAGCTCCGCGGCTTCACGCGCCAGCTGCGCGGCTGCCTCACGCTCGCCGGCCTCGTGGTGCTCGCGGGTGCGCTGAGCCATCCGCTCGCGCATGGTGGCCCGGTCCAGGTGCATCGGTTGCGTGCTCGTCAGGAATTCCAGCAGCACGCGGGCGAACCGGGACGGCTCGTCCATGTGCGGGAAGTGCTCGGACTGCTCGAAGATCTCCAGGCGGCTGCCCGGGATGACCTCATGTGCGTGGTAGGCGTGGGCCACTGGGATCACGGTGTCACGCGCGCCCCAGACGATCAGGGTCGGGCGACCCTCCGTGAGGTAGAGCCGGTCCACGGCGCTGACCCGCTGGCCGCCGGGCTCCACGACACTGCGCAGCGTGTGCACGAACGCCGCCCGGGACGGGCTCTCGGACAGGCTCGAGTAGCCGCGGACGACCTCGACAGTGGAGGGCCGGGGCCGGGGGCGCACCGGCATCCGCGACAGCACTCGTGAGGCCGCGACCCCGGCGTTGCGCACGTGCCGGTTGGCGATCACGGGCAGGATCAGCTCCACCCCGGGCATCGTGCCGGCGCGCAGGGCCCTGCTGACCTCGCGGCCGAATCCCCCGCTGTCGACCAGGACCAGGCGCTCGGTGTGCTCGAAGTACTGGTAGGCGAACTGCATGGCCACCCCGCCACCCAAGGAGTGGCCGACGATCGTGGCTCGGTCATGGCCCAGGCAGTCCATCAGGTCGCGGACCTGCGTCGCGAAGCCACCCAGGGAGTAGTCCGCCCCGGGCACGTCGGACGCGCCGTGGCCGTAGAGATCAGGGGCGATGACATGTGCATGCTCGGCCAAGGCGGGGATCACCGGATCCCAGGTCGCGCTGCTGCTGGTGATGCCGTGGATCAGCACGAGAACCGGCAGCGTCGGATCACCGGCCACCCGGTAGGCCACCCGGTGGCCGTGGATGAGGACCTCGGCCCGGTGCACCGGCTCCTGCTGCATCGCGCCTCCTCGGACCACCTGGACCAGGCGACCGGTTCTAGGGTGCCAGTTCACCGCTGGCGCCCCGACACCGCCCCCGCGATGCCGGGTCAACCCAGCAGCGCCCACCCCGCCAGGGCGCAGCCGAGGACGACCAGGTGCGGTGCGATCCGGAATGTCACGAGCGCCACGAATGCGGCACAGGCGAACAGCAGCTCCGCCCACCCGGTGACCGCACTGGTCCAGACCGGGTCGTAGAGGGCGGCGGCGAGGAGTCCGACCACAGCCGCGTTCACGGCCGCAAGGGCCCGGCGCACGCGCACCTGACCGGCCAGTCGGTGCCAGTGCCCGAGGGCGGCGACCACCAGCAGCCAACCCGGCAGGAAGATCGCGACCAGTGCCACGATGCCCAGGACCGGCCCCCCGGCTGCCGCGCCGAGGTAGCCGGCGAACGTGAACAGGGGCCCGGGAACAGCGTTGGCCAGGCCGTAGCCGGCCACGAAGTCCGCCTGCGTGAGGGCACCGGACCCGACCACCACCTCCTCGAGCATCGGCAGTACGACATGGCCGCCACCGAACACCAGCGCCCCAGCGCGGTAGAAGCCGGCAACCAGGACCAGCCACTCCTCCGGCCAGAGCCGGGCCAGGATCGGCAACCCGACGAGCAGGGTCAGGAAGCCTGTGATCGCCGCAGGCGGGACCCAGCGGGGCAGCTGGGGCCACCTGGACGCATCCCCGTCGCCCGGACCAGGTTCGACATCGCGGACGAGCAGCAGGCCCACTGCCCCAGCGACCGCCAGGACCACGGACGGCATCCAGACCGTGGGCACGGCCAGGACCGCCGCCGCCGAGACCACAGCCATCGCCGCCCTCACGAATCCCGTGCACAACGATCGCGCCATGAGCACCACGGCCTGGGCGACGACCGCGACCGCGGCCACCTTCAGCCCGGCGGCCACTCCCCCGGGCACGCCGACACCCCTGCCCACGGCCATGCCCGCCGCGATCAGCAGGACAGCCGAGGGCAGGGTGAACCCGAGCCAGGCACGCAGCGAGCCCGGGATGCCCGCCCGCTGCAACCCGATCCCCATCCCCACCTGGGAGCTGGCCGGGCCGGGCAGGAACTGCGCCAGGGCCACGAGGTCGGCGTACTGGGCCTCCCCCAGCCACCGCCGTCGCCCGACGAACTCGGTGCGGAAGAACCCCAGGTGGGCCACGGGGCCGCCGAAGGAGGACAGACCCAGGCGCAGGAAGGCCCGGCCCACCCCCTCGTCGGCGGTGTCGGCGCCCCCGATCCCGCCGGGGCACTGGACGGGCGGTCGGACACTGCCCCATCATGTCCCACGGGCAGGGGGAACGGGTTTAGGTCGCCTTAGCCTGACCGAACGACATGGGCGGGACCGCTACGCGCATGGGCCGCCATACTGGTGCCAGAACGCACTACCCGTCACAAGGAGTCCGCCGTGCCCCGGTCCATCCGCCCGTTCGTCGCGGGCGCCGCGGCGGTGGTGTTGACCCTGGGCATGTCCCCGGCCTCGGCTGAGGAGCCTCCGCCGGCGCCCCCCGTCGAGGTGTCCGACGTCCTCGCCCTTCCCGATGGCGCCGCGCTCCCGGTCGAGGCGCAGGACGTGACCGACACCGATCGTAACCTCCGGTCGACGCGCAACGAGGTCACGGTCCTGGTCGACGACGGCTCGGGGCCGCCGACGGTGACGAAGCTGCGTACTGAGACGGCGGCGCAGGCCGAGGAGCTGGTCGCCCACCTCGAGGCCCAGCCGGGCGTCGTCGCCGCCCCCACGTCACGGCTGCGAACCCTCGACATGACCGTCCCCGAGCCGCTCGAGCCATCGCAGTGGAACCTGCCCATGGTGGGAGCCAGGAATGCGTGGGCGATCAGCCAGGGTGCCGGCGTCGTCGTTGCCGTCATCGACACCGGCCTGGACGCCGCGCACCCCGATCTCGCCGGGCGGGTCCTGCCCGAGATCGATCTCCTCCCAGCGCTGACCCCGGCCCCCGAGCAGAACGGCCACGGCACCCGCGTGGCCAGCATCATCGCGGGCTCCCTGGACAACTCCGGCATGGCCGGGGTCGCTCCGCAGGCGACCATCCTCCCGGTCTCAGCGCTCGATCCCGCGGGCTTCGGGGACAGCGCGACCGTGGCACGCGGCATCATCGCGGCCGCCGACGCGGGAGCTCGGGTCATCAACCTCTCCCTCGGCGGCCCCGACCAGGACCCGGTCCTCGACCAGGCCTGTGCCTACGCATTCGCCAAGGGATCGGTCGTGGTCGCCGCCGGCGGCAACAGCTACCTGACCGGCAACAAGGTCCAGTACCCGGCTGCCTCCCCCAACGTCCTGGCGGTGGCATCCGTCGACGCCTCCGGGAACCCCTCGGGGTTCTCCAACACCGGCCCGCACATCGACATCGCCGCCCCCGGCGAGGGGGTGCTCGCTGCGGTCCCGGGTCCCGACTTCAGCGTTGAGTCCGGCACATCGTTCGCCGCACCACACGTCGCAGCCGCCGTGGCCCTGGTCCTGTCGGTCAACCCCGCGCTCAATGCCGCGGAGGCCGCCTCGGTCGTGCAGATGACAGCTGCCGACGACGTCAGCGGCAACGGGCGCGACGACCAGCTCGGACAGGGGATCCTGCGCGCCGACAGCGCCGTTGCCGCGGCCACCGCCCTCACGGCCTCAGGGCTTCCGGCGAACGCCCGGCTCCGGCTCAAGGCCTTCGATGCGATGGGAGAGCCGGGCCGGCGTGGGCGGCCGACGAGCTTCACCGTCCGGGTCCAGGCCCGGTACCCCGACGGGATCTGGCGACCCGAGCCGGTCCCCACCCAGGTGCGCTTCGAGTTCCGACCCTCCGGGGCGCGGAAGTACCGCCAGGTGTCCGTCGTGGCCACCGGTGCCGACGGCCGTGCGACCCTGACCTCCATCCCGCCGCGGACTGGCTGGTGGCGGGCGAAGGTGCAGCAGCCGAACGGTCGGTGGACCTCCAGCAAGGCGGACTTCCTGAAGGTCCGTCGCTAGGTGTCGACGGCGACGCACCCGTTCCTCGCTGGAGCGCACCCCCTGGCCATGGCCCATCGGGGGGGCGCGGCCGAGTCGCCGGAGAACTCGCCCACGGCCTTCCAGCACGCGGTCGACCTCGGCTTCCGGTGGATCGAGACCGATGTGCGCGCCACCATCGACGGGCATGCGGTCGTCTTCCACGACGCCACCCTCGATCGCACGACCGACTCCATCGGGGCCCTGTCCGCGCTGCCCCTGGCGCAGCTGCGATCGGCGCGGTTGGCCGACGGACACGCGCCGCTGACCCTGGCCGAGGCGTTGCGCCGCTGGCCTCGCGTCCACTTCAACGTGGACATCAAGTCCGATGACGCGGTCGCGCCGTTCCTGCGGGCGGTGGCCGATGCCGACGCCTGGGACCGCGTGTGTGCCGCGTCGTTCTCGACCTCCCGGCTCACGACCCTGCGCCGCCAGGCGGGGCCACGACTGGCGACCTCGATGGGTCCCTCCGAGGTGACCCGACTCGCCCTGCGCGCCCCGGGGCGCTCGCCCGCGTGCGCCGCGCAGGTGCCCCACCGGGCCCGCGGCGTGCCGCTGGTCACCCCGCGCTTCGTCCACCGCGCGCACGACCGCGGCGTCCAGGTCCACGTCTGGACCATCAACGACCCCGTTGAGATGGCCGAACTTCTCGACCTGGGGGTCGACGGCCTGATCACTGACCGTCCCACCGTGCTCCGCGACCTCCTCCTGGCGCGCGGATGGTGGCCGTGAACTCCATACCGCTGTACTCTCAGGCGTTTGGGCCGTGCAGCGGCGGGGAATGAAGACAGGGTCACTAGTTGTTACTCACCCACGCGGACATCTCTGGACGCGGGGTGCGTGACCTGCCCGTGAGGGCACACACGCGGAAAGGCACGACATCATGGCCAATGGCGCAGTTCGTGGGACTCGGCTGGGATCGACCAGCTACGAGAGCGACGCGGGGGTCGACTTCGCGACCCGTCTGATGACCACCTATGACTGCCCGGCGGGGCACGCCACCACGCTGCCCTTCTCCGACGAGGCAGAGATCCCCTTCGACTGGGAGTGCGCGACCTGCGGTGCGGCCGCGGTCCTGCGCGACGGCGTCGAGCCGGAGCGCAAGCCCGAGAAGCACGTGCGCACCCACTGGGACATGCTGCTCGAGCGGCGCACCCTGGCCGAGCTCGAGGAGGTCCTCGAGGAGCGCCTCGACGTCCTGCGCGAGATGCGCGGCGAGGAGATCCGCCGCTCCGCGTGAGCTAGTCCTCGGTGCCGGCGATCTCACCGCGCACCACCCTCGGACCGGGTTCCGGCGCACTGCCGGCTCGGTCCGTTGCGTTCCCGCCGGCGGGTTCGGACGGTGCCGCAGCGTCCTCGACGACCTGCCCGGGGATCACATCCCCGGGCACGACCGTCGTGCGCGGAGCACCCGAGGCATCGGTCACGGTGATCACCGACACTCCGCGTGTGCGCATCGCCGCCTCCGTCCCGCGCAGGACGTGCCCCGCGACCCACCTCTGCACGGGGGGGACCAGCAGGGCCAGCCCCACCAGGTCGAGCACGAGCCCGGGAAGGGCGATGAACGCTCCCCCGGCGATCCGCCAGCCCCGCACGGGTGGGTTGCCTCCTGGCCCCCCAGCGCATGACGACCAGCCCGGCGACCATGTCCAGGAACAGCACCAGCAGGGTCGCTGGGCCACCGACCCACTCGACCAGCGCAAGGACGACGGCGACCTCGGCGACGGCCAGCAGGGCGAGGAACGCCAGGGTGAGGAACCGGGCCATCAGCGGCTGCCTGCCGCCCCACGCCGCGCCGCACGCACCTGACGGCGTCGCGTGACGGCGCCCCTGGCCTTGGCGACGCGCTCCTGGGCACCCCAGACGGTGACCCGCCACAGCGCCTCGCGCACGATGCTCCCGCTCATCTTCGACGTCCCGTACTCACGTTCCACGAAGGTGATCGGCACCTCGACGACGCGCATGCCGGACGCCACGGTGCGCCGGGCCATGTCCACCTGGAAGCAGTAGCCCTGCGAGGCCACGTTGTGCAGCTCCAGGGCACGCAGCGTGCTGGCGCGGAACACCCGGTAGCCACCGGTGGCGTCCTGCAGCGGGACATCGAGGGCAAGGCGTGTGTAGAGGTTGCCCCCGCGGGAGAGCACCTCCCGGGACCGCGGCCAGTTCACGACCTCCCCACCGGGGATCCACCGTGAGCCCAGCACCAGGTCGGCCTCCCGCAGCGCGGCCAGCATCGTGGGCAGCTGCTCGGGCTGGTGGGAACCGTCGGCGTCCATCTCGACCAGCACGTCGTAGCCCTGCTCCAGGCCCCACGCGAAGCCGGCCATGTAGGCGGCGGCGAGGCCCTCCTTGCCGAGGCGGTGGAGGACGTGGACGTGGTCATCGGCGGCGGCGAGTCCATCGGCGAGGCCGCCGGTGCCATCCGGGGAGTTGTCGTCCGCGATCAGGATGTGGGCCTCGGGGACGGCAGCGCGCACCCGTGCGGTGATCCGCTCGACGTTCTCCTTCTCGTTGTACGTCGGGATGATCACCAGGATCCGGCCGAGGTCGGCGAACTGCTCAGTCACTGAACCATTGTCCCATGGGCCCTCAGGACCGGTGGTCCGCGCCGGACCCGGCCAGGTGCCCTGCCGCTAGCTGCGGCGCGCCTTGCGGCGCCGACGCCGGCGCATCACGCCGAGGCCGAACCACACGAGGGCACCGAACAGCGCCACGACGACCGTGTACAACCACAGCGGCCAGGTGAAGTCCCAGAACAGGAAGTTGAAGGTGACCTCCTCGCGGTTCTGCAGGATGACGACGAGCAGGACCCCCACTCCCGTGATCGTCGCGATCGCCCCGGCGCCCAATCCGCCCTTGGACTCGGTGGCATCCGTGTCGAGATCCATCGCACTCCCCTGCCGCTCCCCGGACCAGCCCGGTTGGCGGTCCGATCGGTGTTCGCCGCCAGTGTGCCAGAGCACGGCGCAGGAACGGTGGATGTGGCGCAGGGGGCGGCGACGCCTCCGGATGCGCTCCGGCGCGTGACTGGTAGCGTCGCGGGCACCGGACGGAGAGGTGGGGATCGTGGCAGGCAGGGTGCGGATCGGGCGGGTCGAGGACTTCCCCGTGGGAGCGGTCACGGAGCTCGAGGTCGAGGGCCAGAAGGTGCTCGTCGTCCAGGACGCCGAGGGCCTGTGCGCCGCACAGAACAAGTGCCCACATCTGGGCCTGTCCCTGACCTCGGGACCCGGCGGCCGCAGCTATGCCGATGGCGTCATCACCTGCCCGTGGCACGGCTCGAGGTTCGTGGTGCGCAGTGGCGAGAACCTCGACTGGGTCGTGGGGGTGGCCGGCCGTTCGGTGCCCGCGTGGTCACGCAAGGTCATCTCCGCCGGGCGCAAGCCTGCGCCGCTGACGACCTACTCCGTCGTCGTCGAGGACGGCGAGGTCTACCTCGAGCGCTGAGCCCTCAGCGGGGCGTGGATCCCCCTGACGGCCATCCCTGGGTCAGGCCGACGGCTTGCGGATCGCGAGGAGCCCGAAGACGGCGAGTGCGGCGGCACCCACCTGCAGGGCGAGCTTGATCCAGTCGATCCCCGACGTGTCGCCGACACCCAGCACCTGGGCGATCCCCCCGCCGACAAGGGCGCCGACAGCCCCGGTCCCGATGGTGGCGAGGATCCCGATGTCCTGCTTGCCCGGCATCACCAGACGCGCGAGTGGGCCGATGATGATCCCCGCGAACAGCGCGCCGATGATGGTCGCGATCCAACCGCCCATGACTCCTCCTCAACCGTTTCCTACCGGCACAGTGTGACATGCCTCACAGGATCGTGCGGAGGGACATGCCGGCCAGGGTCAGCTCTCTCCCCGGGCCACGGGGCGCCCGCCCCGTCGTGCGGCCAGCGACAGCCCGACGAGGGCCACCAGGGCGAGCAGCTCGAACAGCCCATCCAGGCGCATGGCGGGGGTCACGCCCGCACGCATCGGCACGGCGGCCACGGTGGAGTCGGTCGTGAACTCGTCGGTCTGCCAGGTCGTGCGCCCGTCGGGACCGATCACCGCACTGATGCCGGAGGTGGCCGCCACCAGGACGGTGCGCCCACTGGCCACGGCCTGCACCCTGGTGATCGCCAGCTGCTGCTCCGGCTGGCCGGTCCCGCCGTAGGTGGCGTTGTTGGTCTGCACCACCATCACCTGCCCACCAGCCCGGACCGCGTCGCGCACCAGCTCGTCGTAGGCGATCTCGAAGCAGATGGCGATGCCGATCGGCACCGGCCCGATGGTGAGGAACCCCACCTCGTCGCCGGCGGCGAAGTCGCGTGGGACCCGGTCGAAGCGCGTGATGAAGCGGCTGAGGATGTCCCGGAAGGGCAGGTACTCACCGAACGGCACAGGGTGGCGCTTGACGTAGGACTCCCCCGGCCCGGTCACCGGGTCCCAGACCAGGCTCACGTTGAGGATCGTGCCCGGATGGTCATCCCGGGGCGGGTCCGCGGGGTTGTTCACCACACCCCCCACGAGGATGGGCGCCCCGATCGCGTCGGCGGCGGCATCGATCTGCTCGGCGGCATCGGCATTGCGCAGCGGATCGATGTCCGAGGAGTTCTCCGGCCAGATCACCGCCACCGGCTGGGCGGCCCGACCGGCGGCGACCTCGAGTGCCAGCTCCTGCGTGGCGCGCACGTGGTTGTCCAGGACGGCCCGGCGCTGGGCGTTGAAGTCCAGTCCCAGCCGTGGGACGTTGCCCTGCACGACGGCCATCTGCTCGACCGGCCCGTCCGGGCCGCCCCAGTCGGCCCCCCGGATGAGGCCCGGGACCACGAGGAGCGCAGCGATCACGACCAGCGTGCCCACGGCGGCCCGCAGCCGCCCACCACGCAGCGCGTCCCACGCCGCCAGCAGCGAGGTTGCGGCCAGGCCCACGGCGAACGTCACCATCGCGGGGCCCCCGAGGGCCGCCCAC
Organism: uncultured Actinomycetes bacterium; assembly: GCA_963706885.1. Lineage (GTDB taxonomy): Bacteria > Actinomycetota > Actinomycetes > S36-B12 > CAIYMF01 > Prado023. Next base: position 216,745 of record CAVPNX010000031.1, on the reverse strand, counting down.
CCGACCAGCACCGTGTCCGCCTGGCCGTGGGCGAGTCGACCCCACGGGAACCCACCCCACGGGACGCGCCCGCGCAGGGCCTCCATGACCACCCACAGCAGGGGCACCGTCAGCACCCACCAGCGCCGCGACAGCAGGCCGGGCAGCAGCGCCCCCGCACCGGCCCAGAACGAGGCGCACAGCAGGGACAGCAGCACCCAGGCATCGGGTCCCAGGACGCGCAGCCAGTCCAGCAGGACCAGGAAGAAGACCATCCCGGCCGCGAGCCCCAGCAGTGCACCCCGCCGGCGGGACAGGCCCCGGAATGCCGCAACCAGGCCGGCGAACGCCGGAACGGCCACCCACCCGGCAAGGAGGCTGTAGGGCGGGAAGGCCAGCGCAAGGAACCCCGCGGCGAGCATCCCGGCACCGAGGCGCGGCAGGAACGCCGACACCCTCACGCGGTGTGCGGTCGCGACGGTCACCGGGCAATCATCCCCGACCGCGACGCCTTGCGCCGACGCGCGCGGTGCGAACCCTGCGCGTCCTCAGCCCGCGGGGGCCACGACCGTGCCGCGCGCCGTGGTGATCAGCAGCGGCTCGGCCAGGACCTCGGCGGCGTTGGCCCCCCGTTCGGGCGTTCCGCGGCACACCACATGGGCGGCGAACTCGATCTCGCGGCTGCGCCGACCCGCCCGGGCCAGGGTCGCGGACACCTCGACGACGTCCCCGCCCCTCAAGGCGTTGCGGAACTGCACGTCGGAGTACGACGCGAACAACCCCTCGTCCCCGTCGGTGTGGATCATCAGCTCGGTGGCCACATCCCCGAACAGGGCCATCACGTACGCCCCATCCACGAGGTTGCCGGCGTAGTGGGCGTGCGAGTAGGGCACGTAGCGCCGGTGCACCACCCGCAGCCCCACCTGGGGCCCTGTTGTCCTTGCGTCCTGCTCAGTCATGTCGATCCCTCCCCGACGAGTCGGTCCACCAGGTAGGAGGCGACCTCCCCCGGGGTTGTGCCCTTGCCGAAGATGCGATCGACCCCCAGCTCGTCGGCCATCGACTCGTCGAAGCGCGGGCCGCCGACGACGATGACCGGGCGGCGCTCGCGGGGGAACGCCTCGCGGAACGCTGCGGTCATCTCCGTCGTGTTGTGCAGGTGCGCGTCGCGCTGGGTGACCACCTGCGAGACGAGCACAGCGTCTGCCTTGACCTTCCCCGCTGTCGCCACCAGCTCGGGGACCGAGACCTGCGCCCCGAGGTTGTGCACCTCGATGCTCGAGTAGTACTCCAGCCCCTTCTCGCCCGCGAAGCCCTTGATGTTGAGGATCGCATCGATGCCGACGGTGTGCGCGTCGGACCCGATGCACGCCCCGACCACCACCATCGGCCGACGCAGGCGCTTCTTGATCCGCGCGTTGACCTCCTTCGGGGTCAGCAGCGGATAGCCGCGCTCGACCACCACGACCTTGTCCAGCTCCACGAGGTGGTTGACCCGCCCGTAGACGACGAAGAACGTGAAGTCCGGCCCCATCGGCTTGGCGTGGACCACCAGGGCGGGGTCGATGCCCATCTTGCGGGCCAGCTGCGCGGCGGCACCCTCGGCACGCTTGTCGTGTGGGATCGGCAGGGTGAACGACACCTGCACCATGCCGTCGCCGGTGGCGTCCCCGTATGGCCGGATCACGTTGCTGCTGGACCTCGTCATGCCGGCACCTCCTCGAGGATCTGCGACACCGGGTTCAGGTATCCCTCAGCCCGCGGCACGACCCCCTCACGCCCCTTGCCCCGGTCGGCGGGGCGCTTCATCAAGCCGAACGTCCCGTCGGCGATGGCGGGCAGGAGCCCGTCGTCGACGATGCGACCGAGCAGGTCCACCGCCTCGTCGAGCACCTGGTCGGCCCTGGTGGCGATCAGACCGCCGGGGGCAGGCTGGAAGTCCTCGGCCAGGCCGGCGGCTGCGTTCATCACATAGGCGACGTTCTGGATGGCGAGGTCCCGGTCGGACAGCCAGGGGGTGACCACCGCCTCGGTCATCATCCCGACCAGCAGGATGCCCTGTCCGGTCAGGACCCCGGCGAGGTTGAAGAAGCCGTCGAGCAGGTACCCGCGGAAGATGTCGCCGGTCATGTGCTTGGTCGGCGGCATCCACTTCAGCGGGGCGTCGGGGAACAGGGTGCGGGCCAGCAGGGCGTGGGCGAGCTCAAGGCGGAACGAGTCGGGGACCTCCGGGTTGATCTCGAACGCGTGGCCGAGCCCGAGCTGCCAGTCGGCCAGCCCGGCCTGCTTCGCGAAGTACTCGTTGAGCAGCTGGCTGACGGTGACGGTGTGCGCCGCGTCCACGGCGTCGGCGGTCGTCAGGTAGTTGTCCTCACCGGTGTTGATGATGATCCCGGCGCGCGCGTGGACCTGCCGGGCGAAGTGCTGGTCGGTGAAGGTCCGGATCGGGTTGATGTCGCGGAACAGGATCCCGTACATCGAGTCGTTGAGCATCATGTCCAGGCGCTCGAGCCCGGCCAGGGTCGCGATCTCGGGCATGCACAGCCCGGAGGCGTAGTTCGTCAGCCGGACGTAGCGCCCGAGCTCCTTGGACACGTCGTCGAGGGCACGGCGCATGATCCGGAAGTTCTCCTGGGTCGCATAGGTGCCGGCGTACCCCTCGGTGGTCGCCCCCTCGGGGACGTAGTCCAGCAGCGACTGACCCGTGGAGCGGATGACCGCGATGATGTCCGCACCCTCGCGTGCGGCGGCCTGGGCCTGCGGGACGTCCTCATGGATGTTCCCAGTGGCCACGATCAGGTAGATCCAGGGCGTGTGGTCCACCGGATGGCGGGCCAGCAGCTTCTCGCGGGCGGCCCGCTGGCGATCGACCCGCCGGACCCCGGCACGCGCAGCCCGCAGCGCCCCGGTCGTGGCGCCCGACGCCGCCCGCCCCTCGGGCAGTCGGAACTGCACCGATCCGGCCGCAGCGCGCTGGGCCAGGGTGAGCAGCGGATCGCCACCACCGATGCCGGCTCGGCGCTGGGCTGCCAGGGCGTCCCACACGGGCAGGGCCACACCGTGCGCCAGACCGACCTGCTCGGCCACGCAGTCGGCCAGCCGGTTGACCCACGGGATGCCCTCGGCGTCGGCACCCTCCAGGCCGGCCATCCGCAGCACGGCACGCTCGATCGAGACCGTCGTGTGCGCGCGGGCCATCTCGACGACGGGCTGGCCGGCGACGGCAGCCAGCTCGCGCGCCCGGGTCACCTGTGCCGGGTCCAGCTGCAGCTTCATGGGCCCACGCTCCCAGAGTCGGGCAGGCCCTCGCCTGCCGGTGAGTCCGCCAGGTGGATCGTGCGCCCCTCCAGCACGGTGGCCAGGCACGTCGGCGCCGGGGCGCCCGGCTCCAGGCGGGGCAGGCCGGGGGTCCCGGAGCGGGGATCGGTGCTCCAGCTGGCCACCCGCGAGTCCGGTGCCTGGACCGCGAGCTCCTCGACCGCCCAGACGGCGTAGGTGGCCGGGGCCCCGACCTCGAGGACACCTGCCCCGTCGCGACGTGCGGCCCGCCACCCCCCACGGGTGGCGGCGGCGAAGGCCGCACGGCCGCTGAGCCGGGCGCCCGGGTTGTGGTGCCACATGGCCGCACGGACCCACTCCCACGGCTCGATCGCGGTCACCGGGCTGTCCGATCCCAGCGCCAGGGAGACCCCGGCGCGCACCAGTCCGGCGAAGTCGTGCAGGCCCGTCCAGCGCTCGGTCCCCAGGCGCGCCTCGTACGCCCCACCCGGGGCCCCCCACTGGGCATCGAACAGGGGTTGGACGCTGGCCACGACCCCCGCGTCGGCCAGGACCCGGGCATGCTCGGGACCCACCATCGTCAGGTGCTCCATCCGGTGCCGGGATGCCCGGACCGCTGCGTGCCCGCACTGCTCGAGGGCCACGCGCAGCCCCTCGACCACGATGTCGATGGCGGCGTCGCCGATCGCGTGGTACCCGGCCTGGACACCGGCCCGGGTGCAGGCGACGAGGTGCTCGGTCACGACCTCCTGCTCGAGGTAGCGGTTGCCGTTGGAGTCCGGCAGGTCGGTGTACGCCGCACGCAGCCACGCGGTGTGCGAGCCGAGTGCGCCGTCGACGAACAGGTCGCCCGCGGCGCCCGCTGCCCCGAGGTCGAGGGCGGCACGCGGACCGCCGGGCTCGCCCCAGTAGGCGACGAGCTCGGGGCCGGGCGTCGAACGCGCGAGGTCGATCAGGGCGACGAGGTCCTCCGCGCCGTTGATCTCGGGGCCGCCGGCTTCGTGCAGCGCGGCCACTCCGGCCGCTGCCGCGTGCTCCCGGGTCGCCTGCTGGGCGGCCTCACGCAGCCCCCCGGGCATCTGCTCGGTCACGTGCCGGCGCACCAGGTGGTGCGCCTCGGCGGTCACCCGCCCGGAGTCCTCGAAGCCCCGGGCCGAGCGCAGCCCCGGGACGAGTGCGACCATCGCGCTGGACACCAGCCCGGAGTGCACGTCCACGCGCGAGAGGTAGACCACCGAGCCCCAGGTGGCCCGATCGAGCTCCTCCCGTGTGGGCAGCGACGGATCCGCCCAGAGCGTCTCGTCCCACCCGTGCCCCACGATCGGACGCCCCCGCACCCGCCGCGCCTCGTCGGCGAGCACGGCCAGGAGGTCCTGCCGGCTGCGCACGCCGCGGAGATCCAGGCCCAGGAGGGTCAACCCGGTCGCGGTGTGGTGCACATGGGCGTCGACGAACGCCGGGGCCACCAGCGCGCCGTCGAGATCCACGACCGCGTCCGCGGAGTCCCGGTGCAGGTCAGCCCCGGCCGCCGGCCCGATCCACGCGATGGTGTCGTCGACGATGAGCATGGCCCCGGCATCCGGCACCGAAGGGGCGTAGATGGGCCCCCCGTGGAGCAGGATCGTCATCGGGACTCGCCGGCCAGCCGCGCCTCGAACAGCGCCCGGATCGCCGGGTCGGTGCGCAGGAGGTCCAGGGCGTAGGCGGCGTGCCCGCGGGTGTAGCCGTTGCCGATGAGCATCGTGACGTCCGCGGCCAGCCCCTCGGCGCCGAGGGCCGCTGCGGTGAACGAGGTCGCCATCGAGAAGAAGATGACCGTGCCGCCCTCGGCCGTGGCCAGCACCGCACCGTGCTCACAGCCCGGGACGGTCACGCAGACGATCGTGATGTCGGCCCCACCCCCGAGTGCGCCGGCCACCGCATCGGCCACACCGACCGGGTCGCGCGCGTCGGCCAGGGCCACGAGGTCGGCGATCCCGGAGGCGCGCAGGATCTCGGCCTCGCGCTCGACCGGCACGATGCCGACCGTGGGACCTGCGCCCTCCGCGCGTGCGGCGGCCAGGCTCAACGACCCGCTCTTGCCGGCCCCACCGAGGACCGCGACGGTCGGGGTGATCCCCCGCGCCACGTAGTCGCGCACCACGCGTGCGGTCAGCGCCGGGGCGCCGCACACGTCGTTGACCGACATCGCCAGCTCCTCGGGCATGTCGTCCGGCAGGATCGCGACGATGGACCGGCGGAACAGGATCGCGGTGCCGTCACAGGGCACCTGCTCGGACTCGCCGTCCCAGGACGCCAGCCCGTCGGTGACCAGCAGCGGGGTGAGTGTCAGGGACACGAGGGTGGCGATCCGGTCCCCCACCGCCAGCCCGAGGGGTGACTCCGGTCCGACCTCCTCGACAACCCCGATGAGCATCCCTCCCGACCCGGTGACCGGGTTCTGCATCTTGCCGCGGCTGGCGATGATCCCGGCGACCTCGGCACGCACCCGGGCGCCGTCCCCGAAGTGCTTGTCGCGCAGCTGCTGGTAGCTCGCCGCGTCGAGGTTGAGGCGACGCACCCGGACCCGGACCTCATCAGGGCCGATCGCCGGCGAGGCATCCAGGCGCCACGCCGCCTGCGGCAGGACGCCCTCCGGCTCGAGAACTCGATGCACGCCGACGGCGCGTGCGGTGCGGTGATCCATGGCCCTCCTCTGCTCCGCTGCCCAGCCTACCCATGGACACGACACGAAGATACTTCGTTCGCAGGCTTCCACGGCACACAATCCTTCCGCTATGCTGCCCGAATGACGGACATCCTTGACCCGTTCCTGCCCGCCGCGGTACCCGATGCGTCGGTCCCCGACCAGCCGTACACCTACCTGCGGGTGCACCTCTCGGAGCCCGACTGGACCCGCTTCCCCGGATGGGCCGACGTCACCGAGGAGCAGTGGCGCACCGCCCAGTGGCAGCGTGCGCACTGCATCAAGAACTCGCGCCAGTTGCGCGACCTGATGGGCGATCTGCTCGATGAGGCGGTCTACGACGACCTCGATGCGGACCTCGCCCACAGGGCCACGATGTCGATGCTCGTCCCGCCGCAGATGATCAACACGATGATGCGCGACACGCGGCCCTCGGGTCCCGGGTCACTCACCGAGGCGTTCCAGAGCGACCCGATCCGGCGCTACATGCTGCCCATGTTCACCGATCGCCTGGCCGAGTGGGGCAGCCATCCGTACGCCTCGCGGGACTCGCTGCACGAACAGGCCATGTGGGTCGCCGAGGGACTGACCCACCGGTACCCGACCAAGGTGCTGGCCGAGCTGCTGAGCACCTGCCCCCAGTACTGCGGGCACTGCACCCGCATGGACCTCGTGGGCAACTCGACGCCGACCGTGGACAAGCTCAAGCTCGTCCTCAAGCCCGTCGACCGGCAGGAGGCGCACATGGCCTACCTGCGCACGCACCCCCACGTGCGCGATGTGGTCGTCTCCGGTGGGGATGTCGCGAACCTCCCCTGGGCGCGCCTGGAGTCCTACCTCGACCAGCTGCTGGACATCGACAACATCCGCGACATCCGGCTGGCCACGAAGGCCCTGATGGCCCTGCCCCAGCACTGGCTGTCCCCCGACGTCGTCGACGGCATGGGCCGGGTGGCCGCGAAGGCCCGCTCGCGCGGGGTCTCGCTGGCGATCCACACCCACGTCAACAACGCGGCGTCGATCACCCCGATCGTCGCCGACGCGGTGCGGGCGATGTTCGACGCAGGCGTGCGCGACGTGCGCAACCAGGGCGTCCTGCTCGAGGGCGTGAACGCCACCTCCGACGGACCTGCTCGACCTGAGCTTCACGCTGCTCGACGGCGCGGGGATCATGCCCTACTACTTCTACATGTGCGACATGATCCCCAACGCCGAGCACTGGCGCGTGCCGCTGCACAAGGCCCAGGAGCTGCAGCACGCGATCATGGGCTACCTGCCCGGGCTTCGCGACCCCCCGGATCGTCTGTGACGTGCCGTTCGTCGGCAAGCGCTGGGTGCACCAGGTGCACTCCTACGACCGGGCCCTCGGGATCTCGGAGTGGACCAAGAACTACCGCACCGGGATCGAGTTCGACGATCCCTACGCCCTGGACCGCAACTACCGGTACTACGACCCCATCCACACCCTGCCCGAGGAGGGGCAGCGCTGGTGGGCCAGGCACGCCCTGGACGATCCGAGCTGAGCCGCGGGCGCGAGCAGCGCAGCTACTGGACGACCCGGCCCTCGAACGGGACCGACAGCACAACCGTGGTCCGGGTCGACACCCCGGCGATCGAGCGGATGTCGCTGAGCAGGGCCTCCAGCCCCTGCGGGGAGCCGACCCGCACCTTGAGGATGTAGGCCTCATCCCCGGCCACGGAGTAGCACGCCTCGACACCCTTGACCTTGGCGATCTTCTTGGGGGCCTCATCCTCGGCTGCGGCGTCGAAGGCCTTGATGGACACGAAGGCCGTCATCGGCAGGCCGAGGGCCTCGGGGTCGACGACGGCACGATAGCCCCGGATCACGCCGCGCTTCTCCAGCCGGCGCACCCGCTGGTGCACCGCCGACGTGGACAGGCCGGTCTCCTTGCCCAGGTCGGTGAAGGACATCCGTCCGTCGACGGACAGCAGTTCGACGATGCGGCGGTCGATGTCCTCCATGGTCCGATCCTAGCCGCGGGCCAGCGCACGACCGATGACCACGCGCTGGATCTGGTTGGTGCCCTCCACGATCTGCAGGACCTTCGCCTCGCGCATGTAGCGCTCGACCGGGAAGTCCGTGGTGTAGCCGGCGCCGCCGAGGACCTGCACAGCGTCGGTCGTCACCCGCATCGCAACATCGGTGGCCAGCAGCTTCGCCCGGGCGGCGGGCAGCGTGAAGGGGCGCCCGGCGTCCTTCAGGCGCGCGGCCTCCAGCAGCAGCGCCCGGGCGGCGTGCACCTGGGTGTCCATGTCGGCCAGCATGAACTGCAGGCCCTGGAAGCCGGCGATCGCCTGGCCGAAGGCCTGTCGGTCGCGGGCGTACGCGACAGCCTCGGCCAGTGCCGACCGGGCCAGGCCGACGGCACAGGCCGCGATCCCCAGGCGTCCGGCGTCCAGGGCCTGCATGGCGATCCGGAAGCCGTCCCCGGGCTGTCCGACCAGGTCCCGGGCGGGCACCTGTGCCCCGTCGAGGAGCACCTGCGCGGTGGGTGAGGACATCATGCCCATCTTGTGCTCCGGGGTCGCGAACGACATCCCCGGTGTGTCCGCGGGGGCGATCAGGCAGCTGATCCCCGTCGCCCCGGAACCTCCCGTGCGCACCATGAGGTTGTAGAAGTCGGCCACCCCGGCATGGGTGATCCAGGCCTTCGTCCCGGTCACCCGGTAGTGGTCCTCGACCAGGTCGGCGCGGGTGGTGAGCGCCGCGGCGTCGGACCCGCAGTGCGGCTCGGACAGGCAGTAGGCGCCCAGGGACGCGCCCCCGAGCATGCTCGGCAGCCAGCGCTCCCGCTGGGCGTCGGTGCCCCAGGCAACAACGGGGAAGCAGGACAGGACGTGCACCGACACCCCCAGTGAGACCGTCATCCACCGGGCGGCGAGCTCCTCGAGCACCTGCAGGTACACCTCGTACGGCTGGCCACCGCCGCCCATCTCCTCGGGGTACGGCAGCGCCAGCAGGCCGGCGCGACCCAGGGTGGCGAAGGCCTCGCGCGGGAACTCGCCGGCGGCCTCCGCCGCCGCGGCCCGGGGCGCCAGCTCACGGTCGGCGATCTCTGCGGTGAGGTCGAGCAGGTCGCCGGCCTCAGGGGTCGGCAGGAGGCGATCGGTCATGCCTGCACGCTACTCCCCACTCCGGTGGCAGGATTCGGGCCATGCTGATGCTGCTGGACTCCGCCGGGCTGTACTACCGCGCCTTCCACGGGGTGCCCGAGTCGATGACCGCCCCCGATGGCACGCCGGTGAATGCCGTGCGTGGGTTCCTGGACATGTGCACCGCCCTGGTGGCCTCCCGCCGGCCGAGCGGGCTCGTCGCATGCTGGGACGACGACTGGCGGCCCCAGTGGCGGGTCGAGCTGCTCGAGTCCTACAAGGCCCACCGCGTGGCGGCCGACGGCGCGGAGGACGAGCCCGAGACGCCTCGGGCCCCAGGTGGGGATCATCGCCGAGGTGCTGGCGGCCCTGGGCGTCGCCCGCGTCGGTGCCCCCGGGTACGAGGCCGACGATGTGATGGCCACGCTGGCCCGACGGCATGCGGCACGTGGCGAACCCGTCGAGGTGGTCACCGGCGACCGTGACCTCATCCAGCTGGTCGACGACGCCGCGGGCATCCGGGTGCTCTACACCGGCCGCGGGATCCGCCGGGTGGAGGTCCTCGACGAGGCGGGCGTGGTTGCCGCGCACGGGGTCCGGCCCGACCAGTACACCGACCTGGCGATCCTGCGGGGCGACCCGTCCGATGGGCTGCCCGGGGTTCCGGGGATCGGCACGAAGACGGCAGCCAGCCTGCTGGGACGCTTCTCGGACATGGCCGGGATCCTGGCCGCCGTCGAGGTCGAGGACGCCACGGTGAGCCCACGCATCCGCGCGGCCCTGCGTGACAATCGTGACTACCTGGCGCGCGCGGAGCAGGTCGTGCGGGCAGCTGAGGTGCCACTGCCCGAGGTGGCGGTGGCCATCCCGCCCGGACCAGCCGACACCCCGGCCCTGGCCGAGCTGGCCGAGCGCTGGGGCCTGGAGGCCCCCGTGCAGCGGCTGCAGGGCGCGCTGGCGGACTCGCTGGCTGCCGCGGGCTGACTCGCCGGTCAGTTCCGGACGGTCCCCGGGGTGCCCAGGACGATCGAGGCACTGCCCCCTCGCCGGGGACGCGGCGGGGCGGCGGTCCGCAGGTCGACGGTCCCGGGGTCACCGGCGCGCACCTCCACGACCAGCCGCAGGGCCCGACGGACCCGCTCCTGGTCGGACTCCCGCGAGACGACGACGACGGGCACGGCACTGTCGACCTGGCTCAGCGGGCCGAGGTCGGTGCCGGGATCAGCAAGGACGACGATCCCCGAGAGGGTGTCCAGGTGCGCGCTGCGGGCCACCGAGACCAGGCACTCCGCGGCCAGGCCGGAGTCGGCCAGGACCAGGATGCGACCGGGCATCCAGTCCAGCGCGGCACGCACGGACTGCGGCGACGTGCCCCGCACGCACAGCCCGGAGACCCTGCCCACCCCGGTGCCCGGCACCGGCCGGGCGGCGAACTCACGACCGTCGACCGACAACGCCCCTACCAGGGCGTGCCCGCTGCGCAGTCGTTGGCTGACCACACCTCCATACTGCTCCCGGATCCGGTCCACGCCAAGCCCAACGGGGTCGTGGACACGTCACGATTGCGTCGCAGATCGGCGCGTCACTCGGCGATCGTGACCGCCACCACCCCGCGTCGGATCGAGTCGATCGCGGTGCGCGCCGACTCGGCCAGGGGGGAACCCGGACCGGCCGCCACCAGTTGGCCCAGGAAGTCCATGACCTGCTTGCACCAGCGGACGAAGTCCCCCGCGGTGAGCTCCGAGCCGGTCAGCACCGAGCGCAGGGTCCCGCCAGCCGCCCAGCGGTGGACTGCCCACGCGAAGCCGAGGTCCGGCTGCCGGGTGGCCGGCAGCCCATGACGGCGCTCGAGGACCTCGAGCGCCCCCCAGATGCGCATCGTCTCGTCGAGGGTCACCGCGATCGCCCCGGGCACCCGCGGCGGTGCGGCGCCCGGCTCGGAGCTGCCCCGGGACTCGTAGACCAGCGCCGAGCAGGCTGCAGCCAGCTCCGGGGCGTTCAGGTCGTCCCACAGGCCCTCGCGCAGGCACTGCATCGCCAGCAGGTCCGACTCGCCGTAGATGCGTGACAGCTGCGCGCCCGCGTCGGTCACGGTGGGGGTGTCCACGGCGCCGGTGAGGTAGCCCAGCTCCATGAGCACCTCGCAGATCCGGTCGAACTGCCGGGCGATCGAATTGGTCCGTCCCTCCAGCCGGCGCTGCAGGCCCGCGGTCTCGGTCCTCAGTCGGTGGGCGCGCTCGGCCCACCGGGCGTGCTGCTCCCGGTCCGCGCAGCCGTGGCACGGATGGGCCCGCATCCGGGCACGCAGCGCGGCGAGCTCGGCGTCCTCGTCGTGGGCGCGCCCACGACGCCCGGGCCTGGGGATGTCCATCCCGTCGGTGCGGGTGCGCAGCAGGGCCGCCAGCTCGCGACGCGAGTTGGCCGACCGCGGGGAGAACGTGCGCGGGATGCGCACGCGGTCGAGCACCTGGGGCGGCACCGGGAAGTCCACGGTGCCCAGCCGACGCACCTGCCGATCGATGGTGAGCACGAAGGGGCGCGGGTCCTCGCCGAGGGACAGCCCGGGGTCGATCACCACGGCCACCCCGGCACGGCGGCCGGTGGGCACGACGATCACGTCTCCCGGGACCAGGTCGGCCAGGGCCTCGGCAGCCTCGCTGCGCCGCGCGGCGGCTCCCGCGCGTGCCATCCCCTTCTCCTTGGCCGACAGGTCCTGGCGGATGGCCGCGTACGAGGCGAAGTCGCCGAGGTGGCAGCCCATCGACTCCTCGTAGCCGGCGATCGCCTCGGCGTTGCGCTGGATCTGACGGGCCAGCCCGACGATCCCCCGATCGGCCTGGAACTGCGCGAACGAGGACTCCAGGACCTCGCGCGCCGCGGACTTGCCCACGCCGCCGACGAGGTTCACGGCCATGTTGTAGGAGGGCCGGAAGCTGGACACCAGCGGGTAGGTGCGGGTGGAGGCCAGGCCGGCGAGCGCCCCGGGATCGATCCCCTGGTGCCACACCACCACGGCGTGGCCCTCGACGTCGATGCCCCGGCGGCCTGCGCGGCCGGTCAGCTGGGTGTACTCCCCCGGCGTGATCGGGGCGTGGGTCTCCCCGTTCCACTTCACGAGCCGTTCCAGGACGACCGCACGGGCGGGCATGTTGATGCCCAGGGCCAGGGTCTCGGTGGCGAACACCACCTTCACCAGGCCCTCCTGGAACAGCTCCTCGACCGCCTCCTTGAAGGTCGGGATCAGCCCTGCATGGTGGGCGGCGATGCCTCGCTCGAGCCCGTCGAGCCACCCGTCGAACCCCAGGACCGCCAGGTCCGAGGGTGGCAGGTCGACGAACCTCGCCAGGACCCGCTCGCGGATCTCCAGGCGCTCGTCGGGGGTGGTCAGCTGCAGGCCGGCGTGCAGGCACTGCTCAACAGCTGCCTCGCACCCCGCGCGGCTGAAGATGAAGTTGATGCAGGGCAGCAGGTCGGCCCGCTGCAGGGACCTGATGACATCCGGACGCTGGGTGCCCGGGATCGACCGGGGTCGACGCCCACCCCGCTCGGGGCGCCCGGGCGCCGGACGGTTCGGGCCGCCGTGGCGCCCCCCTCCCCCACGGAAGTCACGTCGGGCCTTGTCGATCCTCTGGTCGTCGCGGGCCAGCCGCACCAGCTCGGGGTTCACCGCCCTGCCGCGCTCGTCGACGAACAGGTCGTGCAGGGTCCCGTCGGCGATCACGTGCTGCCACAACGGGACCGGCCGGTGCTCCTCGACCACGATGTCGGTGTCCCCACGCACCTCGGCCAACCAGGCCCCGAACTCCTCGGCGTTGCTCACGGTCGCCGACAGGGCGACCACGCTGACGTGCTCGGGGAGGTTGATGATCACCTCCTCCCACACCGGGCCCCGCTCCCGGTCCGCCAGGTAGTGCACCTCGTCCATGACCACGAACTCCAGGCCGGTCAGGGTGTGCGACCCGGCGTAGAGCATGTTGCGCAGCACCTCGGTGGTCATGACGACCACCGGGGCCTCGCCGTTGATCGAGTTGTCGCCGGTGAGCAGCCCCACCCGGGCCGCACCGTACCGGTCGACCAGGTCGTTGTACTTCTGGTTCGACAGCGCCTTGATCGGGGTCGTGTAGAAGCACTTGGTCGACCTGGCCATGGCCAGGTGGACCGCGAACTCGCCCACGACGGTCTTGCCCGACCCGGTGGGGGCCGCGACCAGGACGCCACGCCCCCGCAGGATGCTCTCGCACGCCCGCTCCTGGAATCCGTCCAGCCCGAACTCGTAGAGTCCGCGGAACGTGGTCAGCGCGGCATCGTCCATGGGGCTGACGCTACCGGGGTACGAGCACCTGCACCCCGTCCGGCACGGCCGTGACGGTCACGGGCAGGGGCGCGACGCGCTCCCCGTCGGCGTAGGCGATCTGGCCCGGCGCATCGAGGATCGCCGTGGACACCCGGCGCGACTCCACGGCCGGATGCGCCAGGTGGGTGCCGGAGTACACCTTCGGGAAGACCGTGAGCAGCGCGGTGCGCGAGAGGGTGTGCACCCAGATCAGGTCCAGCAGGCCGTCGTGCATGTCAGCACCCGCGCAGACCTGCATCCCGCCGCCGAAGGACGGTCCATTGCCCAGGGACACGAGCATCCCGTCATCCACCACCGGCTCGCCGTCCAGCTCAGCACGGTACGGGATCGGTCGGAACGTGCGCAGGACGGCCAGCATCGCCCGGATGTAGAGCGCGGTGCCACTGGGCCAGGTCATCTCGTTGGCCCGCTCGTTGACACTCGAGTCGAACCCGGAGCTCATCACGCACAGGAAGTGCCGGACCGTCCCGTCCTCAGCCTCGATCCGCCCGACGTCGAAGGGCCGCTGGTTGCCCGCCAGGATCACCGCGACGGCCGCCTCCGGGCTCATCCGGCTCAGGCCGACCGAGTTGGCGGCATCGTTGCCGGTGCCCAGCGGAACGATCCCCAGGGCGGTGTCGGTGCCGACCACCGCCTGCAGCGCCTGGTGCACCGTGCCGTCGCCACCGACGGCCACCACGATGTCCAGGCCCTCGGCCATCGCCTGCTCGAGCAGGACATCTGCCTCGTGGGCGGACTCCCCCTGGATCGCGACGACGTGGTCGCCCCTGCTGGCCAACCCGCGCAGGACTGCGGCACTGTGCCGGCCCACCCGTCCTGCACCGGACGTGGGATTGACCAGGACACCGATTCTGCGCTCCACAGGGGTGCACGCTACTGCAGCAGGCCGCGGCCTCAGGCGTCCAACGGCGATGTCTCGTCGTCGTCCCACTGCGGCACGGCCTCCCGCCGCCGTGCCCGGCGGCGGTCGTTCAGCCAGGCCACGAGGCCGGCGAGCAGCATCAGCAGCAGCATCGGTGCGGCCAGGATCGCCAGGTTGAACGGGTCCCCGGTGGGCGTGGCCACGGCCGCGAACACGACAACTCCCAGCACGACCCACCGCCACCACGACCACAGCCGCTGGGCGGACAGCACTCCGGCGAAGTTCAGGCCCACGACCAGCAGCGGCAGCATGAACCCCAGGCCGAAGACCAGCATCATCCGCAGGAAGAACGACAGGTACCGGTCGACCGAGATGATGTTCTCGATGTTCTCCGGGGTGAACCCGAGCAGGATCTCCAGGCCCTGGGGCATGACCCAGTACGCCAGCGCCGCCCCGCCGAGGAACATCGGCGTGGCCACGACCGCGAAGCCCAGCGCCCAACGGCGCTCGTGGCGGTGCAGGCCCGGGGTCACGAACCGCCACAGCTGGTACAGCCAGACGGGGGTCGCCAGCAGGATCCCGACGACACCGGCCACCTTCAGCTGCATCACGAACGGGTCGGCGACGCCGGTGAACGCCAGGGTCATGTCCCGGCCGTCGGCGGCAGCGGCCTCCACCACGGCGTCGAAGGGTGCGCGGATGACCGCGAAGACCTCGTCGTAGAAGAACCAGGCCACCGCCATGCCGACCGAGATCGCGACCAGCGACTTCACCAACCGCGAGCGCAGCTCCCCGAGGTGCTCGCGCAGCGGCATGGCCGCCTCGGCGTTCGTGCTGCGGCCCTTGGTTCCGCCGGGCACGGGCGGTGCGCTCACGCCTGGCTGGGGGGCTGCGACTGCAGCGAGGGCGCCGAGGGCTCAGCCTGCGGCGCCAGGGCGTGTTCGGCGGCGGGCGGCTCACCGGCCGGGACCGCCGATGTGCCCGCGGGCTGGGCCGGCGGCAGCGCGGCAGGCGCGGCGGGGGCCTCGGGTGTGGCGTTCGCGGCAGCCGACGCGTCGGCCGAGTCGGGCGCCACCTCCCCGTCCACCAGGCCCTTGGTCTCGGCCTTGAAGATCCTCAGCGAGCGTCCCACGCTGCGGGCCGCGTCCGGCAGGCGCTTGGCGCCGAAGAGCAGCACGATGACGAGGACGAGGATGAGCAGCTCGGGGCCGCGGATGTTGGGCATGGGACCCTCCTGCGTCGAGACCCGCACTCACGGGATGGGAAGAGCGTACGACGACCGCTGCCCGCTGCCCAATCCCTACCCGTTCGCGGCGCGCTCAGACCTCCTGGTCAGCCGCCATCACGATGTCGTCGGCCGAGGCCAGCCACAGGGCGAAGTCGAGCAGGTGGTCGCGCGTCAGCGGCGAGCAGGTCCGCTCGATCACCCGGGACTCGAGGTACTCCAGCGGGATCGCGAGGTGCTCCACCCGGACCCCGGCACCCGTCAGGAGCTGCACGACGTCCTCATCGGCGGCCTTGCAGATGCTGTCGGCACACCCGGCGCACGTGAACGTGTAGGTGGACCAGCCGAGCTCCCGCGCCACGGTCACGCGGACATCAGCCGGGACCAGGTCGACATCACCGCACTGCGGGCACGTCGCC
Source organism: uncultured Actinomycetes bacterium (assembly GCA_963706885.1). GTDB lineage: Bacteria > Actinomycetota > Actinomycetes > S36-B12 > CAIYMF01 > Prado023. The sequence continues at coordinate 200,827 of CAVPNX010000031.1, read as the reverse complement.
TTGATGGTCGTCATCACATCCACCTCCTCGCACTGCCTGGATGCCACAGCCATCGGTGCCCACAACCGTGGACTTGAGGGCCCCGGAGGCATCATGTGACCGCGGAGGGTGGTGATGCAACTACTCAGGGGTTCCGGACCCATCCATTTCTGCGCTCGTGCAGCGGGCGCGCCGCGGCCACGGTGGCGATCAGCTCGGTCCGCAGCCAGTCCGGCTCGCGCAGCACGACGGTCCCCGCAGATCCCAGGACCAGGCGTCGCGCCCAGGTGAAGTCACCCACGGGGAGCTCCGCACGCACCCCACCCCCGGGCAGTGCCCACCTGCGGGTGACGGGATGGCGATCCAGCAGGGGCGCGCCGGCCGGGACGTCGACGAGCACCGTCCTGCCGGTGGAGCCCAGGACCACAGCCATCGGCTCGACCTCCGCGGGCTCCTCGACCGCCCGCGCCGGGAGGTCGTCGACCTCGATGGACCGGATCCGGTCCACGCGGAACATCCGCAACCCGCCCGCCGACCTGCAGTAGCCGCGCACGTAGGCGTACCCGTCCACCACGACGACCCCGAGCGGATCGACGACCCGGTCGGTCACCTCGTCGCGGACCGCCCCCACGTAGGTCAGGTGGACGGCCCGGTCGGTGGCCAGCGCCTGCTCGACCGGGGTCACGATCCTCGCGGGCAGGTCGACGCGCACGGCCAGGACGCCGGGGGCCGGCGCGTGGTGCCCGAGGGCTCCGGCGAGCTTGGCGGTCACGGAGGCAAGCTCGTCGCTGTCAGCCCCCCCGGGGACCGTGGCCAGGGCGTTGAGCGCCACGATCAGGGCGAACCCCTCGTCGGGCGTGAGGGTCAGCGGCGCATCGAGGTCCAGGGCGTCGATGACCTGGATCTCGCCCCCGTCCTCCCAGTACTGGATGTCGAACAGCGTCCAGTCGTCGGCCCCGGACGTGATGACCGACCCGAGGTCGGCCATCAGCTGCTCCTGCGTGATGCCGAAGTGGTCGGCGGCGTCGGACACCCGCACGCCGCTGTTGGCGGCCAGCCACGGCACGAGTGCGAGCAGGCGGGTGAACTGCGCGGAGCCCGGGCCTCCGGGCAGCGCGCCCGCCGTGAGCGGGCGGCCGGCCGTCGGCGCCGGTGCCTGCAGGGCTGCGAGGAGGGCATCGAGCTGGGCCACGGCCTCAGCGACTGCCTCGGGCGGGCCCAGGACGCGGGCGCCGGTCCCGTAGGCCAGGACCGAGGCGACCCCGGAGGCCAGGTCCTCGACCGGGAGCGCCACCAGGTCGCGGCCGTCAGCGTCCTGGCCGCGGGACTCGGCGCGCAGGCGCAGTGCCGCAGCGACCCCGGGCTCCAGCGCGAGATCGACCAGGACGGCGTCGCTGCGTGCGAACTGGCCGATCGCCTCCGCGGCGTCGAAGCCCGCGGGCACCTCGTAGGACTGCCCTGCCGGGTCATGGCGCACCTGGCCCTCGATCCGCGACGCCCGGAACACCCGCACGCCGTCCCGGTCGGTGTCGAAGCCCACCAGGTACCAGTGCGCACGCCACCACACGGTGCCCCAGGGCTGGACGTGTCGGGTCTCCTCCAGCGCGTCGGGGGACTTGCGGTAGGTGAAGGTCACGGCTGTCCGGGTGCTGCACGCCTCGATGAGGGCGTGCAGGGCCGGGGAGTCCAGGGACAGCCCCGCGATCGGCGCCGACCCCTGATCGGTGGAGCGCATCCCGAGCTGGGCCTCCACCTTGCGCAGGGCGTTGAGCGCCGCGGGAGCCAGGTCGGCGCGCTGCCAGACGCGGGCGGCGAGGCCGAGCAGGGCCAGCTCGCCGCGGGTCAGGTCCAGGGGCGGCAGGGTCCAGTCCCCCTCGATCCGGTAGCCGGTCACGACCCCGGAGGCGTCGGTGAGCGTGACGACCGGGACCCCCATGGCGCGCAGCTCGTCCTTGTCACGCTCGAACATCCGCTCGAAGGCCTCGGAGGAGGCCTGCGGGTTGTACCCCCGCACGACGGTGCGGATGTGCTCCCGGTCCAGGCCGACGCGGGTCCCGCGCAGGGCCATCAACAGGTTGAGCAGGCGCTCAGCCTTGCTGTAGGGCTGGACCTCCCCGCCCGCCGGGGGCCCGACCATCAGCGAACCTCGAGCGCTGACGCGGGCATGTCAGCTGGTGACGGCGAGCAGGTCGATCACGAAGATCAGGGTCTTGCCCGCCAGCGCGTGCCGGCCGTTCTCGCCGTAGGCCAGCCGCGGCGGGATGACCAGCTCGCGCCGCCCGCCCACGCGCATGCCGGGGATGCCGTCCTGCCAGCCCTGGATGAGGCCCGACAGCGGGAAGGTGATCGACTCGCCGCGGTCCCACGAGGCGTCGAACTGGTCGCCCGTGTCGTACTCGACGCCGAGGTAGTGCACGGTCACGCGGGCGCCCGGGACAGCCTCGGCACCCTCGCCCACGACGATGTCGCGGATGACGAGGTCCGTGGGCGCAGGGCCCTCCGGGAAGTCGATCTCGGGCTTGGTCAGGTCAGCCATGGGGTTCCTCTCGGATTCGTACGGGGATCGGTCTCGGGGATCAGGGCCCGGATCAGGCGGCCGGGGTCGCCTCGATCAGGTCGACGACGAAGACCAGGGTCTCGCCGGGGGCGATGTCGGCCCCCGCACCGGCGTCGCCGTAGGCCAGCTCGGCGGGGATGATCAGCAGGCGCCGACCACCGGGCTGCATCCCGACCAGCCCCTCGGACCAGCCCTGGATCACGCCGTCCAGCGGGAAGGTCGCGGGCTGCCCGCGCTGCCACGACGAGTCGAAGACCTGGCCGGACTGCTGGCCGACCCCGACGTAGTTCACAGTGACCGTGGCGCCAGCGGCCACGGCCTCGCCGGAACCCTCGTACACGTCGGCCACCGCCAGCTCCGTGGCGGGCCCGAAGTCCGGTGCGAGGGTGATGGTGGGCTCGGCGTCCTTCTCCCCGGTGACCGTCACGCCCTGGCACTCGTAGGTGCTCTCGGTCGGGGAGCCCGCCGGGCAGACGGGAACGGGTGCCGCCACAGCGGGTTCGGTCACCGCCGGGCTCGAGGGCTGCGGTGTCGAGGTCGCTGCGTCGTCCGACCCCGTCCAGCAGCCGGTGAGCAGGGCGAGGCCCGCGATGGTCAGGGCAAGGGCGCGCATCGGCGCGGCGATTCCACGATTCACCCGGCGAACTCTAATCGCCGGACCCGCGAGCGCCGAATCACGGGTCACATCGACTCGATGAGTCGCGCCACCCGCTCATCGACGGCCTTGAACGGGTCCTTGCAGAGCACGGTTCGCTGGGCCTGGTCATTGAGCTTGAGGTGCACCCAGTCCACGGTGAAGTCCCGGCGGGCCGCCGTGGCCGCGGTGATGAACTCCCCGCGCAGGCGGGCCCGGGTGTTCTGCGGCGGCGTGGACTTCGCGGCGAACACCTCGATGTCGTCGGCCACCGTGGCCGCCATCCCCTTGGCCTCCAGCAGGTTGAACAGCCCACGGGTGCGCGAGATGTCGTGGTAGGCCAGGTCCAGCTGGGCGATCCGCGGCGAGCTCCACGACAGGTCGTGGCGGTCGATGTAGCGCTGCAGGAGCCGGTGCTTGATCACCCAGTCGATCTCGGTGTCCACCGCTCCGAGGTCGTCGGTCGAGACTGCGGTGAGGGTGCGCCGCCACAGGTCCAGGACCCGGGCGTAGATCGGCACCTGGGCCAGGCCGCTGCTCTGCGCGAACAGCTCCACCCGCTCGAGGTAGTCGGCCTGGATCTGCCAGGCCGAGAGCATCCTGCCGTTGGCCAGCCGGACGGCCCGGGAGCCGGTCAGGTCGTGGCTGATCTCGCGGATCGCCCGGATCGGGTTCTCCAGGGTGTGGTCGCGGATGCTCACCCCCGACTCCAGCATCCGCAGCACCAGGTCCGCGCTGCCCACCTTCAGCAGCGTCGTCGTCTGGCTCATGTTGGAGTCCCCGACGATCACGTGGAGTCGGCGGAAGCGCTCGGCGTCGGCGTGCGGCTCGTCGCGGGTGTTGATGATCGGCCGGGAGCGGGTGGTCGCCGAGGAGACCCCCTCCCAGATGTGCTCCGCCCGCTGGCTCAGGCAGAAGGTTGTCCCGCGCGGCGTGGGAAGCACCTTGCCGGCACCGGCGATCAGCTGCCGGGTCACCAGGAACGGGATGAGGGCGTCGGAGACCTTGGAGAACTCCCCCGTCCGCCCGATCAGGTAGTTCTCGTGGCAGCCGTAGGAGTTCCCGGCCGAGTCCGTGTTGTTCTTGAACAGGTAGATGTCCCCGTCGATGCCCTCGTCGGCCAGGCGGCGCTGGGCGTCGGCGACGAGGCCCTCCACGATGCGCTCACCGGCCCGGTCGTGGATGACCAGCTCACGCAGGTCGTCGCACTCGCCGGTGGCGTACTCGGGGTGGCTTCCCACATCGAGGTACAGCCGCGCCCCGTTGCGCAGGAACACGTTCGAGCTGCGCCCCCAGGCCACCACGCGGCGGAACAGGTAGCGGGCAACCTCGTCCGGGCTCAGCCTGCGCTGGCCCCGGAAGGTGCACGTGACCCCGTACTCGGTCTCGATGCCGTAGATCCGCCGAGCGAGCGGATCAGCCATCAGCCAGCTCGCGCAACCGGCTCGGTCCGATGCGACGGAAGGTCCGCCGCGGCCTGTCGCGCTGCAGCAGGGCCACCTCGAGCTGGGTCAGGGGCACCTCGCGCGGGCCGCTGGAGCCCGCGGCCGGACCCGCCGTGGTCGACTGCGCCAGGGCGGCGATGGCCAGGCGCACGCCCTGGGAGAGGGTCATCCCCTCCACCCAGTTGTCGGCCAGGTGGGCCGCGATCGAGTCCGAGGACCCGCCCATCGCGACGAACCCGTGCTCGTCGGCGACCGATCCGTCGAAGGTCAACCGATAGATCTGGTCATCGGCCGCCTCGACCCCGACCTCCGCGACCACGAGCTCCACCTCGTAGGGCTTGGCCGCCTCGGTGAAGATCGTGCCCAGGGTCTGGGCGTAGGCGTTGGCCAGGCTGCGGCCGGTGACGTCGCGGCGGTCGTAGGCGTAGCCGCGCATGTCGGCCAGGCGGACGCCGGCCACGCGCAGGTTCTCGAACTCGTTGTACTTGCCCACCGCCGCGAAGCCGATGCGGTCGTAGATCTCGCTGATCTTGTGCAGGGCCCGCGACGGGTTCTCCGCGACGAGCAGGATCCCCTCGGACACCTGGAGCACCACGACGCTGCGGCCCCGGGCGATCCCCTTGCGGGCGTAGTCGGCCTTGTCCTTGATCAGCTGCTCGGGTGAGACGTAGAACGGCATGCTCATGGCGTCACTCCCCCATCCGCGCCACAGGACCGTCGGGGCGCTGCATGCGGCGATCCACGACCGCCTGGCAGATCCGCTCCAGCTCGCTGGGATCGACCCGGCGGAACCCGTCGGCATCCACCACGGCCACCACGGGGAAGATCTTGCGGGCCAGGTCCGGGCCACCGGTGGCCGAGTCGTCGTCGGCGGCGTCGTACAGCGCCTCCACGCAGACCTCGACCGCCTGGCTCTCGGGCATCTGCTGGGTGTAGAGCTTCTTCAGGGCTCCCCGGGCGAACATGGAACCGGATCCGACCGAGTAGAAGTCGTGCTCCTCGTAGCGCCCACCGGTGACGTCGTAGGAGAAGATCCGTCCCGTCTGGCGCGCCAGGTCGTACCCGGCGAGCATCGGCACCGCCGCCAGCCCCTGCATGGCCAGGCCCAGGTTGGAGCGCAGGAGGGAGGCCAGCCGGTTGGCCTTGCCGTCCAGCGACAGCGACGAGCCCTCGATCTTCTCGTAGTGCTCGAGCTCCACCTGGAACAGGCGCACGAGCTCGATGGCGATCCCGGCCGATCCGGCGATCCCGATGCACGCGTGCTCGTCGGCGGGGAACACCTTCTCGATGGTGCGCTGGGCGATGACATTGCCCATCGTCGCCCGGCGGTCACCGGCCATCACCACCCCGTTGGCCCAGGTGGCAGCGACGATCGTCGTCCCGTGCGGGGCGTCGACCATGGCTGATCCGGTGGTGCCCAGGTGCGCGAGCAGGTCAGGCCGGTGCTGGCCCAGGAACTGGGCGAACGAGGCCTCCCCGACCATCGAGAACGCGGCGGGCAGTGGGCTGTCGGACACCTACTGGCCACCCTTCTGCACGAAGCCCCGCACGAACTCCTCGGCGTTCTCCTCGAGGACGTCGTCGATCTCGTCGAGCAGTGCGTCGACGTCAGCGTCGAGGGCCTCCTTGCGGGCCGACGGCGCCGGGGCTGGTGCCGCCTCCGGCTCGTCGTCGGGGCGGGCCGTCTGGTGCTCACTGGACTGGCTCACGTCGTCCTCCTCTGGCGTCACGTCCGACACTAGTGCCGAAGTGGGGCGCTCACACGCCGACCCCACCGCAGGGGGCGGCGCGCCGTGCCCGGCTCAGGTCCCACCCAGGGCGCCGACCAGCGCCGCCACCCCGTCCACGGAGCCCATCAGCTCGCCCACATGGGCCCGGGTGCCCCGCAGCGGGTCGGGTGTGGGCACCCGGACCAGGGCCGACCGCCCCGGCACGTCGAAGATCACCGAGTCCCACGAGGCGGCGGCCACGGAGGCCCCGAAGCGGCGCACGCACTCCCCCCGGAACCACGCCCGGGTGTCGATGGGCGGCTCCACCATGGCCCGGGCCACGTCCTGGTCGGAGGTGATCCGACGCAACGACCCGCGCTGCTCCAGCCGGAACGCCAGCCCCTTCTCGGGACGGGTGTCGGCGTACTGCAGGTCGATGGCCGCCAGGCGCGGAGCCGACCAGTCCAGGCCGTCGCGGCGGCGGTACCCCTCGAGCAGTGCGAGCTTGGCGACCCAGTCCAGCCGGTCGGCCAGCGCCATCGGCTCGGTCGCCAGGAGGGTCAGGACCTCGGACCACAGGTCGAGCACCTCGGCTGTGCGCGGGTCGACCCCGCCGGGCTGGCCGGCGCAGTGGGCCCGGGCAGCCCCGAGGTAGGCCTGCTGGACCTCCAGGGCGGTCATCGGGGAGCGCCGCAGGCACTCCAGGGGCGCGGCCAGGGACAGGTCGTGGGAGACCTGGTGCATCGCGGCCACCGGGTTGGCAAGGTCGATGCCCAGGTTGGGCCCCCCGGCCTCGATCATGGACAGGACGATGGCCGTGGTCCCGAGCTTGAGCAGGGTGGCGGTCTCCGACAGGTTGGCATCGCCCACGATCACGTGCAGCCGCCGCCACAGCGCCGGGTCGGCGTGCGGCTCGTCGCGGGTGTTGATGATCGGCCGCTTGAGGGTGGTCTCCAGCCCGACCTCGACCTCGAAGAAGTCCGCGCGGCTGGACAGCTGGAAGCCCTCGCGTCGCCCTTCCTGCCCGCGGCCCACCCGTCCGGCACCGGTGAACACCTGACGGGTCACGAAGAAGGGGATCAGCGCGTCCACGACCGCCCGGAACGGCGTGCGCCGGTCCATCAGGTAGTTCTCGTGGGTGCCGTAGGAGGCGCCCTTGCCGTCGGTGTTGTTCTTGTACAGCACGATCTCGTGGCCCGCGGGCATGCCCGCGGCGGCGCGGGCGGCGTCGGCGGCGATCTGCATCCCCGCCCGGTCCCACAGGACCGCGTCCCACGGGTTGGTCACCTCCGGGCTGGAGTACTCCGGGTGCGCATGGTCCACGTACAGGCGGGCCCCGTTCGTGAGCACCACGTTCGCGGTACCCACGTCATCGGTCAGCTGCGAGGGGTCGGCCTCGGCCCGCGTCATGTCGAAGCCGCGGGCATCGCGCAGCGGCGACTCCTCGTCGTAGTCCCAGCGATGGGCCAGGGCGCCGGTGCGCTCGGCCGCCACTGCGTGGGCGTTGACCACAAGCCCGGACATGCGCACCGGATTCGCGTTGGGGTGGCCCGGATGACTGATCCCGAACTCGGTCTCCAGCCCCATCACCCGGTGCACCGACATGGGCCCCAGCATAGGTGGGGCCCGATCGGCCCGGACCGACACCGAGGGCGGGGCTCCCAGCGGAGCACCCGCCCTCGGCGGTCGATCGTGTTCAGTTGTGGTGTCGGGTGATCCCTACCGCTGGGGTGCCCCAGGCAGATCGAGGATCTCGCCCTTCAGCGTCTCGGCACGGGTGCCGAAGATCGCCTGCATGTTGTCGCCGACCTCCAGGACGCCGGCGGCGCCCAGGCTCTTGAGCTTGGCCTTGTCGACCTTGCTCTTGTCGACCACCGAGATGCGCAGGCGCGTGATGCACGCGTCGACGCTGGTGATGTTCTCGAACCCGCCGAATGCCGCCAGGACCTTGGCGGCCTGGCTCATGTCGGCCTCGACCGCAGCGGACTCGAATGCGGCGATCTTCTGCTCGTCGGTGAGCTGGAGCTCGTGCTCGCCGTAGTCGGCGATCGCGTCGGCGTCCGACTCACGACCTGGGGTCGCGAGGTCCTTCCACTTGACGGCCCACGTGAACAGCAAGTAGTAGATCGGCATCAGGACGAGGCCGATTGCCACGGCGATCCACCACGGCTCCCTGCCGGGCAGGATCCCGAACAGGAAGAAGTCGATGAGGCCGCCGGAGAACGTGAGCCCGATCGACACCTGGAAGATGAACATGAACATGAACGACAGGCCCGCGATGCACGGCGTGGATGCCGAACAGCCACGGGGCGATGAACAGGAAGGTGAACTCGATCGGCTCGGTGATGCCCGTGAGGAACGAGGTCAGGGCCGCCGAGGCCAGGATGCCGGCGGCGATCTGCTTCTGGCTGTCCTTCGCCTGGCGGTACATGGCGTAGGCGGCCACCGGCAGGCCGAACATCATGAACGGGAACTTGCCGGCCATGTAGAGGCCGGTCTCGTCACCGGCGTTGTCCACGAAGGGCGTGTCGTCGGCGAGCTGGGCGAACCACATGCGCTGGTCGCCGGTGATGATCTCGCCGGCCTTGTTGGTGTACTCACCGAACTGGAACCAGAACGGGCTGTACCAGATGTGGTGCAGGCCGAACGGGATCAGCGAACGCTCGATGAGGCCGAAGATGAAGAACGCCGATCGCGCCGAGACCCTTGATCGCGTCGGCGAAGGCGTTGATCCCCTGGCCGATGGGCGGCCAGACGAAGCACGCCACGAGCCCGAAGAGCAGGGCGAAGGTCGCCGTTGCGATCGGGACGAAGCGCTTGCCGGCGAAGAACCCCAGGAACGGGGGCAGCTCGATGCGGAACCACTTGTTGTAGCACCACGCAGCAAGGGCACCGATGACGATGCCACCGAACACGCCGGTCTGCAGGGTCGGGATCCCCAGGATGTTGGCGAAGGCCGCCGGCTCGAGGGTGTCCCAGCCCAGGATGTCCGACCCGGACTGCAGCTGGGTGGTGACGGTCGCCTGATCCGGTGGACAGGTGTCCGGGACCACCCCGGTCGTACCCTCCGGCTTGCAGGTGATCACGTTGACGTTCGAGATCTCCATGAAGACGCTGATCGCCTTGTTGAAGACCAGGAAGCCGACCGTGCCTGCGAGGGCCGCGACGCCCGCGTCGGCGGTGAGGCCGATGGCCACGCCGATCGCGAAGAGCAGCGCGAGGTTGCCGAAGATGATGTCACCGGCGCCGATCATCGTGTCCGTGATCAGCTTGAAGAAGCCCTCAGGCACCGTGTCGACGTCGTTGAGCTGCTTGTACATGTTCTGGAAGCCCGCGCCGAGGCCGAGGAGCAGGCCTGCCGCGGGGAGGATGGCCACGGGCACCATCAGCGCCTTGCCGATGCGCTGGAGCTGGCCGAACAGGCCGATCTTCTTCTTCTTGGGTGGTGCCACCGCGTTTGCGGCCATACGGACCTCCGCATGAGAGTAGTTGAGCGCTGACACAACGCAACTTACTCAGGTCGGGCCCCTGAAGCGCGATGACTCACAGGTACTGGCCGGTATTCGCCACCGTCTCGATCGAACGTCCGGCCTCGGTGCCCTGCTTCCCAGCGACGAGGGTGCGGATGAACACGATCCGCTCCCCCTTCTTGCCCGAGATCCGCGCCCAGTCATCGGGGTTGGTGGTGTTCGGCAGGTCCTCGTTCTCGCGGAACTCGTCGATGCAGGCGGTGAGCAGGTGGGCGACGCGAATGCCCTTCTGGCCGGTGTCGAGGTACTCCTTGATCGCGTTCTTCTTCGCCCGGGCGACGATGTTCTCCAGCATCGCCCCGGAGTTGAAGTCCTTGAAGTACAGGGTCTCCTTGTCGCCGTTGGCGTAGGTGACCTCGAGGAACCGGTTCTCCTCGGACTCGACGTACATCCGCTCCACGGTGCGCCGGATCATCGCCTCGCAGGCGGCGTCGGCCGAGCCGCCGTTCTCGGCGAGGTCCTCCGGGTGCAGCGGCAGGTCCGGGGTCAGGTACTTGCTCAGGATGTCGCCGGCGGCCTGGGCGTCCGGGCGCTCGATCTTGATCTTCACGTCCAGTCGCCCGGGACGCAGGATCGCCGGGTCGATCATGTCCTCGCGGTTCGAGGCCCCGATCACGATCACGTTGGCCAGGCCCTCGACCCCGTCGATCTCCGAGAGCAGCTGCGGGACGATCGTGTTCTCGACGTCCGAGCTGACCCCCGAGCCGCGGGTGCGGAACAACGAGTCCATCTCGTCGAAGAAGACGATCACCGGGGTGCCCTCGGTGGCCTTCTCGCGTGCGCGCTGGAACACCAGCCGGATGTGCCGCTCGGTCTCGCCGACGTACTTGTTGAGCAGCTCCGGGCCCTTGATGTTCAAGAAGTAGGAGCGCCCCGCCGTGGTGCCCTCCCGCTCGGCGACCTTGCGCGCCAGGGAGGCGGCCACGGCCTTGGCGATCATCGTCTTGCCGCACCCGGGCGGGCCGTACAGCAGGATCCCCTTCGGGGCGGCCAGCTTGTGCTCCTTGAACAGCTCGGCGTGCACGTACGGCAGCTCCACCGCGTCGCGGATCATCTCGATCTGGCCGGCCAGCCCTCCGATGTCGGCGTAGTCGACGTCGGGGACCTCCTCGAGGACGAGCTCCTCGACCTCGGACTTCGGGATCCGCTCGTACACGTAGGACGATCGCGGGTCCATCATCAGGGAGTCGCCCGCGCGGATCGTCTGGTCGCGCAGGGACTGGGCGAGGCGGACCACGCGCTCGTCGTCGGTGTGCCCGATCACCAGCGCCCGGTCGCCCCCCTCGAGGAGCTCCTTGAACATCACGATCTCGCCGACCCTCTCGAAGGCCATCGCGGCGATGATGTTCATGGCCTCGTTGACCATGACCTCCTGGCCGGGGACCAGCTCCTCGACGCCCGGCGCCACGCTCACGCGCAGCTTGCGCCCCTGGGCGTGGATGTCCGCGGTCCCATCGGGGTTGCGGGCGAGGAACACGGCGAACCCGTTGGGCGGGTCGGCCAGCCGGTCGACCTCCTCCTTGAGGGTGACGATCTGGTTGCGTGCCTCGCGCAGGGTGTCGGCCAGCCGGCGGTTGGTGTCCGTGAGCCGGCTCAGCTCGTCCTGCAGGGAGCGCAGGCGGCGGTCGACGTCGGGCGGTACGGCCGGATCGGTCATGGCACACCTCCTGCTGGTGCGCTCGACTCTACCCAGACAACCGCCGGATCCGCAGCAGGTGGCCCGGCACGCCGGAACGGGGCGACGGGTGCGCGGGCCGGACCGCGCTCAGGGCAGGGGGCTCCGGCGTGGTGGGGCCGCCGTTGCCCCCTCATCAGCTTCGGCGGGCGACGCCCCCGCAACGGCGTCGGATCCCGGGGCCCCCGGACCGGTGTAGTCCGCGCCGTAGGCACCCTTCGCCGGCCGGGTGCGCTTCGCCGGCAGGACTGTGCCGGGCGCCAGGCGGCGGCTGGCCAGCAGGAACCCGGTGTGCCCGGTCATCCGATGGTCGGGGCGCACGGCCAGTCCCTCGAGGTGCCACGTGCGCAGCATCAGCTCACTGGCCGCAGGTTCGGTGAACCGGCCATCGGCGCGCAACGTCTCGGCCATCCGCGACAGCTGGGTCGTGGTCGCCAGGTAGACCACGAGGATTCCGCCGGGCATCAGCGCGTCGGCGACGGAATCGACGCACTCCCAGGGGGCGAGCATGTCGAGGATGACCCGGTGCACCCCGGTCAGGTCCAGCCGATCCTGGAGGTCCCCCACCTCCAGGGCCCAGTTCTCCTGCGGCCCCCCGAGGAAGCGCTCGACGTTGTCCCGCGCGATGTCGGCGAAGTCCGGGCGTCGTTCGTAGGAGGTGACCCGCCCCGTCGGGCCCACCGCGCGCAGCAGCGAGCAGGTCAGGGCCCCGGACCCGACGCCGGCCTCCACCACGTGCGCCCCGGGGAAGATGTCGGCCAGTCCGACGATCGCAGCGGCGTCCTTGGGGTAGATGACGGTGGCCCCGCGCGGCATCGACAGGACGAAGTCGCGCAGCAGGGGCCGCAGCACCAGGTAGGGCACGCCGGCCAGTGTGGTCACCACGATCCCCTCGGGCTGGCCGATGAGGTCATCGTGGGCGAGCGCCCCCTTGTGGGTGTGGAACTCCTTGCCGGGCACCAGGGGGAACGTGTGGTGGCGTCCCTTGGGGTCGGTCAGCTGGACGAGGTCCCCCGGCTGGAGGGGACCGTGCCGGTCCGCGCGCGGGGTGGGTGCAGGGGTCGGCTCGGTCATGGGCTGACCCTACGTGTCCCCCGGCCCGGCTGGGCCCGCAATCCGGCCCCGTCAGCCCTTCAGCGCCGCCTCGATGTCGGCCACGAGCAGAACGCCGTAGACCAGCCCCTGCGGGTCGACGACGAGCAGCTCCTCGCGCCCGCGGCGGGTGACCTCGGCGAGCAGGTCGGTCCCGGAGAGCTCGCGGCCGATCGTGGCATCGGCGTCGATCGGCCGCGCCACCGACGCCACCGACACCCACGGCCGGCGCTGCTCGGGCACCGCGGCGATGGCGTCCGGCTGCCCGATCCCCGTGGGGACGCCGCGGGCGTCGACGACGACCAGGGCTCCCGCGCCGGCGGAGGTTGCCCGACGGATGGCCTCCGCGAGGGGCAGGTCGCGGTCCACGGGGATGGCGCGGCGGGCCAGTCCGCCGGCGGTCAGGGACGTGGCGCGCGCGCGGAGGTCGACCGCCCGCAGCTGTGCCGACGCACCCGTCCAGAGCATGGCCGCGATGAGGCCGGCGATCACGTACACCAGGAGGTCGGGCCGCTCGCCGGTCCGCAGCGACAGGAGGATGGGGGTCAGCAGGGTGAGCACAGCAACGCCCCGACCGACCCACGCGGCCACGACCGTGCCCCGCCGCTCGGAGCCCGACGCCGCCCAGATCAGGCAGCGCAGCACGTTGCCACCATCCAGCGGGATCCCGGGCAGCGAGTTGTAGATCCCGATGACGAGGTTCGCCCAGGTCAGTGCCCCCGCCAGCACCGCCGCTGCGCTGCCGGGTTCCAGGACCAGGGTGGCCGCCCAGCACAGACCTGCCAGCGCGAAGGTGGCGATCGGACCGGCCGCCGCCACGGTGGCCTCGGCCAGGGGTGCCTGGCGGGTCCGCTCGAAGTGGGTCACCCCGCCGAGCAGCTGCAGGACCACCCGGTGGACCGGGAACCCGAACGCGCGGGCCACCAGCGCGTGGGCGAACTCGTGGATCAGCGTCGCCAGGCTCAGCAGGACGGCGAAGGCCAGTGCGAGGACCCACGGGCTCCAGGAGTCGTCCAGCGTGAACGCCGGGATCCACAGGTAGGCCAGGATCCCGATCCCGAGGAGTCCACTCGGGGGGATCTCGACGGGGATCCCGGCGATGCGGGTCGTCGGGGTGGCCACACCTCCATCGTAGGCGGGCGCGGGCGAACCGGCCGTGAGGTCACGCCCCGACCCACCATCGGCCCGGCGTTGCGGCTTCCGGGCGAAGGCCCCGGGGCCCCGGCGTGGCGCCGCCGGCCCGGTGTCGGACCCCGGACGTAGGTTGGCGCCATGCCCGATCCCAGTGACCTCACGGCCCGCCCCACCCGTTCCCTGTCCCCCTCGCGCGCGCTGGACTTCCAGTCCTGCCCGCTGCTGTACCGGTTCCGGGTCCTGGACCGGCTGCCCGAGCCACCCAGCCCCGCCGCCGTCCGCGGCACGCTGGTGCACTCCGTGCTCGAGGCGCTCTACGACCTGCCCGCATCCCGACGGACCCTGGACGAGGCCATCGGGCTGGTCGGGCCGCAGTGGGACCTGCTGGTCGAGCAGCGCCCGGAGGTCGTGGGGATGCTGGCGGAGGCCGGCACGGACCCCCTGGACTGGCTGCGGGGGGCTGGCGACCTGGTCGAGTCCTACTTCGAGATGGAGGACCCAGCACGGCTCGAGCCCGCGGCACGCGAGCTGCAGGTGCAGGCCGAGCTGCCCTCGGGACTTGTCCTGCGCGGCTTCGTGGATCGGTTGGACCGCGCCCCCACCGGTCAGCTGCGCGTCGTGGACTACAAGACGGGCAAGCCGCCGGGGGTCGGGTTCGAGGCCAGGGCGATGTTCCAGATGCGGTTCTACGCCCTGGCGCTGTGGCACATGCACGGCCAGCTGCCCACCATGCTGCAGCTGATGTACCTGTCCACCGGAGTCGTGCTGCGCTACGAGCCCGACGAGGATGACCTGCGGGCGATGCAGCGCAAGGTCGAGGCCCTCTGGACGGCCATCGAGCGCGCCATGGAGTCCGGTGACTGGCGGGCCCGCCCCTCGGGCCTGTGCTCGTGGTGCGCGCACCAGTCCCTGTGCCCCGAGTTCGGCGGCACTCCCCCACCCCTGCCGGTGGTGGGGGCAGCCACAGCGCCCTGACCTACTCGGTCCTGCCCACTTCCCTGACCTACTCGGTCCTGATCGCCATGAGGACGTCGAGGTTGGCCGCCCGGCGGGCCGGCCACACCGCGGCGAGCACACCCACGATCGCGGTCGCAACCAGCACGACGACGATCAACGTCCAGGGGATGGCCAGCTCCGTGATCCCGTCGTTGGCCAGCAGCCGCTGCAGGGCGATGCCCAGCAGCAGTCCCAGGGCGACCCCCGTGAACGCACCGAAGAAGCTGATCACGATCGACTCCCAGCGGATCATCGAGCGGACCTGCGTGCGCAGCATCCCGACGGCCCGCAGCATCCCGATCTCCCGGGTGCGCTCGATGATCGACAGGGCCAGGGTGTTGATCACGCCGAAGATCGCGATGATCACGCTCAGGCCGAGCAACGCGTAGACCAGGCTCAGCAGCTGGTTGATCTGGCCGGAGATGGTCTCCTTGAACTCGGTCTGGTCCAGGATCTGCACCGTCGGGTAGGCGGCCTGGATCTTGTCCAGTTCGGCCCGGACCGCCACGACGTCCGCATCCGGCTCCAGCGGCGCGTACAGGAACGAGTCGACAGCCGGGAGCCCGGCTGCCTCCATCGTCTCCAGGGAGACCGCCCAACCGGAGAACGCAGCCTGGCCCTCGTACAGCTGCTTGAGCTCGAGGGAGTCCTTCTCGCCGTTGCCCCACGTGACCTCGACGATGTCGCCGATGGCGACCCCCTCGGCGGTGGCCGTCTCGGAGTCGACGACGATCCCCCCGCTGGCAAGGGCGGCAGCCTGCATGCCCAGTGTCTGCACCTGCCCGATCGTCTCGGGCTCCACCCCGGTGACGGTCGTCTCGGAGCCGTTCACGATCGCCGGGACCTGCCGGATCCGGGAGACCAGGGCGATGCCGGGCACCGCCTCGATCGCGTCCCCGACCTCGGTGGAGAACGGCACGAAGCTGGTCGGCTGCACGATGAAGTCGGCGGTGACGACCTCGTCGACGAGGGCGTCGGTCGACTTCGTCGTGGAGGCACCGAGCACCCCGATGGCGGTGACGAGGGCCAGCCCGACGAGGATGGCCGTGGCCGTGGCTGCGGTCCGACGCCGGTCGCGCTGGGCATTGCGGACCGCGAGGGTGCCCACCGAGCCCAGCCGCGTCACGGGAGCGCCGACGGCCCCCACCAGTCCACGGCTGAACACCGGGGCCAGGACGATGACGCCCAGGAGCAGCGCGAAGGCGCCGAGCCCGGCAACAGTCAGGCGCCGAGGGAGGTCCTCGTTGAGGACCGCAACGAGCAACGCCGCGGCACCGAGCACGCTGAGGATCCCGCCGGCGATCGCGCGGATGCGCAGCCCCTTGGCAGGCAGGGCGATGTCGTCGCGCATCGCGGCCACGGGCGGCACCTGGGAGGCCCGACGTGCGGGGAACCAGGCGGCCACGACCGTGACGATGACACCGACGGACATGCCGATCAGGATCGTCCGTGGGGCCAGGACGAGGTCACCGGCCGGGAGCTCCGCACCGAGCACCCCGAGCAGTTGGCGCAGGCCCAGGGCCACGACGATGCCGAGCAGGATCCCGAGGACGCCGCCGAGCAGGCCCAGGAGGAACGCCTCGCCCACCACGGACCACGTGATCTGCCGCTTGCTCGCGCCGATCGCGCGCAACAGCGCCAGCTCGCGGGTCCGTCGGGCCACGAGCATCGAGAAGGTGTTCAGGATGATGAAGGTGCCCACGAACAGGGCGATGAACGCGAAGACCAGCAGGAAGGTGTTGATGAACCCGAGGGCCGTGCTCAGCTGCTCGGCGGCCTCGTCCTGGAGCTCCTGGCCGGTGGACACCTTGTAGCCGGGTCCGACCAGGGCCAGGATGTCGTCGCGCAGCTGCTCGGGGGTGGTGCCCTCAGCAGCGACGACCGCCACCTGGTTCCAGGCGTCCTCCCCGATGAACGTCTCCTGGGCGTACTGGCGGTCGAACAGCGTGAGGGTCGCGCCGGCCAGGCCACCACTGACCCCATATCGGGCCAGTCCGACCAGGGGCGCCTCGATCCGGGGGCCCTGGGTCACCACGGTGACGGTGTCCCCGACCTCGAATCCCCCCTTCTCGGCGGTCTGCAGGTCGATGACGATCTCCTCGGGCGCCGTGGGTGCCCGACCCTCGACCAGCGACAGGCCACTGAGCTGGGGGTCGTCGGGGTACTCCGGGAAGGAGAACCCGAGCTGCGGCGGGCCGTTGCCACCGATGGGCTGGCCCTCCTCGTCGATCAGGGCGACGCCCAGGACCTGGATGTCACCGGTCGCCCGCGCCACATCGGGCAGCTCGCGCACATCGTCGAGCACCGACTGGGGCACCACTGAGACGACCGAACCCCGACCGTCATCCCCGCCGACCTCGAGCTCCTGGGTGACGACGACGTCCGGGACCTCGTTGGCGAACAGCTCGTCGAAGGTGCTCTTGAGGGTGTCGGTGAAGATGAAGGTGCCCACGACGAAGGCCACGCCGAGCACGACGGCCAGCCCCGAGAGCAGCATGCGGGCCTTGTGCGCCTTCAGTGAGCGCCAGGTTGCCTTGAGCACGTTCTCAGCCCTGCTCGGCCGCGGAGTCCGGTGCGTCCGCCGGTGACTGCGCAGTCGCGCCTGGGTGCGGCTGCTCCGGGTACTCGATGCTCACCGGCTCGGAGACCACGGATCCGTGGGCGCCCGCGGCCTGCTCGAAGGTCATCATGCGCTCGAGGATCGCCGGGGCATCGGGATCGAGGAGCTCGTCGACGAACTCCCCGTCAGCCAGGAAGACGACACGGTCGGCGTAGGCCGCGGCGTGCGCATCATGGGTGACCATCACGATCGTCTGCCCGAACTCGTCCACGCTGCGCCGCAGGAACCCGAGCACCTCGGCGCCCGAGCGGGAGTCGAGGTTGCCCGTGGGCTCGTCGGCGAAGATGATGTCGGGCCGCGTGGCCATCGCACGCGCACAGGCCACCCGCTGCTGCTGGCCGCCGGAGAGCTCGCTGGGGCGGTGGGTCAGGCGGTCCGCGAGCCCGACGGTGCCCACGACGAGGTCGAACCACTCCCGGTCGACCTTGCGCCCGGCGATGTCCAGCGGGAGGGTGATGTTCTCCTCCGCGGTCAGGGTGGGCACGAGGTTGAAGGCCTGGAACACGAAGCCCATGCGCTCGCGGCGCAGCCGGGTGAGGTCGTTGTCCTTCATCGTGGTCAGGTCCGAGTCACCGATGTAGACCTTGCCGTCCGAGGCGGAGTCCAGGCCGGCCATGCAGTGCATGAGCGTGGACTTGCCCGAGCCGGACGGACCCATGATCGCGGTGAAGCGCCCGACCTCGAACTCGACGTCCACCGAGCGCAGGGCCACGACCTGGGTCTCACCCTCCCCATAGACCTTGCTCAGTCCCACAGCACGCGCGGCCGGGCCGCCGGCGGTGGGGACATCGATCGGGGTGCGTGCCTCAGACATGGGAGCCTCTCGTGGGTGAGGCGCCCAGTTTACGGGCGTTCGGCCACATGCGCCCCACCCCATCCACAGCCCGGACGCAGGCCGGGGACACGTGCTCAGCCGACGAGGGAGGTCAACCCGGCCATGTCCAGGCCGACGAGCGACTGGCGCACCACGATCCGCTCACCGGCCTGCACCGGCACCGCGTGCGGGACGGCGACCACGGTGGCGCCGGCCGACCACGCAGCCCGGACGCCGTTCAGCGAGTCCTCCAGGACGATGGCGCGCGCGATGTCCACGCCCAGCAGGTCGGCTGCGCGCAGGTAGGGCATCGGGTCCGGCTTGCTGCGCGCCACCTCGTCACCGGCGACGCTGACCGGGAACGACGGCAGGCCCGACCTGGCCAGGAACTCCAGCACAAGGTCGACGATCGAGCGCACCGAGGCCGAGACCAGGGCGAACGGGACACCCGAGTCGGCCACCTCCGTGAGCAGGTCCGCGGCACCGGGCAGGATCGGCAGGTCCGCTCCGTCGAGGCGCTCCAGCATCCCCCCGATCAGCATCTGGCCGACCTCGTCGTCGGTCCGGTCCGTGCCGGAGATGCCGCGGATGTAGGCCGTCGCGTGGGCCATCGACGCCCCCATGATCGCCTTCTGGTGCTCCCGGGACCACGTCCCGCCCAGCGCAGACAGGGTCTCGTGCTCGATCTCCAGCCAGATCGGCTCCGTGTTGACCAGCAGCCCATCCATGTCGAACAGGACTGCGGAGAGGGCCACGTGTCCGCCCTCAGCCCGCGTTGTAGTAGCTGGCCTCGGGGTGGTGCACGATCAGTGCCGAGGTCGACTGCTCGGGGTGCAGCTGGAACTCCTCGGAGAGCTCCACGCCGATCCGCGAGGGGTCCAGGAGGTCCATCAGCACGGTCTGCTGCTCCACGTCCGGGCACGCCGGGTAGCCGAAGGAGTAGCGCTCCCCCTGGTAGGACTGCTTGGTGATCAGCTGGGTGCGGTCCGTGGCGTCCGCCGAGTCGATGCCCAGCTCCGCGCGGATCCGGGAGTGCCAGTACTCAGCGAGGGCCTCGGTGAGCTGGACGCTCAACCCGTGCAGCTCGACGTACTCCCGGTAGGAGTTGGCCTCGAACAGCTCGGCCGCGGCAGCGGAGACCCCCGAGCCCATCGTGACCACGTGGAAGGCCACCACGTCGGGACGACCCTCGGCCAGCACGGCCTCGCGGGGCCGGAAGAAGTCCGCGAGGCACAGGTGCCGGTCGCGGGTCTGCCGCGGGAACGGCAGCCGGTGCAGCTCCACGGGTTGCCAGCCGTTGTCCACCGGGCGCTCCCCCGCCTCGGCCAGGCCGGCCGGGTCGAGGATCACCAGCTCGTCACCCTCCGACCAGCACGGGTAGTACCCGTAGATGACTGCAGCCCCGAGCAGGCCCTCCGTGTGGACCCGATCGAGCCACATCCGCAGCCGCGGGCGACCCTCAACCTCAACTAGAGCGTTGTAGTCCGGCCCGTCCCCGCGGGAGGACTTCAGCCCCCACTGCCCGAGGAACAGCGCGCGTTCGTCGAGGTACGCGGAGTAGTCCGCGAGCCGGATCCCCTTGACCACGCGCGACCCCCAGAACGGCGGCGTGGGAACCGGGTTGTCGACGGCGACGTCGCTGCGCGCGGGGATCTCGCCCACCTCACGGGTGCCGCTGCCGCGACGGGCCACCTTGCGCGAGCGCAGGGCGGGCAGCTCCGCGCCCGGCTCACCTCGCTTGACCGACATGAACGCATCCATCAGCCGCAGGCCCTCGAAGGCATCGCGGGCGTAGCGGACGTCCCCGGCGAAGATGTTGGCGAGGTCCTCCTCGACGAACGCACGGGTCAGGGCGGCTCCGCCCAGCATGACCGGCCAGCGCTCGGCCACCCCCCGGTCGTTCATCTCCTCGAGGTTCTCCTTCATGATGACCGTGCTCTTCACGAGCAGGCCGGACATCCCGATCAGGTCGGCGTCGTGCTCGGCGGCGGCGTCGAGGATCGCGTTCACCGGCTGCTTGATCCCGATGTTGACGACCTTGTAGCCGTTGTTGGTCAGGATGATGTCGACCAGGTTCTTGCCGATGTCGTGGACGTCGCCCTTGACGGTGGCCAGGACGATCGTGCCCTTGCCGGTCGGACTCCTCGCCCTCGACCTTCTCCATGTGCGGCTCGAGGTAGGCAACGGCGGTCTTCATCACCTCGGCGCTGTTGAGCACGAACGGCAGCTGCATGTCGCCGCGGCCGAACAGCTCGCCGACCTCCTTCATGCCCGCCAGGAGGGTGTCGTTGATGATCTGCAGGGCCGGCTGGGTCACCAGGGCCTCGTCCAGGTCCACCTCGAGGCCGGAGCGCTCCCCGTCGATGATCCGCCGCTGGAGCCGCTCGTCCAGCGGGCAGCGCCGCCAGCTCCTCGGCCTTGGTCTCCTTGGACACCTGGGCGCTGACGCCGGCGAACAGGTCGAGGAACCTGCCCAGGGGGTCGTAGCTGACCGTGCCGTCCTCGGCGTACTCGCGGCGGTCGTAGACCAGGTCGCGGGCGACGGCCAGCTGCTCCTCGCCGATCCGGGCGATCGGCAGGATCTTGCTCGCGTGCACGATGGCCGAGTCGAGTCCGGCCTCGATGCACTCGTGGAGGAACACCGAGTTCAGCACCTGCCGGGCGGCGGGGTTCAAGCCGAAGGAGATGTTCGACAGGCCCAGGGTGGTCTGGACGTCGGGGTGTGCGTGCTTGATCCGACGGATCGCCTCGATGGTCTCGATGCCGTCGCGGCGGGTCTCCTCCTGGCCGGTGGCGATCGGGAACGTGAGGCAGTCGACGAGGACGTCCTGCGGGGGGATGCCGTGGTTGTCGCGCAGGTCGGTGATGAGGCGGTCGGCGACGCGCAGCTTCCAGTCGGCAGTGCGCGCCTGGCCCTCCTCGTCGATGGTCAGGGCGACGACCCCAGCCCCGTACTCCTTGATCAGCGGGACGATCTGGGCGAACCGCGAGCCGGGGCCGTCCCCGTCCTCGTAGTTCACCGAGTTCACGACCGCGCGTCCGCCGAGCATCTGCAGGCCGGCCTCGAGGACGGCCGGCTCGGTGGAGTCCAGGACGATCGGCAGGGTCGAGGCCGTGGCCAGCCGGCCGGCCAGCTCGCGCATGTCGTCGGCCCCGTCGCGGCCGACGTAGTCCACGCACAGGTCCAGCAGGTGCGCGCCATCGCGGATCTGCTCGCGGGCGATCTCGACGCAGGCCTCCCAGTCCTGGGCCAGCATCGCCTCGCGGAAGGCCTTGGACCCGTTGGCGTTCGTCCGCTCCCCGATGGACAGGTAGGAGGTGTCCTGCCGGAACGGCACCGACTGGTAGAGGGACGCCGCGGCCGCCTCGTTGATGTGCTCGCGCGGGCGGACCTCGCGTCCGCCCACCCGCTCGACGACGGCACGCAGGTGCTCGGGGGTGGTACCGCAGCACCCGCCGACCAGCGCCAGCCCGTAGTCGCTCGTGAAGTGGTCGTGCGCGGCGGCCAGCTCGGCGGGGGTCAGCGGGTAGTGGGCGCCGTCGGCGGTGAGCACGGGCAGCCCCGCGTTGGGCATCGCCGAGACGCCGACCCGTGCGTAGCGGGACAGGTGGCGAAGGTGCTCGCTCATCTCGGCCGGGCCGGTGGCGCAGTTCAGCCCGATCACGTCGATGCCCAGCGGCTCGAGGGCGGTCAGGGCCGCGCCGATCTCGGTGCCGAGCAGCATGGTTCCGGTGGTCTCGACCGTCACCTGGGCGATCAGGGCGACGTCCGTCCGCCCGGCGGCGGCCATCGCCCGGCGGGCACCGATGAGCGCGGCCTTGGCCTGCAGGAGGTCCTGAGCCGTCTCGATCAGGATCGCGTCGACGCCGCCCTCCAGAAGCCCCGCCACCTGCTCGGCGTAGGCGTCACGCAGGTCGACGAAGGGGGCGTGGCCCAGGGTGGGCAGCTTGGTGCCCGGGCCCGACCGAGCCCGAGCACCCAGCGGGGCCGGTCCGGCGTGGAGTAGCCGTCGGCCACCTCGCGGGCGATCCGGGCACCCGCTGAGGCCAGCTCACGGATCCGCTCGGGGATGTCGTACTCCCCCAGGTTGGCCAGGTTGGCGCCGAAGGTGTTGGTCTCCACGCAGTCGACCCCGGCGTCGAAGTACGCGGCGTGCACCGCGGCCACGATGTCGGGCCGGGTCACGTTGAGGATCTCGTTGCAGCCCTCGTAGCCCTGGAAGTCGTCCAGCGAGGGGTCCTGGGCCTGCAGCATCGTGCCCATCGCCCCATCGGCGACGATCACGCGCTCGGACAGGGCAGTCAGGAAGGAGTTCGTGGGCATAGTGCCCCAAGGGTACGTGGGCGGGCGCACAGGCTCGGCATCCCGGGAGGCACGGACGGCCGATCCGAGTCGGGCACCGGAGGGCCCGTGGTACCGTGGACCTGTCGATCCTGATCCGTTGGAACGGTGCGCGGCACCGCCTCCGGGCGCTCGCCCCGGGGATGTCCACAGGCCCCGCCCTCAGATCGGCAGCGCGTTCGCTGCGCAGTCCCACCCCCGCGGAAGGCCCTTCGATGGCCATCAGCTTCGGCATGCTCAGCACCTATCCTCCGACCCAGTGTGGCCTGGCCACCTTCTCCCAGGCCCTGGTCACCCACCTCGAAGGCTCCGGTGCCGACGTCGGCATCGTCCGGGTCGTGGACTGCCCCCAGCCGGCACAGCCGCGGGTGATCCATGAGCTCGTGATCGGTGAGCGTGGGGCGGCACGGCAGGCCGCCCACGCACTGAACGCCCACGACGTGGCGATCATCCAGCATGAGTACGGGATCTTCGGCGGCCGCGACGGCGCGGATGTGCTCGACGTCCTGGCTGAGGTGCGCGTGCCGGTGATCTCCGTCCTGCACACCGTGCTCACCAGCCCGACCCCCCACCAGCGGCACGTGCTGGCCGGGGTCGTCGCAGCCTCCTCCGTCGTGGTGACGATGACCCACACCGCCCGACAGCGGCTCCTCGACGGCTGGGATGTCGACCCAGGAGTTGTGCTGGTCATCGCCCACGGCGCTGAGGACAACCGCGCCCCGGAACTGGGTCACAACGACGTGCGCCGCTGGGAGGACGAGGGCGGATCCCGCGAGGACCCGTCGGCGGCAGACACGTCGACCAGGCGGCCCACGATCCTCACCTGGGGGCTGCTCGGGCCGGGCAAGGGGATCGAGTGGGCCCTGGAGGCGATGGTGGGGCTCGCCGACCTCGACCCCCGGCCCGTGTACCAGGTCGTGGGTGAGACCCATCCTCGCGTCGTCGAGTGGGCCGGTGAGGCCTACCGTGACGGGCTCGAGGCCAAGGTCGCTGCCCTCGGGCTCGGCGACCACGTGGCCTTCGATGGGCGCTACCTCGAGGGGCCGACACTGCGTGCCATCGTGCGCGCGGCCGACATCATCCTGCTGCCCTACGACTCCCGCGACCAGGTCACCTCCGGCGTGCTCACCGAGGCTGTCGTCGCAGGCAAGCCCGTGGTCTCCACGAGCTTCCCGCACGCGGTCGAGCTGCTGTCATCCGGTGCCGGCCTGCTGGTCCCCCAGCGCGATCCGGCGGCCATTGGACAGGCCCTGCGCACGTTGCTCACCGATCCGGCGCTTGCGGCCGAGATGGCACGGACGGCCCGGTCGCTGGCCCCTGGCCTGCTGTGGCCGGCAGTGGCCGACCAGTACGTGGCGGTCGGCGAGGGCCTCGTGGCCGAGGGAGCGCGATCCGTCGCGTGATCAGTCCCACCCTGCCCGCTGCCCGCTTCGAGCACCTCGCGCGGATGACCACCGCCGACGGGCTGTACGAGCACGCCCTGCTCACCGAACCCCGTCGGGACCACGGGTACTGCCTCGATGACGTCTCCCGGGGACTCGTCGTGGCCGTCCGCGAGCCGGAGCGAACCCCCCGGGTGGACGGCATGGTGGCCTCCTACCTGGGGTTCACCATGGCGGCCCAGGACGAGGGCGGCGCCTTCCACAATCGCAGGAACGTCGACCGGGTGTGGACCGACTCGCCGTCGCTGGACGACCATTGGGGCCGGGCGCTCTGGGCAGTGGGCACCACCGCGTCCGCGGCTGACGGCATCGTCCGGCAGAACGCCCTGGCAGTGGCCGACAGGGGGATGCAGGCACGATCGCCCTGGCCACGGGCCATGGCGTACGCAGCCCTGGGCGCAGCCGAGGTCCTGCGCACCCTCCCGGGGGACCGTGCCGCGCGGGAGTTGCTGGTCGACGTTCGGACCCTGCTGAGCCGTCCGCGGATCGCCAGCGGGTGGCCGTGGCCGGAGCGGCGGCTCACGTATGCCAACGCGGTCCTGCCCGAGGCCCTCATCGCGATCGGGGATGCCCTGAATGACGCGGCCCTCCTGACGCATGGGGTTGACCTGCTGCACTGGCTGCTCGAGCTCCAGACCCGCGACGGGCACATCTCCGTGACCCCCGCTGCGGGTCTGGCACCGGGCGACGCGCTACCGGCCTTCGACCAGCAGCCGATCGAGGTCAGCGCCCTGGCGGAGGCATGCTGGCGCGCGCACGAGGCGACCGGCGATCCTCGCTGGGTGCAGGCCGTGCAGTTGTGCGCCGAGTGGTTCCTCGGCGCGAACGACGTCGGTCTCGTGCTGTACGACGAGGCGACCGGAGGCTGCTCCGATGGGCTGCACTCGACCCGGATCAATCTCAACCAGGGAGCCGAGTCCACGCTCGCGGCCCTGGCCACCCTGCAGCTCGCGCGCCGTCCCGTGCTCGTGGCCCCGTGATGGCCGCAGATCTGGTCGCGCGGACCGACGTCGTCCTGCGCCCCGACCCCACCCGTGTGGTCACGAGGTTGTTCCTCCCCGGTCAGGAGATGCTGATCCACGGCTCCTCGCGGGCGTCGGCAGTCCTCGATCGCGTGCTGGCGCTGACCGACGAGCAGGTCGATCAGGCGCTCGGACAGGTTCTCGCGGAGTTCGCCGGTCGACACCGGGACCTCGCCGGGACCTTCGACGAGCGATTCCAGCTCATCGCCCACCGTCTGGTCGATCCGGAATCCACGTCCCCCCAGCGACGCATGCTGATCGGCGCCTACTTCAGCCAGGAGTACGCGGTCGAGTCGGCAGCACTCTTCAACCCATCGATGGTCATCCACCCCGATCAGATGGGAGTGCCAGCCGGGACCACCCGGTTCGTGATGAGCGTGCGCGCCGTCGGCGAGGGACACGTCTCGAGCATCGAGTTCCACACGGGCACCATCGACGAGGCCAATCGCCTGACCTTCGACGAGCCCGGCAGGCCGCTGGTCCAGGCGGTGCCCACGCCCATGCTCCTGGCGAAGTCCCAGTTCCTCCACCAACTGGGCCACCGCGCAGCCGATGCCGACGACGCGGTCCAGTTCGTGCTCGACGAGCTGCCCGAGGAGTTCGATCGCCGCGCCCTCGAGCGCGCCATCACGACACTTCGAGGCCAACGGCTGACGCGCGGCCCCGGACGAAGGGCCATCGAACGGCTCGAGTCGATCGCCGATTCGCAGTACACGGTTCGGTTCCCGGACAACTCAGCGCTGTCCGAGCGCGTGCTCATGCCCGGCGGGCCGGCCGAGAGCCATGGCCTGGAGGACCTGCGCCTGGTCCGGTTCACCGAGGCCGACGGGTCCATCACCTACCGAGGCACCTACACGGCCTTCGACGGGCGGGCCGTCACACCCGCGTTGCTGCGCACCACCGACTTCCTCACCTTCCACAGCCAGCACGCCATCGGCCCAGCGGCTCAGAACAAGGGCATGGCCCTGTTCCCGAAGGCCGTGGGCGGTCGCTTCCTGGCGCTGTCGCGATGGGACCGCGAGAGCTCCAGCCTGGCGTCGTCGTCCGACCTGTGGCACTGGGACGCGGGTCCCACGCTGGCGCCGCCGACGCACCCCTGGGAGGTCGTGCAGGTGGGCAACTGCGGGTCACCGATGGAGACCAGCGAGGGCTGGCTGGTGCTCACGCACGGAGTGGGGCCGCTGCGGCAGTACGGGATCGGTGCCATGCTGCTGGACATCGACGATCCGACGATCGTCCGGGGCAGCTTGGCCGAACCCCTTCTCACTCCGACGGCCGACGAGCGTGAGGGCTACGTGCCGAACGTCGTCTACTCCTGCGGCTCGATGCTCCACGCAGACACAGTGGTGCTGCCCTACGGGTGCAGCGACTCGTCGATCCGGGTCGCGCTTCTGGACCTCGACCAGCTCTTGGGCGCGCTCCTGCCTCGCGGGTAGTCCGGCGGGGCGGGTTCATGGGATTGGCGGTCCTGGCCCTGGGGCGGGGAGCACCCGGCAGCGCGGCTTGTAGCCAGGGGCGTGCCCGGGGCGTACTGTCGAGACCACGGAGCCATTCAGGCTTCCGACCACGGGAGTCCCGATGGCAGACAAGTCACCGCGCCAGCACATGGCCAAGAAGTCCGGCAAGTCCCTCAAGGAGAAGCGCGCCGACAAGCACGCCAAGACCGAGCAGCGCAACCAGGTGGCCACGACGCTTCCGGACAAGAAGCACTGACGCTGCGGCCGACGTGAGGGTTCCCTCCCCGTGACAGGGAGGCGATCCCCTGGGAGCGTCGACGGCCCCGCAAGGGCCGGCTGTCTGGGCTGTGGACGAACCGGACAAGCCACCCCACAACTGGACGTATCCTGTGTGCTGCACCTTGACGTCGTTCCGCTGCACGAGGACCTGTCCATGAACCACCACCCCACCCGCGCGCTCGCCGGTGTCCTTGTTGCGGGTCTGCTCCTGGCCGGCTGCTCGGGTGATCCGCAGCCGGTAGCCTCCAGCGGCAGCCCCTCGGCGAGCGCGACGGGCAGCGCCCAGCCGAGCGGGAGCGCCTCGCCGTCACCCACCTCCACCCTGACGGCCGAGGAGCAGCAGGCATTCGAGGAGGCGACGGCGGTCGTCCTCGCCTACCGGCAGACGATCACCGACCTGTACAGCGGCGCCCGCACGAATCTCAACGACCTCAACGAGGTAGCGGCTGGGGAGAAGGTCCGAACAGGACCTGATCGACATCCAGAAGAGCCTCGGCGAGGGCTGGCGTGTCGAGCCGATCGGCGCGCAAGTCTCGGCTGGCTACCGCGAGCCTGTCGAGGTCAACCTCGCGAGCGATCCCGCCGACGATCGTCGTCCGCGCCTGCATCGACGCAACTGACGTGACCGAAGTCGACCCATCCGGACGAGCGCTCAAGGCGTCCGCGAGGAGCCGGACTACACGACTCGTCACGATCGCACTACCTACCGGCACCCGGCTGGGCAGTGACACGGGTCACGCACTGACACCGACGACTCGTCCGACCGAGCGATGCTGAGAGCTCCGCTGGGGGACCGTCGCCGCTAGCGCTGGTCCGTGGTCGCTCCTATCCCCCGGGCATCAATGGCAGACCAGAGCGGCGGTAGCGTCAGCGTCGGCCATGGGGGCAGGCGGCGAGGGCGGAGCAGCCGTCGATGTCAACGCGGGGCACTCCACCTCCTCCCCCGGGACCTCCTCGGGTGGGGGTGCGGGCAGCACCCAGGCCGGGTCCCGCTCGCCAGGCAAGCGGGTCTGCACCTACCGGGGCGAGGAGATCGCCTGCACCTCCGACCTGGGTGTGTGGTCCGAGGACCGCCAGTGCTTCGTGCAGCGGGTCTCCCCCCAGCCATCGTGCTGACCATGCGATCTGGGAGGGCCGCGACGAGGGCACGATCTACCAGTGCGTCCCGCCTGGAGCTTCCTTCAGCGCTGGGGTCGGCATCGGCTTCTGGTTCTGGGCGCCCAGTGCGGGTGCGGCCGGCGCCCCGGTGCTGGTGGACCCGGTCACCCTCGCGGAGAAGGCCGTCGAGCGGATGGAGCTCGAGTCCCCCGCGATCGGCATGACACCGCTCGCCGCCGGCGCCCCGCTGCTGGTCGGCATGGACGCCTGGCTCTGGATCGACAACGCCGGACCTCGTGGGTACGGCCCGATCACGCGCACCGCATCGGCCGGCCCGGTGTCGGTGACCGCCACGGCCGAGGTCACGAAGGTTGTCTGGGACCTCGGGGACGGCACGAAGCTCACCTGTCGCACCGCGGGGACACCATGGTCGCCGGACAAGGGCACCGGACCCTCGCCAACCTGCGGCCACCGGTACCTGACCCCGTCCACGCAGACCAAGGATGGAACCTTCACAGTCCGCGCCACGGCGCACTGGCAGGTTGAGTGGACCGGCGCGGGGCAGGCCGGCGAGATCACCTTCACGATGGATGGCGAGCGGGAACAGCCCGTGACCGAGGTCCAGGTCCTCCAGACGAGCTAGCGGTCCACGCCCGGGGTCAGCCCAGCCAGCCCAGCCCAGGGGCAACCCAGAGGAGCCTCACAGCCGCCATCGTGTGCGTGGGGTTCGGGTGATGGTCCAGGGTGCGCTGTGGTTGGCGGGCCAGGGGGTGCCGGGTGGTGCTCCGGGGTGGGGTTGGGGCACGGGGGTGTTGGGGTCGGTGGGGGTGATGGTCCACATGCCGAGGTCGACTTGGCGGTGGTGGGCCCAGCAGAGCAGGGCCAGATTCGGCAGGTCTGATGCCCCGCCGGCGGCCCAGTCGTGGACGTGGTGGGCTTGGCAGCTCTCGGCCGGGATCTGGCATCCGGGGATGATGCAGCCACCGTCGCGGGTGGCCAGGGCGCGTCGTTGGGCGGGGGTGGCGGTCCGGGAGGTCCGTCCGACGGCCAGCGGGATCCGGGGGCCGTCGAACATCAGGGCGGCCAGGGCCGCGATCCGGGCCGCCGGGGTGGGGTCCGGATCGGCTCCGGGCGTGCTTCCGGCGGGCGGCGTGCTCCCGGGCTGCGGTGGGCGGTGGGTGTCGAACAGGGCTGCGGGGGTGTCTGGGCACCGGTGGTCGGGGTCCGGTGATCGTCGCGGGGTGGTGACGGCGATCGGGGTGATCGTGGGGTCGCAGGCGGTGAATCGTTGTTCGGCGGGGGTGAGCAGGTGTCCGCGGCTGGTGGCCCAGACCGGGTCGCCGAGGGTGGTGTGGTCCAGGGTGACGGTCAGCGCGACTGGGCAGCCCGCCGCGGGTGGGCAGGGTTCCGGTGGCCGCGGCGGTGTTGACCAGTTCGACCAGGGCGTCGGCGCGTCGGGCTCCGGCGGGGATGTGCTCGGCGGTGGAGCGCAACCGGTCGGCCAGGGCGTCGATCGCGGCGATCACGGCCTCGCCCTCGAGGCGGGGCAGGGTGCCCGACAGGATCACGGTGTCCCCGAGCAGGGCGAAGGACAGGTCGCGGGTGCTGTGCGCGTCGGCCTCGTCCCGCCCGGGGCTCGGATCGGCCGGTGGGTGCAGCAGGCGGATCGCGCTGAGCACGAACCGGGTGATCATCGGTGGGGACCACTGCCCCCACCTGGTGGCCAGGGTGGCGATCACCGCGGTCACCTCAGCCGGGGCGCAACGGTCCGAGGTTGCGGGCGATCGCGTCGACGTGCTCGCTGGTGATCATCCCGGCGGCCCACGCGGCGGCCACGGTCGGGTGCCCGGCGGCCAGGGCCCCGGTGCGGGCCAGCCGGCGGGCGTGGCCGGAGCCCCACCCCCGGGCACCCAGGACCGCACCGGGGCCGACCAGGGGCAGGGCACCGGCCGCGGTGGCGGCGTGCATCCGGCGGGCCAGCTCGTACTCCACCGCGGCGTAGGCCCCGGCCAGCACCTCCACATCGGCGTGTGGGCGGTCCCCGGCGGACAGGCCCATCCCGGGCAGGTCACCGGCCGCGCACCCGGTGACCTGCTGCCACACGCCGGCCACCTCCGGTGAGGCCCCCGGCAGGGCACTGATGGCCCGTGGATCCACCCGGCGGTGCTGATCCTCGATGGTGCTGCTCACCCTCCACCCCCCGTCCGAACACCTGTTCGAACACTATCAAGGACCACCGACAACGCCAACGGCCCACCACCACACTGTGGACAACCACGGCCTCACGCAGGACGGGTCCGGCGGGCGTCTCCGAGACACCGGTCGTGCACCGCTCCGACGGATCAGGCCTCCCGGAGCGGACCTGCTGGGACCCAGACCCTGACCCGTTGGAGCCCAGCCCGCCAGCGCCCGTCCGCCGGGAGTCGGCCGCAACGGCACCCCTGACAACGCCGACGCCCACCACGCGCCGAGACCGGCCCCGTGGCTCAACCCGCGAGGTCGCCGATGTCCCCCTGGACGATCATGGCAATCCACGGAGCGACTGAGATCAGCCCGGTGACCGTGTACAGCACGACGAGGCGACGACGGTGCGGCGCCGGGGTCCGAGATCGCACCACCACCGCCCCCGGCAGCAGCCCGAGCCAGGCAACAGTGGGCACGACGAGCAGGAACAGGAGGGGAAGCCCGTACAGCAGGACCAGCGCCCAGACCCCCAAGGCAGGAGCAGGAGCGACCTCCGAGTCGTCCTCGGGCCAGCCAGCGTTGCTTGGCTCGTCTGCCATCCACCCCCCGATCGGCACCTGGGCTGTGATCGTCTCACGACGACGTGGAACGAACCTCGCCATGCCATAGTGTCCGGGCCGCTCGATGGCCGGCCCACCCGCGATGCCACCCGAACTCCCTGCCCCCGAACGCCCTGCCCCAGCCGCCCAACCGCCCGAGGATGCCGTGACCAGACCACGTGTTGCCCTGCTGGCACTGGCGGTGGGCCTGGCCGGTGCGGCCGGGTGCAGCACAGACACGGGCCCCACCACATCGACC
Source organism: uncultured Actinomycetes bacterium (assembly GCA_963706885.1). Lineage (GTDB taxonomy): Bacteria > Actinomycetota > Actinomycetes > S36-B12 > CAIYMF01 > Prado023. Next base: position 169,960 of record CAVPNX010000031.1, on the reverse strand, counting down.
AGCGCCTCGTCGAATCCAGGATCAGCCGTGGCTCAGTCCCGCACGGACATCGAGGCCGCCCTCGACTGCTACCTCGTCGACAACCCCAACTTCTCCGAGGGGACCGGGTCCACGGCGCGCGATGCCGTCGACGACCTCACGCGCTGGTACCCGCCGATCAGCCGGACCGAGGAATGGGGCGCGACTCCCCCACCCGACGCCGGCTCGGCGACGTGGCTGCTCCTCGCGAGCGACGGCCGCGGGTACGGGACGGCGACCGTGCTCCAGCCGGATCCGGTGGCCGAGGAGTTCGTGGCGACCGTCGGCGAGCTCTGCGTTGCGGCGCTGACTCCTGCGCCGAGTGACCTCACCTATCCCACGGGCTCCGGCGGATCACCCACCGAGGCACTCGCCGACCCGGTGAACGCGGACTTCGCCAGCGCCATGACCACGGCCATCGTCGGCCTCACGCAGGACGATGCCGCCGACGCACTGAGGGCGGCGGGGTGGCGGGTGCGCGTCGGTGAACGCGACGGGGTGGTCCAGCAGAACGTGGGATCAGCCCCGACCTGGGTCAACCTGGTCATCACCGACGGGCTGGTCACCGGCTTCACGATCGGCTGACGTCAGCACCCCGACCGCCTCGCCGCCCCGGCGCCACGACCCGCACGCTGACCTGACAGGTCGATACGCCCTCGCCCAACGCCCCCCGCGCCTCGCCACCGCCAGAGGACTCAGCGCCCTCGCACCGCCCGGTACCTGGCGATCAGGGCATTCGTCGAGGAGTCCAGCGACGCCTCCGCCTCACCGGTCAGCATCGGCGCGATCGAGTCGGCGACGACCTTGCCGAGCTGCACGCCCCACTGGTCGTACGGATTGAGGTCCCAGATCATCCCCTGCACGAACGTCGAGTGCTCGTACAGCGCGATGAGCGCACCCAGCGTGAACGGGGTGAGGGACTCCGCCACGAACATCGTGTTGGGCCGGTTGCCGGGCATCACCTTGTGCTCCACGAGGTGCGCAGGCGTGCCGTCGGCCTCCACCTCCGTCGCCGTCCGGCCGAACGCCATGACGCCCGACTGCGCCAGGCAGTTGGCCACGAGCAGGTCGTGATGGTTGCCCACGTCGTTGACCGGCCGGGCGAAGAAGACGAAGTCCGCCGCGATGATCGTGGTGCCCTGGTGCAGCATCTGGTAGAACGAGTGCTGCCCGTTGGTGCCCGGCTCGCCCCAGAACGAGGCGGACGTGTCGTAGTCGACCGGATCGCCGGCTGCGGTGACCCGCTTGCCGTTGCTCTCCATGATCATCTGCTGCAGGTAGGCCGGGAACCGCAGCAGGTACTGGTCGTAGGGCAGCACCACGTGGTCGGCGGTCCCGAGGAAGTTGCGGTTCCACACGCACAACAGGCCGTGCAGGACCGGCAGGTTCTCGCGCATCGGGGCGCTGCGGAAGTGCATGTCCATCGCGTGCAGGCCGGCCAGCATCTCGTCGAAGTGCTCCGGGCCGATGGCGATCATCGTCGACAGGCCGATCGCCGAGCTCATCGAGTAGCGCCCGCCGACCCAGTCCCAGAACCCGAACATGTTCGCGGTGTCGATGCCGAAGGCCGCCACCTTCTCGGCGTTCGTCGAGATCGCCACGAAGTGCCGGGCCACCGCCGCGGAGTCCCCGCCGAGGCCGGCGACCAGCCAGTCACGGGCGGTCCGTGCGTTGGTCATCGTCTCCTGGGTGGTGAACGTCTTCGACGCCACGAGGAACAGCGTCTCGGCCGGGTCGAGGTCGCGGGTCTGCTCGACGAAGTCCGAGCCGTCGACGTTGGACACGAACCGCATCACCAGGTCGCGGTCCGAGACGTGGCGCAGCGCCTGGTAGGCCATCACCGGACCGAGGTCCGAGCCGCCGATGCCGATGTTGACCACGGTGCGGATCGGCCGGCCGGTGAAGCCGAGCCACTCCCCGGCGCGGACCTGCTCGGCGAAGGCACCCATCTTGGCCAGCACCGCATGCACGTCGGCGACGACGTCCTGCCCGTCGACGACCAGCGCCGCGGTCGCCGGCAGCCGCAGGGCGGTGTGCAGCACCGCGCGGTCCTCGGTGTTGTTGATGTGCACGCCGGTGAACATCGCCTCGCGGCGCCCGACGAGGTCACGCTCCTCGGCCAGGGCGACGAGCAGCTCCAGGGTCTCGCCGGTGATCCGCTGCTTGGCGAAGTCCATGTGCCAGCCGGCGCCGTCGGCGGAGAAGCGCGCCGCACGGTCGACGTCGGCGGAGGCGTCGAACAGCTCCCGGATCGTCGTGGCGGACATGGCCTCGGCATGGGCGGACAGGGCCTGCCACGCGGCGGCAGAGGTGAGCGGCGTCTGGTTCATGGGGGATGCCTCCTTCGACCGCCCCAGACTAGGAGAGGTCCACCCCCAGAAGCGTGTCGAGCAGCACCCGCACCTGCTCGGGGGCAGCGACATCGCCGCCGGACCCGTCAGAGGCCCCCGACGCCCAGTCATCCAGGAGCGCCAGCGCCCCCGGCGCGTCGAGGTCGTCGGCCAACCGGACACGCACCGCGGCCACGAGCGGGTCGAATGCCGGCCCGCTGGGGGCCCGCACAGCAGCGCGCAGGGCCAGTGCGCGGCGCTCCGCGCGCTCCAGGTCCGCCGGGGACCACTCCCAGTCGCTGCGGTAGTGGTGGGCCAGCAGGGCCAGGCGGATCACCGCGGCGGACACCCCGGCCCTGCGCAGGCGCGATACGAACACCAGGTTGCCCCGCGACTTGCTCATCTTGTGGCCCTCGTAGCCGACCATCCCCGCGTGCACGAAGTGCGCGGCGAACGGAGCATCCCCGGTGGCGACCTGGGCCTGGGCGGAGCACATCTCGTGGTGCGGGAAGGCCAGGTCAGATCCACCGCCCTGCACGTCGAAGCCCATGCCCAGGTGGTCCAGCGCGATCGCGGTGCACTCGATGTGCCAGCCGGGCCGGCCGTGCCCGAGCTCGGTGTCCCACGCCGGCTCATCGGGACGCGCGGCCTGCCAGAGCATGCAGTCCAGGGGCGTCCGCTTGCCGGGCCGCGCCGGGTCTCCCCCACGCTCGGCGAAGATCTCGCGCATGGACGCCTCGTCGAGGCCTGACACCTCACCGAACCCCGGGGCCCTTGCGGTCGTGAAGTACAGGTCGCCGTCCACGTCGTACACGGCACCGGCATCGCGCAGCCGGCCGATCCACTGCACCACCGACGGGATGGACTCCACCGCCCCGATGTAGTCCCGCGGCGGCAGCACGTTCAGCGCCTGCATGTCCTCGGCGAACAGCGCGGTCTCCGCCCGCGCCAGCTCGCGCCAGTCCTGACCCGTGGCCACGGCGCGCTCGAGGAGCGGGTCGTCGATGTCGGTGACGTTCTGGACGTAGTGGACCTCATGGCCCAGGTCGCGCCAGTAGCGGTTGACCAGGTCGAACGCGACATACGTCGCCGCATGCCCCATATGGGTGGCGTCGTACGGGGTGATCCCACAGACGTACATCCGGGCCACCGGACCGGGAGCGGTGGGACGAACCTGCCCGCTGCGGGTGTCGAACAGGCTGAGGACGGGGCCACCACCGGGCAGCACGCGGGGCTCACGCCCGGACCAGGACTCCACGGGTCCACACCCTAGGCCCTGTGGGACGCACGCGCAGTCGGCCCGGCGGGATCGACGTAGGCTGGGAGCGTGCTCGGGATCCTCAGGCAGCGTCGGTGGCTGGGCTTCACCGCGTTCGTCCTGGCGATGCTGGTCCTGTGCGCGGTCCTCGCGCGCTGGCAGTGGGGCCGCTACCAGGTCCGCCTGGCCGAGAACGACCGCCTCGATGCCGCACTGTCCGCGCCGCCGGCACCCGTGGACGACCTGCTCGACGCCGCCCCCGCTGGGCCGGCCCCGGCCCTGCCCGCGGAGCTCGAATGGCGCACCGTCACCGCCACGGGGGTCTTCGACGAAGCGGCCGAGACGGCCGTCCGCCGCCGGCCGCTGGACGGGCGCAACGGGTTCTGGATCGTCACTCCCCTGGTGACCGACGCCGGGGTCCTGCTGGTCAACCGCGGATGGACCCCAGCCGACACCGCCGCCGGCGACACCACGGCCGCCCCGGTGGTTACCCCCCCGCCCACCGGCGAGGTGACCGTCACCGCGCGCCTGCGACCCGCTGAGACGACCGACCCCACGCAGACCCCACCACCGGGCCAGGCCTGGGCCGCCGATCCCCAGGTGCTGATCACCCCCGGGGACGTGGCCCGGTACAACGCCTATGCGGAGCTGACATCCAGCGAGCCCGCCGCCGACGAGGGGCTCACAAGCCTGCCGGTGCCGGGCCACCGCGGGTTGAACAACCTCGTGTACTCGGTGCAGTGGCTGCTGTTCGGCCTCGTCGGGATCGTGGGCTGGTGGCGGCTGATCCGCGTGGAGGGCCGGCGCGAGGACGAGCCCCACGAGCTCGGCACCGAGGCCACGGCGGAGGAGCCGGCCACCTGACGGTCGCTCGCCGGCTGATCAACCCACCGGGGCGGGCCGATCGATGACCCGGCGGGTTCCGCGCCGGCCCCATCGGGCAGGGTGTGCACATGCTGTTCAAGCGCGTCGGTGACCATCGGCCCTACCCCGATCACGGGCTCACCTCAAGGGACTGGGCCGCCATCCGCCCGACGCGGGTGCGCCTGTCCACCCTGACGACCACCAAGAGCACCCTGGACCTGACCATCGTGCTGGCCGACGACTCCACCTTCTACGGTGACCTGTTCGCCCACATCGTGGCGTACCGCGGCGAGCTCTACCTCGAGGACGGCCTGCACCGGGCGTTGCGCGCGGCGTTGGGCAGCGGGGGCGACGCCCTGCTCCATGCCCGGATCCACGTGCTCGACCCGGACTGACCAGCAACCCCCTCCGGCCCACCGACGGCCCCCACCTGCACGGCCGCACGACCGCTCAGTCGGCGGCCGCCGCGTTCCACCGATCCACGTGCGCCAGAACCTCACCGAGCCGCTGCACGACGGCGTCGGGCTCCCCCTCAACCGGGCCGACCTGGTCGTGCGGGATTTCGCTGTGCGGGACGAGGATCGCGCGCATCCCCACCTGCTGCGCACCGTGGACGTCGTCCCACGCGCGATCCCCCACGAACACCGCGCGTGCCGGGTCCGCGACGCCCACCGCCCGCAGGGCGGCCAGGAACGCGTCCTCGTGCGGCTTGCCCACCGGGAGCTCCGAGGAGTACACCGCCCCGTCGATCAGCTCCAGCAGGCCGTCACGCGCGAACACCGCCTCGTGGTGCTCCCGGGGCCACAGGGTGTTCGACAGCACGCCGATCCGGATCCCGCGATCACGCAGCGCAGCCAGCAGCTCCGCGGCATCGGGGTCTGCCTCGGTGTGCGGGTCCCAGAACCGCAGGTACGCATCCAGGGCCTCGTGGTGGCGCGGGCTGGTCAGGTCGATCCCGCAGTCCAGCAGCATCTGGTCCAGGCGCCCGGTCCCCGCACTGCCCGCACTGTGGTGCTGGTCCTGCCAGCGCTGGATCTCCGCGGCGTACAGCCGCGCAGCGAGGCTGGCGGCATGCCGGGGGTCGTAGATGCTGGCGTAGGCGTACCACCCGGCTGTGAGGTCGACCTCGTGCCACGGGGTCAGCGTGCCGCCCCAGTCGAAGATGACGGCCTCGATCCGGGCGCCCGTACCGCCGCCGCCGTCGACCCGGGCCCCCCCGGGACCAGAGGCAGCCGCGCCCCCATCGGGCTCGGTCACGGCAGCGCCGCGACCAGCTCGGCGATCGTGGCCACCGCCGAGCCGATGGGAACGTCACTGCGCTCCCCGCTGGCCCGGTCCTTGACCTCGATCGCACCCTCGGCCAGCTTCTTGCCGACCACGACGATCAACGGCACGCCGATCAGCTCGGAGTCGTTGAACTTGACCCCGGGCGAGACTCCCCTGCGGTCGTCGAACAGCACCCGGATGCCGAGCGCGTCGAGCTCGGCTGCGATCTGCTCCGCGGCCTCGAACACCGCCTCGTCCTTGCCCGTGGCCACCAGGTGCACGTCGGCCGGCGAGACCTCACGGGGCCAGATCAGGCCGCGATCGTCGTGGTGCTGCTCGGCGATCGCCGCAACTGCGCGCGAGACCCCGATCCCGTAGGACCCCATGGTCACCACGACCTGCTTGCCGTTCTCGTCGAGGACCTTGAGGTCCAGGGCCTCGGCGTACTTGCGCCCCAGCTGGAAGATGTGGCCGATCTCGATGCCGCGGGCCTGGGTCAGCAGTCCCGCCCGCCCGGACGCCGCGCACTGCGGGCAGGGATCACCCTCGCGCACCTCGGCGACGTCGATCGTCCCGTCGCCGGTGAAGTCCCGCCCGGCCACGAGGTCGAACACGTGCCGCCCGTGCTGGTCGGCCCCCGTGATCCAGCGAGTTCCGGTGACCACCCGCGGGTCCAGCAGGTAGCGGATCCCGGACGCCGACTCCTCCCCGAGCGCACCGGGCCCGATGTAGCCCTTGACCAGTGCCGGGTTGGCTGCGAAGTCCGACTCCTCGAACGCGACCGGCTCGCCGGGGAGCAGCAGCGCCTCGAGGCGCTTGAGGTCCACCTCGCGGTCGCCGGGCAGACCGATGACCAGGGGGTGGGACGTCCCGTCGGGCATCGCGACCTTCACGACCACGTTCTTCAACGTGTCGCCGGCCTCCCACGGCCGATCCCCCCGGGCCAGCTCCGCACGGGCGTTGGCCAGGTCGACCAGCGTCTCGATCGTGGGGGTGTCGGGGGTGTCCTCGACGTGCGCGGCGGGCAGCCCCTCGAGGGGCACCTCCGCGGGCGGCACGCTGGCGACCGCCTCGACGTTGGCGGCGTAGTCGCAGGTCGTGCACTGCACGTAGGTGTCCTCGCCCACCGGGCACACGGCCAGGAACTCCTCGGAGGCCGAGCCACCCATCGCCCCGGACATGGCCGAGACGATCGTGTACTGCATCCGCAGCCGGTCGAAGGTCGAGATGTAGGCGTCGCGGTGCCGGGCGTAGGAGGCTTCCAGGCCGGCATCCGAGGTGTCGAACGAGTAGGAGTCCTTCATCACGAACTCGCGACCACGCAGGATGCCCGCACGGGGGCGCGCCTCGTCGCGGTACTTGGTCTGGATCTGGTACAGGCTCAGCGGGAGGTCCTTGTACGAGGAGTACAGGTCCTTGACGGTGAGCGTGAACATCTCCTCGTGGGTGGGCCCGAGCAGGTAGTCCGAGCCACGGCGGTCCTGCAGGCGGAACAGGTTGGGCCCGTACTCGGTCCACCGGTTGGTCCGCTCGTAGGGCTCACGGGGCAGGAGTGCTGGGAAGTGCACCTCCTGGAAGCCGGCGGCGTCCATCTCCTCGCGCACGATCCGCTCGACGTTGCGCAGGACGCGGTAGCCCAGGGGCAGCCACGTGAACACCCCGGGGGCGACCCGGCGCACGTACCCGGCGCGCACCAGCAGGCGGTGGGACGGGACCTCGGCGTCCGCCGGGTCCTCGCGGAGGGTGCGCAGGAACAGCGTGGACATACGGGTCAGCACGAGGGGTCTCCTCCAGGTCCGGGCAATGACGACCGCGCACGGCTGGACCGGGCGGGTCGGACAGTCGCGGCAAGGATATCCCGGCGTGGCAGGATGGCCGCCGTGCCCGGCGAGCTGAAGGTGCTGACATCGCGCCACCTCCCGGCCCTCCTCGCGCTCGTGGAGCGCGACCCGGTGGCGCACTGCTTCGTGGCCTCGCGGCTGGCCGACCCGATGGACCCGTGGGCCCTCGGTGGCCTCGTCTGGGGATGGTTCGAGGCTGGCCAGCTGCGCTCGGCGATGTACACCGGCGCCAACCTGATCCCGATCGAGACCACACCCCTGGCCCGCGCCACGTTCGCCGACAACGCCCGCCGCCTCGGGCGCCGCTGCTCGTCGCTGGTGGGCCCCGCCGACGAGGTCCTCGACCTGTGGCGCCTGCTCGCCCCCGCCTGGGGACCGGCCCGTGAGGTCCGCGCGACGCAGTACCTGATGGCCACGGCCGCTCCCGCCACCCGACCCGCCCACCCCGGGCTGCGCGTCCTGCGCCTCGACGAGCTCGACCTGCTCCTGCCCGCGGCGATCGCCATGTTCACCGAGGAGGTCGGGGTCTCCCCGGTCTCCCACGGCGGTGGGCCCGCATACCGCGCGCGACTGGCCGAGATCGTCCGCTCGGGCCGCGCCCTGGGCGTCGTGGAGGACGGGAGGCTGATCTTCAAGGCCGAGGTCGGTTCCGCCACGGCGCGCGCCTGCCAGATCCAAGGGGTCTGGGTCGACCCGGCGCTACGCGGACGTGGGCTCGGGGTGGCCGGGATGGCCGCTGTCGTTGAGCACGCCCGGACACACATCGCACCGATCGTCAGCCTGTACGTCAACGACTACAACCATGTGGCCGTCGGGACCTACCTGAGGGTCGGCTTCCAGACCGTCGGGACCTTCGCGACCGTCCTGTTCTGACATCGGGGATAATCACCACCATGGACTGGATCCGCCGGAACATGACCGTCATCGGCCTCGTGGTGGTGTTCGCCATGCTCCTGCCGTTCCTGCTGACCCTGTTCGGCATCGTCGCGTTCTGACCCCACGCGTCCTGTCCCATCACATCCGGACCTCCTGGGCCCCCAGCGCGGCCCCCGCCGAGAGCGCTACTTCCTCGCGCCGAACCCGCGGCTGCGCATGATCGACGAGACCTCCTGGTTGAACACGCGCTGGATGGTCTCGGAGTCCAGCGTTCCCGAGACGGTCTCGTACTTGCCCTCGGCCATCCCGATGCACACCCGGTGCCACGCGGTCCCCACGGCGAAGGTGACCGTCCCCGCAACACCACCGGTGATCGCCCCGCCCGCGAGGGTCCCCACACCGGGCACGAGCTTGAGCAGGCCAGTGGCAGCTGCCCGGCCCGCCTGGGTGGTCACGGTCGTGGCCGCCAGGCTGGCCACGGTCGCGCGCTGCATGGGGATGTCGTAGATGTTGGCGATCTTGGCCATCATCCCGATCTGGATCGGCACGAGCACTGCGGCATCCGCGAACGGGATGGGGGTGAACCCCGCTGCTGTGGCCGCCGCAGTGGCAGCGTTCACCGCCTTCTCGGCAGCCGCAGCCTTTCGCGCGGGGTCGATCTTCTGCGCGGCGGTAAGGGCCTCGGCGGCCTCGTCCGGAGCGCAGCGAAAGGTGGCATCGAGCAGGTCCAGCAGTCCATGCTGCTCGACCCCGGTGAAGGGATCGGCCAGCGCATTGACCATGAACGGGCGACCGTCGTGGATGGGCAGCCCCATCCCCTCGATCTGGCGACCGAGCTCGATGGCGTCAGGCGCGATGAACAGTTGACCGTGCGGGTCCCGGCGGCCCGGCACCTGCGTCATGACCAGGATCACCGGGAGCCCGACGCCGGCCAGCTCACGGATGAACTCGGCCTCGGTCTGCTCGAAGCGCCGGTCGGTGGCCCGCACGCAGTACCACGCGAGGTGGACCTGCTCGGCGAACGGCATCACCCGGCTGGTGTCGATGAAGCGCTTCAGCTCGTCGATGATCCGGGCGGTGTCGCGACCCACCTCGAGGCCCTGGGTGTCGTAGATGCCCAGCTTGCCGGTGCGGTGCACGTAGAGGTGGCTGCCCAGCGTGACGGGGCGCCCGATGCCGGTGGCCGCGACGTTCTCGCCGAAGATCGCGTTGACCAGCGTGGACTTGCCCACGCCGGTCTTGCCGAAGACCGCCAGGTTGAACCGGCCGATCTTGACCTCCGCGTCGGCGAAGGCCGCCTCGAACGCCTCCTGGGACCACTCCTCCGCCCTGCCCGGGGCCGCATCGGGCGACCCGGCCGGCCCCGGGGCGGGTGCCGTGCCTGGAGCAGCGGGCGCCGATCCCGGATCCTGGGCGGTCATCGCTCTAGCTCACCGACACCGACGGGCTGCCCTCGGCGTCCATCTCCTCGGCCAGGCGCATGGCCTCCTCGATCAGGGTCTCGACGATCAGCGCCTCGGGCACGGTCTTGATGACCTGGCCCTTGACGAAGATCTGGCCCTTGCCGTTTCCGCTGGCCACGCCCAGGTCGGCCTCGCGGGCCTCACCGGGGCCATTGACCACACAGCCCATGACGGCCACCCGCAGCGGCACCTCGAGGCCCTCCAGGCCGGCGGTGACCTGCTCGGCCAACGTGTACACGTCCACCTGGGCCCGGCCGCACGAGGGGCACGAGACGATCTCCAGCCCGCGCTGGCGCAGGTTGAGGCTCTCCAGGATCTGCATCCCGACCTTGACCTCCTCCACCGGAGGGGCCGACAGCGAGACGCGGATGGTGTCCCCGATGCCCTTGCTCAGCAGCGCCCCGAACGCGACCGCGGACTTGATGGTGCCCTGGAACGTCGGGCCGGCCTCGGTGACCCCGAGGTGCAGCGGGTAGTCGCACTGCTCGGAGAGCAGCTCGTAGGCACGGACCATCACGACCGGGTCGTGGTGCTTGACCGAGATCTTGATGTCGCGGAAGCCGTGCTCCTCGAACAGGCTCGCCTCCCACAGCGCGGACTCGACCAGCGCCTCGGGCGTGGCCTTGCCGTGCTTCTTGAGCAGCCGCGGGTCCAACGACCCGGCGTTGACGCCGATCCGGATCGGCGTGCCGTGGTCGCGCGCTGCGGCGGCGATCTCCTTCACCTTGTCGTCGAACTGCTTGATGTTGCCCGGGTTCACCCGCACCCCGGCGCACCCGGCCTCGATCGCCGCGAACACGTACTTGGGCTGGAAGTGGATGTCGGCGATCACCGGGATCCCGGACTTGCGGGCGATCTCCGGCAGGGCGTCGGCATCGTCCTGGCTGGGCACCGCCACGCGCACCACCTGGCAGCCCGACGCCGTCAGCTCGGCGATCTGCTGCAGGGTCGTGTTCACGTCGGCGGTGAGGGTGGTGGCCATCGACTGCACGCTGATCGGGGCATCACCCCCGACGGCGACCGGGTGGGTCGGGTGCTTGAGCAGGATCTGGCGGGTGGGCCGACGGGGCGCGAGCACGGGCGGCGGAAGCGGGGGCATCCCCAGGTTGACGCTCATGGGGTCAAGTATCCCGTGCCGGGGCGGTTGACGCCTCACGCCGGGAGCGTCGGCTGCGCAGGATCATCTGGATGCCGGACCAGGTGAGCAGCACCGCGAAGAGCACGAGGGCGACCCGCTCGGGCAGCCACTGGCCGAGGGCAGCGCCGGCCAGGCCGGCCGGGACACCGACGAGCCCGGCGACGAGCGCCAGGCGCCCCTCGACCAGGCCGTTGCGCACGTTGGTCACTGTGGCGGTCAGGGCCGTGAAGATGACGACGAGCAGGCTGGTCCCCCGCGCGGTGTCGGCGCCGGCACCGGTCAGCAGCACCAACCCCGGGACCATGATGATCCCCCCGCCCACCCCGAGGAGCCCGGCGAGCATGCCGGCCGCCACCCCGACCAGCACCAGGAGCCCGCCCTCCCACACACCTCCCAGACCGGCCAACGCGCTCGAACTGCCCCCGAACACCAACCTGGCCGCGGTGGCCAGGCTGAGGATCCCGAACCAGAGCTGCAGGGTCGCGATGGGGGTCCGGGGCAGCATCCGGGCGCCCAGCTGCCCGCCGACGACCCCACCGATCAGCAGGAGCAGGCCCGCCGCCAGGTCGATGTTGCCGTTCCGCGCGTACCCCGCAGCTGACGCGGTGGCGATCGGCACGATCGCCAGGAGGCTCGTGGCGCTGGCCCGGCGCTGGTCGAGGGAGAACCACGCCACGAGCAGCGGGACCATGATGATCCCGCCGCCGACCCCGAAGAGCCCGGAGAGGAGGCCGGCGGCAACGCCGATCCCCGCGGCCCGCAGCCACCACGGCGCCCGGTGGGACGTCGCGTCCGTGGCTGCTGGCGACGACTGGGCGTCCGGCATCGGCCGGCTCAGCCGTAGATGGAGATCGGGTTGATGACGTCGGCGAGGATCACGACGCTCGACACGGCGATGAGCACGATCCCCACCCCGTAGGAGATGGGCAGCAGACGCGCGACATCCACCGGTCCCGGGTCGGGACGGCCTCGCCAGCGGGCCACCGTCCGCCGCGCCCCCTCGTAGGTCGCGCCGAGCACGTGCCCACCGTCGAGGGGCAGCACCGGCAGCAGGTTGAACAGGAACAGGAAGAGGTTGAGGCTGGCCATCAGGCTGATCAGGATCGCGAACTTGGCCTTGACCGGCTCCTCGGCGGCGACGACCTCACCGGAGATCCGTCCCACGCCCACGACGCTCACCGGGCTCTCCGGGTCGCGCTCCTCACCGGCGATCATGTCCTGGGCCAGCTCGTAGACGCGCACCGGCAGGGTGAGCAGGGCCTGGCCGCTGCGCACGGCCACGTCCCACATGGTGGCCGGAACGGCACTGAGGGGCTGCGCCACGTACTCCGACTGCGGGGTGACGCCGATGTAGCCGGTGGCCACGATCTCCTCGCCGACCACGCCCTCGTCATCGACGACGGGACGGTAGGCCGTGGCCATCGGGACCTCGACCTCGCGGGGCCCGCTCGCAGTCTCCAGGCCGAGGACCACGGTCTGCCCCGGGCTGGCCCGGGTCACGTCCGTCAGCTCGCTCCACACCGACACCGGCTGCCCGTTGATCGACGTGATCCGGTCACCGGCCACGATCCCGGCCACGGCCGCGGGAGACACCTCGTCCTCCGGGCCACACTCGGGCGCGTCGCGAACGATCGTCGGGTCGGCCACCGCGGCGGCGGCGGCCTCCGGCGTGGCCATGTACGACGGCACGCACGTGCCCACCTGGGCCACCGTGGTGGTGGGCGTCGGGATGCCGATCCCGACCAGGAGCAGGAGGAAGAAGAACGTGGCCAGGATCAGGTTCATGGTGGGCCCGCCCAGCATGACCACGACCTTCCTCGGCGCGCTCAACCGGTAGAACACGCGGTTCTCGTCGCCGTGCTGGACCTCCTCCCACGACGAGGTCCGGGCCTCCTCGGCCAGCATCTGGAACCGACCGGTCGTGCCCCGCCCGGCTGTCCCCTCGGGGGCGCCCTTGGGCGGCGGGAACATGCCGATCATCCGGATGTAGCCACCGAGCGGGATCCACTTGACGCCGTACTCGGTCTCCCGCCCGTGCTTGGACCAGAGCGTCGGGCCGAAGCCCACCATGTACTGGGTGACGCGCACCCCGAACTTCTTGGCCGGCACCATGTGCCCGATCTCGTGCAGCCCGATCGACAGCCCGATGAACAGGCCTGCCAGCAGCACCCCCAGCACGAACAGCATGGTGTCCATCAACGCACCCCCGTCAGGATTCGCGACCGGGCCTCGGTCCGGGCCCAGTCGTCGGCGACGCGGACCGCCGCCAGCGTGAAGTCGTCCCCGACCACCGGGGTGTGCGCGGCCAGGACCGCCTCGATCGTGTCCACGATCCCGACGAAGCCCAGCTCCCCGGCCCGGAACGCGTCGACGGCCACCTCGTTGGCGGCGTTGAACACCGCGGGAGCCGTGCCCCCGGTGGCCCCCGCGGCGCGCGCCAGGCGCACGGCTGGGAACGCGTCATCGTCCAGCGGGTCGAAGGTCCAGGTGTGCGCCGTCGTCCAGTCGCACGCCGGTGAGGCGTCCGGCACCCGCTCGGGCCAGGTGAGCCCCAGTGCGATGGGCAGGCGCATGTCCGGCGGGCTGGCCTGGGCCAGCGTCGACCCGTCGACGAACTCGACCATCGAGTGGATCACCGACTGCGGGTGCACCATCACGGTGATCCGGTCCATCGGGATGTCGAAGAGCAGGTGCGCCTCGATCACCTCGAGACCCTTGTTGACCAGGGTCGCGGAGTTGATGGTGATGACCGGGCCCATGTCCCAGGTGGGATGCGCCATCGCCTGCTCGGGGGTCACGTCGACCAGCTCAGCCCGGGTGCGCCCCCGGAACGGCCCCCCGCTGGCAGTGAGCACGAGCCGGCGGACCTCGTCGGCACGCCCTCCCACGAGGCACTGGGCCAGGGCGGAGTGCTCGGAGTCGACCGGCACGATCTGCCCCGGGGCGGCCGCGGCGGTGACCAGCGGGCCTCCGATGATCAGGGACTCCTTGTTGGCCAGGGCCAGGGTGTGTCCGGCGCGCAGGGCGGCGAGGGTGGGCTCGAGCCCGACAGCGCCGGTCATCCCGTTGAGGACGACATCGCAGGCGAGTCCCGCGAGCTCCGTGGCGGCCTCGGGGCCGGCGAGGACCTCGGGGCGGCGGCCGGCCGGGCGCAGAGCGGCGAGCTCGGCCTCCAGCGCGGGAGCGCCGGAGGCATCGGCGATGGCCACCACCGGCACGTCGAACGCGATCGCCTGCTCGGCCAGCAGCGCCACGTTGCCGCCGCCGGCGGCCAGCCCGACCACGCGGAAACGCTCCGGGTTGCGCACGATGACGTCGAGGGCCTGGGTGCCGATCGAGCCGGTGCTGCCCAGGAGGATCACGTCCCTGCGCGCGGTCATGGCCCCATTGTCGCCGATCACGGCGGCACGGGCAGCCATGTCACGGCCATGCCTGCGTGGATCGGCGCCAACCCTCACACGATCCTGACGAACGCTGTTCGATCACCACGCCGAAGCGGGTGTCGCCTCGATGGTCCGGATCCGCGCGGTGCAGCCACCCAGGCACCGCTGTCGGTGCGGCGTTCGGCTCCGGTTCAGCTCCGATCCATCGGCGTGACTGGCGTGCGCACCGCCAGAAGCAGGAGAATCATCCGTGTGACACCCCACCAGAACGATGCCATCAACCTCCGCCTCGCCCTGCTCGGACTCCCCCTGCCCGTGGGCGCCGGGGACTCCGAGGCCGCCCAGCTCGCCCAGCCGATCCTTGCCCGCCAACGCGAGCTGAGCCGGCGGCTGGCTGACCGGCTGTGCGCCGCGGACGGGCGCATCCAGGCGTTCCTCGACGACTACCTGGCTGAGACCGGCGAGCTGCCGAAGCTGCCCCGGCGAACGTTCGTGCTCGACGAGCCCGGCATGGCCCGCGATCTGTCCCTGCCCTTCGACGGCGACACCTTCACCTCGCCGCTGCTCACCAGCTACCGACTGGTGAACGGAGTGCTGCACAACCCGGCGAACGATCGCCGGACGACCGCTGGCGTGTTCCACATCGCGGAGGGCGGCCTGCCGATCCCCGACGACAAGATCGCCGTGCCCGAAGGTGGCCTTCGCCCGCCTGCTGGCACGCGCGTTCGAGCCGCCGCAGGTGGACATGGTCCTGCCCTACACGGCCAACCAGCCCGAACCGGCCGCCTGCTTCGTGTCCCTGCAGCTGCGCCCCCTCGTCGCGCCCGAGGTGCCCGGCTCGGTCCGTGAGAAGCGCATGGAGACCCGCTTCATCGTTCCCGGCGGCCTTGTTGCCAACCTCGACTTCGTGGAGGGCATCTTCGGCAACGGCGGGGACCCCTACCTGCCCGAGAACGACGCGTCCCTGGCCCCCGAGACGTGGACCGGGCACACCGGATGCGTCATCCTCGCCCCGCACCTGACCCGCCTGACCAAGAAGGAGCTCGGCCTCCCCCACGTCGACGACGCCACCGATCGACAGAAGCGCGATGGCGTCTGCTGGGCGGACGAGGACGAGCGCTACAACAACGGCCAGGCGTTCAAGATCTGTGCGCGCGACGCGCGCGGGGTGATCGTCACGGTCATCGCCGACAACTACTTCGGCTACTGCAAGAAGGAGGTCAAGACCCAGATCTCCTACTCGGCGAACCTCTTCGGCAACGCCGAGGAGGAGCACGCCGGAGGCGCCCTGGTCTTCCCCAGCTACAACCTGGGCCAGGAGTACACCGAGAACCAGTGCGGCGACTCCTACACCCTCGCCCAGGTCCTCGAGCGCGATCCCGAGCGCTTCGCAGCGCAGTCCGAGGGCCATGCCCTCGACCTGCAGCAGCCGCACATCGTGCTGGTCCCCGGCGGGGCGCGGTACTCGTTGCGCGACATGACCGTCTCGTGGCCCAGTGGCGACGGCCAGCGGGGCTCCATCCCGCTGCGCGCCGACAAGTGCTACCTGAGCCCCAACGGGTACCGGGTCCAGATGCACCAGCAGCCCTACGACCAGACCACGTGGAACCTGACGGGAACCGTGGCTACAGACGACCTCGTGCCACAAGCCCGCGACCGTCTCCGGCGGCGGGAAGTCGGAGATCTCCAAGGCCATCACTGACGCCTTCATCTACGGGTCGGCCTACGTCGCGGACTTCGATGACGACATGGACCGGGTCGCGGCGATCCTCGAGCGGGACTACGCCCACCGCTTCCTCGACCCGGCGCGCAACGGTGTGGACCATCGGCGGATCCTCGACCGAGGACCGCTCCATCGGGTCGGTGATCAAGCTGCTGACGCCGTCGCCGGCCGTGTACACCGCTGAGCACAACGCGTGGCTGGACCGGATCCCGGTGCATGTCAAGGAGCTCGTCTACGTGATCAAGCGCGCCTACCGCCCTGAGTGGGGCGACGACTGGCGCAGCCACTTCAGCGTCGTGATCATCAACGGCCGCCAGGGCAACTCGCTGCGCCTGGACGGGGCCAAGATCACCGTCAACATGCTGCGGGTCGGGTTCAACACCGACGGCTCGTGGCGGCTGTTCGGCCTGCGCCACGACTTCTCCCCGGCGACCAAGGTCCAGACCCAGGACGACATCACCGCCTCCACGGTGGTGCCCGGTTCCCAGCTGGGCCTGGACCCGGACCGCTCCTACAAGCTCGTGGAGAACTGCGAGAAGCTGCTGTTCCAGCGCCCCGACGACGCCATCCACCGCGGGCTACGACAAGCAGGCCGAGCGCGACCTCTCCTCGCCCGGCACGTTCATCTCCAACTTCCAGCCGCTGACCCGGGCCGATGCCGATCGCGATGCGCGACGACGCCGTGGCGTTCAGCGCGTTCAGCGCCCCGATGGCCGAGATGATCAGCGACTTCGCCGACAGCCCCGAGGGCCAGGGACCCGACTTACTTCGTCTGCTCGGCCAATCCGCGGCTGGTGGATGGCAAGCCCTCGAAGAACCCCCGGTACCTGCAGCCGCGACCCGACCGGGCCAACGCCGCCGCGACAGCCGTCGCCGAGCTGTCCGCCCGGCTGGCCCGCCGCCTGCCCTCGCGATGCGCCGCTGATCCAGCCGGTGGACGTGGTCGCGGCCGGCCGGCGCAACAACCCGCCGGACGGGCCGCGTCCCGCCGCTGTGCTCGTTCAACCCGCTGCACTTCATGGAGCTGCCCGAGCTGTTCATGGAGTTCATCTCCTCGATGACCGGCAAGTCGCCCTCCACCACCGGGGCCGGGTCCGAGGGCGCGCTGACCAAGGGCCCGTTCAACGCGATGCCCGCGGTCATCGACCTGAACGCGTCGCTGCATGGCCTACGCCCTCACCGGGTACGACGGGTGGCTGTCGGCCGCCGGGCTACGTCGGGCCGCAGGTGCGGGTCGACCACGACATCTCGATGCTCATCCCTGAGACGTTCTCCCGGATGAGCCCGCAGGAGCGCGACGCCCACAACCTCATCGCCGAGGGCGCCCTGGAGAAGCTGACCGACTTCGAGCATGACGGCGCCGTGGTCGCGGCCAGCCGGCTGGGCTACCGGATCACCGACAAGTTCGCCGCCAAGTACTTCGGCCGCATCTTCCTGCACCCGCACATGGTGCTCACCCCGCAGATGCTGCGTCCCGAGCTGCAGGACGTCGCGCATCTTCGCCGAGTCGGTGGCCACGATCGTGACCACGCACGAGCGGGTCGCGCGCGTCGTACTTCGACGACGGGACGATCTCGCTGGCGATCCCGCCGCTGCGCGCGCTGCTGGAGATCATGGCCAACGGGCGTCACGGCACGAGGGCTGGACCCTCGATGCGCCGGAGTTCCGGGAGATGTTCACCCGCGAGTCCGTCCTGGCCTCCGACTGGTACGCCGCACGGCTGGACGCCAAGCAGGCCGCGGCCGGCGGCCGGGCTGACGCTGGGCTCGCCGCGATCGAGCAGTTCGTGTCGACCCCCGGCAACGAGGAGCCCACCGCCCGGCTGGACATGCCCGCGAGGGTGGCCGCGGCCCAGGCGGAGGCGCAGCGCCTGGCCAGTCCGCAGTACCGGGAGCAGCTGGTCGGCACGGCGGGCAACACCCCGCTCTGAGAGCTGATGCGGGGGATGGCCCGTCGCGCGATCCCCTACAGCGGCAGGCCGGTGAGGACCATGACCTTCTCGTAGGTGAAGTCCGCCATCGCCGACTTCAGGCCCTCGCGGCCGAAGCCGGAGGCCTTCACCCCGCCGTAGGGCATCTGGTCGGCCCGGAACGACGGCACGTCGCCGATGACCACTCCCCCGACCTCGAGCTCGCTGTGCGCCCGGAACGCCGTGACCATGTTGTGCGTGAACACGCCGGTCTGCAGGCCGAAGCGCGAGTCGTTGACCGTGGCGAACGCCTCATCGACACCGTCCACGGGCACGATCACCATGACCGGGCCGAACACCTCCTCGGCGCACACCTTCGCGTCGGCCGGTGCATCGATGAGGACCGTCGGGGCGACTGTCGCGCCCTCTCGGGTGCCGCCGGCGAGCAGCCGGGCACCGGAGGCGACAGCCTCCTCGACCCAGGACTGCACGCGGATCGCCGCGGCCTCGTTCACCAGGGGGCCGACCACGGTGTCCTCATGCCAGGGCGATCCGGTGGCCAGCGCCTCGACGCGCTCCACGATCATCGGCACGAGCTGGTCGAGCAGGCTGCGGTCCACGATCACCCGCTGCACCGAGATGCAGGACTGCCCCGCCTGGTAGTTGGCGAAGGTGGCGATCCGTGAGGCCGCCCACGCCAGGTCGGCCGGCGAGTTCCAGTCGGCCAGGACCACAGCCGCCGCGTTGCCGCCGAGCTCGAGGGTCACGTGCTTGGTGGGCACGGCGGCCTGGATCTGGTAGCCGACGACGTCCGAGCCGGTGAAGGACACCACGGGCAGCCGGGGGTCGGCCACCAGCCCGGGGGCCGCGTCGTTGCCGACCGGCAGGACCGACCACGCCCCCTCGGGCAGGCCGGTCTCGGCCAGCAGCTCGCCGAGCAGCAGCGCCGACAGCGGGGTGGACGGGGCCGGCTTGATGATGATGGGCGCACCAACCGCGATCGCAGGCGCGACCTTGTGCGCGGTCAGGTTCAGGGGGAAGTTGAACGGGGCGATCCCCAGGACCGGCCCGATCGGGAACCGGCGCACGAGCGCAGCGCGGCCGGCGGCGGCCGGGTCGGTGTCCAGTCGCTGGAACTCGCCGTTGAAGCGCCGAGCCTCCTCGGCGGCCCACCGGAAGGTCGAGGCCACGCGGTGGGTCTCAGCCCGTGCCCACATCAGCGGCTTGCCGTTCTCAGCGGTGATGAGTCGGGCGATCTCCTCGGCGCGCTGGGTGACGCTGGTCGAGACGTGCATCAGCGCCTCAGCCCGGACCGCGGCCGGCTGGCGGGTCGTCTCATGGCGCGCGGACCACGCTGCGGCGACTGCCTGCTCGACCTGGTCGGGCGTCGGAACCGCGTGGCGACCCACGACGGACCCGTCGTAGGGGTTCAGCACGTCGGCGACGACCTCGCTGCGCTCAGGGCGCCCGGCGATCCAGAAGGGCAGGGGCGAGGACGAGGACGGCATGGGCTGCATGAGGGGTAAGGATACCCGGCCCCGGGAGCGGGCGACGAAGCCAGAAACCCCCTCACGCAACGGATTCCGTCCCTGCACTGACCCTCCAGTCACGGATTCCGGTGCCTGGACGGGCTAGCAGGCAGTGATCCCGCATCGGAGGCGGGATCGCGTCCCGCCCCCGGAACGCGTACCCTGTTCCCGGACCCCCACCCCTCGTCGCACCCAGGGAGTACGAATGAGCCTCGACGTCGCCACGGTCACCGGTGGCCCCACGCTGCCCCAGGAGCGCCGCCTGGTCACCGCGATCCCCGGACCGCGCAGCCTCGAGCTGCAGCAGCGCCGCACCCGGGCCGTCTCGGCCGGCGTCGGAGGAACGCTTCCGGCATTCATCGTGGCCGCGGGGGGCGGCGTGCTGGTGGACGTCGACGGGAACTCCCTGATCGACATGGGCTCCGGCATCGCCGTGACGACCGTGGGCAACTCGGCCCCGAAGGTCGTGGAGAACGTACAGCGCCAGGTGGCCGAGTTCACCCACACCTGCTTCATGGTCACCCCCTACGAGTCCTACGTCGCGGTCTGCGAGGCCCTCAACGAGCTGACCCCCGGTGACCACGTGAAGCGCTCGGCGCTGTTCAACTCCGGCGCCGAGGCGGTGGAGAACGCGGTCAAGATCGCGCGCGCCTACACCCATCGCCAGGCGATCGTGGTGTTCGAGCACGGCTACCACGGCCGCACGAACCTCACCATGGGCCTGACGGCCAAGAACATGCCCTACAAGCACTCGTTCGGCCCGTTCGCCCCCGAGATCTACCGCGTCCCGCTGAGCTACCCCTTCCGCGACGGGCTGACTGGCGCCGAGGCGGCGGCGAAGGCGATCAGCCGGATCGACAAGGAGATCGGCGCCGAGAACGTGGCGGCGATCATCATCGAGCCCATCGCCGGCGAGGGTGGCTTCATCGTCCCGGCAGAGGGGTTCCTGCCCGAGCTCGTCGAGTTCGCCCGTGCCCACGGGATCGTCTTCGTGGCCGACGAGATCCAGACCGGCTTCTGCCGCACCGGTGACTGGTTCGCCTGCGACCACGAGGCCGTGGTCCCGGACCTGATCACCACCGCCAAGGGCATCGCCGGCGGGCTCCCGCTGGCCGCCGTGACCGGGCGCGCCGAGATCATGGACGCCGTGCACGTCGGTGGGCTGGGCGGGACCTACGGCGGCAACCCGGTCGCGTGCGCCGCAGCCCTCGGTGCCATCGAGGAGATGCGCGACGGCGACCTGAACGCGGCCGCGCGCCGCATCGGGGAGCTCATGATGCCCCGCCTCGAGGCGCTGGCCGAGCGCACCGGCCGCATCGGTGACATCCGCGGCCGCGGCGCGATGATCGCCGTCGAGGTCGTGGTCCCCGGCACCAGTGACGCGGACCCCGCCTCGACCGCCGCCGTCGCCAAGGCGTGCCACACCGCGGGCGTGGTCGTGCTGACCGCCGGCACCTACGGCAACGTGCTGCGATTCCTGCCCCCCTTGAGCATGCCCGAGCACCTGCTCGACGAGGCCCTGACGGTCATCGAGGAGGCGTTCGCCGCGCTCGCCTGAGCCCTCCCCGGCTCATGGGCCCACGGCTCTCGGCGGCTCGCGGGCTCCACGCCTCCCCGCCGGGTCGGGACGTCCGGCCCGGCTCCCATGGCCCCTCCGGTGGGAGCATGGAGCCATGGGCAGGACCCCACGGGTTCTCGCAGCAGGTGACGTCGTCGGCATGCTCGACGGGGATGCCGGCGCCTACGTCCATGTGCCGTTCTGCAGCCGCATCTGCCCGTTCTGCCCGTACAACAAGGTGGTCCCCCGGCCGGGGCAGCCCGCCTCGTACTTCGCGGCCCTCGAGCGCGAGGTGCGGGCGTACGTCGAGGCGGGTGCAGCGGGCGCCGAGGGATTCACCTCGCTGTACGTGGGCGGAGGCACCCCGACGCTCTTCCCCGACGAGCTCGCCGGACTTCTGAGCGCGATCCCGGTCCGCGGCGAGCGTGCCGTCGAGGTGCTGCCCACCCATGCGACACCCGTGCGGCTGGAGGCCCTGAGGGACATGGGCTTCACCGCGGTGAGCATCGGGGCACAGTCCTTCCACGACGAGGTCCTGCACCGCCTGCGCCGGCCGCATGACGCCCGGACAGCGCGGGAGGCTGTTGTCGCTGCGGCCGGCCGGTTCGACCTGGTGGACGTGGACCTCATCGTCGACGTGGAGCTCGACGACCGCCTCGCCGGGGCCTTCCTGCGTGATCTCACCGACTGCTTCGCCCTCGGGGTCGACCAGGTCTCGACCTACCCGCTCATGCGGTTCGGGTACACCCCCTTCGGCACCACGCGCCACGATCGCCGTCGGGAGCACGAGGTCCTGGCTGAGGCCACCCGGATCGCCGCCGACCACGGGTACGAGCGTCGCTCGGTCTGGACCTTCAACCGGCCGACCTCGGCCAGCTACACCTCGATCACCCGCCGGCGCTTCCTCGGCCTCGGAGCCGGGGCCTCGTCGTTCCTCGGTCGCGACTTCCTGGTCAACCACTTCGGCGTGCAGTCCTACCTCGACGCGCTGGCCCGGGGGCAGCTGCCCGTCGCCCGATGGCTCCACCTCGGACCGCTCGGCGGCAGCGCCTATGACGCGTTCTGGCAGGCCTACGCCGGACGGATCACCCCGACGGCGCTGGCGGCAGGCAGCGGGGCGCGGACCCGCGGCATCGACCTCGCGCTGGCTCCCCTGGTCGCCGCAGGGCTGGTGTTCCCGGTGGGCTCAGGCGATAGCGCCGGCTTTGCGCTGACCCCGCGGGGCTTCGACCGCTACCACGACCTCGAGCGTGCCGTCACCTACCGGATGATCGAGCCGCTCTGGGGCCAGATGCTCGAGGAGCACGCCCAGGACGGCGCCCCGGCGGCCTGGGCCACACCCGCACGGCGCAGGGGTGGTGCCGCATGGGCAGCCGCCAGCCGCGTGTTCGAGCGCCCGGTGGCCTGAACGATCACAGCAGGCGGCCGTACGTGCGCACCGCGTCGAGCGCCACTCGCGGATCACCGGCGAACAGCTGTGCGAGCTCGCCGGCGAAGAGGAACCCGCACTGCTGGCACAGGCCGGGGACCTCGATGCACCGGCCACAGGTCCACTGCTGGCCGTCCTCGATGATGACGCACTGGTGGCAGGGCGTGGGGGCGGTGAGGTCGGCGATCCGGGGCAGGGCGGACGCCAGGTTCAGCACCGGGTAGCCCTCGTGGATGAGCCGTGCGATCCGGTCGCAGGCGTCGTGACGCTGCGGCATCGTGAGGGTGAGGTGCTCGGTGCCCGGATAGGGCGTGTGGAGGTTGAAGGACACCGCGCGGACATGTGGCAGGTCGCACGCCAGCGCGGCCACGTGCTCGATGTCCTCGAGGTTGATCCGGTTGACCGCCATGTAGAGGACCAGGTTGTCGGCCGGTGCCTGCTCGATGGATGCCAGGACGCGGTCGTACGTGGCTCCGCGGATCCGATCATGGTGCTCCCGGGTGCCATCGATGCTGACCAGGATCACGTCCGCCTCGGGGAGGTCCAGGCCGCGGGTCCCGTTCGTGACGACGTTGACCGACACGAAGCCCAGGCTCCGGGCCTCCCGGACGACGTCGCGCAACACCGTCGTGCCGTCGTGCCAGAGGAACGGCTCACCCCCGTAGAGGAACAGCACGCGCACCCCCTGGCCCCGCAGGGCGTGCAGGTCTGCACAGATGCGCGACCACGGGTAGTCGACCCGGCGGATGTTTCCGACCGCGCAGTGCTGGCAGCTCAGGTTGCAGCGATCGGTCAGGATGATCGAGCCGATGATCGGGTCGGTCCGGTGCGCCACGACGGTATTCAGGCCGAACCACCCCAACTCAGCCCATACGCGCATCGGCAGCCCGGACATCAGGGCGTCCGATCGTCGGGGCTCCCTGCGGTCAGGTCGGCCCACGTCGCGAGGAAGGTGTCGCGATCGACCTCTCCGCGCGCGTAGCGCACACGCAGCGCCTCAAGTGCAGGGTCACTGGCGGATGGCCGCTCGGCGCCCCTCGGCCACCGGGCGTCCACCTCCCGCTTCGCGACGACCACCACGGCTGCCCAGAACGCGAGGTACGCGGCCATGGACGCGATCCCCTCCGGGCGAGCACCCCGGTCGGCCAGCAGCCGGCCGCTGGGTCCGTAGAACGGATGCATCAGCGATCACCACCCCACTGTGGGATGGCTCCACCGTAGGCGCGTGCGACGCTCCACGACAGGGCCGTTCGACCCCCGGGCCGGAGCCAGGTCAGGCCTTCGGGGTGCGCTCCTGGACGACCCAGTTCTCGCCGTAGCCGTCGCGCAGCAGGTCGAGGAACGGCTTCGGGTCGAACGACTCCGGCCCGATGACGCCTGTTCCGCTCCACGCGCCGGTGGCCAGCAGCTCGAGGGCGACGACCGGGTTCATCGCGGTCTGCCACACGACGGCCTGGGCGCCGTACTCGGCCATGGTCCACTCGTTGTCCGACACGTGGTAGATGTACACCTCGCGCGGGGCGCCGTCCTTGCCCTTTCCGGTGACCCACACCCCGGCACACGTCTTGCCGGTCATCTTGTCGCCCAGGGTCAAGGGGTCGGGAAGGCACGCGGCGACCACGTCGCGGGGTGAGACCTTGTGCCCGCGGACGGTCACCGGCTCGGTGCTGTCCAGGCCCAGCTTGCGCAGGGTCTGCAGGACCTCGATGAACTCATCCCCGAGTCCGAACTTGAAGGTCACCCGCTTGGCGTCGAGGACACGCGGCATGAGCACGACCTCCTCGTGCTCCACGTTGACGCACTCGACCGGGCCGATCCCCTCGGGGAAGTCGAACACCTCGGGCTCGCTGAACGGCTCGGTGGTGTAGAACCCGCGGTCCTTCTCCCAGATCAGCGGGCGGGTTCAGGCACTCCTCGATCACGGTCCAGATCGAGAAGGAGGGTGCGAACTCGTAGCCGGTCACCTCGAGGTTGGAGGCGTCTCGCACGCCGAGCTCGTCGATCTCGCTGAACAGCTCGTCGGAGGCATACCGGGCGAACACGTCGATCAGGCCCGGCTCGACGCCCATGCCCACGAGCGCGAGCTGGCCGCTGGCGACCCACTGGTCGTGGTGGACGAACTGCTCGTCACCGAGCATCACCCCGGGCAGCTCGTAGGGCTTCTCCGGGTGCTTGCTGGACAGGCTCATCGCGGTGTCCATGTAGTGGGCACCGGCCAGGAACGCGCCCTGGAAGATGCTGAGCACGTAGCGCGGGTCGACCGCGTTGAGCACGTGGGTGGTGCCGTTCGCACGGCAGAGCTCGGCCACGGCGTGGGCGTCGCCGGCGTCGATGCGCGCGGCGGTGAACCGCGGGTCGCCGATCCGGGCGACGAGTTCCTCGGCGCGGCCGAGGTCGTAGTCAGCCACCACCCACGACTCGAAGAAGTCACGACGGGCGGCGATCAGGGCTGCGGAGGATCCGACGCCTCCGGCGCCGACGACAAGCACTCGCATGCTGGACTCCTTCGGATCATCCGTCCCCGGGCATCGGAGACGGGCTGGTATCTCGATGTCGAGACTATCCAGTAAGGTACTTATGCATGTGGTAAGGTACTTATATGTCCGTTTCTGACGACCGCGCATTCACGGTCAACATCCTGGGCACACTGGCACAGACGATCGTCGATCGCCAGTCGATCGGCATGGAGGCGGTCGCCGGATTCGGGGGACATGCCCCAGCGGCCCTGATCACCTTGCGGTTCTACCCGCAGCGGCCGATCGCGTTCCTCGCGCACAAGCTGCGGATCAGCCACCCCGGGGCCGTCCAGCTGGTGGATCGACTGGCCGCCGCGGGGCTGGTCGAGCGGGTGCTCGCCGTCGATGGCCGTTCCCGCCATCTCGTCCTGACCGAGCGGGGCGAGTCGATCGCCGGCGCTGTGCTCGCGCAGCGGCGCCGGGTCCTCGAGCAGGCCCTGTCCGTGCTGGACGAGGACTCCTGCCGAGCCATGTCCGCCACGCTGTCGACCATGCTCGAGGCGCTGACCGACGACCTGCTGACCTCGGAGTTCATGTGCCGGATGTGCGACGAGCTGGCGTGCCCGGACGAGCGTTGCCCGGTGGAGCGCGCCGAGCCGGCCCCCACCGACCGCCGCGGGATCGGCTACGGGGTGCACTGAGGACCTGGCGCATCCGTTCCCAGGGGATCTCACCACCCTGTCGCCCGGCTGCCGACAGCGCGCCCGTCACGATGCGTTGGCGCACCAGGGCTGGCTACCGTTCAGTGGTGACCACCGCCGAGATGACCGCACCTGCCGCCCTCAGCCGCCAACGCGCCGCCTGGGTGGTCGTCGGCATCATCTGGGCTGCCTACCTGGTGGTGGACGCACTCGGGGGCGCCGGCCCCTCGCAGACTGCCCTGAAGGGCCTGCTCATGCCCAGCCTGCTGCTCTGGGTGATCCTCGCCCTGGGCGCCACCGCCCCGCGCCTGCTGGTGGTCGGCCTGGTCTTCGCCACCCTCGGTGACGTCGGTCTCCAGTTCGACTCCCTGTTCCTCGTCGGGATGGCCGGCTTCTTCGCGATGCAGGTCTGCTACGTCCTCGGATTCCTCCAGTTGGGCGCATGGCCGCGGGTGCGTCGCACCTGGGGCATCGCCGCCGGCTACCTCGCGTTCTGGGTGGCCGCCAACGCTGCGCTCGGTCCTCGGCTGGGCGAGTTCCGCGTCCCGATCCTCATCTACAGCCTGGCGCTGTGCGTCATGGCCACCTTCGCGGCTGGCGTCGATCGCCGCGTGGGCCTCGGTGGGTTGCTCTTCCTTCTGTCCGACATGCTCATCGGCGTCGACCTGGCTGACCTCGGATTCCCTGGGCGCGGGATGGTCGTCATGGTCACCTACCTGGCTGCCCAGTACCTGATCGCCACCGGGTGGGCCCGGCGCGTGGACCCGAACGTGCTCGTGCCGGTGTAGTCGCCCTACTCCCGGGCGCGATCCGTCGATCCCGCTATCCGCCACTGCGTGGGCCCAACGCCTCTGGCGGGCGACCTTCCGCAGCGGGACCGTGGAGGTATGGCAGAGAAGCGACGGCATCGCAGGTGGCCATGGATCCTGCTCGTGATCGGGGCCCTTCTCGTGGGGCTGTTCTTCATCGGTGGTGGCTGGTACTTCTCGAACCTCATCTACTCCGATGCCCTGAAGGCCAACCCCTACAACCCTGACGGATTCTGGAAGGGGACAGTCCAGACGGTCGATGGTGAGGGCGACGGGGCCACCATCACGGTCCTTCCCGATGCTGAGCATCGCGACGAGACGCGCTTCGACGCAGTCGTGATGGGCCTGGTCTTCGACGACGGGTCGGTCGTGGTCGTCGGACCCGCGTCCGAGACGGCCCCGACGGCACGCGAACTCGTCCCGTGGTCGACGTGGTCGGTGACATGCCCGCCCAGGGTGACGTGTACCGGTTCCCCAAGGAGATCTGGCTCACGCCCGAGCAGGCCGGGCTGACCGCCGAGGAGATCACGATCACCACTGCCGAAGGGGACTTCCCCGCCTCGAAGGTGCCCGTCCCGGGATCGGACAAGTGGGCCGTCCTGACCCACGGCCGCAGTGGGGATCGCCCCGACATGCTGCGGATGGCCCGGCCGCTGCACGCAGCCGGCTACAACCTGCTGCTCACGACCTACCCCGGGGACAACGAGGCCCGACCCGCCCAGGACGGGATCTGGCACTTCGGCGTCACCGAGTGGGACGAGATCGAGGCCGCGGTCCAGTACGCGCTCGACCAGGGCGCCCAGACGCTCGTCATGGGTGCCGTGAGCCTGGGCGGCGCGGTCACCGACGGGTTCCTCGCCCACAGCGCACTGGCCGACCAGGTCGACGGCGTCATCCTCGACGCCCCGTTGAGCAGCCTGCGGGACGTCATCGACGAGGGCGCCGAGTCCCGGACCATCCCGGGGCTCGGGTGGCCGATCCCGGAGCCCCTGGAGGACGCCGGGATGCTGATCGCCAGCCTGCGGTTCGGCCTCGACTACGACGCGGTCGACTACACCGACATGGCCGGCCTGTTCGACGTGCCCCTGCTGACCTTCCAGACCAGCGAGGACCAGACGTGCCCAAGGCCGTGAACGACCGGTTCATGACCGAGGGATCCGGGAAGGGCGGGCAGTACATCGTCATTCCCGGACGTGGGCCACGTGCTGTCGTGGAACGCCGACCCCCAGGCCTACGAGCAGGCCATCACCGACTTCGTGGCGACAATTCGGGTAGGCCACGGGCACCTCGGCGGCGCGGCCGAGCCGCTACTCCCCCGGGATCCTCGCTTCCAGCAGTGGCTGGCGCGGGTCCCAGGTGGTGCCGTCACGCTCGTCCGTGCGCCGGCGAGCCATCGCCGACAGCGCCTCGAGGACGACCCGGTTGCCCAGCAGCGCGGTGATGTCGGCATGGTCGTACGGCGGCGAGACCTCGACGACGTCCATGCCCAGGACGGGCAGCTCGTAGCAGATCCGCCGCACGGCATCCAGGAGCTGGCGGGAGCTCAGGCCACCGGGCTCAGGGGTCCCGGTACCGGGGGCGTGGCCCGGGTCGCACACGTCGATATCGACGGAGAGGAACACCCCGTCGCACTCGTCGAGGGCGATCGTGAAGGCCTCGGAGAGGCACTCGTCGAGACCGCGGGCCACGATCTCGGTCATCTCGAAGCTGCGCATGCGCTGCTCGGCCATCCAGTCCAGGACGTCCGGCGGCGGCCAGTAGCCGCGCAGGCCGACCTGCAGGAACCGGTCCCCGCGCGCCGCGCCCGACTCGATCAGCCGGCGCATCGGCTGGCCGTGGCCGATCAGGGACCCGAACGCGATGTCGCCGGTGTCGGCGTGGGCGTCGAAGTGGATGACCGACACCCGGCCCCAGCGGTCGCCCCCCTTGGCCACGCCGGTCACGTCCGGCCAGGTGACCGTGTGGTCCCCGCCGAGGATCAGTGGGATCGCCCCCGCCGCGGCCACAGTCGTCACCGCCGCCTCGAGGTCCGCGCACGAGCGCGCGGCGTCCCCGGAGTACATCTCGACGTCGCCGGCATCCACGACCCCCAGGTCGGTCAACCCGTCCACGCGCATCGCCAGCGAGGGCCGCGAACCGTCGTGGGGCAGGTAGCACGCCTCGCGCATCGCCTTGGGCCCGAACCGGGCGCCGGCGCGGTAGGACGTGCCGCCGTCGTAGGGCGCGCCCAGGATCACCACCTCGGCATCCGCCCACGTGCTCGGATCCTCGAGGTCGGCTCTGGGCACCCCGAGGAACGTGATGTCCGGACCGAACTGTGCTCCGTAGCGCGCCATGCCGCCACGGTAGCGAACGTGAGGGTCCTCACACCGACAGAACGTTTGGTCACGTGACCAACTGGACATGATCCTGTTGGGTCGCAACCCGGATGCACGAGGGGTCATCCGGGCGGCGGCCCCTTCTGGTGCCCGAAGCGGACGCCGCCAGCGGCACGGCCAGCCTCAGGGTTTCGGCGCCATCCGGGAGTCCCACCAGCTTCGGTCCTCGAGGAACATGTCGTCACCGTCGAACTCCATGCAGCAGGACCCGATCACGCCGTAGCAGTCCTCGCACAGCCAGGTGGCCCCGAAGCCGAACACGGCCTCGCCGTGGCATCGGGAGCAGATATGGCCGATCGACTCCATGGACACCTCCCGGGCAGATCCTGATGCTCCCACCGCAACGGCCCACGGGCAACCCCCGAGCCGGCTCGGGACGGCCGCGTTGCCTGGCGCGCATGGTGGATTCGCGCCCCTCTACGTCTTGCCCGATCCGGGGAGGTGGTGGTGGCGTCGTGGACGGTTCGCGCAGCGAGTAGGTCGTCGGGCGCTGGGCGTTGCTCGCGGTCGCGGCGATCACCTTGATGGCGGGGTCCCACGGCACCGGCGGCACGCACGTCGCCGCCCCGCCCTCAGCGCCGGCCCGCGCCGCGGAGCTGCCCGGTGGCGGCACCGAGATCTTCGAGGGCAAGACCTACGTGGCCCTGTACGGACACCCCGGCACCCGCGCCCTCGGGGTCCTCGGCGAGCAGGGCACGGCAGCCACGATCACGCGCGCGAAGAAGGTGGCGGCCTCCTACCGGCCGCACACCGACCGGCGCGTGGTCCCAGCGCTGGAGATCATCGCGACCATCGCCTCCCGATCGGCGGGCAGCGACCGCGACTACTCAGCGGAGTCCTCCGTCGCCAAGCTGCGCCCCTTGGTCGATGCCGCCAGGCGCGCCGGGGTCTACGTCGTGCTCGACCTGCAGCCGGGGCGCTCCACGTTCCTGAGCCAGGCCAAGCGCTACCGCGAGCTGCTGCTCGAACCGCACGTCGGGCTGGCCCTGGACCCGGAGTGGCGCCTGAAGAAGGGGCAGCGCCACCTGCGGCAGATCGGCTCGGTGAAGGCCTCGGAGGTCAATGACGTGATCGACTGGTTGGCCGACCTGACAAGGGACGCCGGCCTGCCCCAGAAGATGCTGCTGCTGCACCAGTTCCGCACGTCGATGATCACCAACCGGTCCTCGTTGGACACATCCCGCGACGAACTGGCGCTCGTGATCCAGATGGACGGTCTCGGCTCGCAGCCGGCGAAGCGCAACACCTGGCGGGCACTGCGCAAGGGCGCCCCCAAGGAGATCGTCTTCGGGTGGAAGAACTTCATCGACGAGGACCGGCCGATGCTCGGCCCGAAGGCGACGATGGCGATCACGCCAGAGCCCCGCTGGGTGTCGTTCCAGTAGCCCCGCCGCGCCCCGCCGCCCCCAGCCCGCCCCGCGCGCGCCCGCGCGCCTCCCGCCGTGATCCGTGCGGGTTGCGAACCCTAGAAGGTCGCCAACCCGCACGGATCACCGCACGTCGGGCCCGGTCGGGCACCTGCGCAGCGGCGCGGGCACTCAGCCGTGCGTCGGGAAGCCCAGGTTGATGCCGCCGTGGCTGGGGTCCAGCCAGCGGGAGGTCACGACCTTGCCGCGGGTGAAGAAGTGCACACCCTCGGTGCCGTGGGCGTGGGTGTCACCGAACAGCGAGGACTTCCAGCCGCCGAACGAGTAGTACGCCATCGGCACGGGGATCGGCACGTTGATGCCGATCATGCCCACCTCCACCTCGTCCTGGTAGCGCCGGGCCGCACCACCGTCGTTGGTGAAGATCGCGGTGCCGTTGCCGTACGGGTGGTCGTTGACGAGCTTCAGGGCGGCCTCGTAGGAGTCCACGCGCACGACCGAGAGGACGGGTCCGAAGATCTCGTCGGTGTAGATGCTCATGTCCGACGTGACGTTGTCGAACAGCGTGGGACCGAGCCAGAAGCCGTCGGCCGCACCGTCGACGACCGGGTCGCGCCCGTCCACGACCAGTGTCGCCCCGGCGGCCTCACCGGCGTCGACGTACGAGGCCACCTTGTCCCGGTGCACGCCGGTGACCAGCGGGCCCATGTCGCAACCGCGCCGCCCGTCACCGGTGCGCAGGGTGGCCATCCGCTCGGCGATCTTGGCCACCAACGGATCGGCGCAGTCGCCCACGGCGACCAGCGCGGAGATCGCCATGCAGCGCTCCCCCGCCGACCCGAACCCGGCGTTGACCGCGGCATCGGCGGCCAGGTCGAGGTCGGCGTCGGGCAGGACCACCATGTGGTTCTTCGCCCCACCGAGGGCCTGGACGCGCTTGCCGTGCGCCGTGCCGGTCTCGTAGACGTACTTGGCGATGGCCGTGGAACCCACGAACGAGATCGACTTCACATCCGGGTGTGTCAGCAGCGCATCCACGGCCACCTTGTCGCCGTGCACGACGTTGAACACGCCGTCGGGGAGACCGGCCTCCTTCCACAGCTCGGCGACGAAGTTGGCCGCGCTGGGATCCTTCTCGCTGGGCTTGACGATCACCGTGTTGCCCGCAGCGATGGCGATGGGGAAGAACCACATCGGGACCATCGCGGGGAAGTTGAACGGCGAGATGATTCCGACCACGCCCAGCGGCTTGCGCATCGAGTAGACGTCGACGCTGCTGGACACCCCCGAGGAGTAGCCGCCCTTGAGCAGGTGCGGGATGCCACAGGCGAACTCCACGACCTCCAGGCCGCGGGTGACCTCACCGAGGGCGTCGGAGAGCACCTTGCCGTGCTCGTCGGTGATGATCGCGGCGAGCTCCTCCTTGCGCTCGTTGAGCAGCTCGCGGAACGCGAACATGACCTGGGTGCGCCGAGTGATCGACGTGGTCCCCCACTCGGCGAAAGCAGCCTTGGCCGCGGCGACGGCCTCGTCCATGATCCGGATCGAGGCGAAGTCGACGGTGCCGCTGACCTGCCCTGTGGCCGGGTCGTAGATGTCGGCGCTGCGGACCGGATCGATGAGGTCCACGGCCTTGTCACGCAGGGCGGTCAGGGCGGCGCCGACCTTGTCCGAAGGGACCTCGGACTCGGTGGCGACGTACGGTGCGCCGTTGATCCAGTGGGTGACGTGCTTCATGGGTGCCTCTCGGGTCGTGTTCGTCGGGTCAGTGGCGGGCTCAGCTGCGGGGTCAGGGCCGCTCGGGTTCCCAGTGTCGGTCATGAGTCGAACCCGAGTCCCATCCGGTCGAGGGTGCGCAACCACACGTTGCGTCGTCCGGCGTTGTTGTCGGCACGGTCCAGCGACCAGCGGGTCAGCGCCACGGCAGGGCTGCGGATCGGCTCCGGCGGGAAGGGGATCGGCCTGGTCCCCACCATGCTCAGCCTGGTCCGCTCGGTCTCACGGCCGGCGAGCAGGTCCAGCATCACCTGCGCCCCGAAGCGCGTGGCGCCGACCCCGAGGCCGGTGTAGCCCACGCTGTAGGCCACCCGTCCGCCCATGGCCGTGCCCCAGAACGCACTGAAGCGCGAGCAGGTGTCGATCGCCCCACCCCAGGCGTGCGAGAACCGCAGGCCCTCGAGCTGCGGGAACGTCTCGAAGAAGTTCTCGGCGAGCACCGCGTTGGTGGTGTCGTCCCGGTTGAGATGTGGACCCATCCGGCTGCCGTAGTGGTAGACGGCCTCGAACCCACCCCAGAGGATCCGCCCGTCGGCGGTCGGGCGGGTGTAGTGGAACTGGTTGTTGGCGTCCCCGATGCCACCCCCGAACTGCCAGCCGACACTGGCCCACTGGTCGGCCGTGAGCGGTTCGGTCATCAGGGCGTAGTCGTACACCGGGATGATGAAGGGCCGGACGCGGCGCAGCAGGTTCGGGAACGCGCTGGTGCCGATCGCGACCTTGCCCGCGCGGACTGTGGCATGGGCGGTGCGCACCTCGATACCGGAGGCCGTCGCCTCGAGGTCGAGGACCGGCGAGTTCTCGTGGACCCGGACACCCAGGGAGCGCACGACCCGCGCCAGCTCCCAGTTGAGCTTCGCCGGATCCACCACGGCCACGCTGTCCCGGTCCAGGACGCTGCCCCGGTACAGCGGCGAGTTCACCATGGCCCGGGTCGCCGGACCGTCGAGGAACTCCAGGGTCTCCCCGTACTGGGCGACCAGCTCCGGCAGCTCGGCCAGCTCCGGCACCTGGTGGTCCTCGGTGGCGACGTCGAGCTCGCCGGTCCGGGCGAAGTCGACGTCCATGCCGTACCGGGCGATCGTGTCACCGATCGCCTCGAGATTCGCCCGGCCCTGGCCGATCAGGTCCGTCATCTCGTCGGGCCAGCGCGACAGCCCGTTGGCGAATCCGTGCGTGATCGTGGCCGCCATGAACCCGCCGTTGCGCCCCGAGGCGCCCTCAGCGATCCGATCGGCCTCGAGGATCAGGACATCGAGCCCGGGATCTGCCTCCTTGGCCAGCAGTGCGGTCCACATGCCCGTGTAGCCACCACCCACGATGACCAGGTCCGCGGTCGTGTCGGCGACGAGCGCCGCCGTGGCTTCCGGGCGCTCAGGACGGTCGAGCCAGAAGGGGGCGTGCGTGACGTCAGCCAGCGCTCGCCGGGACGAGGGCCTGATCCGGGTACGTGAGTACGGCACCAGATATCGCACTCCAGGTCAGCCGCCCCGGGTCCTCCGGACGATACGGCCGTGCGGTCGGTGGTCGAGCACCACGCGCTGAACCGCAGCGGAGCCCAGTGTAGCGGCGCGCGCGGTTCGCCGCCGCCCCTCGCGGGACGCCTGCCCCGCGGCTGCGACCAACCGACCTCGGGCGCGATCCACTAGATTGGCTCCGTCCACTTCACGCGCCGTGCGCCCGTGCCGACGGGAGGTGCCCCGTGTCCGAAGCCGCTGTCGGGTCGCCGCTGTCGATGCACGACCCACGCCAGGTCGGACCATGGACGCTCCACTCACGGCTGGGAGCCGGCGGCATGGGCGTGGTGTTCTTCGCGTCCTCGCCCGACTTCGAGGGCGCGGCGCTGAAGGTGATCCGCCCCGGCCTCCTCGACGCTGCGGCCACCCGCGACCGCTTCCGCCGGGAGGTCGCGATCCTTCGCTCGGTGCGCGACACGCACATCAGCGAGTTCCTCGCCGCCGACCTCGAGTCCGAGCCCGCGTGGCTGGCCATCGAGTACGTTGCCGGGCCGACGCTGCGCGATGAGATCGCCGAGAACGGGCCGCTGTCCGAGGACGAGTGGTGGCGGCTGGCTCGCGGGATGGCCCAGGCACTGTCCGTCCTCGACCAGCACCGGATCACGCACCGGGACCTCAAGCCCGGCAACGTGATCCTCGGGGAGCACGGTCCGGAGCTGATCGACTTCGGCATCGCCCACCCCGAGGACGCGACCTCCCTGACGGCCACCGGACTGGTCACCGGCAGCCCGGCGTGGCTGTCCCCCGAGCAGGCCACCCTGGAGCCGACCGGTCCGGCGAGCGACATCTTCGCCCTCGGCTCGCTGCTGGCCTACGCCGCGACCGGTCGCCCGCCGTTCGGCGAGGGAGCGTCCGTCGCGGTGCTCATGAGCATCGCCACCCGAGAGCCCGACCTGGTCGGGATCGACCCGAATCGTTCGGCCCTCCTGCAGCGGATGCTGGCCAAGGACCCCGCCCGACGCCCGACGGCCCGCCAGGTCCTGGACCGGGTGCGCGGAAGCACCACCGGCGAGCACGACCCTGGTCGACAGCCCTGAGGCCACGATCGCACTGGCCACCACGCCGGTCGTGGCGCTGACGGCGCCACCGACGACCGCTCCCACGCCGCCCCCACCCCCGTCCGTGACTCCCACGGTGTCGACCCCTGCGGTGTCGACTGCCCCGCAGCAGGCGCCCATCCCCATGGCTGTCGCGGCGACCCCAGCGCCTGCGCCGGTCCGGCCCCGCACGGCGGGCAACCCCCGGGCCGTGGGACCGCGCACTGCCGCCGCCCAACACAGACGGGCACGACGACGCCGCTGGGTGCTGGTCCTACTGATCCTGGCGACCGTGGGCGTCATGGCGTGGTTGGCCTTCGGGAACAGCGGTCTGGGGGGTTCCAGCACCGGCTCGGTTCGCAGCCGGCTCAGCCTCGGATGCACCGCCCGCCCCCTCCAAGGACCAGTTGCGCTCCGGGGACTGGTTGCTCGAGACCTATCGGTACGACAACACCGGCGACAAGCTGGTCGTGTCCGGCACCGTGCGCAACCGTGGGACCACCACCGGGTCCGCCGACCTGACGACCTGGATCTACCAGGACGGGGAGTCCCTGGGATCGGTGTCCACGACGGTGACCGACGTACCCGCGGGCGCAGCCGTCCCGGTCACGATGACCGGTGACGCGATCTGGGTTGACGGCCCGAAGGTCGTGCTCCTCGAGGCGCAGTGAGCCACGCCCCGACCGCCACCGGGCACGCAGGCTCAGGACTTGATGCGCCGCCTGCGGGCACTTGCGCCCTGGGCCACCAGCACGATCGCCAGCGCGCCGAAGAACATGATCGAGGCGATCACGTTGACCTGCGGCGGGATCCCGCGCTGGGCCGCACCCCAGATGTACATCGGGAACGTGACCGTGGATCCGGAGTTGAAGTTCGTGATGATGAAGTCGTCGAAGGACAGGGAGAACGCGAGCAGCGCCGCACCCATGATGCCCGGGGCCACCAGGGGAAGGGTCACGTACCGGAAGGTCGCCTTCTCGTCGGCGTAGAGGTCCATCGCCGCCTGCTCCAGCCGTGGGTCCAGGCCCGACAGGCGGGCCTTGACAGTCACGACCACGAAGCTGATGACGAACATGATGTGGGCGATCAGGATCGTCCAGAAGCCCAGCGGCATCTGCCAGGAGCCCCAGTACATGTTGAGGAACAGCGCGAGCAGCGAGGAGCCGAGCACCACTTCGGCCGTGGCCATCGGCAGGAAGATGAGCAGGCTCGTCGCGGCGCGGCCGGTGAAGCGATGGCGGACCAGGGCGAAGGCGATCATGGTGCCCAGGATGGTCCCCACGATGGTCGCGAAGAGCGCGATCATCGCACTGACTCCCACCGACCGGCAGATCGTCGGATCCTGGCACACGTTGAGCCACGCATCGAGGGAGAACTCGTTCCAGCGGGTGTTCGTGCGCCCCACCGGGTCGTTGAACGAGAACAGCACCACGATCGCCACGGGCAGGAACATGTACGCCAGGGCCAGGGCCGAGTAGATGGCCAGGGAGTGCTCGCGCACCCACCTCAGGGTGCGGTGCAACCTGGGCTCCTGGGCGGGTGGCGCCTCGAGCAGGGCCGGGTCGAGCTGGTTGGTGGCCATCAGAGCAGCTCCTCGGTCCCGGCGCGTCGGACGTAGATCGTGACCAGGATCAGGATCGCGGCCATCAGCAGGAAGCTCAGGGCGGAGGCGATCGGGTAGTCGCGCACGATGATGAACTGGCTGTCGATCACCGAGCCGATCATCCGGTCATTGGTGGAGCCCAGCAGCTTGGCGTTGATGTAGTCGCCCGTCGCGGGGATGAACGTGAGCAGCGTCCCGGCCACCACACCCGGAAGGGACAGGGGCCAGATGATCTTGCGGAAGGTCGTGAAGGGCGTGGCGTAGAGGTCCGCGCCAGCCTCGGACAACCGGGGGTCGATCTTGTCGAGGGCCGCGTACAGCGGCAGGATCATGAACGGCAGGAAGTTGTACGTGATGCCGGTGACCACCGCGAGCGGGGTCTGCAGGATCCGATCCTGGGGCAGCAGGTTCAGGGCGTTCATCACCTCGACGACGAATCCCTCGTCGGCGAGGATGGTCCTCCACGCGTAGGTGCGGATCAGGAATGAGGCGAAGAAGGGCGCGACGACCAGGACGAGCAGGAGTGCCTTGTACTTCCCGGACTTGAAGGCGATGAAGTAGGCCAGCGGGTAGGCGATCAGCAGGGCCAGGAGAGTCGCGGTCCCCGCGTACAGGAACGACCGCAGGAACTGCTCCCCGTAGCGCTCGAGCGCCTCGGCGTAGTTCCCGAAGTCCCAGTTGAAGTAGTAGCCGTCATCCGGGTTGTCACTGACGGGCGACTGCAGGGAGGTCGAGAACAACGAGATCAGCGGGATGATGAAGAAGACAGCCAGCCACGCCAGGCCCGGGAAGCAGCAGCCAGTAGGGCGTGGCCTTCGCCGAGCGCAGGCCCTTGGCCGGTTGGGCCACAACCGGCATGTCGACGTTCTGCGTGTCGTTCAGGTAGGTGTCGGCGGCACTTCCCGAGGCGGGAATCTGCATCGATCAGCCCCCCACGGCGGGAGTGGGCGCAACACCGGCAGCGGCGTCGGCGGCGGTGTAGTGGCCCACCTCGAGGAGGTCCTCCTCGATCCCGGCATTCATGTCCTCCCCGCCGGCGAACCCGAAGGAGTGACTCGGCTCCCATGACATCTCCACCGTCTCGCCGACGGATGGCCGGTCGCCGGCGCTCATGTTCTGCTCGAAGGCGATCAGCTCCTGGCCCCAGGGGGTCGCGACCAGGTACTGCGTGGACACCCCGAAGAAGGACGCATCGGTGATGACCCCGCTGAGCACGTTGCGACCCGCCGGGACCTCGGCGCCGGAGCGGTGCAGGTGCAGCTTCTCCGGGCGGACGCCGACGATGACCCGGTCCGAGCTGGCGTTGAGCTTCTCTGCGGGCATCGTCAGCACGCTGCCGAACACGCGGACGGTGACGTTGTCCCCGCGCCCCACGACCTCGCCCGGGATCAGGTTCGACTGACCCAGGAAGTTGGCTGCGAATGCCGTGTGCGGCGTGTCATAGATGTCGCGGGGGGCGCCCATCTGCTCGATGCGCCCGGAGTTCATGACCGCGATGGTGTCGGCCATGGTCATGGCCTCCTCCTGGTCATGGGTGACGTGCACGAAGGTGATCCCGACCTCGGTCTGGATCCGCTTGAGCTCGATCTGCATCTGTCGGCGCAGCTTGAGGTCCAGGGCCCCCAGCGGCTCGTCGAGCAGGAGGACGTCCGGGCGGTTGATCAGGGCCCGAGCCACGGCCACGCGCTGCTGCTGGCCGCCGGACATCTGCGCCGGCTTGCGCCGGGCCATCGGCGCGAGCTCCACGAGCTCGAGGATCTCGTTGACCTTGGCGTCGACGTTCTTCTCCCCGCGACGGCGCAGGCCGAAGGCGACGTTCTCGAAGATGTCCATGTGCGGGAACAGGGCATAGGACTGGAACACCGTGTTGACCGGGCGCTTGTAGGGGCGCAGCGCGGTGATGTCGGCATCACCGACCCGGATCATCCCGGCGGTGGGGACCTCGAGCCCGGCCACCATGCGCAGGGTGGTCGTCTTGCCGCAGCCCGACGGGCCGAGCAGGGCGAAGAACGATCCCGCCGGGATCGTCAGCGACAGGTCGTCGACGGCGTTGTGGTCACCGTAGGTCTTGGTCAGGCGGACCAGGTGCAGGTCCTCGACCCGCTTGGCAGATTCCGTGGCCATGGTGCTTCCTCCTGGTCTGGCGATCAGTTGCCGATGAGCGTCTGGAAGGCCTGGTCGTACTTGACCTGCTCCGAGGACGTGAGCGTCTTGAAGACGGTGACCTTCTCCAGGTCGGCCTCGGTGGGG
Source organism: uncultured Actinomycetes bacterium (assembly GCA_963706885.1). Taxonomy (GTDB): domain Bacteria; phylum Actinomycetota; class Actinomycetes; order S36-B12; family CAIYMF01; genus Prado023. Next base: position 131,481 of record CAVPNX010000031.1, on the reverse strand, counting down.
AAGACGAAGGGGTTGTCGACCAAGGTGGGGTCGATCTTCGCCATCTCCTCCTGGGCGCCCTTCACCGGGCAGATGTACTGGACGTAGGCGGCGAGCTCGGCGGAGATGGCCGGGTCGTAGTAGTAGTCCATCAACCGCTCGGCGTTGTTCTTGTGCCGCGCCATGGCCGGGACCATCATGTTGTCGGTCCACAGGGTGCCGCCGGACTCGGGGATCACGAACTTGTACGGGTCGCCCAGCGCGGCGACGTCGCCGGACCAGCCGATTGCCCCCACGACGTCGCCGGTCTCCAGCGCCGCGATGTAGTCGTTGCCCGAGACCTGGCGGATCTGGCCGGAGTCGATCTGCTCCTGGAGCTCGGCGATAGCGGCGTTGAAGTCGTCCTCGGTGAAGTCGGCCGGGTCGTTGCCCTGCGCGAGCATGACGACTCCCACCGAGTCGCGCATCTCCGACAGGATCGTCACGCGACCCTTGAGGGCCGGGTCCCACAGCTCCGCGACGGTGCGGATCTCGGTCTTGCCCGTGAGCTCCTTGAGCAGGTTGCTGTTGAACCCGAGCCCGGCATACCCGGACTGCCAGGGCAGGGTCTGGTCGCGCTCCGGGTCGAAGGCGACGTTGGCCAGCTTGTCGATGAGGTTGCGCGCATTGGGCACCCAGGCGCGGTCGAACTTCTGCGCGAACCCCTTGCGGATCCACTGGGAGGCCATCCAGTCGGTGAGCACGACGATGTCGCGGCCGATGTCCTGGCCGGCCTCGAGCTGCGGGCGCACCTTCGCGTCGAACTCGGCGTTGTCGTTGACGTCCTCGCGGTAGTCCACCTGGATGCCGCTCTGCTCCATGAACCGGTCCAGCGTGGGACGGTTGCCGTCGTCGTCGGCGTCGATGTAGCTGACCCAGGTCGACATGTTGAGCTTGGCCTCTGTGGCCGACTGGTCTGGCTGGGTCTTGGCCGGGACCTCCTCGGCCGCAGTGCTGCCCGCGGAAGCGGGGGGCCGCGCTCCGCACGCGGCCGCGACCATCGCCGCTCCCCCGATCCCGGCAACCTGCAGCACACGCCGTCGCGGCATGGGGGTTCCGGACTTCGGTGTGGTCAGATCCGTCATCGTGGTCCTGCCTCGGGTCGGGTCGGGTGGTGTCAGCGGTCGCCGAAGATCGTCCGGTGCCAGTCCTTGCGGACCTCGCCGGTGATGTCGGAGGAGACGTGCTTGATGTTGGTGTACTCCTCCAGGGAGTAGATGCTCATGTCCTTGCCGAACCCCGAGGCCTTGTAGCCCCCGTGCGGCATCTCGGAGACGATCGGGATGTGGTCGTTGATCCACACGCACCCGGCGGCGATCTCCCGGCTCGCGCGCTGGGCGCGGAAGGTGTTGGTGGTCCACGCCGAGGCGGCCAGGCCGAACGGCACGTCATTGGCCAGCGCGATGCCCTCATCGTCGGTGTCGAAGGGCAGTACGACCAGCACCGGGCCGAAGAGCTCCTCCTGGACGATCTCGGAGTCCTGCACAGCCCCGATCACCAGGGTCGGCGGGTAGTAGGAGCCGCCTGCCAGATCGCCACTGGGCAACTCACCCCCGCGCACGACCGTGGCGCCCGCGGCCACCGCACGCTCGACGTAGCCGTGGACCGACTCGCGCTGGCGCATCGACACCAGCGGGCCCTGGTCGGTGGACGGCTCGGTCGGGTCACCGAGGCGCACGGTGTCCATGAGTGCGGCGACCTTCTCCACGAAGGCGTCGAAGCGCGGACGCTGCACGTAGGCGCGGGTCGCCGCCGTGCAGTCCTGGCCGGTGTTGATCAGGGCACCCGCGATGGCGCCGTTGGCGGCGGCATCGAGGTCCGCGTCGTCGAACACCACGAACGGCGCCTTGCCGCCCAGCTCGAGATGGACGCGCTTGATCGTGCCCGTGGCCAGCTCCATCACGCGCTGGCCGACCGGCGTCGACCCGGTGAAGGACACCATCGACACGTCCGGGTGGCTGATCAGGGCCTCGCCGACGGTGCGCCCCGGGCCGGTCAGCACGTTGATGACGCCGGGTGGGATGCCCGCCGCGGCGGCATCCTCGGCGACCATCAGGGAGGTCAGCGGAGTGATCTCCGCCGGCTTGAGGACGATCGTGTTGCCGGCCGCCACGGCGGGAAGGACCTTCCACATCGCCATTTGCAGCGGGTAGTTCCACGGGGCGATCGAGCCCACGACGCCGATCGGCTCGCGGCGGATCGAGGAGGTGTGGGTCCCGTCGTACTCGGCCTGGGCCATCCCGTTGAGCACCCGCGCCGCGCCGGCGAAGAACCGGACGTTGTCGATCGACCCAGGGACGTCGAACTCCCGGGTGAGCTTGATGGGCTTTCCGGACTGCGCCGTCTCCACCTGCGCGTACTCCTCAGCGCGGGCCTCCATCCGGTCGGCGAGGGCCAGCAGGGCCGCTGAGCGCTCGCCCGGGGTGGCCCGTGACCATCCGGGGTACGCCCGCTTGGCGGCTGCGACGGCAGCGTCGACGTCCGCCACGGTGGCCTCGCCCAGCGTGGCCACGGTCGACCCGTCCGCGGGGTTGGTGACCGCCACGTCGGCGCCGTTTCCCGGCACATGCTGACCATCGATGAACTGGCCGAGAAGCGGCACGTCAACCTCCATCACAACCCGATCGCCGAGCACGACGCCGATCCACGGTTTTCGTGGGGTGCACAATCATCCTGAACGATATCCGCGGTGGATCATGCAGTGGGCGCACGGTATCGGAACCTGCCACACGTCACAAACTGAAACGCCACATGACGGGGAGGTGTCACAGGATCGTTACCTGCCCTGCACGCCCGAACAGCCGCCGAACGGCCGGACGTGGATGAGCTGCGGCGCTATGCGGTGACGATCCGCTCTGCCTCCGGCGACTCTCCCCTGGAGAACGCGACGATGTTCTCGGTGGTGACCCGCCCGATCTCGTCGAGGGCCTCCTTGGTCAGGAACGCCTGGTGGGCGGTCACGATCACGTTGGGGAAGGTCATGAGCCGGGCCAGGACGTCATCGGCCATCACCTCGCCGGAGAGGTCCTCGAAGAACTTGCCCTCCTCCTCCTCGTAGACGTCCAGGCCCACTCCACCGACGTGGCCGGTCTTCAGTGCGTCGATGAGGGCGACGGTGTCGACCAGGGCGCCCCGGGAGACGTTGATCAGGATGACGCCGGGCTTGAGTGCGGCGAGCACGAGGTCGTTGATGATGTGGTGGGTCTCCGGGAACAACGGAACGTGCAGGGAGACGATGTCGGCCTCCTTGCCGATCTCGCTGAGAGTCACGTACTCCAGACCATGCTCAGCCGCCCACGCCGGATCCGGGTACGGGTCCCACATGATCACGCGCATCCCGAAGCCCTTGAAGATCTGGCCGGTGATCTTGCCGATCTTGCCGGTGCCGATGAGGCCAACCGTCTTGCCGTGCATGTCGAAGCCGACCAGGCCGTCGAGGGTGAAGTTCATGTCGCGGACCCGGCGGTTGGCCTGCGGGATGTGCCGGTTCAGCGCCAGAGCCAGCGTCACCGCGTGCTCGGCCACGGCATACGGGGAGTATGCCGGCACGCGGGCCACGAGCAGGCCGTGGTCTGCTGCGGCCTGCAGGTCCACGCCGTTGAAGCCCGCGCAGCGCAGGGCGATCATCTTCACGCCCTTGGCAGCCAGGACCTCGATGACCTCCCGGGTCACCTTGTCGTTGACGAAGACGCACACCACGTCGACGTCATCGCCCACGGTCTCCACCGTCTCGGGGTTCAGCCGGTACTCACGGAACTTGGGCGTGAAGCCGGCGGCGACGAGGACCTCGCCGAGGTGGTCTCGGTCGTACTTCTTGGTGTCGAACACGGTGATGTTGGTCATGGCCCGAACGCTACTGGCGCCCGTCTCCGGTTGCCATCCCGGCAGCGGCCCCTGGCATCCCCAGCGCCGTTGCCGTGTGGCAGGGTTCCGGCATGCCCGGGTCCGCACATCAGCTGCGCTCCCGTGGCGCATGGCTGCCAGCCCTGGCCCTCGCCGCGGCCGCCGCCCTCGGGGGTCTGGCCGCCTGCGCGAACCCGGCCTCATCGCCGGTGACCGAGTCACCGGTGACCCGGCCCCTGGCGATCCCGCCGCTGGACCCGGGCAGGGCCTCCGGTGACTCGGTCATCTACTCCCTGGCGGTCCAGCCCGGCCAGACCGACTTCGGCCTCGGTGCCCTGACCGACACCTACGGGGTCAACCAGTCGTACCTGGGCCCGACCCTGCGCATGCGCACCGGGGACCAGGTGACGGTCGAGGTCAGCAACGAGCTGACCGAGCGAACGACGCTGCACTGGCACGGCATGCACGTCCCCGCGAAGATGGACGGCGGCCCGCACCAGCTCGTCGACCCAGGGACGACGTGGTCGCCCACGTGGCAGGTGCGCCAGCCGGCCGGGACGCTCTGGTACCACGCCCACCCCCACGGGCAGACCGCCGAGCACGTGTACCGGGGGGTCGCCGGCATGATCCTGGTCGACGACCCGGTCGGAGGTCCGGACCTGCCTGACGAGTACGGCGTCGACGACATCCCGGTGATCGTGCAGGACAAGTCGTTCGACACCGAGGGCCAGCTCGAGTTCGACCAGCGCGGACCCAGCTCGACAGGGTTCCTCGGCGACACCGTGATGGTCAACGGCACGATCGGTGCCTACCTCGACGTGGCCGCGACGCACACCCGGCTGCGGCTGCTGAACGCCTCGACGGCCCGGATCTACAAGCTCGGGTTCTCCGACGGCCGCAGGTTCGACCTCGTCGGCACCGACGGGGGCCTGCTCACCGCCCCGGTGTCACTGGACCGGATCCAGCTCTCCCCCGGCGAGCGCGCCGACGTCGTGCTCGCCATGGCCCCCGGGGAGACCGTCGCGCTGACGAACTCCTCCCCGGACTTCGGAGGCCGGGTCGCCGGCAACTCCCGGTTCGGCACCGGCGACTTCCGGGTGCTCGAGCTGCGCGCCGCCCAGACGCTGCGGGACTCGGCGCCGGTCCCCGCGACCCTGGCGCAGTTCTCCCGGATTCCGGAATCGGCCGCGGACACCACGCGCACCTTCACGATCAACGCCCAGATCATCAACCGGCGCCCCGTGGACATGGGCCGCATCGACGAGGTCGTGCCGCTGGACGCCACCGAGGTCTGGGTCTTGCGCAACCGCGACCCGCAGCCGCACAACTTCCACGTGCACACGGTCCAGTTCCAGGTGCTGGACATCGACGGCGCCCCGCCTCCACCCGAGCTCGCCGGATGGAAGGACACCGTGTACCTCGCACCCGGGTCCGAGGTCCGGATCATCGCGTCCTTCACCGACTACGCCGACCCCACCTGGCCCTACATGTACCACTGCCACCTGCTGTGGCACGAGGACTCCGGGCTGATGGGCCAGTTCGTCGTCGTGGCCCCGGGCCAGACCCCGGTCCCCCCGCCAGACCCCTACGGGACGCACTGAGCCGCCCCGAGCGCCACTCGTGTCATCGATCCGGCAATCAGAGTGCTGGATCGATGACACAGGCTGGTGCGAAGGGGCCTCAGCCCTCGTCGAGGCTGATCATCACGTGCTTGATGCGCGTGTAGTCCTCGAAGCCGTACATGGACAGGTCCTTGCCGTAGCCGGAGTGCTTGAACCCGCCGTGCGGCATCTCGGCGACCAGCGGGATGTGGGTGTTGATCCACACGGCACCGAAGTGCAGGTGCTTGGCCATGCGCATGCCCCGGGCGAGGTCCTTGGTCCAGACCGAGGAGGCCAGGCCGAAGGGAACGTCGTTGGCCCAGCCCAGGGCCTGGGCCTCGTCGGCGAAGCGCTGCACCGTCATGACGGGGCCGAAGATCTCGTTCTGGACCATCTCGTCGTCCTGGCGCAGCCCGGAGACGACCGTCGGCTCGATGAAGAACCCGCGGTCGCCCTGCCGCACGCCGCCGGCCACGATCTCGGCGTGCTCGGGGGTCCGGGACAGGAACCCGAGGACCTGCTCCATCTGGCGCTCGTTGTTCATCGGGGGCACCAGTGCGTCCTCGTCGGTCGGCCCGCCGAGGAACGTGGTGGCCGTGGCGCGCGCCTGCTCGGCCAGGGCCGCGACGAACTCGTCGTGGATCGCGTCGGCCACCAGCACGCGGGTGGCCGCGGTGCAGTCCTGGCCGGCGTTGAAGTACCCGGCCATGGCCAGCCATTCCGCGGCAGCGGCGATGTCGGCATCCTCGAAGACCACGACCGGCGCCTTGCCGCCGAGCTCGAGGTGCACACGCTTGACGTCCTGCGCAGCGGTACCGGCCACCGCCATGCCGGCGCGGACCGAGCCGGTGATCGAGACCATGTCGGGGCGCTTGTTCTCCACGAGCGCCTGGCCCGTGGTCCGGTCGCCGGTGATGACGTTGAACACGCCCGCGGGCAGGACGTCGGCGAACAGCTCGGCCATCCGCACTGTGCTCACGGGCGTGGTGTCCGAGGGCTTGAGGACGACGGTGTTGCCCGCGGCCAGCGCGGGCGCGAACTTCCAGACGGCCATCATCATCGGGTAGTTCCACGGGGTCACCTGGCCGATCACGCCCACGGGCTCGCGGCGGACGATCGAGGTGTAGCCCTTCATGTACTCGCCGCTGGCGCGACCCTCGAGGATCCGGGCCGCACCGGCGAAGAACCGGATCTGGTCGACCATCGGGGGGATCTCCTCCGACGCGGTCACCGCGATGGCCTTGCCGGTGTTCTCGCTCTCCAGCGCGATGAGCTCCTCGGCGTTCGCCTCGACGATGTCGGCGATCTTCAGCAGCGCAGCCTGGCGCTCGGACGGCGTCGTCTGGCTCCAGGACTCGAACGCGTCCGACGCCGCCCGGTACGCACGGTCGACGTCCTCGGCGTTGGACACCACGGCCTGGGCGAACACCTCACCGGTGGTCGGGTTGACCAGGTCGCTGGTCTGGCCCGAGACGGAGTCGACGGACTCACCGTTGACGAAGTTGCGGATGGTGCGGCTCACTGGATCTCCTTCGGATCGGCAGGCTCGGGGCACGGGGGTCGGCGCGGCGGCGCCGCGGCGTGCGCAGCGCGATGCGTCCGCGAGTCTAGCCCAGCAGGTGCTGTTGACGACACCGCGGAGGCATCACTATCCGTGGTCAGGGCGACGTCGGCGTGCGCTTTTCGCAGATTCCGGGGTCCATGGCGACCGTTTCGCTTGCTTGTTGGCGCATTGTGCGGTTCGATGGCGCCCATGCTCCAGTCCCCGCGTCCTCGCCCGGTGCCCCTGGATGACACGGCCAAGGCGATCGTTGAGCAGCTCCAGCAGGACGGCCGGCGCGCCTATGCCACGATCGGTCGCGCCGTCGGGCTCTCCGAGGCCGCGGTCCGCCAGCGGGTGGCACGACTGGTCGAGTCCGGCGTCATCCAGATCGTGGCCGTCACCGACCCGATGCAGGTGGGCTTCCCGCGCGCGGCGATGCTCGGCATCCGCGTCGACGGCGACATCAACGAGGTCGCCGACCGCCTGGCCGAGCTCGAGGAGGTCGACTACCTGGTGATCACTGCCGGGGGGTTCGACATCCTCGCCGAGGTCGTGTGCGAGGACGACGAGCACCTGCTGGAGATCATGAACACCAGGATCCGTGCCGTCCCGGGAGTCCGCAGCACCGAGACCTTCGTCTACTTGAAGCTGCGCAAGCAGATCTACACATGGGGTACCCGATGACCATCAGCGAGATGTCCTTCTCCGAGGCCGGCGACGACGCCCTGGCCGACAGGGCCCGCGACCGGCTGTGGATGCACTTCACCCGGCACTCGGTCTACGAGCAGGGTGCCGGCCACGTGCCGATCATCGTCCGCGGTGAGGGCGCCCGGATCTGGGACGACCAGGGCAGGTCCTACCTCGACGGGCTCGCCGGGCTGTTCACCGTCCAGGTCGGCCATGGGCGCACGGAGATCGCCGAGGCGATGGCCAAGCAGGCCGCGACCCTCGCGTACTTCCCGCTGTGGTCCTACGCACACCCGACGGCGATCGAGCTGGCCGACCGCCTGGCCCGACTGGCCCCGGCGGACATCAATCGCACGTTCTTCACCAGCGGCGGCGGCGAGGCCGTGGAGTCCGCCTGGAAGCTGGCCAAGCAGTACTACAAGCTCACGGGCAGGCCCACCAAGCACAAGGTGATCAGCCGCAACGTGGCCTACCACGGCACCCCTCAGGGGGCCCTGTCGATCACCGGGATCCCGGCCGCGAAGACGCCGTTCGAACCGCTGGTCCCGGGGGGCATCAAGGTCCCCAACACCAACTTCTACCGAGCCGAGCAGCACACCGACGACATCGAGGCCTACGGCCGCTGGGCCGCCGACCGGATCGCCGAGGCGATCGAGTTCGAGGGCGCTGAGAGCGTGGCGGCGGTGTTCATCGAGCCCGTGCAGAACTCCGGCGGCTGCTTCCCGCCGCCCCCGGGATACCTCGAGCGGGTGCGCGAGATCTGCGACCAGTACGACGTGCTGTTCGTCGCCGACGAGACCATCTGCGCCATGGGCCGCATCGGCGACTACTTCGCGATGAACCGCTTCGGCGTCCAGCCCGACATCATCACCTTCGCCAAGGGGCTGACCTCCGGGTACTCCCCGATGGGCGCGATGATGGTGCACGACCGCCTGTTCGAGCCGTTCAAGCACGGCACGACGTCCTTCCTGCACGGCTACACCTGGGGCGGTCACCCGGTGTCGGCAGCCGCTGCGCTGGCCAACCTCGACATCTTCGAGCGTGAGGGCCTCAACGCCCACGTGCAGGCAAACGAGGCGGCGTTCCGCTCGACCCTGGAGAAGCTGCTCGACCTGCCGATCGTCGGCGACGTGCGGGGGGCGGGCTACTTCTACGGCATCGAGCTCGTGAAGGACAAGGCCACCAAGGAGACCTTCGACGACGCCGAATCCGAGCGGCTGCTCCGCGGGTTCCTGTCCAAGGCCCTCTTCGACGCCGGCCTGTACTGCCGGGCGGACGACCGCGGCGACCCGGTCGTGCAGCTGGCGCCTCCCCTGATCATCGGCCAGCCCGAGTTCGACGAGATCGAGTCGATCCTGCGCGACGTGCTCACCCGCGGCATGGAGCTGCTGTAGGCATGGCCGAGCCAACGGGGGCAACCGATCGCACCGCGTTCACCCGCAAGCCCGATCGCGGGTCGCACGAGGTCGCCGAGGCGCGCGCCGTGCTGGCCGAGGCCCTGATCGGGCACGTCGGCACCGTGGACGCCAGCGGCGGTCCCCTCGTCCTTCCGGTCGCGATCGCACTGGACCCCGACGCCGACCGCGTGCTGTTCCACGGCTCGACCGGTGCGGGGATGTTCCGGCGCCTGGCCGCGGGGGCACCGGCCTGCCTGACAGTCACGCACCTGGACGGACTGGTCATCGCGCGCAGCGCGTTCGAGTCGAGCATGAACTACCGCAGCGTGGTCGTGCTGGGTGTGTGCGAGGTCCTCGACGGCGACGCCAAGCACGACGCCCTGCGCGTGCTCACCGACCACCTCACGCCGGGCCGCTGGGACGCCGCCCGCCCGATGCGCACGTCCGAGGTGGCCGCCACGCTCGTGCTCGCCCTGCCGCTGGTTGAGTTCTCCGTGAAGTCCCGCGACGGTGGACCCAACGACGACGAGGACGCCGACTGGCCGATCTGGGCCGGGCACGTGCCCGTGCGCATGCTGGCCGGCGAGCCGATCGCCGCACCCGGATCCGGCCAGCACCCGGCGCCGCAGGTCCCCGCATCCCTGACGGGGACCGGCGGATGACCGACCTGCGCACCCTGTCCCTGTGGTGGGACAGCCTCGGCGAGCCACCGCCTGCGCGCGCAGCACTGGACGGGGACCTCGACGTCGACGTGGCCATCGTCGGGGCCGGCTACACGGGCCTGTGGACGGCGTACTACCTGGCGAAGGCCGCCCCGGGGACCCGGATCGCGATCGTCGAGGCCAATGTGGCCGGGTTCGGCGCCAGCGGACGCAACGGCGGCTGGTGCTCGGCGCTGTTCCCCGCCTCCCTGGACAAGATCGCCCGCGGCAGCTCGCGGCCGGCGGCCATCGCGATGCAGCACGCCATGCACGACACCGTGGCGGAGGTCGGTCGCGTCACCGCCGCCGAGGGCCTCGACATCGACTGGGCCCGGGGCGGGACCGTGGGGCTTGCCCGCACGCAGGTGCAGCTGGATCGGGCGCGGGCCGAGGTCGCGCACTGGCGGGCGTGGGGCTTCGGTGCCGCCGACTACCGGCTGCTCGACGCAGGTGAGGCCGGCGAGCGCGTGGGAGCCACCTCGGTCCTCGGCGCCACCTACACCCCGCACTGCGCCGCGATCCATCCGGCCAAGCTCGCCCGTGGGTTGGCCGGACTGGTCGAGGCCGCGGGTGTGCGCATCTTCGAGGGCACGCCCGCGACCAGCATCGAGCCGGGAGTGGTGCGGACCCCGTTCGGCGACGTCCGCGCGCCCCATGTGGTCCGTGCCACCGAGGCCTTCACCGCGACCCTTCCGGGCCACCGGCGCACGATCCTGCCCGTCTACTCGCTCATGCTGGCCACCGAGCCGTTGCCCGCCGAGGTCTGGGACCGCATCGGCCTCGGCGCGCGTGAGACGTTCAACGACGGTCGGCACCTGATCATCTACGGCCAGCGCACCGCTGACGACCGGCTGGCGTTCGGCGGTCGGGGGGCGCCCTACCGGTTCGCCTCCCGCATCGACCCGGCCACCGAGCGCGATGGACGCGTGCACGCCGGGCTGTGGCAGACCCTGACCGAGATGTTCCCCTCGGTGGCGCCGTTCCGGGTGACCCACCGGTGGGGCGGCCCCCTGGGCATCCCGCGCGACTGGTACGCCTCCTGCGGCCTCGATCGACGCACCGGGCTGGCGTGGGCCGGCGGCTATGTGGGTGATGGGGTCGGCACCGCCAACCTCGCCGGACGGACGCTGGCCGACCTCCTCACGGGCACAGACTCCGAGCTCACCGCCCTGCCCTGGGTGAACCACCGCTCCCGCCAGTGGGAGCCGGAGCCGCTGCGCTGGCTGGGGGCCAACGGCGGACTGGGCGTCATGACCTCGGCGGATGCCGCCGAGGTCCGCTCAGGACGCCCGGCCCGGCGCGCTGCGGTCTTCGGAAGGCTCCTCGGCGACTGAGATTCCGGGGCCACGCGGGCCCCCCGCATTGAGTCCGACGACCGGCAGGACCACGATTGCACCCGTGGACACCTCCGCTGCCGATCTCCCCGCCCCCCGACCTGACGCCGACGATGTCGTCGACCGCGCTGTGGCCCGCGCCGCGCGCTGGATGACCGACTCCGAGGGGCAGCGCACGCGACGTGAGAAGGCCAACCGGCGCCGACTGACCAGGCTGCTCAAGGACCCGGCCGGACTGCCCGTGACGATGGCCCTCACCGACGAGGTCATGCGGATCTCGGACCCGGGCCGCGCCGCGGCCACCCTCCGGGCAGCGGCGGGTGGCTCCAACCGGGCCGCTCTCGGCCTTCGCGACCACGTGGGCCTGCAGGCTGTGGGCCGGCTGTCGGCACTTGCCCCGGAACCGTCGATGAAGCTGGTCCACTGGCAGATCCGCGACGCATCCACCGGGATCATCCTCCCCGCCGAGCAGGCGCGCCTGCGCAAGCACCTGACCAAGCGGGCGGCCGACGGTGCGCGCCTGAACATCAACGTCCTGGGTGAGGCGGTCCTCGGCGAGGACGAGGCCACCCATCGCCTCGACCGGGTCATCGAGATGCTCTCCCGCCCCGAGGTCACCTACATCTCGGTCAAGATCTCGGCCATCGCCGCACAGTTGAGCACCTATGACCACCAGGGGTCGGTGCACCGGGTGGCCGACCGCCTGCGCCGGCTCTACCGCGCAGCCCGGGCCACGACGCCGCACACGTTCGTCAACCTCGACATGGAGGAGTACCGCGACCTGGCCCTGACCGTGGACGTGTTCACGGCGGTGCTGGCCGAGGAGGAGTTCCACGCCTTGGAGGCCGGCATCGTGCTGCAGGCCTACCTGCCCGAGAGCCATGAGGTGTTCGAGCACCTGCTGGCCTGGGCCCGGGACCGGCGCGCGCAGGGCGGTGCGCCGATCAAGGTCCGCATCGTCAAGGGCGCCAACCTCGCCATGGAGACCGCCGAGGCCCAGATCCACGGCTGGACCCCTGCGCCGTACGGCTCCAAGGCTGACGTCGACGCCTCCTGGAAGCGCCTTGTCGATGCGGCGGTCCGGCCCGAGAACGCCGACGCCGTGCGCATCGGGATCGCCAGCCACAACCTGTTCGACCTGGCCTGGTCGCTGGAGGTCGCCGCGGCACGTGGCGTGAGCAGCCAGATCGACATCGAGATGCTCGAGGGGATGGCCAACGCGGAGGCCCTGGCCATCATCCACGACGTGGGATCGGTGCTGCTCTACGCACCGGTCACCTCGCGTGACGACTTCGCATCCGCAGTGGCCTACCTGGTCCGCCGCCTGGACGAGAACACCGCGCCGGAGAACTTCCTGCGCGCGTCCTTCAGCCTCACCGTCGGGTCGACCACCTTCGCCGAGCAGGAGCGCCGCTTCCGCGACGCCGTGGCCGCACGCCATACCGTGTCGACCGAGTCCCGCCGCCACGCGCCACACCCGCCCGTGCCGACCGAGCCCGTGACCGAGGGCCTGTTCGACAACGAGACCGAGATCGACGTGACCCGTCCCGACGAGCGTGCGCACATCGCCGCCGCCCTGAACCGGCACTCCGCCGGGTGGGACCGCCCGATCCCCGTTGTCGTGTCCGGGGTCGAGCAGGCCGATGGTGTCGTGGAGGGCCGCAACCCCAGCGCTGACGGAGCCGTCTGGTACGCCTACACCGTCGCCACCTCGCAGCTGGTCGATGAGGCCGTCGCGACCGCCCGCGGTGCGGTCGCGGGGTGGGACGCCCGGGGCCCCCGGGAGCGCGCCCGGATCCTGTGGGAGGCCGCCCGGGTCATGGGCCAGGAGCACCACGACACCCTGGCCGTGATGTCGCTGGACGCGGGCAAGACCATCGACCAGGGCATCCCCGAGGTGACCGAGGCGATCGACTTCGCGCGCTACTACGCCCGCTCGGCGATCCGCACCCTGGAGGGCGCGGCCCCGAGCAGCCCGATCGGCGTGGTCGTGGTGGTCCCCCCGTGGAACTTCCCGTATGCGATCCCAGCCGGCGGCGTCCTGGCCTCCCTGGCCGCCGGGAACGCGGTCATCCTCAAGCCCGCACCTGAGACGGTGGCGACCGCGTGGGTGCTGGTCCAGCAGCTCTGGCGCGCCGGGGTGCCGCGCGAGGTCCTGCAGTTCGTGCCCACCCGCGACGACGAGGTGGGCCAGCACCTGGTGACCCATCCCGAGGTCGGCGCGGTCATCCTGACCGGCTCGTTCGCCACCGCGCGGATGTTCACCTCATGGCGCCCGGACCTGCGGCTGATGGCCGAGACCTCGGGCAAGAACGCCCTGCTGATCTCGGCGACCGCCGACATCGACGCCGCCGTCAAGGACCTGGTCGCCTCGGCGTTCGGGCACGCCGGACAGAAGTGCTCGGCGGCGAGCCTGGCGATCGTCGAGGCCTCGATCCACGACAACCCGGCATTCCTGCGGCAGCTGCGCGACGCGGTCACCACGGAGGTCGTCGGAGGCGGACCGGAGCCGGCCACGGTCATCGGCCCGCTGATCCGGCCCGCGGAGGGCCCACTGCTGCGCGCCCTGACCACCCTGGAGCCCGGCGAGTCCTGGCTGGTGGCCCCCCGGCAGCTCGACGGGACGGGGCACCTGTGGAGCCCGGGGGTCAAGATCGGCGTGCAGCCGGGGTCCTGGACGCACCTGACCGAATGGTTCGGCCCGGTCCTCGGCGTCATGCGGGCACCCGACCTCGAGACGGCGATCGCGTGGCAGAACGCCGTGGAGTACGGGCTCACCGCCGGCATCCACGCCCTGGACACCGGCGAGTGCGAGACGTGGATCGAGCGCATCCAGGCCGGGAACATCTACGTCAACCGCGGGACGACAGGCGCGGTGGTCAACCGCCAGCCGTTCGGGGGGTGGAAGAAGTCCGCGGTCGGCCCGACCGCCAAGGCCGGCGGCGAGAACTACGTCGCCTGCCTCCGCGACTGGGCACCCGGTGAGGGTGCGCTGACCAATGACGACGTGCAGTCCTGGTGGGCCAGCACGGGCAGCACGGCGCGCGACCTGACCGGGCTGACGGTCGAGCGCAACCTGATCCGCTACCGGCCGATGGGGTCGCCCATCCTGGTCCGCGTGGACGCCGACACCCGTCCGGAGGACCTGGAGTCCGTTCGCCGCCTGGCCGCCCGCACCGGGACGCGGATCGTGCTGAGCTGCGCCACATCGCGCGGGGCGGACACCGTGGCCGAATCCGTCGAGGCGGCCGTGGCGCGGGTCACCCGCGGAGAGGTCAGCAGGGTGCGCTGGCTGTCGTCGGAGGATCCCGGTGACCTCGCGGTCGTGGGCCTCGATGCCGCGGCCAGCGTCGATCGCCGCCCTGTCGCGGCCAGCGTCGCGGTGGAGGGCCCCCGCTGGATGCACGAGCAGAGCGTGTGCGTCACCGCGCACCGCTACGGCAACGTCGGCGCCGGGCCCCAGCCGCGGGTCCCCGGGGCGCGCTGACCAGAGTGTCGGGCCTGGCCGCACCGGCTGCGCGGTCGTGGTCACCCCGCCCTGCCGTGGCCGGGACCTAGTGCAGGGCCCACCTGCCCCAACGTCGCCCGGCCCGCGCCCGGGCCTCGACCACCGCCTGGCGCTCGTCCTCCGGCAGCAACTCGTCACGCAGGCCCAGGGCGCTGGGCCCGTACTCGGCGATGTCCGCCTCCACGTCCGCCCGAGTCCGGGCGCCTCGACGATCGCGGTACTCCATCCATCCCCCGAATCCCCACACACTCACCAGGCCGATGATCGCCACACCCACGACGAGCACGATCTCGAGGAACGCCCCCACGACGCCCCAGTCCAGCCACTCCATCGCGAACCTCCTCCCTCACCCATGACGCTACGCCGATCTCGGCCGGCCACCAGGGCCAACAGACCCGCCCGATCACCGCTGCGCCGGTGCTCAGGCCCGTGTTCGTCGCCGTGGGAACGCCGAGCAGACCGCAGGGGGACGTCGTGTGCGCGGTCGACACGGCGGCGCAACCGCGGATCGGGGCCACTACTGTGACGCCGTGCCAACAGATGACTTCCCGTGGGAACCCCCCCTGGCCGGTGGGGAGGCTGAGCACCTGCTCGGTGCGCTCGACCGACTGCGGACGACCTTCCGGTGGAAGGCCGACGGCCTCGATGACCTCGGGATGCGGGTCACGGTCGGGCGCTCCGAGCTCACGATCGGGTCGCTGCTCAAGCACCTGGCCTTCGTCGAGGCCTTCCACTCACGACTCAAGCTCGCCGGCCGGTCCCCGGGCGCACCCTGGGAGACCATCGACTGGGAGGCGAACCCGGGCTGGGACTTCACGTCCGCAGCCCAGGACAGCCCCGAGTCGCTCTACGCCCTCTACGACGACTCCGTCACGGCCGCCCGCGTGGTCCACCGGGCCGCCCTGGACGAGGGCGGACTGGACCAACTGGTCCACGCCTCGGATGACGACGGCCGGCACGCCAGCCTCAGGCGCCTGCTCTTCGACCTCGTCGAGGAGTACGGCCGGCACACCGGCCACGCCGACCTGATCCGGGAGGCCGTCGACGGTCGCGTCGGCGAGGACCCACCCGCAGGCTGGCGCCCCGAATCCGGGTCCTTCCAGATGCCCGGACGGTAGCCCACCTTCGGCGCCGGTCAGGCGACGGTGACGGTTGCCCGCCTGACCGGAACCACACGCCGGAACCCGGCCTTGCCGAGCTCGACGAGCAGGAAGATCCCCACGGCCAGGCCCAGCGGGAGCAGCCAGCCCTCCACCGGCAGGGGCGCGGAGCCGAACCAGTTGTTCATGAACGGCGCGTACACGAACACCAGCTGCAGGACCAGCATGACGCCGATGGCGACCCAGACCGCCGGGTTCCCGGTGATCATGTCCGCCCGGATGCTGGACTCACGCAGCGAGCGGGCGTTGAACAGGTAGGCCGCCTGCCCGAGGGCGAGCGTGGTCACCGCCATGGTCTGGGCCTCATCGGTGGGCCACCCCCATGACCGGGCCAGGTAGAACACCGCCATGGTGGCCCCCGCGATGAGGATCGACACGTACCCGATCCGTACCAGGTACTCCCGGCTGAGGATCGGCGCGCGTGGGTCACGCGGCGGACGAAGCATCAGGTCGGGCTCGGCCGGCTCGTATGCCAGCGCCAGGGACAACGTGATCGCGGTGACCATGTTGATCCACAGGATCTGCACCGGCGACAGCGGCAGGGCCAGGCCGAACAGGACCGCCACCAGGATCACCAACGACTGGGCACCGTTGGTCGGCAGCAGGAACACCAGCGACTTCTGCAGGTTGTCATAGATCCGCCGGCCCTCCTCGATGGCCCGCTCGATGGAGGAGAAGTTGTCGTCGGCCAGGACGACGTCGGCAGCCTCCTTGGTGGCCTCGGTGCCCTTGATGCCCATCGCCACACCGACGTCGGCGCGCTTGAGCGCCGGTGCGTCGTTGACCCCGTCACCGGTCATGGCCACGACCTCGCCATTGGCCTGCAGCGCCTTGACCAGGCGCAGCTTGTGCTCCGGGCTGGTGCGGGCGAAGGTGTCGGTGGTGCCGACCACCTTGCGCAGCTGCTCGTTCGTGGCGCGCTCGAGCTCCGGGCCGCTCACAGCGTCGGCCGAGCCCTCCCGCGTGATCCCCATCTCCCGGGAGATGGCCGTTGCGGTCCCGGCGTGGTCACCGGTGATCATCTTCACCCGGATGCCCGCGCGGTGGCACGTCTCGATCGCCTCCATCGCGTCCGGCCGGGGCGGGTCGACGATCCCGACGACGCCGATGAAGCGCATGTTCGAGAGGTCGTCATGGTCCAGGCTGTCGAGCTCGGGTCGGGCAGGGCGCGCTGCTGCGGCCAGCACGCGCAGGCCCTGGGCGCTGAGCCGGTCGATCGCCGCCTCCCACCCCTGGCGGTCCAGCGGGTGGGTGCGACCCTCCGCGTCGACCTCCGTGGCGCTGCGGTCCAGCACCCGGTCCGGGGCACCCTTGAGCAGGACCACGCGCTGGCCGCTGGGCGTCTCGTTGAGGGTGGCCATGTACTTGTGCTCGGACTCGAAGGGCAGCACCGTGAGGCGGGCATACGTGCTCGGGTCGAACCCGGCCTTCATCCCCAGCGTGCACAGCGCCCCCTCCGTCGGTTCGCCGAGCACGCGCCAGTTGCCGTCCTCGGACACCACGTGCGAGTCGTTGGCGACGGACATGACCGTCACCAGTGTGCGCAGGTCACCGAACGTGTCCACCCCCGCCTCGAACCCGTCGAAGGTGATCCGCCCTTCGGGCTGGTAGCCCAGCCCGTCGACGTCGTACTGGCCACGTCGGGTCACCACGTGCCGGACCGTCATCTCGTTGCGGGTCAAGGTCCCGGTCTTGTCCGAGCAGACGGTGGTGACGGCCCCGAGGGTCTCGACCGCGGGCAGGTTGCGCATGATCGCGTTGCGCTTGGCCATCTGCTGCACACCCAGGGCCAGGGTGATCGTGACCAGTGCCGGCAAGCCCTCCGGGATCGCCGCCACCGCGAAGCCGATCGCCGCGGAGATGAGCTCCGAGGTCTCGAAGTCATGCAGGACGGTGCCGATCACGAGCATCAGCCCGGCCATCGCCAGGATCACCACGGACAGCTGCTTGCCGAAGCGATTCATCTCCCTGGTCAGCGGCGTCTCGAAGTCCTCGATCTCGGCCAGCATGGTCTGGATCCGGCCGATCTCCGCCTCGGCCCCGATCGCCGTGACCACGCCCACACCCTGGCCCGCGGCCACCAGCGTCCCGGAGAACAGCATGCTCGCGCGATCCCCGACCCCGGAATCGGCTGGCACGGCGTTGGTCGACTTCTCCGCAGGCACAGCCTCACCGGTCAGGGCCGACTCCTCCACCCGCAGGTTCACGGCCTCCAGCAGTCGCAGGTCGGCGGGCACCTTGTCCCCGGAGCGCACCCGCACCACGTCACCCGGGACGAGCTCGTCGGCAGGAACCTCCTGCCACTGCCCGTCGCGGAGCACATGGGCGTTCAGGGACAGCATCTTGCGGATCCCCTCGAGGGCGTTCTCCGCCCGTCCCTCCTGGATGAACCCGATCATCGCGCTGATGACGGCAACGGCCAGGATCACCCAGAAGTCGATCCACTCCCCCATGATCGCCTTGAGCACGGCCGCAGCCAGCAGGATGTAGATCAGCACGTCGTCGAAGTGCTTGAGCACACGTCGGACCAGCGACGCACGGGCGGGGGCCGGCAACCGATTGGGGCCGAACTGCTGCGCCCTGCGCGCGACCTCGCTGCCCGACAGGCCGTCCTCGGAGGTGTCCAGTCCTTCGAGCACCTCGGACACGGTCGCCGCGAACGGGTCCGGCAGGGGGGTGATCGGCTGTTCCGTGACGGACTGCATGCGCAACTCTCTCCTCGATCCACATCGCCCGGCTGGGGGCTTCACACCACCGCTGGGCACCGGGATGCCCAGCGCCTCGCCGGGACCACGTTGGCCTCCATCATGGGCCACGGCGGCCGTATCGGCACAAATGCCCCCGCCCGGTTTGCCCGGCGGCACGATGGGGTAGACAGACGTGATGCAGGCCTTCCGCGCGATCTTCCGCCACCCGGGAACGGTGGGCATGACCGTCGCCGGGTTCATCGGGCGCTTCCCGATGGCGATGCTGGGCCTGGCGATGACCATGCTGGTGGCCCTCGAGACCGGCTCCTACGGCCAGGCCGGCGCCGTCGCCGCGTCCATCACCCTGGCCGGAGCCATCGGTGGACCTGTCGGCGCCCGACTGGCCGACCGCTTCGGCCAGCACCGGGTCATCCCCCCGCTCATCGGGGTGCACATCCTGGCCGTGACCGGCCTCACGATCGCTGTCATGGCCGGCACGCCGATCGGCCTGTGGCTGGTCCTTGGCGTGCTCGCCGGGTTGTCCGGCCCGAACCTGGGCGCCATGGTGCGCACCCGCTGGGCAGGGGTTGCCGACGGACCCGACGAGCTCACCACGGCCTTCGCACTCGAGTCGACCCTCGACGAGGTCGCATTCGTCCTCGGGCCCCCGTTGGCCACCGCGCTGGCCGTCGCGATCGCGCCGTGGTCGGCCATCGGCACGGGACTGCTGCTCGCGGGTTCGGGCGCACTGGCCCTGGCCGCCCAGCGCTCCACCGAGCCGGCGCCGGCACCCCGCACCGGGATGCACGGACCTGCGGTGTGGCGCTCGGGCATCCTGCAGGTCCTGACGCTGCTCATGGTCCTGATGGGGGCGATCTTCGGCGCCCTCGAGGTCTCCACGGTCGCCTTCGCCCAGGAGTCCGACGCGGTGTGGGCCACCGGTTGGCTGCTGGGGATCTTCGCCCTGGCCAGCGGGCTGACCGGCCTGTACCTGGGTGCGCGTCCGGGGGGATGGCCGCTGTCCACCCAGGTCCTGATCGGCACGGGCGACCCTGGCCCTGGCAACCGCCGCGATCCCGTTCATCGACGGCCTGGCCTGGTACGCCGCCGGGATGTTCGCCGCCGGCCTCGGGGTCTCGGCCGTGATGATCGGCGCCATGCAGATCATCGAGCGGTCGCTGCCCCGCACGCGGCTCACCGAGGCCCTCGCCCTGGCGATCTCCGGGGTCCTGATCGGCTCAGCCGGCGCAGTGGCCCTCTCGGGTGCCCTGATCGACGCCGGTGGCTCCTCCTGGGGCCTCGCCGTCGGCTCGGTGGCAGCCCTCATCGGGCTCGTGGTCGCAGCGCTTGCCCGCCCTGCCCTGGCCCGGGCGGAGTCCCTGGTCCAGGCCGGCGAGCCTGGGCCGGATGGCCCTGCGCACCGCGCCGAGGCGCTCACGACCGTGCCAGCGGCGCTCCCGGAGCAGTCGGGCGGCGGAACAGCCCCTCCTGCGTGATCGAGATCATCAGGTCCCCGTTGCGGTCGAACATCCGGCCACGGGCGAAGCCCAGCCCTCGCTCGGCGGCCGGGGACGCCGTCACGTAGAGCGCCCACTCGTCGGCACGGTAGGGCCGGTGGAACCACATCGCGTGGTCCAGGCTGGCCACCTCGAGATCACCGGAGCCGACGTAGTAGCCGTGCCGGCGCTGGACGGCGTCGAGCAGCGTGGCATCGGAGAAGTACGCCGCGACGCACACGTGCAGCAGCGGGTCGTCGGGCATGGGCCCGTCGGAGCGGAACCACACCACGTCCTCACCCGGATAGTCCTCGCCGCCCTCACCCCGGGTCGGGTGATCGGGGAAGGCATCCCCCCACCAGTCGACCAGCTGCTTGCCCAGCCCGCGGACGGGGCGGATGTCCACCGGCGGGGTGATCTCCACGAGGATCGGGGGCAGCTGGTCGACGTGCGGCTCCATCAGCTCCGCCAGCGACGGGAGCCCCTCGGGGTCCGGGACCTCGCGCGCCCTGGTGGTGTGCGAGATGGACGTCGCCTCGGGCACATGGAACGACGCGGACATCGCGAACGTCACCTTGCCGTGCTGGTGGGCCAGCACGCGACGCACGCTGAACCCGCGCCCGTCGCGCATCCGCTCCACGTGGAACTCGACCGGTTGGGTGGGGTCGCCGGGTCGCAGGAAGTACGCGTGCAGGGAGTGCACGTAACGCTCGGGATCCACGGTGCGCCCCGCCGCCACCAGGGCCTGCGCAGCAACCTGGCCACCGAAGATCCGCGTGTAGCTGACCGGATGGCTGATCCCGACGAACAGGTCGCCGGGCCGGCGCTCGAGGTCGAGCAGCTCGAGCAGGGAGTCGATCGGGTGGCCGGGCACCTGCAGATCGTGTCAGGTCCAGGGCCCGAGGCGCGACGGCACGCTGGACAACGGACCCGCCCCCGCCCGCCCGCCCGCCCGCCCGCCCGCCCGCCCGTCCGCCCGCCCGCCCGTCCGCCCGCCCGCCCGTCCGCCCGCCCGCCCGCCCGTCCGCCCACGCACGTCACGCCGGTGCCCTCGCAGCTCGACCTCGAACGCCAAGATCACGGTTTCATCCAAGACGCAGCCGATCGGGGTCCCGAGACTTGGATGAATCCGCGCCGGGCGCCCGAGAGTTGGATGAAACCTGGGGGATGTGCGGGCGGCGGGGACGGCGGGTGCGTGGGCCCCTGGGTCGCCGTCTGGATATTGGATCCAATCTGCTAGGCTGCGGCCACCGTCGAAGCTGAGGTGACCTGATGACCACGACCCCGCCGCTGTCCCCCACCGACCTGTACGCGATCGACTCGCTGCTGACCCCCGAGCAGGTGGAGATCCGCGACACCGTGCGCCGGTTCGCCGACGAGCATCTGCGTCCGAATCTGGCCGGCTGGTTCGAGGCGGGCGACCTGCCGGTCCGCGAACTCGCCCGCGAGCTCGGCTCGCTCGGGGTGCTTGGGATGCACCTGGAGGGCTACGGGTGCGCCGGGACGGACGCCACCTCGTACGGGCTGGCGTGCCTCGAGCTCGAGGCCGCCGACTCGGGGATCCGCTCGCTGGTCAGCGTCCAGGGGTCGCTGGCGATGTTCGCGATCCACGAGTACGGCTCCGAGGAGCAGCGCCAGCAGTGGCTGCCCGGGATGGCCGCCGGGGAACTGATCGGCTGCTTCGGCCTGACCGAGCCCGACGCCGGCTCGGACCCGGGCTCCATGCGCACCGCCGCCGTGCGCGACGGCGACGACTGGGTCCTGAGCGGGACGAAGATGTGGATCACCAACGGCTCGGTCGCCGACGTGGCCATCGTGTGGGCCCGCGCCGAGGGCACGATCCGCGGCTTCGTCGTCCCGACCGACTCCCCCGGCTTCACCGCCCGATCGATCCCGCACAAGCTGAGCCTGCGCGCATCGGTCACCTCGGAGCTGGTCCTCGACGACGTGCGGCTCCCGGCCGATGCCATGCTCCCCGGCGCCCGGGGCCTGTCCGGCCCGCTGGGGTGCCTGGCCGAGGCCCGGTACGGCATCGTCTTCGGCTCGATCGGTGCCGCCCGCGACTGCCTGGAGACCGCCCTGGAGTACGCCGGCACGCGCGAGCAGTTCGGCCGCCCCATCGCCGGGTTCCAGCTCACCCAGCGCAAGCTCGCCGAGATGGCCGTCGCCGTGGGAAACGGCCACCTGCTCGCGCTGCACCTGGGGCGGCTCAAGGATTCCGGGGCCCTCACCACGCAGCAGGTCAGCCTCGGGAAGTTCAACAACGTGTCGGCGGCGCTGGAGGTCGCCCGCGAGGCGCGGGCGATCCTCGGCGGCAACGGGATCTCGCTGGAGTACCCGGTCATCCGCCACATGGTGAACCTCGAGAGCGTCTACACCTACGAGGGCACGCACGACATCCACACCTTGGTCATCGGGCAGGCACTCACGGGGATCGCCGCCTACCGATGAGCGAAGCACCCACCGGCCCGCTGGCGGGGATCCGGGTCGCCGACTTCAGCCGCGTGCTCGCCGGGCCCTACGCCACGATGATGCTTGGCGACCTCGGCGCGCAGGTCACCAAGGTGGAGCGCCCACCCCACGGTGACGACACCCGATCGTGGGGACCACCGCACGCACCGGACGGCACGTCCACCTACTTCCAGTCGGTCAACCGGAACAAGACCTCGGTGTGGCTCGACCTCGATGACCCGGCCGACGTCGCCGAGGCGCTCGCGCTGGCCACCTCCGCCGACGTGCTCGTCGAGAACCTCGCACCCGGGACGATGGCGCGCTTCGGCCTCGGCTACGACGAGGTCGCTGCGACCAACCCTGGCGTGGTCTACGCCTCGATCTCCGGGTTCGGGGCCGGCGCGGGCGCCCAGATGCCCGGCTACGACCTGCTCGTGCAGGCGATGGGCGGACTGATGAGCATCACGGGGCCCTCGCCCGAGCGGCCCACGAAGGTCGGGGTCGCCCTCGTCGACGTCCTCACCGGGTTGCACGCCACGGTGGGGATCCTCGCGGCCCTGCACGAGCGCAGCGTCAGCGGGCGCGGCCAGCACGTCTCGGTGAACCTGTTGAGCTCCACGCTCTCGGCGCTGGTGAACCAGGCCCAGGCGGTGGTCGGCGCCGGAGCCGTGCCGCGGGCCATGGGCAACGCGCACCCGAGCATCGCCCCCTACGAGACGCTGCCGACCGCCGACGGGGTGCTGGCGCTCGCCGTGGGCAACGACCGCCAGTTCCGCTCGCTGTGCGAGGTCCTGGGCATGGACCTGGCCACCGACCCCGACTACGCCACCAACCCCGCACGCGTGGCCCATCGCGAGACCCTGGCTGCCCGCCTGGGCGTGGTCCTGGTCACCCGGCCGACCGCCGCATGGGTCAGCGCGCTCACTGCCGCGGGGGTCCCGGCCGGCCCGGTGAACGACATCCCCGCTGCGCTGGACCTCGCGACGACGCTCGGGCTCGCCCCGGTCGTCATGGCTGCAGGCGTCCCGACCGTGGCCAACCCCATCACCCTGTCGCGCACACCCGTCGACTACCGGTCGGCCCCGCCACGCCCCCACCCGGGACCCGACCATGGCTGACTTCCAGCGCCCCCCCACCGCGCAGGAGGCCGTGCTGGTCGAGCTGCGCGGCCGGATCCTGCGCGGGGACCTCGCACCCGGCAGCCCCCTGCGCCAGGAGGACCTGGCCGACTCCCTGGGCGTCAGCCGCGTCCCGGTCCGGGAGGCCCTGCGGATGCTCGAGTCGGAGGGCCACGTGGTCTACGCCGCCCACCGCGGCTACCGCGTTGCCGAGCTCGACCTCGACGACCTGGAGGAGATCTACCACCTCCGCGCGCTCATCGAGGACGACCTCGCCCGCCGAGCCGTGGACCGGGGTGACCCCACCCACCTCGAGGGGGTGCGCTCGGCGCACAGGCACCTCGCCGCGGCCGAGGCTGCAGGTGATCCCGCTGCGATCGCAGGAGCCAATCGCGCCTTCCACTGGGCGATCCTGGTCCCACCTCCGCGAGCCGATCGGATCCTGACCACCCTGTGGGACGCCTCGGAGGTGTACCGCGCCCGGTGGTTCGCACTGCCCGAGAACATCGCACAGGGCGCCCACGAGCACGCCCGCGCACTGGCGGCGGTCGAGGCGGGCGACGCCGACATGCTGGTGGTCGTGCTCGCCGAGCACAGGGCCGGCGCGATCAGCGCGCTGCGTGCCCAACTCGCTACAGCTGCACCGCCTGTCCGGAGTGCCGCCGCAGCAGCGGGGTGAGCACCTCGAGGACGCTGGCATCCTCGATCGTCGAGGGGACCTGCTCGGGACGTCCGTCGGCGATCCCGCGCATGGTGCGCCGCAGGATCTTGCCCGAGCGGGTCTTCGGAAGCCCGGGCACGACCACGACCTCCTTGAACGCCGCCACCGGGCCGACGTGCTCGCGCACGCTCGCGACGATCTGCCGGGTGAGCTCGTCCGGGTCGATCTGCACCCCGCCCTTGAGGACGACGAACGCACGCGGGGACTGGCCCTTGAGGTCGTCGGCCACCCCGATCACGGCACACTCGGCCACAGCCGGATGTGCGGCGACCACCGCCTCCATCACCCCGGTGGACAGGCGATGCCCCGCCACGTTGATGACGTCGTCCGTTCGCCCCAGGACGTACAGGTACCCGTCGGAGTCCCTGTAGCCGCCGTCGCCGGTGGTGTAGTAGCCCGGGAAGGCGCTCAGGTAGGACGCCACGTAGCGCTCGTCATCCCCCCACAGCGTGGGCAGGGTCCCCGGCGGGAGCGGCAGGCGGATCACGATGTTGCCCTCGGTGCCCGGGGGGACCTCGTTGCCCTCGCCATCCAGGACCCGCACGTCGTAGCCGGGGACGGCCACCGACGGCGAGCCCTCCTTGAGTGGCAGCGGCTCCAGGCCGCGGGGGTTCGCCGCGATCGGCCAGCCGGTCTCGGTCTGCCACCAGTTGTCCACCACCGGGACGCCGAGGACCCTCGTCGCCCAGTGGTAGGTGTCGGGGTCCAGACGCTCGCCGGCCAGGAACAGCGTCTGCAGGCTGGAGATGTCGTGGTCGGCGATCAACGCCCCCTGCGGGTCCTCGCGGCGGATGGCCCGGATCGCCGTGGGTGCGGTGAACAGGGCCTTCACCCGATGGTCGGCGATGATGCGCCAGAATGCCGCGGGGTCCGGCGTGCCGACCGGCTTGCCCTCGTACAGAACGGTCGTGGCCCCGACGATGAGCGGGGCATAGACGATGTAGGAGTGCCCCACGACCCAGCCCACGTCGGACGCGGCCCACCAGACGTCGCCCGGGCCGATGTCGTAGACGTTGGCCATCGACCATGCCAGCGCGACGGCATGCCCGCCGTTGTCACGGACGATCCCCTTCGGTCGCCCGGTCGTGCCTGAGGTGTAGAGGATGTACAGCGGATCAGTCGACGCGACGTCCGTGCAGCCCACCGGCTCGGCGCCGGCAGCGAGCTCGGCCCAGTCGTGGTCGCGTTCCCCCATCGCGGCGGCGAGCTGCGGGCGCTGCAGGATCACGCACGCCGAGGGCTGGTGCGTGGCCAGAGCCAGCGCATCGTCCAGCAGCGGCTTGTACGCCACCACCCGGTTCGGCTCGATGCCGCACGATGCGGACAGGACCACCTTCGGCCGGGCGTCGTCGATGCGCACGGCCAGCTCCTCAGCGGCGAACCCACCGAACACCACGGAGTGCACGGCCCCCAGGCGGGCGCAGGCCAGCATGCCGATGACCGCCTCGGGGACCATCGGCATCGACAGGACCACCCGGTCCCCCGCACCGACGCCCAATCCGGCCAGCACCCCGGCGAAGCGCGCCACCTCGTCGAGGAGCTCGGAGTAGGTGAACGTGCGCTGCGTCCCCGTGACCGGGCTGACATGGATCAAGGCGGGCTGCTCGCCACGCCCGGCCTCCACGTGGCGGTCGAGTGCGTTGAAGCACGTGTTCAGCCGGGCGTCCGGGAACCAGCGGTACAACGGAGCGGCGCTGTCATCGCGGGCGAACGTCGGCGGCGCGGTCCACGTGATCGCATCCGCGGCCGGGAGCCAGAAGCCCTCCGGGTCGGCGATGCTGCGGGCATGTGCCTGGGCGTACGTGGTCATTGCGGCCCTCCGGGGTGTCGACGTCCGCCCAGTCTGCCCACACCCTGATCCCCCGCGGGAGCCACCGGGACGGCCCTGCGACGAGTGGTCCGGTCCGTCGACGAACGGCGGCCCCCCCTTGCACAGACCCTCCCGTGACGTACAGACCCTCCCGACCCGCGCGGAGGGTCTGTACCCGAGCGGAGGGTCTGTGGGGGGTGGGGGCCGGGGCCGGGGCGGCGGGGGCCGGCGCGGGGCGCGCCACCGGGGTGGCCCGGGGGTCAGTCGCGAACCGTGGCGGCCAGCTGGCCGCAGGCGCCATCGATCTCGCTGCCGCGGGTGTCGCGGACGGTCGTCGGGATGCCGCGCGCCACCAGCGCGGCGACGAACGCACGCTCCACCGCCGGGTCGGAGGCCGTCCACTTCGAGCCCGGCGTCGGGTTCAGCGGGATCGGGTTGACGTGCACCCATCCCCGGCCGCGCGCGTTGAGAAGCTTTCCGAGCAGGTCGGCCCGCCAGGCATGATCGTTGATGTCGCGGATCAGCGCGTACTCGATGGACGCCCGCCGACCGGTGGCTTGCGTGTACTCGAACAGGGCGTCGATCGCCTCCGCGACCTTCCACTTCGTGTTGATCGGCACCAGGGTGTCGCGCAACTCGTCGTCCGGGGCGTGCAGGCTCAGCGCCAGGGTCACGGGAAGCCCCTCACCGGCCAGCTTGCGCATCGCCGGGACCAGCCCGACGGTGGAGACGGTGATCCCGCGGGCACTCATTCCCAGGCCGTCAGGAGCCGGAGCGATCATCCGGCGCACCGCCCCGACCACCACGTTGTAGTTGGCCATGGGCTCCCCCATGCCCATGAAGACCACGTTCGACACCCGACCGGCCCCGCCGGCCACCTCTCCCCGCGCCAGCGCCCTGGCGCCGGCGAGCACCTGCTCCACCACCTCGGCGGTGGACATGTTGCGCGTCAACCCGGCCTGTCCGGTGGCGCAGAAGGGGCAGTTCATCCCGCAACCGGCCTGCGACGAGACGCAGATCGTGACCCGCTCCCGGCTGTTGCGGGTCGCCGGGTAGCGCATCAGGACCGACTCCACCATGGCCCCGTCGTGCAGCCGCCACACGGACTTGACCGTCAGTCCGCCGTCGCAGGTGATGTCGCGCACGTTGGTCAGCAGCGGCGGGCAGAGGCTCTCCGCGAGTGGTGTGCGCATCGCCGCAGGGATGTCGGTCCACTGCGTGGGATCGTCGACCAGCCGGGCGAACCAGTGGTTGCTCACCTGGTCGGCGCGGAACGCGGGCAGCCCTGCGGCCGCCACGGCCCCCCGGCGCTCGGCCAGGGTCATGTCCGACAGGTGCCGTGGCGGCTTGCCCCGCGCGGGCGCCTCGAAGACCAGGAGGCCCGGGGGTTGGCTCACGTCAGCTGATCCCGCCGAGGGTGAGCGCGAAGAGCGTGTACGCGACGACGGTGTTCGGGATGATGCTGTCGAGTCGATCCATGACTCCCCCGTGACCGGGCAGCAGGTTCGACATGTCCTTGATGCCGACGTCCCGCTTGATCGCCGACTCGAGGAAGTCGCCCAGGGTCGCGGTGACGGTCATGATCGCCCCCACGATCGCACCCTTCCACCAGTCGGCCTCCAGGAGCCACACGAACAGCACCGAGCCCAGGATCACCTGCAGGGTGATCGATCCGACGAAGCCCTCCCAGGACTTCTTCGGGCTGATGTTGGGGGCCATCGGATGCTTGCCGAACAGCACACCAGCGGCGTACCCGCCGATGTCGCTGGCGATCGAGAGCACGATGAACGTGAGCACCCGGTCGGCGCCGTCGGGGGATGCGGCGATCAGGGCGGCGAAAGCCCCCATCAGCGGCGCGTACGACAGCACGAAGCTGCTGGCCGTCGCGTCCCGCACGAAGTTGTCCGTCCCGTGCTGGAAGAGCCGGAAGACCAGTGTGAACAGGAACAGCAGGCCGAACCCCATGAGCGCGGCGTCGGGTCCGAGCCAGAAGCCGAGGACGGGCATCACCACGGCGGCGATCAGCAGTGGGAACTTGGTCAGACGGATCCCGCGCGACTTCAGTGCTCCTGCGAGCTCGTCAGTTCCCAGGACGATCGCGACGACGATCAGCACGACGAAGAGCCAGATCTGGAAGTACAGCGAGGCCAGGGCGATCGCCACGAGGATCAGGCCGACCGCGATCGCGGCCGGGAGGTTGCGTCCCGCCCGCGACTTGGGCTCCGCCTGCGCCTGCTCCGGTGAGGGCTCTGCGTGCGCCTCCTGCGGGGAGGGCACGTCGGTCGACTCCTCCGGGGAGGGCTCCGCCTGCGCCTGCTCCGGGGAGGGCGCGTCCGTCGATTCGCTCATGGGCGCACCGTCCTCAGATCTCGAGCAGTTCGGCTTCCTTGTGCTTGAGCAGGTCCTCGACCAGGGCCACGTGCTTGGCGGTGAGGTCCTCCAGGGCCTTCTCCGCGCGGCGGACATCGTCCTCCCCCGCGCCACCGTCCTTGATCATCTTCTCCAGATGATCCTTGGCGTGCCGACGGATGTTGCGGATCGACACGCGCGCATCCTCGGCCTTGTGGCGCGCCAGCTTGACGTACTCCTTGCGGCGCTCCTCGGTCAGGATCGGCAGCACGACGCGGATCTGCTGGCCGTCATCGACGGGGTTCACCCCCAGGTCGGAGTCGCGGATCGCCTTCTCGATGTTGTGCATCGAACTCTTGTCGAACGGGGAGATGAGGATCATCCGGGCCTCGGGCGTCTGGAAGGACGCGAGCTGCTGGATGGGCGTGGGGGCCCCGTAGTAGTCCACCAGGATCTTGCTGAACATCTGGGGCGTCGCACGGCCGGTACGGATCGTGGCGAAGTCCTCCTTGGCCACGGAGACGGCCTTGTCCATCTTCTCCTCGGCCTCGAACAGTTCCTCGTCGATCATGTGCTTCTCCTCGTGTGATGCAGGTCGGGCGACGGACGGACCGGTCAGTCCTCCGGCGCGATCAGTGTGCCGATCCTCTCACCCTGCACCGCCCGGGCGATGTTGCCCGGGACCAGGAGGTTGAACACGATGATCGGCAGCTCGTTGTCCGCGCACAGGGAGATGGCCGTGGCATCGGCCACCTTCAGGCCCCGGGCGAGCACCTCGGAGTAGTCCAGGTGCTCGAACCGGACGGCGTCCGGGTTCCGGCGGGGGTCGTCGTCGTACACCCCGTCCACGCCCTTGGCCATCAGCACGACCTGGGCATCGACCTCGAGCGCGCGTTGTGCGGCACACGTGTCGGTGGAGAAGAACGGCACGCCCAGGCCTGCGCCGAAGATGACCACGCGCCCCTTCTCGAGGTGGCGCACGGCGCGCCGCGGCAGGTACGGCTCGGCCACCTGGTTCATCGGGATCGCGGTCTGCACGCGGGTGTCGATGCCCTCCTTCTCCAGGAAGTCCTGGAGGGCCAGGCAGTTCATGACCGTCCCGAGCATGCCCATGTAGTCGGCACGCTGACGATCCATCCCCCGCTCGTGCAGCTCGGCACCCCGGAAGTAGTTGCCTCCACCGATGACGACCGCCACCTCGGTCCCACCCCGGACCACGTCGGCGATCTGGCGCGCGATGCTGCTCACGACGTCGGGATCCACGCCCAGTCCGCCACCCCCGGAGAACGCCTCACCGGAGAGCTTGAGCAGGACCCGGCCCCATCCGTGCTCAGGGGCCTCAGCCCATCGCTCGAACGTTCCATCAAGGGTGGGCTGGTCCACGATCACGGGGCTGATTCTGCCCTACTGCGGACGCGCAACGCCCCCGGGAGGTCGTGCGTCCCGGGGGCGGTGCGTCACATCCGGCTGTGAGTCAGCCGCCGATCTCGATCCGGACGAAGCCGGTGATCTGCGCACCGTTCTCCGCGGCGAATGCCTTGACCGTCTTCTTGCTGTCCTGGACCGAGGACTGCTCGAGGAGCACCCGCTCCTTGAAGAAGCCATTGACCCGGCCCTCGATGATCTTGGGCAGGGCCGCCTCGGGCTTGCCCTCCTCGCGGGCGGTGGCCTCGGCGATGTGCTGCTCGTGGGCAACAACCTCGGCGGGGACCTCGTCACGGGTGAGGTACTCGGGGCGCATCGCGGCGATCTGCATGCCGATGGCGCGCGCGGTGTCCTCACTGCCCTGGTAGGCCACCAGGACGCCGACCTGCGGCGGCAGGTCCGCGGACCGCTTGTGCATGTAGGTGGCGATGGTTCCCTCGAGAAGGGCGACACGCCCCAGCTCGAGCTTCTCGCCGATCACGCCGGACATCTCCTGGATCGCGTCGGCGACGGTCTTGCCGTTGGCCATCTCGGCGCCAGACAGCGCCTCGCGGTCCTGGGACCCGAGCTCGTCAGCCAACGCGACGACCTCGTCGGCGAAGGCCTGGAAGTCGGCGTTCTTCGCCACGAAGTCGGTCTCGCACAGCAGCTCGACGAGTGAGCCGCCCTGGGAGGCGACCAGACCGTTCTTGGTGGTGCGCTCGGCACCACGCTTGGCGGCCTTCGCAGCACCGGAGATCCGCAGGATCTCCACGGCGGCGTCGAAGTCGCCGTCGGCCTCGGTCAGGGCCTTCTTGCACTCCATCATCCCGGCGGAGGTGAGGTCGCGGAGCTTCTTGACGTCCGCGGCGGTGATCGCAGCCATGGGCTGTCCTTTCACGATGGGGCACAACGGCCCCGGGTTGAGGGCGAGAACGGTCCTGCGCCCGCTCAGGGCGCAGGATCGTGTCAGCGGCAGCGATGGGATCAACTGCCGCGCGGAACGGGGGTGACTACTCGGATGCCTTCTCGGCGGCCTCGGCGGCCTCGGCCTCGACCTCGTCGGCGACGGCCTCGGCCACAACTGCCTCGAAGACAGCCTCCTCAGCGACGGCCTCGGCCACAACTGCCTCGAGGACGGCCTCCTCAGCCACCACCTCAGCGACGACGGCCTCGACGACAGCCTCCTCAGCGATGGCGTCCTCGGCGGCAGCGACCTCAAGGGCCACCTGTGCGTCCTCGGCGGGCACGATGCCCTCCTCGGCCTCCGCGACCAGCTCCTCAGCGACGGCGTCGGCCAGGACGGCCTCGGCGACGGCCTCCTCGGCAACTGCCTCGGCCACGATCGCCTCCGCGATGGCCTCCTCAGCAACGGCCTCGGCGACCACGGCCTGCTCAACAGCCTCCACGGCCACGACCTCAGCCACGGCCTCGGCCTGGTGTGCGGCCAGGAGCTCGGCCTCCCACTCGGCCAGCGGCTCGACGGTCTCGGAGCTGGCGCCGCTGGCCCGGGCCATGAGGCCCTCCGCCACGGCGTCGGCGATCACGCGGGTGAGCAGCCCGACAGCGCGGATGGCGTCGTCGTTGCCCGGGATCGGGAAGTCCACGACGTCCGGGTCGCAGTTGGAGTCCAGGATCGCGATGACCGGGATGCCCAGCTTGCGGGCCTCGCCGACGGCGATGTGCTCCTTGTTCGTGTCGACGACCCAGACCGCCGACGGGATCCGGCTCATCTCCCGGATGCCACCGAGCGTGCGCTCGAGCTTGTCCTTCTCGCGGCGCAGGACCAGCAGCTCCTTCTTGGTCATGCCGGAGCCGGCGACGTCGTCGAAGTCGATCTGCTCGAGCTCCTTGAGCCGCTGCAGGCGCTTGTAGACGGTCTGGAAGTTGGTGAGCATCCCGCCCAGCCAGCGCTCGTTGACGTAGGGCATGCCCACCCGCGAGGCCTGCTCGGCGACAGCCTCCTGGGCCTGCTTCTTGGTCCCGACGAACATGACCGTCCCGCCGCGCGACACGGTCTCCTTGACATAGGAGTAGGCGCGGTCGATGGAGGTCAGGGACTGGGTGAGGTCGATGATGTAGATGCCATTGCGCTCGGTGAGGATGAAGCGCTTCATCTTGGGGTTCCAGCGCCGGGTCTGGTGTCCGAAGTGGACGCCGCTCTCCAGCATCTGGCGCATCGTGACGACGGCCATGGGTGGTCCTCTTTCGTGCGCAGCAGCGCCGCGCGATCGGTTGTCACGCGCCACCGGGTGGTGGAGCGTCCTGATGCCCCTGGATGGCCGGGCTGCCGAGGCAGACCGTTCCGACCAGCCGCACGTGCTGAGGGCATGCGAATTCGGATCCCGGAGGATCCGTGCGCACAGTCTACGACGGACCGGCGACGAGGCGGAAATCCCGGCACCACGAGTCGTTGTCCACAGGTCCCGGGCGGCCCTCTTCCGCGGTGCCCGGACCGGGGTGAGGGTGGACCCATGCGCGCGCTGCGGATCGTCCTCGCCCTCGGCCTCACCGTGGCCCTGCTCATGACGCCTGATGTGGGCGGCGCCCGCGAGGGCACCCGATGGCGGCCCCCGGTCACGCCGGTGGCCGTCGTGAAGCACTTCCACCCGCCGGCGCAGCGGTGGCTGCCGGGCCATCGGGGGGTCGATCTGCGGACCGCCGTCGGCGCCCGGGTGCGTTCCGCCGGTGCCGGTCGGGTGGCCTTCGTGGGCACGATCGCCGGGCGCGGGGTCGTCACGGTGGACCACGGGAGCCTGCGCACCACCTACGAGCCGGTCGACCCCGTGGTGCGGCCGGGCGAGCCCGTCACCGCGGGACAGGTGATCGGCACCGTCGGCACGGGCACCGGGCACTGCGGGTCGGGCCGCTGCCTGCACCTGGGGCTGCGGCGGGGCCGGGAGTACCTTGACCCGATGCTCCTGCTGGGCCGTGCCTCGGCGCGACTGCGCCCGTGGCGGGCCTGAGGCTCAGTCGTCGTCGAGGGTCCCGATCCGGGTGCGCATCCCCATCATGGCCTTGGAGTGCAGCTGGCAGATCCGGCTCTCGGTGACGCCGAGCACGAGACCGATCTCCGCCAGCGTGAGGCCCTCGTAGTAGTAGAGGGTGACCACGATCTGCTCGCGCTCCGGGAGTGTGTGGATGACCCGGGCCAGCAGGTGGCGCGTCTCCTCGTCATCGAGGGCGTCGCCGGGGGCGGTCGTGCGCTCATCCTCGAGGCGTTCACCGAGCGTCGAGCCGTCACCGTGGTCGGCGGAGCCGAGCATCTCGTCGAGGGCGGCCACGTGCACGAAGGACACCTGGTCGAAGACCCGGCGCAGCTCGGGGATGTCCAGGCCGAGCTCGTCGGCGATCTCGCCCTCCGTGGGGGTGCGCTGGAGGCGGGCCTCGAGCACGGCGATCGCCCGTTCGATGTCCCGGGCCTTGGTGCGCACGGAACGCGGGATCCAGTCGAACGAGCGCAGCTCGTCGATGATCGCACCCCGGATCCGGTTGATCGCGTAGGTCTCGAAC
This sequence comes from uncultured Actinomycetes bacterium, assembly GCA_963706885.1. Lineage (GTDB taxonomy): Bacteria > Actinomycetota > Actinomycetes > S36-B12 > CAIYMF01 > Prado023. The sequence continues at coordinate 98,140 of CAVPNX010000031.1, read as the reverse complement.
TTGATCGCCCGCTCCGGGTCGTACTTCTCGATCGCATCGATCAGCCCGAAGACGCCGTAGGAGACGAGGTCGCCCTGCTCGACGCTGGCCGGCAGCCCCACCCCCACACGTCCTGCCACGTAGCGCACCAGGGGGGCGTACTGCAGGATCAGCTGCTCGCGGATCCCCTGGTCCGCGGTCAGCTTGTACTCACGCCAGAGTCGCCCCAGGGCTGCTCCGGGCTCGTCGAGCTCCTGGACGGCTTCGTCCGGGTCGATCATGTCGTCGTCCTGCGCCACGCGAAGCGCGCTGTCAGGCACGGGGGTGGGCCCGCTCATAGCTGCTCCTGAGTCGCTCGATCGAGACGTGGGTGTAGATCTGGGTCGTGCCGAGACTAGCGTGACCAAGCACCTCCTGGACGGAACGCAGGTCCGCGCCGCCCTCCACCATGTGTGTCGCCATCGAGTGCCGCAGCCCATGGGGCCCGACATCGGGGGCGTCCGGCACGTGTGCCAGCAGCGCGTGGACCGCTCGGCGCACCACCCTCGGGTCGACTCGGCCCCCCCGCGCACCCAGGAACAGCGCGTCGCCACTGCCCGGGCCGGCCAGGCGCGGACGCCCGTCGCGGATCCACGTCTGCAGCGCGCGGGCAGCCGGGTTGCCGAAGGGGACGATGCGCTCCCGGGCGCCCTTGCCGAGCACGCGGGCCGTCTGGCGCGACCAGTCCAGGTCGGCGCACTGCATGCCCACGAGTTCGGAGACCCGGATCCCCGTGGCGTACAGCAGCTCGAGCATCGCAACGTCGCGCTGGTGCACCGGCTCGGCGTCGTCGGCACGCACGCTCGCCACCGCCATGAGCTGGTCGACCTGGCCGGGGCGCAGGACGTCGGGGATCCCCCGCCGCGCCGTCGGGGCGGTCAGCCGCACGGCGGGGTCACCCTCGATCAGGCCCCGGCGCAGCGCCCAGGCGGTGAAGCTGCGGGCAGCAGCCACGTGGCGGGCGATCGTCGACCGGGCGGCCCCCCGCCGGTCCAGGCCCGCCAACCACGCGCGGAGCACGGCGAGATCGAGATCGGGCAGGTCTGCCACGCCCTGCTCCGCGGCGAATCCCAGGAGGTCCGCGACGTCGCCGAGGTAGGCGCGCACCGTGTTGGGACCACGACCGCGCTCGTCGCGCAGGTGGGTGCCGAATCCGGCCAGGGCCTCCTCCAGCGCGATCGGCAGGGTCACGACCCCATGCTGCCGCACGAGTCATGTGCATCGGCGCCATCCGGCCCCGGTGCGTCGGGCGAGTCCCACGATCTCCAGCAGTCCCAGGTGCGCAAGGCAGGCGGCTGGGCTGATCCCCGTCCGATCCGCGGTCGCCTCGACGGAGCGACCTCCCCGGATGGGAAGCTGCTCAAGGACTCGCCGCGCCTCCTCGGGCAGGCCACCCAGCTGCGCATCGACCTCGGCATGATCCGACCCGTCGGACCCGTCGGACCCGTCGGCGTCGGTCGGGGTCGTGTCGCCGGCGGGCCCCGGACCCCGCAGGAGCGCAGCCACCTCGGTGCTGTCGCTGACCGCCCGCGCCACCTGCTCGTGCAGCAGCCGGTTGGACCCGCTGCTGGCCATCGAGGTGATCGGGCCGGGGACCGCCATGACGACCCGGCCGAGCTCCAGCGCGCGGGACGCAGTCGCCACCGCACCACTGCGCCGCGCGGCCTCCACCACCACGGTGCCCCGGCTCAACGCGGCGATGACCCGGTTGCGGGCCAGGAACCGGTGCTTGAGGGGCTGGCTCCCCGGTGGCAGCTCGGAGATGACCACCCCTGCGTCGGCGATCCGGCACAGCAGGGCGTCGTGGGCCCGGGGGTAGGCGACATCGACCCCGCAGGCAAGTACCGCGACTGTCGGCCCGCCGACACCCAGGGCTGCCCTGTGGGCTGCCGCATCGATCCCGAAGGCGGCACCGGACACCACCGCCCATCCCTGGCCAGCGAGCCCCCCGGCCACATCGGCCGTGGCCCGCTCGCCGTACGCCGTGCATGCCCGTGCCCCCACCACCGCCACCGAGCGCAGGGCGGCCGCCCTCAGGTCCAGCGGGCCGCGGATCCACAGGGCCAGCGGGGGTTCGGGCAGGTCGAGCAGCTGGCTGGGGAACTCCGGATCACCGGGCAGGGCGATCCGCACGCCCTGGCGCGTCATCTGGGCCAGCATCGCCGGCACCTCGTCCAGGTCCAGCCGTCCGACCACGCGCGTGGCCCGCCTCTGCGACTGGAGCCCGGCCAGCACCGCCTGTGGGCCGTGCTCGGCGACCAGTTCGGCGATCCCCGGCGTCCCCGGCTCCACGACACACGCCAGGGCGATGGCGTGGACCCGCTCCTGCCCGGTCATCGCCGCCGTGTGTGTCATGCGTCCCCCCGCAGTGTCAGTGCCCGTCCGATGTGCTCCAAGCCGGGCCGCTCGGACACCGGCGAGGTCCGCGAGGCTCCACGCGACGCGGATGGCCCTGTCGGCCCCCCGGGCGCTCAGCCGGCCCGCGGCGATCGCCGCCCCCAGGAGCTCAGCGGCCTCTGGGTCCGGCGCGAGTGGGCCCCGCAGCAGCGCCGAGGGTTGCGCCCCGTTGAGCACCGGGGCCAGGCCCAGGGCGGCACTTCGCCGAGCTGACCGCTCCCGGGCGCAGATGACGCGTTCCCGCACCGCACCCGAGTCGTGACCCCCTGCTGCCGGGGACCACGAGCTGCGCGCGGGTGGTCCCAGTCCGACGCGGATGTCGACCCGGTCCATCAGCGGCCCGGAGAGCTTGGCCCGGTACCGGCGGCGATCCACCGACCGGCACGTGCACTGCTGGCCGGCGCCATCGCCGAGGCCGCACGGGCACGGGTTGGCCGCCAGGACCAGCTGGAAGCGCGCGGGCATCCGGGCGGTGAACCCGGCGCGGGCGATGCTGACCACACCGGACTCCAGCGGCTGGCGCAGCGCCTCCAGGCATGCGGAGCCGAACTCAGCGGCCTCATCGAGGAAGAGCACCCCGGCGTGGGCCAGGGTCACTGCCCCGGGTGTGGGCTGGCCGCCCCGTCCGCCCCCGACGAGGGCCGCGACGGTCGCGGTGTGGTGCGGGGACTGGAACGGCGGCCGGCGCACGAGGCCGCGGACGTCGGCGACGATCGAGCGGATCGCGGTGACCGTCAGGGCGTCGTCGTCACCGAGGTCGGGCAGGATCGTCGGCAGGCGCTCAGCCAGCAGGGTCTTGCCGACCCCCGGGCGGCCGACCATGGACACGTGGTGCCCACCCACTGCGGCGACCTCCAGCGCCGCCACGGCCTCGGGCTGGCCCAGGACGTCGGCGAGATCCACGTCCGGCGGGGGGTGACCACCGCCCGAGCGGTCGGGGCCGGCGGACTCCGGCTCCGGCTCCGCCGCCGCCGGATCCTCGACGGTGGCCCCGGTGAGCAGCTGCCCCCAGTGCCTCAGGGACTCGACCCCGACCGCGTCGATCCCGGGCACGACCCCCGCCTCGGCGGCGTTGCGCTGGGCCACGACGATCCGCCGACACCCGTGGCGGGCTGCAGCCACGGAGGCCACCACAGCACCCCGCACCGGCCGGACCCGGCCGTCGAGACCGAGCTCAGCGAACAGGATGGTCCCCGCCAGGGGCTCGGCCGGGATCTGGCCGTCGGCGGCGAGGATCGCTGACGCGATGGCCAGGTCGAGCCCCGAACCCCGCTTCTGCAGGGAGGCGGGTGACAGCCCGACGGTGATCCGCTTCTCAGGCCACCGTGCGCCGCTGTTGAGGATCGCCGCCCGAACCCGATCCCGGGCCTCGCCCACCGCGGTGTCCGCCAGCCCCACGATCGACATCCCGGGCAGGCCCGAGGACAGGTGGGCCTCGACCTCGACCAGGTGGGCGTCCACCCCGGAGATGACCACCCCGTGGGCCCGCGCCAGGGCCATCAGCTGACCCCGCGCACATGCTCGATGGCGAAGTGCCCATCCGGGTGGCGGAGCAACCCGACCGCATCGATCCGGATCGGTCCACGGTGGCCGCCGGACTCCATCAGCCACAACGCGGCCAGCCGGCGGATCCGGGCCAGCTTCGTCGCCGTGATGGCCGCGAGCGGGACGCCGAACCCGGTCCCCCGGCGCGTCTTGACCTCGCAGAACACCAGGACCGTGCCGTCGCGGGCGATGATGTCGATCTCGCCGTACCTGCAGCGCCAGTTGCGCGCGACGACCTGCATGCCGCGGCTGACCAGGTAGTCGACGGCCGTGTCCTCGCCGTCCCGACCGAGCTCCTGCCGATCCCCCATCGATGACCACCCCCACCGCACACCCTGCGCGAGGTGGCCCCGATCCGGAAGGGGGTCAGGTCAAGGCTGTGGACAACTGGCCGACCTGCTCCGGCTCGCCGGTGCCCGGCAGGTTCCAGGAGCGTCGGTGCAGCGGGGTCGGCCCGTGCCGACGCAGCGCCTCGATGTGGTCGGGGGCGCTGTACCCCTTGTTCAGGGCCCAGCCGTACTCCGGGTGCTGGGCAGCCAGCTCGACCATGATCGCGTCGCGCTCGCACTTGGCCAGGACACTGGCCGCCGCCACCCCGGCGCATGTCAGGTCGGCCCGGATCCGGGTGTGCACGATCGGGGGCACGACGCTGAGATCAGCCAGGTTGTCGCCGACCGCCCTGCGCGGATCCGGGAACAGGGCGTCGTCCTCCTGCGGGACGTTCAGCCAGTTGTGGTTGCCATCCAGCAGCGCCTGGTCGGGCGCCATCCCCAGGGCGGCGAAGGCCCGGGCAGCGGCGACGCGCAACGCGCAGATGATCCCCACGGCATCCACCTCGTAGGGGTCGGCGTGGCCCACCGCGGAGGCGACCGGCCAGGTGCGCAGGCGGGGAAGGAGCTGTCGACGGGCCCGCGGCGTCAGGAGCTTGGAGTCACGCAGCCCCGTGGGAGCGGAGCCGACGGACAGGTCCAGCACCACCACGCCGACGCTCACCGGCCCGGCCAGGGCTCCCCGGCCGACCTCGTCGACGCAGGCCAGCGTCGCAGCCCCTTCGCGCAGGATCGCGCGCTCGGTCCGCAGGGTCGGCGCCCGGCTCATGGACCCACCGCAGCGGCGGGACCGGCCGGCAGGGCGCTCTGCTCGTCGGCGTAGGTGGGCAACGTCGCCCACCGGGAGATCGGCCACATGATGACCTCGGCGGTGCCCACCACGTTCTCCACCGGGACGGTCCCGTCGTCCTCCTCCAGGTGGTAGCGGGAGTCCGCGGAGTCGCTGCGATGGTCACCCATCACGAACAGCCTGCCCTCGGGGACCTCCACCCGGAACGTGACCTGGTCGGTCGGGTCCCCGGGGTAGATGTACGGCTCGTCCAGGGGCTCGCCGTTACGGATGATCTGCCCGCCCGGCGAGCAGCACTCGATGGTGTCCCCGCCCACGCCGATCACCCGCTTGACCAGGTCGTCGCCGGTGCTCGACGGCAGGATCCCGACGAACGCCGCCGCCTCCGCCAGGAGCCCACGGATGCCCTCGACCGGGACCGGATCGGCCAGCCAGTTCGAGGGGTCCTTGAACACGATCACGTCGCCGTGGCCCGGATCCACGCCGGGCTTCCAGACCAGGATCCGGTCGCCGCGGATCAGCGTCTGCTCCATCGACCCGCTGGGGACCCAGAACGCCTGGAGCAGGAAGGTGCGCACGATGGCGGAGATGACCAGGGCGGTCACCACGACGATGGCCACCTCGCGCAGCCCGCGCAGGAACCCCGATCCCCGAGGCTGCGGCTGCGGGTCAGCGCGCACGGGCCAGTCCGCCCCCGACCCACCGGACTCGGCAGCCCGCGCAGGAACCTCCCCGACAGGGTCACCCCCTGGGGTCGGATCCACGGGCTCGCTCGGCTCAGTCATCGGACCCCTCCACACGACGCATCGATCCCGGGGGCCACACGACCGCCTCGACAGTGCCAATGATGCGCGATGCCGGGACGTTCCCCCCGCCTGGGTCGCCCAAATGCTCCCGCGAGTCGGACGAGGACGACCGGTTGTCCCCCATCAGCCAGTAGTGGCCGGCCGGCACGATGACGTCGAACACCTGCTGGTCGCTGCGGGCCCCGGCCAGGTAGGGCTCGTCCAGGGGCTGCCCATTGCGGGTCAGCTGCCCGTCGGAGGTGCAGCACGTGAGCCGGTCGCCACCCACACCGATGATCCGCTTGACGAACACCGTGCCCGCCGGGTCATCCGGCGGCGCCCACAGGTCGGCGGCGTCGAAGACGACCAGGGACCCAGGGGCCAGATCCCAGCGCTGCACGCCGGCCTTGGCCACGACGATCCGCTCGCCGGGTGCCAGGGCGGGGGTCATCGAGTCGGAGCCGACCGCACGCACCTCGGCCACCGTGACGTGCACGAGCACAACCGCCAGCACCCCGCCGGCAACGGCGAGGACCCCCGCCCGGATCATCCGGCGGGGGCCCTCATCAGCGTTCGCGGGGTGCACCGCGTCAGGCGTTGTCGCGCTTCTCGCGGATCTTGGCCTTCTTGCCGCGCAGCTCGCGCAGGTAGTACAGCTTGGCGCGGCGGACGTCGCCGCGGGTGACGACCTCGATCCTCTCCACGACCGGGGTGTGCACGGGGAACGTGCGCTCCACGCCGGTGCCGAAGGAGACCTTGCGGACCGTGAAGGTCTCGCCCAGGCCACCGCCGTGACGGCGGATGACGACACCCTGGAAGACCTGGATGCGCGAGCGGGTGCCCTCGACGACCTTCACGTGGACCTTCACGGTGTCGCCGGGGCGGAAGTCGGGGATGTCGGAGCGCAGCGAGGCCGCGTCGACGGAGTCAAGCGTGTTCATGATCGCTTCCTGGCGGGAGCCACAGGTCGCCCGCAGATGTGGGTCGGATGGGTGCCGGCGCAGGGACCGCGTCTCCCCTGTGGCGGCGACGCGAGACGACCAGCCCCACAAGTCTGCCACACCGCGGCCCCCGCCCGGAAATGTGTGCTCAGCCCAGGAGGTCCGGGCGCATGGCGCGGGTACGGGCCACGGCCTGCTCGCGGCGCCACCGGGCGACGGCCCCGTGGTCGCCGGAGGTGAGGACCTCGGGGACGGCCAGGCCCTCCCAGACCGGAGGTCGGGTGTACACCGGGCCCTCGAGCAGGCCCTCCATGCCCCCGACGGCGAAGGAGTCGTCGGCGTGGCTGGCCTCATTGCCCAGGACGCCCGGGATCAGCCTGGCCACGGCCTCCACCATGACGAGCACGGCCGCCTCGGCACCGGCGAGCACGTAGTCGCCGATCGAGACCTCGTCGACGACCACGGGCCGGCCGCCGGCGGTCAGGGTGCCGGCCCACTGGACCACTCGGGAGTCGATGCCCTCGTAGCGCCCGCACGCGAACACCAGCCTCGGATCAGTCGACCACTCGGCGGCCATCGCCTGGGTGAACGGGCGCCCGCTGGGGGTCGGCACCACGAGGCGCACGGGATGGCCCGGATCCCCGGACGCCAGCACGGCGTGCAGGGCCTCCCCCCACGGTTCGGGCTTCATGACCATGCCCGGTCCGCCGCCGTACGGGGAGTCGTCCACGGTCCGGTGCCGGTCGTGGGTGAAGTCACGCAGGTCGTGGACCGCCAGGTCGATCAGGCCGTCGGCGATCGCCCGGCCGACCAGCGACAGGTGCAGCGGTGCCAGGTACTCGCCGAAGATGCTGATGACGTCGATGCGCATCAGGCCAGCTCCGCGAGCCCGTCAGGGAGTTCGACGACGACGAAGCCGCCGGCGATGTCCACCTCCGGCACGATCTGGCGCACGAACGGGACGAGCAGCTCGGCGCCGTCGGTCCGGGCAACGGCCAGGACGTCCTGGCCGGGCAGGTGCAGGACTTCGGAGATCTGGCCCACCGGCGTCCCGTCGGACTGGCGGACGGCCAGCCCCACGAGGGCGAGGTCGTGGAACTCGTCCTCGTCGGCCTCGGTCAGGTCGACGTCCGCCTCGAGGATCGCCCCACGCAGGGTCTCGGCGGCGGTGCGGTCACCGATCCCCTCGACGGACAGGATCAGCCGCGCGTTCTGCCACCGGCTGCCCTCGACCGTGATGGTCGCGGGCAGCCCGGCACGTCCGGAGGCGAACAGGACAGCCCCCGGGGAGAACCTCTCCTCGGGGGCGTCTGTGCGCACCTCGACGGTGACCTCACCGCGGATGCCCTGGGCCCGGCCGATCCGGCCGACCACCACCCTGGCAGGCGGGCGGGGAGGCACCCGGTCGCGCATCAGCGCTCGTCGGCGTCCAGGAAGTCCACGCGCACCGGGCGTCCCCCGGAGATCGCGCTGACCACGGTGCGGATCGCCGTGGCGGTGCGCCCGCCACGGCCGATCACACGACCGATGTCGTCGGGGTGGACCCGCACCTGGTAGGTGCTCCCCCCTGCTCCCGCGAACCGCGCCGGCCGCTGCGGACGCGGACGCTGACGTCCTCGGGGTGCTCGACGATGCCCGAGACGAGGTGCTCCAGCGAATCCTCGATGACCGTGCTCATGCCGAGGGGGTCTCCTCAGCGGCCGCCTCGACGGCCTCGGCGGCCTCCGCGACGGGAGCCTCAGCTGCCTCAGCGGCGGGAGCCTCCTCGACGGGGCGTGCCTCAGCGACGGGCGCCTCCTCGACGGGCGCCTGCGCAGCCTCGACAACGGCCTCCTCGACCGGGGCGGCCTCGGCGACGGGCGCCTCCTCCACGACCGGGGCGACCTCAGCCTTGGGCGCCTTCGGCTTCGGGGCCTTGCCGGCCTCCTCGGCGGACTTCACGGCCGCCTCGAACGCCAGCTGCTTGTCCGCCTTGGGCTCGGCGACCCTCAGCGTGCCCTCAGCGCCCGGCAGGCCCTTGAACTTCTGCCAGTCACCGGTGACCTTGAGGATGGCCATGACCGGCTCGGTGGGCTGCGCGCCCACGCCGAGCCAGTACTGCGCGCGCTCGGAGTCCACCTGGATCAGGCTGGGCTCGCGACGCGGCTGGTAGATGCCGATCTCCTCGATCGAGCGACCACCGCGGGCGGTGCGCGAATCGGCGACCACGATGCGGTACTGCGGGTTCTTCTTCTTGCCGAGGCGCTTGAGCTTGATCTTGACGCTCACGTGTGTTGGTGTCTCTTTCGGTTCAGGGGTGGATCCTCACGACGCGGACATGGGGTTACCCAGGTTGCGAGGACCGCATGGATCATGCCGACCGTGGTTGAGAGGGACCCCGGCCCACATGGGACGGGCCCATTGTGCCATCCCGCACCCGGAATGCTCAAAGACACGACCTCGGGCACGGGCGTCCGGCCGGCGGGCCGACTCACGGACCGTGCCGCAGCGCGGCGCGCACCCGTCCGGCGAGGTCACCGACCGGGGCGACATGCACCTCGGGGAGGTCCAGCCATCCCGCGGTCTCGCGCAGCGTCCGAGCCAGGGCCTCGACGGACGCAGCCGCCACCTCACCCTCGGGGTGCGCCGCCTGGACCAGCAGCCTCCCCGACCCGCGGTCGGCCTTGAGGTCGACCCGGGCCACCAGCTGCTCGTCGTGCAGGAACGGCAGCACGTAGTACCCGTGAACCCGCTGGTCGGCGGGGGTGTAGATCTCGATCCGGTAGCGCATCCCGAAGAGGCGCTCGGTCCGCGGCCGGAACCAGATGAGCGGGTCGAACGGTGCAAGGAGCGCCGAGGCCGGCACCCGGCGGGGCACCGAGAATCCGGGCGGCGCATAGCTCGTCGGCCAGCCGTCCACCGTCACCGTGACCAGCTCGCCGGCGTCGAGCAGCTCAGCGATCGCCGCCCGGGTCGCAGCGGTGGGCATCCGGTAGTAGTCCGCGAGGTCCGCTGCCGTGGCCACGCCCAGGGCCCGCGCCGCGATCGCGACCAGCTCCCGGTGGGCCTGCGCCGGGGGCGGGGTGGGTGCGGCCAGGACGGCCCGGGGCAGCACCGCCTCAGGGGCTGCGTACCGGCGCCGGAAGGCAGAGTCGCGTCCCGCCGAGGTGATCTCCCCGGCCCAGAACAGGTACTCCAGCGACCGCTTGACCGCCGACCAGTTCCAGCCCCAGTGCTCGCGCTGCCCCCGCTCGATGTGCGCGAAGACCACGTCGAGCTCGGTGGAGGTCACCGGGCCCGTCGCTCGGACCACGTCCGCGACCTCCCGGACCAACGCGGGGTGCTCGCGCTGCACGCGCACCATGCCCCCCCACGCGTCGTCGTGCACCCGGTCCATCCGCCACCGCATCAGCCGGTGCATCCCCACCGGCAGCAGCGCGGCCTCATGCCCCCAGTACTCGAACAACGACCGCGGCGCCCGACCCGAGCAGTCGTCCAGACGGGCGCGGTCGTAGGGGCCCAGGCGCGCCAGGATCGGCAGGTACTGGGCCCGCGCCAGCACGTTCACCGAGTCGATCTGCACCACGCCCAGGCGACGGACCACATCGCCCACGGCTCGGGCACCGGGCTCGGAGGTCGGCCTCGCCCGGCCGAACCCCTGGGCGGCCAGGGCCACACGGCGTGCCTGGGGAAGGCTCAGTCGCTCGCGGGGCACGGGCACATGCTGTCACGACCACGGCCCCGCTCCCCTGCCACGACAGACCCTCCGGTCGCGTCCACACCCTCCGCGCAGGACGGGAGGGTGTGACCCTGATGGGAGGGTCTGGCCCTGATCGCAGGCTCGGCGGGCGGCGGGGCCCGACCGTCGGGCGCCGGCAGCGGGCGCTGGCGGCGGGGCTCCTACTTCAGCAGGTCCTTGAACGCCGGCGGCAGGTCGCCCATCTTCTTCAGCGCCTCCGGGTCGAGCATGCTCGGGTCGAACGCGGCCGGGTCGAAGCCGTCGAGGCCGGCGGGCAGGCCCGCGCCAGCGGCCGGCGCCGACTCCTCGATCGCACGCTTGGCCGGGTTTCCGCTGCGCGACTTCTTCTTGGCCTGCTGCTGCTGGGCCCGGCCCTTGGCCTTCTTCGAGCCACCCATGCCGCCCATCCCCGGCATGCCCGGCATGCCCATCCCCGAGCGCATCTGGCGCATCATCTTCTGCGCCTCGCCGAAGCGCTCGACCAGGCCGTTGACCTCGCTGACCTGGACGCCGGCGCCACGGGCGATCCGGGCCCGGCGGGATCCGTTGAGCAGCTTGACGTCCGCGCGCTCGGCCGGGGTCATCGACTGGATGATCGCCTGGACGCGGTCGATCTCCTTCTCGTCGAGGTTGTCGATCTGGTCGCGGATCTCGCCCATCCCGGGCAGCATCCCCAGCAGCTTCCCCAGGCTGCCCATCTTGCGCAGGGCCTGCATCTGGGACAGGAAGTCGTCGAGGGTGAAGTCCTCGCCGGCCATGACCTTGCCGGCCATCTTCTCGGCCTCTTTGGAGTCGAACGCCTTCTCGGCCTGCTCGATCAGGGTCATGACGTCGCCCATGTCGAGGATCCGCGAGGCCATCCGGTCCGGGTGGAAGAGCTCGAAGTCGGTGAGCTTCTCGCCGGTGGAGCCGAACATGATCGGCACGCCGGTGACCGTCACGACGGACAGCGCCGCACCACCGCGGGCGTCACCGTCGAGCTTGGTCAGGACCACGCCGTCGAAGCCGACGCCCTCGTGGAAGGCCTTCGCCGTGGCGACCGCGTCCTGGCCGATCATCGCGTCGACGACAAGCAGGATCTCGTCGGGCTGGACGGCGTCGCGCACCTGGCGCAGCTGCTCCATGAGCGCGGTGTCGATGGCCAGGCGTCCGGCGGTGTCGACGATGACCACATCGTGCTGGGTCAGCCGTGCGATCTCGATGCCCTCACGTGCGACCTCGACGGGGTCACCCCATGTGCCCTGCGGGTTCGCGCCGGTGTTGCCCGGGGCCGGCGCGAACACCGGCGCCCCGGCCCGCTCGGCGACCACGGACAGCTGGTCGACGGCGTTCGGGCGCTGGAGGTCGGCGGCCACCAGCATCGGGGTGTGGCCCTGCTCCTTGAGGTACACGGCCAGCTTGCCCGCAAGTGTCGTCTTGCCCGAGCCCTGCAGGCCGGCGAGCAGGATCACGGTCGGCGGCGTCTTCGCCAGCCGCAACCGCCGGGTCTCGCCGCCGAGCAGCGCGATGAGCTCCTCGTGCACGATCTTGACGACCTGCTGGGCGGGGTTCAGCGCCCCGGAGACCTCCGCTCCGACCGCCCGCTCACGGACCCGGTCGGTGAAGACCCGCACCGCCGGCAGGGCGACGTCGGCCTCCAGCAGGGCGATCCGGATCTCCCGGATCGTGTCGTTGATGTCGGACTCGGACAGCCGGCCCTTGCCACGCAGACCCTTGAAGGTCGCGGACAGCCGGTCGGAGAGGGAGGCGAACACACCGGGGATTCTACCGGGGCCTGCGCACTCCCCCTCCCGGCGCGCAGGACGGCATGAGCAGCGACGGGGCGCCCCGGGTCCTGGCGGGTGCCGCCGGCGAACGAACGGCGCGGCCCTCAGGCCGCGGCCGCCCGAGCCTTGCGGCCGACCCGCGCCTGGGCCCAGCGCCAGTAGAGGAAGGTCAGGACGCCGAGGAGGACCTGGGGGATCCAGGAGCAGGCACGCCAGACCAGGGTGGAGGCGACCGCCTGCTCGTTGGTCAGCCCGAACGTCGTGAGCAGGGCGATCAGGGCTGCGTCCACGGTGCCGAGCCCGCCGGGCGTCACCGGGATCATGCTGGCCATCCGGGAGATCGCGAAGGCGGCGAACGCCCCCGCCAGGGTCAGGGTCGTCGGAGCGTCACCGAGCACGCCCTGGATCGAGAACCACAGGACCGAGAACTGCGCCAGCACCACGAGGTAGTTCGAGACGGTCACCCACCGCCAGCGCCCGAGGACCACGTCGCTGGTGCTGTTGCGCAGGTCCAACGACATGCCCACGGCATCCAGCGGCTGTGCGCGTCTGCGGTTCACGGGTTCCAGCATCCGATTGCCGAGGTCACCCACCTTCCGCGCGGAGGACTCGCTGCGCAGGATCAGCCACAGGACGATGATCGAGGTGACCGTGGCGGCGATCCCAGCCAGCGCCACCCATATCCACTGGGACTGCACCTGCCCCGTCGTCAGCGCGGCGAGCACGCCGAACACGGGGAGGGTGAGCGTCATGAACAGGCTCCACAGGCTGGTCACGGCGATGCCGGCGGTGGCCGCTGCGACGGACACCGAGTAGCTGGACAGCATCGCGAACTGGATCGCCAGGCCGAATGCCCCGCCCGCGGGGATGGTGTTGCTGATCATGAACGACGTCTGCCGGATGACGAACGCCGGCTTGTAGGGAAGCCCGGGGATCGCGGCCTGGTAGGGCAGCACGTAGAGGATCAGCATCACCAGCACGCTCAGGCCGATCAGCGCCAGCGCGGTGGCACCCATCCCCTGGATCTCGGCCCACGCGTCCTCATAGCTGCCGAACTTGGGGATGAGGCCGGCGAAGATGATGATGAGGACGACGATCGTGACGACGGCCCCGATGATCGTCTTGCGCTTGTCGAGCGCCGATGACGCCTCGCTGGTGTCGACCGCCTTGAGCTGGCCGATGACCGGGGCCGCCGAGGTCCCGGCCGGCGCCACGGTCGCGGCCTGCTCCGAGGGCCCCGGACCCGAACCGGGCTCGGGGGGTTCAGTCACTGTCCGGCCCCCTCAGAGCCCGGGGCCGCACGGTCACAGGACGCCACCGACGTACCTCGCCGATGCGATGGCCTCGATCGTCTGGGGCACGTCGAAGTGCGCTGAGCCCGGGATGGTCGGGACGAAGCCCACCAGCATCCCGTCGGCCATCACCTGTGCCTCGAGTCCCGACGCTCCGTCGGCATCCCAGAGGGCCTCGGCCCCGCCGGGCAGCACGATCCGCACGCAGACGCGGTTCAGCGCCGGCCGGTGGACGTTGGCGATGAACCCCCGCTCGTTCAACCCGGCAACGACCTCTTCGACCTCAACAGCCTCCATGAGGACGAATCCTGACACGCCCGGGGCGATGGCGCCGCCTGTCGCGTCGCATCGTGACCGTCGCGTCGCCGGTCACGCACCGGCAACCGCGACCTCCCCGCGGTACTGGGCCACGGTGGCGGCGACCGCCTGCGGCATCGGGGTCGATGCGAACTCCGGGAACCGGGCACGGAACGCCGAGTCATCGACGAGGAACGGCTCGGTCCACTGGTAGGCCAGCGGCAGCGACTCCCGCGAGATCCGGTGGAACGGCGCAGCCAGTCGCAGCATCCGCCTGCTCACCAGGGCGGTGGCCCGCGGTTCGGGCAGGGATGCGTTGACCAGCGCGAGGAAGTCCGCGCCGGTGACGGCGGGGGCGTGCGGAAGGTGCCAGATCCGTCCTGCGGTGTCCGGCGCGCTGCCGAGGGCGACGAAGGCACGTGCCACGTCGGGCATGTAGGCGCACGAGTGCGGTGCGTCCATCGACCCCATCCAGCGCAGCTTCCCGCGGCCCGCGGCCGGCTCGATCGCCAGCGCCGTGATCCCCGAGTTGTCCGCGTTGGGGCCGAAGTAGTCCGAGGCCCGACCGATGACGACCTCGATCCGGCCCTCGTGGTGCACGGCGAGCAGGGCGTCGGCCATCGCCGCGCGGGTGCGGCCCTTCGCATCGGTGGCCGCCTGCGGGGACGCCTCGGTCATCGGGCTCGCTCCCGGACCGTAGGCGTACAGGTTGTCGACCATCACCAGGCGTCGTGCGCCGGCGGCGACGGCCGCGTCCACGACGCGCTGCATCATCGCAGGGAACTCCTGCGGCCAGCGGTGGTACGGGGGCTGGGCGGCCATGTGGATGACGTCGGCACCCTGGAGCGCGCCGCGCAGGCTCTCGGCGGACGTGGCATCCGCCGTGCGCCAGTCGACACCGTCGGGGGCCGCCGGGCCCGGGCCCGAGCGGTTCACCCCCCGGGCGTCGAACCCGCCATCGACCAGGGCGGTCAGGATCGCGGAACCGGCAGCGCCGGAGGCGCCGAGGACAACGTGGGTGTTCGTGTGGGTGGTCATGGAGTGAGCATATGCGAACAGCGTTCGCATTGCAAGTGTTGTTCGCATCAGAGCCCTCGATCAACTACTCTGGCGCCATGCCGACCCGCCGCGAGCTGACCCGCGCGACCACCCTCGCCCAGATCAAGTCCGCCGCCCTCGACCAGATCGAGCACGAGGGGGCCCCGGCGCTGTCCATCCGCGGCGTGGCCCGGGCGATCGGGATGAGCCCAGCCGGGCTGTACCGCTACTACGACGGGCGCGACGCGCTGCTCACCGACCTGCTCACCGACGCCTACAGCGACCTGGCCCACGCCGTGGCCCGAGCGGCCGGGCTGCCGATCGAGGGACCGGCCGGGTCACCGGTCGAGGTCATGCCAGCCGTCGAGGACCCGATGGCTGCGATGCTGGCGGCGATAGGCGCCTACCGCGAGTGGGCCGTGGCCAACCGGTCGCGCTTCCTGCTGGTCTTCGGCACCCCGGTGCCCGGGTACTCCGCCCCGGAGGACGGCCCCACGGTGGCGGCCAACCGGCAGATGGGCCAGGTGTTCTTCACGCTGGCCGCGATGGGATGGGCGACGGGGCAGATCGCCGCACCGCCGCGGACCTCCCGATCCCCTGACATGACGCCGGGCGAAGCCGAGGTCCATGCCCAGCTCGATGCCATGGCCCCCGGGTTCCCCGCGGGACTCATCCCCGAGATGCTGGCCGGCTGGGCCCTGTGGCACGGGCTGGTCACCCTCGAGGTCACCGGCCAGATGGACTGGATCTACCCCGACTCGGCGCGTTTCTACGGCGAGCGGATGGCCCAGTGGCTGGCCGACTTCGCCGACGGCGTCGACGATCGGCTCCACTGAGGCGCCTACCCGCGTGGCTCCGACAGGGCCGCAGAAAGGCCCTCGGCGACCGCCTCGGCCAGCTCCTCATCCAGGGGATTGCCATGGCGGTCGACCAGGTAGAACACGTCCACCACCTCGGAGCCGAGGGTGGAGACCCGCGCGGCAGCGATGTCGGTGCCGGTTGCGGCGATGGCCGTGCACACGCGGTGCAGCAGACCCGGAGCATCGTGGGCCCGCACCTCGAGCACCGTCGCCCGGCTCGAGGCGCCCGTGACGATCTCGACCCGTGGCGGAGCTGCGGCCGGCCCCTCGGCGGGCATGGCGGACTCATCACGCCGGGCGAGCCGGGCCGACACGTCCAGCTGGCCCAGGATCGCGCGGCGGATGTCCTCCCGGAGGCGATCCACCGCGGGCGGGTCACCGAACAGCGGGTGGACGCCCCACACCTCGATCGCCCGGTCCCCCACGACCGTGGTCACCGCGGAGCGGACCTCGAGCCGGTGCATGGACATGATCCCGGCGACCAGCCCCATGAGGCCCAGGGAGTCCGGCGCCCCCACCGTGATGTCGAACCCGGACTCGGTCTCCTGCAGCAGCACCCGTACGCCGTCCCCGGAGGCCATCGCGAGCTGGTCCTCGGAGAGTCGGGGCTCGACCGGCAGCTCCTCGCCGGCCAGCTGTCCGCGGACCCGGTCGACCAGGTCGCTGACCAGGGACTGCTTCCACGACGTCCACGCCAACGGTCCGGTGGCCAGCGCGTCGGACTTCGTGAGGGCTGCGAGCAGCTCGAGCATCTCCGCAGTCCCCACAGCCTGCGCCACCGTCTCGATGGTCTGCGGGTCATCGAGGTCCCGCCGTGTCGCGACCTCAGGGAGCAGCAGGTGGTGCCGGCACATCTCCACGAGGACCTCGGTGTCCTCGGTCCCGAAGCCGAGGTGCCCGGCGATCTCGGCGACCAGGCCCACGCCGACCTCGGTGTGGTCCAGGCCGGGCCGGCCCTTGCCGATGTCGTGCAGGAGGGCGCCGACCAGCAGCAGGTCGGGGCGGTGCACGTCGCGGGTGTAGGCGCAGGCCTGCACGGCGGCCTCGAGCAGGTGCCGGTCGACCGTGTAGCGATGCACCGGGTTGTGCTGCGGGGCGGAGCGGACCACGCCCCAGTACGGGATCAGCGACGTGAAGACCCCGGCCTGGTCCAACGACTCCCAGACGGGGACGGCACTGCGCCCGGCGCCGAGCAGTGACACCAGCGCGTCCCGGGCGGGAGCGGGCCAGGGCACCGGCATGGGGGCGGACTCGGCGGCCAGGCGGGCCACGGCGTGCCGGCCGAGCAGGGTGCCTGACTGCGCGGCTGCAGCGGCCGCCCGGAGGATCAGTGTGGGGTCGCGGTCGGGCCGGGCATCGGCGGCCAGGACGGCCTCTCCGTCCTGCAGCACGACACCGTCGGCCAGTGGGACGCGCGCGGGGCCCCGCTTCGTCAGGCGCTTGAACCCCAGCTTCGGCCGCGACCGGACGATCCGGTCGACGGCGTGCCAGGTGATGTCCGAGGCCACGGCGATCGAACGACCGGCAGCCGACACCTCCCGCAGGAGTGTGTCCGCGTCGGCCATGCCCAGCGCCCGGGCAACGGGGCCCTGCTCCTGCGCGGACAGCCGGTCCGTGGGGCGACTGGCCCCGTGGTGCAGCGCGTCGCGGACGTCGAGCAGCAGCTCCTTGGCCGGCGCCAGCTCACCATGGGGGGCGTCGGTGACCCACGAGGCGGCCACCGCCCGCAGCACCGTGAGGTCGCGAAGTCCGCCGTAGGACTCCTTGAGGTCGGGCTCCAGCAGGTGGGCCAGCTCGCCGCTGCTGGCCGTGCGTTCGCGCACGAACGCGTGCAGGTCTGGCAGCCGCCGGGGCGCCAGGGCTCGCCAGTCGGCGAGCACGGAGGCCTTCAGCGCGGCGGTGGCGGCCTCATCCCCGGCCACCGTCCGCGCGTCCAGGAGGCCCAGGACGACCTTGATGTCGGTGGCCGCCACCCGTCGGGCCTCAGCCACTGTCCGCACCGAGTGGTCGAGCCGGAGCCCCGAGTCCCAGATCGGGTACCAGAGCCGGTCGGCCACCGCGGAGATCGACTCACCGGGATGCAGCAGGACGAGATCCAGGTCGCTGCCGGGGCTCAGCTCGCGTCGGCCGAACCCACCCACGGCCACCAGGGTGGCCCCTGCCTGCGCGGCGCCGGAGGCCTCGAACAGCTCGATCAGCCACTCGTCAGTCAGTCCCGACAGTGCCGTGCGGGTCGTACGGCTGGGCCGCCCCTGGGTGGCCAGCAGATCCGCACGGGCGGTCAGGAACCTGCTGCCCGGCGAGAGCTCGGACGTCGGTGCGGACATGGTGTCCTCTCTGGGGCGTGGTGGTCGGGGGAATGGGACGGTCCGCCGCCCTGGCCGGGCGACGGACCGTCCCATCTGTGCACCTACAGGGCGTCGGGACCGCGTTCGCCGGTGCGGACCCGGACGACGTCCTCGACCGGGATCGTCCACACCTTGCCATCGCCGATCCGGCCCGTCTGGGCGCTCTTGGTGATCACGTCCACCACCGCGGAGGCGTCGTCGTCCTCAACGAGGATCTCGATGCGCACCTTGGGGACCATGTCCACCGTGTACTCCGCACCGCGGTAGACCTCGGTGTGCCCCCGCTGGCGGCCGTAGCCGCTGGCCTCCGAGAGCGTCAGCCCCTGGATGCCGTAGGCCTCCAGCGCGCTCTTGACGTCCTCGAGCTTGAACGGCTTGATGATTGCAGTGACGAGCTTCATGCGTTCACCTCCTCCTTGGTGCGCAGTGCGGACTGACCGACGCCGGCGAAGTGACCGCCACCACCGGAGGAGCCCAGTTCGTAGGCCGTCTCAGCGTGCTCGGCCAGGTCGACACCGGCGACCTCCTCATCGGCGGAGACCCGGAAGCCCACCGTCTTCTTGATGGCGAAGCCCAGGGCCAGCGTGATCAGGAACGAGTAGGCGAGGACCGAGAAGGAACCGATCGCCTGCTTGCCCAGCACGTCGAACCCGCCACCGTAGAACAGACCGTCCACCGTGCTGTAGCCGGACTTGGTGGTCGCGATGAAGCCCAGGGCCAGTGATCCGACGAGCCCACCGACGAGGTGCACGCCGACGACGTCGAGCGAGTCGTCGATGCGGAACCGGAACTTCAGGCCCACGGCGAGCGCGCAGAGGATCCCTGCGACCAGGCCCAGGCCGATGGCCGCGTAGGGCACGATGAACGCACAGGCGGGCGTGACCGCCACGAGGCCGGCGACGGCTCCCGACGCGGCACCCAGTGAGGTCGGGTGGCCGTCGCGGATCTTCTCCGTGATCGACCAGCCGATGATCCCCGCCGCAGTTGCCAGCATGGTGTTGGTGAACGCCAGCGCGGCCGTCTGGTTGGCGCCCAGCGCCGAACCGGCGTTGAACCCGAACCAGCCGAAGTACAGCAGGCCGGAGCCCAGGAGCACCAGGGGCAGGCTGTGCGGCTTCATCTGCGTCTTGGGCCATCCCACGCGCTTGCCCAGGACGAGGGCCAGGGCCAGGCCGGCAGCGCCGGCGTTGATGTGGACCGCGGTCCCGCCGGCGAAGTCCAGGACGCCGAGGTTGGCCAGCCAGCCGGCGTCATCGCCGCCGAGCTCGGTGCTGCCGAAGTCGAACACCCAGTGCGCGACCGGGAAGTAGACCAGGGAGACCCAGATGGCGGCGAAGATGCCCCATCCGAGGAACTTGGTCCGGTCGGCGATGGCGCCCGAGATCAGCGCCACCGTGATGATCGCGAACATCAGCTGGAACATCGCGAAGACCAGCGCCGGGATCGGGTAGTACCCGCCGTTGCTCGCCGTCTGGCCGATCAGCTCGCCGAGGCCGATCTGGCCCAAGCCGCCCCAGAAGCCGTTGCCTGTGTCACCGAAGGCCACCGAGTAGCCGAAGAGCACCCAGAGGATGCTCACGATGCCGATGGCGATGAACGACATCATCATCATGTTCAGGACGCTCTTCGCGCGAACCATGCCGCCGTAGAAGAACGCCAGGCCAGGTGTCATGAGCAGCACCAGTGCTGAGCTCATGAGCAACCAGGCGGTATCGCCGGTATTGATCTCCGGCATGCCCATCACTCCCTCTCGTGGTTGTCCATGACCCCGCTCGGGGTCTTGGTTGAGAGGTTCGCCGGACTGTGTTGCGTGACTGACCCACGGGTGTTTCCGGGTCGTGACGAAGGGCGCTCCCAGGTTACGAACAGGTTGCCTGCACCCCGACTGTCGCGGGCGCCGCCAGGGTCTGGCCGCATGCTCCGAGCTCGACCTCGGCCGGGACGAGATCGGAGCAGACACCATCTGGGGCGATGCACGAGAAGGGCACGTGCGCGCAGGGGCCGGCGACGCCGTGCTGACCGGAATCGCTGCGACGGCCATGATCGTGCGCGGTCTACGCTGGCCGGATGAGCACCTCGACCCCGTCCCCCACCAGCCATACCCTCGATGACCGCTCGCCCACGGCGGCCTCTGTCGGCCGGGACGCCCTGGCCGCGTGGCTCGAGGCCCAGCCCAGCGACCTGTTCGCCGACGACGCCGACCTCGCCGCACTCGTGGCCCACCACGGGCTCAACGCCCGCCGGCCAGCCCTGCACGCTGCCGGGCGGGCCGTGGCCGGTCCCCTTGATGCCGCAGCCCGCCGCAACGACCTGCCCGGCAACCACCCCGTCCTCGAGGACTGGGACGGGATCGGCCGGTACACCGCCGGCGTGGCTCATCACCCGAGCCACCACGAGGCGGGCAGGGCGATCTACGCCACCGGGGTGATGGCCGCCTACGGCGAGGTCGGCGTCGACGGCCGGGCGGCCGGCACCTCGCCACGGCGCCCGATCGCCCCCGCACCCCAGCGCTTCATCCTGTCGCTGTTCTACCTGACCGCCCAGGCCGGCGAGGCGGGGCACAACTGCCCGCTGGCCTGCGACGCCGGGGCGATCCGCACCCTGCAGCACCTCGGCACCGCCGAGCAGCAGGCAGCCTTCCTCCCCGGACTGCTGGACCCCGACTTCGACACGAACCTCACGGCCTCCCAGTTCCTCACCGAGGTGCAGGGCGGCTCGGACGTGGGTGCCAACGCGGTGGTGGCCACACCGGTGGGCGACCACGACGGCGGCCCGGGGTCGGCGTGGTCGATCAGTGGGGAGAAGTGGTTCTGCTCCAACACCGACGCCGATGTCTTCCTGCTCACCGCCCGCGTGGACGAGCCACGCACCGGCACGAAGGGCCTGGGGCTGTTCCTGATCCCCCGCCTGGGCACGGATGGTGCGCCGAACGGGTTCCGGATCCGCCGGCTGAAGACCAAGCTCGGCACGCGCTCGATGGCCAGCGGGGAGATCGACTTCACCGGCGCCCAGGCGACCGCGCTCGGCCCGGTCAGCGAGGGCTTCCGCAACGTGATGGACCTGGTGATCACGACCTCGCGGCTCTTCAACTCCGCGGGGTGCGCCGCGCACGCGCGCCGGGCATGGGTGGTCGCCTCCACGTACGCCGCCCACCGAACCGCGTTCGGGCGGCCCATCGGCGAGTTCCCGCTGGTCGCCGAGACCCTGGCGTGGATCCGGGCCGATGCTGTGGCGTGCCTGGCCTCCACCCTCATGCTCGCCGGACTCCAGGAGCAGGCCGACGACGGGTCGATCAGCCCGACCGACGCCGCGTTCTTCCGGGTGGCGGTCAACCTCAACAAGCTGCAGACATCGGTGCTTGCCCACGATGCGGTGAACCGTGGCATCGAGGTGCTCGGCGGCAACGGGGCCATCGAGACGTTCAGCGTCCTGCCGCGACTGCTGCGCGACAACGTCGTCTACGAGAACTGGGAGGGCAGCCACAACGTCCTGCGGGCCCAGGTGCTGCGTGACTGCGCTCGGCTCGGCGTGCACGAGGGCTTCTTCGATGCGCTGGCCGAGCGCCTCGGCGCGGAGCACGCCGACGCGCTGGCAGCCGACCGGGCCGCGCTGACCGCCCAACTGGAGGCGCCGGCGACGGTCCGCGACCTCACGTTCCGCCGCTTGGGCACCCGGATGGCGATCTGGGTGATGCTGGCGGCGATGGAGCCCGTGCCCGGGTTCGCCGCCGCGAGGTTGCTGACCGAGCGGCACCTGCGCGAGCTCCCGATCGACGAGGACTACCTGGCCGCGGTGCAGGCCCTGCAGCGCTGACCGGGGTCCCGCACCCGGGCAGCGGAACCTCGCGCCCGCTTCCGTCGATAGGAGCCTCACGAGACCTGGGGCCGGAGAACCTCGCGGCCGCTCCCGTCGAACCCATCCCGGTTGGGGGTGGTGGGATCGACGTGGTCAGGCGCGAGGTTGCCTGGACTCGGCATCCCCAGCCGCTCGCCAGCAGCGGTTCGACGCGAACGGGCGCGAGGTTGGCTCAGGCGTCGAGCAGGGCGTTGACGAAGTCCTCGGGCACGAACGGCGCGAGGTCGTCAGGGCCCTCGCCGAGGCCGACGAGCTTGACCGGGACACCGAGCTCGCGCTGCACGGCCACGACGATGCCGCCCTTGGCGGTGCCGTCGAGCTTGGTCAGCACCAGCCCGGTGACGTCGACGACCTCGCTGAACACACGGGCCTGGGTCAGTCCGTTCTGGCCGGTTGTGGCGTCGAGCACGAGCAGGACCTCGTCGACCGGGGCCTGCTTCTCGATCACCCGCTTGACCTTGCCGAGCTCGTCCATCAACCCGACCTTGGTGTGCAGCCGGCCGGCGGTGTCGATGAGCACCGCGTCGGCCTCGGACTCCATGCCGGCGCGGACGGCGTCGTAGGCAACCGAGGCGGGGTCACCACCGGCCGGCCCGCGCACGACAGTCGCACCGACCCGATCACCCCAGGACTGCAGCTGGTCGGCCGCAGCAGCGCGGAAGGTGTCGGCCGCGCCGAGCACCACGTGCTGGTCGTCGGCGATGAGCACGCGGGCGAGCTTGCCGGTGGTCGTGGTCTTCCCGGTGCCGTTGACACCGACCACGAGGATGATCGCCGGGTGACCCTCGCGCCGCTGCGCGAGGGTGCGGTCCATCGTCGGGTCGACGAGGGCCAGGAGCTCCTCGCCGAGCATGGCGCGCACGCGGGTCGGGTCCCCGGTGCCCTCAACCCGGACGCGGGTGCGCAGGCGCTCGACCAGCTCGGTCGTGGGGGCGACGCCGAGGTCCGCCTGCAGCAGCAGGGTCTCGACGTCCTCCCAGTCCTGCTCGGAGATCGAGTCGCTGGACAGCAGCGCGAGCAGGCCCTTGCCCAGGACGCTCTGGCTTCGGGCGAGCCGCGCACGGAGCCGGACCAGGCGCCCGGCTGTCGGGGCGGGGACCTCGAGCCCCGGGGCGGTCGGCCCGGAGGGGATCGTCGGCGCCGGGGGCGCGAGGGTGCCGGCGCCCGCGTCGAGGGTCGGGGTGGTCGGCGCGGACACCTGCGGCGGGGTACGTCGACGGCTGCGGACGAGCGCGACACCGCCCACGACAACAAGCAGGACCACTGCCAGCGAGATCAGGATGTAGGGAAGTGCGTCTTGCACGTCACGCCTCAGTCGGGGACGACGGGTCCAGACTGTGCCGCCCACCTGCACCATTGTCCCAGAGCCGTCGGGCTCCCCCTCCCACGCTGCACCCGCCCGAGCGCCTCGGTCCCCGGTCGGGGCCCCCGGACGGCGGGATGGTGTGTACGGAATCGACCATCCGATGGTCGATTCCGTACACACGCTTGAGGCTCAGCCCGCCTGGCGCTCGCGCATGCGCTGGCTGATCACGTGGGTCACGCCGTCGCCGCGCATGCTCACGCCGTACAGGGCGTCAGCGATCTCCATCGTGCGCTTCTGGTGCGTGATGACGATGAGCTGGCTGTTCTCGCGCAGCTCCTCGAGCACGTCGAGCAGGCGGCCGAGGTTGACGTCGTCGAGGGCCGCCTCGACCTCGTCGAGGACGTAGAACGGGCTCGGCCGGGCCTGGAACAGCGAGACGAGGAACGCCACGGCGGTCAGCGAGCGCTCGCCGCCGGACAGCAGCGACAGCCGCTTGATCTTCTTGCCCGGGGGCCGGGCCTCGACCTCGATGCCGGTCGTGAGCATGTTCTCCGGATCGGTCAGGACAAGCCGGCCCGCGCCGCCGGGGAAGAGCCTGGCGAACACCTGCTCGAACTGCACCGCCACGTCCGCGTAGGCGGCGGTGAAGACCTCCTCGACGCGGGCGTCGACGTCGTTGATGAGGTCGAGCAGGTCCTTGCGGGAGCGCTTGAGGTCGTCGAGCTGCTCGGTGAGGAAGCGGTGGCGCTCCTCAAGCGCGGCGAACTCCTCGAGGGCCAGCGGGTTGACCTTGCCGAGCAGGGCCATCGCCTTCTCGGCGGTCCGCAGCCGTCGCTCCTGCTCGGCGCGCACGTACGGGTAGGGCGCCGGCTCGGGCGCGTTCGGGTCCACGTCGTCACCGGGTGCGCGCAGGGACGGCGGCACGAGCTGGTCGGGGCCGTAGTCGGCGATGAGCGCCTCGGTCTCCAGGCCGAACTCGCTCATCGCGCGGTTGGCCAGGTTCTCGATGCGCAGCCGCTGCTCGGCGCGGGCCACCTCGTCGCGGTGCACCGAGGAGGTGAGCTCCTCGAGGTCGGCCGCCAACGCGCGGATCCGCGACCGGAGCTCGGTGAGCTCGGCGTCGGAGGCAGCCCGCGCCTGCTCGGCGGCCGTGCGCGCCTCAGCGGCCTGCAGCGACGGAGTCGTCGAGCCGGGCGAGCACCACGGCCCCACCCTCGGCGACGGCCTGGGCCACAGCGGCCGCCCGGGCCCGCCGCTCCCGGCGCTCCACGGCACGACGGCGGGCCGTGCGCTCGTGGGCGGCGGCACGCTCCAGCTGCTCGGCCCGCCCGGCGATGGCGCGGGCGCGCTCCTCGCTGGTGCGCACCGCGAGACGCGCCTCCACCTCGGCCCGTCGGGCCGCCTCAGCGGCCAGCCCTGCCTCGTCGCGGGCCTCGGGCGAGGGATCGGCGTCCTCCCCCGGCTCGGCGGTGGCCCGCTCCATCCGACCCGTCAGCTCGGCCAGGGTGGCCCGATCATCAGCGAGTGCCTGCTCGGACGCGGTGAGCATCCGCTCGATCCGCTCAGCCTCGGCCAGGGCAGCGCGCGACTGCTGGCCCAAGTTGCCCAACTGCTCGGCGACGGCGGCCATGCGAGCGTCGGACTCGTGGAGGCGGTCGAGCGCCTCGTCGCTGGCGCGGGCTGCCTCCTCGCGCCGCGTGCGCAGCGCGGCCAGCTCGAAGCGCAGCCGCTCGGCGTCGTGCACTGCGGTGGTGAGCTCGGCGCGTGCCTGCTCCAGGGAGGCGGTGACCTCCACACGGCTGGGGGCGGCCTGGGACCCGCCGACGACCAGCCCGCGACCGACGAGGTCACCGGCGCGGGTGACCACCTGGACGCCCGGCACCGATCCCGCGACCTCCAGGGCCGCCGCCACGTCCCCGTCCACGACGGCCACCCGGTCCAGCAGGGCGGCCAGGGCAGGGGCCGCCGGGCCATCGGCCGTCACGCACTCGATCGCGTACCGCGCCCCGACCGGCAGCACCGGCCAGTCGGCAGGATCGGCCGCCCCCAGCTCCGGGACGAGCACGGCGGCGCGACCACGGCCCTCGGCGGCCAGCCAGGTGAGCGCGGCCAGGGCAGACCCGGACCCCTCGGCCAGGGCGGCATCGGCAGCCGCACCGAGTGCCGCACCGATCGCGGCCTCATAGCCGGACTCCACGTGCAGCATCGGGGCCAGCGTGCCCGACACACCCGGAACCGCTCCCCCAGCCAGCTCGCCCGAGGCGTCCGCCACCGCAACCATCGGCGCCAGGGCCTCGACCCGCGCGGCCAGCCCGGCCCGCATCCGCTCCGCCTGGGCCTCCCGCTCGGCCAGGTCGCTGATCGTGGCGTCGACCTCGGTGAGCACGGCCTGGGCAGCCTCGAACCCCGAATCCAGGTCGAGCTCCCCCTCATCGAGTCCGGCGATGGATGCCTCAAGGGTGCGGAACTCATGGTCGGCACGGGTGGCCCGCTCGCGGGCCGCCACGACCTGGCCACGCAGCCGCTCGATCTCGCTGGCCCGGGCCTCGGCGCGGGAGCGGGCGGCGTTGACCTGACCCTGGAGGCGGACCACGCCCTCCCGTCGGTCGGAGGCCGCACGCACGGCCGCGCGCAGCTCCTGCTCGGCGGTGGCCAGCGCGGACTCGGCGGCAGTGCGCACCGACACCGCCATGCTCAACGCCGCACGCTGCTCCTCCACGGCCCGGTTCAGGTCGGCCTCCTGGCCGCGCATCGCCCGGGCCTCGTCCTCCATCTCCTGGGGCGCCCGACCGCGTCGCTCCTCCTCCGGCTCCGGGGCCAGGCTGCGGACGCGCTCGGATGCCATGCCCACGGTGCCCGCCAGCCGCTCACGCAGCCCGGACAGGGCGAACCAGGTCTCCTGCGCGGCGGCCAGCGCGGGCGCGTCGGCCATGGCGGCGGCCTCCCGGATCGCCTCCGCGGACTGGGCGTTGGCCAGCTCGGCCTCGACCAGTGCCCTGCGCTCGCGGACCGCGGACTCGTCGGCGACCTCCTGCTCGTACTGCGTGGTCAGGGTGTGCAGGTCGTCGGCGAGCAGGCGCAGCGCAGCATCGCGGACGTCGGTCTGGATCACGCTGGCCCGCCGCGCGACCTCGGCCTGCTTGCCCAGGGGGGTCAGCTGGCGGCGCAGCTCGGTGGTGAGGTCCTGGACGCGCGTGAGGTTGGCCTGCATCGCCTCGAGCTTGCGGACCGCGCGCTCCTTGCGCTTGCGGTGCTTGAGGACCCCGGCCGCCTCCTCGATGAACCCGCGGCGCTCCTCAGGGGTGGCGTGCAGGATCTGGTCGAGCTGGCCCTGCCCGACGATCACGTGCATCTCGCGGCCGATCCCCGAGTCGCTGAGCAGCTCCTGGATGTCCAGCAGGCGACAGGCCGTGCCGTTGATGGAGTACTCCGACCCCCCGGAGCGGAACATGACGCGGGAGATCGTGACCTCGGAGTAGTCGATCGGCAGCGCCCCGTCGGAGTTGTCGATGGTCAGCGACACCTCGGCCCGGCCCAGGGGCGCGCGGCCGGACGTCCCGGCGAAGATGACGTCCTCCATCTTGCCGCCGCGCAGGCTCTTCGCGCCCTGCTCGCCCATCACCCAGGCCAGGGCGTCGACGACGTTGGACTTGCCCGATCCGTTGGGCCCGACCACACACGTCACGCCCGGCTCGAAGGCCAGGGTGGTCGAGGACGCGAAGGACTTGAAGCCCTTGACGTTCAGGCTCTTGAGATGCACGGACGAAACCTACGCGATCACGCGCCCCAGTCCCGGCAACGGCCTGCACTCAGACGAGGGCGGTGTCCTGCGCGGTCAGCAGCTCCAGGTCCAGGTCATGGTCGGCGAAGCCGGCGTCCTCGGCGCGCCGCAGCTGCGACAGCTCGGCCTCGAGCTCACGGACCCGCGCCCGCAGGGTCGCCAGCTCCGCTGCCGTCCGCGGATCCGGACCACCCACAACGCCGTAGATCGCCTTGCCCATCGCCACTCCTGCCATCGCAGGTCCGAACCGGACCACCGTCAAGCGTGACAGCCCGGCGGGCCTGGGTCAAGCGCTGCGATATGTCGGACCGATATGTCGGCGGATCTCGTGCGGGTGTCGCGCGCTCACCGGCAGGTGAAGGACCGGAAACCACCGCGAGCCGGACCCCAGCTCGCGTCCACGAACTCCACCCGCCCCGGTCGGCGCACCGTCCGGGGGCCGGTCCCGTTCAGCCAGTCGAGCACCTTCTGGCAGGACTCGGCCGCGCCCTCGGCGATCACCAGGACGTCGCCGTTGGGCTGGTTCTCGGCGACGCCGACGAGCTTCAGGGACTGGGCCAGGGCCATCGTGGACCACCGGAAGCCGACGCCCTGGACGTAGCCCTGCACCGTCGCGGTCAGGCGGACCGGGGCCTGGGCATCGGAGACGTCCACATCCCTAGTGTGACAAGCGCGGCGGGCGCTGACACGCCGGGCAGAGGTGGCTGGACCGGTTCATGAAGCGCTCGCGGACGATCGGCGTTCCACATCGGGGGCACGGCAGCCCGGCGCGGCCGTAGACGTTGAGACCACGACCGAAGTAGCCGCTCTCGCCGTTCACGTTGACGTACAGGCTGTCGAAGGACGTCCCGCCCTCGGCCAGCGAGGCGGCCATCACCTCGCTGGCCGCGTCGAGCACTCTGACGATGGTGCGCACGCTGAGCCGGTCAGCGCGCCGGCGGGGGTGCACCCCGGCGGCCCACAGCGCCTCATCGGCATAGATGTTCCCGATGCCGGACACCAGGTCCTGGGCGAGCAGGAGGCGCTTGAGCTCCACGCGGTGCGTGCGCATGGCCCGCGCCACGGCCGCGACGTCGAACCCGGGGTCCGTGGGGTCCGGGGCGATCCCGACCACGAGGTCGGGCAGGGCCACCCCCCGCCGATCGGGCACGACCGGGCACGCCGCCAACCAGCCGAACGTCCGCTGGTCGAGGAACCACAGGTCCAGGTCACCGAGGTCCATCCGGGCCCGTGCGTGCCGGTGCGGGACCCCGGGCGGTGCCGTTCCCTCGCCGCCGAGGTCCACGGCGGGCCCGTGGGCGGACTCCACCCGGAACTGCCCGCTCATGCCGAGGTGGGCCGCCAGGACGAGGTCCGGGTCGTCCGTGACCAGCCAGAGGAACTTCCCGCGCCGACCGGTGCCGGTCAGCGTTCGCCCGGTCAGGATCGACTCGAAGTACCCCGGCCCCTGCGCCTGCCGGCGGACCGTCCGGGGGTGACGGACGTCGACGCCGCGGATCCTCATGTTCACCACGTGCGCGGCCAGCCCCCGGCGGACGACCTCCACCTCGGGCAGCTCGGGCATCAGCGCGCGGCGTGCTCGGGGTGCGCGGCCCTGAGGGCCTCGTAGGCGGCAGCCGCGGCCATCTGCTCGGCGACCTTCTTCGACGGGCCGATCCCCTCGCCGGTCACCGAGTCCCCCACCGACACGACCGCCGCGAAGTGCTTCGCGTGATCCGGGCCGGTGGAGGTCACCTCGTAGCTGGGCACGCCGGCGCCTGTGCGTGCACCGAGCTCCTGCAGGGAGGTCTTCCAGTCCAGGCCGGCCCCCATCCCCGCCGCCGTGGCCATCCGCCCGTCGAGCAGTCGGTGCACGAGGTCCCCGGCGGCATCGAGGCCCAGGTCGAGGTACACCGCCCCCAGGATGGCCTCCATGGCATCGGACAGGATCGAGCTCTTGTCGCGTCCCCCGGTGGTCTGCTCCCCGCGGCCGAGGAGCAGGAACTCCCCCACGCCCAGCTCGCGGGCCACATCGGCCAGGGTGCGCGCATTCACGACCGCCGCCCGGTACTTGGCCAGCCGGCTCTCCGGGACATCGGGGTGCGCGCGGTACAGCGAGTCCGTGACCACGATCCCGAGGACTGCGTCGCCGAGGAACTCGAGGCGCTCGTTGTGCGGCAGCCCACCGTTCTCGTACGCGTAGGAGCGGTGGGTCAGGGCATGGCGAAGCGCCTCGTGGTCGATTCGGACCCCGAGGCGCTCGGCGAGGACGTCCAGGTCGTCGCGTGCGGGCAGCCCCACAGGCGCAACTGCTCGGTCGGGCACCGGCGACGTGATCAGACGTCGAGAACTTGCCGCTTGGCGTAGGTGCCACACGTCGGGCATGCGGTGTGCGGCAGCTTCTGCGCGCGGCAGCGGTCGCACGTCACCAGGGTGATCGGGGCGGCCTTCCACTGCGAACGGCGGGCGCGCGTGTTGGAGCGGGACATCTTCCGCTTCGGAACAGCCACGTCAGTATTCCTTCTCAGTCGTTTCCGTATCCGGCGAGGCCTGCCCACCGGGGGTCGATCCGATCATGCCCGTGCGAGGGGTCCTCGGCCATCCGAGCGCCGCACTCCACGCACAACCCGGGGCAGTCGGCCCGACACAACGGAGCCAGCGGGAGGGCCAGCACCACAGCATCGCGGACGACCGGGTCGAGGTCGAGGAAGTCCCCGTCGATGACGGGCAGCTCCTCCTCCTCGTCGGGACCCGGTTCGTGGAGGTAGAGCTCGGTGAGCGGCACCGTCTGGCTCCACTCAACAGGATCCAGGCACCGTGCGCACTCACCACTCACGGTGACCGACGCGGTCCCCGAGACCAGCACACCCTCCACCACCGACTCGAAGCGCAGGACCAGCCCCATGTCGGAGCCGGGCTGCACCACAGCCACGCCACCACCGAGGTCGGCGGGTGCGGGGACTGTGCGATCCACCTCCATCATCGACCCCGCACGTCGTCCCAGGTCCCGGATGTCGAAGACCAGGGGGTCGCGCGGATCGAGGGTGGACATGGACCTTCCCGATGGCATCACACGTATGGCCCTCGGCGTGAGGGCCACCCCGGAAGGATACCGCAGGGGCGGTCGGGGGCGGAAATGCACGATCCGCCTGATCGGGAGCCCACCGACGGGCTACCGGTCGTGGAGGTCACCCGCGCCGTAGGTGTAGCGCTCGCGGATGCGGTCACGCCCCTTCTGCACCGCGGCGAGGGTCTTGCCCAGGCTCGCCTCGAACGCCGCGAACTTGTCCTCCACGTACTGGTCGACCTCCTGGCGCATGGCCTCGGCCTCAGCCAGCCCCTGGGCACGGATCGCATCGGCCTCGGCCAGGGCGACCTGGGTCACCTCGTGCGTGCTGACCATGTGCGCCTGCTGGGCGCTGGCCTGGTCGATGATCGCCTGCGCCTGCCCCGTGCCCTCGGCCAGCATCCGCTCGACCTCACGATTGGCCTCGGCAACCATCCGCTCCGCCTCACGGAAGCCCTCCTCCACCACGCCGACCCGGTCGGCGAGGAGCTCCTCGGCCTCCTGCACGGCGGTGGGCAGCATCTGGCGGACCGCGTCGAGCAGGTCGAGCACCTCGTTGCGGTTCACGACGCACTTGTCGGACATGGGCATCGCCCGGGCAGCCTCGACGATGTCGGACAGCTCGTCGAGAACCGTGTACACGTCGGCCGTACGGGGGTCCGCGGCAGCGACCGGGTCCTGGGTCATCGCACTCCTGGAGATCAGTGGTCGGACAGCTTGGCCTGCAGGGCGGCGTGGACCTTGCTGGGGATCAGTCCGCTGACGTCCCCACCATATGTCGCGACCTCCTTGACCAAGGACGAGGACAGGTACGAGTACAGCGGATTCGTCGAGATGAACAGGGTCTCGATGCCCGCAAGGCCGTGGTTCATCTGGGCCATCTGCAGCTCGTAGTCGAAGTCGGTGATGGCGCGCAGGCCCTTGACGATCGCGATGATGCCGTTGTCGCGGCAGTAGTCGACCAGGAGCCCGTTGAAGCTGTCGATCCGGATGTTGGGCACATGCGCCAGCTCCTCGCCGAGCAACTCGATGCGCTCCTCGACGGTGAACATGGACGTCTTCTTCTTGTTCACCAGGACACCGACCGTCACCTCGTCGAAGAGGGCCGCTGCGCGCATGAACACGTCGATGTGCCCGTTGGTGACCGGATCGAACGATCCTGGGCAGACTGCCTTGCGCATCATGGGTCCTCTCCCTCGGACGCGCACTGACCGTACCAAAGGCTCGTGCCGCCGTAGGCCCTCTGGCGCAACGCCACGAGGCCCGGTGGCCAGGTGAACTCCCCGGCCCGGGTCGGGCGCTCGACCAGGACGACCGCGTCGGGGGCCAGCCAGCCCTGCGTCAGGCGCGCCAGGATCGCCTCGATCTCGGGGGCGGCCGTCGAGTACGGCGGGTCGGCCAGCACGAGATCGTACGGCTCGGGCTCACCGGCCAGGTGCGCCGTCACCGACGCGGGCACGACGCGCACACCCGGCGCCCCCACCACCTGCGCATTGGCACGGGCCACGCCCGCACTCGGCCTGTCCCGCTCCACGAGGACCACTGCGGCGGCTCCCCGGCTCGCGGCCTCCAGCCCGAGCGCACCGGATCCGGCGTACAGGTCGAGCACCCGCGCGCCGGCGAAGCCGCCGAGCAGGTGGTCCAGGGAGGCGAACATCGACTCCCGCACGCGATCGGTCGTGGGGCGCGCGCCCCCCGCAGGGACGGCGAGCCGTCTGCCCCGGGCGGTCCCGGCGATGATCCGGGTCATGACCCGACCACGGGACGGGCAGCGGTCACAGGGGCACCCTTCAGGTCGTGCGAACCACCTGCGTCGAGGAGCGCAGTGGTCCAGCGGGAGTCCGCAGCAACCTACCGCGGCGCCCCCGTCTGTCGCCCTGGCAGGGCCTTTCGACCCTCGACCGCGCGCCGTGGCACGCGTAATGTGAAGTGACTCCTCCGGGAAGGGAGTTCCCATGACAGCACACGCCCGCTACTCCGGCCGCAGCGCCGCTGATACCGGCCCGCACGCCTCAACGCTGCTGAAGCTCGCCCTCGGGCTCGTGCTGCTCGCCGCTGCCCTGTGGTTCGTGGCGACTGGTCTGGGCGGGGAGTTGGGAACACTTGTCACCGGGTGGTTCCAGAACCTCTGAGCGGGACCACCCGATGGCGTCGTGCCCCAGGACTAGCGTCCGTGACGGGGCTGGTGCCGGCGCCTGCCCTGCCTCGGCACGGGCGTCACCTGCGCGAGACGGGCCTGCAGGCTCAGGAACTCGTCATCGACCTTCCGGATCTCCCGGTCAAGCACCTCCAGGTCGCCGCCGTGATCGCGGACCATCTGCGCGTCGATGCCCTGCCCCGGGTGTGACCCATCCATCGAAGCCACCTCCTCACGCAACACAGTACGCCGATCGCGGCACGGAGGCGAGGGTCCTCCGGCCCGTCCCGCCAGGAGCAGGAGGATCTTCGCCGCGGGCCTCAGGCGCCGCCAGGGGGCGGATCTCCTGGAAGGTGTCGTCGCATGCCCACCGACTACCGTCCCGAGATGAACAGGGGCAGCACGATGAACATCAGTATCAGGAAGCCGAAGATCGTGACCTTGTACCCGTGCCGCTCCCACCACGACGGGTCATGTCCGGCATCGACTTGTTCCTCCATCGTGACCCCGTTTCGTAGCCGATGCACCCATTGTGGCACCACGGGTCGACCGGGCGATTGCGGCGCCGCGCACACCCCTCACGTCTTCTCGAGGTACTCCGCGTGCTCGGGGTCGAACTCGCGGGCGAGGACGCGGGCCAGGACCGGGTGCCCCGACAGGTCCGGGTCGGCATCGACCAGTCGCGTGGCCTCCTCGCGGGCGCGCAGGATGACGTCCTCGTGGTCGAGGACCGACAGGAGCTTCAGCGACCTGCGCGACCCGGACTGCGCCGCGCCGAGGACGTCACCCTCGCGCCGGGCGGCCAGGTCGTAGCGGGAGAGCTCGAACCCGTCGCTGGTGGCTGCCACCGCTGCCAGCCGCTCCCGGGCGTCCGTGCCCTCGGGAGCCTCGGTCACGAGCAGGCAGAGGCCGGCGTGGCGGCCCCGACCGACCCGGCCGCGCAGCTGGTGCAGCTGGGAGACGCCGAACCGGTCGGCGTCCAGCACGATCATCAGGGTGGCGTTGGGGATGTCGACGCCGACCTCGATCACGGTGGTCGCCACCAGGACGTCGATCCCGTCCGGACGTGCCGGGTCGGCGAACCGGGCCATGGTGTCGTCCTTCTCCGCCGAGGTCATCCGCCCGGTGAGGGCAGCCAGGCGCAGCTCAGCCAGGGGCCCGGCAGAGAGCTCCGGGAGGACGGATTCGACCGCCGCTCCCGCGCGAGCGGCCGCCCCGCCCGCCTCCGACTCCCCCGCGTCGGCCAGCGCGGGTTCCCCGTCGGATTCGGGAACGCCGGCGTCGATGCGGGGGCAGACGACGTACACCTGCCGACCGGCCGCGACCTCCTCGCGTGCCCGCTGCCATGCGCGTGCCAGGTAGTCGGGCCGCTCGAGGGACGGCACCACGTGCGTGACCAGCGGTTGCCGCCCGGCCGGCAGCTCGCGCAGGGTCGAGGTCTCCAGGTCGCCGAACACGGTCATCGCCACCGTCCGCGGGATCGGGGTGGCCGTCATCACCAGCGTGTGCGGCCGGGTCGACTCCCCCGTCTTGGCCGCCAGCGCGGCGCGCTGCTCGACGCCGAACCGGTGCTGCTCGTCGACCACGACCAGCCCCAGGTCGGCGAACTGCACGCGCTCCTCGAGCAGGGCATGGGTCCCCACGACGATGCCCGCCGCACCGCTGGCCGCATCCAGCAGCGCCGCCCGGCGCGCAGCCGCGCCCTGGGACCCCGTGACCAGCGCGATGCGGGTGGCATCCGCCGAGCCGCCGAGCATCCCGCCCTGGGCGAGCGGACCGAGCAGCGCGGCGATGCTGCGCGCGTGCTGGGCGGCGAGCACCTCCGTGGGGGCCAGGAGTGCGGCCTGCCCGCCGGAGTCGATGACCCGCAGCATCGCCCGCAGCGCCACGACCGTCTTGCCCGAGCCGACCTCCCCCTGCAGCAGGCGGTGCATGGGGTGGCTGCCGGCGATCTCCTCGTCGATGACCGCCGCGACCTCCCGCTGCCCGTCGGTCAACGTGAAGGGGAGGCCCGCGTCGAACGTGTCGCGCACTCCGCCCGGGCGACCCGGCCGGGCGATCGCCGGTGCGGCGGTGATCGCGGCCCGCCGCTGCGCGAGCACCACCTGGACCCCGAACGCCTCATCCCAGCGCAGGCGCTCGATCGCCCGCCGCGCCTGCCCCCGGTCGATCGGGCGATGCACCCACTGCAGGGCGGTCGGCAGGTCGAGCACCCCCACCCGCGCCCGCAGGTCGTCGTCCAGCGGATCGGGCCAGGTCGCGGCCTCCGGCAGCGCGAGGCGCACGTTGCGCGCGATCGTCCAGCTGTTGACCTTCTGGGTGGCGGGGTAGACCGGGATCAACCGGCCGGCGTAGTCCGCGGCCGCCTCGTCGGCGGCCTCCTCGTCGACGAACTCGTGCTCGGGGTGCAGCAGCTGGCGGCGGCCGTTGAACAGCCCGACAGTCCCGGCGAACAGTCCCAGCCGTCCGGGGCGGAACGCCTTGACGATCCAGTCCTGGTTGAAGAACGTGAGCGTGAGCTCGCCGGTCCCGTCGGTCACGACGGCCTCGGTGATGCTGCGTCGCCTCTGGCCGGGCTTGGGTGGGAGCGGGCGGGACTTCGCGGAGGCCACCCGGGCCAGCACGGTGACCTGCTCCCCCACGGTCAGCGACGCGAGGTCGGTGAGCTCACCGCGCTCGGCGTAGCGGCGCGGGTAGTGTCCCAGCAGGTCCTCGAGCGTGGTGATCCCCAGCGTCCCGAGGGCCTTGGCCGCCTTGCCGCCGACCACACCGACCAGGTCCGGCACCGGCTACTCCACACCGATGATGGCGTGCCAGCGGGGCTGCCCGCCCTCGTAGCCGACCACCTCGACCTCGGGGTGGTTGCGCTCGACCCACCGCTCGATCCCGTCGAGCAGATCCGCGGGGGCATCGGCGCCGAGCACGATGGTCACCAGCTCGGCTCCACCGCGGGCGAGCATGCGGGTCAGCACGGCTCGGGCCACCTGTTGGACGTCGGAGCCGATCTCGAGGATGTCCCCGGCGATCAGGCCCAGCTCGTCACCGACCTTGCACGCTCCCGCCGTGGTGATCGCGTTCTTGCTCGCCGTGGTCAGCCCCGCGTACTGCGTGGCCGAGGAGGCCCGGCTCATGCTGACGACATCGTCGTCGAAGTCCTCCGACGGGTCGTGGACCGCAACGGCGGCCAACGACTGGACGATGGACCGCGTCGGGATGACCGCGACCCGATGGCCGCTGTCGCGGGCGGCGAGCCCCGCTGCCTCGGCCACCGGCCGGGAGTCCTTGTCCCCGGGCAGCAGCACCACCTCGTGGGCTCCGGTGGCCTCGATCCCGGCGAGCATCTCGGCGGTCGACGGCCGGCCCAGCTCGGGAGCTCGCACGACGGTCACACCACTTGCCTCGAGGAGATCGGCGACACCCGCGCCGTGCGCGACGACCACGAGGGCCCGGCCGGTCGGCTGCGCCCCGGCGTCGACGACCGCCGCCAGGTAGGTGATCCGGATCCGGTACGGCGCACCGATCGCCAGCGCCGCCTCGACCGCGGCTCCGGCGTCATCGACGTGGACGTGGATGTTCCACAGCGAGTCCCCGCCCACCACCACCAGCGAGTCGCCGAGTCCGGCCAGGCGCGCCTTGAACCCTGGGATGGCCTCGTCGGGGGCGTCGAGCAGGTACATCACCTCGTAGGCAGGGCCGCCGTAGCCGTGAAGCATGTGCTCCGGGTCGGCCAGCGAGTCCGGCTCGGGTGCCAGGCGGGCGAACTCCGGCAGGTCGCTGTGGACGCCGGTGACGACCTCGAGCAGGGAGTCGGTGAGCACCACGTACCCGCGCCCGCCGGCATCGACCACGCCCGCCCGACGCAGCGCCTCCAGCTGCCCCGTCGTGGCTGCAAGGGCCGTGCGCGCGGCCTCAGCAGCCGCCTTCGTGACCGCCTGCAGGTCGCCGTCGGACTCCACGGCCATCTCCGTCGCGGCCGCGGCCGCAGCCCGCGCGACTGTGAGGACCGTGCCCTCCTTGGGATTGGACACCGCGCTGAACGCCGCCGACGCCGCCCGGGTCAGCGCGTCGGCCAGCCACGCGCCGTCCATGGGCCGGGTCAGGTCGGCAGCCCGGGTCGCGGCGATCCCACGCAGGAGCTCGGACATGATCACCCCGGAGTTGCCACGGGCGCCGAGCAGCATTCCGCGGGCAAGTGCGGCAAGGCGGGCGTTGCCGGGCTCCGGGATGTCGCCCTCGATGGCCATCATCGCCGCGACGCCCGCCTCGAGGGTGAGGTACATGTTGGTCCCGGTGTCGCCGTCCGGAACGGGGAACACGTTGAGGGCATCGATGGCGCGACGGTGGGTCTTCATCCCGTCCAGGGCCAGCGCTGCCCACCCTGTCAGCGCCTCGGCGTCGAGAATCGTGCGCATGGCCCTCCTGTCGATTCCGCCCAAGGTTAGTGGCCGGACCCCGCGCGGGGCGCGCATCAAGCACGGTCACCGGCCGCGATTTGGGTGGTGATCGCGGATTCGGATATCCTTGTCGCCGTATCACTCGGGCCGACTCGGCCTGCCCCCATCGGAACTGGAGTACGACTATGGCTGCCAACTGCGACGTCTGCGGCAAGGGCCCCGGTTTCGGCCACAGCATCTCGCACTCCCACCGGCGGACCAAGCGTCGCTGGAACCCGAACATCCAGTCGGTGCGCACCGTTGTGCGCGGCACGCCGAAGCGGGTCAACGTCTGCGTCTCATGCCTGAAGGCCGGCAAGGTCGCCCGCGCCTGAACCAGGAGCACCCCGGGCCCCGGATCCCCTCACGGGACCGGGGCCCTGTCATGTCCCGGCCGACTTCGGCTCGCCCTCCCGGATTCGTGGCTCGCCCTCCCCGGTTCGTCGTCGCCTCCCGGAATTCGGGGAGGGAGACGGGAGTGTGGGAGGGCGAACGGCCGACAGCCGGGCGAACCGTCCCGGTCGACGCTGGGGCTAGCCCGTGAAGTGGTCGTGGCCGCCGCTGCCGCGGGGGACGCGCCCGCCGACCGTGACACCCGGGGCATCGAGGAGCTCGACGTCGGCGACGTCGCGGACCACGCCGATCGCGATGAACCCCTCCGGAAGCGTGACATCGGGCGGGAACGTCGCGGCCACGGCGTGGTCATCACCCCCGGTCAGCACCCACACCAGCGGATCGGCGTTGAACGCAGCGGCCGCGGAGGCCACGGGCTCGGCCACCTCCAGCAGCGACGGATCGATCTCGATGGCCACCTGCGAGGCACGCGCGATGTGCCCCAGGTCGGCCACGAGCCCGTCGCTGACGTCCATCATCGACGAGGCACCAGCCGGCGGCGGCCCCCGCTGCTGCGGCATAGGGAGGCTCCGGGCGACGGTGGGCGTCGACCAGTGCCCTCGGGGTCCGGAACCCGCGGGAGAGGATCGACAGGCCGGCGGCGGCCCAGCCCAGCCGACCCGCGACCGCCACGACGTCCCCGGGCTCAGCCCCGGAGCGCAGCACGGGATCCGGGCCGGCCAGCTCCCCGATGGCCGTCACCGAGATCACGACCCGGTCACTGCGCACGAGGTCCCCGCCCACGATCGCTGCGCCCTGCGCCTGCGCCTCGGCCCGGGCGCCGGCGTAGAAGTCGGTGACCCAGTCGACCGGGAGATCGGCGGGCAGACCCAGGGCGATGACCAGGGTGGTCGTCCGCGCCCCCATGACCGCCACGTCGATCAGGTTCTGCGCGGCGGCCTTGGCCCCGACGTCGGCGCCGGTCGACCAGTCGCGCCGGAAGTGCCGGCCCTCCACGAGCATGTCGGTCGAGACAACCACCCGACCCCCGCTGACCCCGACCACGGCCGCGTCGTCACCGATGCCCACATGGACCCCCGCGGCAGCGTGACCGTCCAGGGCCGCGCCGATCCGCTCGATCAGGCCGAACTCGCCCACATCGCTGATCAGTTCGCTGCCACCACTCATCGGTCCTCCAGGCTCGCCACAGTGTCGAGTGCGCACGCTAGTCTGAATCCACCGCTGCCCGGCACCCGGGTGGCCCCGACGGAAGGCCAGCATCGTGGTGCACGCCTACATCCTGATCCAGACCGAGGTCGGCAAGGCCCCCTCCGTGGTCGCGGAGATCGGCGCCATCGACGGCGTCACGGTGGCCCACGACGTGACCGGACCCTACGACGTCATCGTCCAGGCGCAGGCCGGATCCATCGACGACCTGGGGCGGCTGGTCGTCGCCAGCATCCAGAAGGTCCCGGGGATCACCCGCACCCTCACGTGCCCCGTGGTCAACCTCTGACCCGCACCACGCTCGCCCGAGGGGTGGGGCTCGCCCTTGCCGGCACGCTCCTGGTGGCGTGCTCGGGGCCGGTCGAGGTCCCCGCGCCCACGCCGGCCCCGGACGTCGCTGCGGACTGCGCGCGGTTCACCGCCGCGCTGCCGACGGAGCTCTCGACGGTGGGCGAGCGCCGGGAGGTCACGCCCGAGTCGCCGCTCACCGCGGCCTACGGCCACCCGCCGGTCGGGGTGCGCTGCGGGGTTCCCCAACCGACCGCGCCGACCCCGGACTCACCCCTGGTCGAGGTGGACGGCGTCAGCTGGCTCGCGGAGGAGCTGACCGGCGGGTGGCGGCTGACGTCGGTCGGCCGCGCCGCGAACGTGGAGCTCACCGTGCCCGACGCGCAGGGACCCGCGCCGTCGGTGGCCGCCGACCTTGCGCCGACCATCACCGCAACGCTGCCCGCCGCGGGGTGAGCCCGGGCGACCCGGCAGCTCGCAGCGGCCGCCCGCGTTGTGTCATCGATCCGGTCATGACACTGCCGGATCGATGACACAACGGGCGATGTCCGGGTCGCCGCCCGCCTCAGATCCCGGTCGTGCTGCGCGGGTACATCGCCGTGGGGTCCGTGATGACGTTGACCAGGTAGGGCACGCCCGAGGCGTACGCCCGATCCAGCGCCGGGCCGATCTGCTCGGGGTCGGTGACCATCTCCCCCGCCCCGCCGAGTGCGCGCACCACCTCGTCGTACCGCGTCGCCGGAGCGAGCTCGGTGGCCACTCCGTAGCCGTGCAGCATCTGCATG
The DNA here is from genome assembly GCA_963706885.1 of uncultured Actinomycetes bacterium. Lineage (GTDB taxonomy): Bacteria > Actinomycetota > Actinomycetes > S36-B12 > CAIYMF01 > Prado023. The sequence continues at coordinate 58,825 of CAVPNX010000031.1, read as the reverse complement.
GGTCCCCGCTCCAGGCCCCACCCGGAGTTGTTGCCCATCACCATGACCACCGGCAGGTCGTGGCGCACCAACGTGTCGACGTCCATCAGCGAGAACCCGGCCGCACCGTCGCCCAGCAGCAGGGTGACCTGCGCAGCCGGGCCGGGCGACGCGGGCACCGATCGCGTAGCCCAGACCCGTCCCGAGGCAGCCGAACGGACCCGGATCCAGCCAGCACCCGGGCTGGGCGGGCTCGATGTACTTGCCGGCGAAGGACACGAAGTCCCCGCCGTCGCCGATGGTCACCGCGTCGTCAGCCAGCCGGGGCAGGAGCTCGCCGTAGATGCGCGCGGGATGGATCGGGTCCGCAGTGCTGGCCAGCAGGGCCCCGTCCCGCTCGCGGGCGGTCCGGTCAGCAGCGCGCAGCCCTTCGGCCCACTCGGGGCCGGCCGCCGTCCCGGAGCGCGCCAGCCGTTCGGAGAGCCCACCCAGGACCAGGGGCAGGTCCCCGCGCACCGCGACCTCGACGGTGTCGGGCCGGCGGGGATCGGAGGAGTCGGTCAGATGGATGACCTTGGCCGGCGACGAGGGGCTGCCGAAGATGCCGTACCCGAGTCGGAAGTCCAGCGGGGCACCGACGACGACCACCACGTCGGCTCCCTTGAATGCCGCCGACCGCGCGCGGGTCACCAGGCTCGGATGGCCGGGCGGGAGCAGCCCGCGTCCCAGCCCGGTCAGGATCGTCGGCAGGTCGAACTCGACTGACGAGGTCACGCGCCTCCTGCTCGGCGAAGCCCGACCAGACGTCACTGGAGAGCACGATCACTGGCGTACGGGCGGCGGCCAGGACCTCGGCGGCACGGTCGAGCGCCGCGGCATCCGGAACCTTCACCACGGGCGCGACGGCCTCCGGGACAGGTGCCGTGGCCCCGAAGTAGAACAGGTCCATCGGGACATCGAGGAACACCGGTCCGCGGTGCGCAGTCACAGCCAGCCGGAACGCCTCGGCGGCCCGCGCCCCGATCGTCGCCGGGTCCTTCAGCGTCCACGCCGCCTTGGTCACCGGACCGAGCAGTGCCGGGTGGTCGAACTCCTGCAGGGAGCCGGAGCCCCAGCGCGCCTCCGGAGCCCGCCCACCGACCACGACCATGGGGGCGCCGTTGAACAGCCCGGTGGCCAGCGCGGACACGGCGTTGGTCACACCCGGCCCTGCGGTCACCGCGGCGAACCCGGGCGTCCGGTCCAGGCGACCGGTGGCCTCGGCGGCGAAGACGGCGGTCGCCTCATGGCGGACGTCGAGCAGCCGGACTGCGCCGTCCCGCTCGGCAGACCTCCGATCCGGTGCGGCATCGAACCCCTGCTTGCCGCCGACCGCGGCGTCGTACAGCGGGAAGATGTGGGCCCCCGAGAGGGTGAACAGGGTGGTGGCCCCGTGGGCGCGCGCCGCGGAGAGGATGTGGTGCCCGCCGTGGCCGGAGATCTGCGTCTCGTTCATACCGGCGATGCTTCCACCGCACCATGGGACCTCGCCTGCCGGGGACGGCCCCTGCCCGGCCTCCGCCATGCCCGGTCCGTACGGCTGCGCGTGCACGGTCCGCCCGCGGCACCGACGCTTCTCGGCGCCGGCCGAGGCCTGCGCTCACAACCTTGCGCCCGTTGTCGTCGACTGGCCGCTGACGGACCACCGGTGAAGCCGACCTCGCGCCCGGTCCGGTTGTTCCCACCACCGCGCAAGGGCGGGGTTCAACCGGAGCAGGGGCGAGGTTCAACTCGGGGACGCACGCCCGAGGTCCTTTCGACCGGAACGGGCGCGAGGAGGGCCCCGGCGCCGCCCGTCGATGGAGGTCAGCGCAGGCCGGTGCCGCGGCGCAGGGCGTCGGAGATCAGGTGGTCGACGAGTTGCGGGTAGGTCATGCCCGAGGCCTGCCACATCCGCGGGAACATCGAGATCGAGGTGAACCCGGGCATGGTGTTGACCTCGTTGACGATCGCCCTGCCCTCGGCGGTCACGAAGAAGTCCACGCGGGCCAGGCCCTCGCAGGTCAGCGCGTCGAACGCCTGCACGGCCTGTTCCCGGACCGACCGCTCGACCTCGGCCGGCAGGTCCGCCGGGACGATCAGGTCGACGGCATCCTCGAGGTACTTGGCCTCGAAGTCATAGAAGTCGTGGCCCGGGCGGACCACGATCTCAGCGCACACGCTGGCCTGCGGCCCGTCGGCGCCGTCGAGGACCCCGCACTCGATCTCGCGCACCCCCAGGAACCCGGCCTCGACGATGACGCGCGGGTCGTGGGCCCGGGCTGCCTCGATCGCCGCCGGCAGCTCAGCCGGGTCGCTGACCCGGGTGATGCCCACGCTCGAGCCGGCGCGGGCCGGCTTGACGAACACCGGCATCCCGAGGGGCACGAGCCGCTCGAGGACCGCATTCGGATCGGTGCGCCACTGGGCCGCCGTCACCAATTCGTAGGGGCCGACCTCAAGACCGGCTGCGAGCAGCACGGCCTTCATGTGGCCCTTGTCCATCGCTGCCGCGGATGCGAAGACCCCCGAGCCCACGTAGGGGATCCCGGCCAACTCGAGCAGACCCTGGATCGTGCCGTCCTCGCCCCACGGCCCGTGCAGGACCGGGAACACGACGTCGACGTCGTGCAGGAGGCCGACGGCCGCATCCGCGGGCCGCACGTCGATCCCGCCGTGGGTGGGATCCCCCGGGAGCACCACGTGCGATCCGGTCGCGTCGACGGCCGGGAGCCGTCCGTCGGTGATCCTCAGCCGCTCGGGCTCGTCGCGCTCCACGACCCAACGGCCCTCCGGGGTGATCCCGATGGGCACGACGTCGTAGGCGCTGCGATCGATCGCGGACAGGACACTTCCGGCGCTGATGCAGGAGATGGCGTGCTCGCTGCTGCGCCCACCGAACACCACTGCCACCCGGATCCGCCGCTGCTCATCCACGTCCCAGACCCTAGTGCGCAGCAGCCGGTAGGCTGCGGCGGCATGGCCGACGATGATCCCAGCGCTGCCCCAGAGCACGTGCCCGCGACGCTGTCGGCCGCCAGCATCGCCGTCGCAGCGGGTCGGCCCGCCCGCGACCCGGGAGCCCCGATGAATGCCCCGGCTGTCTTCAGCTCGACCTTCGCTGCCGGTGGGCCGGTCTCCTACGCACGTGTCGGCAACCCGACGTGGACCGCCCTGGAGGAGGTGCTGGCCGCCCTGGAGGGCCCCGGCTGCCGCGCGATCAGCTTCGCCAGCGGGATGGCCGCGATCACCGCGGTGGCCGACCTGGTGCCGGTGGGCGGGGTCGTGGTGTCGCAGTCGGTCGCGTACAGCGGCACGCGCACGCAGTTGGCGCGCTGGGACGAATCGGGGAGGATCTCGCTGCGGGAGGTTGACGCACGCACCGACGCCCTGGCCGAGGCCGCCCCCGGGGCCGCCATGGTCTGGGTGGAGACCCCCACGAACCCGACGTTGGAGGTCGTGGACATCGCGGCCGTCGTCGCTGCAGCGCACGGGGTGGGCGCCCTGGTCGTGGTGGACTCCACGTTCGCCACTCCCCTGGGCCAGAAGCCCCTGGACCTCGGTGCGGACATCGTCGTGCACAGCGCCACGAAGTACCTGGCCGGTCACTCCGACGTCCTGCTCGGAGCCGCCCTGGCCCGCGACCCGGACCTGGTCGAGCGGATCACCCGCAACCGGGTCCTGGGCGGTGGCATCCCCGGGCCGATGGAGGCGTGGATCGCCCTGCGCGGGCTGCGCACCTTCCCGCTGCGCTGGGAGCGCGCGTGCGCCAACGCCGAGCAGATCGCGCGCCGCTGCACCGAGCACCCAGCCGTCGCGCGGGTGCGCCACCTGAGCCTGCCCGGGGATCCTGGTCACGCCCTCGCCGCTCGCGCAGATGACCGCGTTCGGCGCGATCATCAGCCTCGAGCTGCACGGTGGCGCGGACGCGGCTGAGGCCGTGGCGCAGGCCACGCGCCTGTGGGTCCATGCCACGAGCCTGGGCGGGGTGGAGTCCACCTTGGAGCGCCGTCGGCGTTGGCCGGAGGAGAGCCCGGCGGTGCCCGACGGGCTGCTGCGGCTGTCGGTCGGAATCGAGGACGTCGAGGACCTGTGGGCCGATCTCTGCGCCGCCCTCGACTCGGTGGCCGAGCCGCGCGCCTGACTCGATCGGTCGACCGATCCCGGTCAGCCCGCGGCCACGAACCCGAGGACTGCGTCGGCCACCAACTGGACTGCGATGGCCGCAAGGAGCAGCCCGGAGATGCGGGTGAGGATCGTGATGCCGCCCTTGCCCATCACGCGTGAGACGACGGTCGAGTAGCGCATCGAGGCCCACAGCACCGCGTGCACCGCGACGATGGCGCCGGCCAGGGCGGCCAGCTCAGGCACCGTGCTGGCATCACGGGCGAACAGGATCGTCGCCACGATCGCACCGGGGCCGGCGAGCAGCGGCACACCCAGCGGGACCAGTGCGATGCTCACGTCGGTGTGCGCCTCGGGCTCGGCCTCCTTGCCCATCAGCAGCTCGAGGGCGACCAGCAGCAGGAGCAGCCCACCGGCACCCTGCATCGCAGGCAACGAGATGTGCAGGTAGGACAGCACCTTGTCGCCGAGGACCGCGAAGCCGGTGATCACCGCGAACGAGGTCAGGACCGCCGTGCGCGCCAGCCGCGAGACCTCGGGCCGGGTGCGCTCACGGGTCAGTCCCAGGAAGATCGGGACGATCCCCGGCGGGTCGATGATGACCAGCAGGGTGACGAACACAGCACCGTAGAACGCGAGATCCATGTGCCAATCATACGGCACATGACCCGTTTTGACCGAATCTTCTCCGGGTCCGCGCTGGGAACGCGCACATTCTTCCCTGTCTGACCCGTTCGAACCGAAGTTCTTCCTACGGCTCCTGGACCCCCATCCGCACCCACATCGGCATCGTCACCGACTGGATCGCCGGGCACGTCATGTTGTAGTCACGGTTGCGCCAGACCCACTGCGCCATCACGAGCGGGCCGCCGGTGAACCCAGCCCGGGAGCACGACTCGGCGGTCTGGCGCAGCTTGCCGGCGAAGGTCCTGGCCCGGGAGTGCCCCGGCGCCCAGAGGGGCACGTCGACCAGCATCCCGCCGGTGATCTGCCGCCAGGCCAGGGCGTATGTGTAGATGCCCGACCCGATGCCCCGGTCCGCGGCCGCCCGAAGGGCCCCCTGGATGAGGGCCTGGTTGTTCGCGAGCGTCCGGGACCACCGGCGCTCAGCACGCGGCTCCACGTCGATCCAGACGAACGGCGACGCGAACTTCGCGGCAGCCATCGTGTCGAGGGCGAACGCCGCCTGCGCGTAGCCCACGTTGGCGATCCGATCGGCGTAGGTGGCTGTGCCGAACGGGCCCGACGACCCGTGCGCGGCGCGCTCCGCCGCGTTCGGGTAGCTGAGCATCGTGTAGGCCGAGGCGTGGACCCCGCGCGCGGCCGCCACCTGCAGGTGCTGTGCCAGGCACGGGTTGCGGGTGAAGGCCCGGCCGTTGGTCAAGCCGATCACGATGAACTGGGCCTTGGCGGTCGGCAGCGGCAGGCCCTGCGTGCGCCGACCCGGGACCCCCAACCCCTTGGGGCAGTTGGGCCACGAGATGTCCGCGCCCCGGACCCCCGCGGCAACCGTGGCCGGAGCCTCGGCGACCGGGGCGGTGTCCTCCGCCGCCGCGGGGCCGACCCCGGTGACGACGGCCGACAGCGACAGGACCACGGCAGCAAGGGTGCGACGGGTGCTCACCCGCCGAAGGCTACCTACTCAGCGCCCATCTCTGGCTTCGTGACGCGACCCATGAGCGCGCCGAGCATGTCGGCGGCCGGCATCTCGTGGTGCACCACCTGGACGACCTGCTCGGTGATCGGCATCTCAACGCCGTGCGAGCGGCCCAGCTCGAGGATCGGCAGGCAGGACTTGACGCCCTCGCAGGTCTGCTTCGTGACCGCGACGGTCTCCTCGACGGTCAGGCCCTTGCCCAGGTTCTCGCCGAAGGTGCGGTTCCGGGACAACGGCGAGGAGCAGGTGGCGATCAGGTCACCCATGCCGGCCAGGCCGAGGAACGTCATCGGATTGGCGCCCAGGGCGACCCCGAGGCGGGACATCTCGGCCAGCCCCCGGGTGATCAGCGACGCCTGCGAGTTGGCGCCGTAGCCGAGCCCGACGGCCATGCCGTTGGCCAGGGCGATGACGTTCTTCACCGACCCGCCGATCTCCGCGCCGACGACGTCCGTGGTCCAGTACGGCCGGAAGTAGTTGGTCGTGCAGGCGTCCTGCAGTCGGCGCGCCGACGCCTCGTCCGGGCAGGCGACCGTGGTGGCCGCGGGCGCGCGCTGGGCGATCTCACGCGCCAGGTTCGGCCCGGAGACCACCGCGACCCGCTCCGGCGGGATGCCGCCGTCCTGCGCGATGACCTCGCTCATCCGGCGCATCGTGCCCAGCTCGATGCCCTTCATCAGCGACACGACCACAGCGTCGGGCTCCATCAGGTCGCGCCAGGCCTGCAGGTTCATGGCCAGGGTCTGGGCCGGGATCGCCAGGATCACCAGGGAGGCCCCGGCCAGGGCCTCGGCGGGGTCGCCGGTGGCCCGCATCTGCTCGGGCAGGGCGATCCCGGGGTGGAACATCTCGTTTGTGTGTGTGGTGTTGATCGACTCCTCCACCTCGGGCTCGCGGGCCCACATCACCACGTCTCCACCCGCGTCGCAGAGCACCATCCCGAACCCGGTCCCCCACGACCCTGCACCCATCACCGCTACGCGCGCCATCAGTCCTCCTCCTTGGTGTGACCTGCGGCGCGATTCTTCTGCTCGGCCGCCCAATCAAGTCGTTGTGCCGGGGCCTTCTCCCCGCGGATCTCCTCCAGCAGACCGGTGATGGCATCCATCAGCCGGTCGGTGCCCTTCTCCAGCAGTGCCTTCGTGATGCGCCGCCCGCGCAGGTCGTCGATGTCCAGGGGTGGGCCTGCGGTCACCCGCATGGTCTTGGGCGGCAGGACGTTCATCTGCGTCGTGTACGGGGGCATGATCTCGTTGGCTCCCCACTGCGCGATCGGGATGAGGGGGGCCCCGGTCTCCAGGGCCACCCTCAGCGCGCCGGTCTTGCCCGACATCGGCCACGTGCCCGGATCCCGGGTGATGGTCCCCTCCGGGTACATGACCAGGCACTCACCGCTGCGTACAGCTGCCACAGCCGCAGCCAGGGCCTTGTGCGGGTCCTTGTCCCGCGACACCGGGATCTGCCCGGCGCCCCGGATGAGCTGGCCTGCCACCGGGATCTCGAACACAGACTGCTTGCCCATGAACCGCGGGGGCCGGCCGTTGTCATGCAGGAAGTGGGCCATGATCAACGGATCCAGGAACGAGATGTGGTTGGGCGCGACGACGATGCCCTCACCGTGGCGACCCAGGTTCTCCGCTCCGCGCCAGTCCCGACGGGTCATCGCCATGAACGGCGGCCACAGGAGGACCTCGGCGACGCGGTAGGACAGGCCAAGGTTCATGAAGAGCGTCTTGGTGCCCACCATCCGCCTCTCGCCGACCCGTCGCTGGCCGCCACCGTATACCTGATGCCCGCCCGTGCGCCGGATCAGCAGATCGCGGCCGCGGTGCCCACGTGCCCATCGAGCCGGAGCACTCCTGGGCCCTGATGGGACCGTCTCCGATGGCGCGACGCCCGTGGCTGACCAGCAGGATCGACGCGGCGAAGGTCTCCCGCCCGGCCGACGGATCGACCGGGCGGGAGACGTTCGCCGGGGTGGCAGCTGCCTGCCCCGGGTGATCGTGCGGGCCCGCTCGAGTCAGACGGACCCGCACGACGCTGACGGGACTAGCCGTTGCCGGGGTACAGCTTCAGCAGATCCTCAACCGTCAGAGGCGCGGTCGTGTCCGTCGGAGCAGGCTGCGTCGGGGCCGGCACCGGCTGCGCCACCGGCTGCTTCACCTTGCCCAACGTCACCTCGGCGGAGGTCGCCCCCTGCATGCCGTACTTGGCCATCACCTGCACCCGGTACGTGCCCTTCTTGAGCGTGATCGTCCGGGTCTCCTTGCTGGTCTGCGTCCGCAGGGTCTTGCCGACCTTCTTCCAGGAGATCGCATCACCCTTGACGACCTTGCGGTAGACCTTGATCTTCCAGTAGCCCTTGCCCTTGTTGGGGTCGACATCGACGAACAGCTTGGTGTTCTTGCTGACCCCCGTGACGTTGACCACCGCGGCCGGCACGACCGGAGTCGTTGCGGAGGGCACCTGTGCTGTCGGTGCTCCCGCTGCCGGGGGTGCCGCAGGTGCCGGGGCGGCACCTGCGGACGGCTGCTGGGTGGCCGGAGGGGCTGGGATCACCAGGGCGTAGACCTCCACCTCACCGACGTTCTTGGCCGTATCCGTCGCACGGGCGGAGAAGGTGTAGGACCCAGGCTGCAGGCCGGTGTAGGTCTTGGGGGACGTGCAGCTCTCCCAAGGACCCGCCACACCGTTCGTGGTCAGCATGCACTCGAAGGTCACGTCGGCCTCGCTCGCCGTGAGCTCGAACGTGGCTGTGGTGCTCACGGTGGTGTCGGCTGCCGTGATCGTGACGGTCGGCGCGGTGGTGTCGTCGCCCACGTCCGGCGGCTTCTCACCGTGTGCATCCGGGGCGGCGACAGCCACCACCAGCGGGCTGAGCGTGTTCCCGCCCTCCAGGCTGACTCCGAAGGCGTAGTCGCCCACGGGTGCGCCCTCAGCGACCGTGGCGTACCAGGTCACCGAGGTGTAGCCCTTCAAGAGCGTGGCCTCCCATGTGCCCTCGAGATTGTCTGCGACCAGAGTCAGTGGCATGGACACCATGTCGACTCCATCGATGGCGTACGTGTCACTGGCGTAGATCTTCACGTCACCGGCGGCGAGCGCCGCGGGGCCGGTCACGGTCAGATCCAACTGACCGGTTCCGACCTCGGGCGAGTAGACGGTCAGCGGAATCGCCATCGTGACGCCCTGGGTGGCGAGCTTCGGCACCGAGTCACCCCACAGGACCGTCGGCGCGTTGGCGTTCACCGCGATGGTGCCGGTCTCCGAGGCGAGTACCTTAGCGGGGACAGCACCGTCGATCAGCTCGAGCGTGACGGAGTAGTCCCCGACAGGCGCCCCCTCGGCGATGGTGAGGTTGAGCAACGTGGAGACGTTGTAGCCCGGGACAACTGAGCCGCCATCGGGCAGTCCCCATGTACTCACCAGGTTTCCGGCTGTCTCCGTGAACGGAAGATCGTACTCCGCCGACTGGTCGACAGGAGTGCGGAACGCCGCCCCCATGTCCGCTGCCTCGAGCGCGTCGGTAGCGTCCAAGGTGATTCGCAGCCGGGCGCTCGTCGATTTGGTCGCCGCCCCACGGGTTGAGCAGTGAGGCCGTCATCTGGAAGGCGTACTCCTGGAAGACGTTCGCCGGCAGGGTGCCGAGGTCGACCGCCGGGTCATGGATTGCCTTCAACTGATCCTCGGTGGTGTCAATTCCGGGGAGGTCCATGTAGAAGCCGGGGAGGAACGTGTTGTCCGGGATGAAGTTGCACATGTGCCCGCACGTCATCGGCCAACTGGGCGAAGGCCTTGACACCGGTCAGATCGCCCGTCGTGTCAGGTCGAAGCCAGGGTGGTGAACGGCACCACGTCCGTGATCCTGCTGACCTTCCACTTCAGTGCCGCCACGTCGAGCCAGGTGACACTGCCTTTGAAGGTCTCCGAGCGGTTGTACGAGAAGCCGCTGTAGTCGACGAACTGCTCGCCGGTCGCCATCGGATCATCGGTGCTGGGGTCGATGGAGCGGTTGAACGTGATCGGCCATCCGGCCGGAGGAGTGTAGCCATCGGGCGGGAAGCCGATGATCCGGTTGTAGTACTCAACGGCGTCGATGGTCAGCGGCGTGGACTTGCTGGCAGCGGCTCCGATGTTCATCGCGGCGAGCTCCCAGGCATCGAACCGGCTGTTCGACTGCGCGTCGGCTGGTGCCGGGCCGATCTGGGCCGGCGGGCCGGGAATCGTGGTCGACGTGGTGGTGAGACCCGGGATCGTGCCGGTCTTCATCAGCGACTGGTACATCGCTGCGTTCTCGGGCGATGCGTCGATGGTCGCCTCGTCGTAGCTGATGCGACCGGTCGACTCAAGCGCGATCACGTCCGCGAACCGCAGCTTCAGCTCCACATCCGCGAGCTTGCGGGCGATGACCTCGTCCGCCGTGCGGGCGAGGTTCAGCCGCTCAAGCTCGACCTCGGAGACGAACATGGCGTACTGCGGCCAGGGGTCACAGGCCTCAATCTCCGCGACTGGGAGCGGGTCCGGCGCGGTTCAGGATCCACTCACCCTGCAGCGGGAGGACCCAGACCTGCCGGCCGTCGACCGGGTTCGTCGCCGATGTCAGGCCGGGAACCGGCTCGTAGGACACCGGCTGGACGCAGTACTCGGTCGTCGCGTCTGTCTCGGTGGTGGCGGGGACCTCGTACATCTTCAGGATGGGTGTCCCGTTCTCGGCGCGCAGGGCGATCACCAGGTCGGAGTAGACCGACCCGGTCGTGGTTTCACCACCACCCCCAGTCCCGCCGCCACCGCCACCGCCACCGCCACCGCCGCCGCCGCGACCTGGGCCTGCGGCAAGGGCCGGTGTGGACAGGACAAGGAGTGCGGCTGTCGCCGCGGACAGGATCGTGGCGCCACGCGTTCGTGTCTTCATGGTTCCTCCATTGACTCGACATGAGGTGCCGTTGAGGTGACTCGCCCTCATGGGGCACCTGGTACGCACCCTTCTCCCCGCATGTGGGAGCCGTGTGGTGGTCGTGTGGAGATCGTGTGGAGACTGGCCCAAGTCCTCAACAAGGCCCGCGAAGCGGCCGATAACGCCAGACCGACGCGGCGGCCCGGTTGCTGGTTCCACGCCGTTCGGAACCAGCCAGGTGCGCGGGCTCGACAGTGATCACCCCGTAGGTTCAGGCCAGCACTTCACGCCCGGCCGACGGATCGACCGGGCGGGAGGCGTGCACCGGGGTGGCTGCTGCCTGCCCCGGGATCGTGCGGGCCCGCTCGAGTCAGACGGGCCCGCACGACATCGGTGGGCTGTTACCCGTTGCCCGGGAACATCTTCAGCACGTCATCGAGCGTCGGGGTCGGCGTCGTGGTCGCCGGCGCTGGCTGCGCCGCCGGTTGCTTCACCTTGCCCAACGTCACCTCGCTGGAGACCGCGCCCTGCATCTTGTACTTGGCCATCACCTGGACCCGGTAGGTGCCCTTCTTGAGCTTGATCGTCCGGGTCTCCTTGGCGGTCTTGGTCCGCAGGGTCTTGCCTACCTTCTTCCAGGAGACGGCATCGCCCTTGACGACCTTGCGGTAGACCTTGATGTTCCAGTAGCCCTTGCCCTTGTCGGGGTCGACATCGACGAACAACTTGGTGTTCTTGCTCACCGCCTTGACCGTGATCACCGCCGTCGGCACGACCGTGCCCGGTGCCGCCGGTGCCGGGGTTGTGGCCGTCGGTGCCGGGGTGGTGACGGCCGGTGCCGGTGTGGTGGCCGCAGCCGTGATCGTGGCGTCGTAGGTCTCCACCTCACCGACGGCCCCGCCCGCATCTGCAACGACGAACTTCGTCGAGATCACACCCACCTTGGCATCGACCGGGACGGTCACCTGCACCTGCCACATGCCTTGGGCGTTCGCGATCGGCGCCAGCGCCTCATTGGCATCAGCGAAGTCGCCGTCGTCGTTCCAGTCGAAGGACGCTGTCAGGGTGCCGATCCCGTTGACTGCCACAGGAATGTTGTAGGTGTTGCCCTGGACCATCGACGTCGGCATGAGGACGCCATCGTTGGGATCCACGGTTCCGAGGACCGGCAGCGGTCCGGCCGCCGGTGGCACGAACGCCTCCGGGAGGAACGGGTTGGGCAGCCTGGTCGCCGCGCAGACCGCGGGGTCCCACGCGTCCGGGACGGATAGAAGGGGGTTGTCGATGTAGTCGTCCTCGGACTTCCAGAAGTCGTACGGAACCGTCTGGTAGCAGGAGAGCACGTGCTCCATCGCCGTGAACTGCTCCGCGGAGGTCTTGACCGTGGCTCCGCCCAGGCCGGCTCCCCAGGTGCCGACCAGATTGACCGTCGACATGAGCAGGACCTCGGTATCGGCCACCAACAGGGCTGTCTCAGGGGCCGGGGCCGGGTCAGGGAGTGGGTCCGGGAGCGGGTACGTGTAGTCGGCCGCCCAGCCCTCCTCTGCCACAGTGTCCCACGCCCTGGGGGTCGCGCCGACGAAGTCCTTGATGTCGTAGCCGAACTCGGAGTTGATCGGGTAGAGGGTTGCCATCAGTGTCCCGGTGCTCTTGCCGCTCTCGAGCTTGCCTACCATCGTGTCACCGGTCACGGTCTCGTCGGCGTCACCGTCCTTGATGACGTTGTGGTTGTCCACGTCGGTCGTGCCCGCCTTGTCAGCGACGATGTCGTCGGTGGTGAAGTAGTGCCTCTTGGTGAGTGGGGCCTGGCCCTCAGCCTCGACGTACAGCTCGACCCAGTACATCCGGACCGGCTTCTGGTCGCCCTTGACGAAGAAGGAGACATCGAAGTCCGGGGTCAACTTGGTGCCGTTCGAGGTGACGCAACTACCGTCCTTGGCCTTGCTGAGGCACCTGCCGGCGTCATCGTCGGTGATGACCTGTCCTTCAACCTTGGCCTCGAGCGGAGCCCACGTGGTTGTCCACCCCGAGGTGTAGGCCAGTGGTGACTGCGCCGCGTCGTCCCGCCAACGATCCGCCGCGGGGGTCGTCTTCCAGTCGAGCAGATTGATCGTTGTGGGCGTGTCGAGCACATCCCCGGTCTCGTACTTGACCTCGGTCTTCTCGTACGGGGGCGGGATGCAGGCTGGGTTGTTGGGGTCCTCGACCAGCGGCTTCGGCATGTCGGTGTGTGGGATGTTCTGGCCGAACTTGGTGTTCAGCAGGCGCCAGCGCGGACCGACGATGAACTTGCCAAGGTCCGGATTCGGGGTCTGGCTTCCCACCCTGTCGCCGGAGGTCGTCTCGTACGCCCAGGCAAACGGGTCACGGTCGATCGTCGTGTACCAGGCGTTGCTGTACCCACTGACGAGATCACTGGATAGCGCGCTGGGGATGGCCTTGCTCTTGTCCTGGAGCACGGTGCCCTTGGGGATGAAGTCGCCGTCGCCCTCGAAGCAGTCCCGGGTCGACTTGCCTGCGGAGTCGATCTCCGGCTGCAGGCCTGTGGCGCCCTCGTTCTCCCAGTCCTCGGGACGGATCTGGTCGTTCGGGTTGTTGGTGATGGAGTGCTTGACCCGCACCTCGGCCTTGGTGACCTTGAAGCCCTTGCCGGTGGCGGTCTTCCACGCGTCCGGCAGCGGCAGGTGGGCGACGAACCGGATGTCGGTCGGCTTCTTCACCGCCTGGCCCCAGCTGTAGAGGAGCTTGCCGTCGTCCTTCTTCCGCACTGAGTAGTGGGTGCCCAGGTAGAGATCAACGTTGTCGGGGATGACGTTGTCCTCGCCCGGCACCAGGGCAGCCACGATCTCCCCGAAGGACCGGGTATCGGTATCGGGGTCCAAACCGAAGGCGGGGCTCGTCCCCGCCACCAGGGCCACGCCTGCGGTGACCGCGATGGCCCTTCTGCGACTCGATGACTTCATTTCCAGACCTTTCCCTCGTGTTGAGGTGCCGTGAGGCGACTCGCACTCGATATGGCACCTGCAGCGCACCTTTCACCCCCCGTGTGGCAGCCGTGTGGGGTTCGTGTGGAGATCGTGTGGAGACTGCCCCAAGGGCTCAACAAGGTCCACGAAGCGACCGATAACGCCGGGCCATGCGGCGGGGGACGTCGCCGGTCCGAGCCGCCACGGCCGCGACCGGGGCCAGGTACAGGCACTGAGTTCTACCGACAGGCGGATAGCCCTGGACCCACCCAGGGACCTACCGTGGCCAGCGCCGCTCCGACCGAGGTGGGTGACCACGTGTCCGCTGTCGCAGTCCCGCAGGGCCCAGGCGACGCTGTCGTCATCCTGGTCAAGCACCCCTTGCTCGGCGTCGGGATCGCGACCGACCTGCGCACCCGCACCGGCATCCCCGCGCTGCTCGTGCCTTCCGAGGACGCGACCGCGATCCGCGCTGCCCTGGACCGCCGGCCTCGGGTGGTGATCCTCGAGCGTACCGAGGTCACCTCCGGACTCGACCTGGCCGACCTGGCACCCGGTGGAACCGTAGCGACGTGAGCGACGCCGTGGGTCCCAAGGGCGCGCGGGCCAGTTGCGGGGCGGACCTCCGCCCTGGAGCATTACGGGCTCCTCACGCCGATCCACAACAACACGGGCGAAGGCACGACGGCGCACGCGAAGAACCCCTCGCGCCCGGCCGGAACCTTCCGACCGGGCGCGAGGGGTGGGAACTGCTGCTACTCCGCGGCGGGCTTCGCCTCCGCCGGGGGCGCGGCCGGGGCCTTCTTCGCGGGAGCCTTCTTCGCAGCCGGAGCCTTCTTCGCAGCCGGGGCCTTCTTCGCCGGGGCCTTCTTCGCCGGGGCCTTCTTCGCCGGAGCCGCAGCCTTCGCCGGGGCCGCAGCCTTCGCCGCCGGGCGGCGGCCTTTGCCGGTGCAGCGGCCTTCTTGGCTGGGGCGGTTGCCTTGGAAGCAGCGGCCTTCGCCGGAGCCGTCGCCTTGGTCGCGGCCTTCTTCGCCGGAGCCGTGGCCTTGGTCGCCGCGGCAGTCGCAGCGGTGGCAGCCTTCTTCGCCGGAGCGGTGGCCTTCGCAGCTGCCTTCTTCGCTGCGGCGGCCGGCTTCTCGGTGCTCACCGAGGCCTTGAACTCCCCACCCGGGCGGAAGCGGGGCACGGCTGTGGCGACCTTGCGGATCGCCTCGCCAGTTGCCGGGGCCCGGTACGTGCGCGCGGCGCGCTCGGCGCGCTCGAACACTCCGAAGCCGCTGATGGAGACCTTCTGGCCCTTGGCCACAGTCTCGGTGATGGCATCGATGACGGCCTGGACGGCCTCCGACGCCTCCTTCTTGCTGGTGTCGATGCGCTCGGCAACGACGTCAATGAGTTCAGCCTTGTTCATGGGTGACTTCCTTCGCGGATCGCACCGGCGGTCCCGGTGGGTGTGCATCATGTCCGAGGCGCAGGCTACTCCCGCACTCGTGGAACACGCTAGGCGGTACGGGGGGTGAACGCGGGGCGGGCGCGCTCGAAACCGGCGATGAGGTCCGCACTTTGCATCGTGATCCCGATGTCGTCCAACCCCTCGAGCAGGCGCCAACGGACGTAGTCGTCGATCTCGAAGGCAGCGACGACATCGCCGAACGACACGGTCCGCGCCTCGAGGTCCACCGTCACCGGCGAGGCGGGGTCGGACTCGGTCGCGGCCCACAGCTGGTCGACGACGGCCTGGTCGACGATGGCCGTGAGCAGCCCGCCCTTGCCGGAGTTGCCGCGGAAGATGTCGGCGAACCGCGAGGAGATGACGACCTTGAACCCGTAGTCCTGAAGCGCCCAGACGGCATGCTCCCGGGAGGAGCCCGTGCCGAAGTCGGGGCCGGCCACCAGGACGCTCGCCCCGGCCCGGGCAGGGTCGTTGAGGACGAAGTCCGGGTCGCTGCGCCACGCCGCGAACAGGGCGTCCTCGTACCCGTGGCGGGTGATCCGCTTGAGGTACCTGGCCGGGATGATCTGGTCGGTGTCGACGTTGCTGGCCCGCAACGGGACCGCCGTACCGGTGTGGACGGTGAACTTCTCCATGGGGGGTCCTCTCTAGACCAGGTCGGCCGGGGAGCTCAGGGTGCCGCGAACGGCTGTCGCGGCAGCGACCTGCGGGGAGACCAGGTGGGTGCGCCCACCCGGGCCCTGCCGGCCCTCGAAGTTGCGGTTCGACGTGGACGCGCTGCGCTCCTGAGGCGCCAGCGTGTCGGGGTTCATGCCCAGGCACATCGAGCAGCCCGCCTCGCGCCACTCGGCACCCGCATCGGTGAAGACCCGGTCGAGCCCCTCGGCCATCGCGGCAAGGCGAACCCGAACCGATCCGGGGACCACCAGCATGCGCACCCCGTCGGCGACTCGTACGGCCCCGCAGGATCTCGGCCGCGGCGCGCAGGTCCTCGATCCGGCCGTTGGTGCACGACCCGAGGAAGACGGTGTCGACCGGGATCTCGCGCATGGGCGTGCCCGCCGTCAGGCCCATGTACTCCAGCGCCTTGCGGGCCGCCGCCTGATCGGAGGGATCGGCGAAGTCCTCGGGGTTGGGCACCGTCGACGAGAGTGGCACGCCCTGGCCCGGGTTGGTGCCCCACGTGACGAAGGGGCTCAGCTCACTGGCGTCGATCACCACCTCGGCGTCGAACTGCGCATCGTCGTCGGTGCTCAGCGTCCGCCAGTGGGCCACCGCATCGGACCAGTCCCTGCCCTCGGGCGCCTTCGGCCGGCCCTCGATGTAGGCGAAGGTCGTCTCGTCGGGGGCGATCATCCCGGCGCGCGCACCGGCCTCGATGGACATGTTGCAGATGGTCATCCGGGCCTCCATGCTCAGCGCCCGGATCGCCTCGCCGCGGTACTCCAGGACGTAGCCCTGGCCGCCCCCGGTGCCGATCCGGGCGATGACCGCCAGGATCAGGTCCTTGGCCGTGACCCCGTCGGGCAGTGCGCCCTCGACCGTGATCGCCATCGTCCTGAACGGCTTGAGCGGCAGGGTCTGCGTGGCCAGGACGTGCTCGACCTCCGAGGTGCCGATCCCGAACGCGAGGGCACCGAACGCACCGTGGGTGGAGGTGTGCGAGTCGCCGCAGACGATCGTCATGCCCGGCTGGGTCAGGCCCAGCTGCGGGCCGACCACGTGGACGATGCCCTGCTCGGCGCTGCCCAGCGAGTAGATCGGCACGCCGAACTCCGCGGCGTTCGCACGCAGGGCGTCGACCTGGGCCCGGGAGATCGGGTCGGCGATCGGCTTGTCGATATCGATGGTCGGGACGTTGTGGTCCTCGGTGGCCAGGGTGAGGTCCGGTCGGCGCACCGGGCGCCCGGCGGCGCGGAGCCCGTCGAACGCCTGCGGGCTGGTCACCTCGTGGATCAGGTGCAGGTCGATGTAGAGCAGGTCGGGCTCCCCCGGGGCGCTGCGCACCACATGCGCGTCCCATACCTTCTCGGCCAGTGTCCGACCCATCAGATCCTCCGCTCCTCGCCAGTTGACGTCTCACATGTTGAAACGGCAATATCAACCTATGGACGAATCATACGCCAGTGGGGTCGGGGTCATCGACAAGGCCTCCATGTTGCTCGATGCGCTGGAGGGAGGGCCCCAGTCCCTGGCCGGGCTCGTGGCTGCCACGGGCCTCGCCCGACCGACCGCGCACCGCCTCGCGACCGCCCTCGAGCACCACCGACTGATCGCCCGAGACATGAGCGGCCGGTTCGTCCTGGGCCCTCGGCTGCCGGAGTTGGCCGCCGCCGCCGGGGAGGACCGCCTGGTGGCCGCCGCGGGCCCGGCTCTGGCCCACCTGCGCGAGGTCACCGGCGAGAGCGCCCAGCTGTACCGCCGCCAGGGCGACCGGCGGATCTGCGTGGCCGCCGCGGAACGCCTCACCGGACTGCGCGACACGGTGCCGGTCGGTGCGGTGCTGACGATGCACGCAGGGTCGGCCGCGCAGGTCCTGCTGGCGTGGGAGGACCCAGAGCGGATCCACGTGGGGCTGCGTGACTCCACCTTCACCGCAGCGACCCTCGCCGGTGTCCGCCGGCGGGGCTGGGCGCAGAGCGTGGCCGAGCGCGAGCAGGGGGTGGCGTCGGTGAGCGCACCGGTGCGCGGGCCCTCCAACAAGGTCGTCGCCGCAGTCTCGGTGTCCGGCCCGTTGGACCGGATGGGCCGTGTCCCGGGACGCCTGCACAGCCACGCGGTCCTGGCCACGGCGGGCAAGCTCACGGAAGCCCTGCGCCGGGACTGAGGAGCTCCTCGGCGCCGACATCACCCTTCTTGGGGCCACCACCTACTGTCCGTGACCCTTCTTCCGGTGGCATGCTGTGCGTGGGCCGATCAGCGGCCATCACCCGGCATCGAGGAGACCTCATGAGCGGCACCTGGTACGGACGACCGAAGCGCCCCGGTGGGGTCACCTTCGTCGCGATCATCACCTTCCTCATCGCATTCCTGGCGATGGCCGCCGGCTTCGTCTTCCTGCTCTCCAGCGCCGCTGCGCTGGCCAACGCCGACATCGCCGAGGGGACTGCCACGAGCTACGGGATCGCCGAGATCATCTTCGGGATCATCACGGCCGTCGTCGCCGTCGGACTGTGGGTCGGCAACTCCTTCGCCCGGCTCGCGGTCACTGCCCTCATGGTCGTGCGCATCATCGCGTCCATCTGGGTGGCGCTGTCGTTCAGCGGGCACGGCGGGTTCCTGGTCGGGACGCTCGCAGGGGGACTGGCGGTCATCGTCCTGCTGCTGCTGTGGAACTACCGCGCGGACGAGTTCTTCAACGCCAGCTGAGCCCCAGCCCGTCGCACGCACAGGCGCACCCTCGCCCGAAGCACCCCCCCAACACAAGTGAGGGACCTCCACGGGAGGTCCCTCACTTCGCGTAGCCCCGACGGGATTCGAACCCGCGCTACCGCCTTGAGAGGGCGGCGTGCTAGGCCACTACACAACGGGGCCGTGCTTCGTGCTGTGCCGATCGCTCGGCGCAACGTCGCAATCCTACCCTCACGGGCGGGGGTGAAACGTCGAGCTGGGGTACCAGGACTCGAACCTAGACTAGCTGAACCAGAATCAGCCGGGCTGCCAATTACCCCATACCCCAAGGGCAGGGGAAACTATACCGGCCGCAACCCGGGGGCCCAAAACGGACAACGCACTGGGGTCAGCTGGGCACCGTCCCGGGGAGGCGCGCGACGACGCCCGAGTCCTCCATCCAGAGCGATCCATCCTGGCCGATGTGCACGCGCCCTGGCACGTGTAGGGACTTGCGGCTGACCTGACCCGAGGCGTCGATGCAGACGAGTGCGGATTGAGTCGGTTCAACACCGCAGACGCCACCGGCCGGGTTGGCCGTGAGCTGCGCGAGGTTGGTGGCCTCCCGGAACAGGGTCCAGGCACCCTGGTCGTACCGGGCGACGAACGGCACGTCGTAGACACCGGAGGTGAGCAGCGCCCAGAGGCTTCCGTCCGTGGCGACTGTCGCCCCCGTGACATCTGCCCCCGGATGGGGGACCACGGACCACTGGCCGTCCCACCTCATCAGGGAGGGGACGGTGCAGTAGTCGGCCACCTTCCCCTCGCAGATGGTCACCCAGATGCTGCCGTCGGCACCGGCTGCCACGGACGTCAACGACCACGGGGGGCCGGGCAGGGTGACGGCGGACTGCGTGCCGTCGGCGAGCACCCGGGTCACGCTGACGCCGTCGGGATCCTCGCCCGCGTACCACCGCGACCACCCCGGCCAGATCGCCTCCACGGCCCAGACGCCGGAGTCGGGGCCGGTCATGAGCCATCCGTCGATGCGGCTGCGTTGGATCACCTCCTGCTCGTCCCCGACGAACCTGGCCAGCGCACTGCCCGCGATCGCCCACACCGTCCCATCGGCTGCAAGGGCCAGTCCCGACTCCGTGCCCCACCCGAGCTGGGATTGGCCCAGCCATCCGCGCCCCTTGAGTCGTTCGCGCCACCGCCCGTCCACGAACTGCAGGATGCCGCGCTCCCCGGTCGCCCAGACCTCATCGGAGGAGACGACCAGCAACCCGTCGAGACGCGTGCCGATCCCTCGGTCCGGGGCGATCCACACCCGGTTCAGCTGATCCCCGTCGAGTCGGAGGAGCCCAGCTGGGTCAGCCACCAGCACGTCGGAACCGGTGATGCCCATGCCGACCAGTCCGGGCCCATCGACCCGGGCGAACGACTCCCACTGCCCGGACTCGCCGGCACGGGCAAGGCCATGGGAGCCGACCACCCAGAGCGCCCCCTCCGGCGTCACGGACATGCTCAGGGAGGCGGGCTCACCCAGATCCGAGGCTGACGGGAGCGCGGGCATCCGCCGCCACGACAGGCCGTCGAACCGGCGCACCTCACCTCCGGAGCGGACCACCACCCCCACGGTCGGGTCGGCCAGGAGTTCCTCGACGTGGGGCGGCGACTCCGGGCCGTCGAGTGCGGCCCACCGGTTCCCGTCGAACCGCATGACCGTCTGATCCAGCTCGCCGTCCGGCAGCAGGTCCTGACCGATGCACCACACGTCGCCTGCTGCATCGACGGTGAGCATGGCGGCGCCGCTGATCGTGTCCTCACCCACCATGGCCCAGGGCCCCCCGGACGAGCGAGCGACCCCGGCGACGCTGCTGACCCACACCTCCGAACCGACCTCGACGAGGCTGTTGACCCGCCGACCGTCACCCCCGCGATACTCGGCCGGCACGGTGAGATCCCGCACGAAGCGCTGGCCGTCGAACAGCCGCACCCGGTCGGACTCGAGGAGCCAGACACCACCGCCCCCCGAGGGCTCGATCGATCGGAGGGTCGCGAACACCTGGTCATCGGCAACGTCCCACGAACGCGCCGCACCGGTACCGGGATCAACGCGGGTGAGCTGCCACGGGCTGCGCAGCCACACGGCACCCGCACCATCCACGACCATCGACACCACCCCGGGGGCGTTCACGAGGTCGATTCCGGTGGGCGTCAGCTCCGTCACGACGGGCACGGGCGCCCAGGGGGCTCCGAGGCCTCCCGTCGCGCCGGTCAGGGCATCGGACGTCGACGGCCAGGCCGACGCGGCGGCCGCAGGGCCCTCCAGCCGTGGTGCGCCCTCCGGCTGCCCCTGGAACACCGACCACGTCACGAGCAGGAGCACCGCGCAGAGGGCTGCGCCCAGTGCCCCCACCCGGTACCGCATGTGCCACCTCCGCGCACGGACTGCCGTCCTCGTCTCCGACTACATCATGGCCCGACCGGCCCCGCCAGGGGACACGGTCCCCGGGCCGGTGTCAGCCGGGGAGGACGGGGTGCGTCGCGAAGCGGGCCTCGAGGTCGCGGCAGACCGCGTCCATGAGCGCCAGGACCGTGCCGTCGAACGTGGTGCTGGTGATCACCTGCACGCCGTGGCGGTGGCACTGCTCCACGATGTAGCTGTCGAGCTCGCGGATGGCATCCATCCGCTCGAGGTACTCCGTGGGCTTGCGGTCCCCGTCGAGGAAGCGCTTGATGAACCGCCCGCGGTGCTCCTCCGCGCTGCCCACGGTGAGCACGTAGGTGAACAGCGGGAAGTCCGGCTCCACGGTCTGCAGCCCGGGGACGATGTGCACCCCGTTGACCATCACCTGCTGGCCCTCCTTGACGGAGCGCCGCGCCAGGGCGACGGTGCCGTGCTGGACGATCCGGGCCTGCTCCTCGTAGGCGAACAGCAGGCGGTTTCCGGTCAGGTTGCTCTTGAGCATCTTGGCCGCGGAGAACGAGCTCTGCGACAGCGCCGGGAACAGGTCGGGGTTGATCACGCTGCGGATGACAGCGCGCACCTGGTCGGTGCTGATCACCACCGAGATCCCCAGGCGGTCGGCGACCTCCTGGCTGATGGTCGACTTGCCGACACCGGAGGAACCGCCCACGGCCACGACCAGGGGCTGGCCGCTGGTGCGCACCCAGCGCCGGATCCGCACCCGCCGCTCGACATCGGGCAGGCCATCGGCGAGCAGGACGTCGCTGATGCGGGCGAACACCTCGTCACGGCGGACCGTCGCAACCGGCGCTGACGGGTCGGCGGCGGGCGGATGGGCGTCCTCGATCGTCTGCACCACCCGGGCCGCGGTGCGGTCGGCGGGGTCGGACTCCATGCCCGCCTTCATCATCCAGCGGGCGATCATGCCCGAGGACAGCGGGACCCGGCGATCGTCGAGGTCCTGCATGAACAAGGTGGCGTCCGGCACAGGACCAACCTAACGGCACACCCGGCCCCCCGGCCCCCCGGCCGCCGGGCCGCCGGCGCCGCCGCGCCGCCGCGCCGACTTGATCCGAGTCTCGGACGCCGCGGGGCAGTTGATCCAGGTCTCGGGCGCCACATCGGCTCAGGAGTTGGATCGGATCGCGATCTTGGTCGGTGCGTTGCGCGCCTCCCCGGGTCGGTCCGCGGCACCGCGTCGGGTCGTTGCCAGGCTGGGGCGTGCGCCTCGGACGCCTCGGTCAGGACAGGGTGGCGGCCTCAGGGCAGCGCCGCGTCGATCCGGGACAGCGTGCGCTCGCGGCCCAGCAGCTCGATCGACTCGAACAACGGCGGCGACACGCGGCGCCCCGTGACGGCCACCCGCAGCGACCCGAACGCCACCTTCGGCTTGAGCCCCAGACCCTCGATGAGCGCCGCGCGCAGGGCGGACTCGATCGCGGCGGCCGACCACTCGCCGAGGTCAACCAGGGCCGCGCGCGCAGCAGCCAGCACGGGCCCGGCGTCGGGGCCGAGCATCCGGGTGGCGTCGTCGGGATCGGGCGCGAACGACGCCTCGTCGACGAACAGGAAGCCGAGCATCCCCTCGGCCTGCCCGAGGGTCTCCATCCGCTCCTGGACCAGGGGGATGGCCGCGGCCAGCGTCCGGGCGTCCTCCTCGGACACGGGGTCGGACATCACACCGCGCTCGACCAGCACGTGCTGCACCCGGCTTGCCAACTCCTCGGCAGGCAGGGCGCGCATCCAGTCCGCGTTGATCGCGGTGCACTTCTTCAGGTCGAAGCGCGCCGGGTTGGCGCTGACCCGCTCCAAGGAGAACGAAGCGGCCATCTGCTCCTTGGAGAAGAATTCGCGGTCCTCGCCCATCGACCATCCCAGCAGCGCGAGGTAGTTCAGCAGGCCCTCGGGGAGGAATCCCTCCTCGCGGTACAGGTTCAGGCTGGACTGCGGATCACGCTTGGACAGCTTCTTGTTGCCCTCGCCCATGACGTAGGGAAGGTGCCCGAACCGCGGCGTCGTGCCGTCGGAGACGCCGATCTCGGCCAGCGCGTCGTACAGGGCGATCTGGCGCGGCGTGCTCGAGAGCAGGTCCTCGCCGCGCAGGACGTGGGTGATGCGCATCAGCGCATCGTCGACGGGGTTGACCAGCGTGTACAGCGGCTCGCCGTTGCCGCGCACGAGGACGAAGTCCGGGACGTGCTCCGGGGCGAACGTGACCGGACCGCGCACGAGGTCGTCCCACGTGAGCTCCGTGCCCGGCATCCGGAAGCGCAGCGCAGGCGTGCGGCCCTCGGCCCGGAACGCCTCGACCTGGTCGGACTCGAGGTCGCGGCAGTGGCCGTCGTAGCCGGGAGTGCGGCCCTCCTTGCGCGCCTGCTCGCGGCGCACCTCGAGCTCCTCGGGGGTGCAGAAGCACTCGTACGCGCGTCCGGCGGCGAGCAGGTCACGGGCCGCGTTCGCGTAGACCTCGAGGCGCTGGGACTGCCGGTAGGGCGCATAGGCGCCGCCCAGCCCGGGGCCCTCGTCCCAGTCGAGGCCCAGCCAGGTCAGGGCGGCCAGCAGCTGCTCGTAGGACTCCTCGGTGTCCCGCGCGGAGTCTGTGTCCTCGATCCGGAACACGAACGTGCCACCGGTGTGCCGGGCGTACGCCCAGTTGAACAGGGCAGTGCGGACCATCCCCACATGCGGGTTGCCGGTCGGCGACGGGCAGAACCGGACGCGCACGTCGGGGTTGCTGGCGCGAGCGGGCAGGACGACGGGGGCAAGGACATCAAGGGGCTCAGACATGGTGGGCAGATCCTACCGGCGCCCGCGCCGGCCCCCCCGACGCACGATCCTCCCGCCGCAACGTTTCCCCTGCCCCGCCTTCCCGTTCCCCCTCCCCGCAGTCCCGTCAGCACGATCCTGCCGCCCCGTCCCCCTCCCGCCCGCCCCCTCCCGCTTTTCCGTTCCCCCTCCCATCGTTCGTCCTCCCTCCGGCCGGATTCCGGGAGGGTCTGAACCGGAGAGTTCGGGAGGGTGACGACAGCAGCGCGGGGCGGGCGCGGGGCGGCGGGGCGGGGCGGCGAGGGGGCGGGGCGGCTCGGGTCAGCGGACCCTGTTCACCAGCGTGCCGAGGCCGGCGACCGTCACGGTCACCTCGTCGCCGGTGGCCAGCGGACCGACGCCCGCGGGAGTGCCCGTGAGGATCACGTCGCCGGGCAGCAGCGTCATCACCGCCGAGACGGCCTCCACGAGCGCGGGGACCGAGTGGATCAGCGTGGCCGATGAGGCGCTCTGCACGACCACGCCGTTCACCTCGCACTCCACCAGGACGTCGGCGGGGTCCAGGTCGGTGTCGATCCACGGTCCCAGCGGGCAGAACGTGTCGAAGCCCTTCGCCCGGGTCCACTGGCCGTCCGAGCGCTGCAGGTCCCGGGCGGTGACGTCGTTGGCGCACGTGTAGCCCAGGATCACCGAGGCTGCCTCGGCAGCCGGAACCCTGCGGCACATCCGCCCGATGACGATGGCCAGCTCGGCCTCGTAGTGCACCTCGCTGGACTCCGGCGGCAGCACGATCGTGTCGTCCGGACCGATCAGGGCGGTGGTCGGCTTGAGGAACATCAGCGGCCGCTCCGGGGGCGTGCCGCCCATCTCGGCGGCATGGTCGGCGTAGTTCTTGCCGATCCCGATCACCTTCGTCGGGATGACCGGCGCGAGCAGCCGGACCGCGTCAAGGTCGTGGACGGTCCCGGTCGTGGTGAGCGACTCCCCCGGCACCGCGAACGGGTGGCCGGGCAGCTCGAGGACCTCGGACCCCTCGACCACGCCGTACCGGACGACTCCCTCGTGGGAGTAGCGCGCGATCCTCATGCCCCGGCCCCCGCTCCGGTCCCGGCCGTCACGGCCCCAGCCGCCGCTCCACCGGCGACCGCGATCCCGGTCCCGGCACCCTCGACGTCCCCGGGCGGGGCCACGCCCGCCCGCATCAACCCGTAGTCCACGGCGTCGACGATGGCCAGCCACGAGGCCACGATCACGTTCTCGTGGACCCCGACAGTCGACCAGCTGCCCTCGGCGTCGTCGGTCTGGATCAGCACGCGGGTCACGGCATCGGTGCCCTTCGCACCGGGCACGATGCGGACCTTGTAGTCGACCAGCTCCAGCCCCGCAACCTCCGGGTAGATCTGTTCGAGAGCGGTGCGCAGCGCGTTGTCCAAGGCGTTGACCGGGCCGTTGCCCTCGCCCACCCGGACGATCCGCTGGCCACCGGCGTGCACCTTGACGATCGCCTCGGATCCGTGGCCGTCGCCGTTGAGCTGCGGGGAGACGATCGCGCGCCACGACTCGACGTCGAAGTACCGGCGCTTCTCCCCGGGCAGCTCGTCGCGCATGACCAGCTCGAACGAGGCGTCGGCCGCCTCGTACGTCCAGCCCTGGGACTCCCGGGTCTTGACCGTCTCGACGACCCGCGCCAGCGCCTGCGGGTCCGAGGCGATGTCCACACCCAGCTCGCGACCCTTGAGCTCCACGGTCGCCCGGCCAGCCATCTCGGTGACCAGGATCCGGGTGTCGTTGCCGACCAGGCGCGGGTCGATGTGGCTGTACAGCTCCTCGTTGACCTTCAGCGCCGAGGCGTGCAGCCCTGCCTTGTGCGCGAACGACGAGACGCCGACGTACGCCTGGTGGGTGTTCGGCGGGAGATTGGTGATGTCGGCCAGGGCGTGGCTGATCCGCTTGGACTCCCGCAGGTTGCCCTCGGGCAGGGCCTTGATCCCCAGCTTCAGCTCGAGGCTGGCGACCACCGAGAACAGGTCGGCGTTGCCGGTGCGCTCGCCGTACCCGTTGGCGGTGCACTGCACGTGGGTGACACCGGCCTCGACCGCGGCCAACGTGTTCGCCACGGCGCACGACGTGTCGTCCTGGCAGTGGATCCCCAGCCGGACTCCCGAGCGCTCACGCACGTCGTTGACCGTGCGGTAGATCCCCAGCGGCAGCATCCCGCCGTTGGTGTCGCACATGACCCCCACGCTCGCACCCGCATCGAAGGCGGTCTTCAGCAGAGCCACGCCGTAGTCCGGGTCGTGCTTGTACCCGTCGAAGAAGTGCTCGCAGTCCACGAACACCCGCCGGCCGTTGCGCACGAAGAAGTCCACGGTGTCGCGCACCATCGCGAGGTTCTCCTCGTTCGTGGTCCGCAGGGCCTCCTTGACGTGGCGCACATCGGACTTCGCCACGAGGCACACCACCGGCGCCTGCGAGTCCAGCAGCGCGCGGACCTGGGCGTCGTCGGCCACGTTGATCCCGGGCTTGCGGGTGGCCCCGAACGCGACCAGCTGGGCGTTGGCCAGCTTGAGCTCGCCGGCCGCGGCCCGGGCGAAGAACTCGGTGTCCTTGGGCATCGCCCCGGGCCAGCCGCCCTCGATGAAGCCCACCCCCAGCTCGTCGAGCAGGCGCGCCACCGCCAGCTTGTCGCTGACCGAGTACGAGATGCCCTCACGCTGGGCCCCGTCGCGCAGGGTCGTGTCGAAGACGTGGAATGCGTCGCGGTCCATGG
Organism: uncultured Actinomycetes bacterium; assembly: GCA_963706885.1. Classification (GTDB taxonomy): domain Bacteria; phylum Actinomycetota; class Actinomycetes; order S36-B12; family CAIYMF01; genus Prado023. The sequence goes on along the minus strand of CAVPNX010000031.1, from coordinate 32,394 downwards.
TGCCCCTCCAACAGAAAACCCCCTGGCCCGAAGGCGTAGGGGGTCAGCGCGCTGCGTCTGCGTCAGACGCCAGCGCGCTTGCCGATAATGATCGCCGATGCGGTCATGGCGGCATCATGCCACGCCCGGCCCGGACAGCGCGAGCCCCCTGCCCCGAACGACCCACTCCCGCCCCGGCGCACACGGAACCGCCCGTATCGGGCCCGTCACAGCGCTGCGATCGCCCGACGCACTCGGAACCGCCCGAATGGGCCTCGCCAGGCCCCTCGAAACGGGCGGTCTCTTGTGCGCGGGCCTCCCCGGGGGCTGCAACCCGACCGTAACGAGCGATTTCCTGCGCGTGGCCGTTCCGCACACGGGTGTCGTCGGCCCCGCGCCTGGATCGGTGACCGACCGCCGCGATTCGTCAGCCGATTCGGTGGATCCAGGCGAAGGGGTCGGCGCTGCGGCCGGTCTGGATGTCGAGCAGCGCGTGGCGCAGCCTCATCGTGACCGGACCGGGCTCGCCATCGCCGACGACCCACTCGGCGGTCGCGGACTTGACCGACCCGACGGGGGTGACCACCGCCGCGGTCCCGCAGGCGAACACCTCGGAGATCTCGCCGCTGGCGTTGCCGGCCTGCCAGTCCTCGATGGAGATCCGGCCCTCCTCTGCGGGAATGCCCAGGTGCCCGGCGAGCTTCAGGAGCGAGTCGCGGGTGATGCCCGGCAGCAGGGTGCCCGTCAGGGCGGGGGTCACGAGACGGGCCGAGTCGCCAGTGCCGTAGACGAACATCAGGTTCATCCCGCCCATCTCCTCGACCCAGCGCCGCTCGACCGCATCGAGCCAGACGACCTGGTCGCAGCCCTGCTCGGCGGCGTGCGCCTGGGCCACCAGGGACGCCGCGTAGTTGCCGGAGCACTTGGCCTCCCCGGTGCCGCCCGGAGCCGCGCGGACGAACTCCGTCGACAGCCAGACGCTCACGGGCTTCACTCCGCGGGGGAAGTAGGCGCCGGCCGGTGAGGCGACGAGCAGGTACGTGTAGGAGTTGGCCGGCCGCACGCCCAGCCCGATCTCGGTGGCGAACTCGAACGGCCGCAGGTACAAGCTCTTCTCCGGATCCTCGGAGACCCAGGGGGCGTCGGCGCGCACGAGGGCCTCAACCGAGCCGAGGAAGAGGTCCTCAGGCAACTCGGCCATCGCCAGTCGCCGGGCGCTGCGGGCGAACCGCGCGGCATTGGCCTCGGGACGGAAGGCGTTCAGCGAGCCGTCCGGGTGCCGATAGGCCTTGAGCCCCTCGAAGATCGACTGCCCGTAGTGGATGAACATGCTGTCCGGGTCGATCGGCAGGGGGCCGTAGTCGACCAGCTCGGGCTCACCCCACCCGGTACCGGCGGACCAGTCGACGCGGACCATGTGGTCGGTGAAGTACCGGCCGAACCCGGGGTCGGCCAGGATCGCCGCACGCTGCGCGGCCGGCAGCACCGATCCGCTGCTGCGATCGGCGACCTTGGCAGCCACACGCTCAGTCACCGGGTACAGGTCGATCCCGGCGGCCGACATCTCAGCGGCGGAGCGGTACCAGGGCGTGGCGGCGTCGGTGCTCATGGGCGAAGTATCGCTGATCCCTGCATCCGGTCGCGAGGTCGTCGGACTGGTGGACCCGGAGCGGGTCCTCGCAGCGTGGGCGGTCCCCGCCACCTCGACCCGTGATCCATTAGGGTTGTCGACCCTAGAAGGTCGCGAACGTGCACGGATCACCGGGCGTCAACCCGCGTAAGCCGCGATGCAACGGCCGGGACTCACCCAGCAGCGCCGGCCGCCAGGGCGTCGCCGATCTCGCTGGTGGAGCGGACGGCTGGTACCCCGCGCCGCCAGGTCCGCTGCTACGGCGGCCTCGACGCGGTCGGCCGCGACCTGGTGGCCGAGGTGCGCCAGCAGCATCGCCACCGACAGCACTGTCGCGGTGGGGTCGGCCTTGCCCTGCCCGGCGATATCCGGGGCGGAGCCGTGCACCGGCTCGAACATGCTGGGGTTGGTCCGGCTCGGGTCGATGTTGCCGCTGGCCGCCAGGCCGATGCCGCCGGCGATCGCGGCGCCGATGTCGGTGAGGATGTCGCCGAACAGGTTGTCGGTGACGACCACGTCGAACCGCTCGGGCTGGGTCAGGAAGAACATGGCCGCGGCGTCGACGTGGCAGTAGTCGGTCGTGATCCCCGGGAACTCGGCGGCGACCGCGTCGAACGTGCGCTGCCACAGCGACCCCGCGTGCACCAGGACGTTCGTCTTGTGCACGAGCGTGACCTTGCCGCGGCGCGCCCCCGCGCGACTGAACGCATCGCGCACGATCCGCTCGACGCCGAACCGCGTGTTCAGGCTCTCCTCGGTCGCGACCTCGTGGGGCGTGCCGCGGCGAAGCGTGCCGCCGGACCCGACGTACGGACCCTCGGTGCCCTCCCGGCAGACGACCATGTCGATGTCCGCCGGGCCCTTGCCGGCCAGCGGCGTGGCCACGCCCGCGAACAACTTGACCGGGCGCAGGTTCACGTGGTGGTCGAGCTCGAAGCGCAGCGGCAGCAGCACCCCACGCTCGAGCACGCCGGGCGGCACGCTCGGGTCGCCGATCGCGCCCAGCAGGATCGCGTCCTGGCCCCGCAACTCGGCCAGGACCGACGCGGGCAGGGTCTCGCCGGTCGCGTTGTAGCGGCGCGCGCCGAGGTCGTAGTCGGTGGTCGAGACGGTCAGCCCGGTCGACGGCGCGACGGCGTCGAGGACCTTCAGCCCCTCGGCGACGACCTCGGTCCCGATCCCGTCCCCGGCAATGACAGCAAGCTTCAACTGGGTCACGGGGAGAACCCTAACGGCCCCCTGGGGGGCCCGGACCGGCGGCTCCGAGGGTGCCCGCCGCCCCGCTCCCGGGGTCGGCCACGACCGGGTCGCGCTGTGACCGCCGGCCCCACGTCGGCCGGGCTCGACCCCACCCGCTGGGTCAGGACCCCCTACCAGAGGATGTCCGAGTCCTCCACGACACCGGGCACGCGGTCGAGGACGTACGTCCTGCCATCCACGTCGATCTCCCCGCTGAAGTGACCGACCGGCTGGATGAACAGGCTGCGCACCGCCTTCACGTCGAGGAACTCGTTGTGCGCGGCCACCGGGTCGAAGCGCAGCCGCACGGTCCCGTCCTGCGTGGTGACCCGCCACGGCAGCATCACATCGGTGCGGTCGAACTCGAAGCGGGTACGTGCATCCAGCGCATGGGGACGCCCGTCGATCCACACTGCGTTCTCCCGGGACCGCTCCCCGACTCCGGAGAAGCCCTCGGACAGGTTGAACCCGACGACGGTTCCATCGTCGAGCCGCCCGGTGCCGTAGGCCCAGCGCCAGGCTGTGTTCCTTGGGAGCATCCCCTGGGTGTAGTCGTACCCGCCGAGGCCCCCGTCGAGGCTGAACGAGCGCGGCTCCCCGTCGCCATGGACCGTGACGCTGCCGGCGACTGCCAGCCCCGCGGTCTTCCCGGTCACCGACACCGACGAACGCGCGCCGTGCTCCACCGCGGAGATGGCGGTGATACCGGTGCCCGACTCCGACAGGGTCAGGTCGACCTCGATCCACGGCCGCGACGTGCCGGGCAGGGACACCATGGAGCGACCGACGGACGCGCGGAAGGTCGTCACGTCACCCTCGCGGCCCAGTGCGTAGCGGGTGCCCGGCATCCGGTAGCTGGCGCGCAGCCCGTCACCCGGGGCGTCATTGACGCTCGCCAGCGCCCCCTTGCGACTCGAGTCCGCGATCACCTCCCCGGTGCGCAGGTCGGTGACCATGAGGAACCCCGTGCCCGTGATGGCGCCATTCATCATCACCGACGTGACGGCGACCTCGTCCGTGGCGGCCAGCAGGTACACCCACGACTTCGCCCGGATCCGACGCTCGACCATGCCGAGCGGGTCGGAGCCCCCGAGCCGGAAGTCCGCGGACAGTCCGGCGAGCCCCGTGGTGGGGACGATCCCCTCATACCCCCCGAAGAGGGGAACGCCCTCGGCGGACACCGCGCAGGGCGGAACCGGCTCGAGGGGCGCGACTGGCTGCTTCTTCCGACTTCGTGTTGTCGCCATGGACCTCACGCTACGCGCGGGTCCTCGCCCCCTGCAGCGCCCGGGGCCCCTGGCAGGGACCCGACCACGGCGCGACCGGAAACGGTGCGATCGGCACCGCCCGCCGGCTCGGTAGGGTCGGCGGATGTTCCCCGAGCTGCGCACATCCCGCCTGGTGATCCGCCCGGTGCGCCCGGACGACGTCGACCCGCTGTTCGAGCGGCGCAACGACCCCCAGGTGGCCGCGCTGCAGGCCTGGGAGATCCCGTGGCCGCGCCAGCGGGGCGAGCAGATCGTTGCCGACGTCCTGGCGATGGACGGGCCCGCCGACGGCCAGTGGTTCATGGCCACCGTCGTGGAGGCGGCCACCGACGAGGTCGTGGGCGACCTCGTGCTGCATCCGACGAACGAGCTGCGCACCGCGGAGGTCGGCTACTCGCTGAGCACACGGCACTGGGGCAAGGGGTACGCCGCCGAGGCCCTCGAGGCGTTCGTGGCGTGGATCATCGAGGCGCTGCCCGTCACGCGGATCTCCGCGTCGCTGCACCCGGACAACCGGGCCTCGGCGATGGTCCTGGAGCGGACCGGGTTCGTGTTCGAGGGCCACACGCGCCTGTCGTTCTGGCTCGGTGACGACAACTCCGACGACTGGATCTACGGCCTGACCCGGGCGGACTGGGAGACCTGGCGGGACCGCCCGCGCACTCCCCCGGCCGACGTGCGGCTGGTCCCGGTGACCCAGGCGAACAAGGCCGCTGTCCTCGCCCTGCGCACCCACCACAGCCAGCAGGCGTTCGTGGCGCCCATGCTGGACTCGTTCGCCGACGCACTCCTGCCGGACATCGTCGAACGGAAGCGCCCGTCGTGCCGTGGATGCGGGCCATCGAGGCCGACCGCGTGATCGTGGGGTTCGTGATGCTGGCCCTCAGCACGCCGCACCATCCGGAGCCCTACCTGTGGCGCCTGCTGGTCGACCGGTTGCACCAGCGCCGGGGGATCGCCTCCCGCGCCCTGGAGCTGGTCGCCGACGAGTGCCGCGCGATGGGCGACTCGACCCTGCTGGTCAGCTGGTCCGAGGGCAAGGGCTCCCCGCGCCCGTTCTACCTGGCCCACGCGTTCGAGCCCACGGGTCGGGTCGTCGACGGCGAGACAGAGGCGCGCCGGGCACTGGTCTGACCGAGACGCACGGACCTCGGCGCGTGGCGTCCCACGCACCTGCACGCACGGGCGGTGGTGGGGCGCTGTCGGTGGCATCCCAACGAAGGTGCGTGCACTCCCCCACGACCATGCGCTACCCTGATCCCGATGTTCACCGTGCGACTGCTCCTTGGTAGCCGCGGCGGGGCCTGATCCGACCGGCTCCCCTGTCGCGGGTGATCGCGTGCGCCGGTTCGAGACCCCACGGGTCGAACCCCCCACACATCCCAGGAGCCCCAGATCATGAGCACCACCTCGTCCACGCCGTACTCCCAGCGCACCGCCCAGAGGCCCTCCCCGATGGCCTGGCAGCGCTACTCCCCCTTCACCCCCATCGCCCTGTCCGACCGCACCTGGCCGGGCACGGTCATCACCGAGGCCCCGCGCTGGTGCGCGGTCGACCTGCGCGACGGCAACCAGGCCCTGATCGACCCGATGACCCCGGACCGCAAGAAGCGCATGTTCGAGCTGCTGGTCCGCATGGGCTACAAGGAGATCGAGGTCGGGTTCCCGTCCGCGAGCCAGACGGACTTCGACTTCGTCCGGGAGCTGATCGAGGGCGACCTGATCCCCGATGACGTCGTCATCCAGGTCCTGACCCAGGCGCGCGAGCACCTGATCGAGCGCACCTACGAGTCGATCCGCGGGGCCAAGCAGGCGATCGTGCACCTGTACAACTCGACCTCCACGCTGCAGCGCCGCGTGGTGTTCGGGCTGGACAAGGACGGGATCAAGGACATCGCGGTCCACGGCGCGCAGCTGTGCATGAAGTACGCCGAGCAGATCACCCCCGACACCGACATCTACTACGAGTACTCGCCGGAGTCCTACACCGGCACCGAGCTGGAGTTCGCGGTCGAGGTCTGCAACGCGGTCAACGACGTGTGGCAGCCCACGCCGGAGCGCAAGGTCATCATCAACCTGCCGGCGACGGTCGAGATGGCCACCCCCAACGTCTACGCGGACTCGATCGAGTGGATGCACCGCAACCTGCGCTACCGCGAGAACATCGTGCTGAGCCTGCACCCGCACAACGACCGCGGCACCGCCGTGGCCGCCGCCGAGCTGGGCTTCATGGCTGGGGCGGACCGGATCGAGGGCTGCCTGTTCGGCAACGGCGAGCGCACCGGCAACGTCTGCCTGGTGACCCTGGGCATGAACCTGTTCAGCCAGGGCATCGACCCGCAGATCGACTTCCGCGACATCGACGAGATCCGCCGCACGGTCGAGTACTGCAACCAGCTGAAGGTGCCCGAGCGCCACCCGTACGGCGGCGACCTGGTGTTCACCGCGTTCTCCGGCTCGCACCAGGACGCGATCAACAAGGGCTTCAAGGCGATGGCCACCGACGCGGGCATGGCCGGGGTCCCGGTCGAGTCGTTCCACTGGGAGGTCCCCTACCTGCCGATCGACCCGCACGACATCGGGCGCACCTACGAGGCCGTCATCCGGGTCAACAGCCAGTCGGGCAAGGGCGGCGTGGCCTACATCATGCGCACCGAGCACGGCCTGGAGCTGCCGCGTCGGCTGCAGATCGAGTTCTCCCAGGTGATCCAGCGGATGACCGACTCCGAGGGCGGCGAGGTCGCGCCGGCGCAGATGTACGAGATCTTCGCCGACGAGTACCTGCCCGTGCCGGAGATGCCGTGGGGCCGGCTGAAGCTGCGCCACGTGATGGTGGAGTCCGACGTCGACGGCGAGACGATGGTCCGCACGGTCGTGCGCGACAACGCCCACCACGCGCGCGAGTTCGAGGCCGTCGGCCACGGCAACGGCCCGATCGCGGCGTTCTGCGACGCCATGGCCGCCCACCACATCGACGTGCGCGTCCTGGACTACTCCGAGCACGCGATGTCCGCCGGCGGCGACGCGAAGGCTGCGGCGTTCGTGGAGTGCGCAATCGGCGGGCGGGTGCTGTGGGGCGTGGGGATCGACTCCTCGATCGTCACGGCGTCGCTCAAGGCGATCATCTCCGCGGTCAACCGGGCGCAGCGCGACCAGGTCGGCTGAGCCGACAGGTCCGCGGCCATGTCGCCCGATCGCCGGGAGCGCCACGGGGTCCACCGGCTACGATCGGGCACATGGCTGCACACCACCGTCCTGTTCGCCTGACCTTCCCGCAGACGCAGGTCCGCGAGCCCGTGGTGTACCACCTCGGGGTGGACTTCGGGGTGGTCACCTCGATCCGACGCGCCTCGATCGAGGACCACTTCGGATGGATGGTCCTGGAGATGACCGGTGAGCCGGAGCAGCTCGACCGTGCCGAGGCGTACCTGACGAGCCTGGGCATCGAGGTCGACCCGGTGCTCGGCGACATCGTGGAGGGCTGAGGCTCAGCGCCGACCCGGCCAGATCCCTGGTCCCGCGATCCTGAGGCGGACCAGGGCGGATCCCGCCCGGACCGCCCAGGATCCCACTCGTTCCCGACCGGCCGGGATCACCGACCCCCGCTCAGACCAGGTCGACGCTCTCCACGAGGTCGGCCTCGATCTCGCGGGCGATCCCGGCCAGGACCTCGGCCCCCGGCGACGCGTCCACGGTCAGCACCATCACGGCCTGACCGCCCACGGCGTCACGCGAGACCTGCATCCCGCCGATGTTGACCCCGGCGTGGCCGAGCGCCCCACCGACCGCACCCACGACACCGGGCCGATCCGCGTAGCGCATCACGACCAGGTGCTCGGACAGCGGCACCTCGAGGTCGAAGTCGTCGATCTCGACCAGCTTGGCCACGTTCCGCGGGCCCGACAGCGTGCCGCCGACGCGCAGCGAGGTGCCGTCCGTGAGGGCCAGGCGCACCCGGACGAGGTTGCGGTGGTCACCGGCGTCCGCATCGGTGATGAGGGCCGCCTCGATGCCACGGTCCCGGGCGATGATCGGCGCGTTGACGTAGGAGACCTGCTCCTCGGACAACGGGGTGAACACTCCCTTGAGTGCGGAGAGCTCCAGGATCTTCACGTCGTTCTCGGTGATCTCGCCACGGACCTCGGTCTCGACGGCGGCGACCGGGGCACCTGCCAGCGCGCTGGCGATCTGGCCGAGGGCCTCGGTCAGGGGCAGCATCGGGCGCACGTCGTCGGCGATCGCCCCGCCCTTGACGTTCACGGCGTCGGGCACCAGCTCGCCGGCCAGGGCCAGGCGCACGGACTTGGCCACGGCGATGCCGGCCTTCTCCTGCGCCTCGTCGGTGGAGGCGCCCAGGTGCGGGGTCACGACGACCTGCTCGAGGCTGAACAGCGGCGAGTCGGTGCACGGCTCCTTGGCCCACACGTCGATGCCCGCACCGGCCACGCGACCGTCCACGATCGCCTCGTACAGGGCGGCCTCGTCGACGATCCCACCGCGGGCGGCGTTGACGATGCGCACTGTCGGCTTCACCTTGTGCAGGGCCTCGTCGCCGATCAGGCCGATCGTCTCAGGGGTCTTGGGCAGGTGGACCGTGATGAAGTCGCTGTCGGCGAGCAGCTCGTCGAGGGAGACCATCCGGATGCCCATCTGCGCGGCGCGCGCGGGCTGCACGTAGGGGTCGTAGGCGATGAGCTTCACGCCGAACGCGCTCAGCCGCTGCGCCACGAGCATGCCGATCCGGCCCAGACCGACGACACCGACCACCTTGTCGGCCACCTCCACGCCCGTGTACTTCGAGCGCTTCCACGCGCCGCCCTTGAGGGCGTCGTTGGCCGGGGCGATGTGCCGCGCGGAGGCCAGCAGCAGCGCGACGGCCAGCTCCGCGGCCGAACCGATGTTGGATGTGGGCGCGTTGACGACCATGACGCCGGCCTGGGTGGCGGCGGGGACGTCGACGTTGTCCAGCCCGACACCGGCACGGGCGACCACCTTGAGGCGCCGGGCAGCGGCGAGCGCCTCCGCGTCGACCTTGGTGGCCGAGCGGATGAGGATCGCATCGACGTCGGCGATGGCCTTGAGCAGGTCCGCGCGATCGGCACCGTCGCAGTAGCGGATCTCGAAGTCGGGGCCGAGGGCCTCCACGGTGGCGGGGCTGAGTTCCTCGGCGATCAGGACGATGGGCTTGCTCACGGTTGGCACCCTCTTGATGGACCCACGGGGTCGGTCCCCACGGCTGGGCCAATTCTAACGACCGTGCCACCGGCGTCCCCGGCACCCCGAAGGTCCCGTCCCCCGCGGCGAACGGCCCTCAGACCAGGGCGCGCGGCCCCGCGTCGCCGTCGGCCGTCCAGCGGACTGCGATCCCCGCAGATCGTGGTCGGTGGGTGCATCCGTTCCACGGTCCGTTGCCGAAGTAGTGTGATGAGCGGGGCGAACAGCCCCCGACCCGCCCCGAGAATCTCCCGCCACCACGGGACGAGACCTCCTGAGGGGCGAATGACCCCCCGGAGCCGGCGCTCAGGGGGGTCATTCGTCGGTAGGGGTGCCTGCTCGGGTCAGCGGGCCGCGGTGCCCGATTGCGACCCGCTTCGCCTCGCTGCCGCTCGGGTCAGCGGGCCGCGGTGCCCTCGACGTAGTCGCTGTCGGAGGTCTTGACCCAGCTCATCAGCTGGCGCAGCTGGCGTCCGGTCTCCTCGATCGGGTGCGCCTCCCCCGCAGCACGCAGGGCCTTGAACTCCGGGGCGCCGGCGTCCTGGTCGTCGATGAAGCGCTGCGCGAAGGCACCGGACTGGATGTCGGCCAGCACCGCACGCATGTTCTCCTTGACGTGGGTGTCGATGACCCGCGGGCCGGACACGTAGTCGCCGTACTCGGCGGTGTCCGACACGCTCCAGCGCTGCTTGGCGATCCCGCCCTCGTACATGAGGTCGACGATCAGCTTCAGCTCGTGCAGGCACTCGAAGTAGGCGACCTCGGGCTGGTAGCCGGCCTCGGTCAGCACCTCGAAGCCGGTCTGGACCAGCATCGACGCACCACCGCAGAGCACGGCCTGCTCGCCGAACAGGTCGGTCTCGGTCTCCTCCGTGAACGTGGTCTTGATCCCACCGGCGCGCAGCGAGCCGATCGCCTTGGCGTAGGAGAGGGTCAGGTCCCAGGCTCCCCCGGTCGCGTCCTGCTCGACGGCGACGATCGCGGGCACGCCGCGCCCGGCCACGTACTCACGGCGGACCAGGTGGCCCGGGCCCTTCGGGGCGACCATGCAGACGTCGACGTCGGCCGGCGGGGCCACGTAGCCGAAGCGGATGTTGAACCCGTGGGCGAAGAACAGCGCGTCCCCGGCCTTCAGGTTCGGGGCGATCGCCTCGGCGTACAGCCCGCGCTGGGCGGGGTCCGGGACCAGGACCATGATCAGGTCGGCCTCGGCGCACGCGGTGGCCGGGTCGACGACCCGCAGCCCCTCGGCCTCGGCCTTCGCCCGGCTCTTGGAGCCCTCGGCCAGGCCGACGCGCACGTCGACCCCGGAGTCGCGAAGGCTCAGCGCATGGGCGTGGCCCTGGCTGCCGTATCCGAGCACCGCGACCTTGCGGCCCTGGATGATCGAGAGGTCGGCGTTGTCGTCGTAGTACAGATCAGCCACTGGGGGCTCCTCAGGTGTTGCGGCGCTCGTTGGGCGCCGGGGATCGTGGGGGGATTGTCTCAGGTTGTTCGTTCCGCATGAGCGGCGGTCGGTTGGCCAGCGGGCTGCCCAGCGGCGTTGTGTCATCGATCCCGCAAACAAAGTGCCGGATCGATGACACAGGCCGGGCGATGTCCGCTGGGCGGTCAGGCGGTCCGGTCGACCGGGCGCAGGGCGCGCTCGGTCATGGACTTGGAGCCGCGGCCCAGGGCCACCGCCCCGGACTTGACGAGTTCGCGGATGCCGAACGGCTCGAGCACCCGCAGCAGGGCGTCGAGCTTGTCGCGGCTGCCGGTTGCCTCGATGGTGACCGCGTCCGGGGCCACGTCGACCACTCCGGCGCGGAACAGTGAGACGGTCTCGAGCACGTGGCTGCGCGTGGTGGCATCGGCGCGCACCTTGACCAGCATGAACTCGCGCTGGACGGACGTGGCCGGCTCGAGCTCGACGATCTTCAGCACGTTGACCAGCTTGTTCAGCTGCTTGGTCACCTGCTCCAGCGGAAGCCCTTCGACCTCGACGACCAGCGTGATCCGCGAGACCTCCGGGGTCTCGGTCGGGCCGACGGCCAGCGACTCGATGTTGAACCCGCGGCGGGAGAACAGCCCCGCGATCCGGGCCAGCACGCCCGGCTGGTCCTGGACCAGCACGCTCAGTGTGTGACGGCTCATCGCTCAGTCCTCCCGGTCCCACTTCGGCGCCATGTCGCGCGCGAACTTGATGTCAGAGTTGCTCGTGCCGGCGGCGACCATCGGCCACACCATGGCGTCCTTGTGCACCCGGAAGTCCACGACCACCGGGGCGTCGTTGATCGACATTGCCTTCTCGATCGTGCCGTCGACGTCGTCGGCGGAGTCGCAGCGCAGGCCCACGCAGCCGTACGCGTCGGCCAGCTTCACGAAGTCCGGGACGTCGTGGGAGTGCAGGTCGGTGTTCGAGTACCGCTCGTTGTAGAACAGGGTCTGCCACTGGCGGACCATGCCCAGCGCACCGTTGTTGATCAGCGCGACCTTGATCGGGATGTTGTTGATCGTGCAGGTGGCCAGCTCCTGGTTGGTCATCTGGAAGCAGCCGTCGCCGTCGATGGCCCACACGGTCTTCTCCGGGGCACCGACCTTCGCGCCCATCGCGGCGGGCACCGCGAACCCCATCGTGCCCAGGCCGCCGGAGTTGATCCACGTGCCCGGCTTCTCGTACTGGACGAACTGCGCGGCCCACATCTGGTGCTGCCCGACCCCGGCCACGTACAGGGCGTCCGGGCCGGCGATCTGGCCCAGGCGCTCGACAACGTACTGCGGGGCCAGCGACCCGTCCTCGGGCTGCGCGTAGCCCAGGGGGTAGGTCTCCAGCCAGTGGCTGAGCTCCGACCACCAGCCGGCGATGTCGAACGCGCGTCCGGCGGCCAGCTCGGCCTGCAGGGCTGCCACCAGCTCGGCGATGACCTCCTTGGCATCCCCCACGATCGGCACGTCGGCACGGCGGTTCTTGGAGATCTCGGCGGGGTCGATGTCGGCGTGGATGACCTTGGCGTTCGGGGCGAAGGTGGACAGCTGGCCGGTGACCCGGTCGTCGAAGCGGGTGCCCAGGGCGATCAGCAGGTCCGAGGACTGCAGCGCGCCGACGGCGGCCACTGTCCCATGCATCCCGGGCATGCCCAGGTTCTGCGGGTGGCTGTCGGGCAGCGCCCCGCGGGCCATGAGCGTGGTCACGACCGGGATCCCGGTCAGGTCGGCCAGGGCCCGCAGCTCCGCGGATGCCCCGGCGCGGATGATCCCGCCGCCGACGTAGAGCACCGGCTTGCGCGACTCCAGCATCATGCGCGCGGCCTCGCGGACCTGCTTGGTGTGCGGCCGGGTCGTCGGCTTGTACCCCGGCAGGTCCAGGCGCGAGGGCCAGGAGAAGGTCGTCTGCGACTGCAGGGCGTCCTTGGAGATGTCCACGAGCACGGGCCCCGGTCGACCGGTGCCCGCGATGTGGAAGGCCTCGGCGATCGCCCGGGGGATGTCCTCGGCGCGGGTCACCAGGTAGTTGTGCTTGGTGACCGGCATCGTGATCCCACGGATGTCGGCCTCCTGGAAGGCATCGGTGCCGATGGCCGCCGAGTTCACCTGGCCAGTGATGGCCACCATCGGCACCGAGTCCATGTACGCGTCAGCGATCGGCGTCACCAGGTTGGTGGCTCCCGGCCCGGAGGTCGCCATGCAGACCCCGACCCGTCCGGTCGCGTACGCGTAACCCGCTGCTGCATGCCCTGCGCCCTGCTCGTGGCGGACGAGGATGTGCCGGACCTGGGTGGAGTCCATCAACGGGTCGTATGCGGGCAGGATCGCGCCACCGGGGATCCCGAATACCGTGTCGACACCGGCGGCCTCCAGCGAGCGCACGAGGCTGCTGGCCCCGCTGATCGAGGTGGTGGGTGGTGTGGGTGGCGTCGACATCGTCGGTTCCTTGCTCTCGGTTCGGGCCTTCGGTGGAGATCCTGCCAGTGCTGTGCTTGTGCAAATGAAAGACCCCGTGCCCTTCAGGGTCACGAGGTCACGTCGGAGTAGGGAACAGTCAGGCTGGGGTTCCCACCCCGGCGTGAGTCGCTACTACGATAATTCGCACGCGCTCATAGTGGCCCCGGGCCGGCAGAAGCGCAACCCCTCGGCCAGAATGTCCACCATGTGAGACAAGGGCGTCCACGCGAGCCAAGTCCAGCTCGAGCCGGCCACCCGGGAACCCGATCACTCGAGGATCGTCAGGGCCCCGTTGCCGGCGACCCACACCTCCCCCGATGCCGGGTCGACCGCCAGGGTCGTCTCGCCCTCGACCGGAACCACCGTGCCCAGCTCGCGCGTCGCGGTGTCCAGGGCGAGCACCCCGGTCGCCGGCTGGCCGATGTTGGTCAGGTAGATCACACCCGCCGCCGGGTCGCACGCCCGCGTCCACACGACCATCCCTGGAACGGGGACGGCCTGGACGACCTCACCGGCCTCCGGGTCGACCACGTACACCGACGATGAGCCGCCTCCCACGGGTACGACCCTGGCGTCGCCCGGGGTACGCGACAGCGGGCCGGACGGTGCCACTGCCGTGTCCGAGGGCGTTCGAGGAGGGGTCCTGCCCGACGGCCGCCGGCCCGGACAGGTAGACGAGCCCGGTGGTGGGATCGGCGACCGGCGTCCCCAGGTAGCCCATGCAGTTCTCGCACGGGTCGTCCATGCCCGGCACGACCTGGACGGTCCGGACCACCTCGCGTGCCACAGCGTCGATGACGATGAGGCTGCCGTCCCCGGAGTCGCCGATGAGGACCCGCCCGTGGGCGGGATCGACCGCGATCCCCGACCCGGCGTCGGCTTGGACCGGAATCCGGTCCAGGACCTCACGGCTCGCTCCGTCGATGACGGCGAGCATGCCGGACGAATCCCCGGACGGCCCCTCCTGCATCACGTAGACCAGTCCCGAGGTCGGATCGACGGCGATCCCCCAGAGGCTGCTTTCCCGACGTCGATCGTCCCGGTGACCTGATGACTGGCCGCGTCGATCACCGCGATCGACCCAGAGGGAGCGGTACCGGCACGGGTGACGTAGAGAACTCCCGCGTACGGGTCCGCGGCCAACCGGGGGTACAGGCCCGGCATGGGGCCCGTGAGGTCGATCTCGTCCGTCAGCGCGCGATCGGCCAGGTCGGCCACCTGCAGCACATCGGCCATCGCGGGCGTCTCGCCCCCACACCCCCGACAGGTCGTGATGTAGGCCTCGCCGACGACCGGATCGATGACCACGCCGCTGGCGACACCCTCGAGCGGGAAGGTGGCGGCGATCGCCGACACGGGAGCACGGGACCGCTCGATGAGGAAGTCCTGCGCCGTGGGCCGGGTCGGCAGACCGGTGGCCGTCGCAGAGGAGCTGGGACTCGACATCGTGGCCGAGGGTTCGCTCGGCTCGCTGGTCGTCTGGCAGCCGCAGAGGAGGACCACAGCCATTCCGGCCAGGACCCACCGGCTCCTCAGCACCGTTCCCCGCATACCCCCACCGTCTCCCCCGAGGTTTCGGCGCGGTAGTGCTGGACGTCCCGACCCTGGCTCCCCCTGCCGAGCTGCCCCTCGATCAGCGGGTCACCAGGATCATGTCCTGCTGCGACGGGAGAGTCAGCGCTGGCGCCCGCGTGCCGTCCACGAGAGACACCGAATCGATGACCAGGTCCTTCTCGGGGTCAACCGTGGAGTCCGTTCGCACGTAGAGGTACGAGCCATCCGCCGAGCAGCCCTGGGAGCCGGGTCCACGCGCACCGAGCTCGGGTACCTCGACAGGCGCAATCTGGGCCGGGCCGATCGCCTGCAGCGAGTTCGAGTACGTGAGAACGGAATCGGCCCCGAGGATGCAGATCCACGGCTGGGTCGTTGGAATGGTGCCGATCTCGCGATGTCTCCCCGGTCCTTGTGTCCAGCGTCTGGTAGCGGTGCTGCTTGCCGGCCTGGTCGTAGGTCACCACGACCAGGGTGTCGGGCGAGTTGGTCGGATTCACTCCGGCCAGCCCTGGGAACGGCCCGTACTCGGCCAGGGTCTCGCCGGTCGTGGTCGACGAGACCGTGATCGTCCCGCTGCCCTCGCCGTCGATGGGCGTCGAGCGCACCATCCTGTTCTCGTCGAGCAGCAGGCAGGGGTAGCTCGCGCCATCCGCCCCGCTGCACCATCCCGGCACGTCGATCTGGTGGAGGACCTCGCCGGTCTCCACATTGCGCACCTGCAGCTGCGTGGTCCTTGACACGTCGGTGAGTGGCAGTTCCACCGTCGAGGTCAGGGCCCAGGGTCCCAGCGCGTCCTTGAGCAGGGTGGCCCCGGCGTCCGGACCGGACTCCCACGGGACCGGGGAGCCCGGACCGATCGTCCCGTCGGCACCGATGGCGTACCGCTGAGCGCCCGACCCCTGATACGGCAGGACGAAGAAGGCCCCGTTGCCCATCGCCACGGGTGAGCTGGAGGTGGCGGAGGCAGCCGGGGACTCGGACGTCCCGGAGCCCCCCGCGCCCTCGTCGGTCCCGCTGGCACATCCGGCAAGCACCAGTGCAACAGCCGCGAACGTGGTGACGAACCCTCGCATCATGGGCGCCCCTTCCCTCACTCCCATCGTCCTGCGGCCGCAGGATCCGGGGCAGGGGCGAAGGTCCTCAGCCCACGACTCGGGCCTCAGCCGACCAGAGGCAGACAGGGGCCAGGAGGCTCAGTCGCAGACCGCGCCGCGGGAGGCGGAGCCGACCAGCTTGGCGTACTTGGCCAGGACGCCGCGGGTGTAGCGCGGCGGGAGCGGGACCCACGCCTCCCGGCGGACGGCCAGCTCGGCATCGTCCACGAGCAGGTCGAGGGTCCGGTTCGGGATGTCGATGCGCACCCGGTCGCCGTCGGCGACCAGCGCGATCGGACCGCCGTCGACGGCCTCGGGGGCCACGTGGCCCACGCACAGGCCGGTTGTGCCGCCGGAGAAGCGCCCATCGGTGATCAGCAGGACGTCCTTGCCCAGCCCCGCACCCTTGATGGCCGCGGTGATCATCAGCATCTCGCGCATCCCCGGGCCGCCCTTGGGGCCCTCGTAGCGGATGATCACGACGTCGCCGGCCTGGATGGTGCCGTCCTCGAGGGCGTCCATCGCGGCGCGCTCGCGCTCGAAGACGCGCGCCGGGCCCTCGAAGACCTCCACGGGGATGCCGGCGTTCTTCACGACCGCGCCCTCGGGAACCAGCGAGCCGCCGAGGATCGTGATGCCGCCGGTGCCGCCCATCGGGTCGGACATCGCGCGCAGGATCGTGCCATCGGGGTCCGGGGGGTTGACCTCGGCCAGGTTCTCGGCGACCGTGCGGCCGGTGACCGTCAGGCAGTCGCCGTGCAGCAGGCCCGGCGTCGAGCAGGGCGCGCATGATCACCGGCACTCCCCCGACCCGGTCCATGTCGCTCATCACGTAGCGACCGAAGGGCTTCAGGTCGCCGAGCAGCGGGACCTTGGCACCGATGCGCTGGAAGTCCTCCATCTCGAGGTCGATGTCGGCCTCGTGGGCGATCGCCAGCAGGTGCAGGACGGCGTTCGTGGAGCCGCCGAGGGCCATGACGACGGCGATGGCGTTCTCCAGCGACTTCTTCGTGATGATGTCGCGGGTGGTGATGCCCTGGCGCAGCATCTCCACGACGGCCTCGCCGGAGCGCCGGGAGAACCCGTCGCGGCGACGGTCCACGGCGGGCGGGGCGGCCGAGCCGGGCAGGCTCATCCCCATCGCCTCGGCCGCCGAGGCCATCGTGTTGGCGGTGTACATGCCACCGCACGCGCCCTCGCCCGGGCAGATCGCGCGCTCGATCTCGTCGACCTCCTCGCGGGTGATCAGCCCACGGGCGCAGGCCCCGACCGCCTCGAAGGCGTCGATGATCGTGACGTCGCGGTCGCCGACCCGCCCCGGGAGGATCGAGCCGGCGTAGACGAACACCGACGCCACGTCCAGGCGCGCGGCGGCCATCAGCATGCCCGGCAGGGACTTGTCGCAGCCGGCGAACGTGACCATGCCGTCGAGGCATTCGGCCTGCATGACGGCCTCGACGGAGTCGGCGATGATCTCGCGGCTCACCAGCGAGAAGTGCATCCCCTCGTGGCCCATCGAGATGCCGTCGGAGACCGAGATGGTGCCGAACTGCAGCGGGTAGCCGCCGCCGGCGTGCACGCCCTCCTTGGCCGAGCGGGCGAGGCGCTCCAGGGAGAGGTTGCACGGGGTGATCTCGTTCCAGCTCGAGGCGATGCCGATCTGCGGCTTCGGCCAGTCCTCGTCGGACATGCCCACCGCGCGCAGCATCCCGCGGGCGGCGGCGCGCTCGAGGCCGTCGGTGACGGTGCGGCTGCGGGGCTTGATGTCGGGCGTGGTGGGGGTCTCGGTCATGGGGCAAGCGTAGTGGGCGGCCTCAGGCGGCGGCCGGATCCATCCGAACCTCAGCACTGACGACGTTCGACTGGGGCGGCAGCGACCTGCCGACAGTCGGAGATCACGCGCAGGGGACCAAGTCCTCTGCCGTGGCCGTGGACCTGGTGCTACTCAGGAGGCATGCGGGAACGGGGCCGCTGGTGGGTGATCGCTGCAGGGATGTACGGGTTGGTGGCAGCCTGCACCACTGGGTCGACACCCACGACGCAGCCCATCGAATGGGCTCAGCGTGCTGAGCAGTACTTCACGGCGTTCCATGAGGCGCAGGGGGTCGGCTTCACCAGCCTGGCCTCGTTCTACACGGCTGGCGCCCACGTGGAATACGGGTTGCTCAACCACAACGACACCGGGCGACCGCAAGCGATCCAGGCGATGCGCGACTCCGCCCAGTCCCCACCGGTGTCGTTCGGCGGCCGGGATCCGGCGGACAACGCGTCGATCTCCTTCGACGAACCTCTCTACGTCTCCCGTGACGGGGCCGTCGATGTCGCCCGGATCACGCCGGTGGACTACATCATCCCCACGGCTTCCGCCTACCGGCTCGGCCCGGAGGGGATCGCATCGCAGACCTGGACCGGCTCGCTCGCTGCCGGTGAGTCGTACACCGACCTGGACCCAGCTCCCTACGAACGGATCGCCGCCGACTACGTGCACGCGTGGGCGGCCGGTGATTCCGACGCGGTTGCCCGGCTGTACGGCGCAGAGGCACGCGTGGACGACTCGCTGGCAGGTCTCCACCTCCGGGGGGCGGACCGGATCGGTGCCGCTGCCGGGCGCGCCTGGGGCCACGGAGGGCTCACGGGTGCGGCGCTCCGCGACATCCCGCAGGACGGCGGACCGGCCATCTACGTCAACGGTGAGTCCACGGGTTCGGGGCCGACCGACCGGATGGTCCTGCTGGTGCACGTCGACGGGTCCGACGGGTGTCCCGGTGACGTGGCCGTCGTCCTCCACCTCGACGGTTCGACCATCCTCGCCGAGGAGCGCTACCACCGGATCGACTCCCGCACGGGCTGCTGGGATGCAGTTCCCTCCGGCTGGTGGGACGACATCCGGATCCCGGACCCGGACTCTGTCGTCCGGACCGGCACGCTGCGCGTCAGCGGCCTGGACATCGCGATCTGGAACGGCACGCCCGACCCCAGCCCCCTGCTGACCTGGGGTCTCCAGCGCTTCGCCGAGGCCGGGCTCCCCGCCCCCATTCCGACATCGGTGACGTTCCTCCCGGGTGGTGAGGACCCCTGGCTGGCGTACGGGTTCGAGGAGGGCACGACGGCCCCCGACCTGGCCCTGCCCTTCCCGGCGTCCGAAGCGTGCCTGGACGCCGACTGCACCTCGTGGCCCACTGCAGCCAAGGCCGCGACGCTGCACCAGCTGGCCCACGTGTACCTGGCGGATCCCGCGTACCCGCGCTGGGAGGATCCGCTGACCGGGCCGACCCGGATCGAGCCCTACCGGACCGCACTTGGCCTGACCTGGCTGGACCCGGACGTGCCATGGGCTGAGCAGGCGTCCCAGCTGGCCGCCGAGACCGTGGCGTGGGGGCTGATGGATGAGCCCTACCCGGTGGACGCTCGGATGGGATCACCGTCCTGCGCCCACCTCGCCGAGGACTTCGCCCTGCTCACCGGATCCACCCCGGACCCTCGCGCGTGCTCGACAGGGGCCGCTGGGCACGCGCGACCCACGGCGTCAACGGCACCCATGCCCCCACGGGAGACCTCACTCGCCGGACCCGCGGCCGCCGCCGTGCGGTGGTTCGACGCCTACGACGCTGCGCTCGACCACGGGATCCTGGACGTCTACGGGTACTACTCCCCCAGCGTCGCCTTCGACCACAGGGCGCTGGGGGCGAACGCCGCCTCCGGTCGCGATGCCCTTCGCGAGCACCTGACGATGATGGCCGGGGCACCCCTCCTGCAGCGCGACCAGATCGGTCCGCTCTTCGTCTCGAGAACCGGGGCGGTTGGCGTCGCAGCACTGCCGGGTTCGATGAAGGCGGCCTTCGTGAGGTCCCTGGCTGCAACCGGGATCACCTCCGAGACCTTCGCGCCGTCCCTGGTCACGCTGCGCGCAGCACATCCGAACGACGAGCGACTCAAGGTCCTCCGCGCCGCCGCTGATGCCTACGTCTCAGCCTGGGGCGGTCAGGAGGGGGCGGCGGTCGCCGACCTGTACACCCCCGACGCGACGATCACCGACAACCTCCTGGACATCACCGCCACCGGGACCGATGACGTGCGCGCGCTCGGTCGGGCCGGCCCAGCTGAGGGCGGGCTCCCCGATTCGGCCCTCGTGGCGCTTCCCGATCTCGGCGGACCGGCGGTGTTCGCGACCGGCGATGCCGATCCCGGCGACCCGCTGGACACGGTGGTCCTGCTCCTGGCCGCCGGCGTGGGCTGCCCGAGCCATCTCGCAGTGGTGCTTCACCTCGACGCTGACGGCCTGATCACCGAGGAGATCCGCCATCACGCCGCAGCCGACCTGGGCGGCTGCCAAGTGCCGCAGCCACCGTCAGGAGGCTGGTGGGAGGAGGTGGCGATCCCCCCGGGCGTCTCGGTGGGGCACTCGGGCACTCTGACGGTGGCGGACCGCGCGCTCGAGGTCCGCAACAGCTCACCGGCCCTCGACCGGCTCATCGGCTGGGGACTGCGCAGATTCCCGGAAGCCGGGCTCGTCGCACCGAGCGTGGACAGCGTCACGTTCGTCGACCGGAAGGCGCCCGCGTGCGCGGGGATCAATGGCCTGGCCGCGGGCGTCGATGTCTCCCTGTGCTTCGGGACCACTGATGCCTGCACCGACGATGGGTGCGCGGGGTGGCGTCCCTGGGCCAGGAAGGCCCTGCTCCACGAGCTCAGCCACCTGTGGCTGGCCCAGAACGTGACTCCCGAGACGCAGTCCACCTTCCTGCGCGCGTCCGGGCTCCCGGCTTGGGAGTCCCCCGACCTGCTGTGGGGCCAGCGCGGCGTCGAGCTGGCCGCTGAAGCGATGGCCGGAGCCTTGATGGACGAGGCGGTTGCCCCGAACGTCGAACTCGCACGCAACTACGCATGTGACCAGTGGGCGGAGATGTACACGATCCTCACCGATCACGCGCTGGCGAGCCCTCCTTGTGCCGGCCAGGGGCAGTCCTCCGGTGCGCCGTGACTCACGCAGCCCGCACAGCAGATCCGGCGGCACACACTGCGCCTGCCCGGTGCAAGAGCCGCTCCAACGCCTCCACGATGTCCGCGCCAAGGGACGTAGGGCTCTGGTCCGGTGCCCCGGCCGGCGGTAGGCAGGAGGTGTGGGAAGGCCAGGCGTGGCCCCCGCGGATGGGGGCGTTCAGCCCGCCGCTGTGCGGGTGGCGGCACGATGGGCGGCCATCGCCCTCCTGATGTCGTCCACGGGCTGCACGCCCGCACCTGAGGCGACCGCGGGGACCGAATGGGCCTCCGCTGCCGAGGCGTACGCGGCCGCCCTGAACGATGCCTATCGCATCGGGATCACGAATGCGATGCCCTTCTACGCTCCGGACGCGCACGTGGACAAGCGGTTCATCGACTACGAGGGCGTCGGCCGCCCGGGGTTCGCCCAGGCACTGCGCGACAGCTCGCAGATGCCACCAGTCTGGCTCGGCGGGCGAGACAACTCGGACCGGATCGACCTGGTCCCCACCGAGCCCATCTACCTGTCCCGTCGGGGGTTCCTCGAGCCACTGCACCGGATCGATCCTGCGATGGTCTCCGGCATCGACGCGGCGTTCCTCTACTCCGTCGGCGTTGCGGGCCTCACCGACGAGGTGATCCTCGGCGCCGCAGGTTCGGGGCAGTGGACATACGCGGGAGCCACGAAGGACGAAGTCCTGGACCTGGCACACGGGTACCTCGACGGGTGGACCTCAGGGGACAGCAGCGCAGTCCAGGGCCAGTACACCGACAATGCCACGCTGACTGACTCCCTGGCCGGCAGGGAGGTATCCGGGGCCTCGGCCATCGCCCAGGAGGCACGCGCGACCACCGGCCTCTCACTACGCGGGGCCACGCTGCACGAGATCCCGGCCGGCGCGGGGCCAGCGGCCTTCACCAATGGGGACTACGGCACCGGCATCGGCGGCGCGGATCAACTCGTCCTCCTGCTGGACGTGCCCGGCGAGGGCGACTGTCCCGGGGCCGTGGCCGTCGCGCTGTGGCTGGACGACACGCAGCACATCACCCGGGAGGAGCGGCTGCACCGCATCGACTCGCTTCGCCGCTGCACGGCACCGGACCAGCGCCCGAGCGGCTGGTGGGACGCTGTCGCACCCTCCGACGGCCCCCGTTGTCACCCGCACGGGGACCCTCCACCCGGGTGCCGACGACATCGCGGTCTGGAACGGTGACCCGCGCATCGACCCGATCATCGACTGGGCCCAGCAGCGCTTCGCGATGCTCGGGCTGCCACCCCCCGAGCCGACGTCCGTCACCTTCCTCCCACCGGTGGACGGGGATCGATGGGACGCGTTCGGCTTCCCCACCGGCTCGGATGCCCCAGACCTCGGCCTGCCGTTCACCGCCGACGAGGCCTGCGCCGACGCGCCCTGCCAGTTGTCCATCGAGGTTCGGGCGGCGACCCTGCACGAGTTCGCGCACCTCTACCTGGCTCCGCCCGTGTACGGGGGCCACACCTCCTACGACGTCCCACCAGAGCCTCGACCGGGTCGAGGCGTTCCTCGCCGCCCACGACCTGACCTGGCACGACCCCGCCCTGCCCTGGGGCCAGCAGGGCGCCGAGCGCGCGGCCGAGACGATCGCCTGGGGCCTCATGGACGAGCCCTACACCGTCGACCCCCGGCTCGGGACCCTCACCTGCGCCCAGCTCACCACTGACTTCCAGACGCTCACCTTCACCACCCCCGACCCTCGCGCCTGCGCCGAACCGAATGGTGGGGTCGGAGGTGCCCCGTGATCCTCCCGCGAGACGCCAACCGACCGGTGCGCCCGGCACTCAGCCTCGCGCTGGTCGCGCTCACTGTTGTTCCCGTCCACTGCGTGCACCGGGGCACGCGCCCCGAGTGCGCCCGCGCTCAGCGCCCCTGAGATGTGGTTCGCCTCCTACCACGACGCCCTGCGCCAGGGGGTGTTCAACACCAGGGCGCACTATGCCGACGACGCGCGGGTCGACCTCACGAGCCTCGGGATCCCTGCGGTCACGGGCAGCGTGGAGGGCCTGCAGGCCATCGACCGTGCCTTCGTCCCGTACCGCGACCGGGACCATGAACAGGGAGACCTCTACGTGTCCGGCACGGGGGCGGTCGAGGCCGCGCCGATCCAGGAACCCTTCGGGGACGCCAACCGCCTCGTGGCGATCAACGAGTTCGGGCCGCGAGGAATCACCTCCCAGACCTTCGCCGTTTCGGAGGTTGCCTGGCGTTCCGGCCGTTCGGACGACCCACGGATGCTGGCCGTCCAAATCGCGGCCCGGGACTGGGCGCACGCGTGGTCCACCGGTTCGGCATCAGCCCTCGAAGCTCTCTACGTCCCCGCCGCAACCCTCACCGACGACCTGATGGGAGTTGGCGCGGAGTCCCGGGCTGAAGTCGTCGCCCATGCTGCCGAGGATGCCGAAGCCGGAGGATTGCCCCAGTTCAGCGTCGACGTGCTTCCCGGCCTCAGCGGCCCGGCCATGTATGTGGTGGCAGAAGCCGCCTCCCCCTACGTCGAACCGATGAAGGCGATGGTCATGCTGGTCTCCGCGAACGGCGGCGGGGGCTGCCCCGGCCATCTGGCAGTCATCGTCGAACTGGATGAGCACGGCCGCATCACGCACGAGTCCCGCTATCACCGAGTCGACACACTCCCTCGCTGCGTGCAGCGGGGGGCACAGACGACGGGGGCCGCCGGGGCCAAGGGCTGGTGGGAGGACCTGGCGATCCCCCCGCCCGTGGCCCGGGTCCAGAGCGGGGTCCTGTCACTCAACGGCGCTGAAGTGCTCATGTTCAACAGCACTCCCCACCTCGACCGGCTCGTCGTGTGGGCCTCAGGGCGATTCGACGCAGGTTGGCCTGAAGCCCCCCACGCTGACCGAGGTGGCCTTCTACGACAACCGGATCGACCTGTGCCGCAACGTCCGTGGCCTGGCCCTCGGGGCCTCGCTCAGTCTGTGCTTCCTCGAGAGGACGGCCTGTACCGACCCAGGTGAGTGCACTGACTGGCGGGAGCCCGCCAAGGCCACTGCCCTCCACGAGCTCGGCCATGCCTGGATGGCAGGTCTCCCGAAGCAGACCCAGCAGGCCTTCACCGCTCAGGGGGGCCAGGCAGGTTGGGCGGACACAGCCGATCTATGGGGCGAACGTGGCGTCGAGCTCGCCGCCGAGACGATCGCCTGGGCGCTCATGGACGAGCCGTACACGGTGAACCCGCAGCTGGGAGTCAGGACCTGCCCCGAGTTGGGCACATTGTTCGAGATCCTGACAGGCAAGGCCCTCCCCGGGGACGTTCCGTGCCCCGCACAGGAGGCTCCGACATCTCAGCCCAGTTAGCGCGTGTCAGGGGGCACGACGACGTTCACCAGCGGCTCACCAGCGGCCCACCGCGACAGCTGGGCGGTCACCAGCCGACGCGCGCGTGGCAGGAAGGCGGACGTGTTGCCGCCCACGTGCGGGCTGATCAGGACGCCGGAGGTTCGCCAGAGCGGGTGATCGGCGGGCAGCGGCTCAGGATCGGTGACGTCCAGGGCGGCGCGCAGGCGCCCGGAGGCGCACTCCGCGAGCAGGGCGTCGGTGTCGACGACCGGCCCCCGCGACACGTTGACCAGCAGAGCACCGTCGTGCATCCGGGCCAGGAACGCGGCATCCACCATCCCTCGGGTGTCGCGGGTCAGCGGCACGATCAGGATCACGACATCGGCGTCCGGCAGGAGGCCCGGCAGCTCGTCGATCGAGCGGACGACGACCCCGTCGACGCTCCGCGCAGTCCGGGCGACCGCGCTCACCTGGCACTCGAAGCCATCGAGCCGGCGAGCGATCGCGCGGCCGATCGAACCGAACCCGACGATCAGCACGCGCTTGTCGGCCAGCGCCTCGTGCCGGTCGTACAGCCAGCGCCCATCGGGCATCGCGCGGGCGAACTCGTCGAGGTGGCGCAGGCTGGCGATGGTGAGCCCGACGGCGAGCTCGGCGGTGGAGGCGTCGTGGACCCCTGCCGCGTTGCAGAGCATGACCCCGTCGGGGAGTGCGGCGAGCACGTTGTCGACCCCCGCGGTCAGGGTCTGCACGACCCGCAGGTTCGGCATCCGGGCCATGATCGCCAGGTCGTCGGCAGTTGCTGTGTACGGCGGGACGAAGACGTCGACGTCCGGCAGGCAGGCGGGATCCGGGTCGCCCGAGTCCCAGACCACGACTCGTTCCGCGAACTGCGCGGGCAGGCCGTCGCGGATGTAGCCGGGCATGAGGGTGGTCACGGGGCCGTCTCGCCGTTGCATCCGGCGTGGACATGGTCACGTGCTGGTTCCCCCGAGCCCCCCGACTTCCGGCGTGAGGACCGCCGAGCCTGCCGGGTGCTCCACGCGCCGGCCGTGGCCGAGGGTCCACACCGACTGCCGGCCCATGACCGTCCACTCGTGGGGGCCGCCGACCAGGGCGGTGTCCTCGTCGATCCCCAGGACCGTGACGCCCTCGGGGGCGTGCAGCAGGACGCGGGTCAGCAGGTCCGGGGCCCAGCCGAGCATCTTGTCGAAGTGCGGGATCACGCGCAGGTGCGGCAACAGGCCGAGCCCGGGATCGACCGGCCGGTGCATGGCCCGGACGTGCGGCACCCAGCCGGTCATGGCCATGGCCCCGGCGCTGCACCCGGCCAGCGCCGCACCACCGCGCCACGCAGCCAGCACCTCGGCCCACACGGCGGAGTCGCGCAGCGCCCCGGCCAGGTGCGCCGGGTTGCCGCCGGACATGTAGACCAGCCCCGCCCCACGGACCTGTTCGGCGTTCACCGGGTCGTCGGCCTCCGCACGGTCGTGGATCACCAATGGGACGGCCTCCACGCCCAGCCGCTGCGCCTGCTCGGCGCCCAGGCGGGTCCACTTGGCCAGGACCGCCGGGCCCTCGGGTGCGGCGGCCGTCGGGATCTGCACGTACTTCGGCGGGCGACCGGAGATCAGGTGCCGCTCGACCTCGAGCATCACGGGCAGGTACTCCCCCGAACCGACCAGTGCGATCGGCCCCGGGGTCACGTCCACTGCCACGTCGACCCCTCGCGGCTGTCGCGCACCTCGACGCCGACGCCGGCCAGGACGTCACGAAGACGGTCGCTGGCCGCCCAGTCGCCCGCCGCTCGACTGTCCGAGCGCAGGTCCACCAGCGCCTGCACGGCCCTGCCGGCCAGCTCCCGATCGTGGGTGGCGGAGGCGGACTCGGCCTGGTGGACAAGGCCGACCACGGCGGCACGCTCGGTGGCCGCCGATGCCGGGAGCACGGCGAGGATGGTGCGGGCGAGATCGGCTGCGTCCGGCGGGCTCGGGTCATCCGTGGGCAGGTCAGGATCGGCGTCGGGGCCTGCGTCCGCACCCGGGGCGACCCGCTGTTCGGGGCCGGCCGGATCGGGGTTCGCGCCCCGCTGCGCACCTGCGCCCGCGTCCGACGACCCGATGCCCCGACCCACGGCCGCCCCGGCCCCGAGGGCGGCGATCCGGTCCTCGAGCTCGGCGATCGCCAGGCGTGAGCCGTTGGGGACCACGTCCTCGACCCCGGCCACGCGCAACGTCACGGTGCTGCGTCCAGCCACCCACGCCGTGCCCTCGTCCAGGTCCAGCACGAGCGCGGTGTGCTCATCGACGCCCAGGATGAACGCGTCGCCCAGATCCGGCTCGATCTGGGCCAGTCGCCTGCCGCCGACGTAGCAGAAGCGGGTGTCGTGCGTGCCGCCCTCGCGGTTGTCGTAGTGCGGGATCACTGCGCAGCGCCACCCCAGGATCTGGCTCATCAGCCCGATCCCCGGCTCCCAGCGGGGGTCCTCACCGACCTTGTAGATCTCGTAGACCGGCAGCGCCCAGTCCCCGAGCGTGACCACGGCCGCGGAGGCGAACACCAGCGCACCCGAGCGTCCGGGTGCCACAAGGCCGGCCAGGGCCTCGGGAACGCCGGTCCCCTCCCAGCAGCGCCGTGCGTAGCTCGGGGATCCCGGTCCGGCGAAGACCCAGTCGGCGGCCCTGACGTCGGCGAGGGCGCGCTCGACCGTCAGGGCGTCGGCCGTGGCGGGCAGGTTGATCGCGCGCAGCGGATGGCCGAGCGACTCCGTGAAGTACTGGTTGATCTTCTCCACCAGCTCGTCGGCGTTCTCCTGGAAGGCGAACGGGCTGTCCATCAACCGGGCATTCGTGGGATCCGGCAGCCCCGAGAAGACCTCCCGATGGACGCCGAGCATCCCGGTGGTCGTCTCGCCCGAGCCCATGATCACCAGTCGCCGCGACACCCGGGAAGCCTAGCCCGGGTGCGCGGGACCCGCCCGCTGCCTGCACGTCACCAGGTCTGGGAGCCGCTGTCGAGGGTCTTCCCGGCGATGCTCACGAAGGCCCAGCTGAACCCGCGGGCGTCCAAGCGCAGGTCGAGCACGCCGTAGGAGGTGTTGTCGAAGAACTCGCTCCACGTCCGGCCGTCGTGTGTGGTGGCGGAGCGCTGCTCGGCGCCACCCGTGCCCACCACGAAGGCCCGCAGGGGCGCCGTGCGCCCCGCCACCGGGATGCTCATGCGTTCGTAGTCGTGGTCGTGACCCCAGATGAGGAGCTTCACGTCCTTGTCGCGGCGCACCAGGTTGAAGAGCCCGGCAGTGTCGGACTGGTCGGAGTGCTCGCCGCGGGAGAAGCGCGGACGGTGCCACATGACCAACGTCGGCTTGCCGTTGTGCTTCCTGAGCGTCGACTTCAGCCACTTGCGCTGCCTGGAGCTCGAGACCTTCTCGGAGTCCAGGCCGATCACGCGCCAGGACCCGACCTTCTTCGACCAGTACAGTCCGCCGGACTCGTCGAAGTACTCCCGATACCCAGCCGCGCGGGCCGTTCGATACTCGTGGTTGCCCGGAACTGGCAGCCACATCGGGCGGAACCCGCCCCACGAGGGGTCGAATCGCCCACGGAGTTCAGCGAGCGTGCCACTCGGGTAGGCGATGTCACCGGCGAGCAGGACCCTCTCGGGAGCCAGCGCCCGGGTGACTGCTGCGGTCTCCACGTAGGCACCACCAGGATTGGCGATGTCGCCGACCGCGACGACGTGCACCCCCGGTCCCTGCGCCCCCAGCACCTCGGCAGGCAGCGTCTCCGACGCCAGCGACGGGCCGCCCGACGGACCCGGCCACCAGGGCGAGCCCCGCGATGGATGCCACGAGAGTCACCACCGGCCGGCTGCGCATGAGCCAAGGGTATGGGCTCGACCGTGCATGACCGGTCAACTGCGGTCCGGGGCCCCCCACATCCGACGGGTCGGTCCCGATAGGCTCAGCGTGTCCCAGCCGACGGTCAGTCGTCGGTGCGTTCATCAGGAGAGTGCCCATGTCCCTCGCCACCCCCGCCCCCGGTGTGATCGCCGATGTCTTCGGGCGCAGTGCTGTGCGCAACGCGGTCCTCGTCATCGCCGGAGCCGCCTTCGTCGGGCTGGCCGCCCAGGTCGCGATCCCGCTGCCGTTCACGCCCGTCCCGCTGACCGGCCAGACCTTCGCCGTCCTGCTCATGGCTGCATCCCTGGGCATGTGGCGCGGCATCGCCTCCATGGGCCTCTACGCGATCGCCGGCCTGGCGGGTGTCCCGTGGTTCGCCGAGGGTTCGAGCGCCTTCAAGTCCGGCGCGCTGACGGTCAGCTTCGGCTACATCGTGGGCTTCATCGCCGCCGCAGCGCTGGTCGGCTGGCTGGCAGAGCGCGGCGCGACCCGCACCGCCCCGCGGACCGCGGGCCTGATGGTGCTCGGGAACATCGTCATCTACGCCATCGGCGCCACCTGGCTGGCGATTGCGATCGACGTCTCGATCTCCACGGCGATCTCGCTGGGCGTGACCCCGTTCCTGATCGGCGACCTGCTCAAGGTCGCCCTCGCCGCTGGGCTGTTCCCGCTGGCCTGGCGCGCGGTGGAGAAGTTCACCGCGGAGTAGTCCCCCGCGTCATCACGAAGCGCCCCGGTCGGCTCGACCGGGGCGCTTCGCTGCCTGCGGCCAGCGAATCGCGTCGGGTTCGAGCCGATCGTGGGCGTCGAAACCGCACGCGATCGGGCCCCAGCCCCAGCAAACCCGACGGGATCCCTCGGAGGGCCGTTACTCCGTGACGCCGAGGCGTTCGAAGATCAGCGCGCGGACTCGCCCGGCGTCGGCCTGGCCTCGGGTGGTCTTCATGACCGCTCCCACGATCGCGCCGGCCGCCTGCACCTTGCCGCCGCGGATCTTCTCGGCGACGTCGGGCTGCGCGGCCAACGCCTCGTCGATCGCGGCCAGCAGCGCGCCCGTCATCGGAGACCACGGCCAGGCCACGGCCGGCAACGACGTCCGTCGGCGACCCCTCACCGGCGAGCACGCCCTCGATCACCTGTCGGGCCAGCTTGTCGTTCACGGTGCCGGCGACGACCAGCGCCTCGAGCTCGGCGACCTGGGCGGGGGTGATCGGCAGGTCCGCGAGCTCGACGCCCTGATCCTTGGCGATCCGCGACAGCTCGCCGGTCCACCACTTGCGCGCAGCGGACTGGTCGGCACCCGCGGCGATGGTCGCCTCGACCAGGTCCAGGGCACCGGCGTTGACCACCGTGGCCATGTCGTGGTCGGTGATGCCCCACTCGGCGGCCAGCCGGGTACGCCGCACGGCCGGGTTCTCCGGCAGGGT
Source organism: uncultured Actinomycetes bacterium (assembly GCA_963706885.1). GTDB lineage: Bacteria > Actinomycetota > Actinomycetes > S36-B12 > CAIYMF01 > Prado023. The sequence continues at coordinate 2,849 of CAVPNX010000031.1, read as the reverse complement.
CGCGCGCAACGCCTCGACCCACTCGCGCGACGGCGCGATCGGCACCAGGTCGGGCTCGGGGAAGTAGCGGTAGTCCTCCGACTCCTCCTTGATCCGACCCGAGGTGGTCAGCCCGGTGTCCTCGTGCCAGTGCCGGGTCTCCTGGACGACCGTGCCGCCCTCGGTGAGCAGGGCGGCCTGCCGGCCGATCTCGTAGCGCACCGCGCGCTCCACGGAGCGCAGCGAGTTGACGTTCTTGGTCTCCGACCGGGTGCCGAAGGGCGCGGACGGGTCCGGGCGCAGGGACAGGTTCACGTCGCAGCGCAGCGACCCCTGCTCCATCCGCACGTCCGAGACGCCCAGGGCGCGCAACAGCTCGCGGAGCGCGGCCACGTAGGCCTTGGCCACCTCGGGGGCGTACCGCCCGGCTCCCTCGATCGGCTTCGTCACGATCTCGATCAGCGGGATGCCGGCACGGTTGTAGTCGACCAGGGAGTAGTCCGCACCATGGATGCGCCCCGTGGCCCCGCCGACGTGGCTGTTCTTGCCGGTGTCCTCCTCCATGTGGGCGCGCTCGATCCCCACCCGGAAGGTCCGGCGACCCTCGGGGGTCTCGTAGTCGACGTCCAGGTAGCCGTCGAAGCAGATCGGCTCGTCGTACTGCGAGGTCTGGAAGTTCTTGGGCATGTCCGGGTAGAAGTAGTTCTTCCGCGCGAACCGGCACCAGTCAGCGACCTGGCAGTTCAACGCCAGGCCGATCCGCATCGCGGACTCCACGCCGACCCGGTTCAGTGCCGGCAGCGCGCCCGGCAGGCCCAGACACACCGGGCAGACCTGCGTGTTGGGCGCGGCACCGAACACCGTGGAGCAGCCGCAGAACATCTTGGTCGCCGTGTTCAGCTCGACGTGGACCTCCAGGCCCATCACCGGGTCGAACCGCTCCAGGGCGGTGTCGAAGTCCATCAGCTCAGCCGTCGACTGGGTCATCGCGCCGGCACCTCCTCGATCAGCAGGCCGCCCCACCGGTCGAACAGCGCCTGTTCCAGCGCGCCACCCACCCGGTAGAGCCGGTCGTCGGCCATCGCGGGGGCGATGATCTGCAGGCCCACCGGCAGGCCATCCTCGGGAGCCAGCCCAACTGGCAGGCTCATCGCGGCGTTGCCGGCGAGGTTCACCGGGATGGTCGCGACGTCGTTGAGGTACATCGCCAGCGGGTCGTCGAGCTTCTCCCCGAGCTTGAACGCCGTGGTGGGTGCGGTGGGCGAGATGAGGACGTCGACCTGTGAGAACGCCGCGGCGAAGTCGCGCTGGATCAGCGTGCGGACCTTCTGCGCCGAGCCGTAGTAGGCGTCGTAGTAGCCGCTGGACAGGGCGTAGGTGCCCAGCATGATCCGGCGCTTGACCTCGGCACCGAAGCCCGCCTCGCGTGTCAGGCTCATGACCTCCTCGACCGAGCGACTGCCGTCGTCACCGACCCGCTGGCCGTAGCGCATGCCGTCGAACTTGGCCAGGTTGCTGGACGCCTCGCTGGGCAGGATCAGGTAGTAGGCGGCCAGTGCGTAGTCGAAGCTCGGGCAGGAGACCTCGACGACCTCGGCTCCGAGACGCTCCAGGATGGCCACCGCCTCGGCGAAGCGCTGGCGGACGCCGGCCTGGTACCCCTCGCCGCCGAGCTCCCTCACCAGGCCGATGCGCATCCCAGCGACGTCGGCACGCTTGGCGGCCCCGACGACGTCGGGAACGGGCTGGTCCAGCGACGTGGAGTCCATCGGGTCGTAGCCGGCGATGACCTCGTGGAGCAGCGCGGTGTCGAGCACCGTGCGGGCGCAGGGCCCGGCCTGGTCCAGCGAGGAGGCCAGGGCCACCAGTCCGTAGCGCGAGACCGCGCCGTACGTCGGCTTGACGCCGACCGTGCCGGTGACGGCCGCTGGCTGGCGGATCGAGCCGCCCGTGTCGGTGCCGATGGCCAGGGGCGCCTCGAAGGCCGCCAGCGCCGCGGCGCTGCCCCCACCGGAGCCGCCGGGGATCCGATCGAGGTCCCACGGGTTGTGGGTCGGGCCGTACGCGGAGTGCTCGGTGGAGGACCCCATCGCGAACTCGTCCATGTTGGTCTTGCCGAGGATGACGATCCCTGCCTCGCGCAGGCGGCGGGTGACGGTCGCGTCGTACGGCGGACGCCACCCCTCGAGGATCCGGGAGCCGCAGGTCGTCGGGGCGCCCTTCATCGTCAGGACGTCCTTGAGGGCCAGCGGGACGCCGGCCAGCGGTCCGAGCTCCTCACCGGCTGCCCGTGCGGCGTCGATGGCATCGGCAGCGGCCAGTGCGCCCTCGGAGTCGACGTGCAGGAAGGCGTGGATGTCGCCGTCGACGGCAGCGATGCGGTCGAGGTGGGCGGTCGCGAGCTCGCGGGCGGAGACCGCCCGGCTGCGCAACAGCTCGGAGTGCTGCGACGCGGTCAGGCGCGTGAGGTCCAGATCGTGGGCCATCTCGCTCACTCCTCGTCCAGGATGCGTGGGACGCGGAACCGGTCGTCCTCAGCGGCAGGCGCACCGGAGAGCGCCTCGGCCTGGGTCAGGCTCGGACGGGGTACGTCCTCTCGGAACACGTTCTCCAGCGGCATCGGGTGCGACGTGGCCGGCACGTCGGGGGTGGCGACCTCGGTCACGCGGGCGACGGCTCCGAGGATGTCGGCCAGCTGGGCGCTGTAGTGGTCGAGCTCGTCCTCGGTGAGCGACAGCCGGGCCAGGCGCCCGAGGTGGGCCACCTGGTCGCGCGTGATCGCCGATGGGTTCTCAGGCATGGGGCACATCCAGGTCGGGCGCCGGTGCCGTCCAAAACGCGTGCAGGCGGGCCGCCGCCGTCTCCCCCTG
>CAVPNX010000030.1:0-16757 GCA_963706885.1 uncultured Actinomycetes bacterium | reverse complement strand
CGCGCCCTGGGCTTCGACGCCGTGTGCACCGGGCACTACGCGCAGCTGGTCGAGGGTCCCGCCGGTCGGGAGCTGCACCGTGCGGTCGACCCCGGCAAGGACCAGTCCTACGTCCTGGGTGTCCTCGACGCCGACCAGCTCGCCGGGTGCCTGTTCCCGCTGGGTGGTTCGCGGAAGGCCGACGTCCGCGCTGAGGCGGCGGCCCGGGACTGGCCGTTGCCGCCAAGCCGGACAGCCACGACATCTGCTTCATCCCCACCGGGGACACCGCCGGGTTCCTGCGCTCACGGCTGGGTGCGGCGCCCGGGGAGATCGTGGATGCCGCCACTGGGGACGTCGTCGGCGTCCATGAGGGTGCCTACGCCTTCACGGTCGGCCAGCGCCGTGGCGTTGGACTGGGCGTCCCCGCGCCGGACGGCTCACGGCGCTACGTGGTCGACGTCGACATCTCGAGCAGGCGGGTGTCCGTCGGCCCGGCCACCATGCTCGACGTGGTCAGGCTCACGGCGATCCGGCCCCGGTGGTGCGGTCCGGCGTTGGTGGGGGAGGCTGCCCTCGGGGTGCAGGTCCGCGCCCACGGTGAGGAGATCCCGGCGATCGTGACGTCCGACGGCTCCGGGTTCCTCGCGCAGCTGGCCAGCCCGCTGCGTGGGGTGGCCCCCGGCCAGGCCGCGGTGCTCTACGACGGGACGCGGGTGGTGGGCTCGGGCACGATCGCACGTGGGGCCGCGTGAGCGGGGGACCATCGGCGGCGGGGCGTCCGGGCGGGGCCGACGACGCAGCGGGTGGCCCAGCTCTTGCTGGTCCCGCAGCCGCTGACCCCGGCGGCATCAACGGCCGGGCGCTGTCCATCGGGATCGCCGTGGGGGCGTACGCCATCAGCTTCGGGGCGGTCAGCGTCGCCGCCGGACTCGACGTCCTGCAGACCCAGGCGCTGTCCGCACTGATGTTCACCGGCGCATCGCAGTTCGCGTTCGTCGGTGTCGTCGCCGCGGGCGGGGGCCTGGTGGCCGCTGTGCTGACCGCCTGGCTGCTGGGCCTGCGCAACGGCCTCTATGGCCTGCACCTGGCCACGGTCCTCAGCCCCGCCGACCACCCGACGGAGCGGTTGCGCGGGTGGCGGCGGATGGGCGCCGCACAGTTCACGATCGACGAGTCCACCGCAATGGCTCTGGCCTACGAGGGTGACCCGGCTGCGACCCGCAGGGCGTTCTGGGCCACGGGGTGGTCGGTGTTCGTCCTCTGGAACCTGGGCACCCTGCTGGGCGCGCTGGGCGCCGCGTCATTGAGCGATCCGAAGGTGCTGGGGCTCGACGCGGCGATCCCCGCCGGCTTCCTCGCGCTGCTGTGGCCGCGGTTGGTGGACCGATCGGCGTGGGCCCTGGCGCTGGCGTCCGGGGTGCTCGCCCTGGCGCTGGCCCCCGTGCTGCGTCCTGGGATGCCGGTGCTGGCCGGTGCGGGCCTGGCCGTGGCCGGGGCCCTGTGGCTCACCCGGGAGCGTCCCTGATGTGGCCCGCAGTGCTCCTTGCGTCCCTGGCCTCGTTCCTCACGAAGTGGGCAGGGCACCTCCTGCCCGAGTCGCTGCTCGAACGACCCCTGATCAGTCGGGCCGCGGCGCTGCTGCCGATCGGCCTGCTGTCAGCCCTCCTGGCGATCCAGACGTTCTGGTCGCCGACGGGGTTCGTGATCGACGCCCGCGCGGCCGGTGTGGCGGTCGCGGCGGTTGCGCTGGTCCTCCGGGCGCCCTTCCTGGTCGTGGTCCTCTCCGCGGCGGCCACAGCTGCCCTGCTGCGGGCGTTCGGCGTCGGCTGAGGCGCTCCTGCCGGGCAGGTCGTCCGGCCCACGCTGCGGACTGCTCGGATCCGGACACCTGTGTCCGCCACCGAGCAGTCCGTGTCCGGTCCTGCGGGTCGAACGCCCACCAGGTCAGCGTCCGCGGGGAACCGCACTCCGACCTGGGCCCGGGCACGGTCGAGGATCCGCGCGACGGCCAGGGAGTTCGCGACCGGCCAGGTCGGCGACTGCGCCCCGGCGCGCACGCACTCGAGGAAGTGCTCCACCTCGTAGCGCATGTGGTGCGGGGACTGCTCGCGGGTGAGGTCGCGCGAGCTCCCGTCACGCAGGTCCAGGCGGACCCGCGTCGGCACGCTGCAGTCGTCGAAGTGGATGACCCCGGCCTCGCCGGTGATCGCCGACTGGATCCCACCGGGGGCGATCTTGGAGTGCAGGCACGCCACCTCGAACCCGTCGTAGCCGAGCAGGATCGTGCCCTGGCCGTCGACGCCGCTGGCCAGGACGTGGCCCGTCGCGTGGACGGAGTCCGGCTGGCCGAACAGCAGCAGTGACAGCGCGACTGGGTAGATCCCCAGGTCCATCAGCGACCCCGCTGCGAACGCCGGGTTGAACGCGTTGGGCAGCTCCCCAGCCCTGAGCTTGTCGTAGCGCGAGGAGTACTGGTCCTTGGCCAGAACCACCCGCCGCAGGGCCCCGACCTCGGGGAGCGCATCGCGGATCGCCTCCACGTTCGGCTCCCACGGGGAGGTGTAGGCCTCCATGAGGACCCGGTCCGCCGCGAGTGCTGCGGCGGCCATCGCCTCGACCTCACGGGCGTTCGCGCCCATCGGCTTCTCGGTCAGGACGTGCTTGCCGGCGTGCAGCAGCGCGATCGACTGCTCGGCGTGCAGGGAGTTGGGGCTGGCGATGTAGACCGCGTCCACGTCGGGGTCGGTGGCGAGGTCCGCGACGGACGTGTGCACGCGTGCGATTGCCATATCGATCGGCGAACTCCCGGCCGGTCGGTGCGGAGCGCGAGCACACGGCCACGGCGTCGAAGCCGTCGACGGTCCGACCCGCATCGATGAGGGCCCCGGTGATCCAGTTGGTGCCGATGACGGCGAAGCGCACGGTGTCCACGGGGTCAGGGTGTCAGGTCCACCTCGGGGATGGTGCCCCTGGACCTCCGGACGACAACAATGGGGCGGTGGAGACGCGCGAGGATGCAGCGACGGTTGCCGTGACCGGGGTCGGTTCGATGCCGGGGACGGACTCAGCCGAGGCGGCCCGGATCGTCGCCGGGGAGCTCGACCTCCCGCACCTCGTCGAGCTCCCTGCGCGCGGGCCCGGAGGGGACATGCTGGGGCGCGCACTGGCGCTCGTGTCGGCAGCCACGGGGGAGTTCGCGGCCGAGACCACACCGGATGGGTGGCGGTTGGCCGGTGGGCGCTCGGGTGGGGACCTCGGGCGCCAGATGCGGCGCGGCGCGTCCTGGCTCGCGGAGGACATCGACCGGATGGAGCTGGAGCTCGCCGGGTTCACCGGCCGGGTCAAGGTGCAGGTCGCCGGTCCGTGGACCCTGGCTGCCGGCGTGGAGGCTGTGCGAGGGACCCGTCTCGTGGCAGACGCAGGGGCGTGCGCGGACCTGGCGGCGGCGCTGGCCGAGGCCCTCGCGGAGCACGTGGCGATGATCGGTCGGCGGATCCCGGGTGCCCAGGTGGTGGTCCAGGTGGACGAGCCCGGCCTGCCCATGGTGCTGGCCGGACGGATCCGCACGCCCAGCGGGCGGGGTGCGTTGCGGGTCCCGGAGGCCTCCGAGGTGGTTTCCGGGTTGGGAGCGGTGGCCGATGCCGCGACCCGGGCGGGTGCCGTGCTCAGCGTGGCGCACTGCTGCGACCGCAGTGTGCCGTTCGACGTGCTCGGGCGGGCGGGCTTCGGGGCGCTGTCCGTGGATTCCGAGCTCGTCGGGCAGGCGGCCGACGAGTCGCTGGGGGCGTGGTGGGACGGCGGTGGCGTCGTCGTCCTGGGGGCCGTCCCGTCGGTCGACGACCCGCGCCTGACCGCTGAGGACCTCGCTCGTCGGGTGATGGGGCTCTGGAATCGGATCGGGTTCGGGATCGCCGACGTCGGCGACCGGACGTGGTTAAGCCCCGCGTGCGGCCTCGCGGGAGCCTCGCCGACCTGGGCCCGCGAGGTGGGCGCCCTGATGCGCGGGGCCGCGAGGCTCCTGGAGTCCTCCGAGTAGCGCGCGGCCCCGTCTCGCCCCGGCCCCATCGAGTTGCGCTGCGTCTGCGATGAGAGGGCGACCGGAGTGCAGCGCAACCCCGTGTCGGGCGCGGCAGATGCAGCGCAAACGCGAGGGCCCCGGGTGGCGGACTCCGCCGTGTCGGTGGGCACCGGTAGCCTGCGGGCGTGACTCGGATCGACGATGCCCGCGCCCGCTGGGTCCAGTTGGTGGAGCAGGTTGAGGCCGCGCGGACGGCCTACTACCAGCGTGATGCGCCGACGATCTCCGACGCCGAGTACGACGCCCTGTTCGCCGAGCTCGTGGCGCTGGAGGCTGCGCACCCGGAGCTGGTGAGCCAGGACTCGCCGACGCAGTCGGTGGGCGGGTCCCGGGCGGAGATGTTCGATCCGGTCGAGCACCTGGAGCGCCTGTACTCGCTGGACAACGCGTTCACCGACGAGGAGCTCGTGGCCTGGGCCGATCGGGTGGTGGGGGCGGTCGACCGGTTCCCGCCGGTGCTGTGCGAGCTGAAGATCGACGGGCTCGCGGTCGACATCGTGTATCGCTCAGGGCGCCTGGTGTCGGTGGCCACCCGGGGCGACGGGAGGGTCGGGGAGGACGTCACCTACAACGCCCAGTTCATCCCCGCCATCCCCGCCAGGTTGACCCCCGTCGGGGGTGCAGCCGTTCCGGCATTGGTGGAGGTGCGCGGGGAGGTGTTCTTCCCGGTCGCCGACTTCGAGCGCATCAACGATGAGCAGCTGTCGTTGGGCAGCTCGCCGTTCGCCAACCCGCGCAACACCGCGGCCGGCACCCTGCGCCAGCGGATCGACCGCCGCGAGGAGGAGTTGGCCAAGGCCGATGCCGCGCTGTCGGCTGCGCAGGCCCGGGGCGCGTCGGCGGCGGTCGTGGAGCGGGCCGAGGGGCGGGTCGCCCGGATGGCCGCCGAGGTCGAGCGGGTCCGGTCGAACATGGGTCGGCTGCGGCTGACGGTCCACGGCGTGGGTGCCCGGGAGGGGCTGGGGATCGCGACCCAGTCGCACGGGTACGAGGTGCTGGCCGAACTGGGCCTGCCGACCTCCGACCGGGCGAAGGTCGTCGGCGATCTCGCTGCCGTGCGCGAGTTCATCGCGTACTACGCCGAGCACCGCCATGACGTGGAGCACGAGATCGACGGCGTGGTGGTCAAGGTCGACGACCTGGAGCTGCAGGGGCAGCTCGGCGCCACCTCGCGCGCCCCGCGCTGGGCGATCGCCTTCAAGTACCCGCCGGAGGTGGTGCGCACGCGCCTGCTGGACATCCGGGTCAACGTGGGGCGCACGGGTCGGGTGACCCCGTACGCGGTGATGGCCCCGGCGAAGGTCGCCGGCTCGACCGTGGAGATGGCCACCCTGCACAACGCGAGCGAGGTCGCGCGCAAGGGTGTCCTGATCGGGGACATGGTGTTCCTGCGCAAGGCAGGCGACGTGATCCCCGAGGTGATCGGCCCGGTGGTCGAGGAGCGCACGGGTGCCGAGCGGGCGTTCGTGATGCCGACCCACTGCCCGGAGTGCGGCACGCCGCTGGCGCCCGCGAAGTCCGGCGACGTCGACATCCGCTGCCCGAACACGCGCTCGTGCCCGGCGCAGTTGCGTGAGCGGATCTTCCATGTGGCCTCACGCGGGGCGTTCGACATCGAGGGCCTGGGCTGGAAGGCCGCTGTGGCGCTGCTCGAGTCCGGGGTGGTCACCGACGAGGGCGACCTTTTCGCCCTCGACGCCGCCACGCTACGAACCGTCGGATTCTTCACCCGGGCGGCCAAGGCCGGGGAGGTCGGGTCCGCAGCTGAGCGCGAACGCCGAGGTGCTGCTTGCCCAGCTCGAGAAGGCGAAGTCCCAGCCGCTGTGGCGGGTCCTGGTCGCGCTGTCCATCCGGCACGTCGGCCCCACCGCCGCGCAGGCGCTGGCCCGCGAGTTCGGTTTGTTGGACGCGATCGTGGCCGCCTCGGGGGAGCAGTTGGCCGCCACTGAGGGTGTGGGCCCGATCATCGCCGAGGCCGTCGTCGAGTGGTTCGCCGTCGACTGGCACCGCGACGTCGTGGCCAAGTGGCGTTCTGCTGGCGTCCGGATGGCTGACGAGGTCGTCGAGTCGGGGCCCCAGCCGCTTGCCGGGCTCACCGTCGTGATCACCGGGTCGCTGCCCGGGCACACCCGCGACAGCGCCGCCGAGGCTGTCACGTCGCGCGGCGGCAAGGTGGCCTCCTCGGTGTCCAAGAAGACCGACTTCGTTGTCGTCGGGGAGAACGCCGGCTCCAAGGCGGACAAGGCCATTGCCCTCGCCCGCCCGATGCTGGACGCCGACGGGTTCGCGATCCTGCTCGAGCAGGGCCCGGAGGCTGCGGCCGCCGTCGCGACGGTGGGCGGGTAGCTCCGAAGTCCCGGCACGAGTGCAGGTTCGCGGGTCGGCTGGTGGAGGCCTCGGAGGCCCCGTGCGCAGCTGATGCGCTTCACCGGCCTGTCGGCGCGGCGGGCTCGGCGGGACAGGCTCCTGACGCTCGCGACACCACCTGTGGAGAACTGCTTGCCGGATCCGGGACTGGGTGCGAACGTACGCGTGCGCCGCGGGGGAGGCGCGGGACGTGGAGGGGGAGCCACGTGCGTGAGGCGGGTCGTTGCCGACAGGGGGAGACGGCGGCGGCCCGCCTGCACGCGTTTCGGACGGCACCGGCGCCCGACCTAGGATGTGCCCCATGCCTGAGAACCCATCGGCGATCACGCGCGACCAGGTGGCCCATCTCGGGCGCCTGGCCCGGCTGTCGCTCACCGAGGACGAGCTCGACCACTACAGCGCCCAGCTTGCCGACATCCTCGGCGCCGTCGCCCGCGTGACCGAGGTCGCCACCCCCGACGTGCCGGCCACGTCGCACCCGATGCCGCTGGAGAACGTGTTCCGAGAGGACGTACCCCGTCCGAGCCTGACCCAGGCCGAGGCCCTCTCCGGTGCGCCTGCCGCCGAGGACGACCGGTTCCGCGTCCCCCGCATCCTGGACGAGGAGTGAGCGACATGGCCCACGATCTGGACCTCACGCGCCTCACCGCCTCGCAGCACTCCGAGTTGTTGCGCAGCCGTGCGGTCTCCGCCCGCGAGCTCGCGACCGCCCACCTCGACCGCATCGCTGCCGTCGACGGCGACATCCACGCCTTCCTGCACGTCGACTCCGAGGGCGCACTGGCCGCCGCCGATGCCATCGACGCCGCACGGGCAGCCGGTGAGGAACTCGGCCCACTGGCCGGAGTTCCGCTGGCCCTCAAGGACGTCCTGACGATGAAGGGCGCCCCGACGACATGCGGCTCCCGGATCCTCGAGGGGTGGCGTCCGCCGTACGACGCGACCGTCACCCGCCGCCTGCGCGAGGCTGGGATCGTCATCCTCGGCAAGACCAACATGGACGAGTTCGCGATGGGCTCCTCCACCGAGCACTCCGCCTACGGCCCGACGCACAACCCGTGGGACCTCGATCGGATCCCCGGCGGCTCGGGTGGGGGCAGCGCCGCGGCCCTGGCCGCCTTCGAGGCCCCCCTGGCCATCGGCACCGACACAGGCGGCTCGATCCGCCAGCCGGCTGCCGTCACCGGCACGGTCGGCGTCAAGCCCACGTATGGGGCGGTCTCCCGCTACGGACTCGTGGCCCTGGCCTCATCCCTGGACCAGGCCGGGCCGTGCGCCCGCACGGTCCTCGACACTGCCCTGCTCCACGAGGTCATTGCCGGATACGACCCGATGGACTCCACGTCGCTGGCCCAGCCCGTGCCCGACGTCGTCGGCCGCGGCCAAGCGCGCCGACGTCACCGGGATGCGCATCGGGCTGGTGAAGGAGCTCGGCGGCGAGGGCTACCAGGCCGGCGTGCGCCAGCGCTTCGCCGAGGCGGTGGCTCATCCTGGAGAAGTCTGGGTGCCGAGGTCGTCGAGGTCTCCTGCCCGAGCTTCGACTACGCGCTGGCCGCCTACTACCTGATCCTGCCCAGCGAGGCGTCGAGCAACCTGGCCAAGTTCGACGGCATGCGCTACGGCCAGCGGGTCGGTGACGACGGCACTCGCTCGGTCGAGGAGGTCATGAGCCTGACACGCGAGGCGGGCTTCGGTGCCGAGGTCAAGCGCCGGATCATGCTGGGCACCTACGCCCTGTCCAGCGGCTACTACGACGCCTACTACGGCTCGGCGCAGAAGGTCCGCACGCTGATCCAGCGCGACTTCGCCGCGGCGTTCTCACAGGTCGACGTCCTCATCTCGCCCACCGCACCCACCACGGCGTTCAAGCTCGGGGAGAAGCTCGACGACCCGCTGGCGATGTACCTCAACGACGTCGCGACCATCCCGGTGAACCTCGCCGGCAACGCCGCGATGAGCCTGCCAGTCGGGCTGGCTCCCGAGGACGGCCTGCCGGTGGGCCTGCAGATCATCGCCCCGGCGATGGCCGATGACCGGCTCTACCGGGTGGGCGGCGCGCTGGAACAGGCGCTGTTCGACCGATGGGGCGGCCTGCTGATCGAGGAGGTGCCGGCGCGATGACCCAGTCGACGGCTGAGCTGATGGACTTCGACACCGCCCTGGAGCGGTTCGACCCGGTGATGGGCCTGGAGGTCCACGTCGAGCTGAACACCGCGACCAAGATGTTCTGCGGCTGCTCCACGGTGTTCGGTGCCGCGCCCAACACGCAGGTCTGCCCCGTGTGCCTGGGCCTGCCCGGGGCACTCCCGGCCCTGAACCGCGTCGGCGTCGAGTCGGCGATGCGGATCGGCCTGGCGCTGAACTGCCAGGTCGCTGACTGGTGCCGGTTCGCGCGGAAGAACTACTTCTACCCGGACATGCCGAAGAACTTCCAGACCTCCCAGTACGACGAGCCGATCTGCTTCGACGGCTACCTGGACGTCGACTACGAGACCCCCGAGGGGCGCCGGACCTTCCGGGTGGGGATCGAGCGCGCCCACATGGAGGAGGACACCGGCAAGAACAGCCACGTCGGCGGGGCGACGGGGCGCATCCATGGGGCGGACTACTCCCTGGTCGACTACAACCGTGCCGGCATCCCGCTGATCGAGATCGTGACGAAGCCGATCGAGGGAGCCGGTCGCTACGCCCCCGAGGTCGCCAAGGCCTACGTGGCCGCCCTGCGCGAGCTGTTGCGCGCCCTGGGCGTCTCGGACGTGCGGATGGAGCAGGGGTCGCTGCGCTGTGACGTGAACCTGTCCCTGCGCCCGGACCCGTCCGCGCCCTTCGGCACCCGGTCGGAGACCAAGAACGTCAACTCGCTGCGCTCCGTGGAGCGCGCGGTGCGCTACGAGATCGGCCGACAGGCCGCCCTGCTCACCAACGGCGGCACGGTCGTCCAGGAGACCCGGCACTGGCACGAGGACACCGGGCTGACCACCTCGGGGCGGATCAAGGAGGAGTCCGAGGACTACCGCTACTTCCCCGAGCCCGATCTGGTGCCGATCGCGCCGTCGCGCGAGTGGGTCGAGGCGTTGCGCGCGACCCTGCCGGAGAACCCGGCCGTGCGGCGAACCCGGCTGGCCGCCGAGTGGGGCATCACCGACCACGACATGGCCACGGTGGTCAACGCCGGTGCCCTGGACCTGGTCGAGGCGACCATCGCCGCGGGCGCCGACCAGTCCGCTGCGCGCAAGTGGTGGACCGGCGAGCTGTCGCGGATCGCCAAGGATCAGGGTGTCGAGCTCGCGGACCTGCCGATCACCCCCGCCCAGGTCGCCGAGCTCGAGGCGCTGGTCGTCGCCGGCACCGTGAACGACAAGCTGGCCCGACAGGTGATCGAGGGCGTGCTCGCCGGTGAGGGGTCGCCGACGGACGTCGTTGCCGGCCGTGGCCTGGCCGTGGTCTCCGACGACGGGCCGCTGCTGGCCGCGATCGACGAGGCCTTGGCCGCGCAGCCCGACGTCGCCGAGAAGATCCGCGGCGGCAAGGTGCAGGCGGCCGGCGCGATCGTGGGCGCGGTCATGAAGACCACCCGAGGCCAGGCCGACGCCGGGCGAGTCCGCGCGCTGATCTTCGAACGCCTCGGCGTCACGGAGTAACGGCCCTCCGAGGGATCCCGTCGGGTTTGCTGGGGCTGGGGCCCGATCGCGTGCGGTTTCGACGCCCACGATCGGCTCGAACCCGACGCGACTCGCTGGCCGCCGGCAGCGAAGCGCCCCGGTCGAGGCGACCGGGGCGCTTCGTGATGACTCGGGGGACTACTCCGCGGTGAACTTCTCCACCGCGCGCCAGGCCAGCGGGAACAGCCCGGCGGCGAGGGCGACCTTGAGCAGGTCGCCGACCAGGAACGGGGTCACGCCCAGCGAGATCGCCGTGGAGATCGAGACGTCGATCGCAATCGCCAGCCAGGTGGCGCCGATGGCGTAGATGACGATGTTCCCGAGCACCATCAGGCCCGCGGTCCGCGGGGCGGTGCGGGTCGCGCCGCGCTCTGCCAGCCAGCCGACCAGCGCTGCGGCGGCGATGAAGCCCACGATGTAGCCGAAGCTGACCGTCAGCGCGCCGGACTTGAAGGCGCTCGAACCCTCGGCGAACCACGGGACACCCGCCAAGCCGGCGATCGCGTAGAGGCCCATGGAGGCGACGCCGCGCCACATGCCCAGGGATGCCGCCATGAGCAGCACGGCGAAGGTCTGGCCGGTCAACGGGACGGGCGTGAACGGCAGCGGGATCGCGACCTGGGCGGCCAGCCCGACGAAGGCGGCTCCGGCGATGACGAGGACCGCGTTGCGCACAGCACTGCGCCCGAAGACATCGGCGATCACACCGGGGGCGGGGGTGGCGAGGGACATGGGCACTCTCCTGATGAACGCACCGACGACTGACCGTCGGCTGGGACACGCTGAGCCTATCGGGACCGACCCGTCGGATGTGGGGGGCCCCGGCCCGCAGTTGACCGGTCATGCACGGTCGAGCCCATACCCTTGGCTCATGCGCAGCCGGCCGGTGGTGACTCTCGTGGCATCCATTGCGGGGCTCGCCCTGGTGGCCGGGTCCGTGGGCGGCCCGTCGCTGGCGTCGGAGACGCTGCCTGCCGAGGTGCTGGGGGCGCAGGGACCGGGGGTGCACGTCGTCGCGGTCGGCGACATCGCCAATCCTGGTGGTGCCTACGTGGAGACCGCAGCAGCTCACCCGGGCGCTGGCTCCCGAGAGGGTCCTGCTCGCCGGTGACATCGCCTACCCGAGCGGCACGCTCGCTGAACTCCGCGGCCGATTCGACCCCTCGTGGGGCGGGTTCCGCCCGATGTGGCTGCCAGTGCCGGGCAACCACGAGTATCGAACGGCCCGCGCGGCTGGGTATCGGGAGTACTTCGACGAGTCCGGCGGACTGTACTGGTCGAAGAAGGTCGGGTCCTGGCGCGTGATCGGCCTGGACTCCGAGAAGGTCTCGAGCTCCACGCAGCGCAAGTGGCTGAAGTCGACGCTCAAGAAGCACAACGGCAAGCCGACGTTGGTCATGTGGCACCGTCCGCGCTTCTCCCGCGGCGAGCACTCCGACCAGTCCGACACTGCCGGGCTCTTCAACCTGGTGCGCCGCGACAAGGACGTGAAGCTCCTCATCTGGGGTCACGACCACGACTACGAACGCATGAGCATCCCGGTGGCGGGGCGCACGGCGCCCCTGCGGGCCTTCGTGGTGGGCACGGGTGGCGCCGAGCAGCGCTCCGCCACCACACACGACGGCCGGACGTGGAGCGAGTTCTTCGACAACACCTCCTACGGCGTGCTCGACCTGCGCTTGGACGCCCGCGGGTTCAGCTGGGCCTTCGTGAGCATCGCCGGGAAGACCCTCGACAGCGGCTCCCAGACCTGGTGACGCGCATGCAGCGGGCGGGTCCGCGCACCCGGGCTAGGCTTCCCGGGTGTCGCGGCGACTGGTGATCATGGGCTCGGGAGAGACGACCACCGGGATGCTCGGCGTCCATCGGGAGGTCTTCTCGGGGCTGCCGGACCCCACGAATGCCCGGTTGATGGACAGCCCGTTCGCCTTCCAGGAGAACGCCGACGAGCTGGTGGAGAAGATCAACCAGTACTTCACGGAGTCCCTCGGCCACCCGCTGCGCGCGATCAACCTGCCCGCCACGGCCGACGCCCTGACGGTCGAGCGCGCCCTCGCCGACGTCCGGGCCGCCGACTGGGTCTTCGCCGGACCGGGATCCCCGAGCTACGCACGGCGCTGCTGGGAGGGGACCGGCGTTCCCGAGGCCCTGGCCGGCCTTGTGGCACCCGGACGCTCGGGTGCGCTGGTGTTCGCCTCCGCGGCCGTGGTCACGCTCGGGGACTGGGCGCTGCCGGTCTACGAGATCTACAAGGTCGGTGAGGACCCCCGCTGGGAGCCGGGGATCGGGCTGATGAGCCAGATCCTGGGGTGGCGCTGCGCAGTGATCCCGCACTACGACAACCGCGAGGGCGGCACGCACGACACCCGCTTCTGCTACGTCGGCGGTCGGCGACTGGCCCAGATCGAGCCCGATCTGGGCGACGCGTTCATCCTGGGCGTCGATGAGCACACCGCGCTCGTGCTGGACCTGGACGAGGGCACGGCGTGGGTGGCTGGACGCAGCACCGTGACGTTGCGGGTGGCCGGGGTCGAGGACGTGGTCCCCAACGGCTCACGCCTGGCCATCGCCGAGCTTGAGGACCGGATCGCCGCCCTCGGGGCCGGGGCGGCCGTGGGTCGGGGCACCGGGTCGTCGGACGCGGGCGCAGGTGCGCAGAGGGGCGCGAACCCCGATCCGGCCGGCCCCGAACAGCGGGTCGCCTCGGGTGCGGACGCAGGCCCCGACGCCGATCCTGACCTGCCCACGGATGACCCGAGCCCGCTGGACGCAGCCGATCTCGCCCGCACCATCCTCGCCGTGCTCCCGGCATCGGCGGCCACCGAGCGTGCCGCCGTGGTCGGCCTTGTCCACCAGGCCGAGTCCGCCTCCGCCACCCACGATCGGGAGCTGGCCGGCAGGGCCGTGCAGGCGCTGGTGGACCTGCGCTCGGACAGTCGAGCGGCGGGCGACTGGGCGGCCAGCGACCGTCTTCGTGACGTCCTGGCCGGCGTCGGCGTCGAGGTGCGCGACAGCCGCGAGGGGTCGACGTGGCAGTGGACGTGACCCCGGGGCCGATCGCACTGGTCGGTTCGGGGGAGTACCTGCCCGTGATGCTCGAGGTCGAGCGGCACCTGATCTCCGGTCGCCCGCCGAAGTACGTGCAGATCCCGACGGCCGCCGCACCTGAGGGCCCGGCGGTCCTGGCCAAATGGACCCGTCTGGGCGCCGAGCAGGCGCAGCGGCTGGGCGTGGAGGCCGTCCCATTGGTGATCCACGACCGTGCGGAGGCCGACGACCCGGTGAACGCCGAACAGGTCCGTGGGGCTGGGCTGGTCTACATGTCCGGCGGCAACCCGGCCCACCTGGCCGGGGCGCTGCGCGACTCCGCCGTGTGGGCCGAGGTGCTGGCTGCGTGGCGCGGTGGTGCGGCGCTGGCCGGGTGCAGCGCCGGGGCCATGGCCATGACCGGCTGGGTGCCGCACGTCCGGGCCATGCACCGGTCCGCTGATCCGGGGCTCGGCCTGTTGCCGCACCTGCGCGTGATCCCGCACTTCGACAAGATGCTCGGCTGGGCCCCGGACCTGCTGACCCGCGTCCTGCTGCACGCCCCCGAGGGCGTCACGGTCCTGGGGATCGATGAGGACACCGCCCTGGTCGGCGGCCCCCACGAGTGGACGGTCATGGGCCGGCAGTCGGTGTGGACCCTCGGCCACGGCCGGCGCGTGGAGCACCCGGCAGGCTCGGCGGTCCTCACCCCGGACGTCGGGGGGCTCGGGGGAACCAGCACGTGACCACGTCCACGGCCGGAGGCACCGGCGAGACGGCCCCGTGACCGCCCTCATGCCCGGCTACATCCGCGACGGCCTGCCCGCGGAGTTCGCGGAACGAGTCGTGGTCTGGGACTCGGGCGACCCGGATCCCGCCTGCCTGCCGGACGTCGACGTCTTCGTCCCGCCGTACACAGCAACTGCCGACGACCTGGCGATCATGGCCCGGATGCCGAACCTGCGGGTCGTGCAGACCCTGACCGCGGGGGTCGACAACGTGCTCGCCGCACTCCCCGACGGGGTCATGCTCTGCAACGCGGCAGGGGTCCACGACGCCTCCACCGCCGAGCTCGCCGTCGGGCTCACCATCGCCAGCCTGCGCCACCTCGACGAGTTCGCCCGCGCGATGCCCGATGGGCGCTGGATGTACGACCGGCACGAGGCGCTGGCCGACAAGCGCGTGCTGATCGTCGGGTTCGGATCGATCGGCCGCGCGATCGCTCGCCGGCTGGATGGCTTCGAGTGCCAGGTGAGCGCGGTCGCCCGGACGGCGCGGAGCGTCGACGGGGTCGTCGTCCGCTCGATCGACGAGTTGCCGGGCCTCCTGCCGGACGCCGATGTCGTGATCCTGATCGTTCCGCTGACCCGCGACACCCGAGGGATGGTGGATGCCGCGTTCCTGGCCCGGATGCACGACGGGGCTCTGCTGGTCAACGTGTCGCGAGGGCCGGTCGTCGACACCGACGCCCTGCTCGCGGAGTGCGCCTCCGGTCGCCTGCGCGCCGCCCTGGACGTCACCGATCCTGAGCCGCTGCCCGCCGATCACCCGCTCTGGCGAACCCCCGGCGTCCTGATCAGCCCGCACGTGGGCGGCAACACGTCCGCCTTCCTGCCACGCGCGCGTCGGCTGGTGACCGCCCAGCTGTCGCGGTGGGCCGCTGGTGAGCCGCTGGTGAACGTCGTCGTGCAGGCTGAGTGATCCTCCGGGCCCACCGTCCCCCGGGCCGGCCACTTCGTCCGTCACAGCGACGAAGTGCGGCCGCAGATCGGGACGAGTCCGGGATCGGGCCGCGCGATGGCGGACGACTTGGCTAGCGCAGGGCGTGGCTGGTCGGGCCGGTCCGTCCGAGCACGCGACAGGCGGGCAGCCAACGCCCGCCGCCCGGGTCGCCCACTACGCTGAACCCCATGACCGAGACCCCCACCACGCCCGACATCAAGCCCCGCACCCGCACCGTCACTGACGGCCTCGAGCGTGCCGCCGCCCGCGGGATGCTGCGCGCGGTGGGCATGTCCGACGAGGACTGGCCGAAGCCGCAGATCGGCATCGCCTCGAGCTGGAACGAGATCACCCCGTGCAACCTCTCCCTGGAGCGCCTCGCCCGCTCGGCCAAGGAGGGCGTGCACGCTGGCGGCGGCTACCCGCTGCAGTTCGGCACCATCTCGGTCTCCGACGGCATCTCGATGGGCCACGAGGGGATGCACTTCTCGCTGGTGAGCCGGGAGATCATCGCCGACTCCGTCGAGGCCGTCATGCAGGCCGAATGCCTCGACGGCATGGTCACGTTCGCCGGATGCGACAAGTCCCTGCCGGGCATGCTGATGGCCGCCGCGCGCCTGGACGTGGCGTCGGTGTTCGTCTACGCCGGCTCGATCCTCCCCGGGCGGGTCGGCGACCGCGACGTCACCATCATCGACGCCTTCGAGGCGGTCGGGGCCTGCGCCCGTGGGCTGATCACCCGCGAGGAGGTCGACGAGATCGAGCGTGCGATCTGCCCGGGTGAGGGTGCGTGCGGTGGCATGTACACCGCCAACACCATGGCCTCGGCGGCTGAGGCGATGGGGATGAGCCTGCCCGGCTCGGCCGCTCCGCCCGCGGTGGACCGTCGCCGCGACGGGTTCTCCCGGCGCTCCGGCGAGGCGGTCGTGGAGATGCTGCGTCAGGGCATCACCACCCGCGACATCATCACGAAGAGGTCGTTGGAGAACGCGATCGCCGTGATCATGGCCCTCGGCGGCTCCACGAATGCCGTCCTGCACCTGCTGGCGATCGCCCACGAGGCCGATATCGACCTCGAGATGGAGGACTTCCAGCGCATCGGTGCCAAGGTCCCGCTGCTCGGCGACCTGAAGCCCTTCGGTCGCTACGTGATGAGCGACATGGACCGGGTCGGGGGAGTGCCGGTGATCATGCGGGCCCTGCTCGACGCGGGCCTGCTGCACGGCGACTGCCTGACCGTCACCGGCCGCACGGTCGCCGAGAACCTGGCCGAGGTGAACCCCCCGGACCCCGATGGCACGATCCTGCGCGCGATGTCCGACCCGATGGGCGGCACCGGCGGCATCACGATCCTCGGCGGATCGCTGGTCCCTGAGGGCGCGGTCGTGAAGAACGCGGGCATCCCCGTGGAGGTCTTCGAGGGCCCGGCGCGCGTCTTCGAGCGCGAGCGCGCCGCGATGGACGCCCTCGAGGACGGCACCATCCAGGCCGGCGACGTCGTGATCATCCGCTACGAGGGCCCCAAGGGCGGCCCGGGGATGCGCGAGATGCTGATGATCACCGCGGCCATCAAGGGTGCGGGGCTGGGCAAGGACGTCCTGCTCATCACCGATGGGCGCTTCTCCGGCGGCACAACCGGCCTGTGCGTGGGCCACGTGGCTCCAGAGGCCGTCGACGGCGGTCCGATCGCGCTGGCCGCCGACGGCGACCGGGTGCGCATCGACATCCCGAACCGGACCCTCGACCTGCTCGTGGACGATGCCGAGCTGGCCATCCGCCGGGAGGCGTGGGTCCCACTCCCGCCGCGCTACACCCGCGGCGTCCTGGCCAAGTACGCCAAGCTGGTCGGCTCCGCCTCCCGCGGCGCGGTCTGCGACTGACGCCAACGTTGAGGGGCCCGGAACTGATGAACGGCGCGT
>CAVPNX010000029.1:0-108859 GCA_963706885.1 uncultured Actinomycetes bacterium | reverse complement strand
CGCGCCCGCTCGGCGAGCAGGTCCGCCTTGGACACTGGGTTCGCGGTCAGGGCCGCAGCCCGTCGGTAGGCGTCCAGCGACCGTCCAGGACGCCCGCCAGAGCCGCGGACTTCCCCGCAGCGTTGCCCACACCTCGGCACGTGCGGCCGTCAGTCACCCCAGGGTACCCGCCGGCTGACCTCGAGCGCGCGCTCATACTGGCAGCCGCGTCCACGTTGGCGTATGCCTCTGCGCGCCAGCTCGCCCGCCTGCTGGGCGTACTTCCACGTGCGCTCGGCGTCGCCTGCGCGCCAGAAGTGCAGGGCGAGCGTTGGGGAGTCCGCATCGAGGTCGGTGCTCATCGCCTCCAGGGTCTCGCCGGCGGCGCGGTGCAGGCGGCTGCGGATCTTGTACGCCAGCCCCTCGTAGGCCGCGTCGCGGATCAGGCTGTTGCGGAAGCGCCACCGGTCCGGTCCGTCGGGCTGGAGGAACGAGCTGAGGCTGCTGAGGACCGCCGCATCGGCCACCAGCCCGTCCGGTGGCCAGGGTCCGCCGGAGCACCTCGACCCGGAAGCTGCGGCCGAGGACCGCGCAGTAGCGAAGGACCCGGCGGGCGTCGGGGTGCAGCAGGTCGATCTGGGCGCTCATCGCCCCCTGGACGGACTCGGGCAGCGTGTCCAGCGACCCGGTGTCCAGGGCGACGCGGGTGACCTCCTCGACGAACAGGGGGTTGCCCTGCGCGCGGTCGACCACGGCGGCGATCTCGTGCGGGCGCAGCGGCGTGGCCTCGGTCGCGGCGATGACCAGCCGCTCCATGACCTCGTTCGGCAGCGGCTCGAGCGTGACATGGGTGCCGCCGGACGGGGCGAACCCACCCTCCTCGCCGCGCCGCACCGCGATCACGGCCCAGGGCCGCCCGGCGCTCGCGGCACCGATCCGGTCCAGCAGGCGCGCGGACGCGCCGTCCGCCCAATGCGCTTCCTCAGCGACAAGCACGAGCGGCCCGGGCATCGCCACATCCACCAACCGCACGAGCGCATCGGCCAACCGATCGGGGCGGTACTGCGGGTCGAGGGCGTCGACCTCGGGGGTGCTGGGCACGTCCACCTGGACCACGTCCGCGATCAGCGGGGCCATCGGCAGCAGGGCCGGGGCGACCTCAGCGAGGGTGGCCAGCAGCGCCTGCCCCATCGCCTCCGGGGTGTCGCGCTCGAGCCCGAGCAGCCGACGCACCGGGTCGCGGAACACGCGGTACGCGCTCGCGGCGCCGTACGGCTCGGCCCGCACGACCACGACCCGCGCGCCCGGTCGTCGCCTCGACCGCCTCGAAGGCCAGACGGGACTTGCCCATGCCGGTGGCGCCGGTGATCGTGATCACGCCACCGGCCCCGGCGAGGGCCGTGTCCAGCGCCTCCCGCACGGTCGCGATCTCCTCGTCGCGCCCCAGGAACGGCAGCCGCGCCTCCGCCGTCGTCTCCTCGGCGGTCCCGAGCTCCTCGCCGATCTCGAAGACCAGCAGCGGCACGGCCTTGCCCTTCATCGCGAACGGTCCGGCGGGCGTGACGGCGAACCGCGTGCGCGAGTGCTCGAGGACCGCCGGATGGGCGTACAGCTTCCCCGCCGTCGCCTTGGACATGATCCGGGCCGCGGTGTTGGTGGTGTCGCCCATGCCGGTGTACGCGCCGCGCTCGGGGATCCCGACCTCGGCGGCGAACACGTGCCCCCGGTTGACGCCCAGCTGCAGCGGCAGCGGCGAGTCCGAGTCCGCGATCCGGCGCAGCGCGCGCAGCATCCGGCCCTCGTTGTCCTCGAACGAGGTCGGGATGCCGGAGCCGAGGAAGAACTTGCCGCCGTCGCTGTCGAGGTCGGTGGCCAGCAGGCTGATCGACTCCGGCGCCAGCGCCTCCTCGACGAGGCTCACCGTCTTGTGCAGCGCCTCGGCCAGGACATCCGGGCCGGGCCCGGCGAGCAGGGCGTCGGTGCCGGAGAACTTGATGAACGCGATGCTGGCGATCCGGTGCTCCGGGTCGGGGATGCCCGGGTCGAGGTACTCCCCCAGCTCGATCGGGAACAGCCCGCGGATCCGCTCCCGGTCGACGTCGGGGATCACGAACTCGTCCCCGGGCGCGGAGTGCGCCTTGCGGCGGCGCAGCATCAGCTCGCCGTCCTCACGCGGGCGGACGGCGTCCGGCGCGAGCCGCGCCGCCGTCTCGGCGCTGACGACGATCTCGCCCGCCTCGGCGGCCTTCTCCGCCAGGGCGGTGGACGTCGCGCCCGGCCCGAGGATGAGCAGCTCGCGCGTCGGGGCGCCCACGAGGAACAGGTGGATGTCCCCGGAGTGCAGCCCGACCGACATCTTCAGCGAGAGCCGGCCCGACCGACGTCGGCACGGCCGCGGCCTGCCGCAGCGCCGTGCGCATCTCCACCGCCGCGTCGCACGCCTGCTCGGTGTGGTCCGGGCCGGTGAACAGGAACAGCAGCGCGTCGCCGCCGAACTTCAGCAGCTCACCGCCACGCGTGCCGGCGATCCGCAGCATCGGGCCGAACACCCGGTTCAGCGTCTCGACGATCTCCTCGGCGCCGATCCGCCCGCGCCGCGAGAGCTTCTCGGTCAACGCCGTGAAACCCGACACGTCGGCGAACACGAGCGTCCCGTCCACGACCCGCCAGAGCTCCCCGGGCGCCTCATCGTCCCATCGCAGGGCAACGGGGGGGACGTGCCGGCGGAGGTCGGTCATGTCTCCCAATCAATTCGTGACAAACGGGCGGGTGCTGACCCCTAGAATGTCACAGGTCCAGCGTCGGCAGAGGGCGGAACAACATCCGGGCTGAGGAGAGAACGTGCGGCTGACCTTCCTCGGGGTGCGTGGTTCCACACCCGCCCCAGGCCCTGATTTCGTGCGCTACGGCGGGCACACCTCGTGCGTCGTGGTCGCCCCGGACGCCGCGTCCGCGCCGGTCCTCGCCTTGGACGCCGGTACCGGGATCCGGTCGCTGACCCCGCTGCTCGAGGGTGCGGCCTTCAACGGCTCGATCATGCTCAGCCACATGCACTGGGACCACGTGCAGGGGATCCCCTTCTTCGCCGCGGGCGACCGTCAGGACTCGCGCGTCGACCTGTACATCCCCGGGGAGTCCGGTCGGACCGGGCGGGACCTGCTCGCCCAGATGATGTCCCCGCCGGCGTTCCCGATCCCCCCCGAGGGGCTGAACGGCACCTGGACCTTCAACGCCCTCGAGGCCGGGACGCTGACCGTCGAGGGATTCGCCGTCACGGCGTTCGACGTCGCCCACAAGGGCGGGCGCAGCTTCGGGTACCGCGTGCAGGCCGGTGACGTCTCGTTCGCGTACGTGCCCGACCACGCCCCTGCAGCCGGCGTGACCGACGAGGCGCTGGCGGCCATGGACGGTGTCGACGTCCTCATCGAGGACGCCCAGTTCCTCGCCAGCGAGCGCCCCCGGGCCGTCGACTACGGCCACGCGACCATCGACGAGGCCATCGAGCTCGCGCGGAAGGTCAACGCCAAGTCGCTCATGCTGTTCCACCACGGACCGCACCGCACCGACGACGCGCTGGACAGGATCCGCGACGAGTTCTGCGCCGACGGCTTCGCCACGGTCGCCCACGAGGGCATGGTCCTCGACCTGCCCTGATCCACACGCCACGCCGGGGCCACCTCATGCTGAACGCCCCTGGGTAGGGGAGACTCACACCGTGCGCATCCTGGCCGTCTCGGACCTGCACTACCGCCTCCCCCACTACGACTGGCTGGTGCGCGCCTCCGCCGAGGCCGACGTGGTCGCGCTGTGCGGGGACCTGGCCGACGTGGTCAACCCGGTGCCGATCGACGTGCAGTCGGTCGTCCTGGGCAAGTACCTGACCACGCTGTCGAACGAGGCCCTGGTCCTGGCCACGTCCGGGAACCACGACCTCGACGGCCCCGGCGCCCACGGCGAGCAGGTGGCCGGGTGGCTGCGGCGCGTGACGGACGAGCGGGTGCACACCGACGGCACGAGCCTCGACGTCGACGGCGTGCGGTTCACCCTCTGCCCCTGGTGGGACGGTCCGATCACCCGCGAGGAGGTCGACGCCCAGCTGGCCGCCGCCGCGGTGGACCGTCCTGAGACGTGGATCTGGCTGTACCACGCGCCGCCCGCCGGCACGCCGCTGTGCAAGGACGGTCGCCGGGAGTTCCCCGACCACGACCTCGCTGCGTGGATCGCGCAGTACCAACCCGATGTCGTCCTCTGCGGGCACATCCACCAGGCCCCCTGGGTCCCCGACGGCTCGTGGCACGCCAAGCTGGGCCGCACGTGGGTGTTCAACCCCGGCAAGCAGGTGGGCCCGATCCCGCCGAACATCACGCTGGACACCGACGAGCGGACGGCCCACTGGTACGGGGTCTTCGAGTCCGAGACGATCACCCTCGACTGAGGCCCAGGCCGGTGCGGCCCCGCGGGCTCAGCACTCCGGGTCGCGCACGGAGCCTGTCTTCGTGGGTCCACTCTGGTGGTGCACGAGGCTGTCGAGGATCTGGTCGACCATCCCGAGGTGTCCCGTCAGCCCGGCGAACTGCTGCTTGACGTCGACGAGGTACTGCGTGAGCCCATCAAGGCGCATGGCGGTCATCCGAAGGACGGCGACCGCCGCACCGGGGTTGTCGTTCAGGAACGAGTCCGGATCCTCGATGACGCGGACCTCCACCGGCGTCGCCGCCCGGACCGTCGCCGTCGCGGAGCGGTCCAGCACCCACGACATCTCGCCGAACACCGCGCCGGGATGGTCGATCCGCGCGAACGGGACCAGGTCCTTCTCGATCGTGACCGAGCCGGAGACCAGCACGAACATCCGCGACGGCTGCCCGCCCTCGGTGATGAGGACCTCACCCTCGGGGATCGAGAGCACGGGGAGGTCCTCGCAGTACGCCAGCATGTCGGCCATGGGCGCCATTATCGCCCCAGGCCCCCCGGACCGCCGCCGCGCCCCCGCGCGTCGGGTGTCAGCCGTCGGCGACGCGCAGGTCGAGCTCCCGTGCGACGGTCGCCAGCCTGCGGTCGCGCGTCCAGAGTCGGGCCCGCGGCGTCAGCAGGACCGAGGCCAGGAGGTGGGCATCCACGAGGCCGATGCCCCGGCCGTACAACCTCCGGGACTCAACGAGGTGCCGCACCTCCGCCGGGCTGGCCTCGGTCGCATGTGGGAGGGACTCCAGCGAGTCGAGCAGGACCTCCCGCTGCGTGATGGAACCCAGGGCCAACTCACCGACGACCATCGAATGGGTGAGGACCTCGGAGCGCTCGAGGAGTCCGACAAGGCGCGCGTCACCGGTACGCAGGTGGTCGACCCAGATCGACGTGTCGACGAGGATCACTCGTCGTGGCCGCGCCGTCGCGGAGCCGCGACCGCCTCGGGGTCCGTCCCGCCGAGCAGGACGAGCCGTCGGGCACTCTCACGGGCGATGAGGGCCTGCAGCGCGTCACGGATCAGGGCTGACCTCTCGGAGGTGCCGGTGAGCTCCATGGCGCGTTCGATGAGGGAGTCATCGATCGTGACCGTGGTTCGCATGCATCAAGAGTAGCACCAGATGATGCGCATGCTGCCGACATCAGAGGATGCACTCCATGGGTCAGGTCCGCTCCCCGTCGGACGCCAGGCGCCCATCGGCGACCTCGGCTGCGAGGGCCGCACCGTCGGCGCTTCCCGTCACCGCGGCGAGGAACTGCGCCGAGCTGACCATCAGGAGCTCGCTGTCCGTGAGCGAGCGGATGGTGGCGGTCCGCGGGACCCTCTTGAGCAGGGCGATCTCCCCGAAGCCGTCCCCGGCGGTCATGGTGTGGTCGCGGACCACGCCGTCCACAGTCACGGACAACTCGCCGTCGGCCACCACGTAGAACACGTCGCCCAGCTCGCCCTGGACCACCACGGTCTCGTCCGCGGCACAGGAGCGCCAGCGAGCGGACTGGGCCAGGTGCTCGAGCTCGTAGGCAGGCAATGCGCTGAGGAAGGGCACCTGGGACAGCAATCCGATCTCGCGCTCGTGCGAGGGCGCCGAGGCGTCCAGTGCGCGGATCGCCGGGAACGAGAGCAGCCCGACGACGATGATGAACAGCCCGAAGGGGATGAACGCCCGCTGGGGGCCGAGCCAGATGACGGCCAGCGGCCCGACGGCAGCACCGAGGGTGAGCCCCACGAGGTGGACGCTCTCCTGGATGGCCAGGACGCGGGCCAGCACCAGGGGATCCGTGCCACGCTGCAGCAGCGTCCGCGACGCCACGATCACCATGGAGACGCCCACACCACCCAGTGCCAGCATCACGGCCGCGGGTGCGAGGTTGCCCAGGAAGGCCACCGCCAGTTCCGACAGGCCGTACACGAGCGCCCCGGCAAGGACCATCGGCGCCAGCCGGCGACGGTGCGCCAGGCCCGCCAGGGTCATCCCACCCAGGGCGATGCCGATGCCGTAGGCGCCCGCCAGCACGCCCGCCGTGGATGCGTCGAGCCCCAGCACCTCGTCGTTGAAGGAGACCGTCAGGACATCGTTGGCCCCGGTGACGACGAAGGCGATCGCGAACAGCAGGAGCAGGGACAGGGCCCCCCAGTTCCCGCGGAGCGCGGCGAAGCCCTCCAGCGCCGAACGGAACTCGCTGGTCCACCGCGCGTGGGCCACGGGTGCGGCCGCACCGGCCGGGGCCAGCCCGCTGGTCAGGCCAGCCGCGATCACGGCCACCACAGCCCCGAGGAGGAGCACCGCCGGGGCGCCGCCCGCGCTCGTGAGCATGCCGCCGAGCACGAACCCGACGAAGACGGCAACCCCTTCGAGCGAGGAGGACAACCCGTTCGCGGCGACCAGGTCCCCCGGCCGGACGGCAAGGCTGGGGAGGGCTGCCAGGTGCATGGGGCGCACAAGGCTCACCGCGACCGACAGCAGCGCGCCCCCGACCAGCACCGACCACCACGGTGCCCCGGCCAGCATGAGCAGCCCCGTCACCAGTGAGGTCACGGCCACCCCCGCGTGCGACAGCGCCACGGCCCGCCCGCGGGGCATCCGGTCCCCGAAGCCGGAGAGGACCGGGACCAGGACGATGGCCGGGGCGAGCATCGCAACGGAGGCGACACCGAGGGCAGCCGCCCCGCCGCGGTCGTAGGCGAAGAGCAGGATCGCGATCCAGGTGGCGTACTCCACCAGGGAGAAGAGCCCGTACGCACCCAGCACGCGGCGCATCCGCACGTCGCGCGGCATACGGGCTCGTCCCATTGCCTCTCCTCTGTTCCGGGGCCTCGCCGGCCGAACTGGCCGGGCACAACCACCGAGACCGCGCCACCGCCGGGCGAGCCTAACCTGTTGGGCGCGGTCACGTTACCCCGGAACGCGCGGGTGGATCAGCCCCGCTGACCGTCCGCCGCGAGCCGACCATCGGAGACTTCCTTTGCCAGCGCGGTGCCGTCGGCGCTTGAGGTCACCGACGCCAGGAACTGGGCTGCGCTGAGGGTGAGCAGCTCACAGTCGGTCAACGCGATGACGGTGGCGGTCCGCGGAACCCTGTGGAGCAGCGCGATCTCGCCGAACCCCTCCCCGGCGGTCAGGGTGTGGTCGCGCAGGCGGCCATCCACCGTCACGGACAACTCACCGGCGGCCACGACGTAGAAGGTGGCGCCCGGCTGCCCCTGGGTCGTGACGGCCTGCCCCGGGGGGACGTTGCGCCAGAGTGCCCCGTGGGCAAGGTGCTCCAGCTCATAGGCCGGCAGCAGGCCCAGGAACGGCACCCGACCGAGCAGCGCGACCTCCCGGAGGCGGACGGTGGACGTGGCCTCGAGCCGGCCCACCGTGGCACGGGCGACCAGCCCCGTGAGGATCACGAGCATGCCGATCGGGATGAACGCGCCGCTGGGTCCGAGCGCGAGGATCGCCAGTGGGGCCAGCAGCGAGCCGAGCGCCTGCCCGCTCATCTGGACCCCCTCCTGGATCGCCAGGACCCGTGCGAGGACCGTGTTGTCGGTGCTGCGCTGGAGCAGGGTCCGCGCCGAGACGATGATCAGCGACGCACCCATCCCGGCCAGCGTCACCAGCACGAAGGCGGGCCCGAGGGCACCGACGAGCGCCACGGCCATCCACGTGCCGCCCAGCACCAGCGCCCCCGCGAGGACCACCGGGGCCAGTCGGCTGCGATGCGCCAGGCCCGCCTGCAGAGCCCCTCCGAGCGCCAGCCCGAGTCCGTAGCCCCCGGCCAGCAGGCCCGCCGTGGAGTCCCCCAGCCCGAGCACCTGGTCGTTGAAGGTCAGGGATCAGCGGCTCATTGGCGCCATCGATGAAGAAGGTGCAGCCGAGCAGGGCCAGCAGGGCCAGCGCCCCCCAGTTGCCACGCAGGGCGAGGAGTCCCTGGAGGGCGGCACGGATCTCCCCCGGCTCATCCTCGTCGGCCGTCCCAGCCGCGGCCGCGATGCCCAGGCGGGTGGTCAGGAGCGCTGCCACCAGTCCCATGAGGCCGCAGGCCAGCAGGACGACCCACGGGCCGACGACGTCGGTGAGGACACCTGCCACCAGGAAGCCGATGAACAGCGAGGCCCCGTCCATGAACGACGACAGCCCGTTGGCCGCCACCAGGTCCCCGGGCCGCAGCGCGAGGAACGGCAGCGCCGAGTAGTGCATGGGCTGGACCAGGCTCAGGGCGATCGTCTGCAGGGCTCCCGCCGAGGACGACGGACCAGAACGGGGCATCGAGAAGAAGGAGCAGGCACATGCCCAGGGAGGTGACCCCGACCAGGGCGTGGGAGAGGGACAGCGCCCGACCCCGTGGCATCCGGTCACCGAACCCTGCGATGAGCGGGACGATGACGATCGCCGGCAGCAGCATCGCCACGGACGCGGCTCCGACTGCGACCGCCCCACCGTTCGCGTACGCGACGAGCACGACCGCCATCCAGGTCGCGAACTCGATGAGGTCGCAGAGCAGGTACGCCAGGAGCACCCGGCGCATCCGGCCGTCCCCGGGGATGCGCAGGCGCAGCGAGACCTGCGGGACCTGCATCAGCACCTCCGCGTGGGGCGGCCCGTCGTCGATCCGGGTGGCGTCAGATTCTGTCAGAACCGCGTGGGGGCCACTCCCGGGGCGGCTCAGGGGTGAATCACACGGTTGAAGCGCAACTCACCCCGCACGGAGCACGCCGGCTGCCTGATGGCTCTCTTCCCTGCCCACCTCGCGCGGCAGGGTGGGACGCCCCGGGGTCGGCAAGACGGTCCTCAGCGCCGGTAATCGGGGTCGTCCGGGGCTCGCAATGTGAAGGGACCGGACTCAATGCTGATTACCTTGCTGCGCCCGCACCAAGAGCAGACGACCAGGATCTTGTCGGGCGAGACTGGTTCGCTGTCCGGTGGTAGGTCGGCACCCGTCGCGTCGTTATGCCACCCGACGATGCACCGCGGATCCTTCATGATCGATCACGGTTCCCCTCTCGCGGCGGGGAGTCCGGCGGGCCCGAAGCCCTACGCCTTGAGGCCGACGGTACGCCGGCCCGGTCTCCCTGCCTAGAGCGGACTCAAGGCACTCACGCGGCGCAAGGGTGCCTAACCGACCCCGGCATGCCTGATGGATCTCTCCCCAACCCACCTCGCGCCGGCACGGTGGGACGCCGCGGGATTGGGAGGGCCGTCCCGAGGGCACCGACTGCGCTCAGCTGGTGGAGGGGCTCGGCGACGGAGTCTCCCGCGTGAAGGTCACCCCGTGATAGGCGTCCCAGCGTGGGCTACATGGTTCGTCCTTCGCCGTTTGGGTGAATTCGTCACCCTCCAGCGTGTACGTGTAGATGCCCGCTTCGCCTTCGACGCAGGCCCCACCGAGCCAGGTGATCGTGTCATCCGCGTTCACCGTGTACGTGCCGATGCCTATCTGCTCGACTTCGTCGTAGGACGGGCCCCACTTGTAGGTCCACACCCCACCCTCCTCGAGTTCGAGGATGACAAACGCCCCATCGGGGAACTCCGTCACGGTCGGGAACGTCGCCAACCACCTGCCGACCAGCAGTTCGGCCGGGGGCGTGGAGGACGTGGCCGTTGTCGCGCTGTCCGATGAGCAGCCGGTCAGAAGTCCCCCCGCCAGGGCGGCCACGAGCACTGCTCCGAGTGCCTTGTTGCGTTTCATGATGCACCCCGTTTCCGCCCCGGACGAGGACGCCACTTTGGTGGTCCACCCAAGGGCTCATTCCTCAGACTGCACCGCCCGGCGTCGGGGCCACCAGAGCCCAAAGGCCCTGTCGCATGGGTGGTCTCCGCGTGTCGGTGGCGCTCGTGGCTCCCATACTCAAGGATCGGCAGGACCGTCCTCAGCCTCAGCCGCCGGAAATCGGATTGTCCGGGGCTTGCGTTGTGAAGGGACCGGACTCAATGCTGATTACCTTGCTGCGCCCACACCGAGAGCAGACGACCAGGATCTTGTCGGGCGAGACTGGTTCGCTGTCCGGTGGTAGGTCGGCACCCGTAGCGTCGTTATGCCACCCGACGATGCACCGCGGATCCTTCATGATCGATCACGGTTCCCCTCTCGCGGCGGGGAGTCCGGCGGGCCCGAAGCCCTACGCCTTGAGGCCGACGGTACGCCGGCCCGGTCTCCCTGCCTAGAGCGGACTCAAGGCATTCACGCGGCGTCGTTGCCGGCGATCCTGCGCTGAGACGTGGTGCAAGTCCGTGATCCCCACCCAGGCTCCACTCACCCGCCTCTCCAGCTGGTGGCAGGACCATCGAGCCGACTCGACCCATAGCCTCTTTCGATCTGGCGATGCCAGCCGAGCCTCTTGCGGGCTTCAACGTCGGGAACGCTGGGTGCACGCAGCACCACGCGCGGCCCGATCAGGAGCGGAACTCGACCACGTCGCCGTCGTGCCGGAAGTTCCGTGGCCGCCTCATCGGAGTGCGACGTCGGCGACCTTTCCCTCGACGACCGACAGGTTCGCACACTCCCCGTTCGCGCCACCGATTTCCTCGTCGGGCTTCCCGTCGCGGGAGACAACTCGGACCTCGAAGCCGAGCGCCTCCAATCGGGTCCTCGCCGCGTTCGCTGTCATCCCCATCACGACAGCCCGCACCTGCTCGACTGTCGAGACCGCTGGCGTCAGCTCCGTGGCACGCCCATCCGGTCGCACCGAGGTGGGCGTCACGATGGTGGGACGGATGGTGGTGGAGGCCATGATCCTCGGTTCGATCCTGTCGTCAGACATGGTCAATTCCTCTCGTCAGCCGGGCCGACCGGCACCGATCATTCAACTCTAGGCGGCAATCCCAACCGAATCGCGGGCAGGCCCAAGGCGGGATTCGGCTGGGCCAGGTGCCTGATGGAACGCCCTACTTGTTCTGGTTCCCTGATGTCACACGTTGAAGCGGAACTCGACCACGTCGCCGTCGTGCATCACGTACTCCTTGCCCTCGATGCGGACCTTGCCGCGGGCCTTGGCCTCTGCCATCGAACCGGCCCCGACAAGGTCATCGAAGGACACGACCTCGGCCTTGATGAAGCCCTTCTGGAAGTCCGTGTGGATCACGCCGGCGGCCTCCGGGGCGGTCGCGCCCTTGGGGATCGTCCACGCGCGCGACTCCTTCGGGCCGGCCGTCAGGTAGGACTGCAGGCCGAGGGTGTCGAACCCGACCCGGGCGAGCTGGGTCAGGCCGCTCTCCTCCTGGCCGATCGACTGCAGCAGCTCGAGGGCCTCGGCCTCGTCGAGCTCGATCAGGTCGGCCTCGGTCTTGGCGTCGAGGAACACCGCCTCCGCCGGGGCGATCAGGGATGCCAGCTCGGTGCGCATGGTGTCGTCGGAGAGCTCGTCCGCGTCGACGTTGAAGACGTACAGGAACGGCTTGGCGGTGAGCAGGAACAGCTCGCGCAGGGGCTCGCGGTCCAGGCCGGCGGCGAAGACGGTCCGGCCGCCCTCCAGCACGGACTGAGCCTCCTCGGCCGCGGCAAGGACCGGCGCCCGGTCCTTGTTCATCCGGGCCTCCTTCTGCAGCCGTGGGATCGCCTTCTCGAGGGTCTGCAGGTCGGCGAGGATCAGCTCGAGGTTGATGACCTCGATGTCGTCCTTTGGCGAGACCCGCCCATCGACGTGGACCACGTCCGGGTCGGTGAACACGCGGATCACCTGGCAGATCGCGTCGGACTCTCGGATGTGCGACAGGAACTTGTTGCCCAGCCCCGCGCCCTCGCTGGCGCCCTTGACGATCCCGGCGATGTCGACGAACGTGACAGTGGCGGGCAACGTCCGGGCCGAGCCGAAGATGCCAGCGAGCACATCGAGACGGGGGTCGGGGACGCCGACGACACCGGTGTTCGGCTCGATGGTGGCGAAGGGGTAGTTGGCCGCGAGCACGTTGTTGCGGGTCAGCGCGTTGAACAGGGTGGACTTGCCGACGTTGGGCAGTCCGACGATGCCGATGGTGAGGGCCACAACGCACGATTCTACCGGCGATCGGGTGCCGTCCTTGGTCACCGCAACCGGACCCACATTCGGCCCCCTTCCGCCGCGCAGCCGCGCCAGGGACTACCCGATCATGTAGATCATGCCCATTCGGCCCTGCGCCAAGGTGTCGACGAAGCCCTTCAGCACCCCGAGGTGCTCCACCACGTAGTCCCGATCCGCCATGCCGATCGGTGCCAGGAAGCTGGTGCCCAGTCGTGCGCGATCTCGCTTCGACTCGCGTGGGACAGCAGAGACCGGGACCTGCTCGAGGTCCCGGGCCGCCCGGCGCAGCTGGACTGGATCAAGGACCCCGAAATGTGCGATCCAGCCATGGCTCGTCATCGTCACGTCTCCTTCGACGAGCGAGAGCGCGGGCCGTCGGCCGCCCCGACCAGCCCCGGTGCCGAGCACGACCTGGAGCCCGCTCCACGCCTTGTCCAAGTAGCAGTTGCCGGCATTCTCCGTGAACCACGCGTCAGCGAACGGATCGTCAGCAGCGAATGCCTCCGGGTAGGACCTCGCCAGGTCGACGAGGTCAGGGTGCAAGGGCCAGGCGTAGTAGCGGATTCCCATGGCGGCAGTGTGGTGCCGTCCCCCCAATTCGCCCAGCGACTGTCCACAGGGGCCCCGGGATCAGCGCCGCATGTCGGTGGGGCGGGGTATGGTTCTGACAGCTGATCGAACAGGTGTTCGACTCTGAGGGGGAAGTGTGCTTGAGGTTGTTCTGACCGTGCGGGATGAGCATGGCCGCGTGCTCGACGCCGCGGGATTGGGGGTCGACGCGTTGGTGCAGGTGATCCGTGCCCGACCGCCGGACGACCCGGATCCGGGTGGTTCCGATGGCCGAGGCCTCGACATCGCCGCCTACGGACCAGCGATGCTGTCGCTGGAGGCCGTGGAGCAGCTCTCCCGGCAGGTCGCCGCCCTTCGTGCGGCGTGCGTCGCGGCGGTGGCCGATGAGACCCCGGGGGGCGCAGGCACCGACCGGGTGCTCGACGAGGTGTCCTGTGCGCTGCTCGTCTCCCGACGCTCCGCCCAGCACACGCGGTCCACGTCCGAGGCGCTTCGTCACCAGCCGGAGGTGTGGGCAGCCCTGTGCCGCGGCGAGCTCGACCTGACCCGCGCCCGGATCCTGGCCGACGCGCTGTTCGAGATCCCCATGACCGATCCGGAGGGTGTGCCGCGCGAGGACTTCGAGTCCGAATGCGCCACCCTGTTGGCAGACGGCCTGGCCTATGCCCAGGAGCACACCGCCCGCCGCCTGGAGTTGTTCCTCCAGCGCAGGTTGCTGGCCCTCGGCTGCGGCGAGCGACCTCGCCGGCGCAGCAAGGGCCTCGCTGAGCGTGGCGTGTGGGTGGGGCATCGGGGGGACGGGACCGCGGACCTGGTCGCACGACTGGCCAGCGAGGATGCCGAGCGGGTGTACTCCGCCATCCGCGCGTGCGCCCTGGCCGACCGCAACGGCGACCCCACTCACGACGGTACAGATCCCCGCGAGCCGCTGGACCTGTGGCTGGCCTCTGCTCTGGTCGACCTGATCCTGCACCCGAGCGCCAGCGACTGTTCGGCGTCTGATCTCGGGGCCTCTGCCGGCGCAGTGGGCGGACGACCACGCGCCGACACCGTCATCACGGTCACCATTCCCGTCGACTCGCTCGCAGGGTTCAGTGACGAACCCGGCGTCATCAACGGGTTCGGGGTGATCCCCGCTGAGGATGCACGTCGATTGGCCGCGGGCGATGCGCGGTGGCGCCACGTCCTGACCTGCCGCGCCACGGGCGCCGTCCTTGACGTCGGGACGCTGTCGTACCGCCCGCCCGCCGCCCTGGACCGGCACGTCCGGCTGCGCGACGGGACGTGCCGGTTCCCCGGGTGCGCGGTGCCCGCGACCGAGTGCGACCTCGACCACCTGGTTCCCTTCCCCACGGGTTCCACCTCAGCGGAGAACCTCCACGCCCTGTGCCGAAGACACCACCGCCTCAAGCACGAAGGCGGATGGAGGGTGGAGGCCGCCGCCGGCGACGGTCTGCGCTGGACCAGCCCGCAGGGGGCGTGTGCGCTGTCCTACCCGGATGACAACCACGCACGGGTGGTCGCCCGGGTCGCCTGACGCCCGACGGCGCGCGTCGCCTGACGCCCGGCCGCCCGGCCGGCAACATCGCCGGGTGCGCACCACGGCGCGGCTTCGATCGGCGACGTCCCACCAATGTCACACCCCTGCCGTAGGAATGAGCCATGGATACGTCGATGTGGTGGGTGTTCACGTTCGCAGTGGTCGTGATGGCCGGGGTCTGCCTCGCATTGGGCTGGGTGCTGCGCGGTTTGATGGACCGTCCGCGACATTCCGCCGAGCTCGCCGTCGCCGGGGAGCGGGTGTCACGGCTCGAGGCGGAACTGGCGGCGGCCCGGACAAGTGCACAGGCCCAGGCCCAGGCACCGGAGCAGGTGGCGCAGGCGATGGGTCCCGTCCAGACCGCCCTGGGCCGGCTCGAGGAGGCGGTGGCCCGGGCGGAGGGAGGGCGGGCGACCTCCACCGCGCAACTGGCCGAGCAGCTTCGGTTGGTCGCCGAGGCCACCAGCACCTCCACGGACGGCCTTCGGCGCGAGACCGCACGACTGGTGGGGGCGCTGGGTCACAGCGAGGTCCGCGGTCGGTGGGGCGAGTTCCAGCTGCGTCGGCTGCTCGAGTCGTCGGGGCTGGTTCGCGACGTGCACTTCACCGAGCAGCAGTCGGTCACGACCGATGCGGGGATGCTTCGGCCCGACGTCGTGCTCCACCTCGGCGAGGACAAGACCGTGGTGGTCGACGCGAAGGTCTCACTGCGCGCGATCCTGGGCATCGAGGCCGGCGACCCCCAGGACGAGGTGGCGGCGGCGCGCGCCCAGCACGCCCGCGAGGTGCGCAACCACGTCGATCGGCTGGCGGGCAAGGAGTACGCCCGGCAGTTCGACACCGCGCCTGAGTTCGTCGTGATGTTCCTGCCCGCCGAGTCGCTGCTGGCCGAGGCCCTGGCCTGCGACCCCGCACTGCTCGAGCACGCCTTCCAGCGCAACGTCATCCTGGCCACCCCCACGACCCTCATGGCACTGACCCGCACGGTCGGCCACATCTGGCGCCAGGACGCGCTCGCCGCCAACGCCCGGGAGGTGCAGTCGCTGGGTCGCGAGATGGCCGAACGGCTGGCGACCATGCTGGGGCACCTCGACAAGCTGGGGTCGTCCCTGGGCGCGGGTGTCACGGCGTACAACAGGGCGATCGCGTCGCTGGAGTCGCGGGTGCTCGTGACCGGTCGTCGGTTCACCGAGATGCAGGGCCTGGCGATCCCCCTGGAGTCCCCCCGCCAGGTGGATCAGCAGCCACGGAGCCTCGCGTCCAGGGCAGCCGACACGGCCGGGAGTGCGACCGCACCGGCCGCCGCCACCGTGGGGACATCGGACGGGGTGGACGAAGGGGAGGCGGCGAACGAACCTTCGGCCTGCCTCGACCCACTCGAACAGCAGGCCCTCGAGGCGGGCCAGCCACGCCTCGATGTCAGCTCCCACGCCGTCGCATAGTCGGTGCCACCCGGCCCACTAACATCACCCTGTGACTCAGCCGCCCACCGGAGCCGACGAGCCCGGATGGGCGCGCGCCGGAGCCCCGGTCGATGCTGCGGTCGATGCCCCGGCCGGCGGCGCCCCGGTCGATGCGGCGGTCGGGCAGGCATCGCCATCGGAGACGCCGCCGGCAGGCGACCCCTCAGCGACCACCACCCGGGGGTTCCGCGGTGGTCGTGTGGTCACCATCGCCACGCTCGTGGTGATCGGAGTCGCCGCCGTGGAGGCCGTCCCTGCGCGACGAGATCTCGACGTGGACCGGGGTGACGCTGGTCGCGGTCGCGATCATCTGCCCCCTGATCACGCGCAAGGGCGACCGCTCACTGCCGGCGATGATGCCGCCGCTGGCGTTCCTGACCGCCGTCCTGATCGCCGGCCAACTGCTCGTGGCCAACGACGGAGGTGGCTTCGATCGTGTCGAAGAGGTCGCGATGATCGTGTCGACCCTCGGCGCGAACGCCGTCTGGGTCGTGGTGGCGACGGTGCTGTCGACGACGATCGCAGCTGTCCGCCACTTCACCGATCGCTGAGGAGCATCGAGCGCACTCGCTGAGGCGCAGGCCGCCGCGGCCGGCCCGGCGACACCACACGTACTGCTGCTTCCCGGCACTACTGCTTCCCGGCCGCCTTCAGGTCCCGGCGCAGCTCCTGCGGCAGCGCGAAGACCATGTGCTCCTCCACCGCGTCCACGACCTCGACGTCGTCGAAGCCGAGCTCGGCCAGGCGCGCCAACACATCGCGCACCAGGATCTCGGGCACCGACGCCCCACTGGTGAGGCCCACGGTCGTCGCGCCCTCGAACCACTGCGGCTCCAGCTCGCTGGCCATGTCGACCCGATGCCCGGACTTCGCGCCGTACTGCAGGCCGACCTCCAGCAGGCGCACGGAGTTCGACGAGTTGGCCGAGCCCACGACGATCAGCACGTCGCTTCGCGGCGCCACCTCCTTGACCGCGGTCTGGCGGTTCTGCGTCGCGTAGCAGATGTCGTCACTCGGCGGGCTGATCAGGCCCGGCACGCGCTCCCGGAGCGCCTCGACGGTCTGCATCGTCTCGTCGACCGACAGGGTCGTCTGCGACAGCCAGACCACCTTGTCGTCCGCGGCCAGGTCCAGCCCTGCGACGGAGTCGGGCCCGTCCACCAGGGTCATCGCCTCGGGCGCCTCGCCCATGGTCCCCTCGACCTCCTCATGGCCCTCATGGCCGATGAGCAGGATCTGGTAGCCCTCGTCGGCGAACCGGCGGGCCTCGTTGTGCACCTTCGTGACCAACGGACAGGTCGCATCGATGGTCCGCAGGTTGCGCTCGGCGGCCTCCTCATGGACCGACGGGGCGACGCCGTGGGCGCTGAACACGACTGTGGCGCCCTCCGGCACCTCGTCGGTCTCGCTGACGAACACGGCACCACGCGCCGCCAGGGTGTCGACCACGTAGCGGTTGTGGACGATCTCCTTGCGGACGTACACCGGCGCGCCGTACAGGTCCAGGGCCTTCTCGACGGCAACCACAGCCCGGTCCACACCGGCGCAGTAGCCGCGCGGGGCAGCGAGCAGGACCTTGCGACCCGATTCAGACATGTCTCAATGGTAGGTCGGCCCGCCCGGTGGGGCGACCGACACCGCAGCGCGACCCCGCCCGGTGGGGCGACCGACACCGCAGGGCGCCCGCCCATGTCAGCCCCCTGTCGTACCCTCGCGACCATGGCCCCCTCCCCCGACGCCGCACCCGCGGCACCCGCACCCGCGGCACCCGCAGACGGCTCGGCCCCCGAGCGCGCCTGGCCGGTTCGCGAGATCTCGGTGAAGCTGCGTGACTACATCGCCCGGCTGAACCGGGTGTGGATCGAGGGCCAGGTCGTCGAGGTCAGCCGCCGCAGCGGGTCGCAGGTGTACCTGACGGTCCGCGATGTGGACGTCGACGCCTCGGTCTCGGTCGTCATCCCCGGCGGGCTCGATCGCGCCATGAACCCCCCGCTCGCAGCCGGCCAGCGCGTCCTGCTGCACGTGCAGTGCGAGTTCTGGGTCCGCAACGGCCGGCTCATGCTGCGTGCCGGCGAGATCCGGCCGGTCGGCATCGGCGAGCTGCTGGCCACCCTGGAGCGCCGCAAGCAGCAGCTGGCCGCCGAGGGGCTGTTCGCCCCCGAGCTCAAGCGCCGGCTGCCGCTGCTGCCGCGGCGGATCGGGCTCATCACCGGCGTGAACGCCCAGGCCATGCACGACGTGATCACCAACGCCCGCCACCGGTGGCCCGCAGCGCAGTTCGAGGTGCGCGAGGGTGCGGTCCAGGGGGCCTCAGCGGTGAGCACGATGGTCCGCAGCCTGGCCGAGCTCGACGCGGACGAGGCCGTCGACGTCATCGTGTTCGCCCGGGGCGGGGGCAGCCTCGAGGACCTCCTGCCCTTCAGCGACGAGTCCCTGATCCGCGCCGTCGCCGCAGCCCGCACGCCGGTGGTCAGCGCCATCGGCCACGAGCAGGATGCGCCGCTGCTCGACCTGGTGGCCGACCTGCGGGCCTCCACCCCCACGGACGCGGGCAAGCGGATCGTGCCCGACTGGGCCGAGGAGTCCCGGCGGATCAGTGACCGCCGCACCAGCCTCGACCGGATGATGCTGACCCGGCTCGACCAGGCGGGCACCTGGCTTGAGCAGACCCGCAGCCGCCCGGTCATGGCCGATCCCGCGGGTCTCCTGCCCCGGTTGTCCGCCGAGGTCCACACCGCCCGGCAGCGGGCCTTCCGCGCGGTGGAGCAACGGATCACCACCCAGGAACGCGACCTGGCGCACCTGCGCGCCCGGGCGCGGGCGCTGTCGCCGCTGGCCACCCTCGACCGCGGGTACGCGGTGGTGGTCGGCCCCACCGGCGACCTGATCCGCGCCGCCGACCAGCTGCACCCGGGCGACGGCGTGCGGGTGCGTGTCGCCACCGGTCACTTCCGGGCCGACGTCACCGACGTAGCATCGGCGCCATGACCGAGCCGACGGAGCCCCGCGCAACGGCCGCGCCGCGCCACTGCCGCGCCCGCCACGTCCGCGCCCGCGAGCGCGAGCGCCGCGTCCCTGCCCGGTGGCAACCCCGAGGATCTCGCCGGCCTGAGCTACGAACAGGCCCGCACGGCGCTGGACCAGGTCGTGGCCGCGCTCGAGTCGAGCACCGTCAACCTCGAGATGTCACTCGCGCTCTGGGAGCGCGGAACCGCCCTGGCCGACATCTGCCAGGCCCACCTCGACGGGGCTCGGGAGCGGATCGAGGCCGCCCGTCCGGGCCTGACGTCCACCGCGCCGGAGTAGGCCCGCAGCACCGGGGGCCCAGCCCTCGACAGAACCCGGCCTCAGCCCTCGACCGGTGCCAGCGTCGCCGCGAGCGCCTCGAGCTCGGCCCACTCGGCCGACCCCGTCACGACCGTCGCCGTCCCGTCCTCCACGAGCACCAGAGACCGCCGCTCGTCGGGTGTCGGGTCGCCCTCCATCCGGGTCCACTCGCGTCCGTCGATCGTCACCGTCCCGCCCGCCACGCCGTTGCGGGTCTCGGCCTCGATCCACTCCTGCTGGGCGGCGGCGGCCTGCTCCGGGAAGACGCCGCGCTGCAGGACGGCCGCGTACTCCTCGTCCGGCGTGTAGAAGCCGGCCCGCCAGGCCAGCGTCCCATCGGGCTGCGGCTCCACCCGGGCGCTCGTCGCCGGCCACGGGAAGGTCGCCGGGGGGGCGAGGACCTCGTACGACGCGACCCCAGCCGCCGCCACAGCGACCGGGGCCCACTCGACCTCCCGGATCGCATCCGAGCTGCGGGGGTGCGAGAAGTACAGCCAGATGAGCAGCACGATCGCCACGAGGCCCAGCGAACGGATCATGTCCATGCCGAGCTGCCGTCCGCGCGACGGCGCCCGACCGACGATCTGCTCACCCATGGGCACGATGGTGGACCATCGGAGCCCGGTCCGCACAATCTGCCCCCGCCCTCCGATCCGTCCGCCTCGGACTAGGCTCGTTGCATGGTCGACTTCACCTACACCGACGTGCTGCCCATCGGCGCCGACGAGACGCCCTACCGGCTGCTCACCACCGAGGGCGTGAGCACCGTCGAGGCCGCGGGGCGCACGTTCCTGCAGGTCTCCCCCGAGGCCCTGCGGATCCTGGCCTACGAGGCCATCCACGACATCCAGCACCTCCTGCGCCCCGCCCACCTCGCGCAGCTGCGCCGGATCCTCGACGACCCGCAGGCAAGCCCGAACGACCGCTTCGTCGCCCTCGACCTGCTCAAGAACGCCAACATCGCCGCCGGCGGCGTGCTGCCCATGTGCCAGGACACCGGTACGGCGATCGTCATGGGCAAGCGCGGCCAGCACGTCCTCACCGACGGCCCCGACGAGGCTGCACTGTCCCGGGGCATCTTCGACGCGTACCAGAACCTCAACCTGCGCTACTCCCAGCTGGCGCCGCTGACCATGTGGGACGAGCGCAACACCGGCACGAACCTGCCCGCGCAGATCGAGCTCTACGCCGACACCGAGCCCGGCCACGAGCTGGCCTACAAGTTCCTGGTCATGGCCAAGGGCGGGGGCAGTGCCAACAAGTCGTTCCTGTTCCAGGAGACCAAGGCCCTGCTCAACCCCGCGGCGATGACGAGGTTCCTCGACGAGAAGCTGCGCAGCCTGGGGACGGCCGCCTGCCCGCCGTACCACCTGGCGGTCGTCATCGGGGGCACCAGCGCCGAGTACGCGCTCAAGGTGGCCAAGTACGCCTCGGCCAAGTACCTCGACTCCCTGCCCACGGCCGGCAGCGCAGGCGGCCACGCCTTCCGGGACCTGGAGATGGAGGCCGAGGTCCTGACGCTCACGCAGCAGTTCGGGATCGGCGCCCAGTTCGGCGGAAAGTACTTCTGCCACGACGTCCGGGTCGTGCGCCTGCCGCGTCACGGCGCGAGCTGCCCGGTGGCGATCGCCGTCTCCTGCTCGGCGGACCGGCAGGTCCTCGCCAAGATCACGGCCGAGGGGGTGTTCCTCGAGCAGTTGGAGCGCGACCCCGCGCACTACCTGCCCGAGATCACCGACGAGCACCTGGACGACGACGTGGTCCGGATCGACCTCAACCAGCCGATGGACGCCGTGCGCGCCCAGCTCACGGCCCTGCCCGTCAAGACCCGGGTCTCGCTGACCGGGCCGCTGGTGGTCGCCCGCGACATCGCGCACGCGAAGATCAAGGAGATGCTCGACCGCGGGGAGCCCATGCCCGCCTACCTGCGCGAGCACGCCGTCTACTACGCGGGGCCGGCCAAGACCCCGGCCGGGTATGCGTCGGGCTCGTTCGGCCCGACGACCGCCGGGCGGATGGACGCCTACGTCGACCAGTTCCAGAAGGCCGGCGGCTCGCTGGTGATGCTGGCCAAGGGCAACCGCTCAGCGGCGGTGACGAACGCCTGCCGCGACAACGGCGGGTTCTACCTGGGCTCGATCGGTGGGCCGGCCGCGCGCCTGGCCAAGGACAACATCCGCTCGGTGGAGGTCCTGGACTTCCCCGAGCTCGGGATGGAGGCGGTCTGGCGGATCGAGGTGGAGGACTTCCCGGCCTTCGTCGTCGTGGACGACAAGGGCAACGACTTCTTCGCCGAGACCTCGAAGCCCACGATCACGTCGATCCCGGTGGGCCCGCCGCGCTAGTACCCGTGGACTAGTACCAGTGGCGGGAGCGCCAGAACGACCAGGCGTTGCACGGCGAGCCGTAGCGGTTCTTGATGTACTTCGCGCCGACCTTGATCTGGATCTCGGGGCTGTTCATGTACTGCGAGGTCGAGTAGCCCATCGCACCCCACACCCGCGAGGAGGTCTGCGGGATCCCGCGGTAGATGCCGTTCGGGTTGCTCACCCAGTACTGCCAACCGCTCTCCCGGCCCCACAGCGCTGACAGGCAGGACATCTGCCCGGACCCCCAGCCGTAGGTCCGAGAGATGTACGCCGCGGCGTAGCGCTTGCTGGCCGCCGGCGCGCCGGCCCGGGGCAGCGCCCCACGAGAGGCCTTCTTGGCGGCACGGGCCTCGGCAGCCTGCTTCTTCAACTCCCGCTTCAGCTTCTTCAGCGCCTTGGCCGTGACGACGCCGTTGGCCTTGATCCCCGCCGAACGCTGGAGCTTCTTGACGGCCTTGCGTGTTGCCGCGTCGAACGTCGCGGTCTGCTCGACCTTGAGCAGGTCCTGCAGCGCGCCGACGTCCTCACCGACGTCACCGAACCTCAGGGTCCGCGCGCCGAGGACCAGGGGCGCCGCCGGGGTGGCCGCCGTCGCGGGGTCGGCGGGCTGGACGGTCGGATCAGCGGGCGTGGCCGGCACCGCGGGGTCGGCCGACGGTGCTGGCGTCTCCGTGGCGCGCACCGGCGAGGCCCCGCTCAGGGCAGGCAGCCCGACGATCAGCAGCGCGCCCAGGAGTGCGGCGACCACCCGGCGCAGCGGCATCGATGACGGTCCGGAGAGCGCGACCTGACCAACGTGTGAAGGGCTCATGAACACCGGACAGTGCCATCCCAGCAGCGGTCGATTCCACCCGGATTTCACGGCGAAATCGCTCTCCCGAGTGACCCGAGTCACATCTTCGCCCCGGCATTTCGGTCATCCCGGGAATCCCGTCACACTGGTTGCGGTCCTCAGTGTGAGGTATGCCACAGCCAGGACCTAGGTCACGAACCGGGTGCAAGGTGCGTGAATCGACTCAGTTGGGCAGGTCCTCCAGCATCTCGGTGACCAGTGCCGCGATCGGCGAGCGCTCGCTGCGGGTCAGGGTGACGTGGGCGAACAAGCGGGTGCCCCTTGAGCTTCTCGACGACCGCGACGACACCGTCGTGGCGCCCCACCCGCAGGTTGTCGCGCTGGGCCACGTCGTGGGTCAGCACGACGCGGGAGTCCTTGCCGATCCGCGACAGGACGGTGAGCAGCACGTTGCGCTCCAGGGACTGGGCCTCGTCCACGATGACGAACGCATCGTGCAGGGACCGGCCCCGGATGTGGGTCAGGGGGAGGACCTCGAGCATGCCGCGATCCAGGACCTCGTCGACGACCTCGGAGGTGGTGATCGCCCCCAGCGTGTCGAACACGGCCTGGCCCCAGGGCGACATCTTCTCGTGCTCACTGCCGGGCAGGTAGCCGAGCTCCTGGCCCCCGACGGCGAACAGCGGACGGAAGACGACCACCTTGCGGTGCTGCTGGCGCTCGAGCACCGCCTCCAAGCCGGCGCACAGGGCCAGCGCACTCTTGCCGGTGCCGGCCCGCCCGCCGAGGCTGACGATCCCGATCTCGGGATCCAGCAGCATGTCCAGGGCGATGCGCTGCTCGGCGGACCGGCCATGCAGCCCGAACGCCTCACGATCCCCCCGCACGAGCCGCAGCCGCTTGTCCGGGGTGACCCGGGCCAGCGCGGAGCCACGCTCGGAGATCAGCACCACCCCTGTGTTGCAGGGCAGGTCCCGGGCGACGTCGAGATCGATGCGCTCGTTGTCGTAGAGCTCGTTGACCACCGAGGAGCCGACCTCGACCTCCTCGATGCCGGTCCAGCCGGTGGAGACGACAAGCTCGGCGCGGTACTCCTCGGCCTGCAGGCCCAGGGTGGACGCCTTCACGCGCAGCGGCAGGTCCTTGCTGACCACCACGACGTCGCGACCCTCGGCGGCGAGGTTGCGCGCGACGGCCAGGATCCGCGTGTCGTTGTCACCCAGCTGCATCCCCGCGGGCAGCCGCGACAGGTCGGAGTGGTTGAGCTCGACCCGAAGGGTGCCGCCCTCGTCGTTGAGGGGGATCCGCTCGTCGAGGCGGCCGAAGTCGATCCTGAAGTCGTCGAGCATCCGCAGGGCCTCGCGGGCGAAGTACCCCAGCTCGGGGTGGGTGCGCTTGGCCTCCAGCTCGATGATCACGACCAGCGGGATGACGACCTCGTGCTCGTCGAAGCGGAACACCGCCCGCGGGTCGGACAGCAGGACGGAGGTGTCGAGCACGTAGCAGCGACGCGCCTCCGTTCGAGCTCGGCTGGATCGGGGCTTCGTCGCAGTGGGCACACGCGCCTCCACAGTCAGGTCGGACGGCTCGGGGTGCGCCCGACCCCCACGAATCTAGGCGCGTGCGGCGCGGGCCGCGGGCACGACACGCCGCGCGCAGGGCTCTGGGCTCGGGGCATTCCCGGAACCGTCACCTGCTCGACATCACGGGGACAGGTGCCGGGCACTCACGACCCGTAGCGGCGCTCCCTGGCGGCGTAGTCGCGC
Source organism: uncultured Actinomycetes bacterium (assembly GCA_963706885.1). Classification (GTDB taxonomy): domain Bacteria; phylum Actinomycetota; class Actinomycetes; order S36-B12; family CAIYMF01; genus Prado023. The sequence continues at coordinate 84,610 of CAVPNX010000029.1, read as the reverse complement.
AGGGCGCGCAGGAAGTCCACCCGCCGGAAGTCGGGCCAGTAGGCCTCGCAGAAGTAGAACTCCGAATGGGCGCTCTGCCACAGCAGGAACCCCGAGAGCCGCTGCTCGCCGGAGGTCCGGATGACCAGGTCGGGGTCGGGCTGGCCCTTCGTGTAGAGGTGGGCGGCGATGTGCTCCACATCCAGGGTCGCGGCCAGGTCCTCCAGACTGGTTCCGGCGGCAGCCTCCTCGTGCAGCAGCGCACGTACCGCATCGACCAGTTCCTGGCGCCCGCCGTACCCGACGGCGACGTTGACCGTCATCCCGTCGATGCCGGCGGTCCGCAGCTCCGCGTCCTCCAGGACCTGCCGCGTGCGGGCCGGCAGCTGGTCCTTGGCCCCGACATGCCGGATGACCCACGACCCCGAGGCCGCCAGCTGCTCGACCGCTCCCTCGATGATCCGCAGGAGCGGGTCGAGCTCCTCGCTGGGGCGGGCCAGGTTGTCGGTGGACAGCAGCCACAGGGTGACGACCTCGACACCGACCTCGTCGCACCAGTCGAGGAACTCCGCGATCCGCGCGGCCCCCGCCCGATGACCCGCCGCGCTGCTCGACCCCTGCTCGGTGGCCCAGCGACGGTTTCCGTCGAGGATCACCCCGACGTGGCGCGGGATGTGCTCCCCGGTGAGGTCATGGGCCAGCCGGCGCTCGTACAGGCCGTAGACGAGGTCATCCAGACCCATGCGCGCCTCCCGTAGCCGACCTCGTGCCCGTCGTGGAGGCTATCGCACCGCCCCGACCACCAGCGCCGCGGCGACGAAGTGCGCGGCCCATCCGCCGAGGGTGAAGGAGTGGAACACCTCATGGAACCCGAACCACTTCGGGGAGGGGTTGGGCCACTTCGTCGCGAACACCCCGGCGCCGATCGTGTAGAGGATGCCGCCGAGCAGGATCAGGCCGAGCACCCATGCGTGCCGGGTGTCGGACAGGATGTCCGAGCGCAGGAACCCGGGCAGGAACATCGCCGAGGCCCAGCCCAGCGCCAGGTACATCGGGACGAACAGCCACCGCGGGGCACGCACCCAGATCAGCCGCACGACCGCGCCGCCGACCGCGCCCAGCCACAGGACGGCCAGCAGGGACCGGGCCGGACCGGGTCCGAGCAGGGCGACCGCGAACGGCGTGGCGCTGCCGGCGATCACCAGGAAGATGTTGGCGTGGTCCCAGCGCTGCAGCATTCCCGTGACCCGCGGGGAGAACCGGCCGCGGTGGTAGACCGCTGAGACGGAGAACAGCAGGACCGTGGTCAGGGCGAACAGGACCACGGGGATCCGCAGGTCCGAGGGCGCAAGGATGGCCAGCAGGACGGCAGCAGCCCCGGCGATGGGGGCAGCCACCAGGTGCAGCCACCCGCGCAGGACGGGCTTGACCGACAGGTAGTGCTCCCGCAGGGACTCCGCGGGGTTCATGGACGAAGTAGACCAGCACGCGCCCGCACGCACAAGGCGCGAGGTGCCCTCACCCGAGGTCGACGATGACCGGGGCGTGGTCGCTGGGCGCCGGGGTGCCCTTCACGCCGGGCTTGCGCGCATCCCTGTCCACCACGGCGGCGCGCACCGCACCCGCGAACGCGGCGTTGGCGTACACCAGGTCGATCCGCATCCCCATCGCCTTGTGGAACGACCCAGCCCGGTAGTCCCAGAAGGTGTAGGGGTGCGGGCCCTTGCTGATCGTCGGCACGACGTCGGACAGGCCGAGTGCCCGCAGCTCGGCCAGCGCCGCGCGCTCAGGTGCGGTCACGTGGGTGCTCTGGGCGAACGCCGCGATGTCCCAGACGTCGTCGTCGGCCGGGGCGACGTTGAAGTCGCCGAGCACCGCGAACGGCAGGTCGGCAGCCGCCACCGGGGCCAGGTGCCCGGCCAGGGCGTGCAGCCAGGCCAGCTTGTAGTCGTAGTGGGGGTCCTGCGGGGTGCGCCCGTTGGGCACGTACACGCCGGCCACCCTGACCCCGCCGCAGGTCGCGGCGATGTAGCGCGCCTCGGGGGCGTCTCCGGGATCGGGGAACCCCGGCACGCCCGGGATGTCGGTCTCCAGCCCATCGATCCCGACCCGGGAGAGCAGCGCCACGCCGTTCCACCGGCCCTGACCACGATGCACGGACTCGTACCCGGCGGCTGCGACCTCCGCAGTCGGGAACGCGTCCTGGGCGATCTTGGTCTCCTGCAGGACGACCACGTCCGGCTGGGTGGTCGCCAGCCAGGTGAGCAGCCGTGGCAGCCGGGCGGGCAGGGAGTTCACGTTCCAGGTCGCGATGCGCACGCCGCGATTCTGGCACCTGCGGACACAGTTCCGGACACGCCGGGGCACCATGCCCCGGCAGCACACCCGCAATGGCAGGATCCCCCCATGTCCGTGTCCCTCGCCGTCGGTGACGTCCGCCGGATCGCACACGGACCCGTGCGCAGGCTGTTCCTCGGTCAGTTCCTCAACGCCCTGGGCAACGGGCTGACCCTCGCCCTGCTGATCCCCTACCTGTTCAAGGTCCGCGACATCCCCCTGAGCGTGGCCACGGCGCTCCTGGCGTGGCAGGCAGTCCTGGCGCTGCTGATCTCACCGATCTCGGGCACGTTGGTCGACCGCTTCGGCCCACGGCCCATCCTGCTGGGAGCAGTTGCCATCGAAGCGCTGGGGATCCTCTCGTACGGCTTCGTGACCACGATCCCCGAGGCGTTCGCGGCCATGACCGTGGTCGCCATCGGGGGTGCCGGCATCTGGGGACCCTCGTCGGCGCTGACCGCGCGCCTCGTCGCCGCGCCGGATCGACCAACAGCCTTCGGGTTCGGGTTCATGCTGCTGAACATGGGGCTCGGCCTCGGCGGCCTGATCAGCTCGCTGATCGTCGACTTCGACGACCCCGACACGTTCAGGCTGCTCTACGCCCTGACGTCGCTGGCGTACGTGGCGCTGTTCGTCGCCGTCCTGTCGATGGGTGACGTCGGGGGCCTGCCCGTGGACGAGGAACCCACGGACGCAGCGGACTCGCCCGGCACGCCATCCCGGGACTCCGGCGGCTGGGCGGAGGTCCTGCGCGACCGGACCCTGCTGCGCTTCGCGGTCGCCGGGCTGCTGATGCTCACCTTCGGCTACGGCAGCATCGACGGCGGCGCGTCGGTGTTCATCACCGAGTTCGTCGGGCTCAACGAGCGCTTCATCGGGATCGTGTTCGCCGCGAACACCGCGGTCATCGTGATCGCCCAGCTGTTCATGCTGTCCGTGGTGAAGGGTCGCTCGCGTGCCCGGGTCCTTGCCGGAGTGGGCGTGATGTGGGCCCTGAGCTGGCTGCTGTTCAGCTCCGCCCTGGAGGTCGAGGGCTGGCTGGCGGTCGGCGCGCTGATCCTGGCGATGGGCGTCTTCGCGATCGGCGAGACGATGTGGTCCCCCACTGCACCTGCCCTGCTCAACGACCTGGCTCCCGAGCACCTGCGTGGGCGCTACAACGCCTTCCAGTCCGTCATGTGGGGGGTGTCGATGGCGCTGGGTCCGCTGCTGACCGGCGCGTTCCTCTCGACCGGGCACGGGTCCATGTGGACCTTGACCCTGGCCGCAGGGTGCCTGGTGGCCGCACTCATCGCCCTGCGCCTGCGCCAGTACCTCACGCCGGAGCAGGACGGCATGGCCGGGTCCGAGGAATCACCTGACGACGACCCCGACCCGGCACGCCCCGATGGCGACCCGAGCCTGGACCCCGCGATGTCACACGAGGGCCGCTGAGCCGGAGGACACACGCCCGGACGCCTGCCCTCCGGCTCAGCGCTCCGGCAGCTGCGGGCGGTCGCTGCCGCCCAGCGACTTGTTCCTCCGCGGCTTGCGCTTGACCTCGACGCCGCCGAACAGCGCAGCACCCTTGACCCGCAGCACGGGGGCGCCGGGCTGGCCCGGGCCCTCGGCCTTCTGGTCGAACCCACCGAAGATGCCCATGCCGTCGACGTGGACGGTCAGGCCCTCGGGGACCGTGATCTCGATGCCCCCCATCACGGCCACGGCGATGATCTCGGACTCGGCCTGGGCGAACGTGCAGTGCGTGAGGTCCAGCTCGACGCCGCCGAACATGGCGAACGCCGTGAGCTGGGCGGGAACGATCCACTCACCCTTGCGGGTCGCCCCGCCGAAGATGGCCACAACCGAGGACGAGGACGAGTCCACCCCGTCGGGCGGATGCCAGCCGGTGGCCTGAGCCGGGGCCGGCTGCGGCGGGACCGCGACGGCCATCCCGGTCAGTGGGGCAAGCGCGGCAGCGACAGTCGCCGGGGGAAGCCCGTCGAGGACGGGCACGAGGTCGGCGGCGGTGCGCGCGCCCATCGTGGCGGTCAGGCGCTCCTCGTACTCCTCGCGGTTCAGCCGACCCTCGGCGTAGGCGTCCCCGATGACGTCGGCCATCCTGGCCCGATCCGCGTCGGAGACCAGGACCCGGCCCGCGGCCCCCAGCGGGCCGTCGGCAGGGCCGGGTGGGACCTCGGACAGGCTCACGGCGCCGCGACCTCGGCCTGCAGCTGATGGGTGATCCGGCGCTCGAACACGAACGACATGAATGGGATGGTGCCGGCCAGGGCCACCAGGACGGTGCGTCCGGGGGACCACCGGGCGCGGATCGCCACGTCGAGCACAGTCACGAGATACACCATGTAGAGGAATCCGTGCAGTTGCCACCCGATGGCGTACCAGAGCGAGTCGTCGTTGCCCAGCAGGTACTTCCACGGAAGCCCCACGACGGTCATGAACGCCAGGAGCACGCCGGTGACCCAGGCCATCACCTGGAACCGCTTGTAGGCACCCGAACGCAGGATTCTCCCGGGGGCGGGGGCGGTGTGCGCGGTCATCGGGGGGTCTCCTGCTGTGCGGGTCGGGTCTCGAGGTCACGCCGGAAGCGGTGCCAGAAGAAGATCACGAACGCGGCGAACACGACCCACTGCAGGGCGTAGGCCGCGTTGCGCCAGTTCAGACCGACTCCGGCACCGGGCAATTCTGTCACCTGCAGGGGCATCGGCTGACCCGCGGCGTCGGGTTGCAGGTCGGTCAGGGCGAACCAGCCCGAGCGCACGGGGTAACCGGCATGGTCCGACAGCGCTCCGGTGTCCACGACCTCCAGGGTCGGGGGGTCCGTGGGCGTGACCGCGGCATCCGGCTGGCGGGCGTCGGCCACCAGGACGCCGACGACATCGACGCTGCCCTCCGGGGCCGGCGCGGGCCGCTGGCCGGCGGGGACCCAGCCACGTACCACCGCGACGGCTGTGGTCGCGGGATCCACCGCATCCGACGAGGACCCGGACTCGCCGCCGCTCGGCAGCAGCGGGGTCAGCACCCAGGCCCCCGGCTGCCCGTCGCGAGCGCGGGGTGCGACCAGCACCTCGTGCTCGGAGTCGAACTCACCGGTGATCCCCACCCGCATGCCGCTGAACGTGCTCCTCGGATCGAGGTCGGCCAGCGCAACGACGGGACCCTCGGGGACTGCGTCAGCCTCAGAGCGGTGGGCCCGGTCCCACTGCCAGCGAGCGGCCAGGACGCACACCAGCACGGCGAGGACGGTCAGGATGTGGAAGCCCAGCCGCCGGGGATCGGACCAGGAACCCCCCGCGGACATCAGCGAGAGTCGCCCTCGGCGGCACTGCCGAGGTCGCCGGGTCCGGTCGGCAGCGGCTCCCGAGCGGATCCGAGGTTGGCCTGCGCCCGGCGGACGTGCCGGAGGAACGACAGGAGCAGCAGCACCAGGGCGCCGAGGAGGACCAGGAAGAACACCGACGCCAGCGGGCTGGGCCGGACCGTCGCCGGGTCGATCTCCTCAGCGGCGGCCAGGGCCGCCAGAACGCCGTGCATGCCTACCTCCGAGCCTGCGGATGTGCTCCCGGGTACTAGTGTCGCAGCATCATGTCGTCAACACGAACGGCCGGTCCCCCGTCGCAATGGCCCGCGCACATCCGCGAGCGCTACGGGGTCACCGACCGCCCGCGCTGGATGCCGGCGGTGCTCATCGCGCTGGGCCTGGCGTTCCTGGCCTTCGTGACGTTCCTCGGGCTGCGCCTGTCGAACCCCGCCATCGACGCCGGCGTCCTGGCCTACAAGACCGTCGCCGACGACCGGATGACCATCACCTACGAGGTGCAGCGGCGCGGCACCAGCCCGGCCACGTGCGTCCTGCGCGCCCGGGCCAGCGACAGCTTCGACGTCGGCTACGCGGTCATCGAGCTGCCGCCGGCGCAGGGGCGGACCACCCACACGTTCGAGATGCGCACCGCCTACCGGGCGCTGGTGGGTGAGCTCGTGGGCTGTGGCCTGAACGGGGTCCCACCGGGGATCCCCGGTGCGCAGTTCCGCGCGGGCGTCGTCCCTCCCGAGCAGCCCTGGACAGCACCCGGGTCCTGAGCCATCCGGGTGTTACCCTCGCTGACCACCTGCTCACCGCACCCGCACGCCACTGCCCAGGAGACCTCCGTGTCCGACAGCCCCCAGACCACCTGGTTGACCCAGGAGGCCTACGACCGACTGGCCGCTGAGTTCGAGGAGCGCCAGACCACGCGCCGCACCGAGATCACCAAGCGGATCGCCGCGGCCCGCGAGGAGGGCGACCTCAAGGAGAACGGCGGCTACCACGCGGCCAAGGACGAGCAGGGCAAGAACGAGGCGCGCATCCGCCAGCTGCGCCAGATGCTCGACCACGCACAGATCGGCTCACCACCCTCGGAGGAGGGCGAAGCCGCCCACGGGATGGTCGTCACCGTCGAGATGCTGGCCAGCGGGCGCTCGATGACCTTCCTGCTGGGGTCCCGGGAGGAGGCCGCCCACGCCACCGTGGACGTCATCTCCCCGTCGTCCCCGCTGGGTGCGGCTGTCGACGGGGCGAAGGTCGGCGACGAGGTCACCTACACCACCCCCGCGGGCAAGGACCTCACCGCGCGGATCACCCACGTGGAGCCCTACGCCGGCTGACTCAGCCCTCGGGGCGCACCTGGAACCCGCGAGCCTGCAACCCGGCGGCGACCTGGTCGCAGTGCTCGGGCCCCCTGGTCTCCAGGTGCAGCGACACGTCGACCTCCCCGACGGACAGGCCCGCCGACGTGCGCAGGTGCTCCACGGAGATCACACTGGCCGCGAGTGCGGCCACCTCCGCGAGCAGGGCGGCCAGCCCGCCGGGGCGGTCCGAGATCCGCACCCGCAGCCGCAGGTAGCGCCCTGCGGCGACCATGCCGTGCTCGAGCACCCGCACGAGCAGCAGCGGGTCGATGTTGCCCCCGGAGAGGACGACCACCACGGGAGCCTCGATGCCGGTGGCATCCTCCAGGAGTGCCGCGACGCCCGCCGCTCCCGCCGGCTCCACGAGCAGCTTGGAGCGCTCCAGGACCAGCAGCAGCCCGCGGGAGAGTGAGTCCTCGGACACCGTGCGGATCTCCACGTGGCGCTCGGCGACGATCCCGAGGGGGACGACGCCGGGGCGCCCGACCGCGATGCCATCGGCCATGGTGCTCATCCGGTCCAGCGCGACCGGGTGCCCGGCCGCCAGGGACGCGGGGTACGCCGCCGCCTCGGCAGCCTGGACGCCGATCACCCGGACGTCCGGGGCGAGCTCACCCATCACGGTCGCGATCCCGGCCACCAGCCCGCCACCACCCGTGCACACCAGCACCGTGCGCACATCGGGGACCTGCTCGAGGATCTCGAGTCCGACGGTTCCCTGGCCCACGACGATGTCCTCGTGGTCGAACGGATGGATCAGGACCGCCCCGGTGCGCTCGGAGAACTCCGTGGCCGCGACCAGGGCGTCGTCGATGGTGGAGCCGGCCATGACGACCTCGGCGCCGTAGCCCCGGGTGGCCGCCAGCTTGGGCAGCGGCGCCCCGACCGGCATGAAGACGGTCGTCTTGATCCCCAGGCCACGGGCCGCCTTGGCCACCCCCTGCGCATGGTTGCCCGCGCTGGCCGCCACGACGCCCACCGCCCGCTCCTGCTCGGTCAGCCGGGACAGCCGCACATGCGCCCCGCGCACCTTGAACGACCCGGCCACCTGCAGGTTCTCGCACTTGAGCCACACCGGGCCACCGACGCGGTCGTCGAGGTAGGTGGCCTGGGCGACGGGGGTCACGCGGGCCACGCCGGCCAGCAGGTCGCGCGCCTCGTAGATGGCCTGCAGCGATACGGGCATGGGTCCATGGTGGCCCACGCACTGGCAGGATGAGCCCTTGTGCTGGGTCAACGGGTGTTCGCGTGGGCCCGGCGGACCCCCTACCTGGCCGACCTCCCCCGCGATGTGGCGGTCCTGTCGTTCGTTGCGTTCGCCGTGGCCCTCGGGTACGGCATCGCCGCCCCGGCGCTGCCGGTCTACGCCCGGACCTTCGGGGTCTCGGCGTTCGTGGCCTCGACGGTCATCTCCGGGTTCGCCCTCATGCGCCTGCTCAGCGCCGGCCCGGCCGGGCTCATGGTCGACCGGTTCGGCGAGCGACGCATCATGTCGATCGGCATCTGGGTGGTCGCCGGGTCCTCGCTCATGACTGCGCTCGCGCAGAGCTTCCCCCAGCTGCTCGTGCTCCGTGGGGTGGGCGGGATCGGGTCGGCGATGTTCACGGTCTCGGCCATGGCCCTGCTGCTGCGGACCGCGGGCCCGGAGCAGCGCGGCCGCGCGTCCGGCGCATTCCAGGCCGGCTTCCTGTTCGGCGGCGTGACCGGGCCCGCCATCGGCGGAGCGGTCACCGGCATCTCGATCCGCGCCCCGTTCGTGGTGTACGGGATGACGCTGGTGGTGGCCGGGCTGCTGGCCGTGAAGTACCTCTCCCGGGAGCCCGCCACCGGGCCAGCGCCGAACCCTGCGCCACCCCCAACCGTCGAGGGCCCCGTCGAGGGCCCCGTCGGGAGCGACGACGTCAGCCCCGGCGGTGACCCGGATCCGACCAAGGCCCCGCCGGCGTCGCTGGGCTCCGCGCTGCGCAGCGCGGCCTACCGCGCGGCGCTCATGGTCAACCTGTCCAGCGGCTTCATCGTGTTCGGCCTGCGGATCTCCCTGGTCCCCCTGTTCGTCACCGAGGGACTCAAGGAGGGCGTCGGGCTGGTCGGGATCGGGTTCCTGTGTGCGGCCGCCACCCAGGCGGTCGCGCTGATCCCCGCGGGTCGGTGGACCGACACCTCCGGCCGGCGCGGATCGATGCTTGTGGGGTCAGCAACACTCACCGCCTCCATGCTCCTGCTCGCCCTCGAGACGGGGGCGGTCGGATTCCTGGTTGCCATGGCGGCCTCCGGGCTGGCCTCGGCGTTCGTGGGCTCGGCGTCCTCCGCGGTCGTCGGTGACCTCACCCGCGGGCTGTCCGGTGGTCGTGTGGTCTCGGCCTACCAGATGGTCGGCGACCTCGGCGGCATCCTCGGACCGCTGATCGCCGGCGCCCTGGCCGACGCGGCCGGGTTCCAGTGGGCGTTCGCCGCCGGCGTGGTGGTCGGGCTGGTCACGATGGCGTTCGTCGTCGTCATGCCCGAGACCCTGCGCCGCGAGCCCGAGGCATCCCCCGCGGGCGCGTGACGCCCGAGGGAGCAACACTGTGCGCATGAGACCCCCTCGCACGGACTGGGCCGAGACGATCAGCGACGACGAGCCGGCCCGGCACGAGGCCTTCACGGAGCGGATCCTGTCGCGGCAGAGCCGCATCAGCACCAGGCGGGGGCCCGGCAGGGCGTTCCACCGCAAGCAGGTCGCCGCCCTGTCGGGGACTCTCACCGTGGCGGCAGACCTGCCGGACCACGCGAGGCAGGGGCTGTTCGCCGAGCCGGGCGAGTTCGAGGTGCTGGCCCGGATGTCCAACGGCGCGATGACCCCACAAGCCGACCACGTCCCCGACATCCGGGGGTTCGCCTTCTCGGTCCGTGGCCTCGAGGCGCCCGGAGCCCTGGGGGGTGACGACAGACCGGCAGGACTTCCTGCTCATCAACCGCCCCGCGTTCGGCTTCCAGGACTCACGTGACTTCGCCGAGATGTTCCGGGTGGCGCCCAAGGGGCAGAAGGCGATGCTGGACCATCACATCGCGCACGCACGGCGTGGCCAGGGGCACCCTCGAGATGGCGCGGCAGGCTGCTGACCTGGCGCGGCCGTTCAGCGGGTACGCGACGTCGGACTTCCACGCCTGCGCCCCGATCGCGTGGGGGCCGTACGCCGCACACGTGCACGTCACGCCGGTGAACGCCTCCCGTGACCTGCTCGCCTGGCGGGACTGGGGCGCCGACGTGCGCGGGCGGGTCGCCAGGGGCCCGCTGCGCTGGACGGTGCAGGCCCAGTTCTACACCGACCCCGAGGCGACGCCGATCGAGGACGGACGACGGGCCTGGGACGCCCCGAAGCTCACCGTTGGGGTGCTGGAGCTGAGCCAGCTCGAGGACTCCGAGGCCGTGGAGCTCGACCACTTCGACCCCTGGATGGCGTTGGCCGACCACCGCCCCCTCGGCGAGATCATGCGTGCCCGCAAGGCCGCCTACTACGCCAGCTTCACGAACCGGACGTGAGCCGGATCCCGGTGCCGGGCTAGTCTCCGTGCGTGGCTGACTCCCCGACGCCCCCGTCGCGACGGCCGCTGGGCGACCTCGTCGCTGCCGACTGGGCGGCGGCCCTGGCTCCGCAGGCCGAGGCCATCGCCGCGATGGGCGACTTCCTGCGCGCGGAGCTGGCCCAGGGGCGCGGCTACCTGCCCTCGGGACCGAACGTGCTGCGGGCGTTCGCCCGCCCCATGGCCGACGTGCGCGTGCTGATCGTCGGGCAGGACCCCTACCCCACCCCGGGGCATGCGGTCGGGCTGTCGTTCAGCGTGGCCCCGGACGTCCGGCCCGTCCCGCGCAGCCTGGCCAACATCTACCGCGAGCTGCATGAGGACCTCGGCTGCCCGCGTCCCACCTCCGGGGACCTGACGCCGTGGGCCGACCAGGGCGTCCTGCTGCTCAACAGGGTGCTGACCGTGACCCCGGGAGCCTCGGGATCCCACCGCGGAAAGGGCTGGGAGGCGATCACCGAGGCCGCGATCCGCGCCCTTGCGGCGCGCGGTGGGCCGCTGGTGGCGATCCTGTGGGGCCGTGACGCCCAGGGCCTGGCGCCCATGCTCGGCGACACCCCCCGGATCACCTCCGCCCACCCCAGCCCGATGTCCGCCGATCGCGGGTTCTTCGGCTCCCGCCCGTTCAGCCGCGCGAACGCCGCGCTCGCCACCCAGGGGGCCCCGCCGATCACGTGGTGCCTGCCGTAGCGGCTCATGCACGGGGAGCCTCAGTCGCCGCCGCGAGGCGCGTCCCACCGGTGATCCGTTCAGGTTGAAGAGCCTAGAACGTCTCGATCCTGCACGGATCACGGGTGGCGAGCGGGCGGTGCGGGAGGGACGTGCCGCGCGGATGCCGCGAGGGACGCCTCAGTCGCCGCCGATCAGCACCTCGGCCAGGGCGCGGGCCTGCGCGGGTCGGCCGGTCAGCTCCAGCAGTCCGATGGGCGCCAACAGGTACTGGCGGTCGACCATCACGCTGGCCCGCTCGGGCAGCCGCCACCCACCGGCGTAGTCGGTCAGGACGCAGTCCAGCACCCCCCGGGCCGCGGCGGGCTCCGCGTGCCGCAGGACGCCCCCGGAGCCGATCAGCAACCCGACGTGGGTCAGGTCGCGCGAGCCCTCGGCGCCGGGCCGCGCGTGCCTGCGGGCGGCGACGACGGCTGCCAGGCGGGCCAGCTCGAGCTCATCGGCCACCTCGGCCGCTGTCGTCGGCAGGAAGCCCACATCGGCCCTGCGCACCGCCGCGGCAGCCGCCAGCGCCTCGGCCGGACCGGCCGTGGCACCGGGCGTGGCCTCCAGCAACCGCTCGGACAGGGCCGCGGCAACCACGTCCTGAGCGCTCCAGCGCATCCCCAGGTCGCCCTCCACCGACCGTCCGTGCCAGAGGGTCTCGACCGCCTCCGCGGGCGCCTGCTCGTCCGGGGCCAGCACGCTGTAGACATCGGTGGTCGCCCCGCCGATGTCCAGTGCCATCACGTCCCCACTGGCCCCCGGAGCGGCCGCCACGACCTCGGCGACCACCTCGATGCCGGCCAGCACCGCATCCGGGGTCGCACACGCCACGAGCCGGGCGAAGCGTCGGCCCGTGGACAGGCCCTTGCCCCCGATCACGTGCGTGATGAAGACCTCCCGGATGGCCCGGCGCGCCGGCCCGGGGTGCAGGACGCCGATCCGCGGGATCACGTTGGCCGTGGGCAGCACGACGCGACGACGACCCAGCAGCGCGCTGGCCTCCTCCGACACATCCGCGTTCCCGGCGAGGACGATCGGGACACGCAGGGCGCAGCGCCCCAGCAGGCGGGCGTTGTGCAGCAGGACCTCGGTGTCCCCGCCGTCCGTCCCGCCCACGACGAGCAGGACGTCCGGGCGGGCGGCGAGCAGTTCGGCGATCCCCGCGTCGTCCAGCAGCCCCGCCGACACGGCCACGACCCGCGCCCCGGCGGACAGCGCCACGCGCCGGCCCGCCTCCGCGGAGATCACACGCTCCTGGCCGACCACCGCCAGGCGCAGCCCGCCGCCGGCCGAGGAGCAGGCAACGATCGAGGAGTCCGGCACCCGACCCACGCCGAGGCCGGCAACAGCGGCGTCCAGCCCTTCGAGGACGTCCGTGCCGGACGTGGTGGGGTGCTGGGAGGTGGCCAGCACGCGACCGTCGACGCTGATCGCCGCGGCCTTCGTGTACGTGGATCCCACGTCCACGCACACCACGACACCCGGCATGCGCCGAACCTACCCCGGCGCCACCTCGCTCGCGGTCGTGCGCCTCACCCCGAGGACCACCTCGACGCGCACCTCGCCACCGGGCGGCTGAGCGGGGATCCGGCGCCGTGGGGTCCAGCGCGACCCCGGCGACGGACAGGGACGCCACCGCCGGATCCACGTGCTGGCCATCCAGGATGGTCCCGATGAAGTACCGCGGGTCAGCCAGCACCGCCCCCGGAACACCGGGCTCCCGGTGACCGAACGGGCGCTGGGCGTTGAAGATGTGCGTGGTCATCGTGGCCCCGGCATCGGCGGCCGCCCACACCTGCTCCGCGGTGGCATCCGAGTGGCCCACCGACACCACGATCCCGGCGGACACCAACCGGGCGATCGCCTCCAGCGCACCGGCGCGCTCCGGGGCCAGGGTCACCGTGAGCAGCACCTCACGGGTCGACTCGTTGCCCAGCAACCGGTCGAGGGCCTCCGGTGAGGGATCGAGCATGCACTCGGCCCGGTGCGCCCCCTTGCGCACCTCCGAGATGAACGGCCCCTCCAGGTGGACCCCCAGGATCCGGCACACCGGCTGATCCGCGTGCCGGACCTGCGCCGCGCGCGCCCGGTCGAAGGCCAGGTCCAGCTCCTCCAACGGAGCGGTGATGATCGTCGGCTCCACACCGGTCACCCCCCGCACCGCCAGCCCGGTCAGGACCTCCTCCCACTGCTCCAGCGTCGCGTCGGCGAAGTCAGCACCGAACGAACCGTTGTTCTGCAGATCCATCAGGCCCGGAGTCAGCACCCCCGACTCCAGGACGACCGACGACCCCGCCCGATCCTCAACCCGGTCGGACACCGCCACGATCCGCCCACCCCGCACCCTCACCACACCCGGGCCGGTGAACTCCCCGTCACGCAGCATCGCCGGCGCTGCGATCGACATGTCGTTCATCAGGCCACCTCTCGGGTGGGACCGTGGCCGCCGAGGGTCACCACGACGCGGACCTCGCTGCCGGCCGGCCGGGCCGGGATCGGCAGCTGCGGGTCGTGGTCCACCCCGTCGACGGCGATCCGGGCCACACCCTTCGACACGTGGTCGGGGTTGCGCACCTCGATCAGGTACGTCGCCCCGCGCCACTGGCGCCGGACCTCGAAGCCGTCCCAGTCCGCGCGGGATGCACGGGTCGACGACGAGCCCGTCGAGTGTGAGGCGCACGCCGAGGATCCACTTGGTGACGGCGGTGTACATCCAGCCGGCCGTGCCCGTCAGCCACGGGTTCTGCGCCTTGCCGAACCACTCGTGGTCACGGCCGTAGATGAACTGCACGTACGCGTAGGGCTCAGCCCCCCGCACGTCGATGTTGTCGTTCTGGTGGTACGGCAGGATCGAGTCGTAGAAGGCCACCGCCTGGTCCCCCCGGCCCAGGACCGCCTCGGCGATGATCGGCCACGCGTTGGGGTGGCTGAAGATGGCCGCGTTCTCCTTGATGCCCGGGTAGACACGCGTCACGAAGCCCACCGTGTCGTCGATGGTGGTGAACGCCGGCCAGTTCAGGTGGCTGCCGTACTCGGAGCCGAGCAGCTCCCGCACGGAGTCCATCGAGGCCTCGCCCCGCTCCTGGGTCGTGATCCCGGCGATCACCGGCCACGCCTGGTGCTCCAGGAAGATCCGCCCCTCTGCGTTCTCGCGTGACCCGATCCTCACCCCGTCCCGGGTGTAGCCGCGGATCCACCACGCACCGTCCCACAGCTGCTCGTCAGCGACCCTCGCGATGCGTTCGAGCTCGGCCGTGTAGCGCGCGACGTCCTCGGTGCGGCCCAGCGGCCCGGCGACCTCGAGGAACGCCCTGATCGCCCAGGCGTGCAGGAACGTCACCAGCGAGGTCTCGCCGCCACCGAGGTTCAGGCAGTCGTTCCAGTCCGCGCGCAGGCCCAGGGCCACACCGTTGGCCCCGACCTGAGCCGCGGAGAAGTCCAGGGCGGCCTTCAGGTGGTCGTAGACCGTGCAGGCGACCGCCGGGTCGGCACCCTCGGCGAAGGGCACCTCGAGGTCGAGGAACGCCAGGTCACCGGTCTCCTTGACGTACTCCACGACCGAGGGCACCAGCCACAGGTGCGAGTCCGACGACGTGTCCTCGAGTCCGTGGATCAGCGAGGACCCGGCCGGGGTGGGCACGACCGTCGGAGAGGGGATGTCCGGCAGCTTCTCCGCGTCCGGGTCGAACGCCTTCGGGTCGAACAGGTGCAACCCGTAGCCCGCCCGGGTCTGGGCCCGCAGGAGCTCCATGATCCGCGAGCGGGTCTTGGCCGGGTTGGAGTGGATCACGCTCATGACGTCCTGGGCGGTGTCGCGGTAGCCCAGTCCGGTGCGCCCGCCGACCTCGACGAAGGACGCGAACCGCGACCACTGCACGCACGTCTCGGCCTGAAGCAGCGTCCAGGTGTTGATCATGGTGTTCATGCCCTCGTGCGGCGTGCGGATGCGCAGGGCGTCCTGCTTGGCCCGCCAGTGGGCGCGCAGCCGCGCGAACTCGGCGTCGACGGTTGCCGGGTCGGCGTACTTGGCCTGCATGGCCCGACCCACCTCGTCACGCGATCCGTGGCCAAGGACGTAGGCCAGCCGCGTGGACTCCCCCGGCGCGAGGGTCACCGTGTGGAACAGCGACCCGCAGTGGTTCTGGGTCGTGGCGCTGCGGTTGGACCCCTGGCCTCGCTCGACCGCGATCGGGTTGGTCTCGGTCCGGTAGGCCCCGATGAAGCTGTCGCGCAGGGAGTCGTAGGAGTCCGGGGTGCGGCTGGAGGTGAAGAAGTGCGCCGTCCACGGCTCGTAGAAGAAGTCGTACTCGATGATCCCGTCGGCATACGACGACCCGGAGGCGTAGAGCGACATCTGCAGGTTCTGGTTGTCGATCGTGATGGTGTGGAAGCTGAACTCCACGTACGTGGCCAGGGTCAGGGTGCGCTGGGTGTCGCCGGTGTTGGTGATCCGCACGTCCCACACCTCGGCTGCATCGTCGAGGGGGACGAAGATCGTCTGCGTGGCCTCGATCCCCTTGTAGGCAGCATCGAACCGTGAGTAGCCCATGCCGTGGGCAGCCGTGTACCGTGCGCCGCCCTCCACTCCGTCCACGGCCAGGGGCTTGCCGACCGGCTGCCACGACACCGACCAGACGTCGCCGTCGGCGTCGTCGCGCAGGTACACATAGTGCCCGGGGCGGTCCAGCGGAACGCCGTTCGGCCGGAACCGCGTCACCCGGCCGTTCTGCGGCGAGCGGTAGTACGAGTAGCCGCCGGCGTTGTGCGACAGCACCACGCAGTAGTCCCTGCTGCCCAGGTAGTTGGTGAACGAGACGGGAACGTCCGGCCGGTCGATGACGTACTCGTCGTTGGCGGTGTCGAAGTGCCCGTAGCGCATCGTGTGGTCCTTGGTGGTGGTGGTCAGGTGGGCGGGCTCAGCCGGCGGTCACGAACCCGCGCAGCCAGGCCAGCAGCTCCGCGGCCTTCTCCGGGGTGTCGGCCTCGACGAAGAGCCGCAGCGCCGGCTCGGTGCCGGAGAACCGCAGCAGCGCCCAGTTGTCGTTGTCCAGCAGGATCTTCGTGCCGTCGAGGTGCGAGACCCCGAGGACCGGGTACGGCCCGATGTGCGTCAGCGGTTCGGCCTCGAGCCGCCGGGGCACCGCGATGCGCATCTCCGGGGTCGCCGCAACGCTCTCGTCCATGGCGTAGAGGCGACCTGTGATCTCGTAGACCATCTCGCGCAACTCGCTGATCCGCTTGCCCGTGCGGGCCAGCATCTCGACCACCAGGGCGCAGGCGAAGATGCCGTCCTTGCCCTTGATCCAGCCACGGATCGTCAGGCCACCGGAGGACTCCCCGCCGAGGACCGCACCGATCTGGTCCATGCCCGCCGTCACGTACTTGAAGCCCACCCGGCACTCGAACGATTCCTCGCCGAAGTGCGCTGCGAGCCGGTCGAGCAGGTGCGTGGTCGCCAGGTTCCGGACGACGCCACCCTTCTCCCCCCGGACCTCGTGCAGGTACCAGTAGAGCAGCAGGAGCAGGTCGTTGGTGCTGACGTACTCGCCCGTCTCGTCGACGATGCCGATCCGGTCGGAGTCGCCGTCGGTGGCCAGGCCGAGGTCGTAGCGGCCCTTGCCGTGGGTGATCATCCCGATCAGCGCGGACAACCGTTCGAGGTCCGGAGCGGGGGCAACACCACCGAACAGCGGGTTGTGCGCCGCGTGGATGAACTCCGTGCGCACCCGCATGTCGTTGAGGATCATGCCCAATGTCAGCTGGCTTGTGCCGTACATCGGATCCACGATCACGTGCAGGTCCGCGTCGCGGGCGGCGTCCACGTCGACGATGGCCTCGATGGCATCCACGTACGGGGTGGTCAGCGCCCGCTCGACGACCATCCCCGCGCGGCGGGCCAGGTCGATGTCCAATGTGATCACGTCGTCGACCGTCATGGCGTTCGCCTCGTCCTGGAACCGGTCGGTCTCCTCGTCCAACGGCAACGAGCCATCGGCGCGGAAGACCTTCATCCCGTTCCACTCCGGCGGGTTGTGGCTGGAGGTGATGATCACCCCGTAGGCCGCGCCCAGGTACGGGGCGGCGAAGGTGACCAGCGGAGTCGGCACGTCGTCGGGCAGCAGCACCACGGGGATGTTGTTTCCCGCGAACACCTCGGCCGCGGCGATCGCCGAATCGTGGGAGAGGAACCTCCGGTCCCCGCCGATCACGACGGGCTGGGAGTCCAGCTCCTGGCGGATGGTCTCGTTGGCGATCGCCTGGCAGAGCCTGCGGACGTTGGCCAGCGTGTATCCCTCGCCGATCACCGCACGCCAGCCCCCGGTGCCGAACACGATCTTCGTGTCGGTGTTCTTGCGGGGGACGAACAGCCGCTTGAGCACGATGTCCTCAGCCAGCGCCAGCTCCTCGGGGCTGTTGATGCCCTGGACCTCGTCCGGGTCGTGGATCTGGTAGCTGTGCACGCGGCCGCCGGAGTTGATCACCCGACGGGCGAGGTCGGTCAGGCGGTGCTCGCCGGCCGCCGCCATGGTCGCCAGCGTGCCGAGGAACAGGCCGGGGGTGGCCACGTACCCCCCGACATTGACCTCATGGATGTCGTCGTGCTCGGCGGTCAGGTCCGACCCCTCGATGATCGCCGAGATGCGGCCGCCCTCGCGCAGGACCCGCCCGTATGAGGGGTCCGGGTCATCGATCACGGCGGTGAGGACCGACAGGTCCGCGCCCTTCAGCCGGTGCCGGGTGAACAGGCCCAGCAACGAATCGGGGCGAAGCAGCGGGGTGTCGGCGTAGGTCACCAGCACCTGGTCGCTGTCCGACAGCAGGTACCCCAGGCCAAGCAGCGCTGCGCCACCGGTGCCGGGGGTCCCGTCCTGGACCACGTAGGTCAGCTCCGGGCCGAGCAGCCCGCGGATCGCGGTGTCGTCCCGCGCGACCACGACCACGATGCGGTTCGCATCCACCACCGTGCGGACGTTGTCGACCGCGAGCTGGACCACCGTGGAGTCCCCGAGCGGCTGGGTCAGCAGGGCCTGGGACTCGGGATCGGAGCCGGCGGCCAGGACCACCGCCGACCGTGAACCCCGCCCGCGACTGGGGCGTGGCGTCATCCCTTCACGCCACCTTCGAGGGCGCCCCGCTGGATGCGACCCTGGACGAGCACGAAGAACACGATCACCGGCAGGGCGAACAGCACCGAGCCGGCCATCAGGCCACCCCAGTCGGTCTGCTTCATGCCTCCCTGGAAGGACGTCAGCCAGAGCGGGAGCGTCTGCTTGTTCTGGTCGAGCAGGATCACGTTGGCGAGGATGAACTCGTTCCAGGCCATGATGAA
Organism: uncultured Actinomycetes bacterium; assembly: GCA_963706885.1. Taxonomy (GTDB): domain Bacteria; phylum Actinomycetota; class Actinomycetes; order S36-B12; family CAIYMF01; genus Prado023. Next base: position 66,018 of record CAVPNX010000029.1, on the reverse strand, counting down.
CGCGAACACCGAGGTGCTGACCAGGCCTGGGGCGATCAGCGGGAACAGGATCTTGCGGAACGCCTGTCCCTGGCTGCAGCCGTCGATCATGGCCGCCTCCTCGAGGTCCTTGGGCACGTTGGCGATGAAGCCGCGCAGCGTCCAGATCGTGAAGGGCAGCACGAAGGCCAGGTAGGAGATCATCACGCCGGTGAGCTTGTTGACCTGGTTCACGCTGTCGAGCAGCAGGTACATGGAGATCAGCAGGGCCTCGAACGGGACCATCTGCACGGCCAGCAGCATCACGATGTAGGTCTTGCGGCCCCGGAAGTTGAACCGGCCCACTGCGGTCGCAGCCAGGAACGCCACGAGCATCGACAGCACGACCACGGCCACCGTCACGATGAGCGAGTTCTTGGCGAAGGCGAAGAAGTCCTTGTCCTGGATGACCCGCTGGTAGTTGTCCAGCGTGGCCGGGATCGGCAGGAACTTCGGGGTCTCCAGGAAGAAGTCCTGGCGGGGCTTGAACGAGGAGATGACCATCCAGTAGACCGGGAAGACCATCCCGACGAACAGGATCAGGCCCAGCGCGTTGGCGACGAAGCCGCCCTTCTTGTTGATCATCTATGCCTCATCCAACTGCTTGATCATCTGGCGGATGTAGAAGACGGACACGACCAGCAGCATCAGCACCATCATCACGCCGATGGCCGAGCCGACACCGAAGTCGTTGCCCGAGAAGCCGACCCGGTAGGAGTAGATGCCCAGCAGGTCGGTGTCCTTGGCGATGCCGCCGGACTTCTGCAGGATGAAGACCTGCGTGAACACCCGGAAGTCCCAGATGGTCGACAGCGCGACCAGGATCAGGAAGATGGGTGCGAGCTGGGGCACGGTGAGCTTCCAGAACTGGGTCCAGCGGGACGCACCGTCCAGCGACGCCGCTTCGTAGATCTCGTTGGGGACCTGGGACAGGCCGGCGAACAACGTCAGGGCCACGAACGGGATCGCTCCCCAGATGACGATGACCGCCGCCAGGGCCAGCAGGCTCAGCGGCTGCGCCAGCCACGAGTAGCCCTCGAACTGCTCGAAGCCGAGCTCCACGAGCGCCCAGTTCACCACCCCGAACTGGGTGTCGAACAGGAACTGCCAGGTCTGGGTCGCCGTGACGGCCGGAGTCGCCCACGCCAGCAGCAGGCCCACCAGGACGAACAGCCGCATCTTCGTGCCGAGCTTGTTCAGCAGCAGGGCGACCAGCGTGCCCAGGACCATCGTGCCAACCACACAGACCACGGTGAAGGCCAGGGTTCGGACCACGACCTCCCAGAAGTACGGGTCACCGAGGATCTTCTTGTAGTTCTCGAAGTTGTTCCAGGACTGCGTGCCCCTGGTGATGTTGCGCAGCTTGGCCTCCTGCAGGGACAGGATGACCATGTTCACGATCGGGAAGCCCTGGACCGCGACCAGGAGCACGGTCGCCGGGACCAGCAGCCAGAAGGCCAGCTTGTTCCGCTTGGGTTCCAGGTCCGTGGTGGCCACCTTCTCGGTGCCCTTGACCGGGGGTGGAGCTGTTGTGCTCATGACCGTGTTCGCCCCTTCTGAGTGGTCCGCGCCACGCTAGCGCCGGCCGTCTGGCCAGTCCTGCTGGTTCCGGGGCGGGAACGCCCCTGTGTCGACACGCCGATGGCCCGGGATCGTGCATCCTCCCGGGCCATCGGCGTCATCACGTCGCTGTGGTCCGCGGTCAGCAGCCGTTGAGCGTCTCGGTGATCGCAGCCGTGGCCTCAGTCGTGGGCTCGTCGACCGAGTTGCCGGTGAAGATCTTCACCAGCATGTCCTGCAGGACGCCCGAGCTCTCCACGTTGCCCCAGCACGGGGTGACGGGGGTGAACTCCGAGACCTTGGCGGCCTCGTCGGCGACCATCAGGAACTCGTTGCCCTCGTGCCCGACGAACGCACCCTCCTGGTTGGGGATGACGCCACCCTCCTTGGCCAGCTGGGTCTGGGTCGTCAGGTTGGTCAGGATCTTGATCCACTCAGCACCCAGGCCCTGCTGGGCGCTCTTGGCCGACACGGCCAGGTCCGAGCCACCGAAGAAGACGGGTGCCGTCGTCTCGGCGGTGGTGCCCGGCAGAGCGAAGACGCCGATGTCGCCGGCGAACGGCTGGCCCTCGGCATCCAGGGCGCCCGGGGCCCACCACGAGTCGATCATCATGCCGACGTTGCCCGTGTTGAAGGCGTCCATGTTCTTGGTCTCGTCGCCGTCCTTGGGCGCCTTCGAGTAGTTCTGGACCAGGTTGTTCAGGGTCGTCAGCCCGGCGCGGGACTCCGCGGTGTCGAGCTTGCCGGCCCACTGGTCACCGTCCTGCACGGCGATGTCGCCACCGGCGTCCCAGACGAACGGCACGGCGCCGTACCAGTACTTGCCCGGGAAGTAGAAGCCCGAGTACTTGGAGTTGTCGGCGTTCGCCTCCTGCAGCTTGCCGGCCACGGTGTTCAGCTCGTCGAGGGTCGTGGGGATCTCGACGCCGGCCTTCTCGAAGTCGCTCTTCTTGTAGACGACGATGCGCACGCCACCGTAGTAGGGGATTCCGTAGCGGATGCCGTCGAGCTCGCCGGAGGCCTGAAGGCCCGGGAGCATGGCGTCCACGCCGAAGGTCGCCGCGTCGAGCTCGGCCAGCAGGCCTGCGTCGGAGTACTTTGCGGTCAGGCTGTTGCCGATCTCGACGACGTCCGGGGTGGAGTCGGTTCCCAGGGACGTGGTCAGCTTGTCCTGGATGCCACCCCACTGCTGGAGCTCGACCTGGACGTCAACGTTCGGGTAGGCCTCCTTGAACTCGGCATTGACCGTGTCGACCACGCTCTGCGGCTGGCTGCCGTCCATCAGCCACACCTTCAAGGTGCCGCTGGCATCGGAGGCCGGGGCCGAGGGGACCTCGGTGGCAGTGTCGGAGCCGCTCGAGCAGGCGGTGAGGGTCAGGCCCGCGGCGGCCAGCGCCACGATTCCGGTACGGAACTTCATCGAATCCCCTTCAAGGTGTGAGGTGTGTCTCGGGTTTCCCACGCTGCCGACGAGGTGGTCGGGGCGTCACGGAGGATTCAACCGGAACGATCACCGGTCCGGGGCCGAATCCGGCAACGGAACAATCACGGATGACCCTCCCAGATAACGATTCGGTAACGCGGCCCCGCAGCGATTCAGGGCGTTACCGGACGCACCCGGGCAACCCGGTGCACTTGCGTCGACCCCACCCGAGGGCGACCCTTGGGGTATGTGGCTGCTCTCCCGACGCAACGACGGCCCGGTCCCTGCGGAGCGGGCCCTGCCCGGCCGCCCCGACTACGACTACCCCCTGGCCCGGGTGCACGAGGTCCTGGGCACCTCGATGATCGGGCCGTTCCCGGCCGGGGTGGTCACCCTCTACCTGGGCATGGGCTGCTTCTGGGGCGCGGAGAAGCGGCTGTGGCAGCTGCCCGGGGTCCACACGACCGCGGTCGGCTACCAGGGTGGGTCCACGCCGCACCCCACCTACAGCGAGGTGTGCACAGCGCTGACCGGGCACGCGGAGATGGTCATGGTGGCCTACGACCCGGATGTGGTTGCCACCATCGACGTGCTGCGCGTCTTCTGGGAGAACCACGATCCCACCCAGGGCATGCGCCAGGGCAACGACGTGGGCAGCCAGTACCGCAGTGCCGTCTACTGGAGCACCCACGAGCAGCAGGTCCTGGTCGAGCGCAGCGCCGCGGCCTACCACGAGGTCCTGCAGGCGGAGGGCTTCGACCCGATCACCACCGAGCTGGGCCCTGCTGTGGTCGACGGCGAGGTCGTCCTGCCGTTCTACCACGCTGAGATCAGCCACCAGCAGTACCTGCACAAGCACCCGCACGGCTACGACTGCCACGCCCACACCGGCATCCTGTTGCCGGAGATCGAATGACCCGGGGGGTCTCCCGCCGCTCAGCGGCCTGGGGCAGCGGGGGGATGGCGGGGGCGGTCGCGGCGAGCCTGGGGGTTCTGGCGGCCCAGGCTCGGGCGGTCAAGCGGGACATCGGTCCGCAGCAGGGAGTCCCGCCGTACCAGGACGGCCGCTTCGGCCCGCGCACGGGCACGTCCATCCGCCTGGCCGTGCTCGGCGACTCCGTGGCCGCCGGGCTGGGCGCGGACACCGCCGCCGACACGGTGGCCGGGGTCCTGGTGCGCGCCGTGCTGGAGTCCAGCGGACGCCCGGTGACCATGACCAACCACGCCGTCGTGGGTGCGCGGTCCTCCGACCTCGACCGCCAGGTGACCCGATGCCTGAGCGCACGACCGCATGTGGCTGTGATCATCGTCGGGGCCAACGACGTGACCCACATGGTGCCCCGGGCGCTGGCCGCCCGACGGTTGGAGACCGCCATCGCCCGGCTCATCGACGCGGGGACGGCAGTCGTGGTCGGCACCTGCCCCGACCTCGGCACGGTGCGCCCCGTGGGCCCCCCGCTGAAGTGGGTGGCACGGGAGCGCTCACGCTCACTGGCCGCCGCGCAACGCCGGGCCGCGACCCGGGTGGGAGCCCGGCCCGTGAGCCTCTACGACCTGCTGGGTCCGGAGTTCGAGGCCAACGCCGAGGCGTTCTTCGGCCCGGACCGCTTCCACCCCTCCTCCATGGGCTACCGCCGGCTCGGCGCCACCCTGGTTGCCCCGGTCCTCGCGGCGCTGGGACTGACGCCGCACCGGGGCCGCCGGGCCATCACCGCCGCGCCGTCCTGACTCCCACCGGTCGTCGGGCGACGTGGGCTCACAGCGACTGGCGCAGGGCGATGAGGCCCTCGACCGCGTGTCGGCAGGCCACCGCCGCGGCGTCGCCCCGGTGATCGGCGACCTCCTCGGCGAGGTCCTGGGCGCAGACCGCCAGGACGTCCCCGGCGGCCGGGTCGGCCAGGTCCGGCAGGGTCCGGGTGGGTCGCCCAGCCAGCACGGCGCCCTCGTCAGCCAGCGACTGGGCCAGATCGAACGCGGCGCGAGCCCGGCTCCGGCCGTCCGGCAGGGACGCCGCCAGACGCACCAGGGACATCGACCGCAGCCGGTCGCAGGTCCGCGTGGCCTCAAGGATCAGGCGGTCAGGATCCTCCGGCGCTGGAGTCGGATCGAGCAGGCTCACCCCGGCACGCTACCCGGTACCGGGGTGCGCTGGCACCACACCCTCCACGAGGGTTACGGTAGGACCAGAACGCCGGCCAAGAGGAGATGCCCATGACCCTGCACCACTCCGAGGAGACCCACCAGCTGCTTGTCGAACGTGTCCCCGAGGCGACCGGCAAGCCGATGAAGGAGTGGTTCGCCGTGGTCGAGGATGGTCCGTCCTTCACCCGGTTCGACGACCGGGTCAACTGGTTGCGCGACGAGCATGAGCTGTCCCACGGGTACGCGACCGCGATCATCCACGAGATGGACAAGGTCAAGGCCGCCCGCCGGGTCCAGTAGCCAACCTGTCGCGGCGCCGCTGGAACCAGCGCGCTGGGCTAGGGTCGCCGCCATGCGCACCGACGAGTTCGACCTGCCCATGCCCGACGGCGTGTCCGTGCACGTCCGACGCTGGCGCCCGGCCGATGAGCCACGAGGGGTTGTCCAGATCAGCCACGGGATGGCCGAGCACGCCGGCCGCTACGCCCGGCTGGCCGGGCACCTGGTCGATGCGGGCTTCGCCGTGTGGGCCCACGATCACCGCGGACATGGCGGCACGGCGCGCACCGACGAGGACCTCGGGCACTTCGCCGACGAGGACGGGTTCACCCTCGTCGTCACCGACCTGCTGGCCGTCCGCGCGGAGATCGGTCGCGCCGGCCACGACGGCGCGGGCCGACGGGTGGCGCTCTTCGCCCACAGCATGGGCTCCTTCGTCGCCCAGTCCGCCCTGGCCCTGCACGCGCCGTCGCCGTGGGACGCCGTCGTCCTCACCGGCTCCGACGCCCCGGGGGGCATCAGCTACGAGGCCTTCCTGCAGGCGGCCCGGGTCGAACGCCGGCTGCACGGCCCGCGCGGTCGCAGCGCGATCCTCGACGACCTCGCCTTCGCACCGTACAACCTCGGCTTCCGCCCGACGCGCACCGATTCGGACTGGCTGACGCGTGATGAGGCCGAGGTCGACATCTTCCTCGCGGACCCCCGCACCGGGTTCCGGTTCAGCAATCAGGCCTGGGTGGACTTCATCGGTGGACGGGAGACCGTGGCCCACACCGGCTTCGGGGACGTGGCGCCCAAGGACCTGCCGATCCTGCTCACGGCAGGGGACGCGGATCCCGTGGGGCGCAAGGGCAAGGGAGTGCAGAAGCTGGCCGACGAGCTTCGGGCCGCCGGCCTGAGCGGCGTCGAGGTCCGGATCTACCCCGGCGCCCGTCACGAGTTGGTCAACGAGACGAACCGTGATGAGGTCCAGGCCGACGTGCTGGCCTTCCTGGAGCGGACCATCGGCTGAGCGCTGCGGGCTCCTGCCCCAGACGTGCAGAGGGCCCCGCAGCACCTGCGCTGCGGGGCCCTCTTGCGGTGACTCAGTCGCGACTGGCGGCGAGCATCGCCAGCAGGCGCAGGATCTCCAGGTACAGCCAGATCAGGGTGACCAGCAGGCCGAAGGCCATCCGCCACGACTCGCGCTCGGGCAGGCCCATCTTCACGCCGCGCTCGATCGAGTCGAAGTCCAGCATCAGGCTGAAGGACGCGAGCAGCACGCCGAAGGCGCACAGGATGAGCCCGAGGGTGCCCACGCCGTAGAAGCCGAAGCCCCCACCCACGCCGAAGAACGACGAGACGAACGACATGAGGGCGATCGCGAAGTACGACACGAACGCGACCATCATCATCTTCTTGAACCGGCCGTCGACCTTGACCAGACGGCTGCGGTAGAGCACCAGCATCGTGACGAACGCGACCAGGGTGCCGATGATCGCCTGGGAGACCAGGCCCTCGTAGCCGGTGCCCTGCGCCCACTGGTCGTAGGCGTAGCTGATGCCGCCGAGGAACACGCCCTGCACGGCCGCGTACGCCAGGATCAGCGGCGGGCTCACGGCCTTCTTGAAGGCGTTGGCCAGGCCGAGGCCAAGGCCGAGGAACATCGCGCCGAAGTACAGCCACGGCATCGTGGGGGCGGTGACCCAGCCGAGGATGGCGAACGGGATGAGGACGGCGATCGAGATGCCGGAGCGCACGATCACGTCGTCCATGGTCATCCGGTTGGTGATCGGCTCGAAGACCGACCCCGTGGGCGGGCCCATCGGGACCGGCGGGGGAACCTGGCCGGGCACCTGGCCGTAGGGGGCCTGCGGGTACGGCTGCTGGGCGTACGGCTGCTGCGCCGGCCCGCCCTGCTGGCCTGCCTGTCCGTAGGCCTGAACCCCCTCCGCGTACGCGAATCCGCTCTGGCCCGACGTCTGCTCGTCGAGCTTGTGGAAGATGGGGTTCTTGTTGGTCCTTGTGTCTGCCATCGCTGCGTTCGACCTCCACGTCGAAAGAAGTTGGCCCCTCGGTGCGGGGCCGTTCCTACACTGAACCACAGAACGTGCGATTCAGCACGTTTGTTCCCCGCAACGACACGCCTCACACCTGCGTGCGCCGCGTCCTGCGTTGCGCGGCGGGGGGCTGGTCTCGCACCCGGGCTCGGGTGCGTCCTGCCGAACTGGCGCGTAGCATCCAGGCCCATGCGGATCGAGGACGTCGCTCGACTCGATCTGGGCACCTTCATCCGTCCCGGCGCCGAGACGATCTCCGGCCATCCTCGCGTGGAGCAGGTCCTGGCCTACGTGGCGCGCACACCCGCCGGGTTGCTGTTGCTGGACACCGGCCTCGGAGAGGCCGACGAGGAGACCGAGGCCTGGTACCGACCGCGGCGGATCCCCCTCGAACGGGCCCTGGCGACGATGGGACTGTCCATCGCCGACATCGACCTGGTCGTCAACTGCCACCTGCACTTCGACCACATCGGCGGCAACCCGCTGTTCGCGGGTCGACCGATCCACTGCCAGCGTCGTGAGTGGGATGCCGTCCGTGAGCCCAACTACACCTTCGTGGAGCTGGTGGACTTCCCGAATGCCCAGTACGAGATGCTCGACGGCGAGGCGGAGATCGCTCCGGGCGTCCACGTGATCCCCACCCCCGGCCACGTCGAGGGGCACCAATCGGTGGTCCTGGAGTGCGAGGACGGGTCGATCGTGCTGGCCGGCCAGGCCCACGACACGGCCTCGCTGTGGTCGGCCGACGTCCTGGCCGCCCAAGCACGCGACCGCGGCCACGGCCCGCCGCTGCCCGACCCCAGTCCCTGGCTCGATCGGTTGCTGGCCTTCGACCCGCGACGTGTCCACTTCGCCCACGACGCGGCGGTCTGGATCCCCTGACTGCGCCGCACGCGGTCATCAGGCGTGCGACGGCGTTGGGTTGCATCGCGTGCGCGTCGCGTCGCGTGCCCCCGGTGGGACTCGAACCCACACTCGGGCGGTTTTAAGCCGCCTGCCTCTGCCAATTGGGCTACGGGGGCCGCTCCTCGTGCGGCGACCGGCTCAAAGGTACGTGGTGCGGGGGTGGATCGCGTGCGCGCCGGCGACCCGGTCGAGGAAGAGCAGCCCGTCGAGGTGGTCGATCTCGTGCTGCAGCGCGCGCGCCTCGAACGCATCCGTGGTCAGCGTGACCTGCGCACCCGACCCCGGAAGTGAGCCAGACACGGTCATCCGCGTGGCCCGGCGCACGTCGCCGGTGAAGTCCGGCACGGACATGCAGCCCTCACGGCCCCGCTCGTTGCGGGAGGCGGCCACGACGACCGGGTTCACGAGCACGAACTCGCCATGGCTGGTCCGGGCCTTGGGGTGCCGGGAGACGTCCAGGCTGAACACGCGCCACCCGATTCCCACCTGGTTGGCAGCCAGGCCCACGCACCCGGGAGACACACGCATCGTGGCGATCAGGTCGGCGGCCAGTTGGGTGACCTCCGGGTCGGCCGGGTCCACCTCCATGCAGCGGGATGCCAGCGCCTCGTGGGGTGCGACCACCACGGGCAGGACCCGCCCCACGGGCAGGTCCGGCATGGGCAACCTCAGGGGGTGCGCGTCGTCCATGAGGGCTACAGGACGTCGGAGTCGGCCGGACGCAGCGAGACCCCCACGCCCAGGTTCCGGCCGGCCTCGGACAGCTGCGCCCCGAGGGCGACCACGTCGACACCGGCGGGAAGGCTCACCTCGGCCACCAGGATGTACAGCCCGCCATGGCCCAGCCTCGTGGACAGGTCGGTGATGTTCCCCCCGTGCTTTGCCAGGGTGGCAGTGACCCCGGCGACGAGCCCCGGGCGATCGGCTCCGTGCACGCTCAGGACATAGCCCGGCTCACCGGCGTGGGCCTCCTCGGGTCCGACCGGCAGCACGGACACGACCAGGCCGTCGGCGGCCAGGTGTGCCAGCCGCGCGGCGAGCTCGTCGGCCGTGACGGAGATGTCGACGATCAGGGTCCACGCGAAGTGCCCCCGGAGCAGGGTCATCGAGGAATCCTCGAGATTGCCCCCCAGGCCGGCCAGGACGCCGGTAACCTCGGCGATGATGCCCGGGCGGTCCCGGCCGATGACGGTGACGGCAAGGCTCGGCATGGCCACAGCCTACGGGTGACGGGAGGTGCCGATGGACCCCCTGATCGTCTTCGCCTGCATCTTCGTCCCGACGTTCGTGCTCAACCTGCTCTCCGCGGGCCGCGACCAACTCATGTTCGAGACGCGGCCGAAGGCCCGGCGCTGGGTCGTGCTGCTGCTCATGGCCGCAGCCGTGATCGTGCTCAGCGCCGTCGGGCTGCCCCTGCCCTGGATCCTGGCGCTGGTGCTGCCCGGCCCGCTGGCCTCAGGCCTCGGCGACTGGGTCGGAAGTGGGAACTGGATCGCGGCCCAGTACCGCCTGCGGCGCATGATCGGCCGCGACTGACCACACGACGCCGTCGAGGATGTCGTGCTCGCTGACCAGGACCTCGGGCGCCCCGGTCGCGTCCATGATCCGGCGCAGGACCAGGGCGCCGGCTCCGATGACGTCCACCCGACCCGGGTGCATGACCGCCAGGGCGGCCCGGTCCGCGTGGCTCATTGCCAGCAGCTCGTCGCTGACCCGCCGCACGTCGGCAGCGGCGATCCGGCTGTGGTGGATGGCACGTGCGTCGTACTCCGGGAGCCCCAGCGCGAGCGCCGCGACGGTGGTGACCGAGCCGGCGAGGCCGACCAGCGTGGCCGACTGCGCGAAGGGGACCTCGAGGCCCGCCCGGGCGATCGCGGCATCGATGTCGGCGGTCGCCGCCACGACCTGGGCAGCCGTCGGCGGGTCGGCGACCATGTGGCGCTCGGTCATCCGCACGCAGCCGATGTCCACGCTCGTGCGGTGCGTGGGGCGCGCGGACCCGAGGACGAACTCCGTGGAACCCCCACCGATGTCCACGACGAGGTACGGCGCGTGGGCGTCGTCGGGGATGCCCGTGGTGGCGCCGGCGAACGACAGCGCACCCTCCTCCTCGCCGCTGATCACCTCGGGCTGGACTCCCAGGATCCCGGCCACGCCGGCGACGAACTCCTCGCGGTTGGACACGTCCCGGGAGGCCGATGTGGCCACGAACCGCACAGGCGGGCTACCGGCTGCACGAAGCAGGTCGCCGTAGGCCGCGCAGGCGGCGAACGTGCGCTCCAGAGCAGCGGGGCTGAACTCCCCGGTGGCGTCCACCCCCTCGCCGAGTCGGACGACCACCATCTCGCGCACGACGTCGCGGGCCGTTCGCGTTGCCAGGTCGACGTCGGCGATCAGCAGCCGGATCGAGTTGGTGCCGCAGTCGATGGCAGCCGCACGGACGCTCACGGCACCTCCGGGACGCACCCACCGGGGGTGCCGCCCCACGCCGCATCCGCGCTGATGCCCCGTTCGGCCAGGAGGGCCAGGGCCTCGTCACCCAGGGGGTTCACGCCCGGGCCTGCGGCCAGCGAGTGCGCCACGAGCACGTGCAGGCACTTGACCCGGTCGGGCATCCCACCGGCGCTGATCCCGGCGATGTGCTCCACGTGCCCGAGCTGCTCGCGCTGCTCCAGGTAGGCGTCGTGGGCCGCCCGGTAGCGCGCGGCCAGGTGCGGGTCCGTGGCCAGCCGGTCGGCCATCTCGCGCATGACCCCGTCGGCCTCGAGCGTGCCGATCGCGCTGGTGGCCCGCGGGCAGGTCAGGTAGTACAGGGTCGGGAACGGCGTCCCGTCGGGCAGCTGCGGCTCGGTCATCAGGACGTCCGGCCGACCGCACGAGCAGCGGTGCGCCACCGCCGCGACCGCCCGGACCGGTCGGCCCAGCTGGACCGCCACCGCATCGAGGTCCTCGGGGCTGACAGGCGGCCGCGGGGCACCCGTCTGCGCAGAGGTCACTGGCTGTAGCTCTCCGCCGGCTGGGCTGGCGCGGGGGCCGGCGGGGGGCTCTTCCTCGCCGGGTCGGCCGCCTGCTCGACAGTGGTCCACACCGCGCTCCACCACGGTCCCCCCGTGGGGGCGTCGGCCATCGGCCTGGTCTGGGTGGTCTCCGGGGCGGCGACCTCCTCCTCGGTCAGCACGACGTACCCGACCTCGCCGGGCCGGACGAAGTGCAGCCGGGCGCGGGCCTGGGCCTCCACATAGGCGGGGTCATCCCACCGCGCGCTCGCCGCCTTGAGGTCGGCCACCCGCTGGGTGTGCCACGCCACCTGCGACTCCAGCTCGGAGATCCGCGCGCCCTGGGTGATCCACTCCCGGAACGGGATGGCCAGGATGGTGATCAGGACGACGACGACGCCCAGCGCGGCCCCCGCGCGGGCGGAGAGCACTGGGCGTCGTGAGTCGGGTCGCCGGACCCGTGGTGCGGGGGATGGGCGGCCGGCTGACATGCCGCCCATCCTCCCACGGTCAGGCGGAGAACCTCGGGAACGCCGAGGCGCCTGCGTAGCGTGCCGCGTCGTCGAGCTCGTCCTCGATGCGCAGCAGCTGGTTGTACTTCGCGACGCGGTCCGAACGGGCCGGCGCACCGGACTTGATCTGCCCGCAGTTGAACGCCACGGCCAGGTCGGCGATCGTCGAGTCCTCGGTCTCGCCCGAGCGGTGGCTCATCATCGTCTTGAAGCCGGCCCGGTGGGCGGCCTCGACGGCCTCAGCGGTCTCGGTCAGCGAACCGATCTGGTTGACCTTGACCAGCAGCGCATTGGCGGACTTCTCCGCGATGCCCCGGTTGATGCGGCTCGTGTTGGTGACGTAGTGGTCATCACCGACGATCTGCACCTTGGAGCCGAGCTCGGCGGTGATGGCCGTCCAGTCGGCCCACTCGTCCTCGCCGAGGGGGTCCTCGATCGAGACGATCGGGAAGTCGCTGACCAGGCCCTTGTAGTACTCGATCATCTGGTCGGTGCTCTTGGCCACGCCCTCGACGAAGTACTCGTTGGGCTTGACCTCGCCGGAGCCCTTGAGCGCCCGGCCGTAGAACTCCTGGGCTGCGACGTCCATGGCCAGGGCGATGTCGGTGCCGGGCTTGAACCCGGCCTTCTCGATCGCCTCGACGATCAGCTCGAGCGCCGCGCGGTTGCTGGGCAGGTTCGGGGCGAAGCCGCCCTCGTCGCCCAGGCCGGTCGCGTAGCCCTTGGACTTCAGCACGCCCTTGAGCGCGTGGTACACCTCGGCGCCCTTGCGCAGCGCCTCGGCGAACGTCTCGGCGCCGATCGGGGCGATCATGAACTCCTGCATGTCGACGTCGGAGTCGGCGTGCGAGCCACCGTTGATGATGTTCATCATCGGCACGGGCAGCAGGTAGGCGTTCGGGCCACCGAGGTAGCGGAACAGCGGCAGGCCGGCGGACTCGGCAGCGGCCTTGGCCACGGCCAGGGAGACGCCCAGGATGGCGTTGGCGCCGAGGCGCTCCTTGTTGGCGGTGCCGTCGAGGTCGATCATGGTCTGGTCGATGAGGCGCTGCTCGGAGGCGTCGAAGCCCAGGATCGCCGGGGCGATCTCATCCTCGACGTTGGCCACGGCCTTGGTGACGCCCTTGCCCAGGTAGCGTCCCTTGTCGTTGTCCCGGAGTTCGTAGGCCTCGAACGCGCCGGTCGATGCACCCGACGGGACACCTGCGCGCCCCGTTGCCCCGTCCTCGAGGGCCACTTCAACCTCAATGGTCGGGTTGCCGCGTGAATCCAGGATCTCACGCGCGATAACGACATCGATACTTGCCACAGGATGCTCCCATCAGGTTGGTGGACAGGCGGCGCACGCCACTGGCGCTCGCACTGCCCGCCACAGTACCGACTCCCGCACCCCGGCTCCTGTTGGGGACGGGCGCGCACCGGACCCTCACCCAGCGTTCACCTGCGGACCGCGGTCCGGGTCCGGCTCGGCGGCGCGAACGCGCTCGGCGTACCCACGCAACGCGCCCCTGAGTGCCGACTCGGGGTCAACGCCGCGGTCGAGGGCCCCGGTGGCCAGGGCGAGGAGCAGGTCGCCGGTGCCGTCGGGCCCCACCTCGTCGAGCAGGTGGGTCGCACGCTCCCGCGTGCGCGGCGTCCACCGGGTCCACCTGCACCCCGCCATGGGTCACCCGGTAGTGCATCTTGGCCGCGAGGAGCAGCGCCGGCAGCCCGGCGGGGATCCCGTCGAGGACCGAGTCGCGCGACTTCTCGGCGGTCTTGCGGGCCAGCCACACCGATTCGACGTGGGCGGCGGAGTCAGCGGTCTCATCGCCGAACACGTGTGGGTGCCGGGCCACCAGCTTGGCCGCGATGCCGGCCGCCACGTCGTCGATCGACCACGGGTCCGCCTCGTCCTCCTGGGCGATCCGGGAGTGGAACATGACCTGCAGCAGGACGTCGCCGAGCTCCTCGCGCATCGCCGCGCGATCCCCGGTCTCGATCGCCTCCACAGCCTCGTGGGCCTCCTCGGTCAGGTAGGAGACCAGGGACTGGTGGGTCTGCTCGGCGTCCCACGGGCACCCTCCCGGGGAGCGCAGCCGATCCATGACGGCGATGAGCTCCAGGAGCGGCTCGCCGCTGGGGGCCGGGACCGGACGCGGGCCGGGGCCGTGCGTGGGCTGGCCCATCTAGGACGTGGCCTGCTCCCCGGCGTCCGGGATGGTCACCGAGGAGCCGGGGACGATCTGCAGCTGGGCGTCATCCCAGGTCCCGTACCGGGGCGCCACCTGGACGTCGATGGCCTCGGAGTACTCCGCCAGCGCCACCCGGGTCGCCTCGAGCTGCGCCGCGGCGTCGGGCGTCGAGCCGAGCTTCAGCCCGATCGCGGTCACGAGCAGGTTGGTCCGGATGGTGGCCTCGAGCTCCTCGGGCGGGATGCCGGACTGCGCCGCGAGGTCGGCGAGCGCCTCCTCGCCCCCGTTCTCGGCGGCCAGCTGCTCCAAGCCCTCCTGGACCTGGGTCCGGGTCAGCTCGATGCCCTGATCCTCGGCGTAGCTCTCGACCAGCCGGTTGAGCAGGATGCGCTGGGTGGTGCTGGTGGCAAGTCCGGCCGGCGGCTCACCCGGGGGTTGGCCCTGCGCGGTCAGGACCTTCGAGACACCGTCGTCCACCTCGGCCTGGGAGACGCGGAAGTCCTGGGACACCGCTGCCTGGCCGGCACCGACCGTCACGGGCTGGCGGGAGTTGTCCGTGGTGCAGCCGGCGAGCACCAGCACGCCACAGCTCAGGGCGATGGCGGTCCTACGCATCACGTGCCTCCGATCGGTTCGAGGATGACCGAGCCGATCACCTCACGGGCCCATGCTACGAGGGCGGCGTCGATCACGGGTGCAGCGCCCACGGTCGACGGCTTGGGGCGGGGCACCAGGATCGTCCGGGTGACCGGCTTGATCTGCGTCCCCGGGTACAGCCGCACCAGCCGCAGCCGCCGGGACTCGGGGAGGTCGACCCCACCGAACCGGACGTAGGTGCCGGCCAGCACGATCTCGCCCACGCCGGCCGAGCGGGCCAGCACCCGCAGCCGCGCGACGTCCATGAGCCGCGCCACGGGTTCGGGCAGGGGCCCATAGCGGTCGCGCAGCTCGGCCTCGACCTCGGCGATGCCTGGCTCGTCGCCTGCCGCCGCGATCCGCTTGTAGGCCTCGAGGCGCAGCCGTTCCCCGGCTACGTACGAGTGCGGGATGTGCGCGTCCACGGGGAGCTCCACCTTCACCTCGAGGAGCTCGGCGCCGGCGTCGCCGCGGTACTCGGCCAGGGCCTCCCCCACGAGCCGGATGTAGAGGTCGAAGCCGACGTCGGCGATGTGGCCGGACTGCTCGCCGCCGAGCATGTTGCCCGCCCCGCGGATCTCGAGGTCCTTCATCGCGACCGCCATGCCCGCGCCGAGGTCGGTGTGGGCCGCGATGGTCGCCAGCCGGTCGTGCGCGGTCTGCGTCAGCGGCTTCTCCGGCGGGTAGAGGAAGTAGGCGTAGGCACGTTCCCGGCCGCGGCCGACCCGGCCGCGCAGCTGGTGCAGCTGGCTGAGCCCGAACGTGTCGGCGCGGTCGACGATCAACGTGTTGGCGTTGGGGATGTCCAGGCCCGACTCCACGATGGTGGTCGAGACGAGCACGTCGAAGCGCTTCTCCCAGAAGTCGACGATGATCTGCTCGAGGGCATGCTCGTTCATCTGCCCGTGCGCGGTGGCGATCCGCGCCTCCGGGACGAGGTCGCGCAGCTTGGCGGCCACCCGCTCGATGGACTCCACCCGGTTGTGCACGAAGAACACCTGGCCGTCGCGCAGCAGCTCCCGGCGGATCGCCGCCGAGATCTGCCTGGGTTCGTAGGCCCCCACGTAGGTCAGGATCGGCAGCCGCTCCTCGGGCGGGGTGAGGATCGTGGACATCTCCCGGATCCCGGTGACCGCCATCTCCAGGGTGCGCGGGATCGGCGTGGCCGACATCGTCAGCACGTCGACGTTGGTGCGCAGGGCCTTGATGTGCTCCTTGTGCTCGACGCCGAAGCGCTGCTCCTCGTCGACGATCAGCAGCCCGAGGTCCTTGAACCGGGTCCGGCTGCTGAACAGCCGGTGCGTGCCGATGACCACGTCCACCGTGCCGTCGGCCAACCCGTCGAGGATCGTGCTGGCCTCCTTGTCGGTCTGGAACCGCGAGAGTGCCGCGACCTTGACCGGGAAGCCCGAGTACCGGTCGGAGAACGTCTGGAAGTGCTGCTGGACCAGCAGGGTGGTCGGCACGAGGACGGCGACCTGCTTGCCGTCCTGCACCGCCTTGAACGCTGCGCGCACGGCGATCTCGGTCTTGCCGTAGCCGACGTCCCCGCAGACGAGGCGGTCCATCGGGATGGCCCGCTCCATGTCGGCCTTGACCTCGTTGATCGTCGAGTCCTGGTCGGGGGTCTCGGTGTAGGCGAAGGCGTCCTCGAGCTCGCGCTGCCACGGGCTGTCGGGCCCGAACGCGTACCCCACGGCCTGCTGCCGCGCGGCGTACAGCTTGACCAGCTCGCCGGCGATCTGTCGCACTGCCTTGCGCGCGCGGGTCTTGGTCTGCTGCCAGTCCGCACCGCCGAGCCGGTGCACGCTGGGCGCCTCCCCACCGACGTAGCGGGTCACCTGGTCGAGCTGGTCGGTGGGGACGTAGAGCCGGTCCGGCGGCTGCCCGCGCTTGCTGGGGGCGTACTCCAGGACCAGGTACTCACGGGTCGCGCCGCCGACCGTGCGCTGGGTCATCTCCACGTAGCGCCCGACCCCGTGCTGCTCGTGGACGACGAAGTCCCCGGCAACCAGCTGCAGCGGATCGACGGTGTTGCGCCGGCGGGAGGGCATCCGGGCCATGTCCCGGGTGGAGCCCTTCTGCCCGCGGATGTCGGTCTCGGTGATGACGAGCAGCTCGCAGGCCGCGGCGTCCAGGCCGTGGTCCAGGCGCCCGGTCGTGACCGTGACCACGCCGGGGGCCGGGGGCCAGCGGGTGATCCCCGGGGCGACCCGGGCGGCCACGTCGGCGGCACCGAGCTGCTCGGCCAGCCGCTGCGCCGAACCCACTCCGGCGGTGACCGCCACCACGCGGCGGCCCGCGGCCAGCGCCCGGCGGATGTCGGTGACCAGGGCCGTGCCGTCCCCGCGGTAGGCGGGGGTGGCCGTGATCGGCAGGGCGATCGCGTCCTCGTCGATCACGTGGGGGGCGTCGGGGGCGTCGGGGTCGGTGAGGTCCCCTGCGACGGCCAGGCCGAACGGTCCGGCGGTCCACCAGGCGACCCCCAGGTGGTCGGCCGCCTCCCGGACCTCCTCGATGGTCCGGTACGTCGCGGCCCCGAGGTCGATCGGGGTCTCGTTGCCGACCGCGGCGTTGTGCCACGAGGCGGCCAGGAACTCGTTGCTCGTGGCCACGAGGTCGTGGGCCTTGGTGCGCACGAGCTCGGGGTCGCAGAGCAGGACCAGTGGGGAGCTCCCGCCCGTCCCCGTGCGTGCGATGGCCTCGACGAGGGTCTCCATGCCGTCGGCCAGGACCGGGGCGAGTGCCTCCATCCCCTCGACGGCGATCCCCTCAGCGAGCTTGGCGCACATCTCGGCCAGCTGCGGATGGCGCTCGGCCAACGCCGCTGCCCGCTCGCGCACGGCCGGGGTGAGCAGGAGCTCGCGGCAGGGCGGCGCCCACAGCCCGTGCCGCGCGACCTCCAGCGAGCGCTGGTCGGACACGCGGAAGTAGCGGATCTCCTCGACGTCGTCGCCCCAGAACTCCACGCGCAGGGGGTGCTCCTCGGTGGGCGGGAACACGTCGAGGATCCCCCCTCGGATGGCGAACTGCCCGCGCTTCTCCACCAGGTCGGTCGGGGCATAGCCGATGTCCACCAACGCCCCGGCGAGCTGCTCGTGGGCGATCTGGTCACCGGGGCGCACCACAACCGGCTGCAGGTCACCCAGCCCGCGCACGATCGGCTGCAGCAGCGCGCGGACCGGGGCGACCACGAGGTCCACCTGACCGATCGTGTCGTCAGCGGGGTCCGGGTGCGCCAGCCGGCGCAGGACAGCCAGTCGCCGGCCGACGGTGTCGCTGCTCGGGCTCAGCCGCTCGTGCGGGAGGGTCTCCCACGCGGGCAGCACGGCGACGCGGGCTGAACCGGTCAGGCTGCTCGCGGCCGCCGCGAGATCCTCGGCCTGCCGGGTCGTTGCCGTGACCGCCAGCACGAGGCGGTGGCGGGACATCCCGGCGGCCAGGAAGGGGATCGCGGCGTCGGGGGTGACCACCGAGCCGTGCGCGCCGTCGGCCCGGGCAGCTCGGGCGAAGGCCGGGTCCAGCAGCAGCCCAGCCAGAAGTCCAGAGAGATCCATGAGAACCCCCATTCTCCCACCCGCCGCGACCGGCTCCGCCCCCCAGCCCCGCACTCCCGCCCGCCCGCGTGCGCCCGCACCAGCTCCCGCGATGTTCCCCCTCCCGAATGCCGTTCTCCCTCCGCGGATTCGGGGAGGGAGACCGCACATAGGGAGGGGGAACCGAAACTCGGGAGGGAAGCCGGGGCCGGGGGCGGGGCGAGGGCGGGGGCAGCGCTGGCGTGTTGCGGTCAGTGCCAGTTGGCGGTGAACGTATCGGCCAGGGCGGGGTGGCAGATCAGGACCGGGCCGGCCTTCGGGGGCATCCGGTTGAAGGGCTGCTCGGGGCCGAGGGCGACCATGCCGGCAGCCAGGGCACACGCGTGCGGCGCGGCCAGGTCCCACTCGTTCAGGCCCCCCGGATGCAGGTACGCCTCGGCGCGCCCGGCCATCACCTCCCCGAGCTTGGCCCCCACCGACCCGACGTTGGCTGCCTCGATGCCCCTGCTGGTGATCCCAGCCTCGGCCAGGTCGCCCGACACGTCCTCGAGCAGGCGGCTCAGCCCGGCGGGCGGCCGGGACCGGGAGACCACGATGCGCAGCGGACGGTTGGTGGGCAGCGACCGGGCCCACCGCGGCTCGTCCGTGCGCCAGAGCTCGCCGAGGGCGGGGACGTCCACGACCGCGTCGGTGAGCGCCCCCTCTGTCCCTGCGGTCCGCTGCCAGAGGGCCACGTGGACCGCGAAGTCGGTGCGGCCCTGCCCGTACTCGTCGGTGCCGTCGAGCGGGTCGATGATCCACACCCGGTCGGCGCTGAGCCGATCCTCGGAGTCGGTCGCCTCCTCCGAGAGCACCGCGTCCCCGGGCCGCTGCGCCGTCAGCCGGTCGGACAGGATCTGCTGGGCCAGCCGATCGCCGGCGTCCATCAGCTCGCGGCGGCGCAGGTCGTCTGCGATGGGGCCGAAGCCGGCACGCAGCTCGAGCAGGGCGCGACCCGCCTCGTGGGCGATCTCGGCAGCGAACGCGGCGTCTGAGGGCACGCGATGGATCCTCCCATGCGCGCCGTCCCACGGCTCGTTGCGTCATGTATCCGGTTCGCGACGTGGGCCGAATCCATGACACACCCTCGTGGGGCGGGGTGTGGGGCGGGTGGGGGTCAGCGGTTGAACTGGTTCTGCGCTGCGGCCAGGCCCTCACGCACCAGCACCTCGACGGCGTCCACCGCATCGCTGAGGAGCAGGTCGACCTCCGTGCGCTCGGAGCTGGTGAAGGGACGCAGGACGAACTCCGCCGGGTCCTGGCGACCGGGCGGGCGACCGATGCCCAGGCGGATCCGGTGGAACTCGCCGCCGTCCAGCGATCGGCGGATCGAGCGCAGCCCGTTGTGCCCGTTGTCGCCGCCACCGGCCTTGATGCGCAGCGCCCCGAGGGGAAGGTCGAGCTCGTCGTGCAGCACGACCAGCTGCTCGATCGGAACCTTGAAGAAGTCCATCAGGCACGCGACCGGGCCACCGGACTCGTTCATGAAGCCGCGGGAGCGGGCCAGGACGACCCGGGTGGCGCCGTGGCCCAGCGGACCGAGCCGGCCCTCGAACACCTCAGCGCGACAGCGCCGGTTCGTCGACAGGGCCCCCGAGAGGGAACTGGCGAGCGACTCCACCGCCATCGCGCCGATGTTGTGCCGCGTGCCGGCGTACTGCGGACCGGGGTTGCCCAGCCCGACCACCAACCACGGCGAGTCGGACAAGCCGGGGTCAGTCCTTCTCGTCAGCCGGGGCAGCAGCCGCATCCTCGGCCTCTGCCTGGGCCTCCTCCGCCTCGTGCTCCGCAGCCTCAGCCTGGGCGTCCTCGAGCGCGTGCTGGTCCGCGACCGCCTGCTCGATCGCGGCAGCAGCCGCGGCCTGCGGGTCCTCGCCGGCCTCGATGGCGGCCTCGATCGCCGCCACGGCGGTGGCGACGTCGACGCCGGCCTCCTCGGCTGCGGCCTCGGCGTTGGCGATGGCCTCGGCGGCGGCCGCGCGGGCCTGCGCCTCAGCCTTGCCGATCACGACCAGGTCGACGTGCTCGAGGACCTGGCGGACGACGTCACGCTGGACGTCGCGGGGGGCGCAGACGTAGTCGGTGCCGTCGACGTCGAGGGCGAGCACCACCCGGGGCTGGCGCAGTGCCTTGGCGAGGTCGTGGCCATCGAGGGCGACGTGGACCGGATCGGTCCCGTGGCCGTAGATGACGGCGGGCACCATCCCGGTGCGGCGCAGCCGGCGGGCCGCCCCCTTGCCGAAATCGCTGCGCGGGACGGCGGACATGTGAACCTGGGTGTCGGACACGACACGGACTCCTTGAGACGTGGGGCACTGGTCCTTCGGCTGGAGGGAGGACCCGCCACCACGTCGATCACGGCAGCCGCAATGTGACACGCTGCGGGGCGCCCTCGCCGAGGAATGGCCATGAGTCTACCGCCGGCCGGACGCCGTGGCCAAACTCCGCTGTCCGCAGGTGCCCGCGCTGGCGGCTCAGTGCGCAGGATCCCCGTTCGGGGTCGGGTCGAACATGCGGGTGACCGAGCCGTCGGTGAAGACCTCCTTGATGGCGGTGGCCAGCAGCGGTGCGATCGACAGGACCGTGAGCTTGTCCAGCTCCACGCTGATCGGCAGGGTGTCGGTCACGACCACCTCGGAGATCGGGGAGTCCGCCAGCCGCTGGACAGCGGGATCGGACAGGATCCCGTGCGTCGCGGCCACCACGACCTCCTTCGCGCCCTGCTCGAGCAGGGTCTCGGCCGCCTTCACGATGGTCCCACCGGTGTCGATCATGTCGTCGACGACGACACAGACCCGGCCCTTGACCTCGCCGACGACCTCCAGGACCCTCACCTGGTTGGGGACATCCGGGTCACGCCGCTTGTGGATGATGGCCAGCGGGGCACCGAGGACGTCGGTCCAGCGCTCGGCCACTCGCACGCGGCCCGCGTCCGGGGACACCACGGTGATCTGCTCGCCGGCCAGGCGGGACTGGATGTGCTCGGCGAGCAGGGGCAGCGCGAACAGGTGGTCCACCGGGCCGTCGAAGAAGCCCTGGATCTGCGCGGTGTGCAGGTCGACGGAGATCAGCCGGTCGGCACCCGCGGTCTTGAACAGGTCGGCGATCAGCCGGGCGCTGATCGGCTCACGGCCGCGGTGCTTCTTGTCCTGCCGGGCGTACCCGTAGAACGGCAGCACCACGGTGATCCGCTTGGCCGAGGCGCGCTTGAGCGCGTCGACCATGATCAGCTGCTCCATGATCCACTTGTTGATCGGGGCGGTGTGGGCCTGCAGCACGAACGCATCGGCCCCGCGCACCGAGTCCTCGAACCGGACGAAGATCTCACCGTTGGCGAAGTCGTAGGCCGACGTGGGGGTCAGGGTCACGTCGAGCTCCTCGGCAACCGCCTCAGCAAGCGCCGGATGGCTGCGCCCGCTGAAGAGCATGAGGTGCTTCTTGGGCTTGTGGGTCATCCGAGCCATGGGCCAGTCCTCCTGCGCGGGGCGGTCAACGGGGCACATCGTTGCCGATGGCGCCTGCGGAGGCGACACCGACCCCGTTGTTGGTCGCGCCATCACCGAGCCGGACCCGCCAGCACCGGTAGCACATGGGGTCGTAGGTGACCTTCTCATGGCCGCCCGCGCGCGCCACGTCACCGATCACGACCGTGTCACCGGTCGCGGTCAGCCGGCCGTCGACGAAGCGCGCGTTGATGACCGCGGGCCGCTCGCAGGCCGCGCACCGGGGCTCGATCGCCATCGGCGCGACCTTGTCGGCCAGCTCGAGCAGGCGGCGGGCCCCCTCGAACAGGGCCGAGGAGAAGTCGGTGCGCAGCCCGAAGCAGATGACCTCCGTCCCGGCGGCACTCATCGCGGCCAGGACGTCCACATCGCCGGCCGTGAGGAACTGGGCCTCGTCGATGACCACGGTGTTCGCCCCGTTGAACAGCTCCGGACGCACCGTGCCCGGCTGCAGCTGGATCGCCTGGGCGGTCATCCCTGTGCGGGAGGTGACGGTCTCGGTGGACCGGTCCATGGTCGTGGCCAGGATCGCCCGGTTCGGGTGCGAGGCCGCGTCCGGACGGTGCTTCTCATGCGCGGTCATCAGGGCGAATGCGGACTTCCCGGACCCCATCACGCCGAAGTGGAACGCCAGCATGCCTCACTCCTGCCCGGTGATGGGGCTGCCGGACTCCTGCTCGGCGGCTGCCGCTGCCCGTGCCGAGGAGGTCCCCTCGCGGCGGCTGCGGACCCATCCGGCGATCGTGCGCTGGCGCGCCCGGCCCAGGCCCAGCGCCCCCGGCGGGACGTCCTCGGTGATCACCGACCCGGCGGCCGTGTAGGCACCGTCGCCGATCGTCACCGGCGCCACGAGCATCGTGTCCGAGCCGATCCGCACGTGGTCGCCGACGACGGTGGCGTGCTTGGCCACCCCGTCGTAGTTCACGAAGACGGTGGCCGCGCCGATGTTGGAGCCCTCCCCGATCGTGGCATCGCCGACGTAGGACAGGTGCGGGACCTTCGAGCCGGCACCCACCACGGAGTTCTTGATCTCCACGTACGCCCCGGCCTTGGACCGCGGTCCCAGGATCGTGCCCGGACGCAGGAACGTGAACGGCCCCACCTGGGCGCCGGCCCCGATCCGGGCCGCGGTCGCGTGCGTGCGGATCACCTGCGCCCCAGCGCCGACCTCGCAGTCGACCATCAGGGTGTCCGGGCCGATCAGGGCGTCGTCGGCGACCTGCGTGGTCCCCCGCAGGATCGTGCCCGGCTCGAGGATCGCGTCGCGACCGATCTCGACGGTGACGTCCACCCAGGTCGTGGCCGGATCGACGATCGTGACCCCCGCGCGCATCCACGCCTCGCCCACCCGGCGGTTGAGCTCCCGGCGCATCGCGGCCAGCTGGACGCGATCGTTGACCCCCTCGGTCTGCCACACATCCCCGGTGACGAGTGCGGCGACCCGGCCGCCGGCGTCCCGGGCCAGCGCCAGCACGTCGGTGAGGTACAGCTCGCCCTGGTTGTTGTCCGGGCGCAACTGGGCCAGGGCGTCCACGAGCACCCGCCCGTCGAAGGCGTAGATGCCGGAGTTGATCTCGTCGATGAGCAGCTGGTCGGCCGTGGCGTCCCGGTGCTCCACGATGCCCGCCACCGACCCGTCGGCGGCGCGCACGATCCGCCCGTACCCGCTCGGATCGGCGACCCGGGCCGTCAGCACGGTCGCTGCGTTGCCGTCGCCCTCGTGCTGGGCGACCAGCTCGGTCAGCGTCTCCCCGGTCAGCAGCGGGACGTCGCCGTACGTGACCACGACCGTCCCGGCGGCCACGTCCCCGGCGGCCTCCAGCGCGCACTGCACCGCATGGCCGGTCCCCAGCTGCTGGTCCTGCACGGCGGTGCGCACGTGCGGGGCCACAGCACCCAGGTGGGCGGTGACGGCATCACGTCCATGCCCGACGACCACGACCAGCCGATCGGCGGCCAGGACGTCGGCGGCCGTGACCGCGTGCCCGACGAGGCTGCGCCCGCCGATCTCGTGGAGCACCTTGGGGGTCGCCGAGCGCATCCGCGTGCCCTCCCCCGCGGCTAGGACGATGACAGCGCTGACGTGCGCGGTGGAGTCGGTCACGGGCTTCCTTCGAGGGTCACGGCCGGCTCGGACAGCACGACCGGGGGTGCTCCCGGTGAGGGACTCGAACCCCCATTGAGTGCTCCAAAGGCACCTGTCCTGCCGTTGAACGAACCGGGATCGGCGGTGCTGAGAAGGATAGCCCCGTTCCCGGGCCACAATGGAGCATGGCCGCCAGCACCCCGCAGTCCCGAGGACGGGTCCGGATGAGCGCGCTCGAGCGCCGCTCCCAGCTGATCGAGGTCAGCCGCGGGATCTTCGCCGAGCGCGGGTTCGACGCGGCCAGCATCGAGGAGATCGCCGCCGCGGCCAAGATCTCCAAGCCGGTCGTCTACGAGCACTTCGGTGACAAGGAGAGCCTCTACGCGATCGTCGTCGACCGCGAGATGACCCTGCTGATGTCGATGATGACCGAGTCCCTGACCTCGGATCGACCGCGCGTCCTGCTCGAGCAGGCGGCGACCGCACTGTTCGACTACATCGACGCGCACACCGACGGATTCCGGGTCCTGCTGCGCCCGCACCCCCGCGGCGACCAGCGCGGCGGCACGTTCGGGACCGTCATGCGTGAGGTCGCCGACCACCTGACCGACCGGCTGGTGGTCGTGTGCCGGCACTACAACTACCCCGTCGCCCTGGCCCCGATGTACGCCCACATGCTCGTCGGCATGGTCGCACTGACCGGGGAGTGGTGGGCGGAGGTCCGCAAGCCCAGCAAGGAGCAGGTCATCACCCAGGTGGTGAACATGGCGTGGAACGGCGTGTCCGGGTTGGAGCGGGATCCCAGCATGGTCACCCGGGAGGAGCAGTGAGCACACCGCCCGGCGTCCCAGGTGACGACGTCGACCGGGTGATCGCCGCCTGGAACCGGGAGCGTCCCGACCTCGACCTGGCCCCCCTGGCCGTCCTGTCCCGGGTCAACCGGCTCGCCCGGCGCCTGGATCGCGCTCGTGAGGTCGCGTTCGCCCGCCACGAGCTGGCCGTGTGGGAGTTCGACGTGCTCGTGGCACTGCGGCGCACCGGGCCGCCCTACCGACTCACCCCGGGGCAGCTGCTCGCCGAGACCCTGGTGACCAGCGGGACGATGACCAACCGGATCGACCGGCTCGAGTCCCGGGGGCTGGTCGTGCGCGAGCCCGTGGCCGACGACCGCCGGGGCACGTGGGTCGCCCTCACCGAGGAGGGGCGCGGCCGCGTTGACGGCGCGTTCATCGACCTGCTGGCCGAGGAGCGTGACCTGTTGGCCGTGCTGCCATCGTCCGATCAGTCCGACCTGGCCACGAGCCTGCGCCGCCTGCTCCTGCAGTTCGAGTCGCCGGCCGGGTGACGCTCGGCGGGCGAACCTCGCGGCCCTTTCCGCGCAAAGGCCGAGGGGCAGTGAGCCATGACGCGAACCCCGCGCCCGTTCCGGTTGGAACCGCCGCGTGATCGGGGGCCCTATCGACGCCGCGGGGCGCGAGGTTGTCGTGACCCGTGGGTGAGGCACCGTGGGCCGGGTCCCGTTCGACGGGAACGGGCGCAGGGATGGGGTCCCGGTCAGCCCTCGAGGGCCTCGCTGAGCTCCAGCCAGCGGTCCTCGAGCTCGGCATGCTCGGCCGCGAGGGCAGCGTCCTCGGAGGAGAGGACCAGGAGGCGCTCGTGGTCGGTGTGGGCGTCGGCCATCTGGGCGTGCAGGTCCCCGCGGAGGGCCTCGATCCGCGACATCCGGGTCTCGACCCGGGCCAGGTCCTTGCGGGCTGCGTGGGCCGCCGCCCCCGTGAGCCCGCTCGGGGTGTCACCGGCTGGGCGCGGGGCTGCGGAGCCCGATCCGGGCCCCGAGGTTCCGACGCTCCCCGAGGTGGTCGGCGCGCCCGCGGCGGCGGACGTCGTGAGGGCCGCTGCTCGCGTGGCGCCACCAGCCCCGGCCCTGGCCGTCGCGGCGGCTGAGCCCGTGGACTGCAGCACCCCGGTGGCCGAGGAGCGCAGTTCCAGGTACTGCTCCACCCCGCGCGGCAGGTGCCGCAGCCGACCGTCGCCGAGCAGGGCGTAGAGGTCATCGCAGGTCCGCTCCAGGAAGTAGCGGTCGTGGCTGACCACGACCAGGGATCCGGGCCAGGAGTCCAGGACGTCCTCGATGACGGCCAGCGTCTCCACGTCCAGGTCGTTGGTCGGCTCGTCGAGGACGAGCAGGTTGGGTCCCCCGATCAGGAGCTTGAGCAGCTCGAGGCGGCGCAGCTCGCCGCCGGACAGGTCGCCGATCCGGGTCATCGCCTTCTCGCCCTTGAACCCGAAGTCCTCCAGCAGGGTTCCGGCCGTGACCGTCCGGCCACCGATCTCGATCTCACGGCGCAGCCGCTCCACGCTGGGCAGCACCCGGTCGTCGGGGTTCTGGGCGACGATCGTCTGCGGCAGGGTGGCCGGCACGACGGTGGACCCGATGACCACCGTTCCCGCGTCCGGCTCCCGCTGTCCGGTGAGCAGCCGCACGAGGGTCGTCTTGCCCGCCCCGTTGGGCCCGAGGAGCCCGACGCGGTCGCCGGGCCCAAGCTGCCAGGTCAGGTCCTCGATCAGGGTGCGCTCGCTCACGACCTCGCCCGGGCCGCCGACGCCGGGCACGCGCAGCGCCACCGCCTCGAGGTCGACGACCTGCCGGCCGAGCCGCGCGGAGGCCACCCGGCGCAGGGCC
Source organism: uncultured Actinomycetes bacterium (assembly GCA_963706885.1). Lineage (GTDB taxonomy): Bacteria > Actinomycetota > Actinomycetes > S36-B12 > CAIYMF01 > Prado023. Next base: position 39,486 of record CAVPNX010000029.1, on the reverse strand, counting down.
AGCGTGTCACGCAGCTCGGGGACGTCGGCGATCAGCGCGTTCGCGGCGTCGATGCGGAACTGCGGCTTCGAGGTGCGCGCCGGCGGCCCACGCCGCAGCCACGCGAGCTCCTTGCTCACCAGGTTGCGCCGCCGTGACTCGGCCACCGCCTCGCGCCGCTCGCGCTCCGCACGGGCCAGGACCCACGCCGCGTACCCGCCCTCGAAGCGGTACACCGTTGCGTCGGCGACCTCCCACGTGGTCGTCGCGACCTCGTCGAGGAACCAGCGGTCGTGGGTCACGACAGCCATGGTCGGCGGCGCGGTCGGGCCGGTCAGGAACCCGGCGAGCCACGTGACGGCCTCGATGTCCAGGTGGTTGGTCGGCTCGTCGAGCAGCAGGACGTCGCCCGGGTCGATCAGGGCACGGGCCAGGGCCAACCGCCTGCGCTCGCCGCCCGACAGGCCCGCCAGCCCGGTGTCGAGGCCCTGCGCGTAGCCCTGGGCGGCAACCCCTCCCAGCAGCCCGGACAGCACGGTGCGGATGCGCGGATCGGCGGCCCACTCGTGCTCGGGGCGGTTGCCCACTGTCACGTCCCGGACGGTGCGCGCGCCCGGCGGCAGGGCGTCGGACTGCCCCACCATCACCACCCGCGCGCCTGCGGTGCGGATCACCCGGCCGGAGTCGGGCTCGGCCATTCCGGCGAGCACCCGGAACAGGGTCGACTTGCCGTCGCCGTTGCGGCCCACGACCCCGACGCGCTGCCCACGGTCGATGCCCAGGGTGACCCCGGCGAGCACCGCACGGGTCGCGAACACGACGTGGATGTCCTCGAGGGCGACGACGGGCGGCATGGGGCCCAAGGCTAGTCGCCCGCCGGGTAGGGTCGGACACGTCGACTTCCCGTCCACCGGTCCTGCGATCGTCGAACCCCTCCGGAGGAGCGCTGTGCCCGAGCTGCTCGTCACCCAGGAGCGAGCCGTGCCGGAACTGCTCGTCGTCGAGCCCGTGTTCGCTGAACGCCTGTGGGGCGGGACCACACTTCGGGCGTGGTTCGGCACCGCGGTGCCCGACGGGATCATCGGGGAGTGCTGGGCGGTCTCCGGGATGCCGGGGATGAGCGGGGACATCCGCTCAGGGGCTCCGGGCGGGTTCACCCTGCGACAGGCGTGGGAGTCCGGGCTGGTCACCGGTCGCCCGGAGGCCGGCGACTTCCCGCTGCTCTGCAAGTTCCTCGATCCCCAGGACTGGCTGTCGGTCCAGGTGCACCCCGACGACGCCCAGGCCCGGGCGCTGGAGGGCCAACCGCGGGGCAAGGCCGAGTGCTGGCTGGTCGTCTCATGCCGCGAGGACGCCGCGCTGATCCTCGGGCACACCGCGGACACCGCGGCAGCCCTGCGCCAGTCGCTTGTCGACGGGACCCTGATGGAGCACCTGGTGACGGTGCCCGTGGCCCAGGACGACTTCTTCATGGTGAACGCCGGCGAGGTCCACTCCGTCGGTCCGGGCATGCTGGTCTACGAGGTCCAGCAGAGCAGCGACATCACCTACCGGCTCTACGACTTCGACCGGGTCGGCCCCGACGGCCAGACCCGCGAGCTGCACGTGGAGAAGGGCTTCTCGGTCGTGAGCGCCCCGCACGACCCGGCCAGGGCGCGCACCGCCGGACCGTGGGAGCAGATCCGGCCCCGCGGGCGCACCCGGGTGCTGGTCGACTGCCCGCAGTTCCGGGTCCAGCGCTGGGAGCTGCTGCACGAGGACTGCCAGCTGGAGTCCCCCGGCTTCCGGGTCCTGACCGTGATCGGCGGGTCCGGGAGGCTGTCCACGCAGAGCCGTTCGGTCGAGCTCGGCCTGGGCACCAGCGTCGTGATCCCCGCAGGCAGCGGGCCGGTCCGCCTCGCCGGGGACCTGATCGCCATCACCACCGACCCGGGACCAGCGCTGACCTGACCCCACCGCCCGCCAGCACCTGGCGGCACGGCGCTCACCCGCGGCGGTCGATCACCCGGGCACCCGGCGCCGGCCCCGTCGTCGTGAAGGCCGCCCGCACCTGCTCCATCCCCACCACCGCGGCGTGGACCCGGGCTGCTGCCACGGGATCGGACACCAGGAACGCCACGGTGGGCCCGGAGCCGGACACGATCCCGCCGAGGGCACCGGCGGCCACACCCGCGTCGAGCACGTCCCGAAGTGGCGGGCGCAACGTCAGCGCCGGCTCCTGCAGGTCGTTGTGGAGCACGCGCCCCAGCGCCTCGGCGTCCCCGGCGATCAGCGCGGCGATGACGGCCGCGTCCGCCTGCGGCTCCGGCACGATCCGATCTGCGGCGAGGCGGTCGAACGCCGCGTACACCGCGGGGGTCGACAGGCCCCGGGTCGCTGTGGCGAAGACCCAGTGGAACGTCCCCCGGACCATGAGCGGGCTGAGCACCTCACCGCGGCCCAGGCCCAGGGCCGTGCCGCCCATCAGGGCGAACGGGACGTCGGAGCCCAGGTCGAGCGCAACACGTGCGAGGTCCTCACGGCCGAGTGGCTCCGCCCAGAGGTCGTTGAGCGCGACCAGTGCGGCCGCACAGTCCGCCGACCCCCCGGCCATGCCGCCGGCGACCGGCACCCCCTTGGTGATGGTGATCTCCAGGTCGGGGGACGGTCGGCCGACCTCGGCGGCCAACCGCTCAGCGGCCCGCCACACCAGGTTGGTTCCGTCGCGCGGGACCTCGTCGGCCTGCAGTCCGGTCACCTCGCCGATGACGATGCCGCTGCCCGGCGCACCCTCGGCGACGGTCACCTCCTCGGACATCGCCACCGCGTGGAAGACGCTGGCCAGGGGGTGGAAGCCGTCGTCGCGGACTGCCCCCACCGAGAGCTGGATGTTCACCTTGCCCGGAGCCCGGGCGGTCACGGAGGCGGTCACGGGAGTGCAGCGTAGCCGTCGCGGGCTAGCGCACCACCTTGCCGCCGGCGGCGGACTTGACGATCTCGAACTGGTCGAGCACCCCACCCGGGCCGAAGGGGGAGGTCGACCCCGCCCCCCGGTGCGAGACCACCGCCTTGTAGGCCAACGTGTCGCCGGTGACCGTGATCACCTGGTAGGTCGAGGTCGCCGCCGCCCACACCGACCGGGTGGCCCGGTTGAGCGCCCAGTCCGCGTCGGTCACCTCGTAGTACTTCGGACCCGACACGCTCACCGCGAAGACCGGGCCGTTGGGCTTGCGTGAGCCCCGGGCGTAGGAGTGGTCGTGTCCGGAGAGGACGAGGTCCACGTTGCGCTGCTCGATGATCGGCAACCAGAGGTCACGCACCTCGGTGTTGCTCCTGCCGGGGCGGGTGGCGAAGGGCGGCGCGTGCATGAGCACGATCGACCACCGGTTCGGGTTCTCGGCCAGCGCCTTGTCCAGGAACGCCGCCTGCTCGGCCATCCGGCCGCCGAAGGAGTCCAGGACCACGATCCGCACGCCCTGGTAGTCGACGTGGAACCAGGTCTCGCCCTGCCCCGGGAAGCCGTTGTCCGGCCAGTCGAAGTAGGAGCGGAAGGCCTCGGCCCCGTTGTGCCGGCACTTCAGCACCAGGACGCACTGCTCGTGGTTGCCGATCGAGACCAGCCAGTTGCGGGTGCGCGCAGCACTTCCCATCGCCGTGAACAGGTCGGTCCACTCGGCCGCCCTGTAGGGCCGGTTGACGACGTCGCCGGCCTGCAGCACGAGCTGTGCCCCCGGCGCGTCGGCCAGGGCCCGGCGCAGCGTGGCGCGCGGGACACCGCGGTTGTCGACCTGGGTGTCACCGAGGCCGATGATGGTCAGTGAGGTGGCCGCCGGGTTCGCGGTGGTGAAGCTGCGCCACTTGGTGGAGCCGCGGGGCGTCACGATCCGGTACTCGTAGGTGGTGCCCGGCGCCAGGCCGGTCAGGACGGCCGCGTACCGGGGCTGCGCAGTTCCCGAGAACTTCACCGAGGTCGCGGCCCCCCGGGTGGCACGGACCTGTTGTGCCGGGGCACCCGGGACGCGGTACTGGACCCGCTGCCCCTTCAGGCGGACGGGCATGGTCCAGGAGATGCGCTGGGAGGTGGCCGGATCGGCGGTCGGGGTCAGCAGGATCCGCGAGGGCGTCGTGGTGCGCGCCACGGCCGGGGCGAGGGCCGCAGGGGTGAGGGCCGCAGGGGCGGCGGGCGCCGAGGCCGGGGGGCGAGCCTGTGCCGGGGCCACGGCCGGGGCCCCGGCCCCCATCAGCGCGGGGACGACCACGGCCACGACGAGCAGGCCCCGCCATCGGGCACGGGCAGCGGCGATCTCCACCCATCGACGGTACCAACTGCCGCCCCCCACCCAGGGCCAAGGCGCCGCTAAGGGACCCGTCAGTTCTGGCTCGGCCGCCCGCCGAGGGTGCGCGCAGCTGCGGCGATGGCGGCGAACTGCGCCACATCGAGCGACTCGCCGCGGGCCGTCGGGTCCACCCCGGCCGCGGTGAGCAGGGCCACCGCCCGTTCCGATCCGCCGGCCCAGCCGGACAGGGCCGAGCGCAGCATCTTGCGGCGCTGGGCGAACGCCGCGTCGATCACCGCGAACACCTCAGCCCGGTCGACGTCGTCGCGTGGCGGTTGCGTGCGGATCAGCTCGACGAGCCCGGAGTCCACGTTCGGCACCGGCCAGAACACCGAGCGCCCCACGAGGCCGGCCTGACGGACGTCGGCGAACCAGCGGGCCTTCACCGACGGCACGCCGTAGACCCGCGATCCGGGCGGGGCGGCGAGCCGTTGGGCCACCTCGAGCTGCACCATGACCAGGGCGCGCTCGAGGGTGGGGAATGTGGCCATCAGGTGCAGCAGCACGGGCACGCTGACGTTGTAGGGCAGGTTGGCCACCAGTGCGGTCGGAGCGACCGGGAGATCGGTGATGCGCAGCGCATCGGAGGCGACCACGGTGAGCCGCTCGGCGAGATCGGGCGCGTGCAGCCCGACGGTCGTGGGCAGGCGCGTCGCCAGCACCGGATCGACCTCGACCGCGATGACGTGCCGCACGGACTCCAGGAGGGCGAGGGTCAGTGACCCCAGCCCCGGGCCGACCTCGAGGACCACGTCGTCGGCCGCCACCCCGGACACCCGCACGATCCGGCGGACCGTGTTGGCGTCGATGACGAAGTTCTGGCCGAGCGCCTTCGTCGGGCGCAGCCCCAACTCGTCGGCCAGGGCGCGGATCTCCGCCGGGCCGAGCAGGTTCGCGGTCGCCCCGCCCGCATCGCTGCCCCCGCCCGGCTGGGTCACGCCCAGTCCCCGAACGCCCGCAGCGTGTTGGCGTGCAGGTCGTCGCAGAGCGTCTGCGAGGTCATCGCCGCGGAGCTCGGCCAGCCGGCGCACCGTCAGCGGCACGAGGTAGCTGGCGTTGACCCGGCCGCGGTGCGGGGTCGGGGTCAGGAACGGCGCGTCGGTCTCGACGAGGATCCGCTCCCTCGGGACCACGACAGCTGCGGCATGCAGGTCGCGGGCGTTGGTGAACGTGACCGTCCCCGCAAAGGACACGTACCACCCGTGCTCAGCGGCGATCCGGGCCATCGGCTCGTCGCCGGAGAAGCAGTGGAACACCACGACCTCAGGCAACCCGGCGCCGCCCAGCTCGTCGAGCAGGATCCGGATGACGTCGTCGTGGGAGTCGCGGTCGTGGATGACCAGGGCACGGCCCAGCCGCCGGGCCATGTCGATGTGCGCACGGAACGACTGCTCCTGGATCAGCCACGCGTCGGACTCCCGCGTCCGGAAGAAGTCCAGGCCGGTCTCACCGATGGCCCGCACCCGCGGTGATGCCGCCGCGAGCTCCTCGACGGTCGCGATCGCCGCGTCCAGCTCACCCCGGGCGGCCAGCCTGGGCGCCTCGTTCGGGTGGATGCCGATGGCGGCGAGGATCCCGACGTTCTCCTGCGCCATCGCCACCGCCGCGTGCACGTCGCGGATGGAGCACCCCACCTGGACGATGCCTGCGACGTTCACCGAGGCGGCGGCGGCGACCGCCTCAGCCGGGGTGAGGGCGTCCTCGTCGCCGCCGCGCATGTCGATGTGGCAGTGCGTGTCGAACACCGGCCGCGGCAGCGGCTCGGGCAGCGGCGGGCGCGGGTGGGTCGCACGGGCCTCAGCCACCGGCGGGAGCCTCCTCCGGCAGGCGGGGGAACAGTGCGGCACCCTTGGTGACACGGACCCCCGCGGGCAGCTGCCCCCAGCGGCTGACGTCCTCGACGCGCTGGTCCCCGATCGGCCCGAGACCCTCCGCGGCGCCGATCGACTCCCACAGCGTGCCCATGGCTCGTGGCATCACGGCGTTGTGCAGCACGGCCACAGCCCGCAGCGCCTCACAGGTCGTGTAGAGCACGGTGGCCAGTCGCTCGCGGGCCACCGGGTCGTCGGCACGCTTGGCCAGGGCCCACGGCTCCTGCTCGGTCACGTAGAGGTTGACGGCATCCACGAAGCCCTTGACCGCCCCGATGCCCGCCGTGAAGTCCAGCTTCGAGTAGGCGCCGTCCGCGTCCTGGACGGCGGCCAGCAGCGCATCGGCCAGCGCGAGGTCCGCGTTGGCCGACGGCCCCGGGGCGGGCAGGAGCCCGTCGAAGTACTTGCCGACCATGGCTGTGGCCCGTGAGCCGAGGTTGCCCAAGCCGTTGGCCAGCTCCGCGGTGTACCGGGCGGACATGTCCTCCCAGGAGAACGACCCGTCGTTGCCGAACTGGATCGCGCGCAGGAAGTAGTAGCGGAACGCATCCACGCCGAAGTGGTCGATGATCTGCTCGGGGGCGATGCCGGTGAGCTTGCTCTTGCTCATCTTCTCGCCACCCACCAGCAGCCACCCGTGGGCGTACACCTGTCCGGGCAGAGGGAGCCCAGCGGCCATCAGCATCGCGGGCCAGATGACCGCGTGGAAGCGCAGGATGTCCTTGCCGACCAGGTGGATGTCCGCGGGCCACGTGGCCGCGAACTTCGTGGCACCCGAGGCCGGCGGCTCATCGCCCAGGCCCACGGCGGTGGCGTAGTTGAGCAGGGCGTCGAACCAGACGTAGACGACCTGCGTGGTGTCCCACGGCACGGGGATGCCCCAGTCGAAGCTCGACCGGGAGATGGACAGGTCCTGCAGGCCGCTGCGGATGAAGGACGTGACCTCGTTGTGCGCGCTCTGCGGGGCGACCGCCTCCGGGTGGTCCTCGTAGTGCGCGAGCAACGCGTCACCGAAGGCGGAGAGCCGGAAGAACCAGTTGGTCTCGGAGACCAGCTCGACCGGGCGGCTGTGCACGGGGCACAGCATCTGGCCCTCGAGGTCACCGGTGCCGGGCACCAGGTCCCCGGCGAGCTTGAACTCCTCGCACCCCACGCAGTAGGGGCCCTCGTAGTCCCCGGAGTAGATGTGGCCGGAGTCCTTGAGCCGGGTCAGGAAGCTCTGGACGCGGGACTCGTGGCGGCGCTCGGTGGTCCGGATGAAGTCGTCGTTGGCCACGTCCAGGGTCGCCAGGACCGGCTTCCAGTGCTCGGCGACGAGTCGATCGGCCCACTGCTGCGGGGTCACGCCGGCGGCCTCGGCGGTGCGCAGGACCTTCTCCCCGTGCTCGTCGGTGCCCGTGAGCAACCAGACGTCCTCGCCGCGCTGGCGGTGCCAGCGGCAGATGGTGTCGGCGGCGACCGTCGTGTAGGCGTGCCCGATGTGCGGGGCGTCGTTGACGTAGTAGATGGGCGTGGTGACGTAGAACGCCTTGCCGGTCGGGCTCATGGGACGGGATTCTAGTTGGGCGCGCGGGCCGGCTCTCCCGCTCAGGGTGCGGCACGATGGCCCCATGCCCGACGCCGACCCCCCCGTCCCGGAGTCCGCCCCGCCCGCCGCAGGGTCGCTGATCCTGGCCGGCACCCCGTTGGGCAACCCCGCCGACGCCTCCCCGAGGCTGGCCCGGCTGCTCGCCTCGGCCGACCTGGTCGCCGCGGAGGACACCCGCAGGCTGCGTCGGCTGCTGTCGGACATGGGCGTGGAACGCAGCGGTCCGGTGATCTCCTACTACGAGGATGTCGAGCGCGAGCGACTGCCGCGGATCCTCGAGACGCTGGCCGCCGGGGGCACCGTCGCGCTGGTCACCGACGCCGGGATGCCCTCGGTGAGCGACCCCGGGTACCGGGCCGCCCGGGCGGCCCTGGATGCGGGCTTCCACGTCTCGTCCCTGCCCGGGCCCTCGGCGGTGACGACCGCACTCGCGGTCTCCGGCCTGCCCTGCGACCGCTTCTGCTTCGAGGGGTTCATCCCGCGCAAGGCGGGGGAACGCAGCACGCGGCTGGCCGAGCTTGCCGATGAGCCGCGGACCCAGGTGTACTTCGAGTCCCCGCGACGGCTGGCCCAGACGCTGGCCGACATGGCCGGGGCGTTCGGACCGCAGCGGCCGGCTGCGGTGTGCCGCGAGCTGTCCAAGACCTACGAGGAGGTCCTGCGCGGTTCGCTGGCCGAGCTCGCGCAGTGGGCGACAACAGGCGTGCGCGGCGAGATCACCCTCGTGGTCCAGGGCGCTGCGGCGCCGACCAGCGGCTCTGTCGACGCAGCAGGCCTGGCCGGTCGGGTGGCGGCCCTCGAGGCCCAGGGAGCCGGCCGCAAGGAGGCCATCACCCTGGTGGCCCAGACGACCGGGGTGCCCAAGCGGGCAGTGTTCGACGCCGTGGTGGCGCACAAGCCCGGCCCGGGGTGAGGCACACGGGCTCAGTGGGCGGGGGCGTCCATGGCCGGACGGGTGAGCCCGCGGGCGTCACACCCAGGTGGGCAACCACATGCGCCAGTCCCACTGCTCGTACGGCAGCACCTGCCCGGTCCAGATCGGCAGGAAGAACCACGTCGCTGCGATGACCAGCAGCAGCACGGTGCCGGCCGCGAGGATGCCCCACTGCCGGCGGGCCGGCGTGGCATCCGGTCCGCCGGCGAGGCTGGCCAGGGAGATGGCGAGCATCCCCGCCAGGAAGGGCAGGAGCAGGATCGCGTAGAAGGTGAAGATGGTCCGGCCATGGAAGATCATCCAGGGCAGCCAGCCGGCCAGGTAGGCCACGAGCAGCGCGCCACTGCGCCAGTCGCGCCCGGCCACAGCCCGCCAGACGTTGTGGAACACGGCCAGCAGGCCCGCCCACCAGATGATCGGATTGCCCAGCGCGAGGACCTCCTCGGCGCACCGGTCGGAGCCACACGCACCCTCGGGTGACTCGTAGTAGAAGGACGTGGGCCGGGACATCACCGGCCAGGACCACGCACTGGACTTGTAGGAGTGCGGGGAGTCGAGCCCCACGTGGAAGGCCCAGGCGGCGCGGTGGTACTCGGCCAGCGAGCGCAGCGCGTCCGGGACCAGCGGCCATCCCGCGTTCGTCGCGGCCCAGTCACGGTCGTAGCCGCCCTCGGTGACCAGCCACCCGGTCCAGGTGGCCAGGTAGGCCACGAAGCCGACCACCACGATGCTGAGGAAGGCCGGGACCGCGTCGCGCACCAGCACGGCGTGCGCCGGGCGCCCGGCCCCGAGCTCGCGGCGCACCTGCAGGTCCCAGTACACGGTCAGCAGGCCGAAGAACGCCACGTACCACAGGCCGCCCCACTTGACCCCGCACGCCAGGCCGAGCGCCACGCCGGCTGCGATCCGCCAGGGCCGCAGTCCGAAGCCCGGCCCGAGGATGACCGGATTGCCCTCCCAGAGCGTGCGCCATGCCTCCGCCCGGCGCCGGACGGCATCGCGGTCCAGGAGCAGGAAGCCGAAGGCGGCCAGGACGAGGAACATCAGGGTCATGTCGAGAAGGGCGGTCCGGCTCATCACGATGTGCAGGCCGTCGAGGGCGACCAGCAGACCGGCGATGATGCCGATGAGATCCGACCGGGTGAGGCGGCGGATGATCCGGGCCGTCATCAGGACGCTGAGCGTTCCCAGGACGGCCACCCCGAACCGCCATCCGAACGGCACCACGCCGAAGGCCCACTCACCGGCGGCGATCACCCACTTGCCCAGGGGTGGGTGCACGACGAAGGACGCAGCATCCTTGAAGATGTCGAGCTGGTCCCACGCGGCGTCCTGGGCAAGGATCCTGTCGTCCGCCCCGTCGACGGCCTGCCGCTCGTAGCCGAAGCGCAGGAGCGCCAGGGCGTCCTTCACGTAGTAGGTCTCGTCGAAGATGATCGCGTCGGGACGGCCCAGGTTGGCGAACCGGAGCACCCCGGCCAGCACCGTGAGCAGGATCGGCCCGATCCATCCGCGCACCCCGTGGGAGGGCATGGGCCGGTGCAGCGGACGGACCGGGGCAGCCACCTCGGCCTCGACCGACGGCGACTCCACGGCGACGGACACGGCGCAATGCTAGGACCGGGGCGCCCGACGAGCAGAACGCCCCGCCCGTGCGCCGGTGATCAGGACGCCGGTTGCGCCGGTGCCTTCTTCGCGCGGGGCCTTCTTCGCCGGTGCCTTCTTCGCGGCCGGTGCCTTCTTCGCCGGTGCCTTCTTCGCGGGCGCCTTCTTCGCCGGGCGCCTTCGCTGCGGGCGCCTTCGCGGCCGGGGCCTTCGCTGCGGGTGCCTTCTTCGCGGCCGGCGCCTTCTTCGCTGGGGCCCTGGTTGCGGCAGGTGCGACACCTGCGGGCTCGGTCACCGGTATGCCCGAGTGCAGGCCCAGCACCGCATGGGCCTGCGGGTCGGCGATCGCCAGGACATCGTCGAAGGCGGCCCGGATGAACTCCACGAACGCATCCGGGTCCGGCACCGCGCGTGTGTCGATGTTGATCCCGATGTAGGCCGTGCCGTGGTAGGTCATCAGGCCCACGTTGACCGCCGCCCCACCCTTGGGCGCGAAGGGCACGATCGCCTGCACCTGCGATCCGGCCGAGTACAGGGCGATCGGAGGTCCGGGCACGTTGGTGATCGCCAGGTCGCAGCCCTTCATCATCCCTGCGGCCACGGAGGTGGCCGCACTCTGCGGCAGGGCGGTGAGCAGCCGGTAGATCGTGTCGCTGACCACCAGTGCCGGCTCGGTGCGTGCCTGCATCAGCAACGGCGAGAGGCGCTTGATCCGGGTGACCGGATCCCCGCTGTCGATCGGCATCGGGAACCTGGCGGGGACCCACCGATTGCCCGAGGAGTCGTCGCTGGACGTGCGCATGTTCACCGGCATGTTCACCCGCACGTACTCGCACGGGGCGTTGTGCGCCTCGTGGTACGCAGCGACGCCGCCCGCGACCGCGGCCATGTAGGTGTCGTTGAGCGTGGCACCCACCACCTTGGACGCCGCCTTGAACGGCCGGAAGGGGACCTGGATCACGGCCATCCGCACTGTCAGGGAGCGGCCACGCATCAAGGGGCTCAGCGGCTCGTTCGCCGGGGCCAGCAGGCGGGCTGCCGACTGTGCGAACGCGGCCCCGGACACTGCGGACTCACCTGGATCAATCGCGACCCGCTCCACCAGCCCGATCGCGCCGCCGGTGAGGGCACGACCGCGCCCATAGGCGGCACCGGCCGTGAAGCGCACACCGTTGACGATCCGGCCCGCAACTCCCAGGACGTCACCGGTCGGCTCCGGGGGCATCGGGCCGAGGTTCGTCGCTGGCGTGCGGGTGAGGTCGAACAAGCTGGCGGCCATGGCCATCCCGCCCACACCGTCGGTGATGGCATGGTGCAGCTTGATGATCACCGCGGAGCGGTCACCATCCCACCCATGGACCAGGGCCATCGACCACAGCGGGCGATCGCGATCGAAGTCCTGCTCGGCCATCTGCTCGGCGATCCGCATGAGCGGTCGGTCCGTGCCGTCGGCGGGGACATGGAAGCGCTGGAGGTGGAAGGCAAGGTCGAAGTTGGGGTCGACCTCCCACCGGGGCGGGATCGGCGACACCGGGTTCCCGATGACCCGTTGGCGCAGCTTGGGGACCGCCAACGTCATGCGGGTGATCCGGTCCACGAGGACATCGACCTCAGGCACGTCGTCGAGCACCGACATCGCCACGATCACCGAGCGCAGGACGGGATCCTGCTCCACCCCCCACATGACCGCATCGAAGGCGCCCATCCGGTCCAGCCTGTCGTCGGACATCCCGCTCTCCTCACCCATTGGTTCCCCGGGGTCGAGGCTATCCGGCCAACTGGGCCCCACGCGCGGGCGCGGGATTCTGCGCTCGGCGCAGTTGGTGCACTGCCATGGATCTCCCCGGTGAGGCGCAGAGCGCTCGAATCCGTCCGATAGCCACCCGTGAACCACGGGTGTGACCGCCGTCGCACAAGAACCCGCCCGTATAGGGGCGACGTCGAGGGCCATACGGGCGGTTCGATGTGCGCCACGAGCCTGAGCCCGGTTGACCCGCCTGAATAGAGCGACTTCGTGTGCGTCGACCCGTCGCGGCGCCCCGGAATGGGGGCATCGGCGGCAGCGGCATCGCATGTGTGGAGCTGAGGGGATCCGTCGGTCGCCCACCGGGCGACCTCCTCCCGAGTCCCCCCGTGCAGACCCCACACAATGTGATGGACCCCCGGGAACAACCGGGGGTCCATCGACATGTGTGGAGCTGAGGGGACTCGAACCCCTGACCCCCTCGATGCGAACGAGGTGCGCTACCAGCTGCGCTACAGCCCCTGACGTGCCTAGGTTACCCAGTCCCCGCCTCGAGGACCAAACCACCGCCGATGCCCGACCAGGGGGCCCGCAGGGAGCTACTCGTTGACGGCGCGTGGGCGATAGACCGGGGTGGCGGTGTCCTGCGCCTGCCACGCCGCCGACTGCTGGGCGAGGAACTCCTCGTCGCGGGAGCGTGCCTCGGCAGCGGCCTGCTCGGCCTTGGCGCGGGCGATCGCCTCGGCCTTGGCGGCCGCCATACGCTCGGCGCGGTCCTTCTGCTGCTGGGCACGCTCCAGCATCGCGGCAGCCGTCCACGCACCCGGCGTTGTGTCGATGACGCGGGGGAACTCAGCCGCGGGTGGCGCGGTGACGTAGGTCGGCAGCGTCGCCGGACGCGCCTCCCAGGTCTGACCCGTCTGGCCAGTCACGACCCGACGCTGAACCGGCGCGCTCGCTGCCGGCGCTGTGGCCAGCCGTCGGCCGCGGACCTCACGGCGACTCTGGGCGGTGCGGACCTGGTGTCGGGCGGTCGCGACGAAGGCCACGATGAGTCCGACGGGGACGACCAGGGCGATCGGCAGCAGGATCCCACCGACGACCAGGGCGGCAACAACGGCCAGGCCCACTCCCAGGACCCCGAGGACGGCACGGCGGCGCGCAGCCGCGGAGGTGGGGCGCGCCTTCGAACCGGCCCCGGACACGAGGCCCGAGACCCTGGTCCCCACGTTCGTGGCGATGGGACGGGTGACGGTCCGGACCTCGGGAGCCACGTCGTCGCCGCGGGAGTCCGTCCGACTGGTCCGCGACTGGGCATCGTCGGAGTTCGGCAGGGGGATCCCGAGGACCGAATCCCGCTTGGACAGGGCGTGCAGGCTGCGGGTGAACCGGTCCACGGACCGCTCGGAGTCCAGGTGATCGTGACGACGCAACCACGCTGGGACCAGGACCACGGCCCAGACGGCGATGATTGCTACGTAGATCAGTCCCGTCACGAGCCGGAATCTACTTCAGGTCGGGTCATTCGATCGGGGAAATCGGGTCCGGGAGGATTCGTGTCGCGCCGCCAGGGCGTCAGCCATCGAGCGCGGGGCCTCGTCGGCGTTGAGAGCGAACACCTCGTGGTCGCGCCAGGCGCCGTCGATGTGCAGGTATCCCGGACGGGAGCCCTCGTGCCGGAACCCCAGCTTCTGGACCACGCGCCGGCTGGCGGCGTTCTCCGGCCGGATCACGATCTCGATCCGGTGCAGCCGCAGCACCTGGAAGCAGTGGTCGCACGCCATGGCCACGGCCATCGGGGTCAACCCGACCCCGGCGACCCGTGAGTCGATCCAGTAGCCGATCGATGCTCCCCGCAGTGAGCCCATCGTGATCCCGGCGACCGTGACCTGCCCGACCAGCCGGCCCTCGAGCGTCATCGCCCACGCCAACGTCCGGCCCGCCCGCGCCTCGTCGCGAAACCGCGCGACCATCTGCCCGTAGCTGGGCACCGCCTCCCCGGAGTTCGGCGGGACCGTGGCCTCCCACGGGGAGAGCCACTCGACGTTGCGCGAGCGCACCTCGCGCCAGGCCCGGGCATCACGCCGGCGCAGCTCGCGCAGCTGGAGCACGCCGGCGTCGGTCCTGCGGGTCAGGACCGGAAGTGCACCCATCACGAGCGCCCGAGGGGCATGACCGACACGACGGCCCCGGCCGCGACCTCGCCGGTCGCCTCGGGCAGGACGATCAGGCTGTCGGCAACCCGCAACCCGACGAGGCCGACCTCCCCGATGGGGGTGATCAACCGCTCGTCGGACGCGCCGTGCAGGTGCCCGCGCAGGTAGGTGCGGGTCCCCGGCTCGCCCCGGACGGGGTGCGTGAGCCGGGCCGGGATCAGCGGCCGGAACACCTGCTGGTACCCCAGCATGCGCCGGATGACGGGTCGCACGAAGACCTCGAAGGCGACGAACGCGCTCGACGGGTTCCCCGGGAGGGTGAAGATCGGGATGTTGTCCGGCCCCAGGTAGCCGTGCCCCTGGGCCATGCCCGGGCTCATCGCCACCCGCGTGAACTGCACGGATCCCAGACGGGCCAGGACGGTCTTCATCGTGTCGTAGGTGCCGGCGGTCACCCCGCCGGTGGTGACGATGAGATCGGCGCGGACCAGCTGGTCCTCGAGGGTGTCCATGAGCGCCCGCTGCTCGTCGCGCACCGGTCCGGCGCGATAGGCCATCGCCCCGGCGTCCTGGGCGGCTGCGGTGAGCATGTACCCGTTGGAGTCGGGGACGAGCCCGGGCGTCATCGGCGCCCCGGGCTCGATGAGCTCGGTCCCGGTGCTCATGACGACGACCCGCGGCCGCGGCCGCACCGTCACACGGGCCTGTCCGACGGCTGCGAGCAGCGCCACCTCGCGGGCACCGATGAGCGCCCCCTCGGGCAGCACCGCCTGCCCCTGCTCGAGGTCCTCACCAGCCCGACGCACACCGAATCCGGGCGGCACCGCCGCGTTCACCGTCACCGTCGGCATCCCGCCGTCGGTCAGGTCGACGGGCACGACCGCTGTCGCCCCGACCGGCAGTGGTGCACCCGCGCCGATCCGGATCGCCGTGCCGGCCACGATCGGATGGCTGGCGCGGTATCCGGCCGGGACGTCGTCGGTCACGCGCATCGTGACCGGGGTTCCGGCGCTGGCGGTGGCGACGTCGGCCGAGATCACCGCGTACCCGTCCGTGCCGGCCGATTCGAAGGGAGGCAGCGCCCAGGGTGCGGTCACCGACGCGGCGAGCAGGCAGCCGCGCGATTCGAGCAACGAGACGTCGAGCGGCTCAAGGGGGTGCGCATGGGCCAGGACCTCGGCCAGATGCTCGTCGACGGTGCGCACGTCGCTACCGCCCCGTCGGCTCGGCGCTGCCCGGGGACCCGGGGGCGGGCTGAGCCATGTGGCCCGTGGCCATCGTCATGCCCCGCACGATAACCGCAGCATCCACGAAGTCCGGGCAGTGGTGCATGATCGCGTTCGTGGCTGCCACCAAGTCGGACCTGCGAGCCCGGATCCGCGCCGCCCGGGCTGCGGCCTGCGACCCGGATGGACGAGACCGTGAGCGCGAGGGGCTGCTCGCGGCAGCACGGACGGCGGGGCTGCTGGATCCCGACCGGACCACAGGGGCGCACGGGGCACTGGCGATCGCGGCCTACATCGCCTCCCCCGGGGAACCCGACGTGGCCGGCATCCGGTCGGCCATCCGCGACGCAGGGGGCACGGTCCTGCTGCCCATCCCCCGGCCCGACCGAACACTGGACTGGGCCCACGACGACGGCCGGTACCGACCGGAGGGGCGCTACCCGATCGAGGTGCCGGCCGGTGCGGTCATCGGATCCGGCGTGGACGCCCTGCTGGCCCACGGGGTCCGCACCATCCTCGTCCCGGCGCTGGCCGTCGACCGCAGCGGCACCCGCCTGGGCCAGGGTGGGGGGTACTACGACCGCCTGATGGCCGAACTGGCCACGTGGTCGGCACCCCACGACGGGAGTCGGACGGCCGCAGCGGGGATACCCGCCGACGTGCTGCGTCCGGTCGCGGTCGTGCGCGACGAGGAGCTCCTCCCCGCGGGGGCCCTTCCGCGCGAGCCGCACGACCAGCCGATGGCCGCGGTCCTCACCCCCACCCGCTACGAGGTCCTCGGCCGCTGAGTGTTCGCCCGGTTCAGGACGCGGCGGGGGCGGCTGAGGTCGACGAGCCCGAGCCGGAGCGTGCGGGGGAACCCGACCCGCCGGAGTCGCTCGTGGAGCTCGAGGAGCTCGAGGAACCAGTGCTGCTCGACGGCTCGGAGGCCTTCTTGGACTCGGACTTGGGTGTGGCCGGGGACGTCGCCGAGGACTTGCCCCGGCTGTCGGTGCGGTAGAAGCCGCTGCCCTTGAAGACCACGCCGACGTTGCCGAAGACCTTGCGCAGGCGACCGTCGACACAGGCGGGGCAGTCGGTCAGCGACGGCTCGTGGATCGACTGGACGACCTCCAGCGGGGCGTCGCAGCTGGTGCACACGTACTCGTAGGTCGGCATACTCACCCTCTTCACCGCGGCCATGATGGCACTGACAGGCTCCCATTCTGGCACTCACGCGCGATGAGTGCTAATCGCCTGCGCGCGTGCGGCACGGGGGCTGGGCCAGCGCCCGGACCATGCGCGCAGGTGGGTACCCGGGCATCGCTGTGGACAACCGGTGGGCGGGATGGACGATCCGGCCTACCCTCACCGTGGCCGACCGCCTGTTGGCCGGCGCGAGCACCCACGCGGGTCGAGCGGAGGGGAGTCCGATGCACGGGGCAAAGGGGAGGTCCAGCGCCCGACCGAGCACGCAACGGCTCATCCGCCGACATCGGCGGGGACTGGCCGGGGTGGCGGCCGCAGCCTCGATCGCCGCCCTGGGCCTGGCCGTGCAACCGCACGGACCGGCGACGCGTGCCGTCGTGGTGGCAGCGACCGACCTGCCGACCGGGCGGTCGCTCGCGGCCGGCGACCTCGCCGTCGCGCAGGTCCCGGCCGGGGTGCTTCCCGCGGGGACGAGCACGGACGCAGCTGGCCTCCTCGGGCGCGTCCTCTCCGCGCCCCTGGCCCGCGGTGAGGCCGTCGCCGAGCACCGGCTCACTGCGCTGCCGACGTGGTCGGTTCCCCCGGGGACCATGCCCATACCCGTGCGATTCGCCGACCCCGGCGCCGCAGCCCTCCTGACGGCGGGCCAGCGGGTGGACGTGGTCGCGGCCTCCGGGCCGGGCCCCGAGGGCGACACCCCGTTCACGTCAGCCGAACTCGTCGCCCAGGACGTCCTCGTGCTTGCGGTGATCTCCGCGGATCCCGGGTCCGAGGGCATGCTGGCCGATCGTCAGGCACCCGGCGACGGGACGCCACTGGTGCTGCTGGCTGCCGGCCGTGGCCCGGCCCTGGCCATCGCCGGGGCGCAGGCACGGGCGAGCCTGGGCTACCTCATGCAGCTCGGGACCGGGCTGACTCCGCGGACGGGGTCAGGCGCTCGGGCCGGCCTCGGGGGCTCGCGCTGCCCGGGGCGTTCGCGGTCAGGTCCCCGCGCATGCCACGCAGCTCCTCGACCACCTCGGTCAGCAGGCCCACCTCGTTCTTGGCTCCGGCGACGTCCTGATCGAAGGCCTTCGCGTACGCCTTGACGATGAAGAAGATGACCAGCGCGATGAGCAGGAAGGTCACCAGTGCGGTCAGGAAGGCCCCGAACTTGATCTCAGCGCCGTTGATCGTGAGGATCATGGCGGAGTCGAAGTTCGGCTTCCCGAAGGGGATCGCCGTGATCGGCATGATCACGTTGTCCACCAGCGCGGTCACGACCCCGGTGAACGCAGCACCCATGACGAAGCCGACGGCGATGCCCAGGATGTTGCCCTTGTTGATGAAGTCCTTGAACTCGTGCAGAAGGCCCATTGTTGTGCTCCTCACGGCGTGCCGCTGCTGGGATCCGGGGAGGAACCCCGGGATTCGGGCAGGACACTAGCAGGGCCGCACGACGACCGACATGAGCGCTCTGCGATCAGCCACCGTGGTGCGGAGGGGTTTCCGTCCGGTAGTGGGCGAGCCGATCGGACTCGGACTCCCCGTGCTCACCCCAGGACTCCGGTCGGTCCTCGGCGGCCCGACCGTCGAGGGGGTCCCCCAGCGACAACCGGGGCTTGGGTCCTGCGCCCGGCAACTCCTCAGCGATCGCCGCGGAGCTCGTGGGGGAGTCGGGCGAGTGCGTGTCCTCCTCGGGGCCGGCGGACCCCGCCGTCACTGCGGGTCGCCCTGGTCGAGCTGGGCGAGGAAGGCCTCGACCTGCGCGGCGATGTCGGTGTCCGTGGGCAGGGCATCAGCGCCCTGTGGCCGATTGGCGCGGCCGGCCATCATGGCGTCGTACTGCTCCTCGAGGGTGGTGACCGCCTCCAGGTTCTCCGGGTTGGACGCGATCTGGATCGAGATGTCGGCGTCGGACTCCTCGGCGGCGTCGCGCAGCCCATCGAGGTCCACCGCCATGCCGGTGGCCGCCGACAGGGACTGCAGGAGCGTGAGGGCGCCCCTGGGGAACTCGGCCTGAACGAGGTAGTGCGGGATGTGGGCGGCGAAGCCCATGGCCGGCCGGTCCAGCTCCCCGAGGCGGAGCTCGAGCAGTGCGGCGAGGCTGCCGGGCACCTCCAACGACCCCACCCACGGCTGCGTGCCCACGGTCAGGGTCGGGTCGTTCGCGTGCACCGTGACATTGATCGGGCGGGTGTGCGGCGCAGGCCAGGGGATCGCGTGCAGACCCACCACGAGACGGACACCGAGCGCCTCGGTCAGGCGGATGATCCCGTGACTCATCGCACCCCAGGCGGTGTCCGGCTCGGAGCCGTGCAGGACCAGGAACCGTTCGCCCCGCTCGTCGACCGCCGCGTCGACGACCAGCTCCGGCATCGCCACGGACTCGTAGTGGTCGGAGTCGAACACGGTTCGCGGCCGACGTCCGCGGTAGTCGAACAGGGCATCGATGTCGAACGTGGCGATCCGGGTGTGCTCACAGGTCTCCAGCAGGTGCTCGATGGCAAGCCGGCTGGCCCCACCGGCGTCCATGAACCCGGTCAACCCGTGGACGAGCACCGGCGCGCCCAGCTCCGGGCGGTCGGGCTCGAGCCGGTAGGACCCCGCTGTCACGACTTCTCCCTCATCCTCGGATCCGGCGGCACGCGCCGGCTGGCCGTCAGGTTCAACGAGCGTAGCGTCGCAGGGATTCCCGAGGTCGGATGACGACCAGGCGCCCGTCGCGTGCCGCGGATCATGTCAGCGGGAGGCCGCCCGGCGGTAGCGGGCAACCCCCAGGGGCATGAAGACCGCCAGGAGGACCAGGCACCAGAGCACGGTGGCCAGCACCGGGTTCTGCAAGGTCCAGTAGTCGGGGGCCACGTAGCCGTCCGGCACGTTGCCGAACAGCTCCCGGACAGCAGCGCTGGCGGCACTGACCGGGTTGAGGGCGGCGATCGGCTGCAGCCACTCCGGCATCGTCTCCAGCGGGACGAACGCATTGGACAGGAAGGTGAGGGGGAACAGCCAGATGAGACCCGCGGTCTGCGCGACCTCCACGCTGCGCACCGACAGGCCGATGACGGCCCCGATCCACAGGAACGCGTACGCGAACAGCGCCAGGAGGGCGAACGCGCCCACCACGCTGACCAGGGGTGCATCGGTGCGCCACCCGACCAGCACGCCGGTCAGTGCCATCGCCGCGGTGGTCACCCCGGCGAAGGCAAGGTCGGCGAAGGTGCGACCGGCCAGCACCGCCGATCGGGACATCGGCAGGGAACGGAAGCGGTCGAACAGCCCACGGGACAGGTCATCGGCCATGGCGATGCACGTGGTGGCGCAGGTGAAGGCCACCGTCTGCACGAAGATCCCACCCATGAGGTAGTCGGTGTAGTCCCCACCGCCGGGCACCTCGATGGCCCCGCCGAACACGAGGGCGAAGAGCAGGACGAACATGACCGACTGGATGATCCCGAAGACGATCGAGTCGGGCTGGCGGCGCAGCCGGGTGAGGTTGCGCCGGGTGATCGTGCCGGTGTCCGACAGGGACTGGGCAAGGTCGCTCATGAGGTGGTGCCCTCCTTCGCAGTGGAGACCTCGGCCTCGGCGTGGTGCCCTGTGAGTTCGAGGAAGACGTCGTCGAGGGTCGGCCGGCGCACTCCGATGTCCAGGATCGTGACCCCGTGCTCGTCGAAGGCACGGACGGCCTCGAGCAGTGCGGCCGCTCCCCCGGCCACAGGGGCGACCAGCTGACGGGCGTGCTCGTCGACGTCGACGGCGCCGTTGGCCAGGTCCACCAGGACGTCCCGGGCGGCCTGGACGTGGCCGGCGCCGACGGTCACCGCCAGGCGCTCGCCACCCACCTGCGCCTTGAGCTCGTCGGAGGTCCCCCGGGCGATCACCCGACCGCGGTCGACGACAGCGATGGAGTCGGCCAGCTTGTCGGCCTCGTCGAGGTACTGGGTGGTCAGCAGCACGGTCGTCCCCTGCGCCACGAGGCCCTCGATCACATCCCACAGGCCGATCCGGCTGCGCGGGTCCAGGCCGGTCGTGGGCTCGTCGAGGAAGATGATCGGCGGCCGGGCGACCAGCGCCCCAGCCAGGTCGAGGCGGCGGCGCATGCCTCCCGAGTAGGTCTTCGTCGGGCGGTCAGCGGCCTCGACGAGGTCGAACTGCTCCAGCAGCTCATCAGCGCGGGTACGGGCCTGGGCCATGTCGAAGTGGTAGAGCCGCCCCACCATGACCAGGTTCTCCCGGCCGGTCAGGTACTCGTCCACGGCGGCGTACTGCCCGGACAGCCCGATCGAGCGCCGCACCCCCTGCGGATCGGCTGCGACGTCGATCCCGTTCACGACGGCCCGACCGGAGTCGGGCGTCAGGAGGGTCGTCAGGATCCGCACGGCGGTGGTCTTGCCCGCACCGTTGGGACCGAGCAGGCCGAGCACAGCGCCGGTCGGGACCTCGAGGTCCACCCCGTCGAGAGCACGCACGTCCCCGGACCTGCTGGGGAAGACCTTGACCAGACCCTCTGCGGTGATGGCTGCCATGTCGTCATCCAACCGCAGCCCTCCGACACGCGCACGCCAACTGCGCGCGAGGTCGCTGACCAGGCCTTCACCGGCCGATATGCACACCCTTGGCCCGCGATATCCCGTCGTGGGCGAGGGACGCTGGTACGTTCGCCGTACGCAGACGTCGATGTCCGGGGGGACAGATGGATCGCTGGGAGGGGTGGGGGGCCGGCAGCGCAGTTGGTGCGCGGCGCCGCCGTCACAGCGTCGTGGCCCCTGTCGTGGGCGCACTGCTGCTCGGCGGCCTGACCCCGCTGGCCGCGCCCACGCAGGCGATCACCCCCCAGGCCGAGCAGACCTGGGAGACCGGGGTCATCTCCGGCATCGCCGACGGCGAGGGTGTCGCCGACGGTGACACGGTGTGGGTCGACATCCGGACAGCCGCCGACCCCGGGTTCATCGCGCCGGCGGATCCGGCGGCCCGCAAGATACTGCGACGAGCGGATCACCCCGGAGGGATCCATGCCGGCACCCGACGGCGACCTCGACCGCTGCCGGGTGCGTCTGATCGGCATCCAGGCCCCGGAGAAGGCCGGCGCTTCCGGTGGCTCGGCGCTCGAGCAGTGCCGGGCCAGCGCCGCCACGGCCGCGTTGAGGGCGGTCCTGCCCGCAGGCACCCCGGTCCAGCTGCGCTCGATCAACGTCCGCTCCGTCGAGGCTGACTACTCGGAGGGCCGGCTCGCCCGCTCGGTCTACTACCAGGACGCCACCGGGACCTGGATCGACGCCGGCCGCGCGGTCCTGGCCGGCGGCCACGCGATGTGGTTCCCGCACAGCGTCGCCGACCTGGAGAAGCCCGAGTACGCCCGCAACCTCGACTACCGGCGGCTCGTGGACGACGCCGCCGCCCGCGGCGTCGGGCTGTGGTCGCCCGGCTACTGCGGCGCGTCGAGCCCGGCCGCTGTCCGCACGTGGGTCGTCTCGGACCCGATCGGCGATGACGCGAACAACGAGCACGTGGTGGTGCGCAACGACTCCGACGTGCCGCTGGACGTGAGCGGCTGGACGGTCCGCGACTCCTCACTGACAACCTTCACGCTGCCCGGCGGGACCGTCATCGGTCCCCGCGACCACATCCGCATCTTCACCGGCTCCGGTGCGCCCGGCACGCCCACCCCCCGGGACTTCCATTTCGGCGGACCCACCCAGATGTTCGCCAACTGGGACCCTGCCGCCGGCTACTTCTACGGCGATGGTGCCTACGTGTACGACGCCCAGCCGGGGTACGCCTACGGCAACCTGCGGGCGTGGTTCCACTACCCGTGCGACCCGGCGTCGTGCACCGACCCGCTCGTCGGCCGGGTCGTGATCGGGACCGTCCAGTACGACCCGCCCGGTGCGGACACCGCAGCGGGCGAGTACATCGAGTTCCGCAACACGACGGCCTCACCGATCGGCCTGGGCGGATACGCCTTCGCCCGCCAGGGTTCGCAGTACCCGTTCCCGCCGACCACGGTGATCCCCGCCGGAGGGACGTTGCGCCTGTCCATGGGGGTGGGCACCGACACCGCGGAGACCGTGTTCCTGGGTCGCACCGCGAGCCTGCTGGCCAACACCGGCGACCACCTGACGCTGGTCAACCTCAACCATGCGCCCGTCGACTGCCGGGCCTGGGGTGCGTTCACCTGCGCCGGTATGCCGGTCAGCGGGGCGCTGACCACGCCCACGACGACCCCCGCGCCAGCCCCGGCTCCCGCACCCCCGGTCGCCGTCCCGACCAACCGGCCGGCCAGCCCGACGAGCGTGCGCGCCAGCTCCAGGTCCACGCGGATCACGGTGCGCTGGGCTGCCCCGGCCCCCAACGGGACCGCGAAGGTGACCAAGTACCGCGCGAAGGTCTACCTGGTCTCCGGAAACACGCTGAAGTACCGCACGTCGTGCACAGCCAAGTCCCGCGCATGGAAGTGCCGGACCAAGAAGCTGCTCAAGGGCAGGACGTACGTGGTCAAGGTCCAGGCCCGCAACTCCAAGGGCTACGGCCCGTTCGCGGCACCGGTGCGCGTGCGGGTCCGGTGAGTCCGCGGGCGCTGCGCCCCTCTCGGTGACGGGTTCCCGGCACGGACGGGCACCCTCGCCGGCCACCCGTCATGCGATCGTGACGTCCCCGAGGGACTCGACACACGGCCGTAACCAACCTGCAATCGGTGGGCACGCGCGCCGACCTAGACTCAGCGCCCGTGAACCCGAACCCCACAGACCAGGCAGAGATCCCCGACCTGGCCCCCGAAGCCCCCACCCGCACCGACCTCCCCACCTGGGACCGCTGGTTCGAGCTGACCCGACGCGGGTCGACACTCGGCACCGAGTTCCGCGGCGGACTGGTCACCTTCTTCACGATGGCCTACATCGTCGTGCTGAACCCCCTGATCCTCGGCACCGCCCAGGACATCAACGGCACCTACATCGGCGGAGGGGACAACCCCGTCGTCTCGATCGGCCTGGTGGCCGGTGCCACCGCGCTGATCGCCGGGATCCTCACGATCTCCATGGGCGCCATCGGCCGCTTCCCCCTCGCGATCGCCGCCGGACTGGGCCTCAACAGCTTCCTGGCGTTCACGATCGCCCCACTGATGACCTGGCCGCAGGCGATGGGCCTCGTGGTCCTCGAGGGCATCATCATCTTCGCCCTGGTGCTCACCGGGCTGCGCGTGAAGGTGTTCAACGCGATCCCGGAGGCGCTCAAGTACGCGATCGGCGTCGGCATCGGCCTGTTCATCGCCCTGATCGGCTTCGTGGACGCCGGCATCGTGCGCCCAGGTGTCCCGTTGATCTCCTTCGGGGTCAACGGCGCCCTGCGCGGCTGGCCCACGCTGGTGTTCGTGTTCGGCCTGCTGCTGATGATCGTGCTGGTCACCAAGCGGGTGAAGGGCGCGATCCTGATCGGAATCCTGGTCACGGCCGCACTGGCGATCGTCCTCGAAGCCGTGCTGGAGATCGGGCCGCTCAACGACGGCAACCCGGACACCCCCAACAACCCGGTCGGGTGGGCGTTGAACGTCCCGCGCTTCCCGGACACCTGGATCAGCACGCCGGACCTGAGCATCCTCGGCCAGTTCTCGCTGGTGGGGGCGTTCAGCGCCGTCGGCATCGTCACGGCGTCGCTGTTCGTGTTCTCCCTTCTCCTCACGGACTTCTTCGACACCATGGGCACGGTCACCGCGCTGGCCCATGAGGCCGAGCTGACCGATGAGGACGAGAACATCCCGCACCTCGAGTCGATCCTGCTCGTCGACTCGGCCGCGGCTGCCGTCGGCGGTATGGCGTCGGTGTCGAGCAACACCAGCTACATCGAGAGCGCGGCGGGCATCGGTGAAGGCGCGCGCACCGGCATCGCGGCGATCGTGGCCGGCATCCTGTTCCTGCTGGCCATGTTCGTCACGCCACTGGTGTCGGTGATCCCCTACGAGGCAGCCACACCGGCGCTGGTGATCGTCGGCTTCCTGATGATGACCCAGATCAAGCACATCCCGTTCGACGACTACACGATCGGGATCCCTGCCTTCCTCACGATCATCGTCATGCCGTTCACCTACTCGATCGCCAACGGCATCGGAGCCGGCATCGTGACCTACACGCTCCTGCAGATCACGACGGGCAAGACCCGGCAGATCCCCGGACTGCTGTGGATCGTCTCGGCGGCGTTCGTCGTGTTCTTCGCGATCGATCCCGTGACCCAGCTGCTGGACTCGATCACCGGCTGACGCCTCCCACCCGCCCCAGGGGCGTCCGTCCACGTGGCGGGCGCCCCTGCCCATGTCCGCGGTGGGAGGATCGCCGCGTGATCCGCGACGCGACCCCCGCTGACGCCCCCCAGCTCCACCGGATCTGCCTGGTCACCGGCGATGCCGGCCGGGACGCGACCGGCCTGTACACCGACGGCGACCTGCTGGGCGAGGTCTACGTCAGCCCGTACCTGCACGTGGCACCCGCCGTGGCGGCACTGGCGACCGACGAGGACGGGTCCGTGCTCGGGTACGTCCTGGGGACCCCGGACACACGGGCGTTCCTGAGCGCCTGCGAGGCCACGTGGTGGCCGGCGCTCCGGGACCTGCATCCGCTGGACGCCGGCGGCCTCCACCGGACGCCTGCCGACCAGGCCCTGGTGGCGCTCATCCACAACCCGCCCGTCCCCGACCCCGACCTGGTCGCCAACGTACCCCGCCCACCTGCACATCGACCTGCTCCCCGAGGCCCAGGGCCAGGGGCTCGGTCGCGCCCTGATGGACTGGCTGCTCGACCGCCTGGCAGCCCTCGGCGCCCACGGCGTGCACCTCGGGGTCGATCCGCGCAACACCGCGGCGATCGCGTTCTACGAGCGCCTCGGGTTCACCCGGTGGGGCTCGGACCCGGACGTCGTGACCCTGGTTCGCCGCCTGGGGTGAGTCCGCCCCGCCGAGCTCGGTGATCCGTGCAGCCTGACGACCTTCTAGGGTCGCGAACCTGAACGGATCACCACGGCCCCGCCGCCGGCGCCCGCCGACGGGTCGCGTCTTGGGCCAACCCGGCGCACAATCGTGAACGTGGGCAGCTGGGGCTCGTACTCGTTCCTCTACGGACCCCTGCTCGCCCTGGCCGCCCTCGGTGGGCTTGCGCTGGTGGCCCGGTGGGCCAGCCAGAGTGGGACGTCGCTGATCGAGCCACCCGCGCGGCAGGGCGGCGCCGAGGAGTACGGACTGATGATCCCCGTGGCCAGCCCCACGAGTGCCCGGGCATCCCACGAGATCGCCGGCCGGCTCACCGCAGCCGGAGTCCGCTGCCGCGAGGTCGACACGACCGAGGGCCTGCGGGTCATGGTGTGGGCCGAGGACGTCGCCCAGGCCCGGGCGGTCCTGGACTCGCCGCGCTGAGTCCGCTCCCGCCGTCTGAGTGCCTCGCGGCGGCGTACCTGACCCGGGCTGAGCACCATCTGGCACCACCGGGCCCTCACGCGTAGCGCAGGATCAGGTACGGCGCGCAGATCGCCACGGACAGCACGGCTGTGGGGATGCCGTAGCGCAGCCACTGGCCGAACGTGATCGCGAGGCCGTACCGGGCCGCCACCCCGACGATCACCACGTTGGCGCTGGCACCGATCAGTGTGGCGTTCCCGCCGAGGTCCGCGCCGAGGGCCAGCGACCACCACAGCGCCCCGTCCGCACCGAGGGCGGGGTTCGTGGCGATCAGCGAGTCCACGACCGGGGTCATCGCCGCCACGAAGGGGATGTTGTCGATGACTGCCGAGGCGACGGCCGAGCCCCCCAGGACGACCATCAGCGTGGGCGCCACGGCCGCCCCCGTGAGATCGGCGATCCGGGCCGCCAGGGCCTCCAGCGCGCCGACCCGGACCAGCGCCCCGACGATGACGAACAGACCCATGAAGAACGCCAGCGTCTCCCACTCGACCTCCTTGAGCAGCTCGCCGACCCGAAGCGGCGAGAGCAGGATCAGCACGCCTGCCCCGAGCAGCGCAACCACCGCAGGGGAGAGCCCTGTCTGTCGCTGGGTGAGGAACCCGACCACGATCGCGACCAGGACGATCACCGAGGCAGCCAGCATCCGCCGGTCCGTGATCGCCGAGTGCTCGTCCATCCCTGCCAGGGCCTCGGCGTGCTCGGGTCGCGAGCGCAGGTCCGCGCGGAACATCCACAGTGCCAGAGCGACGAATGCCGCGAGGACCACCAGGATCACCGGGGCCATGTGGATCAGGAAGTCGTTGAACGTCAGGTCCGCCCGGCTGGCGATGATGATGTTCGGCGGGTCCCCGACCAGTGTCGCCGCTCCCCCGATGTTGGACGCGAACGCCTCGGCCAACAGGAAGGGGATGGGCGGGATGCCCAGCTGGCGGCACACGGAGATCGTCAGCGGGGCGATGAGCAGGACGGTGGTGACGTTGTCGAGAAGGGCCGAGGCTCCTGCCGTCACCAGGACCAGCAGGACCAGCAGCCTCCGCGGGCGCCCTCCGGCCAGTTTGGCCGAGTGGATGGCCAGGTACTCGAATGCCCCGGTCCGTCGCAGAACCCCGACGACGAGCATCATCCCGAGGAGCAGGAAGATGACGTCCCAGTCGATACCGGTCTCCGGGGAGTAGAACGCGTCCTCGGTGTCCACGATCCCGAGCGCGAGGACCAGCCCGGCACCACCGAGCGCAGCGGCCACCCGGTGGACCCTCTCGGTGGCCACCAGCACGTACACGCCGACGAAGATGGCGACCGCCACCCAGCCGGAGCCGCCGAGGGCCACCGGCTCCGACGCCGTCCCCGCGGCGGAGATCAGGGTCATCGGCACGTTGCCACCCTACGCAGGCGCGCACCGGGAACTGGGCGCATGCCCGGCCCGTGAGTGGGGCCTGCATGGGAGCTCACCATGCCGGGTCCTGCCACGGCGAGGTCGTCAGGCACACCCGTGGCGATCACGACGGCGGAGGAGGAGGACTCCCCCTGACTGGATGGCTGACAGCCCCCGTTGGGCGTAACGTGGAAATGGCGGGGACCCCGCGCCCCGCCCCCTCGAGGAGGTGGGGTCATGGCATCGATGAAGACGATCGTCACCCGGGAGCGGCTCTCCCTCATCGGGGACGCCCTGCTCATGACGGCTGCGGCGTTCAGCGTGATCATCGGGTTCTCCGCGCTGCTGTTGACGCCCACGGGAACACCCGAACCGGAAATGGGGTGGGCGACAGCTTTGGCCTCCATCCTCTCCATGGCCGTGGTCGTCGTCATGCCCCTCCTGGTGTGGCTGATGCACGGTCGACGCCTCTCGGGGATGGCGGTGCTCGGTGGCCTTGTGGGGGCGCTCTCGACCGGGATCGTGTTCATGGGCATCGCCGCACTCTCGGCACTGCTGGGCCTTCTGGTCTCGCCCTTCACGGATTCGGAGTTCGCCGGGCCGATCGCGATGCTCGTCATCGTCTCGGCCACCTTCGTCGCCCTGGTGCTCTGGCTCGTCGCCGATGCGATCCGGGACCTTGCTCCCGCCCGGCGCGCACACCCGCGGATCGACGCACTGCGACTGGCGTGCTTCGCGATCCTGGCCACCGTCGCCGTGGGGGTGGGTGTGTGGATCGCCAACAACCCCGGTGACGAGAGTGGGGAAGCCATCATCTTCGCGATGGTGGCCGGGCTGGGCGGGGCCCTCGCGGTACTCGGCGCTGAGGTCCTGACTTCCCTCGCCTCACGTGGCAAGGTGCCGCCCAGCGACCCGGCGGTCACCTCCCGCCCGGGCGGGTCCAGCGTCTCGACGTGAGCCGGGCCGACGTCGTCGGGATGCCCAGCGTGTCCGGGCGCCGCTCCCCGGTGCCCCTGGCAGGTCGCGGTGGCCCTGCGGTGTTACGTCGGTGCCCCCGGCAGGATTCGAACCTGCGGCCTGTGGTTTAGGAAACCATCGCTCTATCCCCTGAGCTACGGGGGCCGTGCGCTTCCGGGGACGTGGACGGCACCCTGCGCAGGTCAGATTGTCGCAGATCCAATTGCGCTCGGCGGCCGCGCGGGCGACGCTGTCCCCATGTCGATCGAGGTCCATGACGGGGTCACGGCCGAGGTTGGTCGGATGCGTGTGCGCCGCGTGCTGCCGCGGCGGCGGCTGCGCACCATCGGGGCGTGGTGCTTCGCGGACCACATGGGCCCGGCGGAGGTCACCGAGACCGCTGGGCTCGACGTCGGCCCGCACCCGCACACCGGGCTGCAGACCGTCACCTGGCTCATGGAGGGTGCCGTGCTGCACCGCGACAGCCTCGGCTCGGAGCAGCTCATCCGCCCCGGCCAGGTGAACCTGATGACTGCCGGGCGTGGGGTGGTCCATGCCGAGGAGAAGACCGGCACCTACCGGGGGACCCTGCAGGGCGATGCAGCTCTGGGTCGCGCAGCCCGACGAGGCCCGCCACGGGGATCCCGGGTTCGAGCACCATGCGGACCTGCCGGTCGTCGAATGGGGCCGGGCAGCAGCGACGCTCATCGCCGGGAGCTACCTGGGCGCCACGTCGCCGGCAGCCTTCGCCACGGACCTGCTGGGGATGCAGGCAACGATCCAGCCGGGCGTGACCACTTTCGCGCTTCGCCCGGACTTCGAGCACGCGATCGTCGCCCTGGACGGGCCGCTGCTGGTCGCCGGCGAGCCGACGTCGCCGAGGATCACGACCAATCCCGGCCAGATCGCCGCCCTCTCGCCCGGGCTCTCCGAGATCGACATCGAGGCCCGGGAGCCCACCCGGTTGATGGTGCTCGGCGGTGTGCCGTTCCCGGAGCCGGTGTTCATGTGGTGGAACTTCGTGGCCCGCAGCGCCGATGAGGTGTCCACGTTCTACTCCGACTGGCGTGACGGGGGCCAGCGATTCGGTGAGGTCGACTCGACCCTGGCCAGGATCCCGGCCCCGCCACCCCCGTGGGAGCCCATCCGGATCTCCCAACCGGGCTGACTTGGCCTGAGGGGCGGCGGTCGCGACGGTCGATCGGCACACGGAGCCGGCGGTCCCGACTTGAACCGCGGATACCCCCTGGGGTATAGTGGTCCCACCACGAACTCGAAGGAGACCCCCATGTGCAGCCCCGCGATCTGCCGCTCATGCGGCAAGGTGACCTACTCCGGCTGCGGCCGCCACGTCGACCAGGTCATGGCCAGCGTGCCCGAGCCGCGCCAGTGCACCTGCCGCTGACCCAGCGTCGCTGACGGGACCCACCCGACCCGTCGACGACCTTCTTCCGTACGTCGCAGGACCTCCCGGTCTTCTGGGAGGTCCTGCGCATGTCGGGGAGGTCCCGCGCCGATGCTGCGCACCGAGGGCCGGACGTGGCCGCGGCTAGGGTCGCGCCATGGACAGCGCACCCTCAGCCCATCTCTCCCGCGCCGGTCGGGCAACGCTCGGTCGATCGGCCGACGGCCTGGCCGAGGTGCGTCGCTCCTGGCGGATCATCCTGCAGGCAACGCTGGCCGCGACCCTGGCCTATGCCGCCGCGTTGGCTGTCGGTCACGAACAGCCGTTCTTCGCACCGATCGCCGCCATCGCCACTGTCGCGGTGTCCCTGGCCCACCGGCTGCGGCGCTCCGCCGAGCTCCTCGTGGGCAACGCGGTCGGGATCCTCTTCGCCGACCTGCTCATCGCCGAGATCGGGACGGGCGTCTGGCAGCTCGGACTCGTCGTCGGGATCGCACTGACCTCGGCGATCCTCCTCGGCGGCGGCCCGATCCTGATCATGCAGGCCTCATCCGCAGCCATCCTGATCGCGACGCTGACGCCACCCACCGCCGCCCAGCCGTGGAACACCGGTCGGGTCGTCGACGCCCTCATCGGTGGATTCGTCGGACTGCTCGTGTCTGCGCTGGTGATGCCCGTCGATCCGGCCCGGCACGCCCAGCAGGCGACGGGTCCGGTGATCGACACGATCGCCGCGGGGTACCGGCGCGTGGCTGCCGCGCTGAGCGCCCGCGACCCCGAGGAGGCACGCGCAGCACTGGAGGTCCTGCGCGCGACAGCGCCGGTGCTCGCCTCCTTCCACGCCGGGCTGGACGCCACCCGCGAGTCCGTCCGGCTCTCCCCCTGGTACTGGGGGCAGCGCCAGACCCTGGCCACCTACGTGCTGGCCGGTGGGCACCTGGACAACGCCCTGCGCAACCTGCGGGTGCTGGCACGACAGGCCTCGATCGCCCTCGAACGCGACGACGCCGTCGCTGCGGAGATCCCACACGCCCTCATGAGCCTCGCGCAGGGCACGACAGCCCTCGGCCCGGCCATCGCCGGGGAGGCCGACTTCGAGCCCGTCCGCGAGATGGTCCTCGCGGCGGTCGCCACCAGCGCCGGGGCCTCAGCCGAGGGCCTGTTCACGGCCCCGATGATCGCCCAGATCCGGCTGTCCGCCTCCGACCTGCTGCAGGCCACGGACCTCAGCGCGGCCGAGGCCGCAGCGGCGATCCGTGCCGTGGGGGATTCGCCGGGACCTCAGGCTGCCTGAACCGGGACCAATGGCACGGTAAGGCAAGCCTTACCGTCAGGTACCCTCCTGCCCATGAAGCTCGACGCAGCCCGCCCCGGGCAGCCGCTGACCGTCCTGGGACCAGGCGGAGCCACCGGCGACCTGGGCACCACGAGCCCCGGGGACCCCTCCGGTGCGGCCGACCCGCGGGTCTCCCTGCGACTGGCCGAACTGGGGGTCAGGCCCGGCGCACGTCTGCAGATCCTGTCCCGGACCAGCGGCGGTGGGGCGATCCTGGCGATCGGCGACGACCGACTCGCCGTCTCGCGCCAGATCCTGGCCAGCATCGAGGTCAGCGACGAGGTGTCCGCGCATGGCTGACACTGTGGCCAACTGCCATGAGGCACCCGGGCGCCCCGCGGGACCCGGGTTCGCCCAGGGTCGCCCTCGTCGGCAGCCCCAACTCCGGCAAGTCCACGATGTTCAACGCCCTCACCGGAGCCGGGCGCGCGGTGGGCAACTACCCGGGCACGAGCGTCGAGGTCGGCTCCGGGCGCTGGACCGACCCTGCGTTCGGTGAGGTGTCGCTGACCGACCTCCCGGGCGCGTACTCGCTGGACCCCATGTCCCCCGACGAGGCCCTGACCGCCGAGCTGCTGCACGGTGGGGACACCGTCGACGCCGTCGTGGTCGTCTGCGACGCCGCCCACCTCGGGCGCTCCCTGGTCCTGGCCGCGCACGTCCGCCAGCTGCCGGTTCCCGTGGTCGTCGCCCTGACCATGACCGACGTCGCCGCCCGTCGTGGCGTCGAGGTCGACGACGGGGTCCTCGCCGAGCGCCTCGGCGTTCCGGTGGTGCGCCTCGATCCTCGACGCCGGGACGTCCACGCCCTGGCCGAGGCAGTCGCCGGGGCCCTGTCACGGACGGCCAGCCACCCGTTGGTGCTGGCGCCCGCGGCCCCTGGTGGGTGCCGCGTGGACTGCCCGATCGACTGCACCTCCTGCCCACCCACGGCCCTCGACGACCTCGCCTCCACCCTCGACCCGGACGACGACCTCGCGCGGGCCGAGGTGGTCTTCGCCTGGGTCACCGATACCACCGCACGGGTGACCACCCGCACGCACGAGAGTCGCGGCACGTGGTCGGACCGCATCGACCGATGGGTGACCGCCCCGGTCCTGGGACCCGTGATCTTCCTGGGCGTCATGTGGGCCGTTTTCGCCCTGACCACCACCGTGGCCGCTCCCCTGCAGGACGCCCTGGACGCATTCTTCACCGGCCCGGTCACGTCCCTGACGACCGCCGCGTTCGCCGCAGTCGGCCTCGGCGGCAGCCTCGTCGAGGGCTTCGTCGTGGACGGCCTGATCGCCGGCGTCGGCATGCTGCTCACGTTCGTGCCCCTCATGGCGATCATGTTCGCGCTGCTGGCCCTGCTCGAGGACTCCGGGTACATGGCGCGCGCCGCAGTGGTGACCGACCGGCTCATGGGCCGCCTCGGCCTTCCCGGGCGCGCCTTCCTGCCGCTGGTCGTCGGGTTCGGCTGCAACGTGCCTGCCATCTCCGCAGTGCGTGTCCTGCCCGACTCCCGGCACCGGCTGCTCACCGCCCTGCTCGTCCCGTTCACGTCCTGCTCCGCGCGGCTGACCGTGTACGTGATGGTCGCGGCCACGTTCTTCCCGGCCAACGCCGGCACGGTCGTATTCCTCATGTACGTCACGAGCATCCTGCTGGTGATCCTCGGCGGCCTGCTCCTGCGCTCCACGTTGATCCGGACGATGGGCTCCGACCCGCTCGTGCTCGACCTGCCGCCCTACCAGCGCCCCTCGGTGCGCCTGCTCGGATCCGCCACCTGGATGCGCCTGCGCGGGTTCCTGCAGACGGCGTCGGGGATCATCGTCGCCACGGTCGCGGTGGTGTGGGCGCTCGGCGTGATCCCCGCACCCGGGACCACATGGGCCGTCGGCGAGGTGCCGATCTCCGACAGCCTGTACGCCTGGATCGCGGAGCAGGCCAGCGTCCTGTTCATCCCCACCGGCTTCGCCGAGTGGCATGCGGTGGGCGCCCTGATCGTGGGGTTCGTGGCCAAGGAGGCCGTGATCTCCTCGTGGGCCCAGACCTACCCGGCGGACGTCGACCTCTCGGCGGCCGTCTACGCCGATTTCGCCGCCAGCTCCGGCGGGCACCCGCAGGCGGCCGCGGCGGCGTTCCTGGTGTTCCTGCTGGCCTACACCCCGTGCGTAGCAACGCTGGCCGCCCAGAAGCGCCAGATCGGCACACGGTGGACCGCAGCCGGCGTCGGCATGCAGTTCGTCATGGCCTGGATCCTGGCCGTCGCCGTGTTCCAGATCGGCGCGGCCCTGACATGAGCCTGCTGGGTGAGGTGCTGGCAGCCGTCGCCGACGGCGCGGGCTCGACGGCCGAGGTCTCCCGCCGCACCGGCGCGCCGGCCGAGGACGCCGAGACGGCACTGGCTGCCCTGGCCTCGACCGGGCGGATCCGTCGGGTCCTCGTGTTCGCCGGCGGCTGCGCGACTGAGGGCTGTTCGGGGTGCGGTTCCTCCGGGGGCTGCGCCTCCGCGGGGGTCGGGTCCCTGGTCGGTTCGGGCCTCACCGCATGGCGGGTCGTACCGCGTTGACCTCGCGCCCGTTCCGGTCGAAAGGGCTCCTACCAACGCCGCGTCCGCCGAGCCTCGCGCCCATTCGAGTCGAACCGGCCCATACATGACCGTCCGGTTCGACCGGAGCGGGCGCGAGGACGGTTCCCAGGGTGATCCCCTGGGCCGCTATCCACCGGAACGGGCGCAAGGTTCGCGTCGACCGCTGGACGATCACCGCAGGAACGGGGTGCCGCGCCCCGACCGGCGTCACCCGTCCGCGAGGACCGTCCGCTCGTGGTCCAGCAGCCACGCCTTGACGTCCAGGCCGCCAGCGAACCCTGTGAGTGCACCTGAGGCCGCGACCACCCGGTGGCAGGGCACCACGATCGACAGCGGGTTTCGCCCGTTGGCCGCCCCCACGGCACGAG
This sequence comes from uncultured Actinomycetes bacterium, assembly GCA_963706885.1. Taxonomy (GTDB): domain Bacteria; phylum Actinomycetota; class Actinomycetes; order S36-B12; family CAIYMF01; genus Prado023. Next base: position 5,442 of record CAVPNX010000029.1, on the reverse strand, counting down.
CCGCCCCGGGGTCGCCGACCTCTGCGGCCTGCTCGCCGTAGCTGAGGGTCCGCCCGTAGGGGATGCCCCGAAGCACCTGCCACGCGCGGAGCTGGAAGTCCGTGCCCACCGGGTCCAGGTCGAGGTCGAAGTCCCGGCGGGTGCCCGCGAAGTACTCGCCGAGTTGTACCTCGGCCCGATCGAGGTGTCCCTCGGCGCTGCTCGCGTCCGGGCAGTCGGCTGCGACAAGCCCCCGCCCCGATGGATCACTGGCCCCGATTCCGTTGTGGACGTCGGTCGAGGCATCCGAGGCCATGCCCGTTTCCCCATCGGCTCCGGTGGGCACCGGATGCCCAGGAGCGCCGATGGCCCGGGCCACCCGGGATCCGTCCTCGCCGGGCCACAGGACCGCTCGCAGCCCGGTGGGCCCGGCGACGAGCTCGAGCGGCCCGATGGGCGTGCTCATCGTCCGCCGGCTCAGGTCCGCCTGGTCGCTGCTCTTGCGCGTGCGTGTCATCGCGTCACCTTCCCGGGGGCCCGCCGCGGCGGGGTCGTCGTCCGTCGTAGTTCGTCCTCGCCGGCTGGTTGCGGCCGGCCCGCATCCTCGCCAGTCGGCCCGTGCGCCCCCTCGCGGGCAGCCTCCGCGCGCGCGGCTGAGGGGGGCCCATCGACACCAGAGGGTCGCGCAGATCCCGCCACCGGTCCGCCCGCCGCACGACCCGGATCGGGCGGATCCAGACTGGCCCAGAGGTGCGCAACCGCGTAGGACCGCCACGGCCGCCAGGCGTGCGCCGCCCGTTCGATCTCGCGGGCGTGGTCATCGCCACCGAGGGCCGCAACCGCGTGGCGCACCCCGAGGTCGGCTGCAAGCATCACGTCGGGGTCGCCCAGCCCGCGCATCCGGATGTAGGCCGCGGTCCATGGCCCGATGCCCGGCCGGGCCCGGAGCTCGGCGTCGATGGCCGACCGGTCGATCCCCTGATCCAGGATGAGGTCGCCCTCGGCCAGGGCCCGGCAGACCCCCACCAGCGCCACCCCACGCGCCCGTGGCATGGACAGCCCCGCCGGGTCGGCCCCAGCCAGGCGGTCGACCGTCGGGAAGACGTGGGTCAGCACCGGATCGGGGAGCTCCAGCGGCTCGCCGTGGGCAGCCACCAGGCGGCCCACCACCGTCGCCGCCCCCGCCACGCTGACCTGCTGCCCGACGATCGCGCGGACCACGATCTCGTGCGCGTCCACACTGCCGGGGACCCGCAGTCCGGGGCGCGCGGCCACGAGCGGACCGAGCCACGCGTCGGCGCCGAGCAGGTCGGCCACCGCGACCGGGTCGGCGTCGAGATCGAACAGCCGGCGCACCCGGGCAACCCCCGGCGCCAGGTCCCGCAGGTCCGCGAGCCGGAACTCCGCGAGCAGGCCGCCCGGAGTCACGTGACAGGCCACGGTCGCGTGGCCGTGGGGCAGGTCGAGCGTGCGCCGGTACGTCCGCCCGTCCCACTCCTCGAGCCCAGCGACCGAACGGTGCCCCAGGAACGTGAGCAGGGCACCGGCGTCGAACGGCTGGCGTGTGGCCAGGCGCACCCGGATCGGGGCGTGTGCGACGCCTGAGGGCGGCCGGGCTGCCGAGGGTCGCCGATCCGTTCCCGGTCCCCCGCGGGTCCGGCGACTGCGCAGCGCCGTGGGGGCTTCGCCGTACACCGCGGCGATCGTCTCGTTGAACGATCGGATGCTTCCGAACCCTGCCGCCCATGCCACCTCGCTGGCCGGCAGGCCCGTTGTCTCCAGCAGGATCCGTGCTGTGTGCGCCCGTTGCGTGCGGGCGATCGCCAGGAGGCCGGCCCCGAGCTCCTCGGTCACCAGGCGGTTGAGGTGCCGCTCGCTGTAGCCGAGCGCCGCGGCGACGCCCGCCACCCCCGTGCGTTCGACTGCCCCGTCGGCCACGAGCCGCATGGCGCGGGCCACGACGTCGCCGCGCACGTTCCAGTCGGGCGACCCGGGAACGGCGTCGGGAAGGCACCGCCGACAGGCCCGGAAGCCGTCACGCTGGGCGGCCGCGGCCGTCCTGAAGAAGGTCACGTTGCCGCGCTTGGGCGTGATGGCCGGGCAACTCGGCCGGCAGTAGATCCCCGTGGTCCGCACGGCGGTGTAGAAGGACCCGTCGAACCGGGCGTCCCGGCTGGCCACCGCGCGATAGCAGCGCTCGTGATCCAGGCCGAGGTCCATGTCCACATCCTCCCCCACCCGGGCGGGGCGCACTAGCAGGAATCGGACGCGACACTCGGCGAGCAGACGGGCAGGGCGGGACGGGTCACGAACCTGCGGCTGGGGCGCTCGGTGCCGGGCCGGGGACGCCGCGGAACCGGTACGGCTGGGCCGGATGGCCGTGCTGGACGAGCCACGCCTCGCCGGCCGAGGGCGATCCCAGCACAGCCCCGATCGCGATCACGACCTCGTCGACCGACATGAGCGGCACGTTCGTCGCCTCCAGCATCCCGCGAACGGGGTCGACGATCGCGGTGTCGGTGAACCCGGGGCAGACGGCGTTGACCACGATCCCCCGCGCCGCCAGCCCGGGGCCGACGGACCGGACGAGGTTGACCACAGCCGCCTTGTTCGCGGCGTAGATCGGGTCCATCGGCACGGGCGCCAGTCCTGCGAGGCTGGCCAGGACAACGATCCGGCCCCCGCCACGCGCCCGCAGCTCGGGCACCGCGGCGGCCAACCCGAAGACCACACCATCGAGGTTCACCCCCATGGCCCGCCGATAGGCCGTCTCATCGAACGTGTCGAAGGTCAGCGCCAGGCTGTCGACACCGGCGTTCAGGATGACCACGTCCAATCCGCCGAACACCTGGACAGCCGCAGCGACCGCCGCCTCGTTGTCGGCCAGCACACTGACGTCCCCGTGCACCGCCAGGCCCCCGATCTCGGATGCCAGCGCCCCTGCCCCCGGGCCGTCGAGGTCGCACACGACCACGTTCGCCCCGGCGCCGGCCAGCATCCGGCACACACCCGCACCGATCCCCGAGGCGCCGCCCGTCACGAGCGCCACCCGCCCGGTGAGGTCCATCGGGATCTCCTGGGCCATGGGGCCCTCCTCTCGGGCTGACACCGGGGTGGGACGATGCCAACGTACCAACGACAGGCCCGCACGGGCGCCCGCGTCGGCGCCCCGCAGCCCGGACGGGACGGAGAACCCATGGACTTCCAGCACAGCCCCCGCGCACAGGAGTACCTCACGAGGCTTCAGTCCTTCATGGACGATGCCGTGCTCCCCGCGGAACCGGTCTACGCGGCCCAGCGCCGCGAGCTGGCCGCGGCCGGGAACCCCCACGAGCTGCCGGCGGTCGTCGAGGACCTCAAGTCCCAGGCGCGCGCCTCAGGGTTGTGGAACCTGTTCCTCCCGGACAGCACCGACCCCGCCCACGGACTGAGCGTCCTGGACTACGCGCCACTGGCCGAGCTGACCGGCTGGTCCCCGGAGATCGCGCCGGAGGCCCTGAACTGTGCCGCGCCGGACACCGGCAACATGGAGATCCTGCACATGTTCGGCACTCCCGAGCAGAAGGAGCAGTGGCTCGAGCCGTTGCTCGCTGGTGACATCCGCTCGGCGTTCTCGATGACCGAGCCCGACGTGGCCAGCAGCGACGCGCGCAACATCGCCACCCGGATCGAGCGGGTCGGCGACGAGTACGTCATCAACGGCCGCAAGTGGTGGAGCACCGGCGCGAACGACCCGCGCTGCCGCGTCCTGGTCGTCATGGGCAAGACCGACCCGACAGCCGACGTCTACCACCAGCAGTCCATGGTGCTGGTGCCGATCGACACCCCCGGGGTCGAGATCGTGCGCAACGTGCCGGTGTTCGGCTACCACGACCAGCACGGGCACGCCGAGATCACGTTCACCGACGTGCGCGTCCCGGTGACGAACCTGCTCGGCGACGAGGGCTCCGGGTTCTCGATCGCCCAGGCCCGGCTCGGCCCGGGGCGCATCCACCACTGCATGCGCGCGATCGGCATGGCCGAGCGGGCGCTGGACCTGATGTGCCGCCGCTCGATCGAGCGTGTGGCGTTCGGCAAGCCGCTGGCCCGCCAGGGTGTGGTGCAGCAGTGGATCGCCGAGTCCCGGATCTCCATCGAGCAGGCCCGGCTCCTCACGCTCAAGGCCGCCTGGATGATCGACACCGTCGGGGTCAAGGGCGCTCGCAAGGAGATCGCCGCCATCAAGGTCGTGGCCCCACGGATGGCCCTCGAGGTGGTCGACCGCGCGATCCAGACCCACGGCGGCGCGGGGGTCAGCGACGACACTCCGCTGGCGATGATGTGGGCCGGGCTGAGGACGCTGCGGATCGCCGACGGCCCGGACGAGGTGCACCTGCGCGACGTCGCCCGGCTCGAGCTGCGCCCGTTGGTGGTCCCGCGATGACCACTGATCCCCGGAGCCGGACCCGTCCGCTCCGAGGACGCGTTCGATGTGGCCGCACTCGACATGTGGGTGCGCACGCGCGTGGACCTGCCCGTCGGCCTGCCGGAGGTCCGGCAGTTCCGGGGTGGGGCATCCAACCTGACCTTCCTTGTTCGCTACCCGGAGCGCGACCTCGTGATGCGCCGCCCGCCGGCCGGGCACAAGGCTGCCAGCGCCCACGACATGCGCCGCGAGTACGAGATCCAGCGGTTGCTCGCTCCGTGGTTCCCTGCAGTCCCCGAGGTGCTGGGCTACACCGACGACCCGGCCGTCCTCGGCTCGGAGTTCTACGTCATGGCGCACGTGCCCGGGCTGATCCTGCGTGGGGACCTGCCGTACGGCCTGGCGCTCGGCCCGTCGGAGGCACGCGACCTCGCGCTGGGCATGTTCGACTCCCTGGCCGACCTGCACTCTGTCGACATCGCCGCCAGCGGCCTGGACACGTTCTGGCGCGGGTCGGGCTATGTGCGCCGACAGGTCGAGGGCTGGTCGCAGCGCTACCGGGCGTCCCGCACCGATGACGTCCCCGACGGTGAGGCGGTCATGGCGTGGCTGGACGCCCACCAGCCCGAGGACGTAGCCGCCCGGATGATCCACGGGGACTGGCGTTTCGACAACCTGGTGGTCGACCCCGAGAACCTGTCGCAGGTCCGGGCGGTCCTCGACTGGGAGATGGCCACCGTCGGCGACCCGCTCATGGACCTCGGAGCCTCGCTGGCGTACTGGGTGCAGGCCGATGACGACCCGGTCTTCCAGATGTTCCGGCGGCAGCCCTCGAACGTGCCGGGCATGCCCACCCGCGACCAGGTCGTGGCGCACTACCTGGACCGGACCGGCCTGGAGCTGCCCACCGGTGGGTGGCGCTTCTACGAGGTCTACGGGCTGTTCCGGCTGGCGGTCATCGCCCAGCAGATCTGGTACCGCTACCGAGCAGGGCAGACGACCAACCCCGCGTTCGCGCAGTTCGGGGCTGCGGTCAACCACCTGGTCGCCCGCTCACA
>CAVPNX010000028.1:0-29711 GCA_963706885.1 uncultured Actinomycetes bacterium | reverse complement strand
CAGCGCGCCGTTTCCGTTGATGACAGTGGGGATACCGGGGAAGCGGGGCTGCTGATCAGACATGAGGCCAATCCGTGGCTACGAGGGGGGGATGGGGCAGGGCAGGCCGGACCACAGGTCGAAGTCGACCGGCGACGCGGCGTTTGCGGATGCATGGGCAGCCGTCGGGGCACTGTGGAGGTGGCAGCGGATTGCGCGCTTGCCCATGGCACACCTCACTTCCGGCGGGTGCGGCCAGAGTAACCCCGGGGTCGGAGGAGATCGTGTGACGATCGTCCCGTCCTCAACCATCCAAGGACCCCCATGCACCTGGCATCTGCCCATCGCCGGTCGGCGTCGGGCAGGATCTGCCCATGGTTGCGTTCGCGGAGGATCGGTCCGGATGGGCGGTGGCCCGGGGGCGTCACCTGGTGGCCAGGGTCGGACAGCTCGAGCTGCTGGACCGCGCATACACCTTGGCCGCCCAGTCGTTCGTCGCCATCTTCCCGCTGATCCTGGCCATCGCGGCCGGGATGACGGCACCCGGCTCGAACGTGGTCGCTGAGGAGGTCATCCGGCGGTTCGGGCTGGCCGGGGCCGCGGCGCAGGCGGTGCAGGACCTGATCGTGGTCCGCGCCGAGGGGTACTACTGGCTGGGGCTGATCCTGACCTGCTACGCCGCGTTCACGCTGTCCAAGCGGGCGTCCCGGGCGTACAACGCGATCTGGGAGACCCCGCAGATCCCGGTGCGGGGGCAGTGGCGTGCGCTGGTCTGGATCCTGGTCCAGCTGCTGCTGATCGTGTTCGTCACCGAGCTGCGCACGGTGGTGAAGTCCTCGGGCGTGGTGCTGGCGCTGTTCACGGCCGCCCTCATCCTGGTGGGGTGGTTCGTCGCTGAGGCGTTCACCCAGGACCTGCTGACCCGCGGTCAGGTGGTGCGGCGCAGGATCCTGGTCGCCGCGGGGTTCGCCACGGTCGGCCGGCTCGGGATCGTGGTGTGGTCCGCGGCCTTCCTCACGCCCTCGATCGTCCGGCAGGCCACGGCCTACGGGCCGATCGGGGTGGTGTTCGCGTTGTTCACCGGGCTGCTGGTCTACTGGGTCGTCCTGCTCGGCGCGACCCTGCTGGCCGTCGTGATCACCGACCCGGATGTGGGCGCCGGCCCGGAGTCGATGGGGCTGGACATGGACGTCGCCCAGGGTGACTTCTGACGTTGGCGGGCGCAGCGGGCGCACCTCATTCGACGTCGCACGTCATTCGACGTCGCGCCGCCTGAGGCTGATCCAGCTGACCGCACAGACGGCCAGGACCAGGACCGTCAGGGTGGTCAGGCCGCGGATGTCCGTGATCAGGATGTAGCCCGGGAGCAGGTCGGCCTCGGACTCCAGACCACCGCTCCACCGCCGGTCCCGGACGCCCGCTCGGCGGCCGCGCGATCCACCAGCCAGGTGAGCCCCCCGGACAACCAGGCCGCGCCGTTGGTCTGCAGCAGCCACTGCGATCCCCAGGGCCAGAGCCCCTGGACGATCGACTCGACGACGGCGACGAACCCGATGAGGGCACCGATCGCCCAGCCGGTGCTGCGGGTCAGCATCGCCACGGCGAAGGAGCCGGCCGCGCCGAGGGCGGCCAGGGGCAGCCAGCGCAGGGCGAGCTCGCCGGCGTCGGCGAGGTCGGGCCCCTCGAAGCCCGGTGGGGCGCTGCCGGCGGCCAGGACCAGGTCGTGGGAGTTGGCGATCAGCGACCCGAGGCCCAGCGCGACCGCGACCAGCACCGCCTCGAGGGCCAGGGCGAGCCCGACGACGACGCCGAGGCGGACGAGGAAGACGCGAGTCCGTCTCGGCTCCCAGCTCAGCAGCAGGGACATCGTCCGCGCTCCCCAGTCCGCCCCTCCCGAGGTGGCGGCCAGCATGACTGCCACGAGCAGCCCGATCCCCCCGGCGAAGCTGACGAGTCCCTCGAGCCCGGTGCGGTCGAAGGGGCGCTTCGGCAGGGCCCACAGGGCGTTGGCCTGCGCGTCGCCCGCGCTCGGCTTCCAGCAGAAGTTGTCCCGTTCGGCCTCCGGGATCATCGGATCGACCAGGCAAGCCTCGTAGTACTCCTGCTGCTCGGCCAACCACGTGTCCGCCGCTGCCGACAGGTCGTCGGATGTCACCCGGGCCGAGGTGAACCACATGATCGCCGAGACCCCGACGACCGCGAGCACGGCCAGGACGGACAGCCACCGCAGGGAGCGCCGGGACCTGGCCCGCAGGATCTCCGAACGCAGCAGGTCGCCCACCCTGGGCGCGCCCCCGCCCGACCCGGGCCCGCTGGCCGTGACCGTTTGCGTGTTCGAGGGAGTGCTCACGGGGCCACCTCCGAGTTCGCGGTGAGGTCCAGGAAGGCTCGTTCCAGGTCGGGTCGCACGGGGGTGATCTCGCTGGCCCAGATCCCCTGCGCGCCCAGGAGCGCGTTGACGGCTGCGCCCGAGGTGGAGTCGACGGCCACTGTGCCGGGAGCGGGACGACTCGCCGGGAACCCGGCGGCGGCCAGCAGGCCGCGTGCCCGCTCGGCAAGTTCATCGTCGTCGACCCGGATCACGAGCTGGGCCGCCGCGCTGGCGGAGGCAAGGACCTCGTCGACCGATCCGGAGACCACCAGGCGCCCGCGTCGCAGGATCGTCACGGCGTCGCAGACCGCCTCGACCTCGGCCAGCAGGTGGCTGGACAGGAAGACCGTCGTGCGGCCGTCGGAGCCCAGCGCCCGGATGAGCTCGCGCACCTCGACCATCCCGGCGGGATCCAGCCCATTGGTCGGCTCATCGAGGATGAGCAGTTCCGGGTCCTTGAGCATGGCTGCGGCGATTGCCAGGCGCTGGCGCATCCCCAGGGAGTAGCCCTTGACCCTGTCCTCAGCGCGCTCGGTGAGACCGACGAGTTCGAGCATCTCGTCCACGCGCGCGGCGGGTGCCCCGGCGAGGGTGGCCAGGATCTGCAGGTTGCGCCGGCCGGTGAAGCTGGGGAACAGCTGCGGCGACTCGACCAGCGCCCCCACCGAGCCGGCGACCGACGCGAGGCCGTGGGGGACATCAGCACCCAGCACCCGGACGGATCCGGAGTCGGGGGAGACCAGGCCGAGCAGGATCCGGATCGTCGTCGTCTTGCCCGATCCGTTGGGCCCGAGGAACCCGTGCACACCGCCGCGCGGGACGACCAGCGAGAGGTCGTCGACGGCCACGGTCCTCCCGCCACGCAGTCCGCCGTAGACCTTGCGCACGTGTTCCAGCTCGATCACCATGCCGGTCACCCTATGGGCCGGTGGGTGGCCGCCACGGTTGTTGACACGGTGGTGGCCGACGGCGAAGGTTGGCACCGGCACGGGTGTGCTGCTGGTCGACGCGCGACGATCCGGGAGGGTGCCGAGATGGGGGGAGCCCCGAGGGGTCGTGAGCGGGTCGGGTTCCGCCCTCCGCTGACCTCCGTCCTGCCGTTCGCGGGCGTCATGGTGGCGTGGGCGATCATCGTCCCGTCCGAGGGCAAGTGGGCGTTCGTGATGCTGTTCATCGCCATCTTCGTGGTCCTTCGGCTGCGGCAGCTTCTGGTCCTTGCCGACGAGCACCTCGAGGTCACGGTGTTCCGGACGAGGCGGATCCCCTGGGCGGAGGTCCAGGGCTTCGAGCCGGGTTCGACGTTCGTGGGTGGCACCCGGATCCAGACGACCTCGGGGGTCGTGCACTCGATCGCGCCGTGCTCATGGTGGGGCGGGCCGGCGCTGGAGTCCGACCTCGAGATCCTCCGGCGCGAGGCGCGTGCCCGGGCCTGACGGGGCTCTGTCCGCAGGTGACGTCGTCCACAGGAGGGCGTGGGCCCTTGACAGGCGCGCCCCGAGGTGGAAGGATTCGAACATCAGTTCGATGGCCTCGCGAGGTGGGCGAGGCATAGGTCCCGGGCGGTGGTTCCGGGCGGCGCGGGTGCGGGCAGCCCGCTGGCCATTGTGATGAGGTGGGGGCTCAGTGCCCCAGCTGTGGTGAGGCCCGATCCGATGTCGTCGTCGCGGGTGCGTCCCTGAGCGTCCCGCGACCCCATGGGGAGGGGCGGTCATGTCCGTGCTGTGTGCGGTGGAGGAGCTCGAGCGCCAGGTGGCCTGGCTCACGGGAGGACGTGGGGATCCACCGGGGGAGCCGGACCCGGGGGAGCTGGGTGAGGCCCTGCTGCGCCTGGGGCGGGTGGCCGAGCAGGTGGGCGCGCTTCGGGCGGTGTGGGCCGACCAGTTCGAGTCCGGTGCCCAGTGGGCGGCGGACGGCGCCCGATCAGGCTCTGCGTGGGTGGCGGCGCGGGCCGTCGAGCACCCCGCCTCCGCACGCGCCCGGATGCACGCTGGGCGGGACCTGCGGGCCGTGCCGCGGATGGCCGAGGCGGCGCTGCGTGGGGAGGTCCGGCTCGGGCACGTCCGGCTCCTCATCGCCGCCGCCCGCGCCAAGCCGCACCGGTGGTCCGCGTTGGCGGAGGTGGAGGAGCTGGCGACCAGGACGGCGGCCGAGGTGTCCGAGCCGCGGTTCGCCCGGTTCGTGGAGCGATGGGCCGCCCTGGTCGACGCTGCGCACGACGCCCAACTGCGGGCTCAGGGCCTGGAGGTCCCCGTCATCGATCACCATGCTGCTGAGCAGGCTGAGCGTCGTGAGCTGTTCCTCTCCCGCTACGGCACGGACGGCATGTGGGCGCTGACCGGGACTCTGGACACGGAGACCGGACTGGCCCTGTCGATCGCCCTCGAATCGGTCTGCGAGGCGATCCGCGGCGAAGGCGACGGACGCGACCTCGCCCAGCTCCGACACGACGCGCTCGGGGTCCTGCTGGGCGGGGAGCTGTCCGCCGGTCTGCCGGTGCACAAGGGAGTCCGTCCGCACCTGATGGTCGTGATCCAGGAGGGCGAGGGGAGTTCCCCCTGCACGGACGGCACCTCCGTGGCACGCGGCGGTGACCTCGCTGCCCCCGCGTGTGCGGAGCTGCTGGATCGGACCGACGCGACGGCGGGAACGCTGTGGCTCACCGGCCTGGCCCGGCAGCGCCTGGCCTGTGACGCGGTCACGCAGACGCTCACGGTCGACGGCGACGGCGTCCCGCTCCGGCTGGGGCGCTCGGCCCGCGTCGTCCCTCCGGCATTGCGCCGGGTCATCGACCTGCGCGACAGGCACTGCACCTTCGCGGGGTGCTCAGCCCCGGCGATGTGGTGCCAGGCCCACCACATGGTCCATTGGGAGGACGGGGGTCCCACCGACGAACGCAACCTCGCCCTGGCCTGTTCGTTCCACCACAGGGCGATCCACGATCGCGGGTTCGAGCTGCGGTGGTCTGTCGACGGACGCCGGATCGAGACGGTCCGACCGGAGGGGAGTGTCATCGACCTCGGGGTCACGCGTCCCGCTCTGGTACCTCAGTAGGTCGGCTCCCGGACCAGTGCCTCGGCCCAGCGTTCCACCATCGCGGGGGTGCCCGCAGCGATCACCACCTCGTACACCGTGGTCGGCGTCGACTTGAGCACGGTCAGTGCGATCCGCGTCACCTCCTCCAGGGGCCAGGGCCCTCGGGCAAGGACGGCGGGCAGCACCATCGTGCGCGCGTTGCGGGCATTCGCGGCTGCGACCGCCTCGCGATAGGCCTCGGCCAGGACGTGCTCCGCCTCGCCCGGCCGCTGCCAGCGGGGCGCCCGCACGGTCACGACACGACCCGTGGAGCCGGGGCGTGCCCCTGCCCGCACCACGATGTCCGCGGAGGTCTCCTCGGGCTGTCCGAGCACCACCCTGATCCGGGGGCTGCGCATGGGTCAACGGTCGCACCATCGGCCGGGGCCGGCAACAGGGGTCCCGGCAACAGGGGTCGAAGGACTCTGTGATTGGGCGCGCAGCCCGCCTACGGTCGGTTCCCATGGGCACTCATCACATGTCGGCAGTGGACAGCGCGTGGTTGCGCATGGACTCCCCGGGCAACCTGCTTGTCGTCAACGCCGTCTTCTGGACGGCCGAGCCGGCTGATCTCGACGCGCTGCGGGCGGTCATCGGGGAACGGATGATCAACAGGTTCCCGCGGTTCCGCCAGCACGCCGCACCGTCGCGGATCCCCCTGGGCCGAGCGGAGTGGGTGGACGACGAGGACTTCGACCCGGAGCGGCACTTCCGCTACGTGACCCTCGACGCCCCCGGTGACGAGGCCACCCTGCAGGCCTACGTGAGCAGCCAGACCGGCATCCCGCTGGATCCCATGCGCCCGCTGTGGGAGGTCCACTTCATCTCCGGGTTCGGCCCGGGATCGGCGACGTTCTTCCGCATCCACCATGCGATCGCCGACGGCATCGCGCTGACCCGGGTGATGCTCTCGCTCACCGATGACGGCCCGCAGGACGCGTTCCGACCCGTGCGGGACCCGAGCTCCACGCAGAACCTCGTCGAGGCGGCCGGGTGGGTGGTCTCCAACGGGCTGGGGCTGGTGCGGCATCCCTCACGTATCACGGGGCTGGCCATGACCGCACTGAAGGACACGACCCGACTCGTGCACCTGGCCACGCTTCCGACCAAGCCGAAGTCCGTGCTCAGCGGCAAGGTCGTGGAGAAGAAGCTGGTCACCTGGACGCCACCCATCCCGCTGGCCGACATCAAGGCGATCGGTCGACAGGCCGGGACGACCGTGAACGACGTGCTGCTGGCAGCCCTCGCCGGTGCCATGGGTGACTACCTGGTCGAGCGGGGCACCCCGCTGGCCGATGTCCGGGTGATGGTCCCGGTGAACCTGCGGCCGCTGGATGCGCCGCTGCCCCCCGAGCTCGGCAACGAGTTCGGCTTCTACTTCGTCGACCTTCCGACCGGGGCCATGCCCCCGCGGGAGCGACTGGCCGAGATGCACCGACGGATCGAGGACATCAAGGGCTCACCGGAGGCACTCGTGGCCTTCGGTGTCCTGGCCGGCCTGGGAGCCTCCCCGAAGGTCGTCGAGGACATCGGGGTCGCCTTCTTCGGCAGCAAGGCGGCTGGTGTGGTGACGAACGTCCCGGGGCCGCGCGAGCCCGTCTTGCTCGCCGGGGCCAGGGTCACGGGCTTCATCGGCTGGGTGCCGCGCGCCGGGGACATGGGGTTCGGCGTGTCGATCTCCTCGTACGCCGGGCAGGTCACGATCGGGTTCTCCACGGACTCCGAGCTCATGCCCGACCCCGACCGGCTCCAGGAGCTCGTGCTGGCCCAGGTCGCCATGATGCTCCAGATCGGCCGGCGGGCCCGGAAGCCCCGTCGGGCAGCGCCGAAGGACGCCGCACCGGCTACGGCCTGATCCGGATCCGCAGCCGGCGGAAGCCCTTGCCCTTGTTCTCCACCTTCACGACCTCGATGTCGCCGATCTGACGCGTGGAGGCCACGTGCGTGCCGCCGTCGGCCTGCGTGTCGAGTCCCACGATGTCGACGATCCGCACGACCTCGAGGTCCGGGGGCAGCAGGTTGGTCGCCGTCCGGATGATGTCGGGGATCGCGAACGCCTGATCGCGAGGCAGGACGCTGACCTCGATCGCCCGGTCCGCGGCGACCTCCGCGGCGCACGCGGCCGCGACCGCATCCCTGAACCCGTCGGGGACCTCGGGCAGGTTGAAGTCCATCCGGGCCTCGAAGGGCTCCATGTTGCCGCCGGTCACCAGTGCCCCGAAGTCGCGGAACACCACCCCGCTGAGCAGGTGCAGCCCGGAGTGGGTGCGCATCAGGGCCGTGCGGCGCTCGTCCTCGATGGCCCCGCGGACACCGGTCCCGACCGGAGGCAGCGGGTCGCCCTCCTGAACCACGAGCCGCAGGTCGTCGCCCCGGCGCGAGCCGACGATCCGGGTCTGCACCCCACCCCACAGCAGGACCCCGTGGTCGGGCGGCTGGCCACCGCCACCGGGGTAGAACGCCGAGCGGTCCAGCACGATCCCGTCCTCGTCGACGTCCAGGACCACCGCGTCCCACTCGCGCAACGAGGCGTCCGCGAGGTCCAGGCGTTCCGTGCGCCCACCGTGATCAGCTCCCATGGCCGCGACCCTAGCGGCAGGTCGTGCGGGTGCGCCGCTCGCGGTAACGTGATCCGTGATCCGTGAGCAGAAGGGCGGCGCAGGATGACCGGGTCGCAGGTGCGCGACGTCGTCGTGGGTGGTGCCCAGGTGCTCGGCACCACGCTCGGGGCCCCCCTCCTGCGCCGCCGGTACAACTCCTGGGGTGCCACGGCCGCCGAGGTCGGGTCCACGATGCCCGGCGACGAGCTCGTGCCGAGTCCCAGGCTCGGCTACACGCGGGCGATCAGCATCGACGCGCCACCGGCGACGGTCTGGTCGTGGCTGGTCCAGATCGGCCAGGGCCGTGGTGGCCTGTACAGCTTCGACGGACTGGAGAACCTGGCACGCTGCGACATCCACAGCACCGACCGGATCCACCCCGAGCTCCAGCATCTGGCCGAGGGAGACCTCATCCGCTTGGGGGCTCCCCAGGGGTACCCGTGCTTCCGGGTGTCCGGCGTGCGGCCGGCCGAGTCCCTGGTCCTGGTTGCCGCCGACCCGCTGCCTCCGCACGAGGTCGCCACGGCGGCTTCCCCGGGGGGGCTGGCCACCTGGCAGTGGCAGCTCCTCCCCACCTCGCGGGGACGCAGCACGCGCCTGCTCGTGCGGCAGCGGCTGACCTACCCGGACAACATGGCCGTGATGTGGCATGTGGTCGAGCCGATCAGCTTCGTGATGGAGCGCCAGATGCTGCGCGGCATCAAGCAGCGCGCCGAGGGGCCAGCGTGATCACCGGGCTCAGAACCGGTGGTGGGGGTGCTCGCCGGACCGGCCCTGGAACGACAGGATCTTCGGGTTGGCCACCACCCCGTCGCGGACCTCGATCGCCCTGCTGATGGTCGGACTCGCCTCCCAGGCGCCGGACCCGTCCATCACGGGCCGCAGGAACGGGATCAGCGCCTCGCTGATGCCCCAGGTGGCGCTGTTCCACAGGTAGCTGGGGCTGTGGTCGACGCCGTAGTAGGAGATGCCGTCGCCGACGACGAGCATGGGCTCCTCGAATGTGGTCGGTCGGGCGAAGTCGAACCCCATGCCCAGGTCGCAGGACACGTCCACCAGCAGGCTCCCCGGGGTGAAGGCGTCCAGCTCGTCCCCGGAGACGAACATGAGCGGGGCGTCGGTGTCCTGCAGGACGCAGTTGACGACGATGTCGTGCTCGGCGAGGAACTCGGCCGTGGGCACCGGGCCCTGCGGGGTGAGGACGACGGTCCGGGTCCGATCCTCCTCGGTGCGATCGAGGTGCTCGATCACCACCGACGGGATGGGGGAGGCCACGGCGGTGACGTCGCGCATGGTGAGCACCGTGACGTCGTGCACGCCGAGGGCCTGCAGGCCCGTGATCGCCCCGCGTGCCGTGTTGCCGAACCCGAGGACCACGGCCCTGAGCTGTCGGCCGTAGTGGCCGGTCGACCCGATCAGCGACATCGCGTGGAGCACCGAGCAGTAGCCGGCCATCTCGTTGTTCATGTGGAAGACGTGGACCATGAAGTCCCCGCCGGGCGACCAGTGGTTCATGGCCTCCCAGGCGATGAGCGTCAGGCGCTTGTCGATGGCGATCTGGGTGAGGTCCGCGTCCTGGACCGCGTGCGGCCAACCCCAGAGCACCTGGCCGTCGTGCAGGACCCGCAGGTCGTGCAGTGTCGGCTTCGGCAACAGCACCACGTCCGTGCTGGCGATGACCTCGTCGCGCGGCAGCACGTCGGCGACCAGCGTCGACAGGTGCTGGTCGCTGACGCCGAAGCGCTGGCCGTAGCCGCGCTCCAGGACGATGCGCGCCCGCAGGTCGGCGTCGATCCGTTCGAGGTGGTGCGGGTGGATCGGCAGTCGGAGCTCGTTCTCCTTGCTGGAGGTCGACAGCACCCCGAGCCTGAGCTGAACCATGGTCGTCTCCCTCGTCGCCGTGAGTCGCGCACTCGGGACAATGCCACGTCTGGGCGTGGCTGGCCAGACGCGACGGTTCGTCAGGCCGCAGCCGGCTGCACGAGCCGTCGGGTTCCGCCTCCGGGATCTCCCCGAGCCGCGACAGGGCCACCGCCCCCCCGATGGCCAGGATCAGCCCGACCGCCGCGATCACCTCGTAGCCCGACCGGATCCGGTCGCCGAGGAACAGCACGCCGATCGCGGACGGGATGATCGTCTCGGCGACCACCATGGCCGCCGTCGCCTGGGTCACAGCGCCCCGCTGGAGGGCCGTGGCCAGGGCCAGGAGCGACACGCCGCCGGCGACGACGATGCCGTAGGCCGCAGGGTCGGTGAGCAGGCCGGTGACGGTGATCGGGCTCTCCAGCGTCCGGGTGGCGATCCCGACCAGGCCGAAGCCGAAGCCGGCCAGGGCGCCCAGGACGGTCACTCCCAGGCGTCCGGGGACCTTCGCACCCAGGAACGTCAGCCCCAGGAGCAGGACCCCGACGAGCAGGGGCAACCAACGGCGCCCAAGTCGCTGAGCTCCACCTCCTCGCCCTCGCCGGCGGACAGGCCCAGGGCCACCAGGCCTGCGACTACCGCCGCGACCCCGAGCCACTCGCCGCGGGAGAGCGGCATCTTCAGCCAGACCGCGGCGGCAACCGCCGTGACCGCCAGCGCCCCGGCGGTGAAGGCTTCGACGACGAACAGGGGGAGGGACTGGAGTGCGACGACGGTCAGCAGGAACCCGGCCCCGTCCAGTGCCAGGCCGATCAGGTAGGGGATCGATCCCAGGAGGCGGACCATGAGGCCGGGGTCCAGGCCCTCGCTGCTCGTCGGTGCTCCGGGCCCCCACGGACTGCAGGACGGTGGCCAGCCCGTAGCTGACGGCGATGCCGGCGGCGGCGAGCAGCGCCGGATCCATTCGCGCGAGGGTACCTGCAGTGTCGGGCGTGCGTGGGTCCGTGTGGAGCGGCGCCATCAGCCCTAGCCTGTGGCAATGATCGATCTGGGCAGGAACGTGACCATGGCCGACGTCGACCGGATGGAGGACCGCCTCTACATCACGGCGAATCCCGACAGCGCCCGGAAGTGGTCTGCGTTCTGGGTGCTGCTGGTCCTTGCGGCGATCATCGCCTCCGCCGGGGTGGTGTCCGACTCCACGGCCACGGTGATCGGGGCGATGATCGTGGCCCCGCTGATGACCCCGATCCTGGGCACGGCCCTCGCGTTGGTCCTGGCGGATCGCAGGCACCTGCTGCACAACGCCGGACTGGTGCTGGCCGGTGCGCTGGTGGTGGTGGCGATCGGGTACCTCATCGGTGTTCTGCACGCGAACGACGTGGTCGCGGCGACCAACTCACAGGTGTCGGGGCGTGTCAGCCCGAAGCTCATCGACCTCACGGCCGCGCTCGCCACCGGTGTCGTCGGCGCCTTCGCCCTGGTCCGCTCGGACGTGTCCGACACGCTGCCCGGGGTTGCGATCGCGATCTCCCTGGTCCCGCCGCTGGCAGTTGTGGGCCTGACGCTGGAGTCCGACGCCCCCAGTGAGGCAGTCGGGGCCCTGCTGCTGTTCTCGACCAACGTGGCCGCGATCATCGCGACGGGAACCATCGTCCTGTTGTTCTTCCGGGTGCGTCACGCGGTCGCCGAATCGGGGCGACCCGTGGCGGAGTTCTCAAAACGGACACTGGCAGTTGTCGTCGGCGCGGTCGTGCTGATCTCCGTGCCGCTGGGCTGGGGCACCCTGGTGGCGGCGTACGAGCAGCAGGTCGTGACCAGGGCCCAGCCGGTGGCCGAGCAGTGGGCCGAGGAGGAGGGGTGGATCGTCGTGAAGGTGGCCTATCAGCAGGGCGCCCTGGCCATCCAGGCGATCGGGTCGCCGCCGGAGGCCGACGCCGACGCCCTGCGCGCCGACCTCGACGCGGCTGGGCTCGGGTCGGTGGACACCCGGGTCACGCTGGTCATCGGCGGGACGAAGGAGCTCCCGGGCGGCTGACGCAGGGCCCACTGACGCCGAAACCGAGGCAGTGGCCGGTTCGCCCGACGTCGACGCGACGCTACCGGCCGATCCTTGTAGGGTTCCGATCGGAGCGAACATCCGGCCGGGAGGGTCTCGGCCGGACGGACGGAAAGGGTCACGCTGTGACTGAAGGTCAGATCGAAAGCACCGGGGGGATCGAAGTCGGCCCCGTCGACGTGGTGGTCATCGAGTTCGCGGATGCCAAGTTCTCCGGCGAGGGCATGCCGATCCTGCTGGACCTCGTGGCCAAGGGGGTCATCCGGATCATCGACGCCGTGGCCATCAAGGCCAATGATGACGGCAGCTTCGTGAGCCTGTCCGTTCAGGATCTCGACGCCGAGGGCGGTGAGTGGGAACTGATCACCGGATGGAGCGATGGAGTCCTGGGTCAGGAGGACTTCGACGCTGTGGGGGCGATCCTCCAGCCCGGTGCCGCTGCGGCGATCATCATGTACGAGAACACATGGGCGGGGCCGTTCGCCGCCGCCATGCTGCGCGCCGGCGGCCAGGTCGTCGCCTTCGACCGCATCCCCGTCATTGACGTCATCGCCGCCATTGAGGCCGCTGCCGCCACTGAGATCGAGAGCTGAGAGGAACAGACATGCCAGGACTTGTCCGCGGGGTTGCCCGCACCGCCGCCGTCGTGGGGACGGCCGGTGCCGTGAACCACCACCAGCAGAAGAAGTGGGCCGCCAAGGATCAGCAAGCCGCTCAGGCCCAGGCCTACCAGCAGCAGCAGTACGCCCCGCCGCCCGCAGCAGTACGCCGCCCCGCCGCAGCAGTACGCCCCGGAGCCGCAGTACGACGAGCCGGCGGTCGACCCGGCGGTGGAGAAGATCAACCAGCTCGCCGAGCTGCACGCCAAGGGCATCCTCAGTGACGAGGAGTTCGCCGCGGCCAAGGCCAAGGAGCTGGGCATCTAGGAAGCCACGCCCCTCGGGTGGCGCTCGTCCCGGAGCGCCACCCGAACCCCCAGCGATGGCCGCTGCCGTCGCCGGAACACACGTTGACAAGGATGAGTTCATGGCTGGTGTTGTGGGAAGTCTGATCCAGGCGCGTGAGGGGCTCGGTGTCGCCGAGCGTGCGGGCATCCTCGCAGGGTCGACGAGCGTCGGCCGGTCGTTCAGCCGAGGGCTCATGCCGCGCAACACCTCCGACCAGGCGATCATCACCGGGGTCTCGTCGGTCCTGAACTACGGGATGACCGCGACGGCGCAGTCGTTGATCGAGGCGCTGGCGTTCAAGGTCGCTGGCAGGGGGCCGGACACCTCCCAGCGCCGGATGACCCAGCGGGGCGTGATCCTCGCCGCTGACGTGGTCGCGATGGGGGCCGGCGTGGCCGCGCAGCGCTACCTGGCCCAGCGCAAGGACGAGCCGATCGCTCGTGCGTGGGGTCGCACGTTCAGCTGGCGATTGGCGGTCGGTGGGTTCGCGGGCGCGATCATCGTGACCAGCGACATGCTGTTCGAGACCCTCGGTGGGGAGGATCGGTCGTGGACGCGCACCGCCCCGATCGCACTTCCCCTCGGCGCCGCATTGGCCGGCGTCCAGTACCACCGGTTGCACACGAAGATGCGCGAGGAGGGCGTCACCCACGACGCGGAGGGCGAGGCCCTCGACGACTCCCAGGGCATCGCGGTCGGCAAGGCCGTGGCCATCGGCACCGGTGTCTCGGCAGCGCTGTACGTGGCTGCCCGGGGCGAGCGACTGTTCGCCGGTGGGGTGGGCTCGCTGCTGACCTCTGTGAACCCGCGCGCGGAGCTGATCGGCCGGCCGGTGGGGCATGCGGTGGCGTTCGGGCTGCTCGGGTTCGCCGGGTTCAAGGGCCTGCAGAAGGTGTTCGCCTCCGCTGAGACCACCGGTGATGCGGTGGAGGCGGCGTACTCCGGGGCCCCGACCTCGGAGTTCGTCAGTGCGGGGCCGCGCAGCGCCGTGCCGTTGGAGACGATCGGGCGGGAGGGTCGGCGGTTCGTCAACATGGCCCTGACCGTCGAGGAGATCGAGGCGGTGATGGGCGAGCCGGCGATGGCGCCGATCCGCGTGTTCGTGGGCCTGGAGACCAAGGCCACCACCAGTGAGCGGGCGGACATGGCCATGCGCGAGCTGGAGACGCTCGGTGCGTTCGAGCGCTCGCACATCGTGTTCATGTCCCCGACCGGCACCGGATACCTGAACTACGTGACCGCGGAGTCCCTGGAGTTCCTGACCCGGGGTGACATCGCGCTGGTGGCGATGCAGTACTCGTTGCGGCCCTCGCCGCTCTCGCTGTTCCGGGTCGGGATCGGCATCGACCAGAACAATGCGTTCCTGCACGCCCTGAAGTGGCGGCTGGCGGCCATCCCGGAGGACAAGCGCCCGAAGCTGCACATCTTCGGTGAGTCCCTGGGGGCCCAGACCTCGGAGGACATCTTCGCCGAGGAGGGCACCGAGGGCCTGCACCGCGTCGGCATCGACCGGGGGCTGTTCCTCGGCACCCCGGCGGCCACCAAGTTCCGGCAGAAGTGGTTGTCGGACCCGGCTGCGATGGATCCCGAGGGTGAGATCGTCGAGGTCGACAACTACCAGGAGTTCCTCGACCTGCCCGAGGACGTGCGTGCCCGGGCCCGGTACTTCTTCCTGACCCACCACAACGACTCCATGCCCAAGTTCTGGTTCCCGCTGGCAGTCCAGGCGCCTGACTGGATGGGCCCGGCGGAGACCCGAGAGCCAGGGGTGCCCAAGGAGACGGCGTGGCGGCCCTACACGACGTTCCTGATCACGTTCATCGACGTGAAGAACGCCATGAACGTCATCCCCGGGCAGTTCGTCGCCAACGGCCACGACTACCGGGCCAGCCTCGCGAGGTTCACGTCCCTGGCCTACAACCTTCCCGCCGACGACGACACCATCGCCAAGCTGAACGCGTCCTGGCAGCCCGCGAGCTCAAATGGGCCGAGCTGCGGGTCATCGACCAGCAGTTCGCCGACGCGCAGGCCGAGGTCCAGGCGCAACTGGCCAAGTGGGGAGTGGAGGGCAACGCGCCGATCCCGGTACCGACCGTCTAGGGGATTCGCGCCGCCGAGCCCCTAGCCTGAGTCCATGGCCAGCGACGCGGCGAAGCGGGAGCGGATCCTCGCCGCGGCGTCCGAGGAGTTCTCCGCGCGCGGGTTCGGCGCGACCACGATCGACGCAGTGGCCAGGCGCGCCGGCGTCAGCCCGCGTGCGATCGGTCGACTGGTGGGCACCGCGCATGACCTCCTGGTCGAGGTGCTCGCCGAGCGTGGCGAGTCCCTGGTGGCCGAGCTCGTCGGACAGGCCGCCGGCGCCCCGGATCGGACCCCGCCCCTGTCGGCGCTCATCGAGGCGGCCCACCAGCTCCAGCAGGCGCCGGAGGCCAGTTGGGATCCCCTGGAGCTCGAGGTCCTGGCCCGGGCCCGTGATGACGGGCAGATGCGAGCCATCGGCGCCGAACGAGTCGCCCGTCGCAGCGCCAACGTCAAGGCGATCTCAGCCAGCTCCCGCGAAGCCGGGGGCCTCGACCCCGAGCTCTCCGACAACGCCGTCGTGCACCTGTCGATGGCGCTGTCCATCGGGATGGCGATGCTCGATCCCGTGGCCACGTACCGCCCGACACCGCTGGAGTGGGGCGCGATGATCGCCCGGATCGGGGCGGCGGTGGCCCCCTCCGAGATGCTCCTCGAGCCCGCGTACGAGGTCAGCGAGCGGTGGCGCGTCCGTGTGGACATCCCGGACCGGCCCGGCGGGATGTCGCGGATCATCCGCGCCCTGGGCGCCCTGCACGTGTACACCGTGTCCCTGGGAGTGGTCGGCCACGGGCCGGGGACTCGCACCATCGACCTCGCCCTCATCGCGCCACCGAACGTCTCTGCCGAGGTCATCCTCGCGGCCGCCGAATCGGCGGGTGAGCACGCCCACATCACGGTCGGGTCGCCGGATGCCGGTCGTGACCTGCCCACCCGGATGCTCGATGCCGCCACGCTCCTGGTCAAGCACCCTGAGTCTGCACCGACCGTCGCGGCGGGGCTGGTCGAGGCGGATCGCGTCGAGGTGATCTCAGCGACCGAGGGTGTCGACGATCGCGCGGACATCCTGCGGCTGCAGTGGACCGCCGACCGGCACGTCCTGCTCGAGCGCAGCTGGGCCCCGTTCGCCGGGGCCGAGCAGGCACGCGCCTCGGCCCTGCTGCGCCTGTCGGCGGCCATCGCCCGGCTGTCCGGCGAGGGGGACGCCACGGGGTGGATCGAGCCGGTCCGGGACGGCACCGTGTGGATCCGCCTGGCCCGCCCGGAGGATGCCCACGCGGTGGCCGAGATGCACGAGCGCTGCTCGGAGCGCAGCCGCTTCCAGCGCTACTTCTCGCTCACCGAATGGCGCGACATCCAGCTGCGCCGGCTGTCCGGTGGGCATCGCGGCGCCACGCTCGTGGCGATGAGCCGCGACGGCGCCATCGTCGCCCTGGGCAACGTCTTCCCGGAGTCCCCGGACGATGCCACCACGGCCGAGATCGCCCTCATCGTCGAGGACGCCCATCAGGGGACCGGAGTCGGGACCGCGCTCCTGCCACGCATGCTCCAGGTCGCGCCCACGATGGGCTTCACACATGTCGTCGCCCATGTCCTGGCCGACAACACCGGCATGAAGCACCTCCTCGAGACGACCGGCCTCACGTGGACCACCACCGTGGAGGCCGGTGTCGCGAGCATGACCGCGAAGGTCGACCTGGTCTGAGGGTCAGGCCGCGGCCTTGACCTCGGTGTCGGAGTCGTCGTCGGAGTCGTCGTCAGAGTCGGAGTCGTCGTAGTCGTCGTCCGTGTCGTCGTCGGAGTCCTCGTCCGCCAGGTCGGGGGAGTCGGGGCCGTGGTCACCGTCGTCGGTGTCCTCCCCGTCGTCGTCGCGGTCGTCCTGGTCGGAGTCGACCCGGTCATCGCCCCGGTCGCCGAAGCACCGGTCCTCGCCGTCCTCGCCGTCGAGGTCGTCATCGCCGTCGCCCCCGCGCAGCATGTCCACACCGAAGCCGCCGCGCAGCTTGTCCTTGCCCCCTCCGCCGTACGCGCGATCGTCGCCGTCATCCCCGTCGAGCTCGTCCTGACCGTACCCGCCACGCAGCCTGTCGTCCCCGGCGCCACCCGTCAGGTCGTCGTCGCCCTTCTCGCCGAACTCGTGGTCGTCCCCGCCCCCGCCGCTGAGGTCGTCGTCGCCCCCACCGCCGTGGATGCGGTCCTTCCCGGCCCTGCCGTACAACCGGTCGGCGCCCGCCCCGCCGTAGATGATGTCGGTGCCGTCGGAGCCGCACACCAGGTCGTTTCCCCCGCGCGCATGGACCACATGGCGGCCGCTGCCGACCACGACGATGACGTCGTCGCCACGGGTCCCCCAGATGTGTCGGGAGTCGGACACCTTCGTCGCATTGACCCCCTGACACGTCGCGACCTTGTCCTGGGTGGACACCGTCGATGCGTTGGCCGCGCCCCCGAGGCCCAGGGCGAGCAGGCCCATGAGCGTGACGGCGGGGACGGTGCGGGTGCGGGAGGTGATCATGGCTCCTCCTGGGGGCCGGGCGTCGGGCAGAGTCCCGAGGCAGGGAGTATCGGCAGGCGCCCGTGGTCGGGCGAGTGCGTTCACCCGGTTGCCGGGATCAGCGGAGCCGATAGAACCGCCAGAAGCCACCTTCGATCGGCAGGATCTCCACTCCGGCGAACCCGGCCTCCCGCGCGTACCCCTCCAGCACGGAGGGTCGCATCACGGCACCCGTGCCCACCGAGCCCGGATGTGACATGCCGTCCGGGAGGCACACCAGGGTGCTGAACCCGTAGATGATGCGCTCCACCTCATCCCCCGGCGCAATGAACTCGGGTGCGACGTTCTCGTCCATCACCAGGACGATGCCGTCCCCCGCTGCCATGGAGCGCATGGTCCTCAGCACGGGAACGGGCTGGGGCATGTCGTGGATGCACTCGAATGCCGTCACGACGTCGTAGACGTCGCCGTGTCCGGCCTCAGCGGGATCCACCGCGTGGAACCGCACCCGGTCCGAGAGCCCTTCGGCCTCTGCGTTCCTGCGCGCACGTTCGATGGCCGGCACGTCCAGGTCGAATCCGTCGATCGACACGTCCGGATAGGCCCGCGCGATCGCGATGGAGGACCAGCCCCCGCCGCAGCCCACGTCCGCGACCCGGGCGCCGGAGGAGAGCCGCTCGTGGAGGTCATCGACGCTCGCCAGCCACTCGGCCAGGGCGTTGATGTAGGCGGGCCGGTTGCCCCATTCCTGGCCCTCACTCATGTCCGGGCCGTAGTCCCGCCAGTTCACGCCACCACCTGTCCGGTAGGCGTCCATGATCGCGGGCAGCTGTTGGGCGGCGGCGACGAACATCCGGGCGTAGGGCGTGAGGTAGGTCGTGGCGTCCTGGTCGAGGAGGACCTGCGCATGCTCCGCGGACAGTCGGTAGCGTCGCTCGGCTGCCCCGGCGCCCACGTCGTCGACCTCGAGGAACCCGGAGACCGCCTGAGCCTCGAGCCACTCGCGCGCGTAGCGCTCGGCGATGCCGCTGCGCTCGGCGAGCTCCGCGCTGGTGAGCGACTGGTCGGTGAGGTTCTGGTACAGGCCGAGCCTGTCCCCGAGGTAGACCTCCAACAGCTCGGCAGTGCCGATCAAGGACGTGAAGATGCGCTCGGAGAGTGCGTCGGCCTGCTCACCCATGGGTGGCTCCTTCCAGAACCACCCATGGTCACACCTGCCGGACGATCCGTACAGGGGTCTACCCTGACCACATGCCTGAGCCGATCTCGCCCGGGCCGAGTGGCGTCACCCCGCCGGGCTGTTGTTGGTGCTCCTGATGACCGAGCACCACTTCACCGCTGAGCTCTGGGTGTGGGATGCCCGCCGTCAGGACACCTGGACGTTCGTCACCCTGCCCCCTGAGGTGAGTGCGGCCGTGGAGGATGAGGCCGACGGCCTCGGTCCCCGGGCGGGCTTCGGCTCGGTCCGGGTCGAGGTCCGGATCGGCCCGAGCACCTGGCGCACGTCGGTGTTCCCCGACAAGTCCTCCGGATGCTTCGTCCTGCCGGTCAAGAAGGCCGTCCGCAGGGCGAACGGCGTCGAGGAGGGCGATCCCGTGCAGGTCGAGCTCCGGCTTCTGTGACCGGGAGGACCGATCATGGAGGCACGGGAGCGCAGCGTCGTCCTCGCATGAGCTGTCGCGGCATTCGGGGGAATCCCGTCAACGCCGATCCCCGAACTGTCGATCGCACCCTCAGGCGAGTGTGGCCTGAGGGAGGTGCGCATGATCCCGCTCCGGTGGATCGCGATCGGGTCCGCGGTCGCGGTCCTTCTGGTCACCCCGACGGGCGCGATCGGCACCCCCGCGGCGGTGCCCGGTCCCGTGCTCGTCGCGGGATCCCTGGCTCCGGCTGGCAGGCCAGCGCTGGCTTCGCCGGGGGCGCGCAAGCCCAGCGCGAGCGTGGCCGTCGATGGCCGGATCCTGGCGTCGGGGAAGGTGCACCTGACGGTGACGTCGAATGCCAAGTCGGTGAAGGTGTCCTACCGGACCGCTCAGGGCAAGGCGCGCACCGTGATGCGCAAGGCCAAGGGTGGGTCCGCCCACATCACGCTTCCGGCAGGCTCCCGGTCGATCCGCGTCCGCGCCAGGTCGACATCCCGGTTGGCTGCGTCGGGTTGGCTGCCGGTCGAGGTCCTCATCGAGACGTCGAGCCCAGCTCCGAGCTCGGACCCGGGTCCGGGGGCGCCCTCGCCCGGGCCCGCGCCGTCGACCCCACCGGCCCCTGACGCGGGCACGACCGACTTCGAGGCCGAGGTGGGGCGCCTCGTGAACGAGGCACGCGCCACAGCAAGGTCGTGCGGCACCACGCCGTACCCCGCAGCCCCCGCCCTGTCGATGAACGACCTGCTGGTCCGCTCGGCTCGGGCTCACAGCCAGGACATGGCAGCGAACGGCTACTTCTCGCACACCGGCCTGGACGGGTCGCAACCCTGGGACCGGATGAGCGCGGCGGGCTACGTGTGGTCCGCGGCCGGCGAGAACATCGCTGCAGGCCAACCCACCCCCCAGCAGGTGATCAATGCCTGGCTGACGAGCTCGGGCCACTGTGCGAACATCATGAGCGACTCCTTCACTGAGATCGGTGTGGGGCACGCGTACAGCGCCTCCGCGCCGTACGGCCACTACTGGACGCAGAACTTCGGCAGCAACAGGCACGAGTAGACCCTGACCGCCGATCACGCACGCCCCGTGGTTCTCGCTGACTCCGCTGCGCCTATCGCCCGGGGTCGTGGTACTCAAGGGGAGTGGAGCGGGACGGCAACGGATGGGCGCGGTGCGAGCGCGGCCATCGGCACTGGGGTCGCCACGGTGCGGCCGGGCTGCTGCTGCACGCGGTCGACGACGACGGCGTGGTCCGGGTACTGCTGCAGCATCGGGCGGCGTGGAGCCACCACGGCGACACCTGGGGCCTTCCCGGGGGTGCCCGCGACAGCCATGAGGACGTGGTCAGCACGGCGCTGAGGGAGGCCGCGGAGGAGGCCGGGCTCGATCGTGCCGGGATCCGCTCGCGGCGCCTGTTCGTCGATGACCACGGTGGATGGTCCTACACGACGGTTCACGCCGACGTACCGCGTCCCCGTGGCACGGTGGCCAACGACGAGAGCACGGAGCTGCGGTGGGTTGCGGTGGACGAGGTGGACGCGCTCCCGCTGCACCCGGGGTTCGCGCTGACCTGGCCGCAGGTGCGGGCCCGTCCGGCGGTCCTGCTCGTGGATGCCGCCAACGTCGTCGGGTCCCGGCCCGATGGGTGGTGGCGGGACCGCCCGGGCGCCACATCGCGGCTGCTCGGGGCGCTGGTCGCCGTCCGCGCGGCGTCCGTGCTCGGGCCGGGACGGGCGCCCCGGGTGATCGCGGCGGCGGAGGTTGTGCTCGAGGGGGATGCCGTGTCGGCGGCCGACCCGGGGTGGGTGGTCGTGCACCGGGCCCGGCGAGGCACCAGCGGCGACGACGTCCTGGTCGAGGTCGCCGGGCGGCTCGTCGCCGAGGGCAACGAGGTGATCGCGGTCTCGGCCGACCGCGGGCTGCGCGACCGATGGGCGTCGCTGGCGGATCCACGGATGGCCGAGTCGGGGACGCCCGGTTCGGTCCACTCGGTGGGTCCGCGCTGGCTGCGCGACGTGCTCGACGGGACCACCCTGCCCGGGCCGGGCAGCCCGAGTGGTTCGATGCGTCCATGAACCAGTCCGTCCCCGTACCCGGTCTCTCCCCGTTCGGTGCCGCCGTGGCCGCGGCTTTGGGCGATGCCTCCGGGCACCTGGCCGTCAGCCTCGACAGCGACGGTGTGGCCACTGTCGAGCTGACCCGTCCGGACAAGCACAACGCGATCTCGTATGCCATGTGGCAGGCGTTCGGCCGGCTCATGCCGGTGCTCGCGGCCGACGACCGACGTTGAGGTTGTGCTGTTCCGGGGGGCCGCCGGTGGGCCGTTCAGCGCGGGCGCGGACATCGCCGAGTTCCGCACGCTGCGCGCGGATCCTGAGGGCGCCCGGCGCTACGGCGAGGCGGTGGAGTCCGGGGAGCAGGCGATCATCGCCTTCCCCAAGCCGACCATTGCGCTGATCGAGGGCTTCGCGATCGGCGGGGGCACCCAGATCGCGGTCGCCTGCGACCTGCGGATCTGCGGGGAGGGGTCGCGGTTCGGGGTCACACCCGCCAAGCTCGGGATCGTCTATGCCCTGCCCTCGACGGAGCGGCTGGTTGAGACGGTCGGTGCGGCGTGGGCGCGCTGGATCCTGCTCACCGGGGACCTGCTGGACGCGGCCACGGCGCTGCGGATCGGCCTCGTGCACGAGGTGGTCCCCGACGACCAGGTCGCCGACCGCGCCCACGCGGTCGCGCGCACGGTCGCGTCCCGGGCCGAGGTGTCTTTGCGGGGCGGGAAGGCGATGGTCCACCGGGTCGTCACCGGCCAGCTCGACGAGGACGAGGAGGTGCGCGCGATCTACGAGCACTCCTGGGCCAGTGCGGAGTACGCCGAGGGGGTCGCGGCGTTCCTGGCCAAGCGCGCGCCCGACTTCCCGGCGGCACGCAGGCGCTGAGCGGGGGGGTTCCCGGCCCCGGACTCAGCTCGGCGGCTCCGCGTCGACGATCACCGGCATCTTGCCCACCCAGCGCTGCCAGGTGGTGTCGTCGGCGACCGAGCTCGCACATGAAGTGGGCCACCTGGGACATCCGGGTCTGGTCGGGCTTGAACAGGCTGGAGACGAGCGCGTCGTGAACCCGGTACTCGGCGACGTCGCCGTCGATCAGGGTGTCCGGCCGCACGATGACCCACTGGAGGTGGGGGTCAGCGGGCCCGACCTCGTGGACCAGGAGGTCCGCGGCGCTCTGGTTGTCCCGCGCTGGTGGTACGAAGGCTCGCATCCCCCACATGTAGGCGCGCTCCCCGCGACCTCGGCGCGTGTCGGCGCGACCGGGCTGGTGCACCGACACGCTGCTCATGAGGATCAGGCGCACCGGTGTCGTCAGGTGACGGACGTGGACCGCCTCACGCACCAGGCCCACCGCCTGCGTGACCAGGTCACGGGGCGGGCCGAGGATGCCGCGCGCGCTGATCGTGTGGCCCAGGCACGAGATGACCGTGTCGCAGTCCGCGAGGTGCTCGGCGAGCACCTCCGGTGGCAGCGCGAGCAGGTCGGCCTCGACGACCTCGAGCAGTGGGTTGCCGGCGGATCCCGTGGGGAGGCGGTCGGCCGACCGGACGATCGCCCGGACGGGCACGTCTCGCTCCAGCAGTTGGGTGAGCACGCGACCACCGGTCCGGCCGGTGGCACCAAGGATCAGGACACGCTCGGGGTTCATGTTTGCTCCTCGGGGTAGCTGAAGACGTCGTCGAGGGGAACGCCGAAGGGCGTGGGCGATCCGGAATGCCACCTCCAACGACGGGGAGTACTTGCCCTGCTCGATGGCGATGATGGTCTGGCGGGTGGTGCCGACCCGGTCGGCGAGCTCGGCCTGGGTCATCTCCCCGGCGGCGAAGCGCAGGGCCCGGATCCGGTTGGTCACACGCGTGGGCCGGGCCATCAGAACCCCTTGTGGTACGCGCGCAACTTCACGATCCCCGCGACCAGTCCGGCAATCGCGAACGACAGGTAGAGGGTGTTGGCGATCCAGAAGTAGTCGTACTCGAGCATCGTGATGATCAGCGCGAGCACCGCGCCGGCGGAGGCGACGTAGTAGCCGACGATATCCCCGCGCCGGCTGATGAGGACGTCGCGCTCGTCGGTCCGGTCGATGTCGTCGACCGAGCCGTTCCCGGTGATCTCGACGCCGATGGCGGTGGCGATGGCCATCGCGATGCTGCCCAGGATCGTCAGGATGATCGAGGCGATCACGGCGATCAACCAGAGGACGCTGGTAGTCGATCTCGGCTGCGGGGGTGTCGGCCAGCTGGGGCAGGACGACGAGGAAGTAGGCCAGAGGGACCAGGAACCCGACCACGACGCTGACCCACGTGGTCTTCTCCTCGAACGGCATGTCGACCTCCTTGGGGTGGTGATGTCAAACTTCTTTGACAAGACCAATGTAAAGCGGAGATGACGTGATGTCAAGAGACTTTGACATGGTGCGCGGACCTAGGGATCCCCGACCCCCGGCCTAAGGTCCCCGGGTCGCGAAGATGCGCACTTCCTCCGATGTGGCTGGCCCACCTCAGGGCGGATCGTGGTGATCAGGCCAAGGAGGCCACCCCGCAGGGGGCCACACAGGAGGACACCATGTACGCCACCGCTCATCTGGACCTGGTCCGCACCGCAGTCGCCGAGCGCCTTGAGGGCACCGGCACCCTGGAGCCGGTACGGATGCCTGCCGCCCCGGCACGAATCACCATCTGGGGCCCGCGGGCCAGCCGCCGGCAGGCGCCGGTCGAGACCCCCCGGGTCGTCGAACTGCCCCGTCCCCGGGATCTCGCGACGGCGTCGGCACTGGTCCTGCTGGATGCGTGATGCCCGCCACTGGCACGATGGTGGACATGGCGCGTTCCGCCCTTGCTGATCCGATGCGGGTTCCCCTCGTGGGCCGCTCCACGGAGACTCGCGAGATGCGCCGGCTGTTCGCCCTGGCCGACGATGGAGAGCCGCAGATCGCCGTCGTGGGCGGCGAGGCCGGGATCGGCAAGTCCCGGCTCATCGCCGAGTTCGCAGCCACCGTCCCCGAGGGGACCCGGCTCATGGTGGGGCACTGCCTCGAGCTCGGGCCCGACGGCCCGCCGTTCGCGCCGTTCTCGACGATGCTCCGCTCGCTGGTCGCCGACCTCGGGGCCCAGCAGCTCGCCGAGCTGTCGGGTCCCGGCAGGGCGGACCTGGCCGGCCTCGTCCCCGAGCTCGGCCCTGCGGCTCCGGCCGACCCGTTGGGCCGTGGCCGGCTCTTCGAGGCGGTGGCGACCCTGGTCGAGAACCTCGCCACGGCCGAGGCCCTGGTCCTCGTCGTCGAGGACCTGCACTGGTCGGACTCCTCCTCCCGCGACCTCCTGCGGTTCCTCCTGCGCACGGTGGGCGACTCGCGGGTCCTGTTCGTGCTCACGTACCGCAAGGACGAGATGCATCGCAGCCACCCCCTGCTCCCCTGGCTCGGCGAGGTGGACCGGTTGCCCACGTCGTCCCGGATCCAGTTGGAGCGGCTCCCCGACGCCGACGTCGACCTGCTGGTCCGCGAGATCGCCGGCGACCTGCCCCCGCGGACGGTCGCGCGGATCCGGGAGCGCAGCCAGGGCATCCCGTTCTTCGTCGAGGAGCTCACGGACTGCTGCGACCGCGACATCACGATGATCCCCGACACGCTCAAGGACCTGATGCTCGCCCGCCTCGAGGGGATGTCGGGTCAGACGCGCGACATCCTGCGGATCGCCTCAGCTGCCGGCACCCGGGTGGATCACACCGTCCTGCTCGCCGTGGTCGACAGTGACGAGTCGAGCCTGGAGTCCGCCCTGCGGGAGGCTGTGGGCGGACAGGTGCTGGTGGTCGACCGCGCGCAGGAGGCCTATGCCTTCCGACACGCCCTCATGCGCGAGGCGGTGCACGCCGACCTGCTCCCGGGTGAGCACGCCCGTCTGCACGCCCGATACGCCCAGGCCCTCGAGAAGCTCGGCCGCCACGAGCAGGCCGGGGAGATCGCCCACCACTGGAGCTCCGCGCATGAGGCGGACAAGTCGTTCGAGTGGTCGCTGCGGGCGGCCGACCGCTCCCGGTCGATCTACGCGTGGCAGGAGCAGCTGGCCCACCTCGAGCGTGCGGTCGAGCTCTGGGACCAGGTGTCCGCCCCCGCGGAGCGCGCCGGCTTTGACCGTGTGGAGCTGCTGAGCCGGACCAGCACCGCAGCAGCGAACGTCGGCCTGCCCGATCGTGCGATCGCCCTGATGGACGCGGCCCTCGATGATCTCGGGCCGGCCGCCGAGCCCCAGAGGCTGTCCCACCTGCTGGTGAAGCGCGCGGGCCAGTGCGAGAGCGCGCACCTCGACCCCTTCGGTGACCTGGTCCGGGCCGCCGATCTGGCGGCGCCCGGGTCGGCCGACCTCGCCGCTGCGCTGGCTGCGACGGCCACGCTCAAGTTGCTCGAGGCCGACCTCGACCCGGCGCTGGACCTGGCCCAACGGGGGGTCGCAGCCGCTGAGGAGTCCGGGGACGACAAGCAGCGCAGCCATGCGCACAACACCCTGGGATGCATCCTGTTCCAGGTCGGCCGGCCCGAGGAGGGGCAGGCGCACCTCGACGTCGCCCGGGACATCGCGCTGGCGCAGGGGGCAGGCGCCGAGCTCTTCCGCTACTACGGGAACTACTCCGACGTGCTCATCGGTTCGGGCCGCTTCGCCGAGGCCATCGAGCTCGCCCACCAGGGCCGGGCCGCCAGCGCCGAGCGCGGCCTGGCCCGCACCCAGGGGGCGTTCATGGCCGGCAACGTGGCTGAGGCTGGCGTGCTGGCCGGCGCGTGGGACCTCACGATGACGACGATCGACGAGGCATTGCGGTTCGAACCGCCGCCGACGACGCGCGGACACCTGTACGCGCTCAGGGCGATCGTCCGGGTGCGCCGGGGTGACGTCGCCGGAGCCGCTGACAGCGTGGATCGGGCATCTGAGCAGCTCTCCCGGGCGGTTCGACAACCACAGCACATGATGCCGCTGGCCGTTGCCCGGGCGGAGGTCGCTGCGGCGGAGGGGGATCTGGCGAGCGCGCGGGGGACCATGCAGAGGGCAGCACAGGCCGCTGGGCCGACTCCGCCACCATCGGCCGGCTGGCCGTTCGTCTGGGCCTGGGGTCGGTTGCTGCTCGACGCTGCGGCGCCGGCCCCAGCCGAGCTCGCCCCGATGGTCGAGCACCTGCGACGCGTCAGTCCACACCGCGGGTGGCAGGCGGTGACGGCCGCGCAGGGTGCAGCGTTGGCCGCCCACGAAGCTGCCGCATCGTCGAGCGGTTCGGGTGCCGAGTCGCCGGACTGGGGCGCGGCCGCTGATGCCCTGGCCGCCGCGGAGGGGCTGGTGATGGAGGAGGCCGATGCCCGGTTGCGTGCGGCCGAGGAGGCGGTGCGCGGTGGGCATCCCGAGGACGCTCGCGAGGACGTCCTGGTCGCCTGGGAGTTGCTCGGAGGACTGGGCGCCCAGTCGCTGGTTCCCCGCGCCACCCGGATCGCCGCGTCCGCGCATGTGCCGCTTCCGCGGCCGGCACGTTCGGAGCGGACCGTGGCCGGCGACGCGGGCGAGGAGGTCCTGACCCCCCGCGAGCGGGAGGTCCTGCACCTGGTCGCCCTGGGCCGCAGCAACCGCGCCATCGCCGAGGAGCTGTTCATCTCGGTGAAGACGGTCTCCGTGCACGTGTCGAACATCCTGGCCAAGCTCGGCGTGTCATCGCGCACGGAGGCTGCGGCCTGGGCGCACGCCCACCAGGCGGGGTGAGGTTGGTGTCGCGCGGCACGGCGCGCCGGGCTGCTCTGCTGCTAGCCCTCGCGCAGGAACTCCACGGCGTCGATGTCGACGTCCTCGCCGAACTGCCGGGCGGCTCGATGCCCGGAGAACACCGCCTGCGCGATCAGCCCCGGGGCCTCCGCGTCACCGATGAGGCGCACTGAGTCCAGGCCGCTGTCGGCGCCCGCGCCGAGCAGGTGGCCGCTGAGCTCGTCGTGGAGCTCGGTGTTCGGGGCGCGGTCGGCGACCAGGAGCACGGCATCGCACGCGAACTCGGCCGGGGCGCCATCGATGACGGCCTGCGCTGCCACGTGATCTGGGTCGGATGTGCGCGACGACGGTCCTGGGCACGATCCGCACGCCCAGGGCCCGCAGCCGCCGCTCGATCCGCTCCTGCTCGAGGGTGAACTGGCTCCAGTACGAGACGAGGGGCGCGGGGGTCAGCAGGGTCACCTGGTGGCCCCGCGTGGCGAGCAGCTCGGCCAGCAGCCCGCCCATGACGTAGTGGTCGTCGTCGTAGATGACGACCTCGCCGGCGGGCAGCCGCCAGGAACCGGACTCGAGGTCGTCGAGGATGTCGTCGGGCGTGTGGACGTGGGGCTGGTCGTGCCCGGGGATGGGCAGGCCGGTCGAGCGCCCGCGACCGTCCCGGCGCCACGTCGCGCCGGTGGCCACCACGACGTCGCGGGCCCCGGCCGCGAGGACGTCGCCGGCGGTCATGGGCGAGGCGGGGAACACCTCGACCGTGCCGAGCCCGGCGATCTCCCCGCGGCGCCAGTCGACGACCCGCCGCCACGCCGCCAGTCCGGGCAGGAGGGCCTCGCGCGCCACCCGACCGCCCACCTCGGGTCGGGCATCGAGCAGCTGGACCTGGTGCCCGCGCTGGCCCAGGGCGCGCGCGGCCTCCAACCCGGCAGGCCCTGCGCCGATCACCATGACCGGCGCAGGGCTGCGGCGCACCGGGATGCGCTCCGGGTGCCAGCCGCGCCGCCACTCCTCGCCCATGGTCGGGTTCTGGGTGCACCGGATCGGCAGCCCCTTGGGATCGGTGGACACGCAGATGTTGCAGCCGATGCACTCCCGGATCGACGCCGGCCCGGCCGTCGCGGATCTTCGCCGGCAGGAACGGGTCGGCGATCGAGGGCCGCGCGGCCCCGATCAGGTCGAGCACGCCGCGGCGTACCGCGGAGACCATCGCATCCGGGCTGGTGTAGCGCCCGACCCCGACGACTGGCTTGGTCGTCAGGCCCTTGACGAACGCGATGTAGGGCTCCTGGTGGCCCTCAGGTGCGAACCGGGAGGTGGCCGAGTCGTTGCTCCAGTCCGACACGTTGACGTCCCACAGGTCGGGGAGCTCGGCGAGCATGCCCACGATCTCGGTCGCCTCCCCATCGTGGGTGATCCCGTCGGGGCCGGCCAGCTCGTCGACGGCCAGGCGCACCGCCACCGCGCAGTCGTCACCGACGGCGTCCAGGGTGTCCTCGATCAGCTCGCGCAGGAACCGCACGCGGTTGGCCAGGCTCCCGCCGTACTCGTCGGTCCGGTCGTTGTGCCGGCGTGACAGCAGCTGCATCGGCAGCGTGAGCCCGTGCGCGGCGTAGCAGTAGATGATGTCGAAGCCGGCATCCCGCGCCCGCAGGGCCGCCTTCCGGTGCCAGCGCCGGACGTCGGCGAAGTCCGCCCGGGTCATCGCGCGGGTCTGCACCGGCTCGAACCCGGTGCCCCCGAGGACGCCCTCGCTGCGTGGGCCCAGGGGGGTCAGGTGCGAGTAGTGGTTGGGGGCATCGAGCCCGGCGTGGGTCAGCTCGATGCCGGCCAACGCACCGTGCGCGTGCACGGCCTGGGTCATCAGGCGCAGCTTGTCGGCGTCCGTGTCATCCCAGAGGCGTCCCTCGATGCAGGGTGCGATGTCGGTGGAGGGATGGATCTCGACCTCCTCGGTGCACACCACCCCCCATCCGCCCTCGGCCTTCATCCCCCGCATGGCCGCGTGCGACTGCGGGCGCAGGTGGCCCAGGCCGTTGCAGTGGGGCACCTGGTAGAAGCGGTTGGGTGCGACCTTGGGCCCGATCTGCACCGGCTCGAAGAGGATGTCGTAGTCGCCCATGCTGTGCGTCCCGTCGTCGACCCGGCGCGGCCCGGTGCGGCCCGGGCAGCCACCGGCAGCATGTCCGGACCGTCGTGCGGGATGCAACCCGCGCGGGGCGTGTACCTCCGATGGCCGGGGCGCCCGTATGTGGTGGGTGCCTACGCCGCCTCGTCGGCTGTCGTCGGGATCGGGATCGTCCCGTCGAGGGTGACCAGGTGCACGCCGATCACGGGCAGTCGCCCGCTGAAGGCCCTGCTCACGGACTGGGCCCACTGCCGGTCGGTCTTCGTGGCCCGGGTACGACCCGTCCGTGCGACAGCGCACAGGACCGTGCCGTTGGGCTTGAGCTCGGCGATGGTGTCGGCGATGCGGGCAAGGAACACCTGCTGCCTCCCGTGGGTCCCCGGACCCGATGTCGTTCATCATCAACGGCTGCACCGGCCGCCTCTGGTCGTCGCAGATCAGGATGAACAGGGATCCGACTGCTCGATCGCGTACGCCCACGAAGATGTCGAGGACGTCGGCGATGTGGTCGGGGTCGGTCAGCGGGATGGTCGGCCAATCGGCCGGCAGGTTCTCGAAGTTCATGGCCGCAGCCTCCCCGCCGAGTCGTGGATCGGGCAATGGGTTGGCAGGGATCTGTGGATGGGCGTGCGGGAATCCGCGAGGGAGGAAGCGCCACGCCGGTGGAGCGACACGAACCCCCAGCTCAGCGGTGCCGCT
>CAVPNX010000027.1:80000-218930 GCA_963706885.1 uncultured Actinomycetes bacterium | reverse complement strand
TCGCGTGCACCTTGAGCCCGGGGTCGGAGTTCCTGCAACTCTTTTGCAGGAACGCTGGAGCGAGCCTAGGCTTTGGCATGGCTCGGCCATCCGGGGCGGCCAAGAAGGGTGTTCTCATGCGGATCGTTGCGATCAGCCTGGCGGCCGGACTCATCCTGACCGGGTGCGGATCGTCGGACGACTCGGCGCAGGGCGGGAACGGCGACAAGCTGCTCGTTGCCACCACAGTCTCGCCGATGACCTCGATCGCGGCGAACATCGGCGGGGAGCTCGTCGACGTCCAGGGGATCGTCCCGGAGGGGACCAACAGCCACACGTTCGAGCCCGACCCGAGTGTCGCCGGACTGCTCAGCGACGCGGACCTCATCCTCGTCAACGGCCTCAAGCTCGAGGACCCCACTTTGGAGCTGGCGGAGGCCAACAAGCGGCCCGAGACCCAGATCGTCGAGGTCGGCAACGAAGTGCTTCCGGAGTCGGAGTACATCTACGACTTCTCCTTCCCGAAGGAGGAGGGCAAGCCCAACCCGCACCTGTGGACCGACCCGGTCCTGGCCGGTGAGTACGCCACGGTCATGGCCAAGAAGTTCTCCGAGCTGGACCCGGACAACGCCGCCACCTACGACGCGAACCTCACGGCCTTCCTGGCCAAGACCACGGCCCTGGCTGATGCCCTGGAGGCCGACCAAGCCAGTGTCCCCGGTGGGATCAAGCTGGTGACCTACCACGATGCCTACGCCTACGTCGGACAACGCTACGGGTGGGACGTGGTCGGGGCGATCCAGCCCAGCAACTTCGCCGAGCCGACCCCGTCAGAGGTCGCGGCACTCATCGATCAGGTCAAGGCCGAGGGAGTGTCGGCAGTCTTCGGGTCGGAGGTGTTCCCCTCGCCTGTGCTGGAGGAGATCGCCAACGAGGCCGGCGCCCAGTACATCGACGACCTGCGCGACGACGACCTGCCCGGCGAGCCCGGCGATCCGGAGCACTCGTTCCTGGGCCTGATGCGCTTCGACTACCAGACGATCATCGAGGGCCTTGGTGGTCAGGCCCCCACCTTGAGGTCCCTGGACGTGTCGGACGTCGCGCCGGACAACGCGAAGTACCCACAATGAGCGACGCCCTGCTGCGCACCTCCGGTCTGGGGATCGCCTACCAGCAGGGTCGTACCGTCCTGTCCGACATCGACCTGACCATCGAACCGGGGCAGTTCACCGGGATCGTCGGGCCCTCGGGTTCCGGCAAGACGACCCTGCTGCGCGTCCTGATGGGTGCGATCACCCCGCCGAAGCGCGGCCGGGCCCAGGACCTCTGGCACGGGACCCTCGAACGCCGGCCCGGCCTGAGGATGGCCTACGTGCCGCAGTTGGAGACGATCAACTGGGACTTCCCGGTGACCGTCTTCGAATGTGTGCTGATGGGCCGCCCGCAGCATGGGGCGAAGTTCCGCGCCACCGCGGCAGAGCGCGAGGAGGTGATGGCCTCGCTGGACCGGCTGGGCATCGCAGCCCTGGCCGGCCGGCACATCCGCGAGCTCTCCGGCGGCCAGCAGCAGCGGATGTTCCTCGCCCGTGCGCTGACCGGCAAGCCCGAGCTTCTGCTGCTCGACGAGCCGACGTCCGGGGTGGACATCACCACCCGGCACGCGGTGCTGCACCTGTTGGGGGACCTCAACGAATCCGGCATCTCGATCGTGCTCACCACGCACGACCTCAACGGCATGGCCGCCCATCTGCCCCACCTCGTGTGCCTGAACCGCAGGGTCATCGCCGCCGGCACCCCGGCCGAGGTGCTCACCGCACCGGTGCTGGAGGCGACCTTCGGTGCGGGACTCGACGTCCTGACGCACCTCGGCATGCCGGTGGTGGTCGACTCCGGTCGGGACTCGGTGTCCGTGCCCGATACGGCACCGGTGCGCGCGGGTCTCGGAGCAGGGGCGCCTGGAGTGGGAGGAACCGGCAATGACTGACCTGTTCACATCTCTGCTCGACCCGTTCAGCTATACGTTCTTCATCAAGGGGATCGTGGTGGCGACCATCTCCGGGGCGCTGCTGGGCCTGATCGGCGTCTACATCGTGCTGCGGGGGATGAGCTACATCGGCCACGGGCTGTCCCATGCGATCTTCGGTGGGTTCGCGGCCAGCCAGCTGATCGCATCCAGCTGGTACATGCTCGGGGCGGGGATCTGGGGCGTGGGCTCGGCGCTGGCCATCAACAGCGTGGCGCGCAAGCACCGGATCGGGTCGGACGCCGCCATCGGTGTGGTCACCACCGCGTCCTTCGCCCTGGGCGTCGCCCTCCTGGCGAAGTTCGGCAACCGCGGCCCCAGCTTCGACGCGGCCCTCTTCGGCTCGATCCTGGGCATCTCCCAGGGTCAGGTGTGGGCCCTGGTCGCGATCAGCGTGGCGACCGTGGTCCTGGTCGTCTTCGGTTATCGGGCCCTGCTGTTCGCCACGTTCGACCCGGACGTTGCCCAGGCCTCCGGGGTGAACGTCGCACGCACGGACGCCATCCTCGTGAGCGTGCTCAGCCTCGCGATCCTCGCGACCCTGACCGTGATCGGCGTCACCCTGGTGGCTGCCATGCTCGTGATCCCCGCAGTGACAGCCCGGCTGCTCACCCAGTCGTTCGGACGGATGCTCGTGCTGTCCACGGTGATCGGCTCGGTGTGCGGGGCGCTGGGCATGTACGCCTCCTACTTCGCCAACGTCCCGAGCGGGACGATGATCGTGCTCATCGCGGCGACGGGCTTCGTGTTCGCGATGCTCCTCGGTCCAGCGCTGCGCCGCCGGGAGCAGCGCGCGCCTGGAGATCGAGCGGCGCTGGCACCACAGGCGGCGGTCGCCTCCGCCCCCTGACCGACAGCCCCTCGGGCGGCACCGGGGCCGTGCATTCGCGTCGCCCTTGACCGCGCCCCACACCGACCGCCCACAATGGTCCATGTCCGAACCCGAACCGGTGGTTCCGGCCGCTGATCCAGCGGTGCGCAACGCACGGCTGTTCGACGAGATCGCCAGCAGCTACGACGAGGTCGGTATCGACTTCTTCGGGCCGATAGCCCGTGGCCTGGTGGACGCGGTGGCACCTGAACCGGGCGAGTGGGTTGCGGATCTGGGCTGCGGCAAGGGGGCCTTCCTGCTGCCCGCGGCCCGTGCGGTTGGGGTCCAGGGTCGCGCGGTCGGGGTGGACGTGTCGCCTGCCATGGTCTCCGCAGCCCAGCGCGCGGCCATCTCGGAGGGCCTGGACCACGTCGCTGTCTCGATGGGTGACGCCCAGTCCCCGGCACTGTCCTTGGGCGCGTTCGATGTCGTCGGTGCGTCGCTGGTGCTGTTCTTCCTGCCTGACCCCCAAGCGGCTCTCGAAGCCTGGCGTGCGGTCCTGGTCCCCGGGGGCAGGCTCGGGGTGAGCACCTTCGGCCCCCAGGACGATGTGTGGCGTGCGGTGGACGACATCTTCACCCCCTACCTCCCGCCCGCCATGCTCGATGCCCGAACCAGTGGGGCGCGCGGGCCGTTCGCGTCCGACGCAGGGATGGAGTCCCTGGTGGCCGGGGCAGGGTTCGCCGAGGTGCGCACCCTCGTGATCGACCTGCCGGTGCACTTCGCCGACGCCGACCAGTGGCAGGCCTTCAGCATGTCCACGGGGCAGCGGGCCATGTGGGTAGCGGTGCCTCAATCAGAGCGCCCCGCTGTGCGAGCAGAGGCCGAGCGCCGGCTGTCCGCTGGCGCTCACCCCAGCGGCGGCTTCGTGCTGCACCAACAGGTCCGCTACACCCTGGGAATCAAGCCACGCAGCACGACCTGACCTGCAATCCAGCGGCCGGAGCCGGACGCCCCGGTGTCACCGGTCTCCGGCGCGCGGCAGCCAAGTCTGGGCCGCGGCCACCAGGGCGTTGACCCCGATGGTGAGCGTGGGCTCGATGACCGGGGCGTACAGGGGGGAGTGGTTGGAGGGCAGCGCGGCGACCCGCAGCGCCATCTCCTCGAAGGTGGCCGCCCCTGCGAACGCCGCCGGGTCCGCCCCACCGAGCAGCCAGAAGACGCAGGGGGCGCCTGCCGCAGTCGCCAGCATGCCCACGTCCTCGCTGCCGGTCACGGGGCCCGGGTCGACGACCATGGCGGGCAGGCCCTGCAGGGCCGGGCGGGTCCGGTCGACTGCCGCAGGGTCGTTGGCGACCGCAGGGAACGAGGAGGTGACCTCCACGTCGGGGGGCGTCGGGGCACCCGAGGCGGCCGCCTCGGCGCGGGCGATCCGGCCGATGGCCTC
Source organism: uncultured Actinomycetes bacterium (assembly GCA_963706885.1). Taxonomy (GTDB): domain Bacteria; phylum Actinomycetota; class Actinomycetes; order S36-B12; family CAIYMF01; genus Prado023. Next base: position 214,670 of record CAVPNX010000027.1, on the reverse strand, counting down.
GACCACGCGATCGCGCACGTCCTTGGTGAACGTGCGCACGCTGACCAGCAGCTCGGCATTGTCCGGGATGATGTTCACCGCGGTTCCGGCCCGCATGACGCCGACCGAGACCACTGCGGTCTCGCTTCCACCGACCTCGCGGGAGACCACTGTCTGCAGGCGCATCACGGTGGCCGCGGCCATCACGACAGGGTCGACCGACACCTCCGGGCGCGACCCGTGCGCGCCCCGCCCGTGCAGCACGATGCGCAACGCATCGGCGGCTGCGAAGGCGGGACCCGATCGCAATCCGATGACACCGGCGGGGAGCGGGGCCACGTGCTGGCCCAGCACCACATCGGGGCGGCCGAACCGTTCGAAGAGGCCGTCATCGATCATCGCCTGGGCCCCGGCGCCGAGTTCCTCAGCCGGTTGGAACACCAGCATCAGCGTGCCGGCCCACGACTCAGTCTCGGCGGCCAGCCGCTCGGCGGCCCCGAGCAGGGCGGTCACGTGCATGTCGTGGCCGCAGGCATGCATCACCGGGACGTCCCCGGACTCGCCTTGCGCCATATCGGTGCTGGCGTAGGGCAGGCCGGTCGCCTCGGCCACAGGCAGGCCGTCCATGTCCGCGCGAAGCAGGGCGGTCGGACCGTCGCCGTTGCGCAGGATCCCCACTACGCCCGGTCCCGCCCACCCCGGTGGTCACCTCGAACCCGAACCGGGTCAGGCGCTCGGCCACGATGCCCGCGGTCCGATGCTCGGCGAACCCCAGCTCCGGGTGTCGGTGCAGGTCCCGATACACACTGGCCAGGTCCTCGGACATGGATGCCATCGCAATTCCTCGAGTCGGTCGGTCATGGGCACGGGAAGGGTTGATCTTCAGCGCGCATCGTCCCGATGGCGCGGTAGCTCATGATCCTGCCGTATCCGCGCGCCGTGCGCAGGACGTCCCATACAGGGGACTCCCGGGCCCTCCCAGCCTGCGACAACCGTCGGATCGTCGGCCACGATGTCGCCATGGATGACACCAGTGCCGGGCAGGGCACGCATGTCTCGACCGGTCGGCTCCCCGACGCCGAGCTCGTGCAGCGACTCGTCGACGACGCCCACGTCCAGGTGGCGGACGTGAGCGGGGGGGAGGTGTCCACCGTCTACCCCGCGCTGGCTCGCATGTCCGCCGGACCTGTTCGGGGTCTGCGTCGTCGGCGTGAACGGCGCGATGCACGCCGCCGGGCACGCTGATCACCCGTTCGCGCTGATGAGCGTGGCCAAGCCGTTCGTGCTCGCGCTGATGATCGAGGAGTACGGCTTCACACGAATCCGTGAGCTGATCGGGCTGAACGCCACTGGGATGGCCTTCAACTCGATCGCCGCTGTGGATGTCAGCCCCGACGGGCGCACGAACCCGATGGTGAACTCCGGGGCGATCGCCACCGCCAGCCTTGCCCCGGGAGACTCCATCGACGCGCGGTGGACCTTCGTGCGCGACGGGATCAGCCGGTTCGCGGGCCATGCGCTGCACCTCGACGACGAGGTGCACGAGTCCTGCGCCGCGGCCACCAACCTGCGCAACCGCGCCATCGCCGAAGCGCTCAACGCCCGCGGACGCGTGGTCGGCAGCCCGCAGGACGCGGTCGAGATCTACACCCTCCAGTCGTCCCTCGCAGTGACAGCACGCGACCTCGCCGTCATGGGCGCCACGTTGGCCGATGGGGGAGTGAATCCGCTCAACGGCGAACGGGTTGTGGCAGCCCGCACATGCCGGCTGGTGCTGGCCGTGATGACCACGGCCGGGCTGTACGAGACCTCCGGCGACTGGCTGTGCGACGTCGGCCTGCCGGGCAAGAGCGGGATCGGTGGCGGGATCGTCACCGTCTCCCCCGGCAAGGGCGGCCTCGGCTCCTTCGCGCCACCACTGGACCCAGCCGGTAACAGCGTCAAGGGGCAACTCGTCGCCCAGGTGCTGTCGCGCACCCTCGGCCTGGACCTGCTCGCCTCCGCTCCCGCGGAATGACCTGCGGCGTTCAGGCCGAGATCGGTGGAGGGCCGGCGTCAGGATCGGACTGCATCATCCCCAGGAGGTTGCCGTCCGGGTCCTTGATGTAGGCCAGCCAGCCGACCCCCGGGATCGGGGCGAGGGGCAGAGCGACCGTGGCGCCCAGTTCTATCGCACGGTCGAGGTAGGCCTGGCAGTCGTCGACGTCGACGGTGACCACCCAGGAGTTCACCGGCTGGCCCTCCTCGGCCACGGGACCGGACCGCGGAACCAGTGCACCGTCGATGCCGAGTTCGCTGCTGGGGATCCCGGCCATTGGATTGCCATCACCGGTACCGAGAAGCCAATAGGCCTGATCGCCCCATTGATGGAACGTCCAACCGAAGAGCGCGCTGTAGAAGGCCCGGATCGCATCGGGCTGGCTGGCGTGGATCTCGAAGTGCACGGGTCGCGGCATGTCCCGACGCTACTGGGGCTCCATGGCCGACGTCGACCGCACTGGAACTCAGGTGGGTGCCTGCTCTCGGGCCCATACCCGGAAGTCGCTGAGGATGTTGGGCCCGAAGCTCGTGGCGATCGCCACGTCGGCTGCATCGCGACCCCGCGCGATCAGGATCCGGCCGGTCATGGGGTGCAGGTTGCGCGGGTCGACTGTGAACCATCGACCGTCGAGGTAGACCTCGAACCAGCCCGAGAAGTCCATCGGCTCCTCGGGAGTCGCCAGTTCGACTCCGGCGACGTATCCGGTGCAGTACCGCGCGGGGATGTTCAGGGCCCGGCAGAACGCCATCCCGAGGTGGGCGTAGTCGCGGCAGACCCCTTGGCCCTCCTGGTAGGCGTCCCACGCGGTCTTGCTTGGGCGGGCCCACTCGTAGCCGAAGGTGATGTGGTCGTGGACCCACTGGTTGATTGCCTGGACTCGGGGCCAACCCGGCTCGGCACCGCCGAAGAGGTCCCAGGCCAGGTCGGCGAGACGGTCGCTGTCGGCATAGCGGCTGGGCAGCAGGTAGACCAGAGCATCTTCGGGCAGGTCCTCCACCGCATGTTGCCGCGCGGTGAAGGGAACGTCGTCGGGCAGCCCGTGGTCACTGATCACGGTGTCGGCGCGGATCTGGAAGGTGCCTGCTGGCGCGGTGATCCGGTTGCACCAGTTGCCGAAGGAGTCGCGGTACGAGGTGAAGGGGGTCGAGGGTGACGTCATCATCGTGTCGGGTGCGAGCAGGTCCGATGACCGGCTGTAGTGCACGTTGAGGACGACGATCATCGGAGTGGGCTGCTCCAACTCGAACGTCAGTTGGTACCCGATCCGGATCCGCATCCTCCACCGCCTGCCTGCGATTCTCGCACTGTTGGCTGCGATCGGCTCCGGGCCAGGCGCGCCCGATCCCGTCAGTCGCCGAGTCCGGTGCCGACCTTGCGGGCAGCGGCGACCCAGTCGTGGTCCGGGGGGACCAGCTTGACCTTGCCGGCCACCTCGGTCAGCAGCACGGGCACTGTGCTCTCGCCGCGGGCGGCGATCATGTACCCGTACTCGCCCTGGGCCACCAAGTCGGCGGCCGCGGCGCCGAGGCGGGTCGCGAGCAGACGATCGGCGGCGCAGGGTGCCCCGCCGCGCTGCACGTAACCGAGGATGGTCACGCGCGTCTCCAGCCCTGTCGCGGCCTCGAGCTCGCGGGCCAGGCGGAAGGTGTGCTCGCGCTGGGAGTCCTCGACGTGGGCCAGGTGGGCCTTGGCCGCCCGCGAGGCCTCAGGTGTCTTGGCGGCCTTCACCAGGAGCCGGGCCGCCTCGTAGTCGGCGGTGTCGTCGGCGTCACGCGCCCCCTCAGCCACCGCCACCACGCTGAACGAGCTGCCCCGCGCAGTGCGCGCCCGGATTGTCTCGGCGACCTTCTCGACCGAGTAGGGGATCTCGGGGATCAGGATCACGTCCGCACCTCCAGCGATCCCCGAGGCCAGCGTGAGCCACCCGGCCCGATGGCCCATGACCTCCGTGAGGATGATCCGGTGGTGGCTGTGCGCCGTGCTGTGGACGCGGTCGATGGCTTCCGTGGCGATCTCGGTGGCGGTGGCGAACCCGAAGCTGGTGTCGGTCCCGAAGATGTCGTTGTCGATCGTCTTGGGCAGGGTGAGGACGTTCAGGCCGGCGGCCTGCAGGCGCAGGGCGTTCTTCGCGGTGCCCCCGCCGCCGATCACGATCAGCCCGTCCAACCCCTCCTTCTCGTAGTTCTCCACCACGGTGGGCACCATGTCGCGGACCTCGCCGTCGACCTCCATGCGGTGCACCTTGTCCCGGCTCGTGCCCAGGATGGTTCCTCCTCGGGTGAGGATCCCCGACAGGGCAGCGCTGTCCAGCGGCACGTGCCGGTTCTGCGACAGCCCAGTGATGCCGTCGCGGAAGCCGATCAGCTCCATTCCGTAGTGGCCGATCGCTGTCTTGCCGACTCCGCGGATCGCCGCATTGAGCCCCGGGCTGTCACCGCCGGCAGTCAGGATGCCGATCCTCTTGGGCTTCTTGCGCGACACCAACGCACCTCATCTCGCTCGGGACTGGCGTGCGTCATTGTGTCGGCGTACCACCGTTCGACCAAGTCCTGCTTGTTACGTTCGTGTTGCGCCCCGGCCCCGCCCGACGGGGGCGTCAGCCGCAGGCGCGCACGAAAGGCAGGACGCGGCTCCACAGCAACTCGGTGCCGACCGCGTCGTACTCCGCGGGCAGTGACGGGTCGGTGAACAGGTGACCGTTGCCGGGGTAGTCGAACACCTCGAGGGTGCCACCGGCTGCGTGTACCTCGTGGACGGCCTGGTCGATCATGTCCTGCTCGCGCCACGGGTCGTCGAGGGTGGAGTGCGTCTGCGCCGACACGCCCGCAGGCCACCGCGCATCGGCGCCGAAGGCCGAGCCCGGGAGGGCGCCGGCGATCATGAGCACTCCGGACACCGCGTGCTGGGTGGCGATGTGCACAGCCATCACGCACCCGAGCGAGAAGCCCGCGGACACGAACTCCTCAGACAGGTCAGCGACCGCCTCCCGTGAACGGCGCATGAGCTCGGCATGCCCGAGTTCCTCCTCGGCGAAGGCCATGGCCGGCTCGTAGTCGTCGAAGGTGCGACCCTCGTAGAGATCCACAACGAGCACCTCGTGACCGTCCCGACGAAGCCGGTCAGCAGCGTCGAGCACGCCGGCGCGGATGCCGAGAACGGAGGGGAACAGCGCGACGGTCGTCATGGCGGGAGCCAACCACGCCGGGGCTCAGGTTGTCGATCGCGCCGGCCCTCGGTCGGGCTCAGAGGCGGCCGAGCAGTTCCGCCTTCTTCGACTCGAACTCCTCGGGGGTCAGGATCCCGGCGTCGCGCAGCTCACCGAGCTTCTTGATCTGCTCGATCAGGGCGTCGCCGGACGGAGCTGCCGGGGCGACCGGGGCGGCAGGCGGGGCCGCGTGGCCCGAACCGCCGAGCACCTGGTCCATGATCAGGCTGCGCAGCTTCTCGGCGTCGGCGGCGTCCACGGAGAACACGATCGTGTTCCCGGACGCGAAGACGGTCACGTCGTGGTACCACGCACCCCTGCGAGCCTGCACCGACGAGACGGACTTCATCGGGATGACCTCGACGTCCTCCGGCCCACCGGCGAGCATCCCGGTCAGCGACATCCGGCCTGTGGGCTTGGTCCGCTCGATGCGGTCCGGGTAGAGCGTAACGATCGAGTTCCGACCGGCGTCGTGGCTGACTCCGCGCCAGAGGGCCCCTTCGGGCAGCGGTCCCGTCTTCTCCAGGGTGGCCTCGTCGCGCTGCTTGGCCTGGGCGGTCGCCTGACCTGCGGCCTGCTGAGCGGTGGCGGACGCCTGGGTTGCGGCCGCCTTGGCCTTGCCCATCCAGTCCTCGTCCTGGGCCTTGGACTTCAGCGACTTGAACATCCCGCTCATCTTCGCGCTGGCGGTCGCAGCGGTCGCCGGGTCCAGGGGGCGGCTCGGCCGCCGGCGGGTCCGCCGCGGGCGGTTCGGGCGGTGGGGGTGGCGGAGGTGGGGCATCGGGGACCGGTAGCCAGAACTCCCAGCCTTCCGGCGCCGCCGGCCACGCGGGGTCGGGCCGCCAGTCGTTCCCGGGGGTGAAGCCCTCCGCGACCTGCCATCCGGGCGGGGGATTGAACCGATACGCCATCAGAGCACCTCCCAATCGAGTCGACCGATACGTCATCTGGCCGATTCCGACAGTACGCGCCCGCCCGGAGGTCGTGGGGCGCGGGAGCGAGAATCTTGAGACCTGCTCGCAGTACCGTCACCAGGTGGCCAACTGGGAGACGTGGAGCGGATCGCCCTCGCCCTGCCGGGCGTGGAGGAGGCAACGAGCCCACGACGCATCCGACGTCGAGGCTGAGGACGTCCGGGAGGCCGAGGAGATCGTCGGTGAGCACCTGGCCCGATTGGACTGGAGCCGGGCGAGCCTTCGAGCGTGCCACGTGCACCTCATGGATGTCGCCGAGCTGGTGCTCGACCGGGCGCGGCTGATCGACTCACGACTCAACGAGCCGGACATCACGCAGGTGATCGGCGCTGACTCCACTTGGCGTTCCGTCGCGGTGGACGGCGGCCGGATCGCTGCCTGGGATCTCGCAGGGGCAGTGCTCGATGGGGTGACTGTGGCAGGCGCCCAGCTCGGGTACGTCAACCTGCGGGACGCGACCCTGACCGACGTGGTGATGAACGACTGCCGCATAGGGACCCTCGACCTCGCCGGGGCGAAGGCGCGACGAGTGAGCCTCGCCGGTTGCGCGATCGGCGAGTTGGCCGTCGTCCATGCCGACTTCGACGAGCTGGACCTTCGGGGCGCGCGCATCGACCGAGTCGACGGGGTCCAGAGCCTTGCCGGGGCGATCATCTCCGCCGAGCAGCTCCTCGACCTGGCCCCTGACCTGGCCCAAGCGGCGGGGATGACGGTCGGTCCCTGGCCGGTGTGAGCCAGGGCCCGTCGCTACGACGTGGCTGGCAGGATGGTCAGGACCGGGAGACGAAGTCCGGCCACCGTGTCGAAATCCGGGCTGCACAGCGGCAGGTCCCGGATCGGGATCTCGACGAACTCCAGGCTCGCCGGGGCGAGGCGGATCAGGGCGCGAGCCAGCAGCCGGTTGATGGAGAAGGGGCGCCGTCACCAGGTGCTTGAGCACCCGATGACCGCGCCCCCGGGACTAGAGGGCCGAGACGTCGCGCTCGATCGCCTCGACGGCGTCCTGGCCGATCATGCCGCCGGCCATGCCCATGGCCTGCGCGGCGGGCATGCCCTTGGCCATTCCCAGCATCGGGTTGCTGGTGATGCCCGGTGCGTACTTCTCCATGATCGCCACGACGTCGGGGTCCTCCATCATCGCGCCGAGGGTGGTGGTGTTGATGTCGTACTTCGCCATGGTGGTTCCCTTCGATGTGGTTGCCTGTCGGGCAAATACTGGCACGACCGCCGCCCACTGTCAGGGCCGGGTGGCACGCTGGCCCGAGGACCGGGGGGGCTACTCCTCCTCGCCTGTGATCGCCACCTCCAGAGCGGCCGCCTCATCGAGCTCATGGGACTCTCGTGCCAACCGACTGGGCCACCACGTGCGGGGCCCGATGACGAGCACCGCGGACGGCACCACGAGCGAGCGGACGATCAGGGTGTCGATGAGCACGCCTGCCGCGACCAGGAACGCGATCTCGAACAGGAACAGCAGGGGGAGCAGCGCCAGGGCGCTGAAGGTGGCCGCCAGAACGATGCCCGCACTGGTGATCACGCCGCCCGTGACGGCCAGCGCGCGCAGCATCCCGGCCCGGTTGCCGTGCTTGATCGTCTCCTCCCGGGCCCGGGTCATCAGGAAGATGTTGTAGTCCACGCCCAGTGCGGCCAGGAACACGAACGCGAACAGCGGCACTGACGCGTCCGCGCCGGGCAGGTCAAGGACCTGGAAGAACACGATCGCCGACAGCCCGATCGTGGCTGCGAAGGACACGACCACCGTCGCGATGAGCACCAGGGGTGCCACGATCGCGCGCAGCAGCAGGATCAGCACGATCAACGTCACCAGCAGCACGGCCGGGATGATCACCCGCAGGTCGCGTTGCGCGGCCGCCTTCGTGTCGAGCTGGATCGCCGTGGTTCCGCCCACCAGTGCGTCGGTGCTCACCGCGTCGAGGTCGGCGCGCAGCTGCGTCACGGTCTCCTCGGCGGCCGCCGAGTCGGCCTGGTCGACCAGCGTCACCTGGAGCAGGACGTTGCCGTCCACGACCATGGGAGGCGAATCCGGCCCCGGCGGGCCGGCGACCTGGGGCACGACGCTGGCGACGCCCGCGTTGGCTGTGATGACCGAGGTCATCTCAGCGGTCAGCTCCTCTGGCCCGATGACCACCGTCTCGCTGCCGGACCCGGCCGGGAAGTGCCGGCCCAAGGCCTCCTGGCCCTCGGTCGACTCCACGGACACGAGGAAGAGGTCCGACTGGGGTACCCCCTCGGCCTTGAACATCGGCACGAAGGCGCACAGGACCAGCAGGACGGCTGAGGAGCCGAGCAGCACCACACGGGGCTTGCGGTCCACCGTGGTCGCCACGCGCGCCCAGAAGCCGGTGACCTGGGCCTGCGGGTGGGTGAGGTCGAGCTTCGGGCGCACCGGCCAGAAGGCCTTGCGGCCAAGCATCACCAGGACCGCGGGCAGGAACGTCAGCGCTGCGAGCATGGCGAAGGCGATCCCGACCGCAGAGACGGGCCCGAGGCCCCGGTTGGAGTTCAGCTCGGAGAGCACCAGGGTCATCACGCCCAGGATCACGGTGCCACCGGAGGCAAGGATCGCCTCGACGGTGCCCCTGAGCGTCGCCCGCATCGCATCGACCTGGTACTCGGTGCGGCGCAGCTCCTCGCGGAAGCGCGCGACGAGGAGCAGGGAGTAGTCCGTGGTGGCCCCGATGACCAGGATGAACAGGATCCCCTGGCTCTGCCCATTGAGCGTGATGACGTCGTTCGCGGCGAGCTGGTAGATCACGAAGGAGGCTGCGCCCAGGGCCAGGACCGAGGTCAGCAGGACGATCACGGGAAGGACGGGGCTGCGGTAGACGATCAACAGGATCAGCAGGACCACGCCGAGGGCGACCAGCAGAAGGATGCCGTCGATCTCCCCGAAGGCCTCGGCGAAGTCGGCCAGGACGCCAGCCGGGCCGGTCACGTAGATCTCGGCACCGAGTGCCCGGGCAGGGCTGTCCTGGAGCAGGGCGCGGATCTCCTCGACCTCGGTCCCGGGCTCGACGTCGGGGGAGATCTCCAGGTTCGCGATCACGGTGACGGCAAGGCCGTCCTCGCTCGGGACCGGACCGATGACCGGCTGGGTCACTCCGGGGACCTCGCCGATCGCCTCGATATCGGTCGAGATCGCGGCGAGTTCCTCCGCGCCGACCGGCGAGTCGAACTCGTAGACGATGATCGCGGGCAACGTGTCAGTGGTCACGAACTGCAGGCTGAGCTCGCGCACCTGGGTCGACTCCGCGCTTGCCGGCAGGAACCCGGCAGCGTCGTTCTCCTGGACGTCGGAGAGCTGACCGGCGAACGACCCCAGCGGGCCGACAACGAACAGCCAGAAGACCACGATGAAGCCCGGCACGAGCCAACGCCTCAGCCGGTTGCCTCCACGGCTGTGCGGGTCATGCAGCGCGCCGCCGGGCTGGTCCGGGCTGTCGGTGGGCGAGCCGGTGGGCTGCTCTGGTGTCATTCGGGACTCCGTGATGTGGTCGAGGCCATGTGGTCGTGCGGATGGGCACGCTCGCGGTTCGCAGCGCGGGACCCATCCTTCACCCCGGGAGTCAGCGCCCCCGGCGGCGGGTCACGTCGGCTGGGGGTGTGCCACGTCCATCTCCTGGAGCACCACGACCGACCGTGACTGCACCGTGCGATGCTCGCCTGCGTTGTGAGTCACGCGGGCGGCGTGTGCAGGCACCGGCCAGTTCGCGGTGTCCAGCACCTCGGCCCACACCAGGCCCGCTCCCCGACCCGGGATGAGGCAACTCGTCGGGTGGTCGGCGGCGTTGAAGAACAGCGCGAACGACTTGTCACGCTGGGGCCGGCCGAAGCGGTCCCGCTCGTTGAGGGCGGACCCGTTGAGGACGACCGTCAGGGTCTTGGCGTACCCCATCTGCCAGTCCTGGGCCGTCATCGGCTCGGCGTTGGGCTGCAGCCAGGAGATGTCCGGGACTTTGTCCCACTCCGCGATCCTCTTGCCCTCGAAGAACCGTCGGCGGCGGAAGATGGGATGCCGCCGGCGCAGGCCGATCACGAACTGGGTGAAGGTGAGCATGTCCTCGTCGACGTCATCCCAGTCCATCCAGGAGAGCTCGTTGTCCTGGCAGTAGGTGTTGTTGTTGCCCTTCTGGGTGCGCCCGATCTCGTCGCCGTGGGCGATCATCGGGACCCCCTGGCTCAGCAGCAGGGTCACCATGATGTTGCGCCGCTGCCGCGCTCGCAGGGCGAGGATCGACCGGTCCTTCGTCGGGCCTTCGGCACCGCAGTTCCACGACCGGTTGCGCGACTCCCCGTCCCGGCCGTCCTCGCCGTTCGCGTCATTGTGCTTGTCGTTGTAGGACACCAGGTCGGTCAGCGTGAAGCCGTCATGCGCCGTCACGAAGTTGATCGAGGCGTGCGGGCTGCGGCCGTTGTTCAGGTACAGGTCCGAGGATCCGGTGAACCTGGACGCGAACTCCGGCATGGTCGCGTGCTCGCCGCGCCAGTAGTCGCGGGTGGTGTCGCGGTACTTGCCGTTCCACTCGGTCCACAGCGAGGGAAAGTTGCCCACCTGGTAGCCACCCTCGCCGAGGTCCCACGGCTCGGCGATCAGCTTCGCCTGGGACACCACCGGGTCCTGCTGGACGAGGTCGAAGAAGGTCGAGAGCTTGTCCACGTCGTGGAACTCCCGGGCGAGGCTGGAGGCGAGGTCGAACCGGAAGCCGTCGACGTGCATCTCGGTCACCCAGTAGCGCAGCGAGTCCATGATCATCTGCAGCGAGTGCGGGTTGCGCACGTTCATGGAGTTTCCGGTGCCGGTGGTGTCGAAGTAGTGCCGCGGGTCGCCGGGAACCAGCCGGTAGTAGCCGGGGTTGTCGATGCCGCGGAACGACAGCGTCGGACCGTTGTGGTTGCCCTCGGCCGTGTGGTTGTAGACGACGTCGAGGATGACCTCGATGCCGGCCATGTGCAGCTGCTTGACCATCCCCTTGAACTCGTTGACCTGCTCGCCGCGGGTGCCGGTTGCGGCGTACTCGTTGTGCGGGGCGAAGAACCCGATCGTGTTGTAGCCCCAGTAGTTGCGCTTGCCCTGCTTCTGCAGGAACCCGTCCTGGACGAACTGGTGGATCGGCATGAGCTCGATCGCGTTGATGCCGAGGTCGACCAGGTACTCGACCATCGCGGGATGGGCCAGCCCCGCGTACGTGCCGCGCAGGGCCCGCGGGATGCCCGGGTGACGCATGGTCATCCCCTTGACGTGAGCCTCGTAGATGATCGTCTCGTTGTAGGGCCGGCGCATGTGGCGGTCCGAGGTCCAGTCGAAGTAGGGGCTGGTGACCACCCCGAGCATGGTGTGGCCGAAGCTGTCGGTCGTGTCGCGGGCATTCGGGTCGTCGGCCCGATGCCCGAGGACGGCCTGGCTGCCGTCGGGCATCCCGGTGATCGCCGTGGCATAGGGGTCGACCAGGAGCTTGTGCGAGTTGAACCGAAGCCCGTGGGCGGGGTCCCACGGGCCGTGCACCCGGTACCCGTAGCGCTGCCCAGGGCCGACCATCGGCAGATAGGTGTGCCAGACGCCGGACTGCTTCTCCTCGAGGCGCAGTCTGTGCTCGACGTCGCGCTCGTCGACCAGGCACAGCTCCACCTTGGTGGCGCGCTCGGCGTAGAGGGCGAAGTTGGTCCCGACGCCGTTGTACGACGCACCCAGGGGGTAGTCGTCGCCGGGCCATTGGATGGTCGCCCTGATCGGCATGCGCGTCTCCTCGATCCTGCCCTCGCCACGCTAGACGGTGTGGGCGCCGGATCGCGCGCGTAGGCTTGCCGGGACCGCTGAAGGAGCACCCATGGAGTTCACCGGGACCTCGTCCTACCTGACCGATCCGGCACTGGAGACGGCCGTGCGCTGCGCCCTGGTGCTCGAGAAGCCCCTGCTCGTCCGCGGCGAGCCCGGCACCGGCAAGACCCTGCTGGCCGAGGCTGTGGCTGAGGCGCTGGGCATGGAGCTGGTCACGTGGAATGTCAAGAGCACCACCCGTGCGCAGGAGGGGCTCTACATCTACGACACCGTGCAGCGGCTCTACGACAGCCGGTTCGGCGACCACAACGTGCAGGACATCGCCGACTACATCCACCTCGGGCCCATGGGCCAGGCGTTCAGCGCCGAGCAGCGGGTCGTGCTGCTCATCGACGAGATCGACAAGGCCGACCTGGAGTTCCCCAACGACCTGCTCCACGAGCTCGACCGGATGCGCTTCACGATCTCCGAGACGGGCGAGACCGTCGCGGCCGCGCACCGGCCCGTGGTCATCATCACCAGCAACGCCGAGAAGGAGCTGCCCGACGCGTTCCTGCGCCGGTGCGTGTTCCACTTCATCGACTTCCCGGACGCCGAGCTGATGGGCCGCATCGTGGAGGTCCATCACCCCGGCCTCGACGACACGTTGCTGGCCCAGGCGCTCGAGGCGTTCTACGCGGTCCGCGGCATGGACCGGGTCCGCAAGAAGCCCTCCACCAGCGAGCTGATCGACTGGATCGCGATGCTGCGCCTGGCCCAACCCGACGCCGTGGCGCTCGACGAGAGCACCCCCTTCCTGGGCACGCTGCTGAAGAAGGAGCAGGACCTGCAGGCGTTCAACGACCAGATCACCGGCCGGACGCGGCGCCGGTTCTGATGTTCCTGCCGCTGCTCTACCGGCTGCGGGCCGAGCGCGTCCCTGTCGGAACCACCGAGGCCCTGGCGCTGGGCCGAGCGCTGGCCGCGGGGGCGCACCGGAACAGCGTCACCGGCTACTACCACGTGGCCCGCTCGATCCTGATCCACCACGAGGGGCACCTCGACGCCTTCGACCGGGCCTTCGCCGCGGAGTACCGCGGGGTCCTGAGCATGTCCGACGAGATGCGCGAATGGCTCGACGAGGTGGCAGAGCGCGGCGAGCGTGCCGACGGGGGCGACGATGCGCTGCCCGACCTCGACGAGCTGCTCGCCGAGTACCAGCGTCGCCTGCGCGAGCAGACCGAGCGACACGACGGCGGGCCGTACTGGATCGGGACCGGGGGGACCTCGCCGTTCGGCCAGGGTGGGAACGCCGCCGGCGGGCTGAGCACCGGATCATCCGGAGGTGGGCGCGCTGCCATCAACATCGCCGATGCCCGTCGCTATCGCGGGTACCGCTCGGACGTGACCCTGGACATCCGCCAGCTCGAGGTCGCCCTGCGCCGGCTGCGGGCCTTCGTCCGCGACGGTGCGGCCGACGAGCTCGACATCTCCGCCACGATCGATGCCACGGCCCGCAACGCCGGTGAGATCGAGGTCGTGACCCGCCCGCCGAGCCGGCCCAACACCCACGTGATCCTGATGATCGACGTGGGCGGCTCGATGTACCCGTACACCGAGCTCATGTCCCAGCTGTTCAGCGCGACCAAGAAGGCCACGCACTTCAAGGAGCTGCGGACCTACTACTTCCACAACTGCGTCTACGGCGAGGTCTACGGCACCACCGCCTTCGCCGAGCCGACGCCCGTGGCCGACCTCATGCGCCAGTGCGCCTCGCACTACAAGCTGATCATGGTCGGCGACGCCTCCATGGCCCCCTACGAGCTGCACATGGGTGGGCACTGGGCAGCCGGCGGGCCCGACGCCATCTCCGGCCTGGGGTGGCTGCGGATCCTGCGCGACCACTTCACCGACGCTGTGTGGCTCAATCCGGAGCCCGGCCGAGCTGGCGCGGGACGACGATCGAGGACATCGGTGAGGTCATCCCGATGTTCCCGCTGACCGTCGACGGGCTCACCGAGGGGATGGCCCTGCTCAACCGCGGCGTGCGGCGCTGACCAGGTCGTCCAGGCTCCCTGCCCGCGCCAGTTCGCGGACGTAGGAGTGCGTCGCCTGCGCCACGGGTGCCCGCCGCGACAGCCGCATCGTGCTCGTCCCCATGACCTCGCGCAGCCGGGCGTCGGGCTGGACCACGATCACCGGGGTACCCGACCTGCGCACCTGCTCAGCCTCGCGGTCGAGCCGACGCCGGACCGGCAGCCGAAGCAGTGTCCCGCGCTCGGCGGCGAGCGGGTCGGCCGTGGACATCGGGGCGGAGACCACGACGAGGTCCAGGCCCAGTTCGGCCACGAGGTCGAGGTTGTGGATCGACCACATCCCGCCGTCCACGTGCCTGTGCCCGTCGATGACCACCGGTGTGAAGTACCCCGGGATGGCGCAGGACGCCGTCACTGCGTCGCGCACCGACGCGCTGGCGTCACGGCCGAACACGACCCGGACGCCGTCGTCGAGGCGCACTGTGCAGATCCACGTGGCGCGTTCGGGCCATTCCTGGAAGAGGTCGCCGATCCAGCTCACGCCGGCGTCCACGGCGAGGTTCCCCTCCGGCAGCAGGGCGGCTGCGGCGATCCCCGGGCGGTAGCGCCACGGGCGTCGAGCGATCGAGGGCAGCAGGCCCGGAGCTGCCGGGCGACGGGGTGGACGTTCGTGGCGATGCGGCTGGCGCAAGGGGCCGAGGCCCCCAAGCACGCGCTGGCCCTCGGCGGACATGGGCTCACCGGCCATGCGGGCGACGAAGTCGGCCGGCGGCAACCCGGCTCGCAACAGCGCCGCGGAGGTGGATCCTGCCGAGGTCCCGACGATCACCTCCGCCCCGCGCGCGTCCCAACCGGCGAACTCGGCAAGGCCGGCAACGAGGCCTGCGTGGAACGCCGTCCCGGTCAGGCCACCGCCGCCGAGGACCAGCCCGATGCGAGGGGCGGTCATGGCGATCAGGCCCTCTCCGGAAGGACTTCGCGCAGCTTCAGCCGCCGACCGGTGATCACCAGCGCGCGGCGGTAGACACTCGAGCCGAACCACCCGAGGAGCACGGCCGCGCCGATCGCCAGCAGCATGCTCAGCATCAGCTGCCACTCCGGGACCGTTCCCGACGACCACCGGATCGGCATGGCCATCGGCGAGGTGAGCGGGAACATCGACAGGGCGACGCTCAGGGCCGACCCCGGGTCCTGCTGCACCACGATGACCGCCCCGAGGTAGGCCAGGACCAGGACGGTGGTGACCGGCATGATGGCCGAGCCGACCTCGGTCACCTTGTCCACCAGCGCCGCCGCGGCCGCGAACAGGAACGCGTACATCAGGAAGCCGAGCACGAACCATGCCACCCCGAGCACGATGTCCCCGGCTGCGACGGCGGGCAGGTCCAGGCCGTCGGTGATGGTGATGGCCGCCAGGATCGGCACCGCCAGGACCATCAGCTGGGCGAGGGTCTGCAGTCCGATGCCCACCACGTTGCCGACGAGGATCTGGCTGGGACGCAGCACGGCCAGGAGCACCTCGGCGATGCGAGTGGACTTCTCCACGCCGACGTTCATCGCGATGCTGTTCCCGCTGAACATGATCGCCATGTAGAGCACGATCCCGACGATGAACCCCACAGCGGCGCGGCCCTCGTCCTGCACCGGACCCACCTCGACCTGCGTGGGCGGGGCCACGGAGGACACCTCGGTGATCTGCTGCGGAGTGAGGCCGGCCGCCAGCAGTTTCGCGGCGCTCTCCTCGGCGACGACCGCTTGCGCGACCAGGACGGGGAAGGCTCCGGGGGCGTCGGTGCGCACGTACATGGTGGCCTCGGCGAGCCCGACGGTCGCGTCCCCCTCGCGGACTGCTGCCTCGACGGCTGGGGCGTCGGCCACCGTCAGGTAGTCGACCCCGAAGTCGGCCGCATGGCCTGCAGCGTTGAGTTGCCCCTGGACAGTTGCGGACACCTCGTCGACGGTGGCCAGGGTGTAGGTGGGCTCGTCGCCGGACAGCATCCGGGGCACGAAGACCACGGCCAGTCCGACCAGGAGCAGGATCAGCGTGGTGATCCGGACGGTTCGAGAGCGCAGGCCGTCGGACAGGCTCCGGCCGGCGACCAGCCGCGTGCCCTCCCACCATGCCGATCCGGGCATCACGTCACCTCCACCATCTCGCCGGCAGCGACCATGAACAGCTGAGACAGGGTCGGCAGCTCAAGGCCGAAGTCCGAGACATGCCCGGCCGAGCGGGCCGCGTCCAGTACCTCCAACGGATCCGACCCGGCGGGCAGGTCGAGGCGGAGGTCATCGGCGCGGTCCTCGACAACGCTCACGTGGGGGAACGCCGCGAGCCAGCGCCGATCCCCGTCCGCGATCGTCAGGCGCAGTTGCCGGCGCCCGGAGGACGCCCGCAGGTCGGCGACTCGCCCCTGCAGCACCGTGCGCCCCTCGTTGAGCATCACGATCGACTCACACAGGTCCTGGACGAGATCGAGCTGGTGGCTGGAGAACAGCACGGTGCGACCGGCATGGACCCGTTCGGTCAGGGTGGTGCTGAGTTCGGCCACCGCGACCGGGTCGAGGCCGGCGAATGGCTCGTCGAGGACGATCACCTCAGGGTCGTGCACGAGGGCCGCGGCCAGTTGCAGCCGCTGTTGCATGCCGCCGGACAGCTTGTCCGGCCGATCCGCCCAGCGGTCGCCAAGGCCCAGCTCGTCGAGAAGGCTGCGGGCCGATCGGGCAGCCTCGACACGGTCAACCCCGTGCAGTCGGGCGAGATAGACCAGTTGCTCCCCGGCGGGCATCGCCGGGTAGAGGCCGCGCTCCTGGGGCATGTACCCCCAGCGGCGACGGTCGGCGGTGGTCACCGGATGGCCCTCCCACCGCGTCCCACCCGCGTCGGGATCGATGACCCCGAACATGATCCGCATGAGGGTGGTCTTGCCGGCGCCGTTGGGGCCGAGGAGCCCCATCAGCACCCCGGACGGGACGTCGAACGTCACGTCGTCGAGGACCGGCCGCTCGGCGAACGCGTGGGACACCCCGCGCACCTGAAGCACACCACCAGCCTACCCAGATGCCGGGGACGTCTTCCCGCGCGGCGGACCTGTGGCTACAGTGGTGAGCACCACATCGAGCCAGGACGGAGGGACGCCATGACGGTACGTGCGCATGACCTTGCCCTCCAGACTCCCTGACCACCTGCGACTGCCTGCACACATCGGCGGCCGCGCCGCCGATCCCGGCGGATCTCGATGAGGATCCCTGCGTTGTCACACACGATCTGCACTGCCCTTGAACCCTATGGATGGACCGCTGCGCGCGCTGCCCAGCTGCCCGCCGGCACCCAACCCTCCCGCGTCGTCCGGTACGACGGGGCATCCATGCTGGCCATGACCCCGAGCGGGCTGCAGGCCCTGCGTGCTGCCCCCTGGCTCGACCCGATGCCCACGGTCGGCGACTGGCTCGCCGTCCGCCGGGCACCCGACGCACCCGAATGACATCCATGTCGAACGGGTCCTGGAGCGCACGTCGCTCCTGCGCCGGATGACCGCGGACGGCACCGGGTCCCAGGCCCTGGCCGCGAACGTCGAGCTCGTCCTGATCGCCTGCGGCCTCGATCGCCCCGTCCGTGCCGGTCGGATCCACCGAGCAGCCGCCCAGGCGTGGGACGCCGATGCCCACCCCGTGCTCCTGCTGACCAAGGCCGGCGCCCCCGGAGCCGCCGACATGGACCTGCCCCGGCTCGAGCTCGAGCACCCGGGAATGCGCGTTGTCGTGACGTCCTCCCAGGAGGGCATCGGGCTCGACGACGTCCGAGCGGTCGTGGCCGGCCGCACCGCTGTGCTCGTGGGGGAGTCGGGGGCGGGCAAGTCGACGCTCATCAACGCGCTGCTCGGTCGGGACGAGGCCGCCACCGGCGCTGTTCGGGAGGGCGACGCCAAGGGTCGGCACACGACCACCTCCAGGCATCTGCACCTGCTCCCCGGGCCGGAGGGTGGGTGCGTCATCGACACCCCGGGGATCCGCTCCCTCGGGCTGTTCACCGACGCCGAGTCGGTGGATGCGGCGTTCGCCGACATCCAGGAGCTGGCGGTGGAGTGCCGGTTCAGCGACTGCGGGCATGCCACTGAGCCGGGCTGTGCCGTGCTCGAAGCATGCGAGTCCGGCGAGCTCGCCAATGGGAGGTATGACTCGTGGCGTCGGCTGCAGAAGGAGGTCGCGAGTGCGGCGATCCGCTCGTCACCCCACGAGATGCGCAAGCACGGCAGGAGGTTCGGGCGGGCGGCCAAGGAGGGGGCTGCGATGAAGCGGCGGTCCGGTGAGGGGCGTTGGCCGTGAGGACGGGCCTGGGTGGCGGTCAGCGGACGGGGATGGTCAGTGAATGCCGATCGGCGGGTACCAGATCTGGTCGGGGCGTGCCTGGTCACCGTGGTCGTCCTTGGTCTGCGTGCCGAGCCCTGAGGTCACGACGCTCATCGCCAGCAGTAGGAGGAGGAACAGGACAACGATCACGGGAATCACCTTCGTAGTGCGGGTTTTCGTGCTTTGTGAGTACAACGGTACGCTGCCAATCGTGTCCAGTCCAGCAACAATGACTTAGATATTGTTTACAAATTCGCTACAATGTTCCATGTGCTGAGTACCCATCTCCTCGCCGTCCATCGGACCGTTGTCGAAGAGGGCTCCTTGACGCGGGCAGCGGCTGTCCTGGGCCGCACCGTCTCGGCGGTCAGCCAGCAGCTCTCCCAGTTGGAGGTCCAGGCAGGCTCGGTCCTGTTCGAGAAGGCGGGCCGGGGTGTGCGCCCCACGGCCGCCGGGCACTTGCTGGCCGAGCACGCGGGGAGGGTGCTCAATGAGGTGGAGGAGGCCGAGAACGCCCTGGCCGACCTGCGCGAGGGACGAGTGGGACGAATTCGGGTGGTCGCATTCCCGTCAGCCGGTGAGTCCCTGCTGCCGGAGGCGATCGCCACGCTGCGCGAGGTCATGCCCGGCGTGAAGGTGCGGCCCAGCGTGGACGAGACCGGGGCGGCCCTGCGCCGCCTGCGCGCCGGCGAGGTCGAGCTGGTGGTCGTGGTCGAGCCGTTCGCGCGCGGCGCCCAGCCCGACGACGACCTGCACCGCTGGCACCTGCTCGACGACGAGTACCGGCTGCTGCTGCCCAGCACCCACCCGTTGGCACGTCACCGCACCGTCGCCCTGGACGAGCTGTCCGGGGCGGACTGGATCGTCACGAGGGGGCCGGATGACAACTACGTCCAGCGGACCACTGTCGCGATCTGCCGGCGTGCCGGCTTCACTCCCAGGGTGGTCGCCGAGAGCGATGAGTTCCCGGTCACGCAGGGCTACGTGGCGGCAGGGATGGGCGTGTCGCTGGTGCCCCTGTTGGCCCTCGGCGCCCTGCGGCAGGGGGTCGCCGTTCGCAGGTTGGGGCCGGCCCCAGCCCCCCGGCACATCTGGCTCGCCACCCGGCCTGCGCTTCGCGAGCAGCCGACCGTCGTGCGGATGGCTGAGGCCCTGCGCCTGGCGGCCGCGAACGCCAACCAGCACTGACCGCTGCGACGATCCATGCGCGCGATCCGGGCGGATCATGGGAGGGTCAGGGCGTGACCTCGTTGATCGACCTTCTCGAAGCCCATGCTGCGTCGGGGGCGGCCGGCAGAGGCGGCGAGCCCAGCCCCGAGGACCTGCTCGAGGAGTTCGCCACATGGGCGGCCGAGAACGGGCTCACCCTGTACCCGGCGCAGGAGGACGCCCTTCTCGAGCTTGCCTCCGGGTCGCACGTGATCCTGTCGACGCCCACCGGGTCGGGCAAGAGCCTCGTGGCCATCGGGGCGATGTACTTCGCGCTGGCCCAGGGCCGACGGACGTACTACACCGCCCCGATCAAGGCCCTGGTCTCGGAGAAGTTCTTCGACCTCTGCGACCTGCTCGGGCCCGAGCGGGTCGGGATGATCACCGGGGATGCGGCCGTGAACCCGGACGCGCCGGTGGTCTGCGCCACTGCCGAGATCCTGGCCAACCTCGCCCTGCGGCAGGGGACGGCGGTGGACGTCGGCGTGGTCTGCATGGACGAGTTCCACTACTACGGCGACCGCGACCGCGGCTGGGCCTGGCAGATCCCGCTCATCGAGCTGACGAACGCCCAGTTCCTGCTCATGTCCGCGACCCTCGGCGACATGCGCCGGATCCGCGACGACCTGACACGTCGGACCGGCCAACCCGCCGCGATCGTCGCGGGCGGCGAACGGCCCGTCCCCCTGACCTACTCGTACTCCCTGAAGCCCATCCACGAGACGATCGAGGAGCTCCTCGAGGCCGATCGTGCACCGATCTACGTCGTGCACCCCACGCAGGCCCTCGCCCTGGAACGTGCCCAGGCGCTCATGAGCCTCAATGTGTGCACCCGCGCGGAGAAGGACGCGATCGCCGACGCCATCGGGGACTTCCGGTTCACCGCCGGGTTCGGCCGCACGCTGACCCGCCTTGTGCGCCACGGTATCGGCGTGCACCACGCGGGGATGCTGCCCCGCTACCGGCGGCTCGTGGAGCAGCTGACGAGATCGGGTCTGCTCAAGGTGGTGTGCGGCACCGACACCCTCGGCGTGGGCATCAACGTCCCGATCCGCACCGTCCTGATCACCTCCCTGTCCAAGTACGACGGGCGGCGCACCAGGCTGCTGCGGGCCCGTGAGTTCCACCAGGTCGCCGGGCGTGCTGGTCGCGCTGGGTTCGATGTCGACGGCACGGTCGTCGTCCAGGCCCCGGAGCACGAGATCGAGAACCAGCGGCTGGTCGCCAAGGCCGGCGACGACCCCAAGAAGTTGCGCAGGATCGTGCGCAAGAAGCCGCAGGACGGGGCCCCCACATGGAGCCGGGCGACGTTCGACCGTCTCGTCGCCGCCGAGCCCGAGCCGTTGCGCTCCCGGTTCGACGTGACCCACGCCATGTTGCTCAACGTGGCCCATAGGCCGGGAGACGCAGAGGCTGCCATGACGCACCTGCTGACCGACAACGACGAGGAGCCCGCCGCGCGTGAGGCCCTCGTGGAGCGGGCCGCCGCCATGCGCGAGTCACTGCTGGCGGCCGGCGTGCTGGAGGTACTCGACCCGCCGGACGTCGAGGGCCGGACCGTGCGCATCGTCGACGAGCTTCAGGTCGACTTCGCCCTCAACCAGCCGCTGTCGACGTTCGCGCTTGCGGCGATCGAGTTGCTGGACCGGGAGTCCGAGACCTATGCGCTCGACGTGCTCTCGGTGCTGGAGTCCACCCTCGAGGACCCGCGGCAGGTCCTCTTCGCACAGCAGTTCCGTGCCCGTGGGGAGGCCGTGGCCGAGATGAAGGCCGAGGGGATCGAGTACGAGGAGCGGATGGAGCTTCTCGAGGACATCACGTGGCCCAAGCCCTTGGCCGACCTGCTCGAAGCCGCCTACGAGATCTACTCCGAGGGGCACCCGTGGGTCACCGAGTACCCGTTGCGGCCCAAGTCGGTGGCACGCGAGCTGTCCGAGCTGGCGATGACGTTCGTTGAGTTCGTGGGGTACCACAAGCTCGCCGCCTCGGAGGGCCTGGTGCTGCGGTACCTGGCCGATGCCTACAAGGCACTCAAGCGCACCGTGCCAGACGAGGCCCGCACCGAGGAGCTTGCCGATCTCACCGAGTGGCTCGGTGAGCTGGTGCGCCAAGTGGACTCAAGCCTTCTGGACGAGTGGGAGCGGCTGCTGCACCCCGAGGACGCCGACATGGCCTCCGTCGGCCGGCGCAGCGTGGACGCCGGCCCTCCGCCGGTGACGGCCAACGTCCGGGCGTTCCGGGTCCTGGTGCGCAACGCCCTGTTCCGCCGGGTCGAGCTGGCCGCCCTGCGCCGCTGGGACGACCTCGGCGAGCTCGACGCGGAGGCCGGCTGGGATGTCGACCGGTGGCGCGGCGCCATGGAGGAGTACTACGCCCAGCACGATTTCCTCGGCACCGGGCCCTCGGCACGAGGGCCGTTGCTGCTGCAGATCGAGGAGCAGCCCGGCAAATGGACGGTGCGCCAGGTGTTCGACGACCCGGACAGCGACCACGACTGGGGCATCAGCGCGGTCGTCGACCTCGCAGCCAGCGACGAGGAGGGTACGGCGGTCGTGCGGGTGACGTCAGTCGACTGCTACTGAGCCAGGACCGCGTCGGTCATCAGCACCCGTCCGAGTCCGGTCAGGTCCAGCTGCCTGATCTGCTCCACGCTCCACGGGCTGAGCAGCCATTCGCTGTTCTTGGCTACGGAAGCCAGGGCGGCGGGGTCGACCCAGCGGTACTCCATCACCTCGGCCGGGTCCGGCTCGAGACCTCCGTCGAGGGTCGCCACGAACACCGGGCACACCTCGTTCTCCCGGATGCCCGATGCATCGACGGCCTGGTAGCGGAAGTCCGGCAGGACCGGCGCGATGGCGGTGGCGCGGGCACCGAGCTCCTGGTCGAGGCGTCGGCGGATCGCGTCCTCGAAGGCCTCGCCTGGCTGCGGATGCCCGCAGCAGGCATTGGTCCAGACCCCGGGCCACGTCAGTTTCGTCAGCGCCCGACGGGTCATGAGGATCATGCCGTCGGAATCGACCACATAGCAGGAGAACGCCAGGTGCAGGGGCGTCTGCTCGCTGTGGACCGTGGTTCGGTCGGCAGTGCCGCAGGGTTGGCCCTGGGCGTCGAGAAGCACGACGAGGTCCTCGGTCTCGGATTTCATTCCCCCATCTTGCCGTGGGCTCGGCAGCTCCGCCCAGTGCCCCCGGTGAACCGCGTCGCCGCGGAGCCGTTGGCGTGGGACCATCGGGGCGTGTCCCTCCTGGCTGCCCGTGCGTGCGTCCTCACCGCCGCCGTTCTCTTGCTCGCGGGGTGCTCGTCCTCCACATCACCTCCCACCAGTGCGGAGGGTGAGGATCCCCACGGTGGGTCGCCCTCGTCGGGCAGCATGGCGAACCCGCACTCGCGCGTCGGCACGACGACCGCGACGGGCGACTCCGGTGGGATCACCGAAGCTTCGTCCCGTGACCTCCGCGGAGGTGGTCGTGAGTTGAGCCTGCCGCTTCTCGAGGGCCCCTACACGCCGTCGGCACCGAGTGGGGGCACCGACGACTACCGCTGCTTCCTGCTGGATCCGGGCATCACCTCCGACACCTTCCTCTCCGGGGTCGAGGTCGTCCCGGGCAACGCCGCGGTCGTCCACCACGCGATCCTGTTCCACGTTCCCGCCGACGAGGTGGCCGCCGCCGAGCGCGTGGACGCCCAGTCGCCGGGGCAGGGATGGACCTGCTTCGGCGGAAGTGGGATCCCGTCGGGCGGGGGACCGGGATCACAGCTCGCGGACGCCGGCTGGCTCGGCGCATGGGCTCCCGGTGGTCAGCCCGTGTCCTACGGGGATGAGGCCGGTATGCCCCTGGGCGCCGGCTCGCGGGTGGTCCTGCAGCTGCACTACAACCTGCTCGCAGGTGACGGCCCGGACTCGACGGGGGTGCGGCTGCGGCTGGCCCCGCCGGGAGCGGACCTCGTCGCGCTGCGAACGATGCTCCTGGTCGCCCCCGTGGAGCTCGCCTGCACCGATCAGGAGATCGGGCCCCTGTGCGACCGCGACTACTCCCTTCGGGATCTCGCCAAGAGGTTCGGGTCCGAGTCGCGGGACACAGTCGCCGGCCTTCAGCTGCTGTGTGGTGGGGGGACCTTCCGGCCCGAGCCGTCGGCGACCCAGGAGTGCGACCGTCGGGTGTCCAGGCCGATGGTGGTGTACTCGGTGGCCGGGCACATGCATCTGCTCGGCCGCAGCATCGGCGTGACGCTCAACCCGGGCGAGGACTCGGCACGCACGCTGCTGGACATCCCGGTGTGGAACTTCGACGACCAGGGGGCCACCCGCCTGGACCGGCCCGCAGCCCTTGAGTTCGGGGATGTACTCAGGGTGCGCTGCACGTGGGATGCGGGTCTGCGATCGATGCTGCCGGCCCTCAGCGACAGCCCGCCACGCTACGTGACGTGGGGCGAGGGGACCTCCGACGAGATGTGCCTGGCGATCCTCACGGTCGCAGACGCGTGATCGGATGCTGACACCCACGTCCTTGGCTGTGGATCTGACCGCACTCGGCGTCCGATCTGGCGACCTAGTATTCCTGCACGCCTCCCTGCGCCGGATCGGTCCCGTCGAGGGTGGGGCGGTGGGAGTGATCGAGGCAGTCGAGCAGGCGATCGGTGCCGACGGGACACTGGTCATGATCCTTGGCGCCGCCAATGAGTGGGATTGGGTGAACGGCCATCCCGAACCCGAGCGGGCAGCCCTCCTGGCCGATGCCGAGCCGTTCGACAACGCGACGACGCCGGTCCTGCCCGAGGTGGGAGTGCTGGCCGAGGTGCTGCGGACGATGCCGGGCACCGTTGTCAACCCCCACCCGGAGGGCCGCTTCGCCGCCCGCGGTCGGCTGGCGAACGAGCTGCTCGAGGGCCTGCCGTGGGACGACTACTACGGTCCCGGCTCGGCACTGGACCGGCTCGTGTCCGCCGGTGGTCGGGTCCTGCGCCTCGGTGCGAACCCGGACACCGTCTCGGTGCTGCACTTCGCCGAGTACTGCGCGGACGTCCCCGACACAGTTCGGATCCGGCGCCACCGCAAGGTGGTCGGACCGGATGGTCCGAGGATCGTCGTGGTCGAGTGCATGGACGACGAGAACGGGATCGTCCCGGATGAGCGCCAGCCGGAGGAGGACTACTTCGCGATCATCCTGCGCGAGTTCCTCGCCAATGGTCGGGCGAAGGTCGGGCGGGTGGGCGGCGCTGCCGCTGAGCTCTTCGAGGCGGCCGACATCGTGGGCTTCGGGGCCGACTGGATGACGGCCAACCTGCGGTGACCCGTCACCACCACTCGGTCCCGGGGGAGCCCTTCCAGGGTCCGGCGACCCGGCTGGTCGGCCAGTCGCCGTAGAACGGGCTCGCCAGGGGCACCACGACCTCGCCGTCGACAGCGCACTCGTCCACTCGTTGTGGGTAGAAGCAGATCGCCCCGGCCATGGCGGCGTACTGCCGTGTTGGCTGCGGGAACCACCAGCATGCGTCGCGGACCACCGGATGCCCCGGGACCATGAGGTCGGCGTAGGCCGCGCGTCCCTTGAACTCGCAGACGGAGGTGGTCCTCGACGCAGCGAGCAGGTCAGTGCGCACGTCCTCGTCCGGCACGTAGTAGGCCGGAGCGTGGGCGGTCTCGAGGATTCGCCAGCCCCGTGAGCTGTCCGCGACGACGATGCCCCCATGCCTGACAGTCACCCTCGCATCGCAGGGCACCAGCGACGGAGGACGCGGGTAGTCCCAGACCGACTCCTGGCCGGGTCCGACCTGATCAGGGCGGGGTCGGCTGCGCATACGAGCCAGTCTCTGCCAGCAGTGGCCCCTGCGCCACCGATGGGTGACGATGGGGAACATGCCTGAGGGGGACGCAGTTCGGCGCACCGCCAGGCGGCTCGACGTGGCCCTGGCTGGCCAAGCACTCGTGCGCGCCGATCTGCGCGTGCCCCGGTTCGCGACCGTCGACCTGCGCGGGATGCAGGTGCTTGGGACCCACGTCGTCGGCAAGCACATGCTCACCCGCTTGGTCGACGAGCGGCGGGCGTGGACCCTGCACCACCACCTGCGGATGGACGGGTCCTGGCGGACCGGTCCTCCTGGTGGCCCAGGCGCCCCGGGCCACCAGATCCGGGTCTGGCTGACGACCTCGTCAGCACAGGCGGTCGGGATACTGCTGCACGACGTCGAGGTCCGACAGACGCGTGAGGAGGCCCACTGGGTCGGACATCTGGGTCCCGACATCATGGCGAATGGGTTCGATCCGGATGCCGCGGCGGAGATCCTGATCGCGGCCGACCGCCCGTTGGTGGATGCCCTGCTCGATCAGCGGCTCGTCTGCGGGATGGGCACGATCTGGGCCTCGGAGCTGGCCAGCGCGGCGGGGGCCGACCCCTGGGCCACGACCTCGACGGTTGGCGGACTGAGCGAGTCGTTGTCAGGGATCCGCATCCGGATGCTTCGTGCCGTGGACGCCGCGCCCCCGGTGACCCGCCGCGAGCTCCGGGTGTTCGAGCGGACCGGCCAGCCGTGCCGCCGATGCGGGACGCCGATCCGATCGGGTCGCGTGGGGGTGGCGCCGATGGCCCGGTCGACCTACTGGTGCCCGCGGTGCCAAGTGGGGATCAGGTGATGGTCATCCCGCCGTCGACAGGCAGCGTCTGGCCGGTGATGTAGCCAGCAGCGGGCGAGGCCAGGAACACGACGCTGGCCGCCAGTTCCCGCGGGTCGCCCTTGCGCCCGGTGGGGATTCGTGGAGCCATCGCGTCCAGGTATCCCGGTGGGTACTGCTCGGTCATCTCGGAGGCGAAGAAGCCTGGGGCGATCGCGTTGACGCGGATCCCCTTGCGCCCGGTCCACTGGTTGGCCAGGTCGCGGGTCAGGCCGATGAGACCGGCCTTGCTTGCGGCGTACGCCGCCTGCGGCAGGCCGGCGGTCGTGAGGCCCAGGACCGAGGAGATGTTGATGATGCTGGACCCGGGCTCCATCACGCGACCGCACGCCTGGGCCATCCAATAGCAGCCGTTGAGGTTGATGTCGATGACCTGGCGGAACTGCTCGGGGGTCTCTCGCGTGGCGGGCACGGCAGTGCCGATGCCGGCGTTGTTGACCAGGATGTCGACGTGGCCGAACTCGGCCATGGCGGCGTCCACGAGGGCCTGGCACTGGGCGGGGTCGGCGACGTCGGTGGCGACGGCAAGCACCCGCTGACCGGCATCGCGCACCAGCTGGGCGGTTGCCTCCAGCCGGTCGACCCGACGGGCGCCGAGGACCACGTCAGCACCTGCCTCGGCCAGCGCCTGCGCGAACGCGACCCCGAGCCCGCTGGAGGCCCCGGTCACGATGGCCACCGTGCCGTCGAGTCGGAACATGTCGTTGATCGTCATGGCGACCACCCTAGTCAGGGCCGGTTGCGCCGCTCGAGGGACATCGCGGCCAGCGTTGCGCCCAGATCCTGGGCTGCCTCGACGTCCGACGGCCGCAGTGCGCCGATGACCGAGAGCACCTCCGCCGACTGCTCCCACTTGAGCGCGGCGGCCATCTTCTGCACCGAGCGGACGGCGCCCGTGGTGTCGGTGTTCCCATGCACGGCCAGACCCCAGGGCAGCCCCCGGGTGGCGTCCATGCAGGGGTAGTAGATGGTGTCGAAGAAGTGCTTGAGGGCGCCGCTCATGTAGCCGATGTTCGCCGGCGTGAGCAGGACCAGCGCATCGGCGGATAGGAGGTCTGACACGGTCGACGAGAGCGCGGGTTCCACGGCGAGCTCGACATCGGCCAGATCCGGGTGCCGGGCTCCGGCCTCTATCGCCTCCAGCATCTCGCGCACGGCCATCGAGGGGGTGTGGTGGACGACCAGGAGGCGGGCGGAGGTCACGGGACGAGGCTAGCGGGAGCCTGGCGGCCGAGCAGCCGCGCGGCGAGACGTGCGTTCTCGTCGGCGAACTCCCGCCACTGCGGCGGCGTCACCTCGAGCTTGGCGACGGGTTCGCCGTCCACGAGCCTCTGGTGCCAGCGCTCCATCCGGCCGGCTCGGATCTCCAGGCTGACGAGCACTCCGTCGTGCCAGCCGTGGACGTCTGCCCGGACCGGCTCGGTGGTCGTCACCCGCTGCGTCGCAGTCGCCCAGTCGATCACGTCGAGCTCGTCGGTGATCTGGCGCGCGAGCTCGAAGGCTAGGCCGTCCACGGCCCGTTCCCTGGCCTGCAGGAGCCCGGTCCGCCACTCGTCGATCGCGGGATCACGGGCGTCGAGGGCATCCACGATCGATTCCACGAAGCCCTCGCGGTCCCCAGGTCCCACCCCCCGGCTCAGGGCGATGTCCCGCTCGGAGCTGGTCAGCCCCTGGCCGGTGGCCGCCACCGGCCACACCCGGGACAGGCCGGAGCGCACGAGGCGCGCGCGATCTGCGCCCAGGAACGGGCCGAGGTTGATGACGGAATGGTCAGCCGCGTGGGCGAGTCGGAGTGCCGGCGCGCGGGGACCCGGGTCAAGGGTGAGCCAGACCGGCACCTCCTGGCCGCCGCGGGCGCGATTCCAGCGCAGGAGCCCCCGTTCGAGGAGGTTGCGCTCGAGCCAGGTGGCCTCATGGACCGATGCGCACACGAGGGCCTCGACCGCCGAGATCTGCGGAACCATGCGGCGCAGGTGCGCCCGACCCTTCAGGCTGCCCCAGTAGGACGCCGTACGCGTCCGCAGGTTGCTGGCCCGGCCGACGTACATGGCCATACCCCGATGGTCTCGGAACCGATAGACGCCCGGGCTGGCGGGCAGCAGGTCGCAGGTGGCTCGCACTGCGTTCACCCCTGCCATGCTGGGCAGTATCGTCCAGGTCTTCCGGCACTGGTGCGCAGCCACGCGCAGCGGCAGCATGACCTCCATGAATGACGGCGCGGACCGACTCCACGCCATCGACCTCGTCTGGCTGGAGATGCAGGGCGATGGGCCGCCGATCGCGATCGGCACGGTCGCGGTAGCGCAGGGCGACGCGCCATCGGATGACGAGCTCCTGGCGATGGTCGCCGATCGACTGGAGCGGATGCCACGCCTGCATCAGGACCTGACCGATCTGGGTATCGGCCTGCGCCGACCCGAGTGGGTCGAGGCGCAGGGGGTGGACCTCGCTGCCCACCTGCATCACGTTGATGCGTCGGCGGGCGGCTCTCTCCGCGGGCTCGACGCTGCCGTCAGCCACATCATGGAGCAGTCGCTGCCACCGGATCAGCCGCTGTGGGACATGTGGGTCGTGGATGGGCTCGTGGACCGGTGGGCACTGGTCTGGCGGGTGCACCACACGATCGCCGACGGGGTCGGAGCCCTGATCCTCCTGGGTCATGGATTCGACCTTGAGCCCGATGGGGGGCAGACCCTGGCCGACGCGATCCTGGCGGTGCCGGCGCCGCGTGCGGCTGAGCGAATCGACGCTGCCAGCCCCGAGACGCCGACCGCTCCACGCTCCAGTAACGGGGCAGTGATCACCCAGGTCGGACATGGGCTCGGCCACGCGCTGGGGGCCCTGCGTGGGTCGATTCCCCATGTCATCCCCGCAGCAACCGCGCTGGTACCGCGCCCACCCAGCCGACTCGCGGGGCCCGTCGGCCCCGGCCGGGTCTGGGTCTCGGTCGACATCCCCTTGGCGGAGGTCAAGTCGATCGGGAAGGCGCTGGGGGCCACCGTCAACGACGTCGTCCTGGCCTGTGTCACCGGGGGATTCCGGGACCTCCTGGTCCATCGGGGGGAGCCCGTCGACGGCCGCCGAGTTCGCAACCTCGTCCCGGTGTCGATGCGCCCGCCGGGGGACGACAGCGCGCAGAACCGGATCAGCGGGATGCTGGGCCACCTGCCGGTTGGCGTCGCCGACCCATTGGACAGGCTCGCGGCAGTGCGAGCGGGAGTCGCCCACGGTCGTGAAGCTGGCACGCCGGCACTCGCCTCGGCGTTGTTGGAGCTGGTGGACCGTACGGTGCCTGCCGCTCTCCAGGACGTCGCTGTCGCGGCGGTCGGTCGCAGTGCCCCCGCATGGTTCATGGACACCCTGACCACGAACGTGCCCGGCCCGCAGTTCCCGGTGTTCCTGTGCGGACGGCCCGTGGTCGCCATGTATCCGCTCATCCCTGTGGCCGGGCACACCTGCATCACCACCGGCATCTTCAGCTACGACGGCATGCTGAACATCGGCGTCACTGGCGACGCCGATCAGGCCGGCGACGTCGAGATCCTGGCCTTTGGGATCAGCCACGCTGCGGCGGAACTGGCCGAACGAGCAGGCCGGGACCAGTGCTGACTCAGGGTCCGGTGGTGTTCGCCGACCGCTACAGACCACGGGGCTTGAGGTCGCGGCCCGATAGCAGGGATCCGCGGTGATCTGGCCCGCCGGGCTGCCCTGGAGCGGGTTTCACCCGTGGCTCAGCCCTTGCGTCCGTCCGACAGAGCCACACGCGGTCAGTCGCGCGCAGCCACCGAGCGTCCTCATGGGCAGGGTCTTGCCGGTGTCGGCACCGTCTCCGTCGTTCCGGAGCAGGCGGCGTCGCTGCGGACTTGGGTTACGAGTGGGCCTACGTCGGGATTGACCGGGTTAGCGTCGTTCATCAGGTTCACCAACTGCCAGGGATCCGTACTCAGGTCGTAGTACTCGCGGAACGTGACGGCCCCGAGGGTGTCGTAATACTCCACGAACTGCAGGGTGTTCGTCCGGGTCGAGACCCAGGTGGGAATCGAACTGTCACCCGGGTCCAGCCAGTACTCGAGGAGGATCCGGTCCCGCGCCACTCCGGAGATCACCGAGCGGCCATCAAGTGCGTAGTCCGGCGCGATCCCTGCAGCCGCGAGGACGGTCGCGGCAAGGTCCACCGTCCCACTGAGGCGTGCGTCCAAGGTTCCGGCGGGCACCTTCCCGTCCCACCGGACGTACAGCGGCAGCTGCACGGACTCGGTGTAGGGGTAGCGTTTCTGCGCGGCCAGGCCGTAGTCGCCGCCGAGTCGGTGCTCACCCCACAAGTACCCGTTGTCCGAGGTGTAGATCACGAGGGTGTTGGACAACTCTCCGAGTGCCTCCAGCCGTGTCATCACCGTGTCGACCATGTCGTCGACCGACATCAGCGTACGCAACTGGGGCACCCGAACAGCCTCCGCCTGAGCAAGGGAGAAGTTCCTCGCCTGCACCCACGGGGGCTTGTCGGAGCAGTCCGTTTCCGCGGTGGCGGGGTTGCCCGCCCAGGTCCCGACCTTGGCGCTCGCATACTTGGCAGCCGGGGTCCACGGGTTGTGGGGCGCCGGAGTGCCCAGCATCATCATCCAGGGCTGGGCGTCGGCCGCCTCGAACTGATCGAGGTAGTACACGGCGCGCTGCCCGATGAAATCGGTCGTGTAGTCCGGATAGGTTCTCCCAACACCGTCGATGTTCCAGTACTGGTCGACGTACCCGCCCCCGACAAGCGAACGGTGGTCGAAGTACGGGGGGGCGCTGTTGACGTTCCAGTCGTTGAGGAACTTGCCAACGTAGGCGGTCTCATAGCCGTTCGCGTCAAGCAGCCGTTCCATAGTGAGCCGCTGATCGAGGTTGACGGTGTCGACATTGGTCCGCACCCCTGTGTTGTGGGCGTAGCGCCCGGACAGGATCACCGACCTGTCCGGGCAACACAGCGGCGTCGTACCGAAGAAGTTCGTGTATTCGCGGCCGCCGTCCTTGAGCCACTTGCGCAGCTTTGGCATCACGTCCGGCAGCACCGTATCGCTCGCCCTCTGGTCATCGGTCAAGACGATGAGCACGTTGGGCGCCTGCGACGGGCTCACCGCCGGACTCCGGACCGAGACTTCGTCGATGTTGAGGGTGAACGTCTTCGCGAGCTTGTCAAGTTGTTTGTGTAAGTGATCGTTTTCGGGGTGGGTCAGAGGTAGGCGTTGATGCGGTCTGAGTAGATCAGGGAGAGTTCGCTCGAGGGCGGCTTTCCAGCCCTGGGTGACAGATTGCCTCGACGAGTCGCCCGGAGGCCTTGCGGGGTTGGCCTTTCGGGGTCCCTTGCTCCTTGGCGCGCTCTCGGGCGCGTTTGTCTTCGATGTTCATGATCGCCAGCCAGAGCAGCTTGACCGCGGCGGCGTCGTTGGGGAAGTGGCCGCGGTTCTTGATGATCT
The DNA here is from genome assembly GCA_963706885.1 of uncultured Actinomycetes bacterium. GTDB lineage: Bacteria > Actinomycetota > Actinomycetes > S36-B12 > CAIYMF01 > Prado023. The sequence continues at coordinate 182,977 of CAVPNX010000027.1, read as the reverse complement.
TGCGCAGCTGGTAGTTCAAGGATTCGATGCTGTTGGTCGTGTAGATCACCTTGCGGACCGCGGGCCCGAAGGCCAGGAACGGGGTGAACCGCTCCCACGCGTTCTCCCAACTCGCGACCGCCGACGGGTACTTCTTCCCCAGGGTGGAGTTGGTGAACGCCTCGAGGGCGGCCAGGGCGGCGTCCTCGTCGGGGGCGGTGTAGATCGGGCGCAGCGCCGCGGCGACGGCCTTGCGGTCGGTGTAGGACACGAACCGCATCGAGGCCCTAACCCGGGTGTTTCACGGCGCGTGGGTTGAGTTGGTGCCGGGATAAGCGAAAGTGCCTGTTCTGTGGGGGAAACTGGGCTTGCGACAGTCCGTTTTCCACGAGCAGAAGAGGCACTCTCGAAGTGAAGCGTAACAAGGGTGTGCCGCGGGTCAAGGTCAGCGCTGATGGGCGGGGTGTGGTGTCCCACGCCGGGGTCGGGATGCTGCGGGAGATGGCCGAGTCCACCGGCTTGGCCGATGGGGTCACCACTGCGCTGCTGGACACGTACAAGGGTGTGCCGGTGCATGCTCCGGGCCGGGTGTTTACCGATCTGGCGTGCGCGGTTGCTGACGGGGCAGACTGCGTGTCGGGGATCGCGGTCCTGGGTGATCGGCGGGACTTGTTTGGCCTGGTGGCCTCGATGCCGACCACCTGGCGAGTGTTGGACCGCATCGACGCTGACCACCTCGAGGGAGTTCGTGAGGCTCGTGCCGCCGCACGGGCGCGGGCATGGGCCGCGGGCGCTGCACCGGCCCCCGGGTCGGAGCTGCGCCTGGACTTCGATGCCACCATCACGATCGCGCATTCGGAGAAGGAGGCGGCTGCGCCGACGTGGAAGCACACCTTTGGGTTCCACCCGCTGCTGTGTTTCCTGGATCGCCCCGAGGTCGCCGGTGGGGAGGCCCTGGCCGGGATCCTGCGCGCGGGCAACGCCGGGTCGAACACGGCAAAGGATCACATCACCGTGCTGGATCTGGCCCTGGCGCAGCTGCCCGCCGGGTTCCGCCCAACGCCCGGTGATCCGGACTCACCGCGGGTGCTGGCCCGCTCGGACTCCGCCGGGGCGACCCACAAGTTCGCTGACGCGTGCGTGGCCCGCGGGGTCGACTTCTCGTTCGGATTCCCGATCGACTCCCGGATCCGCCGGATCGTGGACCTGATCCCCGAGGGCTGCTGGGACCCGGCGATCCAGAGCGATGAGCACCTCAGGGAAGGGGCCTGGGTGTTCGAGGCCACCGGCATGATCGACCTTCGGGGCTGGCCACCGGGGTCGAGGCTGATCCTGCGCAAGGAACGCCCCCACCCGGGCGCCCAGTTGACGTTCACCGACCTCGACGGGCACCGGATCACCGCGGTCCTGACCAATACCGCGCCAGGTCTCATCTCCGGGCAGGCCGCAGGGCTGGAGCTGCGCCACCGCCAGCACGCCCGCGTCGAGGACCGGATCCGGGAGGCCAAGGCCACCGGCCTACGGAACCTGCCCTGTCATGCCGAAGCCACCAACGCCGCTTGGTTGGAGACCGTGCTCACCGCCACCGACCTGATCACCTGGACCCAACTGATCGCCTTCGCCGACACCCCGGTGTTGGCCCGCTGCGAGATCCACGCCTTCCGCTACCGCGTCCTGCACGTCGCCGCCCGGATCACCCGCGGAGCCCGACGCACCCACCTACGCCTCGATCAAAGCTGGCGCTGGGCTGCCCAGATCGCCAGAGGGTTCCACCGAATACGCGCGGCCTTCGCCTGACCCACCGCGCCACCGCGCCCGACCCCGAGGACCCGAACCGCCCCTCCCGGCCCCAGCCGGGACACCAGCATGCCCACCCCGACGAACACAACCCCGAAACCGGCAAACCGGACACTCAGTCCAACACAACGCCCTCCGCGTGAAAGAGGGAGGCTAATCAGGTGCACCGTGCACGTCTGAACCAGGGCGTTGGACCAGGTCGCGGCCACGGCCTCGGGGAACCCGGTCAGCCCGTCGCAGCAGACGATCAACACGTCCTGCACGCCGCGGTTGGCGGGGGTGTCAGGTTGTCTGTGTAAGGGGTCCTTCCTGATTGAAGGAGTTCACTGTGCGCATGACGACTGATGAGAAGAAGATTGTGTCGCCGGCTCGGGAGTTGCGTCTGGAGTTGTTTTCCGACGCGGTGCTTGATGAGTTGATGACTCGGGTCGATGACCGTGGGGTGTCGCTGACTGGCGATGGCGGGTTCCTCCCGGAGTTGGTCAAGGCGGTGTTGGAGCGGGGCCAGGGCGTGGAGCTCACGCAGCATCTGGGTTACGAACGGGGCGACCCGGCTGGGGCGGGGTCGGGGAACTCCCGCAATGGCACCACCCCGAAGACGATCAGCACCGAGATCGGCGACGTCGCCTTGGATCAGCCCCGGGACCGCAATTCGACGTTCGCCTCGGTGCTGGTGCCCAAGGGTGCCCGCCGCTTGGGCGGGTTGGACGACATGATCATCAGCCTGTACGCGGGCGGGATGACGATCCGCGACATCGCCCATCACCTGGAATCCACCCTAGGCACGGAGCTGTCCCACGAGACGATCAGCAAGGTCACTGAGGCGGTGGCTGAGGAGGTCGCGGCGTGGCAGTCGAGGCCGTTGGAGGCGTTCTACCCGGTGATCTACCTCGACGCCCTGGTGGTCAAGATCCGCGACGGGGCGCACGTGGCCAACCGCTCGGCGCATATCGCGGTCGGGGTCGATATGGACGGTGTCAAGCACGTTCTGGGGATCTGGATCCAGGCCACAGAGGGCGCGAAGTTCTGGGCGTCGGTATGTGCCCAGCTGGCCAACCGCGGCGTGCAGGACGTGTTGATCGTCTGCTGCGACGGGCTGACCGGGTTCCCCGAGGCCGTGGCCGCGACCTGGTCCAACGCCCTGGTTCAGACGTGCACGGTGCACCTGATTAGGGCCTCGATGCGGTTCGTGTCCTACACCGACCGCAAGGCCGTCGCCGCGGCGCTGCGCCCGATCTACACCGCCCCCGACGAGGACGCCGCCCTGGCCGCCCTCGAGGCGTTCACCAACTCCACCCTGGGGAAGAAGTACCCGTCGGCGGTCGCGAGTTGGGAGAACGCGTGGGAGCGGTTCACCCCGTTCCTGGCCTTCGGGCCCGCGGTCCGCAAGGTGATCTACACGACCAACAGCATCGAATCCTTGAACTACCAGCTGCGCAAGATCATCAAGAACCGCGGCCACTTCCCCAACGACGCCGCCGCGGTCAAGCTGCTCTGGCTGGCGATCATGAACATCGAAGACAAACGCGCCCGAGAGCGCGCCAAGGAGCAAGGGACCCCGAAAGGCCAACCCCGCAAGGCCTCCGGGCGACTCGTCGAGCAATCTGTCACCCAGGGCTGGAAAGCCGCCCTCGGCGAACTCTCCCTGATCTACTCAGACCGCATCAACGCCTACCTCTGACCCACCCCGAAAACGATCACTTACACAAACAACTTGACAAGCTCCGGTTGGCCAGCTGGGCACATACCGACGCCCAGAACTTCGCGCCCTCTGTGGCCTGGATCCAGATCCCCAGAACGTGCTTGACACCGTCCATATCGACCCCGACCGCGATATGCGCCGAGCGGTTGGCCACGTGCGCCCCGTCGCGGATCTTGACCACCAGGGCGTCGAGGTAGATCACCGGGTAGAACGCCTCCAACGGCCTCGACTGCCACGCCGCGACCTCCTCAGCCACCGCCTCAGTGACCTTGCTGATCGTCTCGTGGGACAGCTCCGTGCCTAGGGTGGATTCCAGGTGATGGGCGATGTCGCGGATCGTCATCCCGCCCGCGTACAGGCTGATGATCATGTCGTCCAACCCGCCCAAGCGGCGGGCACCCTTGGGCACCAGCACCGAGGCGAACGTCGAATTGCGGTCCCGGGGCTGATCCAAGGCGACGTCGCCGATCTCGGTGCTGATCGTCTTCGGGGTGGTGCCATTGCGGGAGTTCCCCGACCCCGCCCCAGCCGGGTCGCCCCGTTCGTAACCCAGATGCTGCGTGAGCTCCACGCCCTGGCCCCGCTCCAACACCGCCTTGACCAACTCCGGGAGGAACCCGCCATCGCCAGTCAGCGACACCCCACGGTCATCGACCCGAGTCATCAACTCATCAAGCACCGCGTCGGAAAACAACTCCAGACGCAACTCCCGAGCCGGCGACACAATCTTCTTCTCATCAGTCGTCATGCGCACAGTGAACTCCTTCAATCAGGAAGGACCCCTTACACAGACAACCTGACACCCCCGTCTTCGCAGCGTTGTCACCGATCTCGACCCGCCCCACCGGGGTCGTGCCCGTGTTGGTCACCCACGCGCTCACGATCTTCACACCATCGCGGTAGAGGTCCCACGCCCCGGCCGTGCCGACCGTCCCGCACAACTCCACCTTGTGCCACCCGCTCCCCACCGACACCCCCGAGCTCTTCACCGCCCCCGACGCATCCGCGCGTAACGACAGAACCCCCGACGAAGTCAAGAACACCCGCGACACCGGCCCATTGGTCGCCGTCCGCAACCGCAGCAGGACCGGACCCGAACCCACCGACGCCACATTCACGCTCATCGCCATGCACACCGTGCTCAACGTCGAGGGCAACACCTTGTAGGCGAATGCCGGAACCGACGCCGGTTGCGCCCGCACGCTCGGCGGCGAAGCCCCACCCCTCCCCGCGTCGATAGTCAGGTTGGAGACCCCACCCCAAGCCCCAAACCCACCAGAGGAGAAGTCATCGGCGAAAACCGTCTGGGACGACGTCACGATGATGGTGTCCGACATCGGACTCTTGGCGCTCGCAGGGTTGCTCCGGGCGTCGACGGCATCGACGCGGTATGTGTGGGAAGACCCCGATTCCAAGCCGACATCGGTGAAGCTCGTGGAGGTCGTGGTTCCGGCAATGGTCGGCGCCTCGTCACGGTAGACGCGGTAGGTGATCGGCGGCGAGGCATCCTGCGAGGCCGCCCAACTGATCGAGATCGTGCCAGGCGAGGAACTGGTGCCATGTGGCTTACCAGGGATCGTCGGCGGATCCACATCGACAGCAGCATGGGTATTGGTAACCGAGACGTCGTCGATGTTGAGGGTGAACGTCTTCGCAGCGTTGTCACCGATCTCGACCCGCCCCACCGGGGTCGTGCCCGTGTTGGTCACCCACGCGCTCACGATCTTCACACCATCGCGGTAGAGGTCCCACGCCCCGGCCGTGCCGACCGTCCCGCACAACTCCACCTTGTGCCACCCGCTCCCCACCGACACCCCCGAGCTCTTCACCGCCCCCGACGCATCCGCGCGTAACGACAGAACCCCCGACGAAGTCAAGAACACCCGCGACACCGGCCCATTGGTCGCCGTCCGCAACCGCAGCAGGACCGGACCCGAACCCACCGACGCCACATTCACGCTCATCGCCATGCACACCGTGCTCAACGTCGAGGGCAACACCTTGTAGGCGAACGCCGGAACCGACGCCGGTTGCGCCCGCACGCTCGGCGGCGAAGCCCCACCCCTCCCCGCGTCGATAGTCAGGTTGGAGACCCCACCCCAAGCCCCAAACCCACCAGAGGAGAAGTCATCAGAAAACAAGGACGCCGCGGCGGCCGTCAGGACCGGCCGCGGCGAGAGCGGGAGCGCCGCAGCCAACAGGACCACGGCGACCAGACGTGCGAACACGCGACGGCTCATCATCATCGCTCCTCTTGACCCGGGACGTACGAACCCCAACTCACGACCTGATCGGCGATGAAGCACACCTGGAACTCGCGGATGAGGTCCGCGGCCGAGTAGTACCAGCAGACGACCGTGGGTTCGGGCCAGGCGTAACCCTCGGCCAGGCTCGTGACGGTCCTCACCGGGACACCCAAGTCAGCCTCCACTTGGGCGGTGGTCCGTCCGGCGACGACGAGGGCGAAGGCCTCGTCGGCCACGAGGTGAGGTGGGCTGTCCGAGCGAACCAGACTGGACGCCCGTGAACAGGCAGCCACAGCCAAGCCCAGCACGAGAACAATGACGAACCCAGCTCCGAGTCGAGCCAGGGGTCCTTTCGTGTGCCGGACTACCGTAGGCGCCATGTCATCTCACCACAAACGACGCTAGGCGGCCATGAGAGCCCCCTACAAGAGTCGTAGGTCACCATCGGGCCCGAGCGATGATCGCGTGAATCGTCCAGGGCAGGGACGGGCGATCCTTGCTGCGAGTGGCCCTGGGAAGCGTGGACGCTGGGCTGGGTGCCTGCGGCGAGGACTGTGCGACTGCGAGCCTCGAACCTGAAGCCTTGGACCACTACGCTTCGGCCCATGGCCACCAGCACCGCTGCGACCGTTGAGGAGTACCTCGAGGAGCTGCCCGAGGACCGCGCCGCCGTCGTCGCCCACGTCCGAGAGCTGGTCATTGCCAGCCTCCCGCCGGGGTATGTCGAGGGCATGCTCTACGGGATGATCACGTGGATGGTGCCTCTCGAGATCTATCCCCGACACTACAACGGCAAGCCGCTGGCCTACGTCTCGCTGGCGGCGCAGAAGAACTACTACGCGCTCTACCTCATGGGGGTCTACGCCGACTCCGCAGAGGAGGCGCGGCTGCGCCAGGAGTGGGTTGCGCGCGGGACGAAGTTGGACATGGGCAAGTGCTGCCTGCGCTTCAAGCGCGTAGCCGACCTGCACGAGGATCTGGTCGCCGAGGTCATTGCGCGGTCCCGATGGACGAGTACGTGGCGAAGGCGAGGTCGGCGCACCCGGGCAAGAGGTGAGCCCTCAAGTGTGGCTCGGCCCAGTGGTGTCAGCGCGGGGTCGGTGCCACACTCGCGAGCATGGACATCGCCCTCGTGGACATCCCGGAACGCCCGGTTGTCGCGATCCTGCACGTTGGCCCCTACCCGCTGATCGGGGCCGCTTTCGACAGGTTGGGTGACTGGGCCCAGGCGAACGCCGGCCTCGTCGTCGGCCCACCCATGGCTCTCTACCCGGACGACTCGCGGACGACGTCCCCTGATGCGCTGCGCAGTTACGCAGCCCTCCCGATCGCCCCCGAGGCACCCATCGACCTGTCCGGGGCCGTCGAACGGATCACCGTGGCGGGTGGTCGCTACGCCGTGGTGGCCCACCACGGCAGCTATGCCGGACTCGCGAACGCCTGGCAGGAGTTCATGGCCGCCGTCGCTGTCGAGGGCCTGCACCCGGACTGGTCGAGGGCGTGCTTCGAGGTTTACGCCAACGAGCCGGGCACCGTGCCGGGTGACGAGCTCATCACGGAAGTGCACCAGCCCATCGCCTGACGGGCGAACACCTACAGCGCCCCTGGGGGTCAGTCGGACGTCCGTGCCGCCAGCCGGTCGAGCCCTGCCCGCACCGCGCCGGGGCGCTCGTGCCAGATGAAGTGCCCAGCCCCCTCGACGACCTCCAGCTCGGCGTCGGGCAGCAGGTCGACGGACGCCGAGCTCTCGATCACGGGCATGGGACTGCCCAGCCCGTGCACGAATGCGAACGGAACGTGCAGCCCTGGGAGCCCGGCCGCCAAGCCGGGTTGGACCTCATCGACGGACGCAGAGGTCTCCAGGAAGGCGTCCACCCGCATCAGCGTGTCCGGCATGGGAGGGGCGGTCGCCGGGTCCGCGAAGTACCCGGGCCACACGATCCGCTGGGCCTCCAGAGCCTCCTCGACCGTGAGCTCCTCATCCGGGATGGCCAGCAGCTCCTCGAACCTGGCGCGGTCCTCGGGGCGCACCGCGTTCTTCAGGTTCTCGTCGAACCCCCGCCCTCACAGCTCCCGGACCAGCACCACCCGGTGCTCGCCGGGGCCGGCGTGGTCGGTCGCGACAGGAGCCTCGAACGGGCTTCCCCCGGTGCCGACCGCCGTGAAGCCCATCCGCGCATGGAACGCCAGGGAGCCGGTGTTCTCCGGGATCGTCACCGCCTCGACCCGGCGGCAGCCGCCCTCCCGGAACAGGACGAACACCCGCTCGTACAGCGTCCGGGCGACGCCGTGGCCGCGCTGCTCGGGGCTCACCCACACGAAGTGGATGTAGCCGGCGTCCGGATGTGCCTGCGAGACGAACGCGACGACGAACCCGACCAGCCAACCCTCGGCGTCCTCGGCGATCAGCGACGTCGCGGAGAAGTGCGCGAAGAACAGGCGCGGCAGCAGCGCATGGAAGTCCCTGCCGCTGGACCAGGCGGACAGGGTCGCGAGCACCGGCTCGTAGTCGGACTCGACCAGTGGGCGCAACCTGAGGTCATCCATCGCCGCGGCTCCCTCCGGCATGTGCGGCCCGCGCATCGACGCGGCCACCTCCGACGCTACTCGCCGACGGGCAGCAGCACCCCCGGGTTGAGGATCCCCTGCGGATCGAGGTGCGCCTTGATCGTGCGCAGCAGGTCCACGCCCACGGGCCCGATCTCCGCCGCCATCCAGGGGGCGTGGTCCGATCCGATCCCGTGGTGGTGGGTGATGGTGGCCCCGTGGGCGACGATCACCTCCGAGGCCGCCCGCTTCGCCAGACGCCAGCGCTGCGCCTGCTCGGGATCGGCCGAGGCCAGTGCCGTGATGTAGAGGCTCGCCCCGGTCTCGTAGACGTGTGACACGTGGGCCATGACGTAGCTGCGCCCGAGGGAGTCGGCCAGGGCCCCGGTGACCGCCTCGCGAAGCTCGGCGAGCGTCGCCCAGCTCGTGGCGGTCTCCAGGGTCTCCACCAGGTAGCCCTGGTCCATCAGCGTGTCGCGCAGGTACGGGCCCTCGAACCGGTGCCGCAGCCACGACTCCCCAGCCCCGCGCCCCAGGGACGCCGCCCCGTGGCGCCGCAGGATGTCGAAGGCCATCGAGCGCCGGGAGCGCACCTGCCCGGCCGACGTCCCGTCCCAGCCGACGATCGCCATGACTCCGTCAGCTGACCCGCCGCACCTTCAGGTAGGTGTCCAGGGCGGTGGCGGTGCGCCCGGCCGGCCCACTCATGTGCATCGTCGCCCGGGTCTCGGCCAGGTCCGACAGGCGCATCACGTCCGCACAGGCGCGGGACTGGGCGAGCTCGCGGAAGGCCTCGAGCCCGGCGTCGAGGTCCGGGAGCATGATCGCCTCGAACCACCGGGTCGTCGGGACCCGGCGCACGCGCAGCGTGAGCTCGGTGATGACGCCCAGCGTCCCCTCGCTGCCCAGGAACAGGGCCCGCAGGTCCGGGCCGGCCGCAGAGGACGGCGCCCGACCCAGTCGCAGCGTGCCGCGCGGCGTGGCCACCACCATCGCCTCGACGGTGGCGTCGCTGCGGCCGTACCCCGTGGAGGACTGGCCCGCCGAGCGGGTGGCGGCGTACCCGCCGATGCTGGCCCGCTCCCACGACTGCGGGACGTGCCCCCAGGTGAGCCCCCGGGCGGCGAGCAGCCGCTCCAGGACCGGCCCGGTCATCCCGGGCTGGACGCGTGCGGTCCCGCTCACCGGGTCGACGTCCACCAGCTCGGCCATCCGGTCGAAGCTGATCGCCACCACCCCGGAACGCCCCTGCGCGTCCGGACGGACCCCGCCGACCACGCTCGTGCCGCCGCCGAACGGAACCACCGCGAACCCGCCGGCCTCCGCCGCGGCGAGCACACCCACGACATCCTCGTGCGACCCCGGGGAGACGACCACATCCGGCGCCTCGGGCCGTGTCGCCGAGCGCCGCTCGAGCAGGTCCACGTAGGACAGCCCACCGGCGTGGGCCAGCCGTGACTCCCGGTCCGTGTGGACGTGCCCCTCCCCGACTGCGCCGGCGAGCGCCGCCAGCGCCGCGGGGTCCAGCCGGCAGGGTCCGGGTTCGATCCGCGACAGGGCGACGGCTGGGGAGGGCGCGGGCGGGCCGAGCACCTCGGCGACGTAGGCCGCGGCCCGGGGGTCGAGGTCGTGGGAGGGGCCAGCGGCCCCCCAGCGGGCGTACCGGTCAGCCAGTGATCCGATCATGAGACCATGTTACATATCGCAGGGTGAATGTCACATCACTGGGACGAGAACTCCCACCACAGCAGGAGTAGAGTGACAGTCATGGGCTCAGTGTCACACCTGTCCACCCGGAACACCGGGGGGTCGGCATCCGACGACCCGGTGCTCCGTGCCGCGTACGAGGGCGTCCTGGAGATCGGCCTCGGCCGCCTGACGCTCGCGGAGGTCGCCCGGCGGGCGGGGGTCAGCAGGATGACGGTCTACCGCCGCTACGACGACCTCGATCGACTGATCAGCGCACTGCTCGTGGTCGAGTTCAGCGCCGTCATCACCGAGGCCGCCGAGCGCGCCCGTCGGGAGAAGACCGGTCGCGGCCGCCTGGTCCGTGAGGTCATCCACGTCACGAGGCGGACCGCCGAGCACCCGCTGATGCGCCGCATCCTCGAGCTCGACCCGGAGATGCTGATGCCGCTGGTCGTCGATCGGCTCGGCAGCTCGCACCGGATCGCGTTGGACCGGCTGCGCCAGGTTCTCGCCGCCGGCCAGGCTGATGGGTCGATCAGCGCCGGCGATCTTGAGGCCATGTCCCTGCAGGTGATGAGCATGGCAGCCATCCACGTCTTCTCGGCGCGCGCCTACGACAGCGTCGACCCGCGCGGCCGGCGCTGGCCCGAGCTGGAGCGGGCCCTCGACGGCTACCTGCGCCCGTGGCCCGCACCCGACACCGGAGGATCCCGATGAACCGGCCAGTCGCACTTCCCCTGCGTCCCGGCAGCCACTCCCCGCGCGTCGCGCACCTGGCCCCGGGCGACCCGACGACGCTGCTCACGCGCGATCGCCGGGACCGCTGGCGCACCCGACTCGACCAGGGGGCGGACCTCGACGTCCTGGTCGTCGGTGGGGGGATCACCGGGGTCGGGGTTGCCCTCGACGCGGCGTCCCGGGGCCTGCGGGTGGCCCTCGTCGAGCGTGCCGACCTCGGCGCGGGGACCTCGGGATGGTCCAGCAAGCTGGTGCATGGCGGCCTGCGCTACCTGGCCTCCGGGCACGTCGGCGTCGCGTGGGAGAGTGCCCGTGAGCGTGCCGTGCTCGCCGGGGTGGTGGCCCCGCACCTGATCCACCCGCTGCCCCAGGTGGTCCCGTACTCCGACGCCCCCGACGAGCCCGACCCCCGCCTGGTCCGCAGCGGGCTCACCGCCGCGGATGTCCTGCGCGCCGCTGCCCGCACGCCGCGGGGGATGCTGCCGCGCGCCCGGGCGCTGGACCCCGAGCACGCCATCGCCCTGGTGCCCTCCCTGGCTGCGCAGCGGGTCCGCGGGGCGATGGTGCTCTGGGACTGCCAGCTCGAGGACGACGTCCGGCTCGTCGTGGCGGTGGCGCGGACCGCAGCGGCGTACGGGGCCGCGATCCTGACCCGCACCGAGGTGACGGCGATCGCGCCGGGGGAGGCGCAGCTGCGCGACGGGCTGGACGGATCGACGTACACCGTGCGCGCGCGCCACATCGTCAACGCCACCGGCGCCTGGGCGCACGAGCTCGATGACGAGGTGCGACTCGTCCCGTCGCGGGGCAGCCATGTCGTGGTCCGCTCGGAGCGGCTCGGGAACCCCAGCGCCGCGCTGACCGTCCCGGTGCCGGGCACCACCGGCCGGTTCGTGTTCGCCCTCCCGCAGCCCGAGGGCCTGACCTTCATCGGCCTCACCGACGTGCCGATGGAGGGTCCGCTGCCGCCGGTGGTGACCCCCACCCAGGAGGAGATCGACTGGATCCTGGGCATCATCTCCCCCTGGCTCGAGGTGGGCCTGACCCGCGCGGACGTGATCGGCGCCTTCGCGGGCGTGCGGCCCCTGGCCGCGCCGGACCACGAGTCACCCGGGGCCGCGGCCGCGGACCTGTCGCGCCGGCACGTCGTGCGCGACCACGGTGATGGCCGGATCACCGTCACCGGGGGCAAGCTCACGACCTACCGGCGCATGGCCCAGGACGTGGTCGACCGGATCACCGACGTGCCGTGCCGGACGTCGCAGATCGCCGTCGTGGGCGCCGCGCCCGACGGCGTGCTCGCCGCCGTGGAGCCCGAGCTGCCGGCGCGGCTGGTCCGCCGGTACGGCAACGAGGCCGCCACGGTCTGGGCTCTGGGGGAGTCCCGGCCCTGGCTGCGGGAGCCGGTGTCCGCGGGTGTCGGCGTGCTGGGCGTGGAGCTTGCGTTCGGCGTCGAGGCCGAGGGCGCCCTGGACGTCGACGACCTGCTTGCGCGACGCACCCGCCTGTCGTTGGTGCCCGCCGACCTCGACGCGGGGGACGGCCACGCGGCGGACATCGCCGCCTCCTGCCTCGACGCTGGGCGACCTGCGACCCATGCTGCCCAGAGGGCGGGTCGGGTCACCTCCGCCGATGCCGGGGCGTAGCGTGAAGGCATGGCCACAACATCCCTGCCTCCCAAGAAGACCACGCCCCGCGTGAAGGTCCAGCCGATGGCCGATGGCGCCGCGGCCCCGGACCCCGTCCCCGGGCCGACCCTCAGCCTGCGCGACGACGTCCCCGACCGCACTCATCGACCGGCTCCTGTCATGCGTGGTGGCCACCGGCGACCAGACCGAGACCACGCGCGCCCCGTTCACCGGGGAGGAGCTGATCACCTACCCGATCTCGACCGAGGCTGACGTCGAGGAGGCATTCGCCCGGGCCAGGGCCGCCCAGAAGCTGTGGGCTGCTCGCCCGGTGGCCGAGCGCGCGCGCATCATCGGCCGGATCCATCATGAGGCGTTCGCCCGGCAGGACGAGCTCATGGACCTGCTGCAGATCGAGGCCGGCAAAGCGCGATATGACGCATTCGCCGAGGCGGCTGCCGTAGCGGTCTATGCGCGCTACATCTCCCGCACGGCGCCGAAGGTCCTGGGTCGGCATGCGCGGCAGGGCGTGGTCCCGATCGTCACGAAGGCCTACGAGGTCCGTCACCCCCGGGGGGTCGTCGGGCTGGTGACCTCGTGGAACTACCCGGCAGTGTTCGCCGCCTCGGACGGGTACTCCGCACTGGTCGGCGGCAACGCCATCGTTCACCGTCCCGACGTGCAGGCGTCGCTGTCCGCGATCTGGGTGCGTGACCTGGCTGTCGAGGCCGGGCCTGCCCGAGGACCTGTGGCAGATCGTGCTGGGTCCCGGCCGCTCGATCGGGACGGCCGTGGTCGACCGCGCCGACGCAGTGGCCTTCACCGGATCGACGGCCGCGGGGCGCGCCGTCGCCGCGCGCACCGGACCCAGGCTCACCTACACGGCCCTCGAGCTGGGCGGGAAGAACCCCTTCATCGTCCTGGCCGATGCCGAGATCGACCGGGCCGTCGAGGCTGTCATCCGGGCCTGCTTCATCAACGCGGGCCAGACGTGCGTCGGCCCGGAGCGGATCCTCGTGCACCGCTCTGTCTACGACACATTCCGTTCGAACCTGGTCGCGCGCGTCGAGCGGATCCGGATGGGGTCCGGGCTCACCTTCGACTACGACATGGGCTGCCTGATCGACGACGCGCAGCTGGCCACGGTCTCAGGCCAGGTCGAGGACGCCGTCGCCAAGGGCGCCACGGTCCTGACCGGTGGCCGGGCGCGTCCCGACCTCGGCCCGACCTTCTACGCCCCGACGGTGCTGGAGGGGGTCACCCCCGACATGGAGCTCTGCGCCGCCGAGACGTTCGGGCCGGTCGTGGCCCTCTACCCGTTCGACTCCGTCGACGAGGTGGTCGAGATGGCCAACGACACCGAGTACGGGCTGCACGCGGTCCTGTGGACCCGCAACACCCGCGAGGGGATGCGGGTGGCCGAGCGCATCCAGGCCGGCACCGTCGAGATCAACGACGGGATCGTGGCGACCTGGGGCAGCGCGGACGTGCTGCAGGGCGGGATGAAGGCCTCGGGCATGGGCCGGCGCAACGGCAAGTACGGGATCCTGCGGTTCACCGAGCCGCAGTCCATCGTGATCCAGCGCCTGCACGGCATCCACCCCCCGGGCTCCATGACCCACGAGCTGTTCACCGCGGTCATGACCCACTCCTTCAAGGCCCTGCACAAGCTGCCCCGGCCGTAGCCCGGTCAGCTCGCGGCGACCTCCTTGGCGGCGCGCTCGCCGGACTCGACGGCGCCGTTGAGGTACCCGAAGTACTCGTCGCTGGTGTGCTCGCCGGCGAAGAACACGTTGCCCTCGCGGACCTTGCCGACTCCGAACAGCGACGTGTACTGCCCGGGCGTCGGGCAGGTGTAGGCGCCCTTGGCCCACGGGTCGAGGATCCACGCGTCGCGGTAGCTGCGCCCGGTGTACGCCGCACGGGTCCCCGGGAAGATGGCGTCGGCCTGGGCCAGGTAGGAGTTCACCTGGCTCTTCGGCGCCGGACCGAAGGCTGACCCGGACCACGCCTGGACCTGGCGGCCGCCGGGGAAGAAGTTGAGCACACCACGGGTGGTCGTGGTTGCCGCGGTGTCGTCCCACGCGCACTGGAACCCCGACATGGGCGTGTACGCCGCACCGCCGTAGCCCTGGGCGACCCACGGCCGTGACGACAGCTGGACGTGCAGCTTCGCGTTGTACCCCAGCCCCAGCTCACGGATGGCTCGGAGCTTGCGGGTGCTGAACCCGGACCCGGACAGGTCGCAGTCGCGAAGGGTCGTGAACGGCAGGGCGAGGATGACCCGATCCGCGGTCACGTCCGTGTACCTCCGGCCCGACAGGAACGTCCCGGTGACGGTGCCGTTCGCGTTCGAGCGCAGTGCGGTCAGGGCGTTGCCGTACTTGACCGTCCCGGCCGGGAGCTCGGCCAGCATCCGGGAGACGATCTGGTCGTTGCCGCCCTCGACGGTGTACTTCTCGTCGGCGCCGTTGAGGGGGTCCAGGGAGTTCCGCGGGTTCCAGCCCAGCAGGTAGATGAGGTTCAGGGCCGACTGCTGGTCGGGGTCCATCCCGTACTCGGCGATCGCGTTGCTCTGCATGAGCTTCGCGAACCGGCTGCCCAGCCCACCCGGGACGTTCGCGTCGAGCCACTCGTCGACCGTCATACGGTCGAGTGCGATCCCGGCGGGGGTGCTCGCCGAGTATGACTGCGGATATGGCGCGGACTGCTGGGCGGCCTTCATCGCCGACTGGACCTGCCCCCAGTCGGCGTTGGCCGCGTCGTACGGGTAGTCGGCACCGTCGATCCAGTACTTGTCCGGCCACCCCTGGTACGAGCCCCCGTTTGCGGTCACCAGGCTCAGCCCCAGGCTGCTGATGAGGTTGCGGATCGTGTTGTGGTCGGTGTTGATCAGCTGCCCGCCGTGCTCGACGACAGCGCCGTCGTCGAAGTAGTCGCGCAGCGACCAGCATCGCCCGCCCGCGCGGGTGTTTCCCTCGTAGACCGTCGCCCGGATCCCCTTGACCCGGTACAGCCAGTGCGCGGCCCGGATCCCGGCCAGTCCGGCGCCGACGATGATGACCGAGGGGCCACTGGCGGCCCGCGCGGGGGCTGGTCGCATGCCGGCAGCGACCGCCACCCCTGCTGCGGTCATGGCCCCCGCTCCGCGCAGGAAGTTGCGTCGGGTCAGCTCGGCGTCCGCGGACTGCCCGAGGACCTCCTCGACGGGGATGCCGGTGCGCTGCGCCGTGGCGTGCGCGGCCAGGGTGTGGCGGATCTGCTGGGACAGCGGGGTGATCCCTCGACGTGGCATGTCGGGAGAGTAGGGCTCAGGAGGGGGCCGATGGCCAGTTGGCCAGCGTGTCGAGGTACATCTGGCGGACCCGGGCGATGTTGTCGTTGAGGTTCTCCAGCGTCCAGTCGTCGGTCGGGACCGGCGCGAGCACGGCCACGTCGACGGTCCCGGGGTGGATGGCCATCGAGTGCGCCCCCATGATCTCCCCGCAGTTGCGCATCACGATCGGGACCACCGGGACACCGGCCTGCATCGCCATGTGGAACGGGCCCTTCTTGAAGGGCAGGAGCCTGGGCGTGGGGGAGCGGGTGCCCTCCGGCGCGATCGCAATCGACTTGCCCCTGCGCAGGGCCTCGACGGCCGGCTCGAGGCCCTGGCGGGCCTTGGTGCTGTCGGACCGGTCGATGTAGGCGACGTCGGCGAGGAATCCCACCGGTCCGAAGATCGGGTCGCGCTCCAGGGACTTCTTCGCGACGCCTGTGAAGTCCTTGCGCAGGATGGACCCGAGGACGAAGGCGTCCAGCTGGCTCTGGTGGTTGAACAGGAAGACCGCGGGACGGGCCGACCACACGTTCTCCTCGCCGATGACCCGCAGTCGCACGCCCGCGGTGGCCATCCCGAGGTCGCAGCCCACTCCCGCGGCGACGTTGGCCCCCAGCGATCGGCTCTGGTTCACCAGGGCCAGCGCTGCGGCCGCCCCGACGCTGCCGGCGAACACACCCATCGCGGCGACGCTGCGCACCACGTCGACCGGTGTGGTGGACCGGGGCTCGACGAGCTGGGCGACGGGCCACCCGCGCTCGTGGGCGATCTCGACCAGGCCCTCGTCGGGGTTCAGCGCGCATGGCCGGCCGACGGTCTCCAGGAAGGGGACGTCCTCGCTGCCGTTGGAGTAGCCGAAGGACTCGTCGAGGTCGATCTGGAGCTCCTCGGCGAACTCCGCGACCGCGTCGGACTTCCCCTCACCCCAGCGGATCGGGCTGGCCAGGGCGCCGGTGTAGCGACCGTCGTCGTCGACCTCCATCTCGGTGCAGATGATGTGGTCGATGCCCAGGTCGTCGGCCGTGGCCTGGATCTGCGCCCGGGTGGCCGAGGAGGCGATCACCACCGTGTGGTGCCGACGCAGGTGCGCGTCGATCAGGGTGCGCGCGTCGGGGTAGATCATCTCGGCGATCTCCTTGGCGAAGACCGTGCGCGCCCAGCTCTCGGCCTCGGCCGCGTTCCGTCCGGCCTGGCCCTGGACACCGACGTTCATCAGCTCGGTGACGTCGTGGCCCCGGCGCTCGACGTTGACGCTCTCGCGGATCGTGCGCATCAGCTCGCTTGTCGAGATCTCGCGACGCTTGAGCCGGTAGGTGAAGAACGCAGCTGCGGAGTAGCCGGCGATCAGGGTGCCGTCGAAGTCGAAGAAGGCCCCGACGGTGGGGCCCTCCGGGGAGTTGTCGATCTCCTCGACGAGCCACTCGATGTCAGCCATGGATCCCTCCCTGGGGCCGTGGGGTGCGTTCGGCGAGCACGGGTTGTCCTGACGCCTGGGCGATCCTGCGCAGCGTGTCCAGGCGACGGGTGATCTGGCGCAGCTCGTCGGCGAAGGCCCGTCGGCGGTCGGCGAGCCCCGGCTCCTCGGAGGCGATCAGGCCGAACCTGTCGGCCAGCTGCACGGCGTTGCGGAAGTAGTCCGCGGAGACCGACTCGGGGGTCGTCAGCTGCCGCTGGAGCCACCGCTGCTGGGCGAGGCCCAGGCTTCGGGTGACCAGCTCCTTGTCGTCGGCCGGCTGGCCGAGCAGCGTGAGCTCGTCAGCCAGGACGCTGTAGGCCTCGAAGAAGGGTCCGATGACGCGGTGGGCCACGAGCATGTCCAGCTCGCCCATCCCCTCGCGGATGCGCGCCGGGCTGAAGGTGCGGTCCTCCCAGCCGGGGTTCATGTAGCTCGCCTCGGCCGACACCTGGTCGGCGAACTCGCGGGTGCCCGGGAAGAAGAACTCGAAGCGCAGCAGGTCCTTGAGCCGGCGGGCGTTCTGCCAGGTGGCCTCGGGGATGTCGGGCGCCTCGTCCTCGGCGGCCTGCAGCGCGGCGAGCTCGGTGATGGCCCGCACCAGGAAGAAGTGGATGATCGTGTTCCGGTAGAACGCGGCCTCGTGCTGCTTGCCGGGGCTGATCGCGTAGACGGGCTCGGTGCCGCCGCGGTAGACGGTGATGACGCCCTCGCGGACCAGCCGGTCGAGCACCTCGCGCATCCGCCCGAACTCGCTGAGGTCCGGCCACTCGGTCATGGGCAGCTGGCGGCGCTGGATGTAGTCGGCCAGCGGGTGCAGGATCCGCCGGCCCTCCTCCACGGTGATCGACCGGTCGCCGTTGTCCAGCAGCGCGAACGTGATCAGCGCACCCGGGGTGATCGGCGTGACCTTGTTGATCCGGTTCATCGTCTCGAAGGCCACCTTCGACACGGCCAGCCGGGGCCGGGGGGTGCCCTCCTCGTCGGCGGTCAGGGCCACCGCGTCGGCCAGGGACAGCGGCTCCCCGAACCGCAGGTACGCCCGTCCCAGGCGGCGGGACTGCGACGTGGCGAACTCGTACATCCACTTGATGCTCTCGGGCTTCTTGCGGCCGCCCATCTCCTCGGCGGAGATCGCCCCGACCTCGTGCTGCTGGTCGTAGATGACCGACGTGGGGATGATCAGGACGTCGCGCTCGGGGTGCTCGCCGTAGGCGTCCATGACGTAGCTCAGGATCCCCAGGCGGGGTGGCCGGAGCTTGCCCGTGCGGGTGCGCCCACCCTCGATGTACCACTCGAGGTTCTTGCGCTCGGCGATCAGGTGGGACAGGTAGGCCTTCAGCGTGGCCCGGTACACGTGGTCGTCGCGGAACTCCCGGCGGATGAACACGATCCCGTTGCGCTGGCCGATCTCCGAGAACGGCCAGATGGCCAGGTTCGCACCGCCGAGCACGTTGTTGGGCGCGAACCCGTGCTGGGCCAGGGCCGAGCGCAGCACCATCGGGTCCAGGTAGGAGCGATGGTTGGGCAGGAACACCAGTGAGGCGGACCGGTTCAGCTCGCGCAGCCGCTCGACCTCGGCGGGACGGAAGTCGACGCGGTAGGCGCGGGAGAGCCAGGCGCAGAAGCGGTCCCAGGCCGCATTGCTCCACTTGCCCGGCCGGACGGCCATCTCCTTGAGATCGGCCTCGGCCTCCTCACGCAGGGCCGCCACGGGCGTGCCGGACTCGTCGGCCAGCCCCTGCAGGATCGCGCCGAACTCAGCAGAGTCCAGGACGTCGTTCACGATGGCTCCGATCGGTAGCTTCGCAGATGGGTGCGAGGCTAGCGGCGCAGGTGGGCCGGATCGCAGGTCGGAACCGGCCTCCTCGGGTCCGCCCGGGACTGGCGGGCGGTCGCCGGGCACGGGTCGAAGGACCCTCGTGTTCGGGAGATCCCGGGCATACCGTGCTGGGTATGGTCATCGATTCCGCACCTGCGCCGGTCACCGAGCTGCCGCCCACCGACGCCGTCATCGACGTCCAGGGCCTGGTCAAGAGCTTCGGCACCACCCGGGTCCTCGACCAGCTCACCCTCGAGGTGGTCCCCGGGGAGGTGCACGGCCTGCTGGGGCCCAACGGCGCGGGCAAGACCACCACGCTGCGGATCCTGCTGGGCCTGCTGCGTGCCGACGCCGGGACCGTCCGGGTGCTCGGCGCTGACCCCTGGCATGACGCGGCGGCGCTGCACCGCCGCCTGGCCTACGTGCCCGGCGATGTCACCCTGTGGCCGAACCTGACCGGGGGCGAGGTCATCGACATGCTGGGCCGGATGCGCGGTGGCCTGGATCGCGCCCGGCGCGACGACCTGATCGCCCGCTTCGACCTCGACCCGACGAAGAAGGGCCGCACCTACTCCAAGGGCAACCGGCAGAAGGTGGCCCTCGTTGCCGCGCTGGCCAGCGACGTGGAGCTGCTGCTCCTCGACGAGCCGACCGCGGGGCTCGACCCGTTGATGGATGCCACCTTCCGGGAGCACATCGAGGTCTTCCGGGCCGATGGCCGCACCGTGCTGCTGAGCAGCCACATCCTGTCCGAGGTGGAGGCGCTCTGCGACCGCGTGAGCATCATCCGCCAGGGCGTCGTCGTGGAGTCCGGGACCATGGCCCAGCTGCGGCACCTGACCCGGACGTCGGTGGTCGCCGAGGTGGACGTGGTCCCTGCGGGCCTCGACCACCTCCCCGGGGTCCACGACGTGGTGGTGGCGGGCCGGCGGGTCACCGCCAGCGTCGAGAGTCATGGCCTCTCGCCCCTGATGGCCAGCCTCGGGTCGGGAGGGCTGACCAGCCTGACGACCGCACCGCCCACGCTCGAGGAGCTGTTCCTGCGGCACTACCGCGACGTGCTCGCCGAACCGGACCCGAGCTCGGTCGAGGGGAACGGCGCGGGTGGGGCGCACCACTGGCACCTCGGGCGTCGGGGGAAGGCCTCGGCATGACCACCAGCGCGGCCCCGACGACCTCCCGGCCGGTCGCCGCACCGGGGGAGGGTGGCAGCGGTGGCTCGGCGCTGGTCGGTACCGGCCAGATGCTGCGGCTGGCCCTGCGGCGCGACCGGTTCCTGGTCCCGTCGTGGGTCCTGCTGATCGCGGGCATGGCCACGTTCTCCGCCCAGGCGACCGTCGGGCTGTACCCGGACCTGCCCCAGCGCGTCCAGGCGGCCGAGGCGATCAACGGGTCGGCCGCCCTCATCGCCCTGTACGGACGGATCTACGACCCCACCTCCCTCGGTGAGCTGTCCCTGTTCAAGATGACGGCGTTCGGTGCCGCGATGGTCGCTGTGCTGATGATCATCCTCGTGGTCCGCCACACCCGCGCCGAGGAGGAGGCGGGTCGCCTCGAGCTCGTCGGGGCGACCGTCGTCGGCCGGGCAGCACCGCTGGCTGCCGGTCTCCTGCTGGCGGCGACGGCGTCGGCCGGGATCGCGGTCCTGACCGCCGCCGGCCTGGCGCTGGCCGGGCTGCCCGCAGCCGGTGCCGTGGCGTTCGGCGCCGCATGGGGTGCCACTGGCCTGCTGTTCGCGGCAGTCGGCGGGATCACCGCCCAGCTCAGTGTGGGCGCGCGCTCGGCCACCGGGCTGGGGCTGATCGCCCTGGCCGTGGCCTACGTGGCCCGTGCGGTCGGGGACCTCGCCGAGGCCGGACCGGGATGGCTGTCCTGGCTGTCGCCGATCGGGTGGAGCCAGCAGGTCCGGGCGTTCTCCGGAACCCGCTGGGGGATCCTGGTCCTGCCCGTGGTCGCCACCGCGGTCCTGGTCGCCGTCGCCTTCCTGCTGCAGCGCCGTCGGGACCTCGGCGCCGGGCTCCTGGCCGACCGTCCCGGTCCCGCCGAGGGCCGGATCAGCTCCACCTGGGGCCTGTCGTGGCGTCTGCAGCGGCCGGGATTCCTGGCGTGGACGGTCGCCGCGGTCCTGATGGGCGTCGTGCTGGGCAGTGTGGCCGACAGCGTGAGCGGGTTCATCGACACCCCGGCGATGGCCGAGTTCCTGGAGCGGCTGGGTGGGCGGCAGGGGATCGTGGACATGTTCCTCGCCGCAGAGCTGGGGATCATCGGCTCGCTGGTCGCCGCGTACGGGATCGTGGCCGCCTCCTGGCTGCACTCCGAGGAGGAGGGCGGGCGCGCGGAGAACGTCCTGGCCACGGCCACCTCGCGCCGCCAGTGGGCCGCCAGCCACGCAGCCCTGGCGCTCGTCGGCGTGGCGGTGCTCATGACACTCGTGGGGCTGGCGATCGGCCTGGGCCATGCGCTGTCCGTGGGTGAGCCCGCGCAGGTCGGGCGACTGGCCATCGCGGCCACCGCCCGGATCCCGGCCGCCTGGGTCATGGTCGGCCTGGCTGTCGCGATCTGGGGGTTCTGGCCGAGGATGACCGGCATCGCCTGGGCGCTGTTCGTGGCCTTCCTGGTGATGGGCGAGTTCGGGGTCCTCTGGGACATCCCCGAATGGGTCCGCAACGTCAGCCCGTTCGCCCACTCACCAGTGGTCCCCGGTCCCGATCCGCAGTACCTCGGGGTCCCCGTCATGGTCGGGATCGCCGTGGGGCTGGTCGTCCTCGGGGTCACCCGGTTCGCGCGTCGGGACGTCGTCACCGGGTAGCCAGTCGGCCGGTGGTGGTGGGGGGCCGTGGAGGCGGGCCGGATTTGGCCTGTTCTGGGCCGTGGTTTAGGGTAGGCACGCCTTACCAGCCGCCCAAGGAGAGACGTGACCATCCGCACCACCGGACCCTCCGGTTCGACCCCCGACCCGAGGGCGCCCCAGGGCGCCGCCCTCCCCACCAGTCAGGGCCTGCCATTCGGCGCCCGGCGCCGCGCGGGAGTCGCTGCGGCCGTGACCGCCGCGGCCCTCCTGTTGGCCGGCTGCAGCTCCGGGCCCGCGGACGGCGCAACCCCGAGCGGGGATGACCAGGGGGCCATCACCCTCTACAACGGACGCAGCGAGGAGCTGGTCGGGCCGCTGCTGGAGCAGTTCACCGCCGACACCGGGATCCCCGTCGAGGTGCGCAGCGCGGGCTCGGGGGAGCTGTCCGCGCAGCTGCTCACCGAGGGTGACGCCAGCCCGGCGGACGTCTTCCTCTCCCAGGACGCCGGCGCGCTGGGCGCCCTGACCAAGGAGGGGCTGTTCGCCACCCTCCCGGAGCAGACCGTGGAGCGGGTGCCGGCCGCCTACCGGGCCGCTGACGGCACCTGGACCGGGACGTCGGGACGGGTCCGCGTCGTGGTGTACAACTCCGACCTGGTCTCCGAGGCGCCCGACACGATCGACGAGGTCGTCGCCGGCGACTTCGCCGGGGGAAGGATCGGCTACGCCCCGACCAACGCCAGCTGGCAGTCGTTCGTCACCGGCCTGCGCGTCCTGCGGGGTGAGGACGGCGCCCGGGCCTGGCTCGAGGCGTTCGCTGCGCAGGACCCGGTCGCCTACGAGGGCAACTCCCAGGTGCGCGACGCGGTGGATGCCGGCGAGGTCCAGATCGGACTGATCAACCACTACTACCTCTACGAGCTCATCGCCGAGAAGGGCGAGGAGAACGTCACCGCCCGCAACCAGTTCATGGCCGCCGGCGATCCCGGGGGCCTGGTCAACGTGGCCGGCGCCGGGATCCTGGCCTCCAGCGACCAGCCCGAGCAGGCCCTGGCCCTCGTGGACTACCTGACCGGGGAGAAGGCCCAGGCCTACTTCGCCGAGCAGACGTGGGAGTATCCGCTGATCGAGGGTGCGGCTGCTCCCGAGGGCCTGCCGTCGCTGGAGTCCCTCGACCCGCCCGCCATCGACCTGTCCGACCTGGACTCCATCGCCGAGACCCAGGCCCTGCTGGCCGAGGTCGGGCTGCTGACCCAGTAGGCCGTGTGCCCGCCCGAGGGCGGGTTGAGGAGGAGTCGGGTGACCGCCGCGCCGACCATCAACGATCCGGTGCCGGGTCCCGCGAATCCCGTGGGACCCGGCACCGGGCCGTCGGTGCGCCCGGTGGCGGGAACCCGTCGGCGCGCCCGCAGCCGGCGTGCGCCCTGGTGGCTGGTGCTGCCCTCGGTCGTCGCCGCATTCGTGGCGGTCCTTCCGATCTGGTACCTGATCGCCCGGACCGGATCGGTGGCCACGCTCATCGAGGTGCTGGCGACACCCGCGACGGTGGCACTGACGCTGCGCAGCATCATGCTCGCGGCCACCGTGACCCTGCTGGCCGTCCTGATCGGCGTCACCTCCGCGTGGCTGGTGGCGCGCACGGACCTGCCCGGCGCGCGGTTCTGGTCGGTCGCGCTGGTGCTGCCGCTGGCGGTCCCGAGCTACATCAGCGCCTTCGTCTGGCTCGATGTGGCGCCCGGGCTGGCCGGCTTCCCCGGTGCGGTGCTGGTGCTCACCATGACGACCTTCCCCTACGTCTTCCTGCCCGCGGTCGCCGCCCTGCGCCGCATCGACCCGGCTCAGGAGGAGGTCGCCGCCTCGCTGGGCATGGGCCGCTGGCAGGTCGCGCGCCGGGTGACCATCCCGCAGATCCGCACGAGCGTGGCGGCCGGGGCCCTGCTCGTGGCCCTGTACGTCCTGTCCGACTTCGGGGCCGTGGCCCTGATGCGCTACGAGGTGTTCACCTGGGTCATCTACGGCGCCTACCGATCGGGCTTCGACCCGACCCGGGCGGCAGCCCTCTCCGTCCTGCTGGTGCTGCTGGCCGCGATCCTCGTGGCCAGCGAGGCCCGGGTCCGCGGCGCGGTGCGGACCCGGACCGGCTCCGGGGTGGCGCGCGTGGGTCGCGGGGTCCCGCTGCGTCGTGCCACGGTTCCCGCCCTCGGCCTCCTGGCGGGGGTGGTGGTCCTCGGCGTGGTCGTACCGGCGGCCACCATCAGCACGTGGCTTCTCGATGGGGTCGGGGCCGCAGCGGACCTCGGCCAGTTCTGGTCGGCGCTGGCCGCGACCCTGCAGCTGTCGACGCTGGCCGCCCTCGCGTGCCTGGCCCTGGCGATCCCGGTCGGAGTCCTCGCGGCCCGGTACCCGGGTCGGCTCAGCGCGGGCCTGGAGCGGACGACCTACATCGGTCACGCGCTTCCCGGGATCGTCGTGGCGATCGCGATGGTCTACGTCGGCGTCCGGTTGTTGCGACCCATCTACCAGCAGACCCCGTTGCTCGTCCTGGCCTACGTCGTCCTGTTCCTGCCGCTGGCGGTGGCTGCGGTCCGGGCCTCCGTGGAGCACAGCCCGGTGCGCGCCGAGGAGGTCGCCCGCAGCCTGGGGCTCGACCGGTGGGCCACCCTGCGTCGGGTCACGCTCCCGCTGGCCGCCCCCGGCCTGGCCGCCGGCGCCGCGATGGTGTTCCTGACGACCATGAAGGAGCTGCCCGCAACCCTGCTGCTGCATCCCACGGGCACCGAGACGCTGGCCACGATGCTCTGGCGCTTCATGCTGGTCTCGGACTACTCAGCGGCTGCCCCCTACGCTGCGCTGATCGTGCTGGGAGCTGCCCTGCCCGCCGTCATGCTGGCCAGGGTCGGACGACGGGCGCGATCAGATGCATGACCAGCTGCAGGTGCGCGGGCTGTCGCGGTCCTTCGGGGCGCAGCCCGTCCTCGCCGGCGCGGACCTCGATGTTCCCGCGGGCCGGGTGGTGGCCCTGGTCGGGCCGTCGGGCTGCGGCAAGACCACCCTGGTCCGCCTCGTGGCCGGGTTCGAGCAGCCGGATGCCGGGACGATCGTGCTGGCGGGCCGGGTGGTCGCGTCGGCGGGGCCGGAGGGGGCGGTGGCTGTGCCCCCCGAGCATCGCCGGGTGGGGGTGGTGCCGCAGGAGGGTGCCCTGTTCAGCCACCTCGACGTGGCCGGAAACGTGGGCTTCGGGCTGGAGCGCCGTGGGCGCACGGGCGTGGGCCGGGCTCGGGTTGCGCACATGTTGGATCTCGTGGGCCTGGCCGAGCTCGCCCACCGGCGCCCGGACCAGCTCTCCGGCGGCCAGCAGCAGCGCGTGGCGGTGGCCCGGGCGCTGGCTCCCAGCCCGGACCTCATCTGCCTGGACGAGCCGTTCTCCGCACTGGACGCCACCCTGCGTGTGTCCGTGCGTGACGCGGTCATGGCTGCGCTGCGAGCCGAGCAGGCGTCGGTCCTGCTGGTCACCCACGACCAGGATGAGGCGCTGAGCGTGGCCGACACCGTCGCCGTCATGCTCGACGGCCGGATCGCCCAGGTCGGCACCCCCGACCAGGTCTATGCCGAACCGGCCAGCGTCGCGGTCGCCGAGTTCCTCGGCGATGCGGTGCTGCTGCCCGGACAGGCGTCGGGGGCGGACGCGGACTGCGAGCTCGGCCGGGTCGGTCTGGTCCGACCCGCGTCCGGGGCCACCACGTTGCTGCTGCGCCCGGAGCAGCTCGTCCCCGAACCCGTGGGTCCGGGGTCCGCCGTGTCGCCGCCACCCGGTTCGGGAGCCGCGGAGGTGGCTGGATCGCCAGCCCTGGCCCATGTGGTGTCGGTGTCCTTCCACGGCCATGATGCCCTGGTGTCCCTGCGCACGGATCGAGGGACCGACCTGCAGTCGAGGGTGTGGTCCGGGTGGCTGCCGCAGCCCGGTGAGCAGGTCCGCGTGGGGGTGCGCGGCGATGCGTGGCCACTGCCGGGCTGAACGTCCTAGCATCGACTCCGTCAGGTCCTGCACGGCACCGGGAGGTGGACTCACATGGTTGACCAGTCCCTCGACGAGGCTGTTGCCGCGCTGCTCGCCCGGCACCCCGAGGTGACCGGGGGGATCGACGATCGCGCCCGTGTTCGCCTGGCTGAGGTGCTGGCAGATCCTGCGGGGGAGTCCTGGATGGACCCTGCGGGCCTGCTCGACGGGGACTCCTGCGGGTACCCCGTGACCGGCGGCTACTACGACGTGAAGAGCGACCTCGGGTCCCTTCCTGCTGCCAGCGATCCCGTGGTGCGTTCGGCCGTGATGGCACGCCTCGTCGGAGAGTGGGCCGACGACTACGTGCTCACCGGCCGCGCCCGGCTCGACCGGCCCTGGCAGTCCTACGTCGGCCGGCCGGGGTCGGCGTAGCGGCGGGGCTGGCGCTCGGGCAGGATGGCGGCCGTGGCAGTGATCGTCCGGGGGATGCGCGCAGGCGACGTGCCTGCGGCACTGGACCTCCTCGAGGAGGTGGCCGCCGAGGGGATCTGGTTGGGCACGGAGCCGGGCTTCGACCGGCACCGGCGTGGCCAGCACTGGCTCGAAGGCCTGGCCGACCCGACGGCCAGCACGCTGGTCGTGACGGAGGCCGCCTCTGATCGCCTGGTGGGGCAGGGCTCGGTGCACGTGGCGCGCTACGGGGTGGCTGAGCTGGGGATGAACCTGGCGGCCGACGTGCGTGGCCGCGGACTGGGCGGCCAGCTCCTCGATGCCCTGCTCGACGCGGCCCGCGTCCGGGGCGCACACAAGGCCGAGCTGCAGGTCTGGCCGCACAACGAGGCGGCCATCAGGCTGTACCTGTCCCGTGGCTTCGTCGTCGAGGGCCGCATCCGGGCGCACTACCGGCGTGCGTCCGGCCAGGTCTGGGACGCGATCCTCATGGGACTCCCGCTCGACCTCGACCGCACCGACGGCACCCACGGCTCCGGCCTGCCCGACGCCCCCGGCCTGCCCACCTCGATCGCGATCACCGACGCCTGAACCCGCTCGCCTCAGGTGCTCGCCACGCTGCGGAAGCTGCGCAGGCGCAGGCTGTTGGTGACCACGAACACCGACGAGAAGGCCATCGCCGCCCCGGCGATGAAGGGGTTGAGCAGGCCCAGCATCGCCATCGGGATCGCGGCCACGTTGTAGGCGAACGCCCAGAACAGGTTGCCCTTGATGATCCGCAACGTCCGCCGCGAGAGCCGGATCGCGTCGACGGCCGCACGGGGGTCCCCGCGCACGAGGGTGAGGTCGGCGGCGGCGATCGCCACGTCGGTGCCGGTGCCCATCGCGATCCCGAGGTCGGCAGTGGCCAGGGCTGCGGCATCGTTCACGCCGTCACCGACCATGGCGACCACGCGGCCGCGCTGCTGCAGGTCGCCGACAGCGTCCACCTTGCCCTCCGGGAGCACGCCCGCGATGACCTCGTCGATCCCGACCTCGTCGGCGATCGCACGCGCGGCCAGGGCGTTGTCCCCGGTGAGCAGCACGGGCGACAGGCCCAGCCCGCGCAGCTCCGCCACGGCCTGCGCGGATGTCGGCTTCACCGTGTCAGCCACCTCGATGACACCCTGCGCGGCACCGTCCCACCCGACCGCGATGGCAGTCCGGCCCAGGTGCTGGGCGGCCTCGAGGTGGGCGCGCAGCTCGTCGGTGAGGGACATGCCCCACTGCTCGGCCAGCCACTGCGGCCGGCCGGCCACGACGTGCCGATCAGCCACCAGGCCCTCGACTCCCAGCCCGGGGGTGGCGCGGAAGCTGGTGACGGGGTCGACGCCGACCGGGGCGACGTCCCCTGCCGCGGCGCTGATCGCCTCGCCGACCGGGTGCTCGGAGTGGCCCTCCACCGCGCCCGCCATCGCCAGGACCTGCCCGGGGTCGGCACCGGACGCCGCGTGCACCCCGACGACCTGCATCTGTCCGGTCGTGAGGGTCCCGGTCTTGTCCAGCACGATCGTGTCCACCCGCCGCGTTGACTCCAGCACCTCGGGGCCGCGGATCAGGATGCCCATCTGGGCCCCGCGCCCGGTGCCCACGAGCAGGGCGGTCGGGGTGGCCAGGCCCAGGGCGCACGGGCAGGCGATGATCAGGACCGCGACGGCGGCCGAGAACGCCGCCTGCGCGCTGTTGCCGGTGGCCAGCCACGCGACGAGGGTGAAGAGGCTCAGGACGATGACCACCGGGACGAACACCGCCGAGATCCGGTCGGCCAGCCGCTGGACCGGCGCCTTGCCGGCCTGCGCCTCGGAGACCAGGCGGGCCATCTGGGCCAGCTGGGTGTCGGCGCCGACCCGGGTGGCCCGCACGACCAGGCGGCCCCCGGCGTTGAGTGTGGCGCCCACGACCGCGTCCCCGGGTCCGACCTCGACCGGCACGGGCTCGCCGGTCAGCATCGAGGCGTCGATGGCCGAGGTCCCCGAGACGACCACGCCGTCGGTGGCGACCTTCTCGCCGGGGCGGACCACGAACTCCTCGTCGACGAGCAGGTCGGCGATCGGGATCCGCGCCTCCACCCCGCCGCGCAGCACCGCGACGTCCTTGGCGCCCATGTCGAGCAGGGCTCGCAGGGCCTCCCCGGAGCTCCGCTTGGCGCGCGCCTCGAGGAAGCGACCCAGCAGGACGAACACCGTGACGGCTGCGGCGGTCTCCAGGTAGATGTGCGGCACCATGTCGTCGCCGGGGCTCAGCAGCGAGCCGGTCATCGTCATGCCGGTCATGCCGGCCCCGCCGAGGAACAGCGCCCACAGCGAGTACAGGTACGCCGCGGACACGCCGAGGCTGATCAGCGTGTCCATGGTGGTGGCCCCGTGCCGGGCGTTCACGAACGCGGCGCGGTGGAAGGGCCACGCCCCCCACACCACCACGGGCGAGGCGAGGGCCAGGCATGCCCACTGCCAGTAGGTGAACTGCAGCGCGGGGATCATCGACAGCGCGACGACCGGGACCGTCAGGGCGGTGCTGATCTGCAGGCGCTGGCGCAGGGCCGTGGTCTCGCGGTCCTCCCGCGGGGGCGTGTCCTCGGTGCCGGTGGGGGAGCGCTGAGCGGGGGGCTCGGGCAGGGCGGCGGTGTAGCCCGTGGCCTCCACCGTGGCGATCGCAGCCGCGACGTCGGTCCCCTCGGGCAGGACCACGCGGGCCCGCTCGGTGGCGTAGTTCACCGACGCCTCGACGCCGGGCATCCGGTTGAGCTTCTTCTCGATCCGGGCAGCACACGACGCGCACGTCATGCCGCCGATCTCGAGCTCGAGGACGGTCCGTGCATCCGGGAAGGGTGTCGACGCAGTCGCCGCAGGGGACCCGGTCATGAGCGGACCAGTCGAGCGATGGCCGCTGATGCCTCCTTCAGCTTGGCGTCACGAACCTCCCCGCCCTCGGCGACGGCGTGTGCCACGCAGTGGGAGAGGTGGTCGTCGAGCATCAGCAGCGCGACGGACTCCAGTGCACGGGTCGTGGCAGAGACCTGGGTGAGCACGTCGATGCAGTAGATGTCCTCATCGACCATCCGCTGCAGGCCGCGCACCTGGCCCTCGATCCGGCGCAGCCGGCGCTGGATGTCGTCGCGGTTGTCCGCATACCCGGGCGTGGGGGAGTGGTCCATGCCGACAGGGTACCCCCAGGGGGTATAAACGTCAACGTTCACCGGAGGGGAGCAGGGTGGCCCATCCGGTGCGGGCCAGGAAGCCCTGCGCGAGCCCGGGCCATCCCGTGGGGGCAGTGTCCTCGGTGGCGACCGGCGCCGCGTCACTGCGGATCGGCTTCCCGTCGCGGGTCGCGACGTGGGCCAGGGAGGCACGGGCCCTGTTGGCGTCCCCTGCGGCCAGGCGGATCGTGGGGGTGGTCGGGGTTCCGGTGTCCGAGACCCAGCGCGTGGGCAGGTACCCGGGGTCGGCCACTCCGAGATCGATGCTGACCGAGTACTCGCCGGGGGGTACGGGGCCCACCGTCAGCTGGATCGGATCCGTGGGCGCCGCGCCTGGGGAGGGGGACGTGACCCCAGACCCGCTGGTGGCACGGGGCCGGACGGCCGATGCGTCGTTGAAGTACTGGCTGTAGGTGCGTCCCGTGGTCGTGAGGCGCACGATGGCCCGCAGGGGGTCGACCTCGTCGGCCCCGAGCACGTCGAGCCGGAGGAACGCGGGCCGCTGCAGGGTGAGGTCCACGGACTCGATGACCTCGCCCTCGGCCACGTCGAGGTCGGTGATGCGTGCCGAGGCCTCCCGACTCGGGTACCACGGTCCCAGCAGCCCCCACGCGGGCTGTGCGACGACATCCAGCCCGGTCCCGGGGGTGATGCCCGCGAGCCGGTACCTGCCGGCCGCGTCGGTGCTCGCATGTCCCGGGACACGTCGGACGACAGCCGACCAGTCGGACATCCGCGCCGACGACCGGGGCGCCGGCGTCATCGCGGACGGTCCCGGTGACCACGGCGGCGCGGCGCAGGCCGAGGGTCACACCGGTCGTGCTCACGGCGCCATCGAGGCGCACGGATCGGCCAGGGCCGGGCCGACCTGCGACGATGTCGAGGTAGGGGCTGTCCTGTGGGGCGGAGACGGACAGCTCCAGGGGCACCGGGGGGAGTGCGCCCAGCAGGAACGCTCCCGGCGCGGCGAGCGGACGTGGGGTGCCGACGCTGTTCGACGGCCGATCGCCGGCGATGCTGGCGGTCACGCGCGCCCCCACGACCGGTTGCCCGGTGCGTACGTCGACGACCTGCCCCTCGGCGGAGCCCCCGACCGGGAGGTCGATGTCGGCGCGAACCGAACCGGTGGAGACCTCGAACACCCCGGCGCTGTCGAACGTGAAGGCCTGGGGCCACCAGGTGTCGACCAACGTCCCGCCCAGTGGAGCCCTGACCTGCAGCTTCACCGGACCGGTGGCCAAAGTGGTGAACTCGTAGCGCCCGGTCGCATCTCGTGACCGTGCGGCGCTCCGCTCCGGTGGGCTCCCCTCGGCTGTCCAGGGTCGTGAGGGTCACCCAGGTGTTGGCCACCGCGTACCCCATCACCGGTGACGGTCCCCAGGATCCTCCCGCCGGGTTCGGTGGCCGACGCTGCGGTGGCCGACCCCAGCAGGGCCACGAGGCCCAGCGCAACGACCGCACGGCGCACCGCCGCACGCCGCCACCAGGGGCGCACGTCGGTGCGGGGCGTCGCTCTCACCACGGCCTGTCCGGGGCGCCGGCGGGGGCCAGGAAGCCGGCCGCGAGTCCCGGCCATCCGGTCAGGGGAGGCTCAGCGCGGGCGACCGACGTGCTGGGCTGGACCCCGGTGCCGCGACAGCCGGCGGTGTCCCCGGATCCGCCAGGGTTCGAGGCCCCGGACGGGTCCCCAGCACGCGAGGTGGTCCGCGAGGCGGTCGGCGAGGTGGTCCCCGAGGCGACAACCCCCGACTCGACTGCCGAGGAGCCGGGCGCGGGGGGCAGGGCGACCTCGACCTCCACGTCGTCCTCGGGCCTCAAGGTGATGACCTGCGCGGACGCGGTATCCGGATCCATCCCCCCGCCCAGGGCGGTGTAGTCCGGGTTGGTGCTGCCCGGAAGGACATTCAGCGCGTACGCGCCGGGGGTCACCGGGCCCACGCGCATGGAGCCCGGACGGCCCCCGGTCCGCAGGGCGAAGTGCCGGGCGAAGTTGTTGGTGGTCGAGACCAGGAGCACGATGGCGCCGGGCAACGGCTGGCCGGAATCGGCCGCCGACACCGTCACGGTCAGGAACGCGGCCCGACGCAGTTCGAAGTCGATGCCGTCGAGCTCGTCCCCGGAGTCCACCGCGATGTCCGTGGCCATGGAGGCGTTGTCCCGGTCCGGGTACCACTGGCGAACCAGCTCGTCACCCTTCCAGGCCACCACTCCCAGGCGCGACCCGGGCCACACACCGGTGACCCGGTAGGCCCCCGAGGAATCGCTGGACACGATCAGTGGGCAGTTGGGCATGCAGCCCACGACCCTGACCGACGCGCCCTCCACGGGGCTCCCCGCGTCGTCGCGGACCGTCCCGCTGATCGTGGCTCCGCGGCGCAGGCCGATGGTCAGCCCCGTGGTGGACTGCCCGCCGTCGACCCGGATGCCCTCCGACCACTCGTTCGGGTCCACGGGCAGGTACTCGCTGTCGGTGGGGAGCCGCACGCGCAGCTTGAGGGCGACTGGCGGCAGTGCGGAGAGCGCGAATGCGCCGGGGGACTGGCCGCCGGTGGCCAGTCCCACTGGTCCGGACTGCGGGGAGTCGGCGACCAGCGCGCTGACCTGTGCGTCGGGCACCGGGGCGCCGGTGGCGCTGTCCACCACACGACCGGTGGCCGAACCCCCGACGGGCAGCTCGAGGTCCGCGGTCACCGGCCAGTCCGAGATCCCGATGATCCCTGCTTGGGCGAACGTGTGCGCGTCCGGCCACCAGGTGTCCACGAGGTCACCGAGCAGTGGAGCCCGCACGTGGATCTTGACGTCCCTGTCATAGATCTCCGGGAACTCGTAGCGGCCGGCCCCGTCGGTGAGGGCCCGCTTGGGGCTCCCCGTCGCCTCGCCGGTCTCCGACACCGGGGTCAGCGTCACCCAGACATTGGGCAGCGGCGCCCCACCTCCGGTCACCGTGCCTGAGAGCTCGCCGACCAGTGTGGCAGCGGCCGGTGCCTGGATCCCGCCCACCATCAGGGCAGCGACCAGCAGGCCCACCAGCCGTAGGCGGTGGGCGCGTCGCTGTCGCAGGACGGGCACGTCTACCCCGCAGCGGGTGCGCCGCGCACCACCAGGCCGCTGAGCAGGCGCTCGGTCTCGACGGCGATGGCGTCCACGGCATGGTCGAAGGCCTGCGCGTTGTGCGCCGCGGGCGTCCGGAACCCGCTGATCTTGCGGACGTACTGCAGGGCAGCAGCACGGATCTCCTCGGCCGTTGGCTCGTCGTGGAACGGGGGACGAAGGGTCTGGATGCTGCGGCACATGCCGTCATTGTGCGCCGGACCGGCCGACTCGGCACGGTGAGCGCAACGCCTGGCCGATCGCCCGGTCGGGCGCCGCGCATAGGGTGGGCGTCGTGGCCGAGATCACCTCCGCTGTCCCGCTGTGCGCCCCCGGCGGCCGCCTGAACCCGGCCGCCGTCGGCTGGAGCCGGCGCCCCCTGCACACGGCCAACCTGCGCGGGTGGGGACGCACGAAGCGCTGGGAGTACTGGGGGATCGTCACCCCGAAGGTGATCGTCGGCCTGACGATCTCGTCCCTGGACTACCTGGGCGTGCACTCGATCGTCGTCGTCGACCGACGCACGGACGCCGAGATCATCCGGACGGCACTGGAGCCGCTGGCGCGCAGCGTCGAGCTCCCCGACCGCAGTGGCGTGGGCGTCGCCCGGGCGCGGGCGCAGGGCCTGAGCCTGTCGTTCGCCAGCTCCGCCTGCCGGCACACGACTGGAGGCCGTGGGCCCGGGGTGCGGTTCGTCGCCGACGTCGGTCCCGGGGCAGAGAGCCTGTCCGTTGTGGTCCCGTGGTCACAGCGGCGCTTCCAGTACACGGTCAAGGACGTCGGACGCCCCGTGAGCGGGACGCTGCACCTCGGCGACGAGGAGATCCGGTTCGGACCCGATGACGGGTCCTTCGCCGTCCTGGACCACGGTCGCGGCCGGTGGCCGTACTCGATCACCTGGAACTGGGCGGCCGGGTACGGCGTCGTGGCCGGTCGACGGGTGGGGCTGCAACTCGGCGGGAAGTGGACCGACGCCACCGGCAGCACCGAGAACGGGCTGTTCCTGGACGGACGGCTGCACAAGATCCACGAGGACCTCACCTGGACCTACGACCGCACCAACTGGATGGCTCCGTGGCGGATCGAGGGCCCGAGGGTGCGGGTGTCCCTCGCCCCCTTCCACGAGCGTGACGAGCGCACGAACGCCCTGGTCATCGCCTCGGAGATCCACCAGTGCTTCGGTGTCTTCACCGGCTGGGTGCTCGACGACAGCGGCGCCCGGGTCCCGGTCGACGGCCTGGTCGGCTGGGCCGAGGAGGCGCACAACCGCTGGTGAGCGCGCCTCCTCCCGATCGCGTCGGCTCTGAGCGGATCGCGTTCGTCGAGACCCGACGTGATCCGGGATCCGACCCAGCAGATCCGACGCGATCCGGCGCAGGTCCGCGCGCGGGTGCGGGGGGACCGGGCGTAGGGTCTCGACGGTGATCGCACTCCTGCGCGCCCATCTGCCGCCGTACCGTCGCGACCTGGCGATCGTCGTCGGGTTGCTGGTCCTCCAGGTGCTGGGCACCCTCTACCTGCCCGCGCTGAACGCGGACATCATCAACAACGGCGTGGCCACGGGGGACACGACCTACATCCTGCGCGTCGGCGGGCTGATGCTGTTCGTCTCGTTCCTCGTGGCCGTCACGGCGATCGTGGGGATCTACTACGCGTCCCGGACCTCCATGTCGGTCGGCCGCGACATCCGCGCCCGGGTGTTCCGGGCCGTCCAGCGGTTCTCGCTGCGCGAGATGAACACCTTCGGCGCCCCCACGCTGATCACGCGCAACACCAATGACGTCCAGCAGGTGCAGATGTTCCTGCAGATGGCGCTGACGGTCATGGTGACCGCGCCGCTGATGGCCATCGGTGGGGTGTTCATGGCCTACCGCCAGGACGGCCCGCTGTCGCTGCTGCTCCTGGTGATCGTGCCGATCATGCTGCTGCTGATCGGCGCGGTGATGGTCCGGGCAGTGCCGTTGTTCCGGGCCATGCAGGTCAAGATCGACCGGATCAACCTGATCCTGCGGGAGAACCTCACGGGCATCCGGGTGATCCGCGCCTTCGTGCGCACCGAGCACGAGGAGGCCCGCTTCGCCGAGGCCAACGCCGACCTCACCGACACGACCCTGAGCGTCAACCGGCTCTTCGCCCTGATGATGCCCGCGCTCATGCTGATCATGAACCTGTCCAGCGTCGCGGTGGTCTGGTTCGGCGGCCAGCGGATCGCTGCCGGGGAGATGCCCATCGGCAACCTGATGGCCTTCCTGGCCTACCTGATGCAGATCCTCTTCTCGGTGATGATGGCCACGATGGTGCTGGTGATGTGGCCGCGTGCGGCGGCCTCGTCCGAGCGACTCAACGACGTCCTGGCCGTCGAGCCCGACATCCACGACCCGGCGGCACCTGAGTCCGCGGTGGTCGCCCTGCGCGGCACGGTTGAGTTCCGTGACGTCGAGTTCGGGTACCCGGGCGCCGCTGACCCGGTGCTCCGGGGGATCTCGTTCACGGCCCGGCCGGGTGAGGTGACCGCGGTCATCGGCTCCACCGGATCGGGCAAGTCCACGCTGATCAACCTGGTCCCGCGCCTGTACGACGTCACCGGGGGAGCGGTCCTCGTCGACGGGGTGGACGTGCGCGAGTGGGAGCGTGCTGCGCTCTGGGCGGGCATGGGCCTGATCCCGCAGAAGGCGTTCCTGTTCTCCGGGACGATCGCCGACAACCTGCGCTTCGGGGCCCCGGATGCCACCGATGAGCAGCTGTGGCGGGCCCTGGAGATCGCCCAGGGCGCGGACTTCGTCCGTGCGCTCCCCGAGGGGCTCGAGGCCCCCATCGAGCAGGGCGGGGTCAACGTCTCCGGCGGCCAGCGCCAGCGGCTGGCCATCGCCCGGGCCCTGGTCCGCGAGCCGTCGGTCTACGTCTTCGACGACTCCTTCTCCGCCCTGGACTACGCCACCGATGCGCGGCTGCGCGCCGCCCTGCGCGAGCCGACGCGGGACGCATGCGTGCTCATCGTCGCCCAGCGGGTGGCCACGATCCGCCACGCCGACCAGATCCTGGTCCTCGACGAGGGGATGCTCGCCGGGGTCGGCACACATGACGAGCTGATGGCCGGGTGCCCGACCTACGCCGAGATCGTGCTCTCCCAGCTCTCCGCGGAGGAGGCCGCGTGAGCGCCGGGACGGCCACCGCCGGAGGGCGCCCGGGCGGCGCCGGGGGGATGGGCCCCGGGGGTCCCCCGCGCCCCGGAGGTCCGGGGCCCGGTGGCCCCGGTGGGGGTGGGCCGATGGGCGGGTTGTTCGTCCAGGCCCAGAAGTCCAGCGACTTCTCCGGCACGGTGAAGCGGCTGGGCCATCGCCTGCGCCCCCAGGCCGCACCGATCCTCGGCGTGATCACGATGTCGGTGGTCAGCGTCGTCCTGGCGATCATGGGGCCCAAGCTCCTGGGCAACGCAACCACACTGATCTTCGAGGGCACCGTCTCCTCGCAGCTGCCCGCAGGGGTGCCGGTCGATGTGATCGTCGATGGGCTGAACGCCGAGGGCAAGACCGACCAGGCGAACATGCTGGCGTCGATGGACATCGTCCCCGGCGAGGGCGTCGACTTCACCGAGCTCGGCCGGCTGCTCACCCTGATCGCCCTGCTGTACCTGGTGTCCAGCCTCCTGAGCTGGGCGAGCGCCTACATCATGGCCGGGGTCACCCAGACGACGATCTACCAGTTGCGTGAGGAGGTCGACCGCAAGATCGGCCAGCTGCCGCTGAACTACTTCGACACGCACCCGCGCGGCGACCTGCTCTCCCGGGTCACCAACGACATCGACAACGTCTCCAACACGCTGCAGCAGGTGCTCACGGTGCTGATCACCTCGACGCTCACGGTGATCGGGATCCTGTGCGTGATGTTCTGGATGTCGCCGTTGCTCGCGGTCATCTCCCTGCTGACCGTCCCGCTGTCGTTCATCGTCACCATGCTCATCGCCAAGCGCTCGCAGAAGCAGTTCGCGTCCCAGTGGGAGTGGACCGGGTCGCTCAACGGCCACGTCGAGCAGATGTACACCGGCCACGACCTGGTCAAGGTGTTCGGCCACTCCCAGCGCGCGATCGACGAGTTCGACGAGCTCAACGAGCGCATGTACGACTCCAGCTTCAAGGCGCAGTTCATCTCCGGCATCATCCAGCCGTGCATGATGTTCATCTCCAACCTGAACTACGTGCTCATCTCGGTGATCGGCGGGTTGCAGGTCGCCTCCGGCGCGATGCCCCTGGGTGACGTCCAGGCGTTCATCCAGTACGCCCGGCAGTTCCAGATGCCCATCACGCAGATCGCGTCCGTGGTCAACCTCATGCAGTCCGGTGTGGCCTCCGCCGAGCGGGTGTTCGAGTTCCTCGACGCGCAGGACGAGGTCCCGGACCCGAAGGATCCCGTTCGGCCCGGCGAGGTCGAGGGCCGGGTGGAGTTCGAGGACGTCGCCTTCCAGTACGTGCCGGACAAGCCCCTGATCCGCGGGCTGGACCTGGTCGTCGAACCGGGGGAGTCCTGCGCGATCGTGGGACCGACCGGTGCCGGCAAGACCACCCTGGTCAACCTGCTGATGCGCTTCTACGACGTGGACTCCGGGCGGATCCGCCTCGACGGCCACGACATCAACACCATGACCCGCGATGACCTGCGCGGCAGCTTCGGCATGGTCCTGCAGGACACGTGGCTGTTCGGCGGGACGATCCGGGAGAACATCGCCTACGGCGCGGCGGACGCCACCGACGAGCAGGTGCTCGCAGCTGCCCGGGCGGCGTATGTGGACCACTTCGTGCGCACGCTGACCGACGGCTACGACACGGTCCTCGACGACGAGGCGTCCAACGTGTCTGCCGGGGAGAAGCAGCTGATCACGATCGCGCGGGCCTTCCTGAGCGACCCCGCGATCCTCATCCTCGACGAGGCGACGTCATCGGTCGACACCCGTACGGAGGTGCTGGTGCAGAAGGCCATGGCCCGGCTGCGCCACGGGCGCACCTCGTTCATCATCGCGCACCGCCTGAGCACGATCCGCGACGCGGACACCATCCTCGTGATGGAGGACGGGCAGATCGTCGAGAAGGGCAACCACCACGAGCTGATGCCGCCGGTGGGGCCTACGCCCGGCTCTACGAGAGCCAGTTCGCCGGCGCGATCGAGGGGTAGGGACCGGCGAGGACCGGCCGGGTGACCGTGGCCGGGCGGGACCCGGGTGATGGCACCCATTCACTGCATCGTGCGTCCCCGACTCACGGCAGGTGGATGTGCGCCGTGCCCTTGTCCAGGTCGATCCGGGTGCGCGGCGGCGCACCCTCGGCATCCTCCTCAGCCATCAGCGACTCGTGCTCACGCTGCTCGATCTCGTGCTTCTTGGAGGGGTAGAGCGCCTCTTGGAGGATGTCGAACCCGGTGGACGACATCGCCGTGCCGTGCGTGGAGCCGGGCTTGCGCTTCGCCCGCGCCAACTCGAACATGCCCAAGGCGAACAGGGCCAGCACCAACGCCGGCAGCGTCATCGCCAGCAGGAACTCCACATCCACCTCCAACTCCAGTGTTACCCGCACCGACGACGGTTCGCAACATCCACGCCCCGCGCGTCGGGGGCCGGGAACCGCCCCCCGCGCACCAGCCCACCGCCCGCCGGCCCGCGCCCGCCGCTGCAGGTGGCAGGATCACGGACATGCGCATCCTCGTCATCGGCGGCACACGGTTCGTCGGCCGGCACCTGGTGGCAGCGGCGATCGCGCAGGGGCACGAGGTCACCGTCCTGCACCGGGGGGTCGACTGCTCGGGGGCGCCGGGCGCGGAGCACCTGCACGGCGACCGGGATGCCGACCTGGGCGTCCTGGTGGACCGGGAGTGGGACGCCACCGTGGACGTGTGCGCCTACTGGCCCCGACAGGTCTCCTCGCTGGCCGATGCGCTGGCGGAACGGGGCGGTCGGCACGCCCTGATCTCGACTGTCTCGGTGTACGCCGACGCCCCCGAGCCCGGGCTCGACGAACACGCCCTGCTCGTCGCCCCGCTCGGGCTGGACGGCAGTGCCCCGGCCATCGACGAGCAGACCTATGGCGGGCTCAAGGTGGGCTGCGAGCATGTCGCCGAGCAGTGCCACAGTGGCGGGCTGCTGATCATCCGGCCCACCTACATCGTCGGCCCCCACGATCCGACCGCCCGGTTCCCGTACTGGGTCGACCGGCTCGCACGTGGTGGTGAGGTCCTGTGCCCGGGCAGCCCCGACGCGCCGATCCAGTACATCGATGCCCGCGACCTGGCCACCCTCACCGTCAGCCTGCTCGAGGCCGGGGACGAGGGGACGTTCCACGCGGTCACGCCGGAACCCCCCTACTCGTTCGGTGAGCTGCTGGACGGGGTGCGTGCGGCGGTCAGCCCGGCCGGGACCCGACTGACGTGGGTGCCCTCCGCGTGGCTGGCCGATCGCGGGGTGACCCCCGAAGCCCTGCCGCTGTGGACCGGGTCCGATGATCCTGAGTACGTGCTGGCCATGGACCCGGCGCGTGCGGTGGGCGCGGGCCTGCGCGCACGTCCCCTGGCCGAGACCGCCGTGGACACGCTGGCGTGGTCGTCCGACCCGTCCTCGAGGTGGGCCGCCCGCGGTGCGCTGCTGACTGCCGACCGGGAGCGGGACCTGCTCAGCGACTGGGCAGCTCGATAGCCCCATCACCGGGCGTCGTCCCGGTCCCGGGCCCGTGTTCGCCGTCTGCCAACGCCTGGCGCCGAGCGCGGTGGGCCGGCTCGACGACGAGCCAGGACAGCCAGATCACGACCAGCACCATCGGCCAGCCGAGTGCCACCTTGGCCAGGCCGAGCGCCACGGTCATGCCCCGCCAGCCAGAGGGGTGTCATGACGGCCACGCGCACCAGGAACGACCCGACCCAGATCCAGCTGGCCCGGCAGTAGGCGGCCAGCATCACCGGGTCGGTGCGCCAGGCCGACGAGCGCGTCAGCCCGCCCACGACCAGGCCGAGGAAGGGCCGCTTGACCCAGATGGAGACGGCCCACGCCAGGGCCGCTCCCGCGTTCGACAGGAGGCTGGGCAGGAAGTAGTCCTGCGGCCGGCCGGTGCGCGAGGCCACGAACGCAGCGAGGGCGACCGCGCCGAAGCCGGCCAGGGCGTGGCGCAGGGTGTCGTGCGTGGCCAGTCGCCAGCCGGTGACCACCAGTCCCGCGACGAGGGCTGCGACCAGGGCCGCCGTGAGGTTCGAGCCAGACACCAGGTAGGCGCTGATGAAGGTCAACGGGGGCAGGCCGGAGTCCAGGACCCCACGCCGCCCGCCGAAGGCGTCCATCAGGGACACCTCCGCCAGGTCGGGGGTCCTCTGCGGGTCTGCCACGGGTCACAAGGGTACGGGCGCAGTGCCGCAGCGACATCTGCATCGGTCGGAGCGGCCCGATCGGTTCAGCGGCCGACGGTAAGGTTGGGCTGAGTGATCGGCCGGATTCCCCGACGCAGTAGACTCTTCCCAATGCCCCAGGGGGTATTCGACCACATCGAAGGAGCACGACCATGCAGATCCGCCGCCCTCTCGCGGTGTCCGCCGCAGCCGTCCTGTCGATCGGCCTGCTGACGGCCTGCGCCTCGGACGAGACCGCCACGGACGCCGCCACCACACCCGCAGCCGGCTGCGTGTGCGCTGACGATGGCCGACCCGTGGGTCAAGGCCCAGGACGAGGACATGACCGGGGCGTTCGGGGTGTTCACCAACTCCAGTGACGCCGACATCACGATCATCGAGGCCTCCAGCCCGTCAGGCCGGGATGGTGGAGATCCACGAGGTCGTGGACCAGGACGGCAAGATGGTGATGCAGCCCAAGGAGGGTGGCCTGGTGGTGCCGGCCGGTGGCTCGGCGACGCTCAAGCCGGGCAGTGATCACCTGATGCTGATGAAGCTGCCCGCCCCGATCGAGGCCGGCGACGAGGTCGAGATCACGGTCGTGTGCGACACCGGCGGGGACCTCACGTGGATGAGCGTCGCCAAGCCGTTCGAGGGTGGTGCCGAGTCGTACGTGCCCGCGGAGGGATCGATGGACATGGGCTCGATGTCGCCGAGCCCGTCGAGCTGACACTTCGCACATGGTCCCTGAGCCAGAGTCCGAGCAGTCCCCGGCAGGGGTGACCCGCCGGGGACTTCTCGGCGCCCTGGGCCTGGGAGTCGGAGGGCTGGCGGTCGGGGCCGCTGCCGGGTACGCCGCGGCGGCGGAGGGGGATCAGGCCCCGGGGAGTGCGGCCGCCGAACCTGGGGTGGGCACCGTCCCAGCCCCGGGCAGCACCGTGGTTCCGTTCCACGGCATCCACCAGGCAGGCGTCGAGACATCGCTGCAGGCAACCGCGACCTTCGTCGCCCTGGACCTCAGGGCCGATGTGGATCGCGAGGCACTGGTCCGGCTCATGCGCCTGATCACCGACGATGTCGCACGCCTGTCCGAGGGTCGTCCGGCGCTTGCCGACCCGCAGCCGGAGCTGGCCGGGGTGCCGGCCCGGTTGACGGTCACGGTCGGGTACGGGATGGGCCTGCTGGAGGCGGCGGGACTGGCCGATCAGGCGCCGGACTGGCTGGTCGAGGGGCTCCCGGCCTTCTCGATCGACGAGCTGCAGCAGCGGTGGTCCGGGGGTGACCTTCTGCTCCAGGTCGCAGCCGAGGACCCGGTCACGGTCTCGCACGCGCTGCGGGTCCTGGTGCAGGACGCTGGACCGTTCGCGACCGTGCGCTGGGTGCAGTCCGGGTTCCACCGCCCGACCAACACCGCCCCGACCGGCATCACCGGGCGCAACCTTTTCGGCCAGGTGGACGGCACGGTGAACCCCACGCCCGGGACCCAGGACTTCGCCGACATCGTGTGGCTCGGCGCCGGGGCGGGGACGCCGACCTGGCTGGCGGGCGGGTCCTCGGTGGTGGTGCGGCGCATCGCCATGGACCTGCGCGTCTGGGGCGGGCTGGACGACATGACCAAGGAGGACTCGATCGGCCGACGCCTGTCCGACGGTGCCCCGCTGACCGGTGGCACCGAGTTCACCGCACCGGACTATGAGGCGGTGGACGACGACGGCTTCCTGGTGATCCCGCCGACCGCGCACATGCGCCTTGCCCATGCCCAGACCCCGGTCGAGCGGATCCTGCGCCGGCCGTACAACTACGACGACGGCATCGCCGCCGACGGCACCGCCGACGCCGGGCTGGTGTTCGTGTCCTACCAGGCCGATCCGAGCGCCCAGTTCGTGCCGATCCAGGAGCGTCTTGCCAAGGCCGACGTCCTGAACATCTGGACCACGCCCATCGGCTCGGCCCTGTTCGCGGTCCCCGGCGGCGTCCAGCCCGGGGAGTACATCGGCCAGGCCCTGCTCGGCTGAGCCGCCACATCTCAGCGCGCCAGGTGGTCGGGATCTCGGCGCATCGGCGCTTCGAGATCCGGGCCGACCACGTAGCGGTCCGCGCGAGAGCGGACGAACGGTCGGGGGCGTCGAGGGTGGGTCTGGTCAGCCGATCTGGTCGTCGTCGACCGGGTAGCCGACCCGGCAGTGGTTGGCGAACAGCTCCTTCTGCGCGATCGGTGTCCCGACCGGGTACCCCTCATCGTCTGTCGGCGCGTCGACGGGGAAGGCCACGCGCACGATCCTGTTGTCGCGGTAGACCTCAGCGCCCTCGCGCACGAACCGGTGGTCGCGCTCGACCACCTCGTAGCGGACGGTCGGCTGTGTTGCGCGGCGCACCTGACCCACGAGGTGCGTCGCGGTCAGGCGCAGCCGGAACTGATGGTCTGCTTCGGTCGGGTTGGTGACCTTCAGGTCGTAGATCCGCTCCAGGAGGGTGGCACCGGTCCCGAACGGCACCCGGCGCTCACTGTCGGGGAACGGGTCGAAGGAGTGCCGGTGCCGCTCGGCCACCACCAGGTCGGTGTGCAGCACCAGCCAGTGCAACATGTTGCTGATCTGGCACAGCCCGCCACCCACGCCGGATGCGGCCTCCCCGTCGCGCAGGACCAGTCCCTCGGTGTACCCGCCCTCGGCGGTGGCGCGGCCGACAAGTCGCCAGAAGGACAAGGTCTGCCCCGGGTGCAGCACGATCCCGTCGATCCGTGCCGCGGCCAGTCGCAGGTTCGTCACCTTGTTGCGCTGCAGCTGTGGGTCGACGCCGGCCAGCGAGCGCTCCAGGATCGAGCGATGCTCGCGGATCAACCAGGGCAGGTCGTCGGTGCTGCGCTCGGTGGCGTAGTGGTACCCGACGCGCGCATCGTGCAGCCGGGCAGCCATCCGACGCTGTGCCAGCCGGACGGGGATCAGGGCGGGGACCACCTGGGTGACCCGCCTGCGTTGGGGGGCGTGAGCTGTCACCGCTGCCTCCCCGACCGATCAGACCCCGGGGCTGTTCTTGTCCACCTTGTCGGTGAACGACCCCGCGTGGGCGCGCTTGGACGGGTCGCGGCGCACCGCGACGAGGCTGGCGATGGTGGTCACGGTCAGGACGACCACGATGACTGCCAGCGAGAACGTGATCGTCATCTCGGGCACCTGCGGCCAGATCCCGTGCGCCCAGTGCAGGACCAGCTTGAAGCCGATGAAGACCAGGATGAACGCCAGCCCGGACGACAGGTAGATCAGCCTGTCGAGCAGGCCGTCGACGAGGAAGAACAGGGCGCGCAGGCCGAGGAGTGCGAACGCGTTGGCGACGAACACGATGTACGGCTCGTCGGTCACGCCGTACACGGCCGGGATCGAGTCGAGGGCGAACAGGATGTCGGTCGAGGCGATCGCCACGAACGCGATGAACAGCGGCGTGGCCATGCGCACGCCGTTCTCGCGGACGAAGAAGTGCCCTTCGCGGTAGTCCTCGGTGACCGGGATGCGCCGCTTGGTGAACCGCACCAGGGCGTTGTCCTCGATGTCGGGATCCTCGTCGCGGTGCTGGAAGAGCTTGATGCCCGTGTAGATCAGGATCGCGCCGAAGATCAGGAACATGAACGAGAAGTAGGCCAGCAGCGTCGCGCCGATCGCGATGAAGATCGCGCGCAGGACCAGCGCGAGGGCGATGCCCAGCGTGAGCAGCTTGTGCCGGTGCTCGGCTGGGACGGCGAACGACGACATGATGATCACGAAGACGAACAGGTTGTCGATCGACAGCGTCTTCTCCACGATGTAGCCGGCGAAGTACTCCGCCCCGTACGGCGACCCCGCCCACGCGCCGAAGACCAGGCCGAAGACGATCGCCACCGAGATGTAGAAGACCGACCACCCGGCAGCCTCCTTGAACCCGACGGCGTGCGGGTTGCGGCCACTGATCACCAGGTCGAAGGTGAACAGCGCCACGATGACACCCAGCGTCAGGGCCCAGACCTCCCAGGGAATCGTCAAGGACGGGCCTGTGCCGGACGACTCGGCGAGGCGGACGGCGGCGGTGGCAAGTGAGGGCACGGTGCAAGCCTAAGTGCGTTCCGCGCCCCCGGCACAGACGCCACGACCCGAGCCGCCCCAGGGCTCCGACGCGAAAGCGCGAGCCGCCCCACGACGCGCACCGGCCGCCCCGGCCCGAACAAGATCCCAACTTGCTCCAACTCTCGAGCGCCCTGACCGGTTTCATCCAACTCTCGGGCGCCCGGATGGCCCCGTTCTTGGATGAAACCGGGATCTTGCGACCGACGAGGTCCCGATCAGGTCAGCAGGCCGTCCCAGACGGGGCTGTCCGTGACGAACTCCACCAGCCTGTCCACGTTGCCCTTGGGGGACAGGATCGTGAAGTACTCGTCCTTGATCGTGGGCGCCAGGCGGATCGCGTCGACGAACGCCGCCCGGTCCAGCGGGTTCTCCTTCACGAAGTGCATGAAGCCGGTCTCGGCCAGCACGGACATGACGTCCTCGAGCCGGGGATGCTCCTGGAGCCACATCGTGGCGATCGAGGCCAGCCCGACCTGCAGGCCGTGCATGCTCGGCCGCTGGGCCACCTTGTCGTAGGCGTGGGAGATCAGGTGCTCACTGCCCGAGGCGGGCCGGGACGAGCCCGAGACCTCCATCGCGACGCCGCTCATCA
Organism: uncultured Actinomycetes bacterium; assembly: GCA_963706885.1. Taxonomy (GTDB): domain Bacteria; phylum Actinomycetota; class Actinomycetes; order S36-B12; family CAIYMF01; genus Prado023. The sequence continues at coordinate 138,449 of CAVPNX010000027.1, read as the reverse complement.
CCAGCGCACCTGCCATGAGCTTGATGAAGTCCAGGTCGCCGATCGACTTGTTCGGGTAGTTCACGAAGTTCTCCACGCTCTGCAGCGCGATCAGCACTGCGAAGTCGTTGACCTGCTCGCCGGTCTCCCAGTAGGCCAGCTTCCAGTCGTGCACCGCGGAGTACTTGCTCAGCAGGTCCCCGACTCCGGAGAACGTGAACCGGGGTGGGGACTTGGCGATCACGGCCGTGTCCAGCACCACCCCGAACGGGAGCCCCGCCGGGCAGCTCGTGCGCCGGCCCGCCACCTTCAGGCTCGCGCCGGGGGAGGCGAAGCCGTCGTTGCTCAGTGCCGTGGGCACGGCGATGACCGGCTTGTGCGCCAGGAATCCGGCGTACTTGGCGTAGTCGATGGCCATCCCCCCGCCCACGGCGACGATCGCGTCGGTGTTGCGGGGCAGGGCGAACGCACTGCTGATGACCGCCTCGATGTCGTTGGTGACGACGGTCTCGGTGTACCGGGTCTTGATCTCCGAACTGTCCAGCGAGATCTCGACGGTCTGGCCGAGCAGCTCGCCCATGCCCTCGCCGTAGAACAGGGCGATCGAGTTGAAGTCGTTGCGGCGCAGGTACTTGCCCAGCTTGTAGAGCGTGTTCGGCTTGACCCGCAGGAGGGTGGGGATCTGGATCGCCGTCGAGGTGGTCACGGCGCCGTCCCCGGGTCGGCTGGCGTCCCCCCGCTCGCGGGCGAGGGGCCTTCGCCGTCGCCGCGTCCGGTCTGCATCGCGGCCCAGTCGATCGTCCCGACGGAGTCGAACACGAAGTCCGGACGGTACGGGAACCGCTCGATCGTCTCGGGGTTGGACACCCCGGACAGCACGAGCGCGGTGCGCATCCCGCCTCCAGCCCGCCGACGATGTCTGTGTCCATCCGGTCGCCGATCATCACGCAGTCCTCGGCGTGCGCCCCGAGCATCTGCCGTGCGTAGATCATCATGAGCGAGTTGGGCTTGCCGACGATGTACGGCGCCTTGCCCGTGGCAGCCTGGATCGCGGCGAGGATCGCGCCGGCGGCCGGCTCGGTGCCGCCCTCGACCGGGTCGATGAGGTCAGGGTTGGTCCCGATGAACTTGGCCCCGCCATCGATGAGTTGGGCGGCCCTGCGCATGGTCGCGAAGTTGAAGTTGGCCGTCTTGCCGACGACCACGTACTCCGGATGGCTCTCCGTGATCGAGTACCCGACCTTGTAGAGCTCGGCGGCCAGGCCGCTGCCCCCGACGACGTAGGCCGTGGAGTGTGGGCGCTGGGCGTGCAGGAACTGGGCGGTGGCGATCGCTGCGGTGATGAAGTTGGCCTCGGTCAGGCCGTGGATCCCCATCCCCTCGAGCTTGCGCAGCAGGTCCAGCGGGGTCTGCTCGGAGTTGTTGGTCAGGAACAGGAACGGGATGTCGTGGGCGCGCATGTGCGCCACGAACTCCTGCGCGCCGGGGATGAGCTCCTTGCCGCGGTAGATGACCCCATCCATGTCGGAGATCACGCTGAGCCGGCCCATGTGCGCCCCTTCTCGCAGGTGTCCCGATCAGGCTAGTGCGCGCGACCGCCGAAGCGCGTGGCAGAGCCCCCCGCCCCCACCCCCCCCGCCCCGACCGCCCCCGCCGCCCCGCCGCCCCCGCCGCCCCCGCCGTGGGCCAAGATCACGGTTTCGTCCAACTCTCGAGCGCCGGGAGCGGGTTCCTCCAACTCTCGGGCCTGCCAACGGCTCGAGAGTTGGATGGGATCGTGATCATCAGGCTGCAGGGCGGGGCTTGGCCCGCGGGTTCGGTTCGGGGCGTGTCGGGATTGGGTTCCGGGCCGTCCGTGACCGGACCGCCACCGTCCGGCGGATCCGCTCGACCATCTCCATCGGTCGCTGCTCGACGTCATCCCAGGTGAGCCGGATCACCACGTGGCCCAGCGCAGCCAGTCGTTGGTCACGCGACCGATCTGCTTGGAACCGGTCCTCGCCGTGGAACCGCCGGCTGTCAAGTTCGACGACTGTTCCGGTTGCCTCGTGCAGGGCGTCGACCCGGCCGACGAATCCCTGTTCGTCGTAGATGTCGACATTGAACCGCCACCCCGGGCCCAAGGCTTCGCACAGCCGGTGGAACCGCCACTCGAGCACCGAGTGCGGCTCGCGTCGGCAGGTCGCAGCCAGCCGCCGCGCCATGGTCACGCCGTGGCGTCCGTGCGCGCGGATGGTCTCGGTGTCCACATCGTGTGCCGTCAACAGCCCTCGCTGGAAGGCATCGGTGAGCATGGCCACCGCCTCCTGCTCGCGCAGGGAGCACAGCAGGTCGCGAAGGGTGCGCTCCGGGGACGTGACCGTCAGGCCGCGAGTCACCAGGACATCCCTCGGCGTGAGCGGGATGCGGTGAACGCACACCCGTGACGGCCGGCGCTCGACGTGCCCCGTGCCGTGCAGGGCTGCGGGCACCGCCAGATGCCAGAGGAGCCCGGCGGTGGCGTGGCTCACGACCAGCCCGCCCGTCAGGTCCACCGCGCGGGCCTGCTGCCACGGTCCCAGGGCCACCTCGTGGTGTCGCAGCACGGGTCCGGCCACGGGAACCCAGAGGCCCTGGCGGATGAGCCGCCGTTGGGCCCGATCGCCCCATCCCGCGTCCCGCGCCTGCGACCGCGTGAACACGCCATCCTGCGAAAGAGCCTTCGGGGGAACGTCGATGCCAGCGGGGATCGGCGGAATGGGCGCCAGCTGCATGGATCGCATGCCGCACACCCTCACGCTCAGGCGCCCCACCCGAAAGGCCCCAAAAAGGATCTGTGGACAACCACGTCCCGAGGTGCGGGCGGCCGCCCATCGACAAGATCACGGCTTCATCCAAGTTCCGGGCCCGTCTGCCGTCCCGGACTTGGATGAAACCGACTGAAGCGCTCGAGACTTGGATCGAATCCCGGTCTTGCCCCGGGGCGGGCGGGTGGGGCGGCGGCGGGGCGGGTGGGGCGGGCGGGTGGGGGCGGGGCGCGCTGGAAGGTACCCCCCTTGACAGGAAGTTACTGGCGAGTAGTAGTCTGTTGACACTTGCTCAACAAGCCGAACCCGCGATCCTGTGGGCGATCGGAATGGGCATCACCACGACAGCAGGCAGGAGAGATGCAGGCGTGATTTCCGAGGCGTACATCTACGAGGCGATCCGTACCCCCCGAGGCAAGGGCAAGGGCGGCGCCCTGCACGGGGTCAAGCCGGTCACGTTGCTGACCGACCTCATCCACGAGATCCTCGATCGCAATCCGGGGCTGGACCCACTTCAGGTCGAGGACATCGTCGTCGGCTGCGTGACTCCGGTCGGTGACCAGGGTGCGAACATCGCGCGCACCGCCGCGATCGCCTCGGGCCTGCCCGATGCCGCAGGTGCCGGCGTCACGATCAACCGGTTCTGCGCCTCGGCCCTGGAGGCGGTCAACCTGACCGCGGCCAAGATCCGCTCCGGCTGGGAGACGCTGGCGATCGCCGGGGGTGTCGAGAGCATGAGCCGCGTGCCCATGGGCATGGACGGCGGCGCGTGGGCGATGGACCCCGAGACCGCCTACGACAGCTACTTCGTGCCCCAGGGCATCAGCGCGGACCTGATCGCCACGATCGAGGGCTTCACCCGCGATGACGTCGACGCCTACGCGGTTCGCTCACAGGAGCGCGCGGCGGCGGCCTGGGCGGCCGGCTACTTCAAGAACTCCGTCGTCCCCGTCAAGGATCGCAACGGCCTCGTCCTGCTCGACCACGACGAGCACATGCGTCCCGGGACCACGGCCGAGAGCCTCGGCAAGCTCAAGCCCGCCTTCGCCGGCATGGGCGCGATGGGTGGCTTCGACGCGGTGGCGCTGCAGAAGTACCACTGGATCGAGGAGATCGACCACGTGCACACCGGGGGCAACTCCTCGGGCATCGTCGACGGTGCCGCGCTGGTCCTGATCGGTTCCGAGCAGGCGGGCAAGGATGCCGGCATGACCCCGCGCGGGCGCATCGTGGCGTCGTCGGTGACCGGGTCGGAGCCCACGATCATGCTCACCGGCCCGACTCCCGCCACCGAGAAGGTGCTGAAGACCGCGGGCCTGACCATCGATGACATCGACGTGTTCGAGCTCAACGAGGCCTTCGCGGCAGTGGTGCTCAAGTGGATGAAGGACCTCCACGTCGACCCGGAGAAGGTCAACGTCAACGGCGGGGCCATCTCCATGGGCCACCCGCTCGGCGCGACCGGCGCCATGATCTTCGGCACGTGCCTCGACGAGCTCGAGCGCACCGGTGGCCGCTACGGCCTGGTGACCCTGTGCATCGGCGGCGGCATGGGCGTGGCAACCATCATCGAGCGGCTCTGAGACCCGGACCGGACAAGGAAGGCATCACATGACTGACATCAACATGATCGGCTGGGACATCGACGAGGCCGGGATCGTCACCCTGACCATGGACGACCCGACCCAGCACGTGAACACGATGAACAAGCTGTTCCATGACTCCCTGCTGGCCACCGTCGAGCGGCTCGAGGCGGAGAAGGACAAGATCAACGGCGTGGTCATCACCTCGGGCAAGAAGACCTTCTTCGCCGGTGGCGACCTCAACGACATGACCAAGATGAAGCCGGAGAACGCCGCCGACCTCGAGGTGATGATCAATGAGATGAAGGGTGGCCTGCGCCGACTGGAGACCCTGGGTCGCCCGGTCGTCGCCGCGATCAACGGATCGGCCCTCGGCGGTGGACTGGAGATCGCCCTGGCCTGCCATCACCGCATCGCCCTGGACATCAAGGGCTCGGAGGTCGGCCTGCCCGAGGTGACCCTGGGCCTGCTTCCCGGCGGCGGCGGTGTCGTGCGCACGGTGCGCATGTTCGGCATCCAGACCGCGCTCATGGAGCACCTGCTGCAGGGGCAGCGCCGCAAGGTCAAGGATGCGCTGACCGCCGGCGTCGTCGACGAGCTCGTCTACAGCCCCGAGGAGATGATGTCCAAGGCCAAGACCTGGGCGCTGACCAACCTCGACGCCCAGCAGCCATGGGACAAGAAGGGGTACCGAATCCCTGGTGGCACCCCCACCACACCGTCGTTCGCGGCGAACCTTCCCGCCTTCCCGGCGAACCTGCGCAAGCAGCTCAAGGGTGCACCGATGCCGGCCCCGCACCACATCATGGCGGCCGCCGTCGAAGGGGCCCAGGTCGACTTCGAGACCGCGACCAGGCTGGAGACCCAGTACTTCGTGAAGCTGGTCTGTGGCCAGGTCAGCAAGAACATGATCCACGTGTTCTTCGACCACCAGTACATCTCCCGTGGTGGCGACCGTCCCAAGGACTACCCCACGTACAGGGCGAGCAAGGTCGTCGTCCTCGGGGCCGGCATGATGGGCGCCGGCATCGCCTACGTGTGCGCCCGCAGCGGCATGGAGGTCGTCCTCAAGGACATGACGATCGCCGCGGCGGAGAAGGGCAAGTCCTACTCCAAGGGCCTGCTGGACAAGGCCGTCGCCCGCGGGAAGATGACCGGGGAGCAGCGCGACGAGATCCTGGCCCGGATCACCCCGACCGAGAACATGCTCGACGCCAAGGGTGCCGACCTCATGATCGAGGCCGTCTTCGAGGATCCGAACCTGAAGAAGTCGGTCTACGCCGAGGTCGTGCCGTTGCTGTCGCCCGACGCGCTGCTCGGCTCCAACACCTCGTCGCTGCCGGTGTCCGGCCTCGCCGAGGGTGTGGACCGTCCCGAGGACTTCATCGGCCTGCACTTCTTCTCGCCGGTGGACAAGATGCAGCTGCTGGAGATCGTCGTCGGCGAGAAGACCTCGGACGCGGCCCTGGCCAAGGCGATCGATGTCGCCCTGCAGATCCGCAAGCTGCCGATCGTCGTCAACGACAGCCGCGGCTTCTTCACCAGCCGGGTGATCGGCACGGTAGTGGCCGAGGCCGCATCCCTGATCGGCGAGGGGGTCCCTGCCAACAGCGTCGAGCAGGCGGCCCTGCAGTCGGGCTACCCGGTCGGCCCGCTGGCCCTCACCGACGAGGTGAGCCTCACCCTGGGGCTCAAGATCCGCAAGGAGGCGGAGGCCGCCGCGGCCGCCGAGGGCGTCTCGTTCCAGGCGCACCCCGGCTACGCCGTCATCGAGAAGATGGTCACCGAGCACGAGCGCGGCGGGCGTGCCGCAGGTGCGGGCTTCTACGACTATGTCGACGGCAAGAAGCAGGGGCTGTGGGCCGGGCTGAAGGGCTCCTTCGGCGGCGACAACCTCGACATCCCCTTCAAGGACCTCCAGGAGCGGATGCTGTTCATCGAGGTGATCGAGAGCATCAAGTGCCTCGACGAGGGGGTGCTGCGCTCCGTGCCGGATGCCAACCTCGGCTCGATCTTCGGCATCGGATTCCCGGTCTGGAGCGGTGGCGTGCTGCAGTACGTCGACGGCTACGAGGGCGGTCCGGCCGGGTTCGTCGCGCGGGCCAAGGAGCTGGCGGCCACCTACGGCGAGCGGTTCACCCCGCCGGCGTCGGTCGTGGCCATGGCTGAAGCTGGCGGCGTCTACCGGTGACCCGCAGCGGTGGCCCCGGAGCAGCCCTGAACGGGGCGGTCCCGGGGCCACCGCGCATGTCGGCCTCCGATCGGCGCCAGCAGCTGGTCGACATCGGGCTCGACCTCCTGGAGACTCGACCCATCCAGGACCTGGCCATGGACGAGGTCGCAGCGGAGGCCGGCGTCTCCCGGACCCTGGTGTTCCACTACTTCCCCTCCAAGGGTGACTACTTCGCGGCTGTGGTGGCCAGCGCGGGGGACCGGCTCATGCAGGCGGTCCCGCGAGACCCGGAGACCGATGTCGACACCCGACTGCGCGACATGATCAAGGCGTTCCTGAAGTTCGTGGCGCGCAAGCGCGGGGTGTACGTCGCCCTCGTGCGCGGCGCCTCCGGGGGTGATCCCAAGGTCCTGGCCGTCCTCGACGAGGTGCGTGCCAACCACGTGATCCGCTGGCTGGAGGCCGCCGAGTGGCCGGCGCGCGATGAGGTCACGCAGTTGGCGGTGCGCGGATGGCTGGGCTCGCTGGAGGAGGTCGCCCTGGCGGCCACGACCTCGCCGGTGCCCAGGGAGTCGGTCATCGAGCTGCTCGTGCAGGGCCTGATCGCCGACCTCGAACGGGCCGGTCGCCTGGCGGCCGGCACCACCCATGCGGACCAGTCAGCGTCGGTGTCCGGTGCCTGACCAGGCGCACGTCGTCGGGGTGCCGCTGCGCCGGTTGCCCGGCTGGCTCGAGGGTTTCGCCGCCCGGCACGGAGCCTGGGAGGCCACCCCCTCGGGTGACCCGGTGGGGTGGGACCTGGTGGGCGCCGATGCTGCCCTCGCCCAGGTCGTGGTGCCGGCGTGGTTGGCATCCGGCGAACCTGGCCCGTTCGATCCGCAGGGCCTGGCCGAACTCGCCCCGCACTTCGGCGTGCTCCTGCTGCGCCGGGCCGGATACGCGGTGGCGGCCTTCGAGGGATCGACGCTCGCGGAGAAGAAGGTCGGCACCCGGCACATCCATGGCCGGACCGCCGCCGGTGGGTGGTCCCAGCAGCGGTACGCCCGCCGGCGGGACAACCAGGCCGACGAGATCGTGGGTGCAGCCGTCGAGCATGCCGATCGGATCCTCGGTCCACGCCCTGATGTGCAGTTCCTCGTGACCGGCGGGGACCGGCCACTGCTCAATGCGGCGCTCAAGTCAGTGCACCCTCGACTGGCCGTGCTGCCGATCGGCGCCCATCTCGGCGTCGGAACCCCGGACGCCAAGATGCTCGCGGTGATCCCCGACCGCGTGATCGCCGTCCAGATCCGGATCGGCCACGCACAGCCCGATCCCGCCTCCGGGCCGCTCGACCCGCCGCCACGCTGACCCGGTCCGGTCTCGAATCGGGCACGACCTGGCCCTCTGGTGCGCCCGGGGAGGGAGGGCCCACAGCTGCCCGGGACCCCATCTCCACGCTGCGGACAGCAATTGGGTGAATTGCGAACTTTCACCTAGACTTGAACACAGTCGCACGCCGTGGTCTGAGTCGGGGGATTCACCATCCCATAGGCGTTTGCGCGCGCGGTGGAGAAGTCCTCCACCGCCGGGAGGGAATCCAACAGCCATGCGTCGCTTCTTCGCGCTCGTCCTGAGCATGCTCATGATCGTCATCGTCGCCCCGATAGCCAGTGCCGCTGTGGAGGCCGTGTACGAGGGTGACGGGACCGGTGGGGTCTCGGTCACAATGAACCGGGGCTCCGGTAACCAGTCCCTCGGGACCAAGTTGTTCGACCTGAACGTCACCGGTGAGGGAACGTTGCCGGCCTACTGCATCGACATACGGACCGGCATCGAGTGGACCACCTACGAGGAGCGCAGTTGGGAGGTCGCCGGGCCGAAGCGCGCCAACATCCTGTGGATCCTGAAGAACTCGTACCCGACCACGTCGGTCGAGGATCTCGCCGCTGCGGCGAGAGTGGCCGGATTGACAACGGAAGAGGCGATCGGCGCCACCCAGGCCTCGATCTGGACCTTCAGCGACGGCGCCGCGTACGTGCCCTTCGCCAGCCCGAACGGCAGCCAGGCGCGGGTGAACGCCGTGGTCGAATACCTGACTGGGGCGGCGAACACCGGCCTGACCACGCCTCCCGCGCCGTCACTGTCCCTGACGCCGGGCGAGGCCACCGGCCCCGTGGGTTCGCGCGTCGGGCCCTTCACGCTGGCCATGTCCGAGGGCGTAACCGCCGACCTCAGCCTGCTGCCCAACCTGGCCGGGCTCGGGGTCTACAAGCAGGCATCGGGCGGTGACCCTGTGATGTCCGCCAAGAACGGCGACACTCTGTGGATCGATGTCCCCGCCGGAACAACCCCCGGTGATGTGACCCTGCAGGCGACTGCGAAGACCACCGCGTTCGCGGGTCGCGTCTTCACGAAGAAGGGCGCGCCCGACAAGAGCCAGAAGCTGATCCTGGCCAAGGACACCGACGCCACGTCCACGGCGACAGCCAAGGCGACCTGGACCGAGGCCCCGGCCAAGCCCAGCGCAAGCATCAAGGCGGACTGCGTCCCGACGGGTGGGACGGCGGGCACCGTGACCCTGAGCAATGACGCGGTCAAGCCGGGCAAGTCCGTGACGTTCACCGTCAAGATCCCCGGAAGAGCAGACCAGACGGAGACCGTCGCTGCTGGGGATACCAAGAAGGTCGACTTCGTCCTGCCCGAGGACGCCACGGACCGGACTGTCGAGGTCACCGCGCCCGGGATGGAGAAGGTGTCGGAGACGGTGAGGACCGACTGCCAGGTCTCCGATCCGAAGGCGACCATCTCGGCTCGTTGCGAGCCCGCCCCCGTGGGTGGTGCCACCGTGACGATCCAGCTCAGCAACGACCCCACCCTGGTGAACGGTCAGACCGGCGTGCCCGCGACCTTCACCGTGCTCGTCAACGATGACAAGGCGACGATCGAGGGCGAGGATGAGTGGATCGTCGAGCCCAAGGGGTCCCAGACACTGACACTCAGACTGCCGGAGGGAACCAACGAGCGCAACGGTGGTCCGTCAGAGGCTGACGGCACGAAGGTCGCCGAGGAGTCGGTGAGCACTGACTGCGCGGTTGTGGCGGAGCCGAAGCCACGATCGTTGCGGCAAAGTGCCGTGCCCAGGGCGGGGCGCTGAAGTTTCCGTCGACCTGAGCAACGATCCGACCCTGGGTGATGGCCAGTCCAGCGAGTCGACGCCACCTTCACCATCGCTGGTGGACGGGACGCCGCGACCATCGACGGTGCCACGTCCTGGACCATCGCCCCGGGCAAGAAGAAGGATCTTTCCTTCACGCTGCCGGAGGACTCCGGTAATCGCACGGTGGTCGTGAAGGCCGGCGGCGCGACTGTCGCCCAGCAGGTCGTCTCCACGGACTGCCAGGGGATCGCAGTCGACGCTGCGGGCATCTGCCGCGCGGACACCCCGTTCTACGACATCTCCGTGACCACGCGCGGCCTGCCGGCTGTGGACCCCAAGACGGGCAAGCCCTACGCCGTCACCGTCCAGTGGCTGCAGGCCAACGATGACGGCAGCCTTCTGATCAAGGACGGCCAGCCGGTCCCGGCCTTCGACCCGGCCACCAACCAGCCGTACGTCGATGTCTTCGAGCTGGGGGCCAACGGCACACTCAAGACCGGTGAGCAGCTCTGGAAGGGTGCCAAGGTCGTCAACGGGGTCCCCACCGACTGGCCCGGCTGGGACCAGCGGACGGACGGCACATGGTTCGAGGCGCCGGACGGTGGGGTCCGACCGGCGGCGATCCTGCGGGTCTCGGTGAACCCGACGGTCGATACCGTCGCCCTTTACCCGCCGGCCACGCCGGGGTGCAACGCCAACCCGCCGACCAACGTCGGTGGTGTCGAGGATGAGGTCGACTCTCCCGAGGACGAGCAGTCGCAGGCCGTCGTCGCCGGCACTGAGGACGAGCTGGCCAAGACCGGTGGGGACCTCGGTCCCGTGCTGGCCCTGAGCGTGATGGCCCTCGTGGGCGGTGCCGCCCTGATCGCTGCAGGACGGATCGCACGACGGTGATGACCGAGCCGGCGTAGGCGCAGCCACGACCGGCACGGGATGACCCGACAGCCCGGGAACCTCGATGAGGCTCCCGGGCTGTCGCACGTCCGTGGTTGGCTGGCGCAATGGACAGCCTCGACCTCTCCGCCCTGGTCCACCCGAACGCAACCGATGACCCGTTGCGATTCACCCTCGATGTTCCCGACGGGCTCCAGCAGGGCAGGGGCGCCTGGGGCGGGGTCGCGACGGGCGCCATGGTCGCCGCGGCGCAGCTGGTCGACCCGCGGCCGGAGATGGCCGTGCGCACGCTGAGCGCCCAGCTCGTCGCCCCCGTCCTCGTGGGGCAGGTGCACCTGCGCGTCGAGGTGCTGCGCACCGGGTCGGCGACGCGGACCCTCGCGGTCCGGTGTCTCGATGACGACGGTGGCCTGCTGGCCCACGGAGTCGTCGTCCTCGGCGCCGGGCGAACGGGGGACGCGATGCCCGATGGACCTGGGTGGCTCAGCCTCGAGGCGCCCGCGGAGTTGGCGGCGGGCCCGGAGTCGGTCCCCGAGGTGCCCGTGGGGCCGCCGCTGGCCCCCGACTTCACCGTGCACCTGGAGATGCGGCCCATCTCAGGGCTGCCCTATCAGGGTGCGGACACCGACGAGACGATGGGTTGGGTGCGCCCGCGCGGCCCGCTGGCGCGGGTCGATGCCGCGGTGGTCACGGCGCTGGCCGACGCCTGGTGGGTCGCGGTGATGGCCCGGATGGACCGACCCCGACCGGCCGCGACGCTCGGGTTCACCCTCGACTTCCCCGGCGACCCCACCGATCTTCCCCGGGACGGGATGGGCGGGATCGAGCCGCTGTTCCACCGCGGACGCACTGTGGCAGCACGGGAGGGGTTCACCATCGAGTCCCGCGAGCTCTGGACGCGCACCGGTCAGCTGGTGACCTGGAACACCCAGACCGTGGCCGTCATCAAGTAGGTCCCTCGCGGACGACGACCGTGTCGGACAGCGAGTCCCCGAGGCGCTGGGTTCGCGAGGTGGACAGCATCGCGATCACGCCGACCGCCCCGAAGAACATGGCGTCCACGACCAGCAGGAGCCAGCGCAACGTCAGCTGGCTGCCGGTCGGCCTCGCCGCCGTCGAGGCGCACCACGCGCAGCCTGAACCACCCCATCACCAGGGTCCGACCGCCCCGACGCAACGGGAACCGTGCCCAGTACCACCAGCTGATCACGACGGCCAGGACCAGCAGCGCAAGGACCACCGGGATCGTGATCAGCAGCGCACCGAGGGTGTCGTCCGGATTGCGCGGCAGCAGCAGGAGCGCTAGGGCCACCGGGACGAGGGTGATCAGCACCACGATGGCCAGGTCGAGGGCGAACTGGACCACACGCAGCGCCACGATCGGGACCCGTGCGCGAAGCCCAGCACCCGATCCCGCGGCAGCATCGTCGGTCCCGGGCACGACGGTCATCCTATTGTCGGCGCCAGCGCGCAGCCGGAACGTCACCTATCGTTGACGGGTGCGTCCCCTCGCCCTTGTCGCCGCGCTGGTCGGGGCCGTCCTCATCCTCACCCTGGGCAGGAGCTTCTCCCTCCCGTGGGAGTCGGGCTGTGTGATCGCCGATGAGTCCGGCGGGGTGCTCGCCGAGGGCTCGACCTCGGAGGTGTCGGATCTCGTGGCAGCAGCGGACGGGGAGCTGGCCGAGGCACTCGGGGCGGGTCCCGCGGTCTCCTGCCGCATCGGTGCCATTTCAGCCACGGACACACCCAAGGAGCCGCCGCTGGGCCTGACCCCCAGGGCCCAGGACCTGCGCGAGCAGGTGCGCGACGCGTTCGGGGACGTGGCCGAAGGCGGGTTCGGACCGGAGGAGACCCTGCCGGGGCGCAGTGCCGACGGCGAGCACTCGCTGGGCCGGGCAGTCGACTTCTTCTTCCGTCCCTACGACGACCGGGCGCAGCAACGGCAGGGATGGCGCCTGGCGAACTGGGCAGTGGCCAACGCTGAGCTCCTGGGCATCCGGACGGTCATCTACCGCGACAGGATCTGGACCGCGCGGCGCTCCATCCAGGGGTGGCGCGAGTACCGGTTCCGCGGCCCGGATCCGGGCAACCCGATCAACCGTCACCTCGACCACGTCCACGTGGACGTGGCCTGAAGGCCACTGAGGCTGCGCGTCGGTGCCGAACCGCACGCGCCTGACAGAGTCAGCCCGAGGCGGGGTCGTCACGGCGAATCAGCCGAGTTGAGCCGAACGGGTGACCCCTCCAGTGAGCATTGCCCCTGTTCGGTGGCTAGCGTGGTTTGCCACAGTTTGCCTCTGGGGGCGTCATGCGAGCAGTGCGCGTGGTCACGATCGCGGCGCTCAGCCTTGCCCTCGGGGCCGCGCCTGCGATGGTCCCCACGGCCGGCGCGACAGTCACGTCCGGGGGAGCCGATGTCACGAAGGCCGTGGCTGCGTCTTCCGTGCGTCCTCGCGCACTTGGGTTGCGCACGGGAGCGGCGGGCCTGCAGGCCAGAGCGTCCCAGTTGCCCAACGGTCGGCTGCGCCTGCATGTGCGCACCCGCGCACGGTCCGTCCAGATCAAGTACGTCGTCGCGGGACGCTCGATCCGGTCGATGACCGCCAGAGCGCGCAAGGGCATTGTCCGAGTCACCCTCCCCACCTCCGCCACGTCCGTCCGGGTCAGGGCCTCGGCGACTTCGTCACGCAGGGCAACAGCGTGGGTGCGAGTGCCCATCGCCTCGTTCTCCCAGTTGGACCAGCCCCCCTCGCCGGAGACGATCGCCGCATGGGAGGCCGAGCTGCTCACACTCGTCAACGGCGTGCGGGCAGCAGGGCACATCTGCCCCGGAGGCGAGCACATGGCACCGGTGCCGCCGCTGGGCCGCAACGCGGCCATGGACGCCGCGGCCCGGACCCAGGCAGCCTGGATGGCGCTGAGGGGCCAGCTCTCGCATGACGGACCGGGCGGATCCTCCCTGGGGGCCCGGCTCTCGGAAGCCGGCTTCACGTGGCACCGGGCGGCCGAGAACGTGGCTGCGGGCAGGTCGCAACCCGCAGACACCCTCGCCCAGTGGCTGAGCTCCGCGGGCCACTGCCGTGAACTGATGAGCGCGGCCAGCACGCAGACGGGGATCGGGTACGCGTACTCGACCACCTCCGTCTACCGGCACTTCTGGACCCAGGACTTCGCCGCAGCCTGACTCAGGGGCCCGATCGAGCGTTTGGCCCGTCGCCGCCCGGGGTAGGTATGCTCAGCAACCCGGCACACTGCCGACTTCGTTGAGCAACGTTTCCTCACCTGGCCCTGTGGCGGTCATATCAGACGCGTTGAAGACGACACGCCCTGAGATGAAGGAAACACCGTGACTGAGCACGCCCCGCAATCCCGCGCGCCCCGATCCGGGCCGCGCACGGCGTCCACTGCGCCCCCCAAGGGGGCCAAGAAGGCTGCCTGGAAGGGCGCCAAGACGACAGGCACCTGGAAGGGCGCCAAGACGTCCAGCACCTGGAAGGGTGCGAAGGCGACCGGCTCATGGAAGGGTGCAGCGCCCCAGTCCGATGAGCGCAGCTCCTCGACGCGTCGACCCTCCACCGCCCCGAGCCGCCCGGCGTGGCGCGACCGCGACGACCGCGCCCCCCGACAGGACCGCGACGACCGCGCCCCCCGACAGGACCGCGACGACCGCGCGCCGCGCCGCGATCGCGACGACCGCGCACCCCGTGACAACCGCAGCGCCCCGCGCAGTGACCGCCCGGCTCGTGATGATCGCCCGGCCCGGGCCGAGCGTCCGCATCGGTCGGGTCGCCCGACCAGCTCCGATCGGTTCGATCGCGGGCCCCGCACGAACCGTGGCCCCCGCAACGACCGCCGTGACCGCGCCGACCGTCCGCAGCGTGCCCCACAGGTGCCGGCCCTGACCGGCCCGAATGCGTTCGTCGACCTCGGCGTCCCCGCGTCGGTGGCTGCCGTCCTGGCCAGCCAGGCGATCACCGAGCCCACGCCGATCCAGACGATGACGATCCCAGCAGCCCTCAGCGGCCGCGACGTCCTGGGCCGGGGTCGCACCGGCTCGGGCAAGACGCTGTCCTTCGGCCTGCCGATGCTCACGATCCTCTCCGGACCCCGGCAGACCCGGCGCCAGCCGCGCGGGCTCATCCTCGCCCCGACCCGCGAGCTCGCGATGCAGGTCCTCGACGCCCTCACCCCGCTGGCCGCGACGCTGGGGATGCGCACGCAGCTGATCATCGGCGGCAGCTCGTACGACCGCCAGATCCGCGGGCTGGAGCGTGCCGACATCGTCGTGGCCACGCCCGGGCGCCTGGTGGACCTCGCGGATCGCGGCTCGGTCGACCTGAGCCAGGTGAAGGTCGTCGTCCTCGACGAGGCCGACCACATGGCCGACCTGGGCTTCATGCCCGAGATCGAGGCGATCATGGGACGGCTGCCCGAGGACGTCCAGGGGCTGCTGTTCTCCGCGACCCTCGACCACGACGTCGACCGACTGGTGCGCACCTACCTGCACGAGCCCCTCGTGCACAACGCCGACCCGGCCACCGCGACGGTGGGCACCATGGAGCACCACCTGGTGCTGGTCCACCCCAAGGACAAGGACGCCGTCACGACCGACATCGCCCTGCGCCGCGGCCGGACCGTTGCGTTCGTGCGGACCCAGATGGGTGCCGACCGGTTGGCCGGCCAGCTCGAGGCCGAGGGGGTGCGGACCGCGGCCCTGCACGGCGGGATGAAGCAGGGGATGCGCACGCGCACCCTGGAGGACTTCCGTCGTGGCCGCATCGACGTCCTGGTGGCCACCGATGTCGCCGCGCGCGGCCTGCACGTCGATGACATCGACCTGGTCCTGCACGTCGACCCGCCGCACGGGCCCAAGGAGTACCTGCACCGCTCGGGCCGCACAGCCCGCGCCGGCGCCTCGGGAACCGTGATCTCCCTGGCCACCCTGCGCCAGCAGCGGTCGGTCACGGCGATCACGACGAGGGCCGGCGTGAACCCCGCGGTCCTGCGCGCCCGTCCCGGCGACGAGGCCCTGCACGCGCTGATCTCCTGAGCAGACCGGGGAGTCGGGCCACGTTCCTGCCTGGCTCCCCGGAACCCTGCCCCAGATCGACGCGGGTGCGACCAGATGGCAGGATGCGATCGTGACTGACGCGGACTTCACCTGGAACAGCGTTCTCGTGGACGGCAACTGGATCCGCTACCGGGTCGGTGGACCGGTCGATGCGCCGCCGATGATCCACCAGCACGGGTTCGCGATCTCGGGCAGCTACCTGCTGCCCACCGCCCGGCTGCTCACCGACTCCTACCGGGTCTACCTGCCGGACCTCCCCGGGTTCGGCCGCAGCCCCAAGCCCGCGGCGACCCTCAGCATCGAGGAGCTCGGAACGGCCCTGAACCACTTCATGGACGCCGTGGGCATCGAGCGGGCGGTCGTCGTGGGCAACTCACTGGGGTGTGCCATCACCGCGGAGCTGATCGCCGAGGCTCCGGAGAAGGTGTCCAAGGCCGTCATGGTGGGGATCGCCGGGGGCGAGCACAACCGACCGCTGGCCAAGGCGCTCGTGCAGATGGCCCGCGACGGCCTGGTCGAGCCGCCGACCCTGCTGCCCGTCGCCGCGCCCGACTACCTCCGCTACGGGGTGATCCGCGCGCTCAAGCTGTTCGACAAGATGACGAAGTTCCCGGCCTACCAGCGCTTCATGTCGATGCCGGTCCCGGTGATGGTCGTGATCGGCAGTGAGGACCCCCTGCGACCGCCCTGGTCACGCATCAGCCAGGCGCTCAGCGACATGCCACCCCAGATCACCATCGTGCTCTTCCAGGGCGCAGCGCACGCGATCAACTTCACGCACCCGCGGGAGCTGGCCAGCGCCATCCGGCAGTACGACGCCGGCGAGGAGGTTCGGATGGATGCCAGCAACCCGGGTGGGCTCCCCGTCCTGCAGCTGAAGCGACCCATCTGATCGCTCGATGGGGTCCAGGTGGGTGACGGCCGTGCGTCGTCCTGGGTCCCAATTGCGTCGCAATGGGGGTATTTCGGGGCCATGTGGTGCCCCAGCCATGTGTTGAGGGGGAGAATGTCGCCATGGGCAAGACGGTGATGGTCGTCGAGGACGACGAGGAGATCCGCCTGGTGCTGCGCTTCGCACTCGAGGACGAGGGCTACCGCGTCCTCGAGGCGGCCAACGGGGAGCAGGCGCTCGTCCTGGGCCAGGACGAGGACCCCGACGTCCTGCTGGTGGACCTCCGCCTGCCCGGGATCCACGGGTTGGACGTGGTGCGCAGCGTGCGAGCCACCAGTCGGGTGCCGATCATCATCGTCACCGCCCAGGCCGACAGCCACGATGTCGTCTCCGGACTCGAGGCGGGAGCTGACGACTACGTCACCAAGCCGTTCATCACCAAGGAGCTGCTGGCCCGGATCAGGGCGCAGATCCGCCGCGCCAGCGACGTCGACGTCGACCACGGCCTGCTCGAGTGCGGCGAGGTGCGGCTGCGCCCCGACACCGCCGAGGTCCAGGTCGGCGATCGGCTCGTCCCGCTGAGCCCGACCGAGTACAAGCTGCTGGCCGAGCTCATCGGGGCGCGCGAGCGCGTGGTCAGCCGGGACGACCTGCTCCGCAACGTCTGGGGCTACCGCAATCCTGGGGACGGTCGTGTCGTGGACAACCTGGTGTACCGGTTGCGGGCCAAGATGGAGACCGATCCCGCCGAGCCGGTGCACCTGATGACCGTGCGCGGGTTCGGCTACCGGCTCAAGGCGTGATCCATGCGCTTCGGCCTGCGGACCCGTGTGGCGCTGGTGTTCGCCGTGCTGTCCATGGTGGTGGCCGTCCTGGTCGCCAGCGGGATCTACCTGGTGAGTCGGACCTACTTGACCAACCAGCGCCAGTCAGCCGGCCTGACCCGGGCGCTGCTGGATGCCCGATCCGTCGATGCGGCGATCGCGGGTGGGACCCAGCCGGGTCAGGTGCTCAGCCAGCTGCCCGTGGTGGGGGCCTCACAGGCCCTGATGCGGGTCGGATCTGTGTGGTACTCCCGCGGCAGCACGGTTGCGCCCTCGGAGATCCCCGAGTCGCTGATCGACCTGACCCTCACCGAGGGGGGTGCCCAGCAGACGTTCCTCATCGCCGGCGAGTACTACTACGCGGTCGCCGTCTACACCCGCTCGGGGCTCTACGTCGAGCTGTTCCCCCTGGACGAGCTGCGTGAGACGTTGCGCAACGGCGCCCTGCTGCTTGCCCTGCTCGGGCTGGGGGCCTTCGTCGTCGGCGGGGGGATCGGCCGGTACGTCGGTGGCCTGCTGATGCGCCCCCTGCGCAGGATGGGCGCCGGTGCGCAGCGCCTGGCCGCCGGCGACCTGACCGTGCGGCTGCCCGACACCGGGGATCCGGACCTTGACCCGATCTCGGACTCCTTCAACGAGATGGCCGTGGCGGTCGCATCCCGGATCGAGCGGGAGCGCCGCTTCGTGGCCAACGTCAGCCATGAGCTGCGGTCCCCGCTGACCACGGTGGTGGCCACCGCCGAGCTGCTCGAGGAGCACCACGGGTCCTTCCCGCCCCGTGAGGCCCGGCTGGTCACCAGCCTGGCCACCCAGTCCCGGCGGCTGACCCGCATCCTGCTGGACCTGCTGGAGATCTCCAGCGTGACCGCGAGCGTGCCCGTTCAGCAGGACGCGACCGACATCGCGGGGTTGATCGAGGCGGTGCTGGCGGGGCGGAACCTGGAGACCGGCCTGCTGCTGGGCGACCGCCCGATCATCGTCACGGACGCACGGCGCGTCGAGCGGGTGATGGCCAACCTCATCGACAACGCGACCAGGCACGGGGATGGGGTCCGCCAGATCCTCATGGTCCTCGGGGACGGGCGCGTGCGCATCCATGTCGATGACGCAGGACCCGGTGTCGACCTCGCGGAGGTCGATCGGCTCTTCGAGCCGTTCGTCCGTGGCTCCGGGGTCACCGAGAGGCGGGTCGAGGGTGCCGGGCTCGGACTGGCCATCGTCCGCGACCAGGCGGAGGCGATCGGCGGCCGTGTGGACGTCGGGGTGTCGCCCTTCGGCGGGGCCCGGTTCACCCTGGACCTGCCGGCGGAGGTGACACCGTGAGCCGGGTTCGGGCGGCACTGGCCGCCGTGGTCCTCGGGCTGGTCGTGTCCGGGATGTCCGCCTGCGGGGTGTCGGTCCAGCAGGAGGCCCAGCCCCTGCCCAGCGGGGCCCTGCCCCCTGTGGCGCAGGCGCCGTCGCCGACCCCGGCCACGAGGGAGGCCACGGTCTTCTTCGTGTCCGGCCGGGGGCTCGAGGGAGTCACCGAACCGATCGGGGAACAGTCC
Organism: uncultured Actinomycetes bacterium; assembly: GCA_963706885.1. GTDB lineage: Bacteria > Actinomycetota > Actinomycetes > S36-B12 > CAIYMF01 > Prado023. The sequence goes on along the minus strand of CAVPNX010000027.1, from coordinate 119,561 downwards.
GCGCAGGGCATGCTGGAGGCCCTGGCCGCCGGGCCGCCGATCGATCGGCAGGCTGACCTGCGCACCCTGCTGCTCGACCCCCTGACCCGCCAGCCCGTGCTGGGCGTGGTCTCGGAGAGCCCCTCGGGCCGGGTCGTCCTGGCCCGGACAGACGGCTTCACCCTGCTGCCGGCGACCGATCAGGTGCTCCTTGTCGGCCAGGTGGTGAGCAGCTTGGCCGAGGTCGGGGTGACCAGCGTGATCATCACCGACGAGGCAGGCCTTCCCATCCCGTTGGCATTGCCCGACGGCCGCGTGCTCGAGGTGCCCGCCACAGCTGACGACTACGACGTGCTGGTGGTCGACCCCGACCAGTGACTCCGGCCGCCGAGTGCCTCAGCGGTGGGAGACGCGCATCAGGGCCGGGCGATCGGGCCGGATCGTCACGAGGGGAAGCGCCCTGACCGGAGGTCCCGACGGGGCCAGGCGCACTGCCCGGCAGATCATGGCCAGGGACAGGACCGCCTCGGCATAGGCGAAGTCCCGGCCGATGCACATGCGCGGGCCGGCGCCGAAGGGTATGTACGCGGAGCGCGGGCCAGGCGCGCCGGCCCGCCCTCCCGATCCCGAGGCCGTCGACAGGAACCGATCGGGACGGAACTCCTCGGGGGAGTCCCAGACCGAGGGATGTCGGTGCACGATCCACGGGCTGAGGATCACCAGCGAGCCCGCCGGGACGTGGGAGCCGCCGAGCTCCATGTCGGCCGTGGTGCTCCGGGTGATCAGCCAGGCCGGGGGATGCAGGCGCATCGCCTCGTCGATCACCGCCCGGGCGACCTGGAGGCGGGCGAGGTCGGGCAGGTCGATGACCGGTTCGGCTGTGGCCCCTGATCCGGTTCCGGCGTCCTTCCGGGGGATCCGGCCGGACAGGACCTCCTCGGCTTCGGCCGCGACCCGATCGGCCACGTCCGGGTGCCCTCCGAGTTCCACCAGCGCCCAGGTCAGGGCGGAGGCGACGGTCTCATGGCCGGCCACGAGGAAGGTCACGATCTCGTCGCGCACCGCGAGCTGGTCCAGGTCCGAGGCCAGCAGCAGGTCGAGCATGTCGGGCGGATCGCTGGGCCCCTGAGCGTTCCGCTGGGCGAGGATCGCGGCCACCGCGGCGTCGAGCTCAGCCAGGGAGCGCGCCATGCGGCGGTTGCCAGGCGTGGGGATCCATCCCGGCGCGCGCAGCGGCATCCGGGCCAGCGAGACCACCTCGCCGAGGGCGGTGAGGGTGGCCGCGGCCAGGCGATCGGCGACCGGTCCCAGCTCGTGGCCGAAGAGCGAGTCGCCGACGACCTCGAGGGCCAGGGTCATCACCTCGGCGTCGATGTCCACGATCCCGCCGTCGCCGACCTCGAGGCGATCCAGGAGGCGTGCTGCTGCCTGCGCGGTGTGCCCCGCGACCGTGGGCAGGGCGTCGGGATGGAAGGCGGGCTGGAGCACGCGTCGGTGCTCGCGCCAGACGGGGTTGTTGCTGGTCAGCAACCCCTGCCCGGTCACCCGGGACAGGGCGCGGTACTGGATGGTGTCCTTGGTCACGTCGCGCGACCGGCCCACCAGAACCGTGCGGACGTCCTCGGGGATCGCTGATCAGGTAGGTCGGGGGAGAGGGGATCGGGAACTGCACGACGTCGCCGTGGCGGCGCCACTGCTCGGCGAGGAACGCGAGGGGGTCGACGCCGATGCGCCGCATGGCGCGCAGCATGTCCCCGCCGGTGGGTCCCGGGGCAGTGACCGGGGTCCGACCATGTCGGCGTGGGCCTTCAGGCAGGTCAGCGTCCCGTCTGGACGTAGTCCACGAGCGCGGAGCGCTCCCACTCGAGGTGTGAGATCCGGGCGATGACGACGTCGCCGATGCTCACGATCCCGACCAGCTGCTCCTCGGAGGTGACCGGGACGTGCCGGATGCGACCGGCGGTCATGATGGCCATCACCTCGTCGATCGAGGTCTCCGGGGTGCAGGTGGTCACCTCTCTGGTCATGATGTCGGCGACCTTGACCCGATCGAGGTGGACCAGCCGCGACTCGCGGAATGACGGCAGGCCGCCGTCGCTGCGCAGTGCACGCACGATGTCACGCTCGGAGACGATCCCGTCGATGTGCGTCCCATCGGCCGAGACGACCATCGCGCCGATCCGGTGCTCGGCCAGGGCGTCGACCAGTTCGGTCAGGGTCGCGTCCGGCGAGATCGTCTGGACTGCCGAACCCTTCTGCCTGAGCACGGTCTTGATCATCGGTACCTCCCGTAGCCATCGGTGATCCTGATGGGGCCACCGTAGTGGACCGCCCAGTTTCCTGAGAAGGAGGGAGCAGGGGGCGAACGTCGCAGTCCTGTCGCGGCGGTCCGGGCCGTTCCGGGTCGGGTCGTGGGGCCGGATGGCCGGAGGGGGCGATGTCGTGGGAGCCCCCGGGCCCCTACGCTGACGCGATGGCCTCCCCGATCCCCCCGGCTGAGGTCGAGGTCCATGCCCCGCTCGTGCGGCGGCTGCTGCGCGACCAGCACCCGGACCTGGCCGATCGCCGCCTGCAGCCGGATCGGGACCGGGTGGGACAACGTGGTGTTCCGGCTGGGGTCGGACCTCACGGTCCGCGTTCCGCGTCGCGCCCTCGGGGCCCAGCTCATCGAGACGGAGCTGCACTGGGTCCCCCAGCTGGCTGGTGGTCTGCCGCTGCCGGTGCCCACCCCGCTGCGTGCCGGCGGACCGACCGACTTCTACCCCTGGCGCTGGGCAGTCTGCGCCCATGTCCCCGGGCGGGCGTGCGGGGACGTTCCCTTTGCCGGCCACGCCGGCCAGCGGGCGGCCGTCGCCCTCGCCGGGTTCCTGCGCGCACTGCACGTTCCGGCTCCCGCGGAGGCGCCGCGCAGCCAGTTCCGTGGTGTACCGCTCGATCGCCGCAGGGAGTCGGTGGCCGCAGCACTGCCCAGCGTGCCGCGCAGGCTGGCTGTCCCTGTCGAACGGGTCTGGGAGGAGGCGCTCGAGGCTGCCGCACACACGGGCGGCGACCTGTGGGTGCATGGCGACCTCCACGGACTCAACGTCCTGGCCTCCCGTGGGCGGATCAGCGGCGTGATCGACTTCGGCGACCTCTGTGCGGGCGATCCGGCCACCGACCTCGCCAGCGCGTGGCTGTTGCTTGACGGCCCGGGACGGCAGCGGATGCGCGCGGAGCTGGACGTCGATGACGCAGCCTGGGCACGTGGCCGGGGCTGGGCGGCCTTCTTCGGCCTCATGTTCCTGGCCCACAGCGCCGAGTCCACGGTCAATGCCTCGATCGGTCGCCGAGCCCTCGAGGAGGTGTGCGGCGACCGCACCTGACCTGAGGTCCTGCATGACCCTCAGCGGGGGAATGCGTCCTTTCGGCTGATTGGGTCCCCGCTGGGCTGGGCTACGGGTGGCAATCCGGGGCATACTGATCGGCGTGGGGGACGAGGACTACGAGGCTGAACGCCGCCTGCGCAGGGGTCGGCGTCTCTTCGTCGTGGCCACCCTCTGCCTTGCCGGGGGTCTTGTCGCGGGGGGTGCGTGGGTCAACGCGCAGGCCCCGGCTGCCATCGCGCTCGAGCCTGTGTCAGCCCACCAGGCGATGCCGATCAATGAGCGGCGTGCCGACGCTGAGGCCGTGACCGACCGATTGGCCCGCGCATCCGGACGGTCGATGGAGTCGCTGGCTGCCGAGGTTCCAGGTGCCGTCGCCAACCCATTGGAGTCCCAAGCACCCACCGTCGCCGGCGCTGAGGCGGCCACGGGTGAGTACGCCGAGACCCTCGCCGCGCTGGAGGAGGCCGAGGAGGCCGCCGCAGATCAGCTCTCGGTGACGGAGGACGAGCTGGCCCAGGCGGAGGAGGACCGCGCGAAGGCTGCCAAGGACCTGGCCAAGGAGGAGGCTGAGGCAGCCAAGGCGATCGACGCGGCCATTGCCTCGGCGATCTCCGCCGCGCGGGCCCAGGCCGCCTACTCCGTCCCGCTGGGCGGCGACTACGGAGGCGCGGTGCCCGAGGGTGGGTCCACCAGCACTGCGGAGGTCCTCGACCTCGTGCGGGCCAGCTTCCCGGCCGACCAGGTGGGCAACGCCATGGCGGTGTCGCGCTGCGAGTCCGGCCACGGCAACCGGGTCAGCAAGCCGAACACGAACGGCTCCAGGGACTTCGGCGTCTTCCAGATCAATGACGGGGGCACGCTTCAGGCCGCACTTCGCGCAGTGGGCGTGAGCTTCTCGAGCATCACTGATGCGCGCAAGAAGGCCCTGGACCCGGCCCTCAACGTGAAGATGGCACGGGCGATCTGGGACTCCCGCGGGTGGCAGCCCTGGACCTGCGCCGCCAAGATGAAGGTGGTGTCGGGGCTGTACAAGAAGAGCCCCGGGCCCATGGCGGGCAAGTTCGACGACTACGGACAACCGCGCAACCAATGAGTCTCTGAGTTCCCTGTCGCTGCGTCGGGAGCCTCGGGCAGGGATGCCTGCCAAACAGGCGTCCGGCTGATCAGGGCGACTCCACCTCCGGCCGGGGGCGACCGGCGCCCGGTTCCGGTGGACGGGTCGCCAGCAGGCGGCGCAGGGACTCCAGCCGGGCGGGCCCGGACTCCCCGGCCCCGCCGGACTCTGCGAAGGCATCGAGTGCGCAGTCCGGTGCCCCCTCGGTGTGCGGGCATCCCCGCGGGCAGCCCTCGAGGGCGGGGTCGAACTCGGAGAAGGCGTGCAGGACACGGTCGGGCACGACGTGTGCCAGCCCGAACGAGCGCACCCCGGGTGTGTCGATGAGCCATCCTCCCTCGTCCAGGGGGATGGCGACGGCCTGGCTGGAGGTGTGCCGGCCCCGTCCGGTGACCTCGTTGACGATCCCCGTCAGCCGGTCGGCGCTCGGGACGAGGGCGTTGACCAGCGTGGACTTCCCCACTCCGGAGTGGCCCACGAGGCACGTCACGCGATCGACCAGGTGGCTGGTGAGCTCGGCGAGCCCCGCGGCGTCGGGCGTGCCGTCGGGGGCCATCCCACAGACCACCGCGGGCACGGCGAGGGCTGCGTAGAGGTCCAGCAGCGGTGCAGGGTCGGCGAGGTCGGACTTGGTCAGCACCAGCAGCGGAGCCAGCCCGGCGTCGTAGGCGGCCACCAGGCAGCGGTCGATGAGCCCAGGGCTCGGCTCGGGGTTCGCCAGGGCGGTGACGATCGCCAGCTGCTCGGCGTTGGCGACGATCACGCGCTCGTCGGGGTCAGCGTCATCCGCGGACCGGCGCAGTACCGTGGTGCGCTCCTCGATCCGCACCACCCGGGCCAGCCGATCTGGTCCCCCGCGCAGGTCGCCGGTCAGCCAGACGGCGTCGCCGACGACCACGGACTTGCGGCCGAGCTCGCGGGCCTTGACCGCGAACAGGGGAGTGTCCCCCTCATCGAGGATCGCGGTGAACCGGCCCCGGTCCACCGCGACGATCCGACCGGGGGCTCCGGCCGAGTGCGTCGGACGGTCCTTGCTGCGCGGTCGTGACTTGCCCTTCCCCGGCCGGATCCGGACGTCGTCCTCGTCCCAATGCCTCACGCGTCCCCGCTGAGCATGCTCTGCCAGAGGCTGGTGAACTTCGGCAGGGTCTTGCGGGTCGTGTCCACGTCGACGATCCGCACACCCGGGACCCTCAGCCCGATGACGGCGGCGGCCATTGCCATCCGGTGGTCGGCGTAGGTCTGGAACTGCCCGCCGTGCAGGGGGGCGGGGGTGATCCTCAGCGAGTTCTGCTTGGCTCGCACCTTGCCGCCGAGCCGGTTGATCTCGGTGGACAGCGCGTCCAGCCGGTCGGTCTCGTGTCCGCGGAGGTGCCCGATCCCGCGCAGCCGGCTCGGGGTGCTGGCGAGGGCTGCAACGGCGGCCACCACGGGGGTCAGCTCGCCCACATCCCGCAGGTTGATGTCGATGCCGACGATCCGGTCCGGGCCGGTGAGGGTCAGGCCCTTGGCCGTCAGCTCGGTGGTGGCGCCCATCTGCGTCAGGATCTCGCGCAGCTGGGCACCGGCCTGGGTCGTCTGCGCCGGCCACCCGGGGATGGTGACGCGACCTCCGGTGACCATCGCCGCCGCCAGGAAGGGTGCTGCGTTGGACAGGTCGGGCTCGATGCTGCGGTCGACCGGCCGGATCGGTCCGGGGGCCACCACCCACCGCGCGTCGGTGGGGTCCGCCGGGGAGTCCGCGATGTCGACGCCCGATTCGCGAAGCATCTGCACGGTCATGTCCACGTGGGGCAGCGACGGAAGGGGTTGACCCACGTGTCGCAGGTCGATGCCCCCATCGAACCGGGCGGCCCCCAGCAGGAGCGCGCTGACGTACTGGCTGGAGGCGCTGGCGTCCATGGAGACCTTGCCGCCGGTCACCCGCCCGGCGCCGCGGACGGTGAAGGGCAGGCTGTTGCGTCCGTCGTCTGCGACCGTCACGCCCAGGGTCTCCAGCGCGTCGAGGATCGAGGCCATGGGGCGCATCCGGGCACGCGGGTCACCGTCGAAGCGGATGTCACCCTTGGCCAGCCCGGCGACCACCGGCAGGAACCGCATCACCGTGCCGGCGAGCCCGCAGTCGACGTGGGCGGGTCCCTTCAGCTTGCCGGGCTCCACCTGCCACTGGTCGTCGTTGGACGTGATGTCGGTCCCCATTGCGCGCAGGCCGGCGACCATGAGCTTGGTGTCACGCGCCTTCAGGCCCCCGGTGATCGTGCTGGGCCCATCGGCGAGGGCCGCAAGCACGAGGGCGCGGTTCGTCTGCGACTTGCTGCCGGGAACTGCGACCTTGGCGCGCACCGGCCCGTCGGCCACGGGCGCTGGCCACGGGTCCTCCTCAGCAGGCACGCGCGGCAGCCTACCGGACTGTGGCAGGCTGCACGGTGTGTGCGGACGATACGCAGCGGCCAAGGACACGGCCACTCTCGTCGAGGAGTTCCAGGTCGAGACCGTCGTCGACCCCGTTCCCGAGCCCAACTACAACGTGGCGCCCACGAGCCAGGTCGCCTTCGTGGTCGACCGACCGGTCGAGGAGCAGGAGGGCCTGCAGCGGCAGCTGCGCGTCGCCCGATGGGGGCTGGTCCCCTCGTGGGCCAAGGACCCGAAGATCGGCGCCCGGATGATCAACGCCCGTTGGGAGAAGGCTGCCGAGAAGCCTGCGTTCCGCGCGGCATTCGCCAGGCGGCGGTGCCTGATCCCCGCCGATGGCTACTTCGAGTGGTACGCCCCCGCTGCCCTCCCCGGCGTGGCCAAGCCCCGCAAGCAGCCGTACTTCATCCACCGCGCCGATGGGGCGGACCTTGCGCTTGCCGGGCTGTACGAGTTCTGGCGGCCCTCGCCCGAGGACGACTGGCTGGTGACGGTTGCGGTGCTCACCACCGACTCGATCGGCCCGCTGGCCGCCATCCACGACCGCATGCCGGTGCTGATCGAGCCCTCCGGCTACGAACAGTGGCTGGATCCGACCGCCACGGTCGACTCACGTTTCGAGGCGACCCTACCGATCGACCTGCTCACCGCCTACCCCGTGAGCACGGCCGTGAACTCGGTGCGCAACAACTCCCCAGAGCTCCTCGCCCCCATCCCCGCCGAGCCTGGCGCATCTGGGGAGTACGCGGGGTCGGAGGACTCGTGACGACTGTCTGGGACGTCGAGACCTCGTCGGGACTGGCCCGGGCGCACTTCCATCCGGTGCCTCACGGCCGCCCCCGGGCCTCACTCGTGCTCGGGCACGGCATCGGTGGCGGCGTGGACGCCCCTGACCTGGTTGCGATCGCCGCGGCGCTTCCCGGGGACGGGATCGAGGTGGTGCTCGTCGAGCAGCCGTGGCGGGTCGCGGGTCGACGGCTCGGGGGTGCGGCGACCACGTTGGACCGGGCCTGGGTCGCCTGCGTGCGGGACGTGCGCTCCCGCGGTGTCGGGACCAAGCGCCTCGTGGTCGGGGGTCGCAGCACCGGGGCACGGGTCGCGTGCCGGACTGTCGGTGATGTCCTCCCCGACGCGCTGCTCCTCCTCGCGTTCCCGCTGCACCCATCCAGACGGACATCGGTGACCGGTCCGCCCCCGACCCGACTGCCGGAGCTCGTCGAGGCGGGGCGAGCAGTCCCCACCGTCGTCGTCCAGGGGACGCGCGACAGCCTCGGATCGCCAGGAGAGATCGCAGTGGGACTGGCCGAGGGTGACGTCACAGCTCGGGTGGTCCCGATCTGGGAGGCGGATCACTCCTTCAAGGTGCCCGCCCGCGCGCAGACGACAACAGAGGACGCGCTCGAGATCGTGGTCCGCGCGGCACGCTCGACCGCCCTGCGGATCGTGGACGGCCACTACTGACCTGCACCCTCGTCGCTCCGGCTGCTCACAGTCGCCATCGGGTGCGTGGTGTTCGGGTGATGGTCCAGGGGGCGTTGTTGTTGGCGGGCCAGGGGGTTCCGGGTGGGGCGCCGGGTTCGGGGCGGGGCACCGGATCGCGGCCGGTCGCGGGTTCGATGGTCCACATGCCGAGGTCGACCTGGCGGTGGTGTGCCCAGCACAGCAGGGCCAGGTTCGGCAGGTCCGACGCCCCGCCGGCGGCCCAGTCCTGAACGTGGTGGGTCTGGCAGGCTTCGGCGGGGATCCCGCACCCGGGGATGATGCACCCCCGGTCGCGGGCGGCCAACGCCCGCCGTTGGGCTGGGGTGGCGGTCCGGGCGGTGCGCCCCATGGCGACCGGGATCCGGGTGCCGAGCAGGGTGGTGGCCAGGGCGGCGATCCGCTCGGCTGCCGTGGGTTGGGCACTGGTGGTGCTCCCGGGGCCCTGACTGGCTGCCTGACCGGCCTCGAGCAGTTCGGCGACGGTGTCGGGGCAGGCCACCGGAGTCGAGCACGATCGGGGTGACCAGTGCGTCGCAGGAGGTGAACCGGGCTTCGGCGTTGGTGAGGGTGTGCCCCCGGGAGGTGGTCCACACCGCGTCGCCCAGGACGGTGGTGTCCAGGGTGACCGACACCGACACGGGCAGCCCGCCGCGGGTCGGTGTCGACCCGGTCGCGTGTGCGGCGTTGACCAACGCGACCAGACCATCGGCGCGGCGGGCGGACGCGGGGACGTGGTCGGCCTGGGTGCGTAGCCGTTCGGCGAACGCCTCGACGGCGGCGATCACCGCCTCACCTTCCAGGCGGGGCAGGGTTCCGGCCAGGACCACAGTGTCACCGAGCACCGCGAACGACACCGACCGGGACTCATACGCACCGGCCTCGTCCGGGTCCGGATCCGGGGGCGGATGCAGCAGGCGGATCGCAGCGCACATGAACCGGGCCACCCCCGCGGGGGAGAGCTCTGCCCACCTGCTGGCCAGCTCCTCGACGACCGCGGCCACCTCCTCGGGTTCCAGCGGGCCGACACCACGGGCGATCGCATCCACATGATCCGAGGTGATGATCCCGGCCGCCCACGCCGCGGCCAGGGACCGGTGCTCGGCGGCCAGCGCCCCGGCCCGGGCCAACCGGCGGGCCGCAGGCACCGCCCACTGGCGGGCCGCCAGCACCGCCCCCGGGACCCACCAGCGGAAGGCTGCCCGCCACCGTGGCGGCGTGCATCCGGCGGGCCAACTCGTACTCCACCGCGGCGAACGCCCCGGCCAGCACCTCCACATCCGCGCACGGACGCTCCCCGGCCAGCAGACCCATCGACGGCAGGTCCCCGCCCGCCACCGAGGTGGCCCGCTCCCACAGGTCCACCACCTCCGGCGACGCCGACCCCGCACCGAACCCACCGCCCGCAGATCGGCCACCTGGCGGTCCCAACGTTGTGCTGCTCACCCACATCCCCCGATCCGAACCTGATCCGAACACCTGTACGAACACTATCGCCGGGGTCCGACAACGCCAAGACCCCCAGCACCCACCTGTGGACAACCGCGACGTGGGGTGCCGCCCTCGCCTCGGGGCCAGGGCAGCGGGGCACCTGCCGGTGGTGCGCCTGTATCCGACCGCAGCGTCGTTAGGCTGCCGCCATGGGCATCCAGATCTCCCCGAGCATCCTTGCGGCCGACTACGCGGACCTCGCACGGGAGTGCGAGCGCGTTGCCGGGAGTGCCGACTGGCTGCACGTGGATGTCATGGACAACCACTTCGTGCCCAACCTGACCATCGGCCTGCCCGTGGTCGAGGCGCTGCTGTCCCAGGTGAGCACCCCGGTGGACTGCCACCTGATGATCGAGGACCCGGATCGGTGGGCGCCGGCGTACGCCGAAGCTGGGGCGGGCAGCGTCACGTTCCACCTGGAGGCGGCGCGTGCGCCGGTCCGGCTCGCCCGCGAGATCCGACGCCAGGGCGCGCGTGCCGGTGTCGGCATCAAGCCGGCCACGCCGGTGGAAGCGCTGAGCGGCTTGGTGGACGAGGTCGACATGATCCTGATCATGACCGTCGAGCCGGGCTTCGGTGGGCAGCCCTTCCTGGAGCTGACCCTCCCGAAGATCCGCCGCGCCCGGACGCTGATCGGCGATGCGGACATCTGGCTGCAGGTCGATGGGGGAGTGTCCGCCGAGACGATCGAACGCTGCGCTGAGGCCGGGGCGGATGTCTTCGTCGCAGGGTCGGCCGTCTATGGGGCGCAGGACCCGGCTGCGGCCTGCACGGCCCTGCGGGCAGCCGCTGCGGCCGCCTCATCGCTGTGAGCCGGCCCGAGCCTCAGCCCGGGTCGACCGGGCCGTCAGCACCGGAGGGCCCCGCGCCCGCGGGTGCGGTGGACAAGGCACAGGTCACGGACGCCGAGCGGGCTGCGATGCGCCGCGCCCTGGCCATCGCCGTCACCCCGGGCGTCCCACGGGGTCCGAACCCGCGCGTGGGGTGCGTTCTGCTCGACGCCATCGGGTCCACCCTCGCCGAGGGCTTCCACCGGGGAGCGGGCACCCCACACGCGGAGGTCGCCGCCCTCGTGGCGGCGGGACCATCGGCACGGGGTGCCACCGCTGTGGTGACCCTTGAACCCTGCAACCACACCGGGAGGACCGGGCCGTGCGTGGACGCGTTGCTCGCGGCGGGCGTGACGCGGGTGGTGCTGGCCCAGACGGATCCCAACCCCACCGCGGCGGGGGGAGCCGATCGCCTGGCCGCCGCGGGGGTCGACGTTGTCCGGGGCGTCCTGGCCGACGAGGCGGCGGCGATCAACGAGGCGTGGACCTTCGCCGTGCGTCACGGTCGTCCGATGGTCACCTGGAAGGTGGCCAGCACCCTGGACGGTCGCGTGGCGGCGGCAGACGGCTCGAGCCGGTGGATCACCGGTGAGCAGGCACGTGCCCAGGTGCACGACCTGCGCGCCGAGGCCGACGCGGTCCTCATCGGCACCGGGACCGCACTGTCCGACGACCCCTCCCTGACCGTTCGCGATGGCCGAGGGGTGCCGGCTGCACGCCAGCCGATGCGCGTGGTGATGGGCCGACGCGCGATTCCCGAGGGCGCGGCCCTGCGCGACGGACTCGCCCCGCTGCGCACCTTCCCGACCGAATCCCCGGACGAGGTCCTGCACGCGCTGGCCGACCAGGATGTCCAGCACGTCCTGCTCGAGGGGGGACCCACCCTCGCCGCGGCCTTCCTGCGGGCGGGGCTGGTCGACCGTGTGGTCTGGTACCTCGCACCGAAGATCCTGGGCGCCGGACCGGCCGCCGTGGGCGATCTCGGGATCCTCGGGATCGCCTCGGCGATGCAGTTGGAGATCACGGGAATCACCCGGGTTGGCCATGACGTTCGTCTGGACGGGAGAATGGTCCCCGGGGACCCGTCCTGACGCCGCGAACGCGTCGTCGGAGCACGGGCTGGGGCACCGTCAGGAGGTCACGAGAGTGTTCACCGGGATCGTCGAGGAACTCGGTCGCGTCGTCGAGGTCACGAAGCTGGCCGATGACTCGGCGCGCGTGGTCGTCAGCGGTCCCGTCGTCACTGCCGACGCCAAGCACGGGGACAGCATCGCGGTCAATGGTGTGTGCCTGACGGTCGTCACCCTCGCCGAGGGGGCGTTCAGCGCCGACGTGATGGCCGAGACGCTCAACCGCAGCTCGTTGGGTTCCCTCCAGCCCGGTGATCCGGTCAACCTGGAGCGTCCGATGGCCGCCGACGGCAGGTTCGGCGGACACATCGTCCAGGGCCACGTGGACGGCCTGGGCCGCATCCGCGCGCGCAGGCCGAGCCAGAACTGGGAGGTCGTCGAGATCGACCTGCCGGTGGACCTCGCCCGATTCCTCGTCGAGAAGGGCTCGATCACGGTGGACGGGGTGTCGCTGACCGTCGTCGAGGTCGTGGACGGCGACCAGCCCTGGTTCTCCGTGTCCCTGATCCCGACAACGCTGAGCGCGACGACGTTGGGCAGCAGGCAGGTGGGCGACGCGGTCAACCTCGAGGTGGATGTCATCGCCAAGTACGTCGAACGCATGGTCGGGGTGCGCGCATGATCCCCGCCGACGAGCTGTTCGGCCGGGCGGGCATCCCGATCGACCCGGATGCCTCAGCGAGCGCCGAGGCGCGGGACCCCGACTGGCGACGCGACCCGAGCCGACGGCACGGCGGCCCGGCGCCCGGCGGCGAATCCGCAGACCCGGACGCGGACGCCACCACCACGGTGCATGCGGGCATGCTGCTCGCCCCAGTGCTCTCGGCGGACGCCCCGACCTCGGCGGCGGGGGGCGTGCGGCTGGACAGCATCCCCGACGCCATCGCCGCGATCGCCCGTGGCGAGGCCGTGGTCGTCGTCGACGACGAGGACCGCGAGAACGAGGGCGACCTGATCTTCGCCGGGACCCGGGCCACCCCGGAGCTGACCGCCTTCATGATCCGGCACACCTCGGGCTACATCTGCGTCAGCCTCCCGGGCGAGGACCTCGACCGACTCGGCCTCCCGCCCATGACCGCCGTGAACGAGGACCGCAAGCAGACCGCCTACGCGGTCTCCGTGGATGCCCGCGACGTCGAGGCCACGGGCATCTCGGCCGCCGACCGCGCCCACACGATCAAGGTGCTCTCGGATTCGGCCACCGAGCCCGGCGACCTGACCCGCCCGGGGCACGTGATGCCGTTGCGGGCCGTCCCCGGTGGTGTGCTGCGCCGCGCCGGGCACACCGAGGCGGCCGTCGACCTCGCCCACCTGGCCGGCCTGAGCCCGTCCGGTGCGCTCTGCGAGCTCATGAACGAGGACGGCACGATGATGCGGGCCCCGCAGTGCCGGGCGTTCGCCGACCAGCACGGGCTGGTGATGGTCTCGATCGCCGACCTGATCCGCTACCGCCGGGGCCACGAGCGCCAGGTGGAGCGCGTGGCCACCACGACCCTGCCCACCGCGTTCGGTGACTTCACCGCCGTCGGCTACCGGTGCTCGTTGGACGACATCGAGCACGTCGCGCTGCTCGTGGGGGAGATCGGCGACGGCCAGGACATCCTCGTGCGCGTGCACTCCGAGTGCCTCACCGGCGACGCCTTCGGCTCACTGCGCTGCGATTGCGGACCGCAGCTGCAGGCCGCGATGCGCGCGGTCTCCGAGGCGGGGCGTGGTGTGGTGCTCTACATGCGCGGCCACGAGGGCCGGGGGATCGGGCTGGTCTCGAAGCTCTCCGCATACGCGCTGCAGGACGGGGGGCGCGACACCGTCGACGCCAACCTCGACCTCGGATTGCCCGCCGACGCTCGCGACTACGGCACGGGCGCGCAGATCCTGGCCGACCTCGGCGTGCACACCATGCGCCTGCTGACGAACAACCCGGCGAAGCTCGCCGGCCTGTCGGGCTACGGCCTGACGATCGTGGACCGCGTTCCGCTGGAGATCGCGCCCAACCCGTTCAACGCCGCCTACATGGCGACCAAGCGCGAGCGGATGGGCCACATGGGAGGACACCGATGAGTGGAGCCGGGGCGCCGAGCCTGGAGATCGACGCCGAAGGGCTGCGGGTGGCGATCGTCGCCTCCTCCTGGCACGACGTCGTGATGGACGGGTTGATCGCCGGGGCAACAGCGGCATGCACCCGGGCCGGCGCGCTGAGCGTGCTCTACCGCGTGCCCGGCTCGTTCGAGCTGCCCCTGGCCGCCCAGGTCGCTGCCAACGCCGGCTTCGACGCCGTGATCGCCCTCGGCGTGATCATCCGCGGCGGAACCCCGCACTTCGAGTACGTGTGCGACGCAGCCACGTCGGGCCTGTCCCGGGTCGCTCTCGACACCGGCGTTCCCATCGGGTTCGGCCTGCTGACCTGCGACGACGAGGCCCAGGCTCTGGACCGCGCCGGGCTGCCCGACTCGAACGAGGACAAGGGCCGTGAGGCGGCCGAGGCCGCACTCTCCCTGGCGCTGACCCTGCGCACGGTCCGCCGCCCCGGCGGCGGCGTCACGACCGGCTTCTGACGGCGGCGTAGGCTTGCCCCCCGTGAAGACCTTCGATGGGCTGTTCGCCGAGCTCTGCGCCAAGGCCACTGCCGGCGATCCCACCTCCGGCACGGTCGCGCTGCTGTCCGGCGGGGTCCATGCCGTGGGCAAGAAGGTCGTCGAGGAGGCCGCCGAGGCCTGGATGGCCGCCGAGCATGAGGGCCCGGAGCGGGCAGCCGAGGAGATCTCCCAGCTGCTCTACCACGCACAGGTCCTCATGATCGCCGCCGGGCTGACCCTCGACGACGTCTACGAGCACCTGTAGCCCCCGATCCCAGACAGGACCACCATGCTCCGCATCGCCGTGCCCAACAAGGGCGCCCTGGCCGAACCCGCGCGCGGGGTACTGCGCGAGGCCGGCTACCTCGCCGGGACCAACCTGCGCGACCTCGTCGTGACCGACGAGTCCAACGACGTCGAGTTCTTCTTCCTGCGGCCCCGCGACATCGCGATCTACGTCGGGTCAGGCACCCTCGACCTGGGCATCACAGGGTTGGACATGCTCCTGGACAGCCGCGCTCCGGCCAAGGAGGTGATGCGCCTCGGGTTCGCCCCATCGACCTTCCGGCTCGCCGTACCCGCAGGGTCCGCACGCACGGTTGCCGATCTCGAGGGCCAGCGGATCGCCACGAGCTACCCCGGCCTGCTGGACGACTTCCTGACCCGGTCGAACGTGTCGGCGACGGTCGTGCGCCTCGACGGGGCGGTCGAGAACGCGGTGCGTCTGGGCGTCGCGGATGCCGTGGCTGATGTGGTCGCCACCGGCGGCACGCTGCGCCAGGCCGGCCTCGAGACGATCGGCGACCCCTTGCTCGTGAGCGAGGCGCTGCTGATCCGGCGCGCCGGCGTCGGGCAGGACGGCGAGGTGGCGACCTTCGTCCGTCGGATCCAGGGGGTGATCGCCGCCCGGACCTACGTGATGGTCGACTACGACATCCCTGCCGCGCTGGTCGCGCGGGCGTGCGTGATCACCCCGGGCATCGAGTCACCGACTGTCTCGCCGCTGGCCGACCCGAGCTGGTCGGCGGTCCGTGCGATGGTGTCCCGCGACAAGGTCCACCACGTGATGGACGAGCTCTACGAGCTCGGTGCGCGCGGGATCATCGTCACCGACATCCACGCCTGCCGGTTGTAGGGCTGCCGCTCGAGGGCACCGGTCGCGGCGGTGCTCAGGCCAGCAGGCGCTCGACCCAGGACAGCAGGTTGTCCGGGTCGAACGGCTTGGTCAGGTAGCACGTTGCACCTGCCGACCAGCCATCCCACGTCGTCTGGTCGTCGCCGGCGGCCGTGAGCAGGATGACCGGGACCTCGGCGCCGCCCGGGCGGCTGCGGATCTCCTTGAGGACGTCGATGCCGGACATGCGGGGCATCATGATGTCCAGGATCACCCCATCGGGGCGGCGCTCGTCGAACGACTCGAGGGCCTCGGGCCCGTCGATCGCGTCGCGCACCTCGTAGGCGTCGAGCTCCAGCGTGTCCCGCAGGAGCATGCGGACGGGTTCCTCGTCATCGACGACCAGGATCAGCGGCATCATGGCTCCTTCGTGCATCTACATCGCCCCCAGGGGAGAGCCCTGCGGCTGGTCCATCGTCGCATCCCGAGCGGGGGAGTGGGGCGCACCCTGGCCCGCGGCGGGGGCGGGTGTCGCAGTGGGCGCGCCGGAGGTGCGGGTCGGCGGAGCCGATTGCGCGGCTGTCACCTCGGGCGCCTCGGCTGTCGGCAGGTGCAGGACGAACTCGGCACCAGGTCCGCCCGTGGGCGCCTGCAGGGTGAGTCCGCCGCCCATCGCGACCGCCAGCTCACGGGCGATGTGCAGCCCCAGGCCCGCGCCGCCGGTGCGCATCGTGAACGGATCCTCGCGCCGGTAGAAGCGCTCGAACACGCGGTCCCGATCCGAGGCCGGGATTCCGGGCCCGTGGTCACGGACGTGGATGTGCACCTCGGTGTCGGACACCTCGGCGCGGATCGTCGATGGGAGATCCCGGGGGTGTGTACTTCTCGGCGTTGCCCAGGAGGTTGGCCAGGCACTGCTCGGCGCGGTCGCGGTCGCACTGGATCCGCACCGGCTCTTCGGGCAGCTCGACCGTGATCCGGTCGGCCAGCTGCGGGAACGTCGAGACGGCCCGCCGGATCAGGACATCGAGGTCCTCGACGCCCATCTCGATGGCGAGCCGGGTGCCGCCGGACACCTTCGACGCCATGAGCAGGTCGTCGACGAGTCGGGCCAGGCGGTCCGAGCTGTCGGAGATCATCTGCAGCGCTGATGCGCGCTTCTCCGGGGACATCCGGTCCCCGCTGGACTGCAGCAGGTGCGCGTAGCCCTTGATCGGGGTGATGGGGGTGCGCAGCTCGTGGGAGATCGTGGCGATGAAGTCGGTCTTCATCCGGTTCACGCGGCGCTCACGGGTCTCGTCGTGGACGGTCAGGATGCTGACCATCCCGGTGGTGTCGGAGTTGGCCGACGTCATGGCCGCCCGCACCCGAACCGTCGAGATGGTCACCTCGAGCTCCTCGCCGTCGGCGCGGGTCAGGCGGGCGCGGACGGGGGCAGGCGTCCCATCGGGGCGCTTCTCGGGGTGGCGCGAGGCGTTGATGAGCGTCTGGACGATCTCAGGCGCCCCGTCGACGTGCCCGGAGATCTGGTCGGCCTCGACGCCGGTCATCCGTGCCATCGTCTGGCTCCACAGGCGGACCTCGCCCGCGTCGTCGACCATCGCGATGCCGTCGGAGGTGTTGTCGACCACGGCCGACAGCTTGGCGGTCTCCTCGGAGAGGGCGTTGAACGCCGCTCCCGCCCGCATGGCGCTGCCCACGGCCGCGACCAGCGCGCCGAGGACCGGGGCGTCGGCCTCGTCGAGGGACCAGCCCCGGGTGCGGCCGGCGATCCGGCTGCGGCGGTAGGGGTCGGTCGAGCCGATGCAGCAGGGCCCCGGGTTGGCCGTGCCGAGGTCCAGTCGCGTCACGACGCCGGTCTGCCAGCCGTCGGGGAGCTCGTCGCGGTCGAGTGGCCGCGGGCCCTGGATTCGGCCCAGGTCGAGGCCAGGATCCGCTCCGGGCGCAGCTCCCCGGTGATGCGGTGTCGGGCTGGAGGATCGAGCATCTCGGGGGCACCCACGATCTGGCGGATCGCCTCGGCCGAGTCGTCCAGCGTGGCCGTCCCCTGACCGTGCTGGGCCAGGAGGCCACCAAGCTTGACCAGCCACTGGTTCCGCTCCTGGGCCTTGGCGTGCTGGGCGGCGGCGCTGTAGGCGTACCAGAGGGCCAGAGCCGGGCAGGAGCGACGAAGGGCAGCAGGGCCCATGCGCCTCGAGCAAGTAGACGGCGGTCATGCCGACGCCGACGCCACCCAGCGACCATGATGGCCGAGAGCCGCCACTCCGGCGGCGACTGACGTCGCGATCCGCGTTGGCCCCATTCGTGATGTGGATCAACGTCCGCCAGGATGCGAGATTCACAGCAGCGAAGACGAGGCGAGGCTGACCGTCATCGCGACGACTGACTTCGGCTCGAACCGGATCCCGCCGTCGTCCAGCGATGTAGGTAGTATGATCAGATCATGACACGCGGTGAGGTCGCGTACTAGCCCATGTTGAAGGCGATCTTCAGCAGCTCGCGCCGCTCGGATCGCCAGCTTCGGCGAGGAGGAGGCCGACCAGTGTCGCGCCAAGGAGTGGGATCGGGTGGCACCGATGAGCATCGCTGCGGCCACCAGGACCGCCTCGAAGAAGGCCAACTCCTCGGTATGTCCCGCCAGTGCGGACCTGACGTAGGCCACCTGGCGAGAGCGAGGACGACGAACAGCCACGACCAGCCACGGTACAGCGGGCATGCACCGGCGGGTGCCGCGGATGAGATCCGCAGGCGGCGGTCAGATGCGTGCCCGCCAGCCGAGCAGAGCAACGTCACCGATCGGCCGACGACAGGACCAGGGCACGCCGACGACGGTCGGTGAAGGAGGCCGAGGACCTCCTTCAGACCGACGTCGAGTCGGGGTTGGCCTGACTGCTCACAGCGCTCCACGAGTTGTTCCCAGCGCCGTGCTGCCCAGCCCGGGCCTCCCAGGCGAATCAGGCCCAGGACCGCGAGCTCCAGGCCCGTGAGCTCCAGGAACGAGCACTCCCACACCACTCGCTCCAGGACCGTGAGCTCCAGGAACGTGGCTCCAGGCACGTGCAGCCCACGCCCGGGCGGCCCAATCGTCGAACGCTCCACGACGCGGCGCTCCACGAGCGGGACAGCCATTCGTCGGCGCTCCAGGACCGTGAGCTCCAGGACCGGGCTCCAGGACCGCGAGCTCCAGGCCGGGACAGCCACTCGTCTAGGACCACGGAGCGTGAGCCCAGGCGCGGAACTCCAGGAGCGGGACACCATTCGTCAGGCTGCCAGGACCGCGAGCTCCAGGACCGCGCGTGGTACTCATCCTCGATCCAGTCCAGACCGAGTTGGCCACCACCGCGAGCGCCCAGGCCCGTGCCGCCCACTGCTGCGTCCGCCAGCTCAAGTGCGTCCCAGGCCGCCTTGAGCGATGCCTTCGAAGTCACCGGCCTCCCATGCGGCGGCGAAGGCCGCCCACGCCTCGGCGTCGTCCTCATCCGGTGCCCAGGAGCCACTCATCTGGAACCCCGGGGGCTGGGTCGTCCGAGGGTGCTCGGGACGCGCGCTGGCCAGGGCGGCGCTCGAGGTCCAGCGCGCCCGGCCTGCCCCTCGGAGTCCGTCGACTGCGTAGGTGGTTGCCTTCAGCAGGGCCTTGACTCCGTCGGGGCTCAGCCTCGGGTTGGCCGCCAGGACGGCAGCGACAGCTCCGGACACCACCGCCGCGGACATCGAGGTTCCGGATCCCCGCATGTAGCTCGTCTCCGACCAGTGGATCCGGGTTCTCCTCGACAGCGAGGCTGCCGGGTGCTGCCGTCGAGACCAGGGAGACCCCCGGCGCGACCAGGTCGGGCTTGTCCGGAGTACTGTGCTCCCGCGCGAGCTGAACTCCGCCACGGCGTCATCGCCCGCTCAGGCGTCGCGACCTCATCGAGTGCACCGACCGTGAGCAGGACGGGGTCGTTGCCCGGGAGACCGACGCTGCCCGCTTCGGGGCCTTCGTTGCCAGCGGCGGCCACGACCGTGACTCCGCTCGGCCCACAGCCGGTCCAGCGCCCGGGTCAGCGGATCGAACGAGGGAGGCAGCGGGCTGTC
This sequence comes from uncultured Actinomycetes bacterium, assembly GCA_963706885.1. Taxonomy (GTDB): domain Bacteria; phylum Actinomycetota; class Actinomycetes; order S36-B12; family CAIYMF01; genus Prado023. The sequence goes on along the minus strand of CAVPNX010000027.1, from coordinate 99,997 downwards.
TGTTGACAGGCTGAGGTTCACCACGTCAACGTGGCCTGCTCGCGAACCTCCTCGCAGGCCGGCCAGCACCTTGCTCAAGGAGGTGTTGCCCTGAGCCGTCGGCCACCTGGACGTCGAGCAGCGTGGCCGCCGGGGCAACGCCCTTGAACTGGCCGCGCGCCGCCGATGAGCCCGGCCAGGAACGTGCCGTGGCCCGAGGCCGTCACCATCCGGTGCGCCCAGAGACGTTGACGTGCTCCACGTGCACCAGCCGTCGAGTCCGTCCGCCTCGGCCACGCCAGTGTCCACCAGCGCGACCGTCACCCCTGGCCGAGCGGTCGAGTCCGCTGTGCGCCGATGGTCTCGCGTAGGTCGGGACTCGTCGTCTTGTAGTACGTGCTGCGTCCCGTTCACCTTCATCGGGGTGTCGGGGATCTCCGCGGAGCCGGCCGGGGCGCGCACGCCGATCGGCAGCTCGACGAGCAGGGAGTCGGAGAGCTCGAGCGTGGCCAGCACGCGACCGCCCAGGGAGCCGACCGTGTCTGCCAGCTGCGACAGGCTCGCTCCCTCGGTCAACGTCAGCAGTACGGTCCGACCCGATCCCTGTGCCCCTGCCGGTACAGGCATGGCCAGAAGTGATAGCGCGGCAATGGCCGCTGCCATCCGGGTGGGCACTGCTCCCCGCGTCCGGTTCGCTGTTGTGCTCATGGTCTTGTCCTCCCTGGGTTGTCCACGTCCCATGTCGGACCGAAGCCGCCCCCCGATGAAGCCCCCCGGGGCCATCTGGTTCTGAAATTCGGCCGAACAGGTGATAAGGATTCACCCGTTTGGGGTAATGATGCGCGTTGAACGCCCATTTAGGCCAGTATGTGCCCGCGATAAGGTGTGAGGGTGAGCGCGCTCTCCTCGAAGGCAGCTGTTCAGGCAATAGCCGACGAGGGGACATTCTTCCGATGGGATGCCGGTTTCGCCGACACCGGCGTTGTATCGGATGGCTATTCGCGGGAGTTGCGGTCGGCGGAAACCACTTCCGGCACCGATGAGTCCGTTCTGGTGGGTTTCGCCGCAATTGGTGGGATTCCGACCGCCATCCTCGCCTGGGAGTTCGGCTTCCTCGGTGGCTCGGTCGGGGTGGGGACCGCCGCGCGCATCGTGGCGGCAGTGCGTCGCGCGACCCAGGAGGGGCTGCCCCTCGTCGCGCTCCCGCGGTCGGGCGGCACGCGGATGCAGGAGGGGGCTCCGGCCTTCGTCCAGATGGTCGCCATCGCCGCCGCGCTGGCCGAGCACCGGGCCGCGGGCCTGCCCTACCTCGTGCACCTGTGCGGCCCGACGACCGGTGGAGTCCTGGCCACCCTGGGGTCGGCCGGGGACATCACCACCGCCGAGCCCGGTGCCATGGTGGGCTTCCTCGGCCCTCGGGCCTTCACCGCCATCACGGGGCAGGCCTTCCCCGAGGGGATCCAGACCGCGGAGAACCTCACCTCCCGGGGACTCATCGACGCGGTCGTCGCGTGGGGCGAGTTGCGCGAGCTGTGGGCCAGGATCCTGGGCCTGTGGGCGAGTCGGATCGTGGCCCTGCCCGAGATCGTGGACGTCGGGCACGTCGCCGGGGCGCGGGTTCCCGGTGCCCCGGAGTCCGCGGCGCAGCTCTGGGAGTACGTCGAGGCCTCGCGCGAGGTCGACCGCGTCGATCCCGGGCAGTTCCTGGCCGAGCACGTGTCGGACCGCGTCGACCTCCCGGGGACGATGCAGGGCCAGGTCGCGCAGGGCGCGCGGGTGGCCCTGGGACGACTCCACGGCATCCCCGTGGTCGTCGCCGCCACGACGGACCGTCGCTCGGGGGAGCCGCTGACGGTGGGTGGGCTGCGAACCGTCCGCCGGGGCATCGCCCTGGCGGGGACCTGGGGGCTTCCCGTCGTCACCGTCGTCGACACGCTGGGGGCGCAGTTGTCCGTCGAGGGCGAGGAGTCCGGAATCGCCGGGGAGATCTCGCGGGTCATGCTGGACCTGGTGTCCGTGCCCACCCCGACCGTCGCGCTGCTGCTGGGCGCCGGGACCGGGGGAGCGGCCCTGGCCCTGCTCGCCTGCGACCGGATCGTCGCCGGATCGCACACGTGGGTGTCACCGCTGGCCCCCGAGGGGGCAGCTGCCATCCGCCACGCAGGGACCCACGACCCGGCGCAGATCGCCTGGGACCAGCGGATCGGGGCGCACGCCCTGGCCGAGCTAGGGTTCATCGACCGCGTCGTGCGCGAATCCGACCCCGGATGGGTGTCGGTGGCCGCCGACGAGGTGGCCGCGTCCCTCCGAGAGGTGATCGCGGGGCAGGATCCCCGACGGCGGTTCGAGAGGTTCGATGCATGGGCGACCTGACCGGCCCGGGGGCCTTCGCTGCGGATGACGGCTCCGTCCCACCGGAGGTGGTCGACGTGCTGGCACGCCGGGCCGCGGGTGCCGCGGGAATCGGCGAGGTGGTGGCCTGCCTTGCCGCCCATCGGGTGCTCGTGCCCCTGCTCGAGGTGGACGGCGACCTGCTGGAGGGTGACGACGCCGACCCGTGCGCCGGCTCCGACCGCGCTGTGGCCGCGGTGTCCGTGCGCGAGCCCGATGGCAGCCCCGTCGGTCTCGTCTTCACCGGGATGGAGCCTCTGGTCGTCTGGGACGGTGCAGCGCGGCCGCTTCCCGTGGAGGCCACCAGGGCCGCCGGGGCGATCCTCGCCGAGGGCGGGCGGACGTTGATCGTTGACCCGGGAGGCCCGCACAGCGTGCGCATCGAGGGGGTGGCGCTGGCCCGCCTCGCCTCGGGGGAGCCGTGGCCCGACCCGTGGGTCGACCCGGCCGTGCGCGCGGCGGTGATCGCCGAGCTGGTTCCAGTCCTGGCCAGTGGTGAGATCCAGGTGCGCCTTGCCGGCCCGGGCGCTGGGGCGGTGGTGGTGGGTGACCCGGGTGATGGCCCGGCGACGGTCCCCCCGGGTCTCGTGCTCGAGGTCCGGTTCGCCGATCAGCTGCCTGCCGACGAGGCTGTGCAGCGCGCGCAGGTAATCGCAAGCCGGATGGCGCAGTCCGCCGCCCTGCGTGAGGTGTTCGACGGTGTCCTGGCGGTCACGATCGTCGAGTAGCAGGCCGGTGCCCGGACCGGGCGCGGGCGTCGGACGGCTGGGACCGGCTCAGAGGACCGGACCGGTCAGCTTCTCGCCGGGACCCTGCCCGACCGGGTCGGGGAACTCCGAGGCCTCCCGGAACGCCAGCTGCAGGGACTTCAGCGCATCACGCAGCGGGCCGGCGTGGAACGTACCCAGATCCGGGGCGGAGGTGACCACCAGGCCGGCGAGGGCGTTGATCAGCTTGCGGGCCTCGTCGAGGTCCATCGCCTCGTCGCCCTCCTCGCCGAGCCCGCACTTGACCGCCGCCGCGCTCATCAGGTGCAGGGCGACGGTGGTGATCACCTCGACCGCCGGCACCTCGCCGATGTCGCGCACGGCCTGGTCGACCTCCGCGGGATCGAGGACCTCGCCCGGATCGAGCGCACCCGGATCGAGCGCACCTGGATCGAGTGCGCCGGGACGGTCCCCGTCGGGTCCAGTGGGATTCGTGGGAACCTCAGTCATCCTGATACCCTGTCATGGACGACCGATCTGCCCCAACTCGGTGCACGCGCCGAAGGGGTGGTTGGCGGAGAAGAGGGGTCTCGAACTCCCACCCGGACAGCTCCAGGGCAGTCGGGTAGTGATCCGGATGGCTCGACCATCCGGTGCCGGTGCTGCGCCGGCGTTTCGAGGCCTGCTCACCTGCCCGTGAGCGGGCCTCTTCCCATGAGGGGCCCGGCCACCCTGAACACCGGGAGGCAGCGGTTGCCCACGAAGACATGCGACCCAAGGAGGCGCCATCAGCGTCGAGCCCAGGATCAACGATCGGATCCGAGTTCCTGAAGTACGACTCGTCGGCCCCAACGGCGAGCAGGTCGGCATCGTCCGCATCGAGGACGCCCTGCGACTGGCTGTCGAGGCTGACCTCGACCTGGTCGAGGTGGCCCCGGACGGCAAGCCGCCGGTCTGCAAGCTCATGGACTACGGCAAGTTCAAGTACGAGTCGGCCGTGAAGGCCCGTGAGGACCGCAAGAAGCAGGTCAACACGGTCATCAAGGAGATGAAGCTCCGTCCGAAGATCGATCCGCACGACTACGAGACCAAGAAGGGTCACGTGGTGCGGTTCCTCAAGCAGGGCGACAAGGTCAAGATCACGATCATGTTCCGCGGCCGGGAGCAGTCCCGACCCGAGCTGGGCTACCGCCTCCTGCAGAGGATGGCCGAGGAGATCGCCGAGTACGGGATCGTCGAGAGCTCGCCCAAGCAGGACGGCCGCAACATGATCATGGTGGTGGCCCCGACCAAGAAGAAGGCGGACGCGCGCGCTGAGCGCGAGGCGGCCCGCAAGGCCCCCGGAGCCGGCTCCACCGAGGCCCTGGACGCGTCCGAGGCCTGACCACAGACGCAACCCGACCAGCATGCAGCCCGACACGAACCACGCGATGGGTGACCATCGCGGACAAGCCCGCAGCGGAACGACCCCGCACGCGGTGAACCTAGGAGAAGCAACGATGCCGAAGATGAAGACGCACAGCGGCACCAAGAAGCGGGTCAAGAAGACCGGCTCGGGCAAGCTCATGCACGAGCAGGTCAACAAGCGCCACCGCCTCGAGGTGAAGTCAAGCAAGCGCTCGCGCAAGCTGCAGGCGGACTCGCCTGTCTCGTCCGCCGACATGAAGAACGTCAAGCGCCTGCTCGGCATGCGCTGACTGTCCCCGAACTCGAACACGAAGGAGTAACACGTGGCACGCGTGAAGAGGGCAGTCAACGCCCAGAAGAAGCGTCGCGAGATCCTGGAGAAGGCCAGCGGCTATCGCGGTCAGCGCTCCCGGCTCTACCGCAAGGCCAAGGAGCAGGTCACCCATTCAGGTGTCTACGCCTACGACCACCGCAAGGACCGCAAGGGCGACTTCCGCCGTCTGTGGATCCAGCGCATCAACGCCGCGTCCCGTGCGCACGGCATGACCTACAACCGGTTCATCCAGGGCCTGAAGGCCGCCGGCGTGGAGGTCGACCGTCGCATGCTGGCCGAGCTGGCCGTGAACGACGAGGCGGCGTTCGCCTCGCTGGTCGAGACCGCGCGCGCTGCGCTGCCGGCCTCGACGCCGGCCGCCTGACCCGAAACCGTCCGGCCCGTGGGCCCCGTCCTCCCCCAGTGGAGCGACGGGGCCCACGCATGTCCGGCCCGCCCGCCTGTGGGCCCCGCGATCGTCGAAGCGTCCTGCGTGGACGTGATCCATGCAGGTTGCGCACCTTCTAGCCTCGCCAACCCGAACGGATCACCAGTGGGGATCACCGGTGGGGGGCCACGCCACGCCGGGGGCCCTGAGCATGGGGCCTGACATGCTTGGGCGCGTGACCGCCCCCGAGACCGTCCTCAGTGCGCGCTCGGCGCGTGTCCGGGACGCCCGGCAGCTCACGGTGGCCAAGTACCGGCGGGTCCGCGGGCAGTTCCTCGCCGAGGGCCCGCAGGCGGTCCGTGAGGCCCTGACAGCCGGGGCTGTCGTTGAGGTGCTCATCGACGAGGACTGGGTCGACCGGCGTGCGGAGATCGTGGCCGGCGCGCGGGCCGCTGGAGTCGCCGTGCACGTCGTCGACCCGCTGGGCTTCGCCGGGCTGGTCTCGGCCCAGACCCCGCAGGGTGTGGTGGCGGTGTGCCGCTGGGAGCCGGGTGCGTTCGCCGCCCTGGTTGCGCTGGCGGGTGCCGGCCAGGTCGTCCTCGCCCATGAGATGGCCGATCCGGGCAACGCCGGCGCCCTGATCCGGGTGGCCGATGCGGCAGGGGCCCGCGGGGTCGCGCTCACGGATCGCTCGGTCGACCCGACGAACCCCAAGTGCGTCCGGGCCACGGCTGGGTCGCTGTTCCACCTGCCCGTGGTCCAGGCGGGGGAGACCCTGCACGCGATCGACGTGCTGCGGGAAGCCGGCTACCGGACCCTGGCCGCCGACGTCACGGCAGACTCGACCGACCTGTTCACTGCGGAGCGTGATGGCCTGCTGGTGGGGCGGATCGCCTGGGTGCTGGGCAACGAGGCGCACGGCCTGCCCGACGCGGTCCTCACGGCGGTGGACCAGGTCGTGCGGATCCCGATCCTCGGCCGAGCTGAGAGCCTGAACCTGTCCACCGCAGCGGCGGTGTGCCTGTACGCGGGGGCGCGGCTCTCCCCGAGCCCGCCAAGCTGACCACGGCGTCGGTGCCGCGTCCCGTGGGTCGTCGCAGCGGCCCACCCGATTCGGCGGCGACTCCGGCGAGGGGGCACTCTCGCGAGGCTGCAGGGCGCCCTGATCGGGCGGCGCCCGCCGGGTTCTGCCGCCGGTAGAATCGGGCCCTGTTGCCCGCCCGCATGTCGAACGAACCCCGGAAGAGGCCATGTCCGCCCCCAACAAGACCTATGACCCGGTCGAGGTGAGTGCGCTGTCCGACGATGCCGTCGCCGCCGCCCAGGCCGCCGCCCTGGCGGCCATCGCAGCCGCCGCCGACCTGGACGCCCTCAAGGTCGTCCGCCTCGAGCATGCCGGCGACCGCTCACCGCTCGCGCTTGCCAACCGCGAGATCGGGGCCCTGCCCCCGGCGGCCAAGGCCGAGGCCGGCAAGCGTGTGGGAATGGCCCGCGCCGCGGTCAAGAGGGCGCTGGAGGAGCGCGAGGTCGTCCTGGCAGCCGAGCGCGACGAGCGCGTGCTGGTCGAGGAGGCCGTCGACGTCACCCTGCCGGCCGACCGCCGTCCGCCGGGGGCCCGGCACCCGCTGACCACCCTGATGGAGCGCGTCGAGGATGTCTTCGTCGCGATGGGCTACGAGGTCGCCGAAGGTCCTGAGGTCGAGGCCGAGTGGTTCAACTTCGACGCACTGAACATCGCCCCGGACCACCCCGCCCGCTCGATGCAGGACACCTTCTTCGTCGGCTCGCCGGACAGTGGCGTCGTCCTGCGCACGCACACCTCACCGGTCCAGGCCCGCTCGATGCTGGAGCGCGAGCTGCCCATCTACGTGATCTGCCCGGGCCGGGTCTACCGGACCGACGAGCTCGACGCGACGCACACGCCGGTGTTCCACCAGGTCGAGGGCCTCGTCGTCGACGAGGGCATCACGATGGGCGACCTCAAGGGCACCCTGGACCACTTCGCCGCCGCGATGTTCGGGGCCGGCCTGGTCACCCGGCTGCGCCCGAGCTACTTCCCGTTCACGGAGCCCAGCGCCGAGGTGGACCTGCAGTGCTTCGTGTGCCGCGGCGCGTCGGTCGGCGACCCCGCCAACCCCTGCCGCACGTGCTCGTCGGAGGGGTGGATCGAGTGGGGCGGCTGCGGCATGGTCAACCCACGTGTGCTCACGGCCTGCGGCATCGACGCGGAGCGCTACACCGGCTTCGCGTTCGGGATGGGCATCGAGCGGACCCTGATGTTCCGCCACGGCGTCACCGACATGCGGGACATGGTCGAGGGCGACATCCGGTTCACCACCGCATTCGGCTCGGAGGTCTGAGCCATGCGCGCACCCATGAGCTGGATCCGCCAGTACGTTGACGTGCCGGTCGACCAGACCGGGCGGGATGTCGCCGCGCGGCTGATCGCCGCCGGGCTCGAGGTCGAGACCGTGGACGTCCTCGGTGCGGAGGTCACCGGCCCCCTGGTCGTCGGCCGTGTTCTGTCCGTCGAGGAGCTCACCGAGTTCAAGAAGCCGATCCGGTTCTGCCGGGTCGAGGTCGGCGCCGGCAACGGCGAGGTCGTCGAGGGTGTCACCACCTCCGAGCGCGGGATCATCTGCGGGGCGAGCAACTTCGTGGCCGGCGACCTCGTCGTGGTGGCGCTGCCCGGGGCTGTCCTGCCTGGTGGGTTCGAGATCGCCACACGTCCGACCTACGGCCGGGTGTCCGACGGGATGATCACCTCCGAGCGCGAGCTCGCGCTCGGCGAGGACCACAACGGGATCATGGTCCTGCCCGCCGGGTCCGCCGAGCCCGGCGACTCCGGGTACGAGGTCCTCGGGCTCGGCGACGAGGTGCTGGACATCGCCGTGACCCCCGACCGCGGCTACGCCCTGAGCATCCGCGGCGTCGCGCGCGAGGTGGCCACGGCCTACGACCTGCCGTTCGCCGACCCCGCCCTCGCCGACCCCGATGCGCTGCTGCCCGCCCCGTCCGGCGAGGCCCCGCACGGATGCTCGATCACCGACCCGTCCGCCGCGGACCGGTTCGTGCTGCGCTCCATCGCCGGCCTGGATCCGAACGCGCCCAGCCCGCAGTGGATGCGCCGCGCGCTGGTCGCATGCGGGATGCGCCCGGTCTCCCTGGCCGTGGACGTCACCAACTACGTGATGCTCGAGCTCGGCCAGCCGCTGCACGCCTTCGACCGGGCGAAGCTGTCCGGACCGCTGACCGTGCGCCGGGCGGCCGCAGGGGAGCCGTTGGAGACCCTCGACCACGTGAAGCGCACCCTCGACGCCGACGACATCGTGATCGCCGAGCCGCGCGGCCCGCTGGCCCTGGCCGGGACCATGGGTGGCCTCGAGTCCGAGATCGACGACTCCTCGCACTCGGTCGCCATCGAGGCGGTGCACTTCTCCGCCCACGCCGTGGCGCGCATGTCCCGTCGGCACAAGCTCTCCAGCGAGGCCTCGCGTCGCTTCGAGCGGGGGGTGGACCCCGAGCTCCCCGCGATCGCGTCGGCGCGCGCCGCGGCGCTGCTGATCGAGTGGGGAGGGGCCACCTACGTGGGGACCTCCCGCGTCGATGCGCTCGGCCCGACCGACCCGATCGCCATCCCGGCCGACCTCCCCGAGCGCATCTCCGGGCTGCCGGTCACGGCCGACCAGGCAATCACGCGGCTGGAGTCGGTGGGCGCCACCCTCGTGGTCGAGGGATCCGCCCTGGTCGTGACCCCACCCTCGTGGCGCCCTGACCTGACTGACCCGGCCGACCTGGTCGAGGAGGTCGTGCGACTGGAGGGCTACGAGAACCTGCCCTCGACGCTGCCCGCTGTGCGCGCCGGTTTCGGCCTGACCAACGGCCAGCGCCTGCGCCGGCGCGTCGGGCGCACGCTCGCCGCATCGGGACTGGTCGAGGTCCTGAACTACCCCTTCCTCGGCCGCCAGGACCTCGAGGCGCTGGGCATCAGCGCCGACGACCCGCGCACCGCGCTCGTCGCGCTGGCCAACCCTCTGTCCGACGAAGCGCCCTTCATGCGCACCACCCTCCTGCCGGGCCTGGTCTCGGCAGCGCGCCGCAACCTCAGCCGCGGTGCGGCGGAGGTGGCCCTCTCCGAGGTCGGGCTGGTGTTCCGGGGATCCGGGACCGGCTCAGGGAGCGAGCCGCCCCGGCCGTCGGTGGCCAGCCGTCCCAGCGATTCCGACCTCGCCGCCCTGGAGGCCCTGCTCCCCGACCAGCCTCGGCACGCCGCCGGCATCCTCACCGGAGAGCGGGACCGGTCGGGATGGTGGGGTGCGGGCCGAACGGCCGACTGGTCGGATGCGATCGGAATCGTGCGCGACCTCGCCGATGAGCTGGGCGTGGGGATCGACGTCGCCGCGGGGTCCGTGCCGCCGTGGCACCCCGGTCGATGTGCCGCGATCTCCGTGGCAGGGCAGGTCATCGGGCACGCCGGTGAGCTGCACCCCCGGGTGATCGGCGAGCTCAGCCTGCCCGCGCGTTCCGTCGCCTTCGAGATCGATCTCGATGTGCTGCTGGCGGCCGCCCCCGAGGCCGCCGCCGCTCCGGTGTTCTCGACCCTGCCGGTCGCCAAGGAGGACCTCGCCGTGGTCGTCGCCGATGACGTGCCGGCCGAGGTGGTGCGCCAAGCGCTCGTGCAGGGAGGCGGCGAGCTGCTGGAGAGCGTGCGGCTGTTCGACACCTACGCAGGCGACCAGGTGGGGGCCGGTCGCACGTCGCTGGCGTTCGCGCTTCGGATGCGCGCCCCGGACCGGACCCTGTCGGCTGCTGAGGTGGCTGAGGTCCGCCAGGGGGCGCTGGAGGCTGCCCAGCGATTGTGCGGCGCGGTGCTGCGGGCCTGACGCCCCCCGCCTGATGACGTCCTGAGGTCCACGAACGCCGGTCCTCGAGGGCGATCCTGTGCGGCACGGGCAGCCGGCTGCCGCCGGCGATCGTGCGTGCCCGTGCCCACCCGCCTAGGATTCCCGCGTGGCGTCGCTGTGGGACGAGTTCGAGGTCGACCCGCGCGCCACGCCGAACGCAGGGTTGCGGGCCTCCGACGCCGACCGTGACATCGTCCACCGACTCCTCGGCAGCGCCTACGCCGATGGACGCCTGACCCGGGAGGAGTTCGACGAGCGCAGCGAGGCCGTGCTCGGCGCCCGGACGCTGGGCGAGCTCCCGTCGCTGGTCGCCGATCTGGTCCCCGTCTCGGGAACCCCAGCCCGCAGCACGGTTCCCGTCGCTGACCCGGCCGCGCTCCAGGCGCGCGCCGTGGCTGCCTACCGCTCGGACCTCCGGGAGGCGGCGTGGGGGTTCGTCTCGGCCTCGCTCATCTGTTGGGTGATCTGGGGAGTCACGTCCGGGGGAGCGGCCTTCCCGTGGCCGGTGTTCGTCATGCTCGGCACCGGCCTGCACGCCCTGCGCCTGCTGGTGATGCGCGCAGACCAGGTCGAGGAGCACCGAAAGCGGCTGGAGCGCAAGGACCGCAAGGCGCTGGAGAAGCAGCAGCGCCGCGAGCTCGAGTCGGGCGGGGGCGACGAGACGTGAGCCCGGACGACCCGGGACTGGAGGCGCGCGCAACGATGGAGCAACGACATGCCTGAACGTCCCGTGGCCATGATCACCGGCGCGTCGCGAGGTATCGGTCGAGCGCTGGCCGAGGACCTCGTCGCGCGCGGCTGGAAGGTGGCCGCACTCGGTCGTGACACCGAGCAGCTGGCCGGCCTCGCTGCGGCATCCCCGCCCGATCAGGTCCTGCCGCTGGTGGCCGACGTCACGGACAGCACCGCGATGGCCCAGGCGGTGGCGGCCCTGCACGCGATCTGGCGGACCCCGGACCTGGTGGTGGCCAACGCCGGCGCCCTCTCAGCTGTCGGTCCGACGTGGGACGTCGACCCGGACGTGTGGTGGCACGACATGGAGGTCAACGTCCGCGGGGTGTTCACGACCATGCGCGACGTGGTCCCGGCCATGGTCGCGCGCGGCAGCGGGCGTGTCGTCGTCATGGGCTCCGGGATGGGCAGGTTCCCCTCCCCGTGGACCTCGGCCTACGGGGCGAGCAAGGCCGCGGCCGCCCACCTGGTGTCCTCCACGGCCCAGGAGCTCGCCGGGACCGGCGTCGCGGTGTTCGCGATCAGCCCGGGGATGGTGCACACGGACATGACGGCGTGGTCCGATGCCCTGATCGCCCATCGGCCGGACCTGGCCCAGATGCCGGAGTCGGCCTACATGCCGGTGTCCGCGGCCACCCGGCTGGTCGCCGACCTGGCCAGCGGGCGCTTCGACGTCCTCAGTGGCCACTTCATCCACGTCCGCGACGACCGCGAGGCGATGCTGGCCAAGGCGCTGGGTCAGCCGCACTGAGTTGACTCCCCGGGGTATCCGTATATGCGTATACTCTGCCCGTGACCTTCACCGTGTCGATCGCCGGGGCCTCCGGGTACGCCGGGGGTGAGCTCCTGCGCCTCGTGTCCGCGCACCCCGAGCTCCAGCTCGGGCCGCTCGCGGCCGGCAACCGCGCCGGCCACCCGGTGACCGCGACCCACCCGCAACTGGTGTCCCTTGCCGGGCGCAGCTTCGTGCCGACCGATGCCGACACCCTGGCGCAGGCGGACCTGGTCCTCATGGCACTGCCGCACGGGGAGTCAGCGGCACTGGTGGCGGCCCTGCCCGTGGATCTGCCGATCGTGGACCTCGGGGCGGACTTCCGCCTTGCCGACGGGGGCGCATGGGACCGGTACTACGGAACCACCCCGCACGCCGGGGCGTGGCCCTACGGCCTGCCCGAGCTGCCGGGGCAGCGCGAGCGGTTGGCCGACGCCACGCGGGTGGCGAACCCGGGCTGCTACGCCACCGCTGTGGCGGTGTCCCTGGCCCCGCTGCTGGCAGCCGGGCTCATCGAGGCGACGGACATCGTGGTGGTTGCCGCCTCGGGCACCTCGGGTGCCGGGCGGAAGGCCAGCGAGTCGCTGCTGGGAAGCGAGGTCATGGGCTCGATGAGCCCGTACAAGGTGGGTGGGGTCCACCAGCACACCCCGGAGATGGAGCAGGCGATGGCGGCTGCGGCGGGGGAGCCGGTCACGATGCTGTTCACGCCCACGTTGGCCCCCATGCCCCGCGGCATCCTGGCGACCTGCACCGCCCGGACCGCGGCTGGCGTCGACGAGGCCACGCTGCGTGACGCCCTGCACGCCGCCTATGACCGCGAGCCGTTCGTCCACGTCCTGCCCGCCGGTCGGATGCCGAGCACCGCAGCGACACTCGGATCCAACAGCGTGCACCTGCAGGTCGCCCACGACCCGCACTCCGGGCGCACGACGGTGATCGCCGCCGAGGACAACCTCGTGAAGGGCGCTGCCGGTCAGGCCCTGCAGAACGCCAACCGGATCCTCGGCCTGCCCGAGGACCTCGGCCTGCCCGTGAACGGAGTCGCACCATGACCGCGCACGACCCCGAGGCTCAGCCCGGGTTCTCCGTCCTCACCGTGGGTGGGCCGGAGTCCGGTGGTGTGACGGCTCCAGCGGGCTTCCGGGCGTCGGGGGTGGTTGCGGGGATCAAGGCCTCCGGACGCCCGGATCTGGCGCTGGTCGTCAACGACGGCCCCCGCCACGACGCAGCCGCGGTATTCACGTCCAACCGGATCAAGGCCGCTCCGGTGCTGTGGACCGCGCAGTGTGCGCGTGAGGGCACGTTCCGTGCCGTGGTGCTGAACTCCGGCGGGGCGAACGCCTGCACCGGCCCGGCCGGGTTCGCCGACACCCACCGCACCGCCGAGCACGTGGCGGAGCTGCTCGGCGTCGCACCGATCGAGGTGGCTGTCTGTTCCACCGGGCTGATCGGTGAGCGCCTGCCGATGGCCGAGCTGCTGTCCGGAGCGGACACCGCGGCTGAAGCCCTGAACTCGGACGGCGGGCTCGCTGCCGCCGAGGCCATCATGACCACCGACTCGGTGCCCAAGCTGGCCGCGACGGCGCCCACGGACGGCTGGACGGTCGGCGGGATGGCAAAGGGCGCGGGCATGCTCGCCCCCGGACTGGCCACCATGCTCGTCGTGCTCACGACCGACGCCGTCGTCGACCCGGCGGGCCTCGACTCGGCGCTGCGGGCCGCCACCCGGACCACCTTCGACCGGATCGACTCCGACGGGTGCATGTCGACCAACGACACGGTCCTGCTGCTCGCCTCGGGTGCAAGCGGGGTCACCCCGGATCCGAGGCAGTTCCAGCGGGCCGTCGCGGCGGTGTGCGCCTCCCTGGCCCGTCAGCTGATCGGCGACGCCGAGGGCGCGACCAAGGACATCCGGATCGACGTCGTGAACGCCGCAACCGAGGACGACGCGCTCACCGCCGCGCGGGCGGTCTCGCGCAGCAACCTGCTCAAGTGCGCGATCCACGGGGAGGACCCCAACTGGGGCCGGATCCTGTCGGCGGTGGGCACCACCGATGTGGCGTTCGAGCCCGACGCGATCGACGTCGCGATCAACGGGGTGCTCGTCTGCCGGGACGGGGCCGCGTTCGGCGACCGTGCGGGCGTCGACATGTCCGCCCGGGAGGTCACGATCACCGTCGACCTGCGCGCCGGTGACGAGCAGGCGACGCTCTGGACCAACGACCTGACCGCCATGTACGTCCACGAGAACTCCGCCTACTCCACCTGATCAGGAGCCCCGATGAGCAGGTCCCGAGCGGTCCCCACCGCCGACGCGCTGGCCAAGGCCGAGGTGCTGGCCGAGGCGCTGCCCTGGCTCGAGCGCTTCCGCGGGGCCACGGTCGTGGTCAAGTACGGCGGCAACGCGATGACCTCGGCGGAGCTGCAGAGCGCGTTCGCCGGTGATGTGGTGTTCCTCCGGCTGGCCGGCCTGCGCCCGGTCGTGGTGCACGGCGGAGGTCCGCAGATCAACGCGATGCTCACCAGGCTCGGGGTCACCAGCGAGTTCCGCGGCGGCCTGCGCGTGACCACCCCGGAGATCATGGACGTCGTCCGGATGGTGCTGACCGGTCAGGTGCAGCGCGACCTCGTCGGGCTGGTCAATGCGCACAGCCCGCTGGCGGTCGGCATCTCCGGGGAGGACGCGGCCCTGTTCGCCGCCGAGCGGCGCACGGTGACCGCCGACGGCCAGGACCTCGACCTCGGGCTCGTCGGCGACGTGACCGGCGTGCGCCCCGACTTCGTGACCAGCCTGCTCGACGACGGCTTCATCCCGGTGATCTCCACGATCGGTGTCGCCGAGGACGGTCAGGTGCTCAACGTCAACGCCGACACCGCGGCGTCCGCGCTGGCGGTGGCGCTGGGAGCTGACAAGCTGGTGGTGCTCACCGATGTCGAGGGGCTGTTCGCCGACTGGCCCGACCGTACGAGCCTCATCGCCGAGATCCGCGTGTCCGAACTCGCGGACCTGCTGCCCACCCTGGACTCGGGGATGGCCCCGAAGATGGAGGCCTGCCTGCGGGCGGTGCAGGGCGGGGTCGAGCGGGCCCACGTGATCGACGGTCGAGTGGCCCACAGCCTGCTGCTGGAGGTCTTCACCTCCGAGGGCATCGGCACGATGGTCCTGCCCGATGACGTGTCCGACGAGGGCCTCGAGGAGGTGCTCGCATGACGCAGCCCCACCAGCCGAGCGCGGCCGATTGGTGGCCGCTCGACACCGCCGACGACCAGACCCCGACCGAGCGCTGGCAGACAGTGATGCAGGACAACTACGGCACACCTGCGGTCACGTTGGTCTCCGGTCAGGGGTCGTGGGTCACCGACGACGGCGGGCGGCGCTACCTCGACCTCCTCGGTGGGATCGCCGTGAACTCGCTGGGCCACGCCCACCCGGCGATCGTGGCTGCGGTCAGTGAGCAGGTCAGGACCCTCGGCCACACGTCCAACCTCGCCATCACGCTGCCCGCCCTGCGGCTGTGTGAGCGACTGGCCCTGATCGCCGACCCGAACGGCGGCGCGCGCGTGTTCCTCTGCAACTCCGGGGCCGAGGCCAACGAGGCGGCGTTCAAGCTGGCCCGCCTCACGGGCCGCCCCCGGATGGTTGCCGCCTCCAACGGCTTCCACGGGCGCACGATGGGCGCCCTGGCGCTCACCGGCCAACCCGCGAAGGCTGACCCGTTCCGCCCGCTGCCCGGCGACGTCGACTTCGTCCCCTACGGCGACGTCGACGCGCTGCGGGCAGCCGTGGACGAGCAGACCGCTGCGATCATCCTCGAGCCCATCCAGGGGGAGGCTGGCGTTGTGGTCCCCCCCGAGGGCTACCTGGTGGCCGCCCGCAGGATCGCCGACGACGTGGGCGCGCTGCTCATCCTCGACGAGGTCCAGACCGGGATCGGGCGCACCGGCCGATGGCTGGCGCACCACGGGGGCGCACAGCACGGGATCCGGCCCGACATCATCACCCTCGCCAAGGGCCTCGGCGGCGGCCTGCCGATCGGCGCGATGATCCGACTCGGTCACCCCAACACCCCCGAGTTCACGCCGGGCTCGCACGGATCGACCTTCGGCGGCAACCCGATCAGCGCCGCCGCAGCACTGGCCGTCCTCGACACGATCGCAGGCGAGGACCTGTTCACCAACGCCACCGAGCGGGGAGCGCAGTTCCGCCGGGGGCTTGGAGCCCGTCGAGGGCGTCGTCGAGGTGCGCGGCGCGGGACTGCTGCTGGGAGTCGTCCTCGCCGACCCGATCGCCAGGGCCGTCGAGGCCGCCGCCCGCGACGCCGGTGTCCTGGTCAACGCCGCCGCCCCGGACGTCATCCGGCTGGCCCCGGCGCTGAACATCAGTGCTGACGAGGTGGCCCACGGCATCGCCCGGCTCGTTCTGGCGATCGACGCGGTGCGCGCACGGCCGGCGGACGGCCACGACGCCCATGCCGCCCACGGTGACCACGTCGGACACCTCGTGCCCCCGGCGGAGGGATCACGATGACCATCCCGAACACCAAGGCCGCCCGCCACCGCCGGATCGTCGAGCTTCTCGACCGGGTCCCGGTCAGCTCACAGGGAGCCCTGGCCGAGCTGCTGGCGAACGACGGGTTCGTCGTCACCCAGGCGACGCTGTCGCGCGACCTCGACGAGCTGGGCGCGGTCAAGGTCGCCACCGACTCCGGGGAGCAGGTCTACGCCGTGCCCGCCGAGGGCGGCGATTCCCGTCCGCACGCGCCCGACACCGACACCACGGCCCGCCTGGCGAAGGTGGCCCAGGACGTGCTGGTCGGGGTCGACAGCTCGGCCAACGTCGTGGTCCTGCGCACTCCTCCGGGAGGTGCCCAGTACCTCGCCTCAGCGATCGACCGCTCGGACTGGCCGGACGTGATCGGCACGGTGGCCGGCGACGACACGGTGATCCTGATCACCCGCGCCCCCGACGGGGGAGCTGCGGTCGCCGCTGCGATCCTGGGCCTGATCGACCCCCGCCGCTGACCCGGTTCCGGTCAGGGCGACGGCCGTCGTCCCTGCCGGCCGTCGCCGGTGTCCGAGCACGGCTTCGACACGCCCGGATCCGGGAACGTCGGCGCACATGAGTCCGCCCGTCTGGCGGTGGTGGCGGTGCACCGGACGGGTACCCGCACACAGAACCGCCCCTCTGGCTGCGTCAGGATCGGGCATTCGGGCGGTTCCGTGTGCTTCGACTCTGTGCGGCCGAGGCGGCCCAGGGCTAACGAGCGGTTTCGTGTGCTCGGCGCCCGGACCGGCCCGATGTCGGCACGCATACGTATATGCGTATACTGATCCCAGACGCGCGGGGACCCGCGCGCGGACGAACTGGAGAGACTCATGGCTGACCGCGTCGTACTGGCCTACTCGGGTGGGCTGGACACGTCCGTGGCGATCGGGTGGATCGCCGAGCAGACCGGTGCCGAGGTGATCGCGTGCGCGGTCGACGTCGGCCAGGACGGGGAGGACCTCGAGGTCATCCGCGAGCGCGCCCTGGCGTGTGGGGCCGTCGAGTCCGAGGTCGTGGACGCCCGTGCCGAGTTCGCCGACGACTACTGCCTGCCCGCGCTGAAGGCCGACGCGCTCTACATGGACCGCTACCCGCTGGTCTCCGCGCTCTCCCGGCCGACGATCGTCAAGCACCTGGTCGCCACGGCACGCACGCACGGCGCCACCGTGGTCAGCCACGGCTCCACCGGCAAGGGCAACGACCAGGTCCGCTTCGAGGTGGGGATCACCAACCTCGCCCCGGACCTCACCTGCATCGCACCCGTCCGGGACCTCGCCCTGACCCGCGACAAGGCCATCGACTACGCCGAGGCCCACAACCTGCCGATCGACGTGACGAAGAAGTCGCCGTACTCGATCGACCAGAACGTCTGGGGCCGGGCGGTCGAGACCGGCTTCCTCGAGGACATCTGGAACGGGCCGATCGAGGACATCTACTCCTACACCCAGGACCCCACCGTCCAGCGCGAGGCCGACGAGGTCGTCATCACGTTCGCCTCCGGGGTCCCGGTCGCCATCGACGGCACGCCGGTGACGATGCTCGAGGCGATCCAGCAGCTCAACCACCGGGCGGGCGCCCAGGGTGTGGGCCGTCTCGACATGGTCGAGGACCGCCTGGTCGGGATCAAGAGCCGTGAGGTCTACGAGGCTCCCGGCGCGATCGCCCTGATCACCGCCCACCAGGAGCTGGCCGCCGTGACGGTCGAGCGCGACCTGGCCCGGTTCGGTCGTGGGGTCACCCAGCGCTGGACCGAGCTGGTCTACGACGGCCTGTGGTTCTCGCCCCTGCGCCGGGCCCTCAGCGGACTGCTCGACGACCTCAACGAGTCCGTCAGCGGTGACGTCCGGATGACCCTGCACGGCGGACGTGCGACGGTCACCGGCCGCAAGTCGCCGGAGTCGCTGTACGACTTCTCCATGGCCACCTACGACACGGGCGACACGTTCGACCAGTCCCTGGCCAAGGGCTTCGTCGAGCTGTGGGGCCTGCCCTCGAAGATGGCCGCGGCCCGTGACCTGCGCCTCGGCCGGGGCGTCGAGTGACCCAGGGCCACGGACGCAGGCGGCCCGGGTGCGGCCGGGTCGGGGGCGGGGAGCCCGACCCGGCTGTGGGGTGCCCGGTTCAGCGGCGGGCCTTCCCCGGAGATGGCGGCCCTGAGCCTGTCGGTGCACTTCGACTGGCGGCTGGCGCCCTACGACCTGCTGCAGACGCGTGCCCACGCCGGTGTGCTGCACCGGGCCGGGCTGCTCGACGACGCCGAGCACGACCGGGTCCTGGCCGCGCTGGACGCACTGGCCGAACAGGTCGCGACCGGCGCCTTCGTGGCGACCCCGGACGACGAGGACGTGCACACCGCCATCGAGCGCGGGCTCCTCGAGCTGCTGGGCCCGGTCGGCGGGAAGCTGCGCGCCGGGCGCAGCCGCAACGACCAGGTGGCCACCGACCTGCGGCTCTACCTGCGTGACCAGTCGCGGGCGATTGCCGCCGCCCTTGTCGACCTCGTGGTGGCCCTGACCGACCAGGCGGAGGCGCACATCCACTGCCCGGCTCCCGGCTTCACGCACCTGCAGCACGCGCAACCGGTCTCCTTCGGCCATGAGCTGGCCAAGCACGCCCATGCCCTCGGCCGCGACCTGGACCGGCTGGCCGACTGGGACGTGCGCGCCGCCCTGTCGCCGCTCGGCGCCGGCGCCCTGGCCGGGTCCGCCCTCGAGCTCGATCCGCAGGCCGTCGCCCTCGAGCTGGGCTTCACCGGCGCGATCGCCAACTCCATCGACGCGGTCAGCGACCGCGACTTCGTCGCCGAGTTCCTGTTCGTCGCGGCGATGATCGGCGTGCACCTGTCGCGCCTCGGTGAGGAGATCTGCCTGTGGTCCTCGCGCGAGTTCGGCTGGGCGGTCCTCGACGACGCGTGGTCCACCGGCTCGTCGATCATGCCGCAGAAGAAGAACCCCGACATCGCCGAGCTCGCCCGCGGCAAGTCCGGTCGACTCATCGGGAACCTGACCGGCCTGCTGGCCACGCTCAAGGGCCTGCCGTTCGCCTACAACCGTGACCTGCAGGAGGACAAGGAGCCGACGTTCGACGCCGTCGAGACGCTCCTGCTGGTGGTGCCGGCGATGGCCGGCAGCGTGGCGACCCTGCGCTTCGACACCGCCCGGATGGCCGCGAGCGCACCGGAGGGGTTCGCGCTTGCCACGGAGATCGCCGAATGGCTGGTCGGCCAGGGGGTGCCGTTCCGCGATGCCCACGAGATCTCCGGTGCCTGCGTTCGCGCGGCGGAGGTCCGCGGCGTGGAGCTCTGGGACCTCACCGACGACGAGCTCGCGGCGATCAGCCCGACGCTCACGCCCGAGCGTGCGCGGCCGGCTGAGCGCCCAGGCGGCGGTGGATGCCCGCTCCCGGTTCGGCGGGACCGCGCCTGTCCGGGTGGCCGAGCAACTGGCGGCGCTGCGGGTGCAGACCGGGCAGTGGTCGCAGTGGGCGGGCGCGAACCCCGTCCCCCTCCGCGGGTAGTCGGTCCGGGGCGGGGGAGGGCCGGCACCAGCCCACGATCCGCGTCGGCATCGGGGCATGACCCCTGCCCGGTCGACCCGGGCCGGTCGCCGCGCGCCCTCAGGCCCCGGATCGGATCACGTACACCTTGCGCAGCTCCTCGTGGATCGTCCACGTCGTCGTGGCGCCCGGGGGCAGGATCCCGATGTCCCCGGGCCCCACGTCCAGGACGGTGCCATCGGCGAACTCGATCGACGCCCGCCCGCAGAGCACGACGAACACCTCGTCAGCCTCGGTGTCGGTGCTCACCCCGGTGGTGTGCGACCAGACCCCGACCTCCACCCCGCCGGCGGAGGTCAC
>CAVPNX010000027.1:0-75000 GCA_963706885.1 uncultured Actinomycetes bacterium | reverse complement strand
TAAGGCCCCCAAGCGTATGCTAAGTGGGAAAGGATGTGGAGTCGCAGAGACAACCAGGAGGTTGGCTTAGAAGCAGCCACCCTTGAAAGAGTGCGTAATAGCTCACTGGTCAAGTGATTCCGCGCCGACAATGTAGCGGGGCTCAAGCATACCGCCGAAGTTGTGACATTCGTATAAGGCCGGCCTTCGGGTCCAGCTGTACGGATGGGTAGGGGAGCGTCGTGTGGCGAGCGAAGCGGCGGGGTGACCCAGCCGTGGACGCCACACGAGTGAGAATGCAGGCATGAGTAGCGAAAGACGGGTGAGAAACCCGTCCGCCGGATGACCAAGGGTTCCAGGGCCAGGCTAATCCGCCCTGGGTAAGTCGGGACCTAAGACGAGGCCGACAGGCGTAGTCGATGGACAACGGGTTGATATTCCCGTACCCGCTTTAACACGCCCATGCTGAGCCCACCGATGCTAAGTGCCTGAAGCGGAGCGGTCTTCGGACTGCGATGTGGAGCGCGCGAACCAGAGTGGTAGTAGGCAAGCGAAGGGGTGACACAGGAGGGCAGCTGATCCCGGGCGATGGTAGTCCCGGGCTAACCGCGTAGGGCGAGGTGTAGGCAAATCCGCACCTCATGTGCCTGAGACGGGACAGGGAGCCGATTAGGCGAAGTCAGTGATCCCATGCTGTCGAGAAAAGCCTCTAGCGAGTGTTATGGCGGCCCGTACCCCAAACCAACACAGGTGGTCAGGTAGAGAATACTAAGGCGATCGAGATAATCATGGTTAAGGAACTCGGCAAAATACCCCCGTAACTTAGGGAGAAGGGGGACCAAGGCTGGTGTAGGGATTTACTCCCGAAGCTGGCAGTGGTCGCAGAGACCAGGCGGAAGCGACTGTTTACTAAAAACACAGGTCCATGCAAAGTCGCAAGACGACGTATATGGACTGACGCCTGCCCGGTGCTGGAACGTTAAGGGGACCGGTTAGGCCTTCGGGCCGAAGCTGAGAACTTAAGCGCCAGTAAACGGCGGTGGTAACTATAACCATCCTAAGGTAGCGAAATTCCTTGTCGGGTAAGTTCCGACCTGCACGAATGGCGTAACGACTTCCGCGCTGTCTCAACCATGAACTCGGCGAAATTGCACTACGAGTAAAGATGCTCGTTACGCGTGGCAGGACGGAAAGACCCCGGGACCTTTACTATAGCTTGGTATTGGTGTTCGATTCGGTTTGTGTAGGATAGGTGGGAGACTTTGAAGCTCGGACGCCAGTTCGGGTGGAGTCAACGTTGAAATACCACTCTGATCGTATTGGATGTCTAACCTCGGTCCATGATCTGGATCAGGGACAGTGCCTGGTGGGTAGTTTAACTGGGGCGGTTGCCTCCTAAAATGTAACGGAGGCGCCCAAAGGTTCCCTCAGCCTGGTTGGCAATCAGGTGTCGAGTGTAAATGCACAAGGGAGCTTGACTGTGAGACCGACGGGTCGAGCAGGGACGAAAGTCGGGATTAGTGATCCGGCACCGGCATGTGGAAGCGGTGTCGCTCAACGGATAAAAGGTACCCCGGGGATAACAGGCTGATCTTGCCCAAGAGTCCATATCGACGGCATGGTTTGGCACCTCGATGTCGGCTCGTCGCATCCTGGGGCTGGAGTAGGTCCCAAGGGTTGGGCTGTTCGCCCATTAAAGCGGTACGCGAGCTGGGTTTAGAACGTCGTGAGACAGTTCGGTCCCTATCCGCCACGCGCGCAGGAGTCTTGAGAAGGGCTATCCCTAGTACGAGAGGACCGGGATGGACGAACCTCTGGTGTGCCAGTTGTCCTGCCAAGGGCACGGCTGGTTGGCTACGTTCGGAAGTGATAACCGCTGAAAGCATCTAAGCGGGAAGCACGCTTCAAGATGAGGACTCCCACAGGGTTGACCTGGTAAGGCCCCCAGTAGACTACTGGGTTGATAGGCTGGAAGTGGAAGCACGGCAACGTGTGCAGCTGACCAGTACTAATAGGCCGAGGACTTGTCCACTCACAATCATTTCTTATGTTTGCGTCCACTGTGCGGTTCCCGAGATACGGTCGGGGATCATATCTCAATAGAGTTTCGGCAGTCATAGCGAGAGGGAAACGCCCGGTCCCATTCCGAACCCGGAAGCTAAGCCTCTCAGCGCCGATGGTACTGCAAGGGGGACCTTGTGGGAGAGTAGGACGCTGCCGGACATTCTTTCAAAAAGGGCCGCCCCAATGGGGTGGCCCTTTTTGCGTTATCCCCGCACCCAGGGCTGGGAGCGGGACAGAAGGGGTCTGCCCCTGCCGTAACCCCGGTAGGCTGACCCGGTCGAGAGGGAACGTCATGAGTGACAGCAAGGCCACCGGGGGATCCTCCCGGGGCTCCTCGGGTGGTTCCGGGGGGTCACGCGGCTCCTCGGGTGGTTCTCGGTCCCGGTGGTGCCGGGGGCGCCGGCGGTCGCGGTGGGGGCGGCGCGAAGTCCACGTCGTCGGGGTCGAGCTCGGGCAAGCCCCGCAGCGGCGGACCCACGGGCGGTTCGGGTCGGCCGTCATCCGGGAAGCCGGGCTCATCGGGGAAGAGCGGCTCATCCGGGAAGGCTGGGTCTGCGCCGGGCCGATCAGGTGCCGGATCCTCGGGTTCCCGGTCGAGTGCGGGTGCTGGATCCTCGGGTTCCCGGTCGAGTGCGGGTGCTGGCTCTTCTGGTGCGCGGTCGGGGTCCGGTGCTGGATCCTCGGGTTCGCGGTCGGGGTCAGGCGCTGGGCCGTCCGAGCTCTCGGTCGGGTTCGGGGTCCACGTCCTCGAGTTCTCGGTCGGGGAGTGGGCGGTCCACCTCGTCCAGCGACCCGCGGTCGCGCCCGGCATCGGAGGGGTCCCGCCCCTCGTCCGGCTCAGGGGGCGGTTCGGGGGGTACCTCGAGGCCCTCATCGGGACGGGGTCCATCGAATCCTGCGGGGAGGCCGAGGTCCGGATCGTCGAGCACGACTCGTTCGGGGTCCGGTTCCCAGGGATCGGGGGGACGATCCAGCCGACCAGGTGAGAGCAGTTCCGGTGGGCGACCCACCAGTTCTCCCGACCGTGCCCCACGGCATGACTCGGGGTCACGGGATGCGCAGTCAGCCCGGCCCGACTCCCGCCCGGTGCGTCGGGATGCGGGTGTCCCTGATCCCCCGATCCCCGAGGGCGTGGAGGTGTCCGAGCTGGACCGGGTGACGCTGAACTCGCTGCGCACCCTCCCCGATGGGCTGGCCGAGATCGTCGCGCTGCACCTGGCCGCGGCCGCGCGCCTCCTGGGGGAGGACCCCGAGCTCGCGCTGGCCCACACGCAGGCTGCCTCACGTCGGGCGGGCCGCGTGGCCATCGTGCGGGAGGCGGTGGGCGTGGCTGCCTATGCCGCCGGTGACTACGGGACCGCCCTCACGGAGCTCAAGGCGGCCGCGCGGATCTCCGGGGTCGCGGACTACCTGCCGATGATCGCCGACTGTGAACGCGGCCTGGGTCGCCCTGAGCGGGCGCTCGCCCTGGCCTCGTCACCGGAGGCGAGCACGCTGGATCGCTCCGGAAAGGTCGAGCTGCTCATCGTGGCCGCCGGGGCGCGGCGGGACCTCGGTCAGCCCGAGGCCGCGGTGCTGACCCTCCAGGTGCCGGCGTTGAAGTCGCGGGGACAGGGTGAGTGGCTGGCGCGACTGCGCTACGCCTACGCCGATGCGCTGCTCGAGGTCGGCCGGGTCCGGGAGTCCCGGGAGTGGTTCGCCCAGGCGGCGAACGTTGATCCCGAGGGGTCCACCGACGCACTGGAGCGGGTCAACGAGCTTGATGGGATCACCTTCGAGGAGGTCGCGGAGGTCGACGAGGTCGACGGGGCTGCCGGGGGCGAGGAGCTCGACGAGTGACCGGTGGTCGCACGTCGGCGTGGGAGGGCCGCGGCTTCGGGTCGTCGGACTCACCGCTGGCCGCCGTCCACGACGTGGCACTGCTCGACCTCGACGGGGTGGTGTACGTGGGACCCAGCGCGGTTCCCCACGCGGCCGAGGCGCTGGACGAGGCCCGGGTGCGCCACGCCATGCGTGCGGCCTTCGTGACCAACAACGCCGCGCGGACGCCGGCAGCCGTGGCCGCGCACCTGGTCGAGCTGGGGATCCGGGCTCAGCGCGTCGGATGTGGTCACCTCGGCTCAGGCGGGGGCCCGGGTGCTCGCCGAGCGGCTGCCGCCCGGCTCGCGGGTCCTGGTGATCGGCGGCTCGGGGGTGGGGGAGGCCCTGCGGGAACGCGGGTTGGTGCCGGTCGAGTCCGTCGACGACGGGGCTGTCGCGCTGATCCAGGGCCACGGACCGGAGACGGGCTGGCGTCAGCTGGCCGAGGGGTCGTTGGCCATCGGGCGTGGGTTGCTGTGGGTGGCCACGAACCTGGATCGGACCATCCCCGGCCCGCGCGGTCGCGTACTGGGCAACGGCTCGATGGTGGCGGCGCTGCGCCATGCCACCGGCGCCGAGCCGGTCGTGGCTGGCAAGCCCGAACCCCCGCTGATGCACGAGTCGGTGGAGCGTTCGGCGGCGGTCACCCCGCTCGTGGTCGGCGATCGGCTCGACACCGACATCGAGGGTGCGACGCGGTCAGGGATCCCGTCGCTGCTCGTCCTCACGGGAGTGACCGATTGGCAGGACCTCCTCGTCGCACCGCCGCAGCACCGCCCCACGTACCTCGGCCGGGACCTGCGCGCCCTGCTCGAGCCGGCACCTCAGGTGGTGGTGTCGCGGGGCGGTGAGGCAGTGACGGCCGGGTGCGGGAGCGCACGTGTCCGGGTCCCCACGGGGACAGCCGGAACCGCGGGCGGCACCGGTCAGGACCGAGGCGGGGCAGGGGGCCCGGCGCCCGACGCCGATGCCGCGCGGTGGTGGATCCCGGAGGGCCTGCGCGCGGCTGGACGTGGGGATCCCGGCCCGGAGTCGGAGGCCGACCTGGACGTGGTGCGCGCCCTGGTGGCTGCCGCGTGGGCGATCGACGACGCCGACCTCGTTGTTGTCGGGCCCGCGCAGGTGCATGCCGCGACCCGGTGAACCGGGCACCGGGCGGTACCCTGCAGGAAGGGAAGGGGCCAGAAGTGATCGACATCGTCAGGGACTACAGCGCCATCTGCAGGGGCACGACCCGAGCCACGACCAACCGCGTCCTGGGGGCGGCGAGCTCGAGCGTCCTCTGGGCGAGCACCGGGGGTAACCCCGAGCGCGCCGGCGTCCACCCGCAGGATGAGGTCGGCCTCCGCTCGGCCCTGGCCCAGGCGCCGCGGAACCTGGTCACCCACGTGCACGGTGAGGTCGACCGCGTGGTCGAACGCCTCGGACTCGTGTCGGAGGCTGAGGTCCGAGCCCTGCGCCAACAGGTGCAGCGGCTCGAGCGGCACATCAGCGACATACGGGGGGAGCGATGAGTGAGGGCCAGCCGGAGGCCCCCGACGAGGCTCAGGCTGCGGCTCACGAGGCCGAGCCGAGCGACACCCAGCCCCAGGCATCCAGTGACGCCCGGTCCGCAGCCGACCCGGCGCCCGACGCGGCGCCCGACCCGGCGCCCGACCGTCCCGAGGAGCCGGAGCCGGCCGAGTCCGCCGCCACCGCCGACCCGAGGGTGGATGACGCGCTGTCCCGACTCGGCGAGCTCGACGCCCTTCCGCTGACCGAGCAGGTCGAGGTCTACACCGACATCCACCGACGTCTGGCCGCTGTCCTGTCCGATCCCGACAGCCAGGCGTAGCCCACATGGCCCGACGGCGGCTGGACGCCGAGCTGGTCCGGCGCGGGCTGGCCCGGTCCCGCGAGCAGGCCCAGCAGCTCGTGGCCGAGGGGCGGGTCCGGGTTGCCGGGGCGCCGGCGACCAAGCCGGCAACGCAGGTCGAGGAGTCCGCCGCGCTCGTGGTGACGGCTGCTGCGGCGGGGCCGGACTACGTGTCCCGCGGCGCCCACAAGCTGGTCGGGGCGTTGGCGGCGTTCGATCCGGACGGCCGGATGGTCACCGGGCGATGGGCGTTGGATGCCGGGGCCTCGACGGGCGGCTTCACCGACGTGCTGCTTCGCCGCGGCGCTGCCCACGTGATCGCCGTGGACGTGGGATACGGCCAGCTGGCGTGGTCGCTGCGCAGCGACGAGCGCGTCACGGTGATGGACCGGACGAACATCCGCGGGCTGGTGGTCGAGGACCTGCCCCGGCGACCGGACCTCGTGGTCGCCGACCTGTCGTTCATCTCGTTGCGGCTGGTCCTCGGCGTGTTCGCTGCCATCGTGGCTGACGATGCCGACCTGCTCCTGATGGTCAAGCCCCAGTTCGAGGTGGGGCGTGCGGCCCTCGGCAGCGGCGGCGTGGTCCGCGAAGCTGAGCTGCGCCAGTCGGCTGTCCTGTCAGTTGCCGGCGCTGCGTGGGACGTCGGGCTGGGGACGGCCGGGGTCGTGGCCAGCCCGCTGCCGGGACCGAGCGGGAATGTCGAGTACTTTCTTCACCTGAGGGCCGATGCCGGTCCGCCCGATCCGGCGGAGGTCCGCCGCGCAGTCGAGGAGGGTCCGCAGTGACCGGATCCGCACCGCAGGAGGGTGCCGCGATGGCTGATCGACGGATCCTGCTGGTCACGAACACCCGCCGCCAGGAGGCCGTGGCCGCGGCACGAACGACAGCCCAGGCGCTGCTGGGCGAGGGCATGGGGGTGGCCGCCACCCGCGACGAGTGGGAGGTCCTCGACGTCCCGGGCGTCGTCCCGGTCGACCGCGACCCCGACGGCACGGCTGCCTCCGGCTGCGAGCTGGTCGTCGTGCTCGGTGGGGACGGCACGGTGCTCCGGGGTGCCGAACGCGCCCGTGGGCTGGGCGTCCCGCTGCTCGGCGTGAACCTCGGACATGTCGGCTTCCTCGCCGAGCTGGAGCGCGAGGACCTGCAGGAGGTCGTCCAGGCGGTGGTGGCCCGCAACTACCGCGTCGAGCACCGCATGACCGTCGACGCCCGGATCCTGGACAACGGTGTCGAGGTCGTGCACACCTGGGCGCTCAACGAGGTCTCGATCGAGAAGGCGCCCGAGGACCGGATGCTCGACCTCATGGTCGAGGTCGACGGCCGGCCGCTGTCGCGGTGGCTGTGTGATGGGGTCGTGTGTGCGACCCCGACCGGCTCGACGGCGTACTCGTTCTCCGCGGGTGGGCCGATCGTGTGGCCCGAGGTCGAGGCCCTGCTGCTCGTGCCGCTGGCCGCGCACGCGCTCTTCGCCCGGCCGATGGTGACCGCACCCACGACCCGGATCGTGGTCGAGAGCGTGGCCCCGGAGAAGCAGGGGGTGCTCTGGGCCGACGGACGCCGATCGTTCGTGCTGCCGCACAACGCGCGTATCGAGGTCAGCCGCCATCCGGAGCCCGTCTCGTTCGCCCGGCTGCGCGACGCGCCCTTCACCGACCGGCTCGTGGCCAAGTTCGCGCTGCCGATCCAGGGGTGGCGCGAGTCGGACACGGAGCGCCGGTGATCCACGAGCTGCGGATCACCGGGCTCGGCGTCATCGCCGACGCCACCTGCGGGTTCGCGCCCGGCTTCACGGCGGTCACCGGTGAGACCGGTGCGGGCAAGACGATGGTCGTCAGCGGATTGGGCCTGCTCGCCGGAGGGCGTGCGGATGCCGGTCTGGTTCGGGCCGGCGAGTCCCAGGCTGCGGTGGAGGGGTGGTTCGACGCGCCTGGCGAGGCTGTTGCCGCGGTCGTCGAGGAGGCCGGCGGGGTCGTCGACGACGACGGGCTCATGGCTGCCCGGATCATCGCCGCCCGCGGGCGCAGCGTCCTGGGTGGGCGGGGTGTGCCGGCTGCGGTCCTGGCCGATGTCGTGGGCCAGCTGCTGGTGATCCACGGCCAGCACGACCAGACCCGGATCGGCAGCCGTGCGCTGGCGCTGCTCGACGCGTTCGCCGGCGAGGACACCCAGGAGCTCGTGCGGCGCGTGGGCCAGGTGCACGGCCAGCTGCGCAGCCTCGAGCGCGAGCTCGGGGAGTTGCGCGCATCCGAGCGGGAGCGCGCCCGCGAGCTGGACCTGCTGGAGTTCTCGCTGGCCGAGATCGCTGCGATCGACCCGCAGCCCGACGAGGACGTGCTGCTGGCGGCCGAGGCGGAACGACTGGCCAACGCCGAGGACCTCGTCGGTGCGGCGCAGGCCGCCCGCGAGGCGATCACCTCCGACACGGACCTCGACGGGGCGTCGGACGTCATGGGCCTGCTCAGCGCGGCGCGTCGGGCGCTGGAGTCCGCCTCATCGCACGACCCGGAGCTGGCGGCACCGGTGGCGGCCATCCGCTCGGCGATGGCACAGCTCGGGGACGTCGCCGCGGACCTGTCCCGCTACGCGCAGGACATCGACGCCGACCCGCGCCGCCTGGCCGCGATCCAGGACCGTCGCGCGGACCTCGGGCGGCTGACCCGCAAGTACGGGGCGACGATCGCCGAGGTGCTCGAGTGGTCGGCCACCTCGGCCGCCCGGGTCGCCCAGCTGGCCGGGGCCGATGACCGGATCGGGGCGCTCGAGGCGCAGGCGCTGGACCTGCGGGCCCGGGCCGGTCAACTCTGCGCCGAGCTGAGCGCCACCCGACGGGCGGCCGCCGATCGGTTCGCCGCCCAGGTCGCGACCGAGCTGGCGGCCCTGGCGATGCCCCGGGCGCGGGTGGCGTTCACGGTCACCACGACCCCCGATCCCGAGGGCCTGGTCCTGCCGTCCGTCGGGACGGATCCGTCGGCGACACGCGACAGCGTCATGGATCCGGTGCACACAGGAGCCGGAATCGATGACGCACCAGGGTGGGAACCCCCGTCCGGTCCCGTCGCCTTCCGGGCGACCGGTGTCGACGACGTGGCCCTGATGCTCGCGGCCAACCCCGGCGCCCCGCTGCGCCCGATCGCCCAGGCCGCGTCCGGCGGTGAGCTCTCCCGGGTCATGCTGGCGGTGCAGGTCGTGCTGGCCGGCGCCGACCCGGTACCCACGATGGTCTTCGACGAGGTGGACGCCGGGGTCGGCGGAGCCGCGGCGATCGAGGTGGGCAGGCGGCTGCAGGAGCTGAGCACCCGCACCCAGGTCATCGTCGTGACGCACCTGGCCCAGGTCGCGGCATTCGCCGACCGGCACCTGGTCGTGACGAAGGACTCCGACGGAACGGTGACCGAGTCGTCGGTCCAGGTCGTCGAGGGCGAGCAGCGGGTCCGCGAGCTGTCCCGGATGCTGGCCGGCCTGGCCGAATCGGAGGCGGCCGGGGCCCATGCCGAGGAGTTGCTCGAACTCGCCCACCGCGCGTCGCGGCGCGGATAGGCAGGGCTCGGCCCCAGCGCGCGATAGTCTGGTGGCCCATGGGTGCGCCTCAGACGACCAAGCACGTGTTCGTGACCGGAGGCGTCGCCTCCTCCCTCGGCAAGGGCCTGACGGCCTCCTCGCTGGGCAGCCTGCTGAAGGCCCGCGGCCTGCGGGTGACGATGCAGAAGCTGGATCCCTATCTCAACGTGGATCCCGGGGACGATGAACCCGTTCCAGCACGGGGAGGTCTTCGTCACCGATGATGGTGCCGAGACCGACCTCGACGTCGGGCACTACGAGCGCTTCCTCGACACCGACCTGCACGGCTCGGCCAACGTCACCACGGGTCAGGTGTACTCCACGGTCATCGCCAAGGAGCGTCGCGGCGAGTACCTCGGGGACACCGTGCAGGTCATCCCGCACATCACCAACGAGATCAAGCGCCGGATCCTGGAGATGGCCGAGCCCGGCGTCGACGTGGTCATCACCGAGGTCGGTGGAACCGTCGGCGACATCGAGAGCCTGCCGTTCCTGGAGTCGGTGCGCCAGATCCGCCACGAGGTCGGCCGCGACAACACGTTCGTCCTGCATGTCTCGCTGCTGCCCTACATCGGGCCCTCCGGCGAGCTCAAGACCAAGCCGACCCAGCACTCGGTCGCCGCACTGCGCTCGATCGGCCTGCAGCCCGATGCGATCGTCCTGCGCGCCGACCGCCCCGTTCCCGACAGCATCAAGCGCAAGGTCTCGCTGATGTGCGACGTCGACGACGAGGCCGTGGTCGCCGCGGTCGACGCGCCGTCGATCTACGACATCCCGAAGGTCCTGCACACCGAGGGGCTGGACGCCTACGTCGTGCGCCGCCTGGGGCTGCCCTTCCGGGACGTCGACTGGACCGCATGGGGCGAGCTGCTGCGCCGCGTGCACTCCCCGGCCCACGAGGTCACGGTCGCCCTCGTCGGCAAGTACGTGGACCTGCCCGATGCGTACCTGTCGGTCACCGAGGCGCTGCGGGCCGGTGGCTTCGCCAACGACTCGAGGGTCAACATCCGCTGGGTCGCCTCCGACGACTGCGCCACCCCTGCCGGCGCGCAGAAGGCGCTCGGCGGGGTCGATGCGATCTGCGTGCCCGGCGGCTTCGGCGTCCGCGGGATCGAGGGCAAGCTCGGGGCGCTGACCTGGGCGCGCGAGTCCGGCACCCCCACCCTGGGCCTGTGCCTGGGCCTGCAGTGCATGGTGATCGAGGTCGCCCGCAGCCTCGCAGGGCTTCCCGAGGCGAACTCGCTGGAGTTCGACGAGAAGCACCCCCGACCAGTGGTGGCCACCATGGCCGACCAGGTCGACGTGGTCAGTGGCGAGCGAGACATGGGCGGCACCATGCGGCTGGGCCTCTACCCCGCCGAGCTGGTCCCGGGGAGCGTGGTGGCCGAGGCCTACGGCACCACCCACGTCGACGAGCGCCACCGGCACCGCTACGAGGTCAACAACGCCTACCGGCCGCACCTGGCCGAGGCGGGCCTGGTGTTCTCGGGCACGTCCCCGGACGGGCACCTCGTTGAGTTCGTCGAGCTCCCGCGTGAGGTCCACCCGTACTACGTGGGCACCCAGGCGCACCCCGAGTTCCGGTCCCGGCCGACGCGGGGCCACCCCCTGTTCGTGGGCCTGGTCGCCGCAGCGCTGGCCCGGCGGACGGCGGGATGACCGACACCGACCACGAGCTGCCCCTGGCCGATGCGCCCCACCGGTTCCCCGTCCTGGCCGAGGAGCTCCGGTTCACCGGGGCCAAGTGGTCGGTGTGGTCCGAGACGGTGGACATCGACGGGCATGTCGTGGTCCGCGACGTGCTGCGCCACCCGGGCGCGGTGGCCGTCGCCGCCGTCGACGACGAGGGTCGTCTGCTGCTGATCCGCCAGTACCGGCACCCGGTTGCGACCTACATGTGGGAGATCCCCGCGGGCCTGCTCGACCAGCCGGGGGAGGACCTGGTCGAGTGCGCCCGGCGCGAGCTCGCCGAGGAGGCGGGTGTCACCGCGCGCGCGTGGAGCCCGCTGCTCGAGCTGGCGCTGAGCCCGGGGGGGACCAGTGAGCGGATCACCATCTTCCTGGCAACGGACCTGACCGTGGATCCGGGATCCCGGGAGCACACCGGGGAGGCCGAGGAGCGTGAGCTGCCCCAGCTCTGGGTAACGATTTCCGAAGCTACGGAGCGCTGTTTCGACGGATCCATCACCAACGCGACGGCTGTTGCTGCGATTCTGGCGCTCGCAGCCCGGCGAGACTGAGGAATCCGTGGTTGGTATGGTCGGATGGTGCGCATTGTCACGAGCCATCCGCTAGGGCATGCTCGCATCCGGTGATGAGGAGAGGACGGCACAGATGAAGGTCGGCATCCCCAGCGAGGTCAAGAACAACGAGTTCCGGGTCGCGATCACACCGGCCGGCGTCCACGAGCTGCGCCTGCACGGTCATGACGTGTACGTCCAGCGGGACGCGGGCCTCGGGTCCTCGATCACCAATGCGGAGTTCGAGGCCGCCGGCGCGACGATCCTGGGCACCGCCGACGAGGTGTGGGCCACCGGTGAGCTGATCCTGAAGGTCAAGGAGCCGATCGCCGAGGAGTACCACCGGATGCGCCCCGGGCAGACCCTGTTCACCTACCTGCACCTGGCCGCCTCGCGTGAGTGCACCGATGCCCTGATCGAGTCCGGGATCACCGCGATCGCCTACGAGACCGTGGAACTGCCCGACCGGTCGCTGCCCCTGCTGGCCCCGATGTCCGAGGTGGCTGGTCGGCTCGCCCCGCAGGTCGGCGCCCATGCACTGATGCGCGCGTACGGCGGGCGCGGCACGCTCATGGGTGGGGTGTCCGGCGTCTACGCCGCCAAGGTCGTCGTCCTCGGCGCCGGTGTGGCCGGCATGAACGCCGCGGCGATCGCCCTGGGCATGCAGGCCGAGGTCCTGCTGCTGGACCTCAACATCGCCCGGCTGCGCAGCGCCGATGCGATCTACCAGGGCCACATGCAGACGATCGCGTCCAACCTCTATGAGGTCGAGCGCGCGGTGCTGGACGCCGACCTCGTGATCGGCGCCGTGCTGGTCCCCGGTGCCAAGGCGCCCAAGCTGGTCAGCAACGAGCTGGTCTCGCGGATGAAGCCGGGCTCGGTGCTGGTCGACATCGCCATCGACCAGGGCGGCTGCTTCGAGGACTCCCGGCCGACCACCCACGCCGACCCGACCTACCGGGTCCACGACTCGGTGTTCTACTGCGTGGCCAACATGCCCGGCGCGGTCCCGCACACCTCGACCTACGCGCTGACCAACGTGACGCTGCCCTACGCCGTCGCGCTGGCGGACAAGGGGTGGAAGCAGGCCTGCCTGGACGACCACCCCCTGGCTCTGGGCCTGAACGTCCATGAGGGTCAGGTGGTCTACGGTGCGGTTGCCCAGGAGTTCGGCCTGGAGCACCGGACCCTGGAGTCGGTCCTCTCCTAGTGCCCGAGACGAGCACGGCGGGGCCGGTGGCCCGACCCAGTGCCCTGGCTCGCTCGGCGCAGGTGTACCGCGACCACCTGACGGTCGAGCGCGGGCTGGCGCCGAACTCGCTGGCCGCCTACGGCCGGGACCTCCGGCGCTACCTCGAGTTCTGCGCCAGCCGCGGGATCACGGCGGCCGACGAGGTGACCGAGTCCGACCTCAGCGACTTCCTCGCCTGGCTGCGGCAGGGCAGTCAGGGCCACCCGCCGCTTGCGGCGTCCAGCGCGGCCCGGACGCTCGTGGCGGTCCGCGGGTTCCATCGCTTCGCCGTCCAGGAGGGGATCAGCACCACGGATCCCGGTCGCGAGGTGAAGCCCCCGGCGGCGACGAGACGACTGCCCAAGGCGCTGACGGTCGACGAGGTCGAGGCGATCCTGACCAGCACCGGCGGAGTGGCCGCCGAGCCGCTCGGGCTGCGTGACAGGGCCCTGCTGGAGTTCCTCTACGGCACCGGCGCCCGCATCAGCGAGGCGGTGGGCCTGGATGCCGACGACCTGGACGTCGACAACGGCGTGGCGCACCTGCACGGCAAGGGCGGCAAGCAGCGCCTCGTGCCCATCGGGAGCAAGGCGCGCGAGGCCCTGTCGGCCTACCTGGTGCGCGCCCGCCCGGCGCTGCTGGTGGGGGCGCAGCCGGCTGTCTTTCTCAACGCCAGAGGTGGGCGGCTGTCCCGGCAGAGCGCCTGGACCATCCTGCGCACTGCGGCCGACCGAGCGGGGGTGACCTCCGAGGTCTCGCCGCACACCATGCGCCACTCGTTCGCCACGCACCTGCTCGACGGAGGAGCGGATGTCCGGGTCGTCCAGGAGCTGCTGGGGCATGCGTCGGTCACGACCACGCAGGTGTACACGAAGGTGACGGTCGAGCACCTTCGTGAGGTGTACGCCCTGGCCCACCCGCGCGCCCGCGCCTGATCACGGCCGGGACGACCGACACGACGGGTCCATTAGGCTGGGGGCCGCTTCACCACGCCAGGAGGTGCGCACATGGCGGCTTCACCCAGCAGCCCGGGCCCGGCCGGTCGGTCGGTGCCCGAGTTCGGCGTGCCCGGTCCCCGGGCCACATCCGGGCCGGCGGACATCATCGCCCTGTGCAACCAGAAGGGTGGTGTGGGCAAGACCACCACCACCATCAACCTGGGTGCCGCCCTGGCCGAGTACGGTCGCCGCGTCCTGCTCGTCGACTTCGACCCGCAGGGTGCCCTGGGGGCGGGCGTCGGCATCCACCCGCACACCCTCGAGCACACCATCTACGACGTGATGATCACCGGGGACGCCACCGCGCGCGAGGTGATCAGGTCGACCGCCGTGCCCGGGATGGACCTCATGCCGGCGAACATCGACCTGTCCGGCGCCGAGCTGCTGCTGGTCTCGGAGGTGGGGCGTGAGCAGTCCCTGATGCGTGCCCTGCGTCCCGTGCGTGGCGACTACGACGTGATCCTGATCGACTGCCAGCCCTCGCTGGGCCTGCTCACCGTGAACGCCCTGACCGCTGCGCAGTGGGTGATGATCCCCGT
The DNA here is from genome assembly GCA_963706885.1 of uncultured Actinomycetes bacterium. GTDB lineage: Bacteria > Actinomycetota > Actinomycetes > S36-B12 > CAIYMF01 > Prado023. The sequence goes on along the minus strand of CAVPNX010000027.1, from coordinate 60,673 downwards.
GGAGTGCGAGTACTTCTCGCTGCGTGGCGTGGCGCTGCTGCAGGACACCGTGCGCAAGATCCAGGAGCGCACCAACCCGGACCTCGAGCTGCTCGGGGTCCTGCCCACCATGTTCGACCGCACCGTGCATGCCCGTGACGTCCTGGGTCGGGTTGTCGAGGCGTTCGGGGACCGGGTGTTCCAGACCGTCATCACGCGTACCGTGAAGTTCCCCGAGACCTCGGTGGCCGGGGTGCCCATCACTGTGTACGCCCCGACCAGCGCAGCGGCCCAGTCCTACCGGCAGCTGGCCCGTGAGGTGCTCGCCCGGATCGACCCGGGCAGCATCCGGCCGGTCACCGAGGGCCCGGGTGAGTCCGCGGGTGACGACCCGTCCGCCGAGCAGTTGGCGCTCGGATGAGCCGCGGTGCGCCGTGGTGACGCCCGAGGTCGAGGTCGTGTCCGAGGCCGCGGTGGACCCTGAGGTGGATGGGGGTCCGGCGGGTCTCGGGGGAGCGGCTGGCCCAGCGGCCGGGGAGGTCTCCGACGCGCTGCCCGGGTCCGGGTCCACGGCGTTCGCGGTCCGCGTCGCCGGGTTCGAGGGCCCGTTCGACCTCCTCCTGAGCCTGATCACGCGGCACCGGATCGAGCTCACCGAACTGGCCCTGCACGTGGTCACCGACGAGTTCATCGCGCATGTGCGCGCCCAGGGCGTCGACTGGGACCTCGATGAGGCCACGTCGTTCCTCGTGATCGCCGCGACCCTGTTGGACCTCAAGGCCGCCCGACTGCTGCCCGACGGCTCGGTGGAGGACGAGGAGGACCTCGCCCTGCTCGAGGCGCGGGACCTGCTGTTCGCACGTCTCCTGCAGTACCGGGCGTTCAAGGAGGTCGCGGCCCTCCTCGACGGGATGCTCTCCGACGCCGCGACCCGGCGCCCCAGGGACGCGGCCCTCGAGCCGTGGCTGGCCGAGCTGCTGCCTGAGGTCCTGCTGGGCCTGGGCCCGGTGGAGTTCGCCGCGATCGCAGAGTCCGCGTTCGAGCCACGACCACCGGATCCCGGCGTGTCGGTCACCCACATCCATGCCCCCGCCGTGAGCGTCCGGGAGCAGGCGGCGATCCTCATCGAGCGGTTGCGCCGTCGGGGCGTGTGCAGCTTCCGGGCGCTCACCGACGATGCCCCGAACACGCTGGTGGTGGTCGGGCGGTTCCTGGCCCTGTTGGAGCTCTACCGCGATGGTGTGGTGACCTTCGAGCAGGCGGTGGCGCTCGGCGACCTGAGCGTGCGCTGGGTCGGACCCGATGATGCGGCCGAGGCGGCCCGGATCGCCGAACGCGCGGTCACCGATGAGTTCAGCGGTGTCGTCGGGACCACCGATGCCCGATCCGAGGAGGAACAGTGACCGAGCTCGACGAGACCGAGCACGACACGGGGGTGGACCCGGCCGACGATGCGCTGCTCGCCGACGCCCTCGGCGCGCCCACCCTGGAGGCGGCCTGTGAGGCGGTGCTGCTGCTCGCCGACCAGCCGATGGACATGCTGACCCTGGCCACCCTCGTGCGTCGCCCAGCCGACCAGGTGGAGGCCGTCGTACGCGGGCTGGCCGCGCAGTACACCGAGGACGGTCGGGGCTTCGACCTGCGCGAGGTGGGTGGCGGTTGGCGGTTCTACACCCGCGGTGACTGTGCTGAGGTGGTCAGCCGGTATGTCGTCGACGGTCAGCAGGCCCGCCTGACCCAGGCCGCGCTGGAGACCCTGGCGATCATCGCCTACCGCCAGCCGATCTCCCGCGGGCGGATCAGCGCGGTGCGGGGCGTGAACGTCGACGGGGTCGTCCGGACGCTGATCACCCGTGGGCTGGTCGAGGAGGCGGGCATGGAGCCCGGTGGGCACGCCACCATGCTGCGCACGACGCCGTACTTCCTCGAGCGCCTCGGGGTCGCCAGCCTCGCCGAGCTGCCGCCCCTGGCTGACCATGTGCCGACCTACGCCGAGATCGGCGACCTGGTGGACCTCCCATGAGCCCGCGCGAGGAGGCCCCCGCCGAGGGGGTGCGCCTGCAGAAGGTCCTGGCCGCGGCCGGCCTGGGCAGCCGGCGCGCCTGTGAGGTCATGATCGACCAGGGCCGGGTCGAGGTCGATGGCCGGATCGTGCGCGAGCAGGGGATGCGCATCGACCCGCAGACAGCGGTCGTGCGGGTCGACGGCCAGCGCGTCCCGACTGCGGCGGGGACGGTGGTGGTCGCGGTCAACAAGCCGCGCGGAGTGCTGTCGACGATGTCCGACGATCGTGGCCGCCCCTGCCTGGGGGACCTCGTGGCCGACCGCACCGAGCGGCTGTTCCACGTCGGTCGACTGGACGCTGACACCGAGGGCCTGATCCTGCTGACCAACGACGGCGAGCTGGCCAACCGGCTGGCGCACCCCTCCTACGGCGTGGCCAAGACCTACCTGGCCACGATTGCCGCGCCCCTGCCACGAGGTGTGGGTCGGGAGCTGACGACCGGCATCGAGCTCGAGGATGGTCCGGCCCGGGCGGACTCGTTCAAGGTCGTGCAGAGCCTTCCCGGCCAGGTGCTTGTCGAGATCGTCCTGCACGAGGGGCGCAACCACATCGTGCGGCGGATGTTCGAGGCCGTGGGCCATCCGGTGCTGTCCCTGGTCCGCACCCGCGTGGGCCCGATCGCCCTGGGCCAGCAGCGCCCCGGAACCGTCCGGGTGGTGTCCGGCGCCGAGGCGCGCTCGCTCTACACCGCGGTCGGGTTGTAGGCGTTGCCACGCACTCCTTCGGCGGTCAGATCCCGCGCGAACGCCGAGGACGGCGGCGCAGGGCAGGGCTGTGGTCCCAACCCCCCGATGGTGTCGCCCGCCTCACGGCAGCCCTGACGCTCCAGCCGCCTTCTCCGGCGCGGCCCCTGTCCCGGTGCTGCCGTGCTCCCGTCCGGTCCATGAGTCCATCGTGGTGGTCCCGCCGAAGAACTCGTTGACGGAGTTGAACACCCGGTGGGGCAGGACGCCCCGCAGCACGGGGGCGACCTTCACCAGCCACGGGGTCCGCACGTAGCTGCGGTCGCGCAGCACGCCGCGAACCACCGCGTCGGCGACGCGGTCGGGCGTCAGGATCCGGGTCAGGCGCAGCGCGGTGGCTCCCTCGAACAGCCCTGTGGACACCACCCCGGGACACACGGTCGTGACGTGGACGTGGGTGTGACCCTGCTTGGCCAGCTCCAGCTCGATCGACTCGGAGAATCCGATGACGCCCCACTTGCTCGCCCCGTATGTGGATCCACCGGCAGCGCCGCCGTACCCCGCCAGGCTCGCGATGGTGACCAGGTGGGCCTCTGGTCGGGCAATGAGGTCCGGCAGGAAGGCGTGCGTGAGGATCACCGGACCGAGCAGGTTCACCTCCAGGGTGGTCCGGTGCCGCTCGAGCGGCACGTCGAGGAAGTAGCCGCCGAACACGGTGCCGGCGTTGTTGACCAGGACATCGATCGGGCCGCCGTCGGCCTTGATCCGTTCCCGCGTGCGCGCCACATCCTGGGCATCGGTGACATCGAGTCGGTACTCAGCGACATCGCGACCGGCGTCGCGCAGGCGTGCCGCAGCCCGGGCCAGCAGCGGCTCGTTGATGTCGGTGAGCACCAGGCGGGCTCCGCGCGCGGCGAAGTGCTCGGCCATGGCGAAGCCGATCCCGGACGCGCCCCCGGTGATGAGGACGCGCTTGTCGGTGAGGGTTCGCATGGTGACCTCCTGCTCGGGGCGGCCACGTGCTGGGCCGCCGGATCCACCGTACCGGGGCGGCCACGCGCCGGGCTCCCAAGGGCGCCGATGGGGAGACCGCGCTGCGTCCGACCAGGGCGGCACGCGTCGCCGGCGGCCTCGACCGGCGCCGGGCCGGGGACCGTTAGGCTGGGCGCCGACGATCCTGGGGAGGCGAGATGGCCGTGCGGGCCGTGCGTGGGGCGACACACCTCGTTGCCGACGACGCCGATGAGATGCGCGAGGCGGTGGTCGAGCTCGTCACCGCGATGCTCGAGCGCAACGGGCTGGGCACCGACGACCTGATCTCCGTGCTGTTCACCGCCACGCCGGACCTGGTGTCAGCGTTCCCGGCCGGTGCGGCCCGTGCCCTGGACATCGGGGACGTCCCGCTCATCTGCGCCCAGGAGATCGACGTCACCGGGGCCATGCCGCGGGTGGTGCGGGTCATGGCCCACGTGGAGTGCGACCTGCCCCGCTCGGGCATCACGCACGTGTACCTGCGCGGCGCCGAGGCCCTGCGCACGGACCTGGCCCAGTGACGGGCCTGCCGCAGCCGGTGCTGATCGTGGGCACCGGGCTCATCGGGACGTCGCTGGCGCTGTCCCTGCGCCGCCGGGACGTGGTCGTGTGGCTGGCGGATCGGGACGCCGAGGCGGTCGCCGTGGCGGTGGAGCGGGGCGCGGGCCAGCCGTTCCCGACCGACGGCGCGGCTGCGGAGGCGCGGCGCGAGGGCGCGGCGTCCCAGCCGGCGCTGGTCGTTGTGGCGGTCCCTCCGGCTGGGACGGCGTCGGTGGTCGCCGACGCGCTGCGCCGGTTCCCCGCGGCGGTGGTCACCGATGTCGCGTCCGTGAAGGTCCCGATCCACCGGGCGCTCGTCGCCGCCGGGGTGGACGCCACCCGGTACGTGGGGGGCCACCCGATGGCCGGGCGCGAGGTGTCGGGCCCGGCCGCGGCCCGTGCGGACCTCATCGACGACCGGCCGTGGGTGATCACCCCGCACCCGACCGCCGACGCGGCCGCCGTGGACGCCGTGCAGGAACTCGCGCTGGCTGCACGTGCCCTGCCCATCGTGATGCCCCCCGCGGAGCACGACCGGGCTGTTGCCGTGGTGTCGCACACGCCGCAGATCCTGTCCTCCCTGCTCGCGGCACGGCTGCTGGACTCCTCGGACACCGTGGTCTCGATCGCCGGGCAGGGGCTGCGCGACATGACCCGGATCGCCGCCTCGGACCCCGACCTGTGGGTCGAGATCCTGTCGGCGAACGCCGCCCCGGTGGCCGCCGTGCTGGGGTCGCTGCGGGCCGACCTGGACGCGCTGCTCCATGCGCTGGGCAGCATCGACCAGGGCGGCGAGGATGTCCTGGTCGAGGCCCTGCGGCGGGGCAACGCGGGACGCGACCGGGTGCCCGGCAAGCACGGTGCCCGTCCTTCGCCCACGGCGATCGTCCCGGTGGCCGTGCCCGACCAGCCCGGTGAGCTGGGGCGGCTGTTCGCGGCGGTGGCCGAGGCGGGGTACTCCGTCGAGGACGTCCGGATCGAGCACGTGCTGGGCCGCCCGACCGGCGTGGTGGAGATCACGGTCGGTGAGGTGTCAGCGGCACCACTCACCGAGGCCCTGGTGGCCCGGGGCTGGGACGTGCGAGCCTGATCCGACCGGTCGCCGGGCTGGGACGTGCCGGGCCGACGCAGTCCGATCCAGGGCGTGCTGCGGACTGCTGCGTCCTCCGGGCCGCACCGGCCAGTAGGGTGGGGCGTCGTGGACTCCAGTCGTGCGGTCGTGGCCATCGATGGACCTTCGGGGAGTGGGAAGTCGAGCACCAGCCGGGGGGTCGCCCGCGCGCTGGACCTCGACTACCTCGACACCGGCGCGATGTACCGGGCGATGGCCTGGTACATGCTCGACCGGGGGGTGGCCGTCGATGACCCTGCAGCGATCGCTGTCCGGGCGGGGGAGCCGACGCTGACGTCCACCACGGATCCCGACGACCCGCGGATCGCCGTGGACGGGGTCGATGTCAGCGATCCGATCCGCGGCGAGGCCGTGACCGCGGCCGTCAGCCCGGTGGCGGCGGTCCCCGAGGTCCGCGCGCGCCTGGTCGAGCTCCAGCGCGCGGCGGTGGCGGCCGCGCTCGCGCGGGGGCGGGGGATCGTGGTCGAGGGTCGGGACATCGGGACGGTCGTGCTGCCGGATGCCACCGCCAAGATCTTCCTGACGGCCGATGCGCAGGCGCGTGCCGCCCGTCGTGCGCTCGAGGACGCAGGGCGCGCCGGGGACGCTGCCCCGGCCATGGGCGACATCGCCGCGACCGCCGCCTCACTGGCGGCGCGGGACGCGATCGACTCCGGGCGTGCGGTGTCCCCGCTGCGGCGCGCCGACGGGGCGGTCCAGGTCGACGGCACGTACCTGACCCTCGACGAGGTGATCACCACCATCGTGGGCATCGTCGAGGCGGCCAGCGACGCGAGCTGACCTCTCCCGGCGCGCGCGGCCGGCTCCTGGATCGCGTCGGGTCTGCTGGGTGCCCGAGCGGATTGCGGCCGATCCCGACGAACACGATCCCCTCGGACCCGACGTGATTCGCCGGGGGCGGTTCGGACGCGGCTGGGGGGTGCGTCGCGCTCAACTACCCTTGTCGCATGAGCGATGCGCCTGGTCAGGATCCGTCCGACGCCGATTCCGGGGAGTGGGTGTCGCTCGGCGAGGTCGATCCGACGGCCGGGGACAGCACCTTCGAGGTCGATGAGGCCGGGTGGGAGGTCGACGAGGAGGCCGAGCGGGCCGCCCTTGCCGCCGCTGCCGAGGAGTTCGGCGTCGAGCTCGACGAGGACGACCTGGCTGAGGCCGGCGGCCACGCGCTGCCGGTCGTGGCGATCATCGGGCGACCCAACGTCGGCAAGTCGACGTTGGTGAACCGGATCATCGGTCGCCGCGAGGCGGTCGTGCAGGACATCCCCGGGGTCACCCGCGACCGGGTCGCCTATGACGCGGAGTGGTCCGGGCGGCGGTTCGTCCTGCTCGACACGGGTGGGTGGGACCCGGATGCCAGCGGGCTGGCGGCTCGGATCTCCGACCAGGCCGAGCGCGCCGTGGCCATCGCCGACGTGGTCATCCTGGTCGTCGATGCGACGGTCGGGGCCACCGACGCCGAGGAGGCCGTCGTCAAGGTGCTGCGCCGGGCGGGCAAGCCGGTGGTGCTCGCGGCCAACAAGGTCGATGACGAGCGTGCCGAGGCCGATGCCGCGATGCTGTGGTCGCTGGGCCTCGGGCAGCCGTTCGGAGTCTCAGCGCTGCACGGCCGGGGCAGTGGGGACCTGCTGGACGCCGTCCTCGAGGTGCTGCCCGAGGAGGGCAGCGGCCGCTCGCGGGAGACCGGCCCGCGCCGGATCGCGCTGGTCGGCAAGCCGAACGTCGGCAAGTCCTCCCTGCTCAACAAGCTGGCGGGACAGGACCGGTCGGTGGTGTCCGAGGTGGCGGGGACGACGGTGGACCCGGTGGACGAGATCGTGGTCCTGCGCGATCGCGAGTGGCTGTTCGTCGACACGGCCGGCATCCGCCGCCGGGTCCGGGTCGCCAGCGGGCACGAGTACTACGCCTCCCTGCGCACGCACGCCGCGCTCGAGAAGGCCGAGGTCGCCGTGGTGCTCGTGGACGGCGGTGAGCCGATGAGCGAGCAGGACCTGCGGATCACGTCCATGGTCGTCGAGGCCGGTCGCGCGCTGGTCCTGGCCATCAACAAGTGGGACCTCGTCGACGAGGAGCGCCGCCGCTACCTCGAGCGTGAGATCGAGCGGGACCTGGCCCCGATCGCCTGGGCGCCGCGGGTCAACGTCTCGGCCCTGACGGGCCGTTCGGTGGACAAGCTCGTGCCGGCACTGGACGCAGCCATCGCCGGCTGGGAGACGCGCGTGTCGACCGGACGGCTCAACCAGTTCCTCAAGGAGCTGGTGGCCGCCCATCCACACCCGCTGCGTGGGGGCAAGCAGCCTCGCATCCTCTTCGGGACCCAGGCAACCACCCGGCCCCCGACGTTCGTGCTGTTCACCACGGGGTTCCTCGAGGCGGGCTACCGGCGGTTCGTGGAGCGGCGCCTGCGCGAGGAGTTCGGGTTCGTCGGCACGCCGATCCGGATCAACCTGCGGATCAGGGAGAAGCGCGGCGCCGGGCGGTAGGGCTCAGGCTGCGGCTGCGCGCTGCTCGGGGGCGGCGGCTCAGACCTCCTTGGGGACCTTGCCGAACAGGGTGAACAGCCTGCACATCACGCGGTGACCACCGTCGGAGGTCGGCCCGTACATGAGTGGGCAGCCACCGTCGATCACCGTCACACCGTTCGCCCGGCCGAGCTCCGTCGCGGGCTCGGAGACGCTGCCCGCGCCGAACGAGCGGTGCATCCAGACGTGGGTGACCCCCAGATCGACGGCCTCGCGCATCGTGGCCTCGGCACGCTCCGGGCGGGTCCCGATCACAACCGCCTCGACGCCCCCGGGGATCGCGGCGAGGTTCGGGTAGGTGGGGTCACCCTCCGCCGTAGGCTCGTTGGGGTTGACCGCGAAGACCTCGTAGCCGCGCTCGCGCATCCGCACGTAGACGGCGTTGCTGCCGTGGCCCTTGGGGTTGGCCGAGACGCCCGTCACAGCAACCCGCTTCAGGGCGAGGAACTCGGTGGCGGCGTCCTTGGTGAGTGTCATGCGTCGTTGCTCCTTGGCGTGGGGCGACGACCCTCGGCGCCCTCCCGTGACGCTACGGGCCCGGCGGGCGTGGCGGAACGGCCGATGGTCCCGATCAGCGGGGGCGCAACGGACCTTCGACGGGCGATCCTCGCCCGTGTTGCGCGCTGACGGTGTGGATGGACAGCCAGAGAGGCCAGTCTCCGAGGGGCGGAAACTGGCCTCTGACCTGCTCAAGTAATGGTCGGGCTGGCGGGATTCGAACCCACGACCCCTTGACCCCCAGTCAAGTGCGCTACCAAGCTGCGCTACAGCCCGAACACCCCTCGCGGGGCCCGGCAAGGATATCCCAGCCAGCGGCCGACCCGAAATCGCGGGCACCGCATGACCTGCGTTCCGCCCGCTGAGCCCGAATGGGACCTGGGTGGGCTCAGGTGACCTGGAAGGATCGCTTGGAGAGGCCGAAGCTGTACCCCTCGATGGTGGTCTGCACGGGGGTCTCGGGGTCTGCTGCGGCACCGAGGGTGATGAACAGCGGGGTGAAGTGCTCGACAGTGGGGTGGGCGTAGCGCACCCCGGGGGCCTGGCTGCGGTAGTTGGTCAAGGTGTCCAGGTCGCCTCGGGCGAGGCTGTCGGCGGCCCAGTGGTCGAAGTCCGATGACCACGTCGGGACGGTTCCGTTGAGCCACATGTCGGCCGTGAGGTACGGCAGGCCGTGGGTCATGTAGCCCGATCCGATGATCAGGACTCCTTCTGCGCGCAGGTCGCGCAGCCGGTGGCCGAGGTCCAGCAGGCGGGCGGGGTCCTGAGTCGGCAGTGACATCTGCAGGACGGGCACGTCGCCGTAGGGGTACATGACCTTCAGGGGAACCCATGCGCCGTGATCCAGCCCGCGGCTGGCGTGCTGGTGCACGGGTTCGGTGTCGGGCACGGCGGCGCGGACCCGGGAGGCCAGGGCGGTGGCGTCCGGCGTGCGATAGGTCATCGCGTAGTAGCGGGGGTCGAAGCCGCCGAAGTCGTAGACCAGGGGAGTGTTCGCCGCGGCCGCGGACAGGCTCAGGGGTGCCGATTCCCAGTGGGCGCTGACGATCAGGATGGCGGTCGGCTTCGGCAGGGCCTGGGACCAGGCGAACAGCTGGCTGATCCACATCGCGTCGTCGAACAGGGGCGGCGCACCGTGACTGAGGTACAGGGCCGGCATGGGTCCATCGGCGGAGGTCCATCGCCTCTGGTTGCGGCTGGCGGGTGCGTCGGTGCCCAGGAAGGTGTCGAAGGCGGCGGCGGGGGCTGGGTGGGCGGTCATCTGCGGACCTCTCGAACTCGTGCCGAAGGGCTCAGCGTACGTGTGCGATGGGGGGTTGGAGGTGGACCGGAGCCGTGCGGTTTCGCGCGGAACCGCACGGCGCCAGGGGTCCGGGGTGTCAGGCGGCGACGCCGAACCCGCCGATCCAGGAGACCTTCTCGCCGACGGCCAGGAGATCTGCTGGAACCCGATGGCCTCGAGCTCGCGTGCGCGGCGCAGGGGGCCGGCATCGATGGCGTTGAGGCCGGCGGCGGTGACGACATCGGCCAGCTGGGACTTGGCATCGGTGTCGTCCCCGGCGATCAGCACGGTGGTGGTCAGCCCACCGATGGTGCCGGTGGCAAGGGTCGCGGCGAACGTGGTGTTGAACGCCTTGAGCACCCGGGACTCGGGCAGTTGGGCGGCGAGTTCGGCGGCGGCTGAGCTGTCGGCGGGCACGACCATGGAGTCGAACGTGGCGAAGTCCACCGGGTTGGTGATGTCGACCACCACCCGTCCGGCCAGGCTCGCGCCGCGGGTGGCCACGACGTCGGCCAGGGCTGCGTAGGGGACGGCGAGGATCACGATGTCTCCGGTGACGGCGTCGGTGTCGGCCTCGCCGAGGATCTGTGCGGTGTTGCCGCCCTTGGTGACCAGGCCGGCGATGGCCTGGCCCATGTTGCCGGTGCCGATGATGGTGACGTTGCTCATGGTGTGCTCCTTGGAGTGACGGTGAATAGTTGTTGGTACAAGCAAATCTACGGGACTTTGGTTGTCACGTCAAGTAAGGCAGAATGGAGGCCATGGAACCCCGATGGCTCGATGCCCAGCAACGCGCGGCATGGATCCGGCTGGCCGCAGTGGTCGAGCTCCTGCCCGGGGTGCTGGACTCCCAGCTGCGCCGCGATGCAGGCCTCACGCACTTCGAGTACTGGGTCCTGTCGATGCTGTCCGAGGTGCCTGAGCGGACGCTGCGGATGACCGAGCTCGCACGACGCACCAATGCCACGCTGCCCCGGCTGTCCCACGTCGTGGCGCGGCTCGAGGCCCGAGACCTGGTCGAGCGATTCCCCTGCCCACAGGACGGGCGCGCCACCAACGCCCGACTCACCCCGGCTGGGTGGGACAAGGTCGTCGACACCGCCCCCGGGCATGTGGACACCGTGCGGGCCAATGTCATCGATGCGCTCACCCCGGAGCAGATCACCCAGCTGGCCTCGATCGGCGACGCCATCCTGACCAGGATCGACCCGAACGCCGCCGTGACGGAGCACTACCTGCAGCGGTAGGCAGTGTCGAGCGGCACTCTCGGCGGTGATGCGCGTGCCACGATGCCTGAGCCGTGTCCTCGAGCTCCCGGCGCAGCGCCTACGCGATGTCGACGACCTCGGGCGCGAGGTCGGGGTCGACGATGACCGAGATCGTCAGCGGGCCCGCGTCGCCCAGGGTGATCGGCGGTCACAGGGACTCGACGACGACGTCGAGAACCGTCGGGCGTGTGCCGACTGCGGCCCCGGGCCTGACGCCTGGCTCGACGCGGAAGCCCGCTGCGCGCATCGCGTCCACGAGCTCATCGAGCGTCTGCGGTGTGCCGGGTGCCTGGGCGAGGGCCCGCAGCAGCCGGCCCTTCGTGGCCTTGTTGAAGTGGCTTGCGACCGTGCGTCGGTCACCTCGCGCGTGGATGACGCGGACCGCCGCGGTCCGCTCGGGCGGGCCGGTCCAGCTCGATGCGTAGGTGCCGGACCGCAGATCGAGGACCACGCCGTCACGGGCGGGTCCAGCCAGCGCCTTGCGCAGGGGCTCGCGCCAGAACGCGGCCAGCCGACCCGGACCGGGAAGCGTCACGGCACCGGACAGGCGGTAGGCAGGGATCGGATCGGTCAGCCGCACCGCCCCCCACAGCCCCGACCACACGAGGACCCACTCCTCCAGCCGGGCCCGCGCGGCCGCATCCGCCCCGTCGACGTCCAGGGCCGCGAACAGCACGCCGGTGTAGACACGCCAGGCAGGCGCGGTGGGCGCCCGCCGGAGCGCCCTGTTCCGCTGGACCTCCCCAGCCTGCCCCGCGCTGAGGCCGAGGACCTCCAGGGCCTCCTCCGGCGAGGAGCGGCACAGCCCCACCAAGGACCGCAGGACGGTGCGGCGTGCAGGGTTCAGCGCGGGCAGGGACAGGGCCGCGAGGTCGAGGACGGCTCCCTCACCCGGCACGGTCTTGCCCTCGCTGGGCGGCAGCAGGACGAGCACCGACCCATCCTGTCAGGTGAGCCGGGTGTCCAGCCCCGGCATCCGCGGTGAGTCGAGCAGGCGCTGGTCGTGCTCGGGATCGTCGGTCTCGACGATGTCCCACGCCCGCCCCAGCGACGCTGCCAGCCTGGTGAGGATCTCCACGTGGCTCCACGCCGTGCGGGCGTTCGAGTCGAGGTGGTGCAGACCTGCTTCGGGGTCGGTGACCAGGGACAGGAGGGCCGCCGCGGTGTCGTCGAGGAATGCGCACGCGGGCAACCACCTCCGGCTGCCGCGGACCGAGCCGTCCCTGGCCTGCTGGGCGTCGGTGTGCGCAACCAAGTTGTTGCCGCGGCCGTCGGGGTCGATCTGGTACCCCAGGCGAGCCACCATCGCGTCGGCGTTCGCCGCCCAGATGGCGTCCTCGCAGCGGATCTTGTACGCGCCGTACTCGTCAACGGCGGTGCGAGGCGAGGTGATCGTGTACGGCCCGTCCGGTCGGGACGCGAAGACCATGGTGGTCGAGGTGAACACGAACGGGATGCCCCTGTGGCGCGCGTGGCCCGCGAGCTGCCCGGCCCATCTCTCGGCGCCGAAGGCCATGTGCACGATCGCGTCGGGGCGCGTGTCGACGAGGAACCGGTCACATGCCTGCGGATCGTCGGGGGAGACCTGCGCGCGGTCCCAGGCCGTGAGGTCGTGGCCGGCCACCCCGGCGTGATGTGCGAACCGTGGTGCGACGGTGCCTGACAGGCCGGTGACCAGGATCCTCACGCCGGCGAACGTAGCACCCCGCACGCGCAACGCCGACCGCCCGGGAGATCCCCGGTGCGATCGGCGTTCGAGTCCGACCCGTCAGCGGAAGGACAGGTGCACGTGGTCGTAGTGGTTGGCGGTGGCCGACCCGCGGTCGGACATCCCCCGCCACCCGTCGCCGGCGCGTTGGCTGGTCCAGATCCGCTGGGCGTAGATGACCTCGGTGATGCCCAGGCTGGAGGCGTTGGCGCGCGCCCAGTTGGCGACCTCCTGGCCGGCCGCTCCGCTGATCATGACATCCAGCGCCCGCCCTGACGAGTGGTTCCCGGAGCCCGGGCGGTAGCCGCCGAAGCTGCTCACGTTCGGGAAGCGGGCGCAGATCGCGCGGTGCGCGGCGATCGCGTTGGCGCCCAGGCCACCCTCGACACCGGAACCGCTCGGGCATGCTGCCGATGACAGCCCGCCGGACTCGGTCACCTCCGGCTTCGACTTGGACAGGAACTCGGCCTTGACCCAGCGCGGCTCGTCCTTGTAGACGATCTGACGGAAGCCGTCCTCGGTGACGTCGGTGACCTTCACCTTGGCGGCCGTGTCGAGGACCGTCACCACATCGGCGTCCTCCTCGGGGGCCTTGCGGACCTTGAGGCGGACCTCCGTGTACCGCGAGCCCACGATGTCGGGCTCGGGCTCAGCCTGGGTCTCCGCGGCGTCCAGCGTCCGCCGGGGTGGGCTCGGGGGCCGACTCGGAGGTCGGGACCGGGCCGCGGGTGGCAGATCGGGAGGAGCGGGCGATGCGCGCGGCTGCCTCACGGTCGCTGATCGCAATCGGGTCTGCGCTGAAGGTCGCGGGCCGCGCGGTGGTGCCCACGCTCGGGCTCAGGGCGAGGGGCGCCTCGGGGGCGCTGCTCGGCGCGGCGACAGCTGCCCCGGCTGCGGTCAGCAGGGCCAATGACATGGCCGCGGTGATGACCCCGGCGCGGCGGGCAGGGTGGGTGCGGTGGATCGTTCGCGTGTCGGGGCAGTCGGCTGAGTCGTGGGGACCCATGGCTGCGTCCTTCCTGTGGACGACGGGCGGAGCCCGGGTGACGCCCACGTGTGGGTGTCGGAGGGCCGCGATGAGGGCCACGTCGGCGGCGAGGAGCCGTCCGGATCCGGGCGTACTCGTTCCTCATCCCCACCCCGGGCCACGGGCAAACTGTGAGGTACGTCTCATGGTGAGCGCGGGCACGTGGCCAAGGAGGCGCCATGCAGGGCGTCGCGCGGGGTCCGCTACCGGATCCGCGGCGGGTCAGCCCTCGGGCTGGGTGTCCTCGGCAGCGGCGGCAGCGAGGGGGTCGATCACCTCGACCGGCTCGACGGCGACCTGGTCGCGACCTGCCCGCTTGGCCTTGTAGAGGGCGTGGTCGGCCCGGGACAGCGCGTCATCGGTGTCCGTCGTGGAGGCGGCCAGGACCGCACCCAGCGACACCGTCACCTTGACCTTGCCGATGTCGGTCCTGACCGGCCCGCTGGCGGCCTTCTGGACGTTCGTGGCCACGGTGAGCAGGGTCTCCTCGTCGGGGCACTGGTCCAGGACGATCACGAACTCGTCGCCGCCGATGCGTCCGACGACGTCCTTGTGCCGGACCGCACCCTTGAGGCGGTCGGCCACCTCGGCGATCACGACGTCCCCGATCCGGTGGCCGAGCTGGTCGTTGATCTGCTTGAGGTTGTCGATGTCGCACCAGAGGACGCCGACGCGGTCGGCCGGCGCCGGGGCCAGGCCCAGGCGCGCCTCCAGTCGGGTCAGCAGGCTGGCGCGGTTGGCCAGGCCGGTCTGGATGTCGTGGGTGGCGCGGAAGGTCAGGTCGGCCTGCATCCGGCGGGTCTCGGTGCGATCGGCGAACTGGTGCACGAACAGCTGGGGGTTGCCGACCTCGTCGCGCAGGATCCCGACCGCGTGGTCGACCCAGACCTCACCCAGCGTGCTCAGGAGGCGATGTTCGAGCCGGACGGTCTCCAGCTCGCCGAGCTGCAGCTCCTGGCGCAGGTCCTCGACCTGCTCGCGCTCGTCCTCGGGGATGAACTCGCGGAACCGGTGTCCGATGAGGCGCTCGGCGCGCGTTCCGAGCAATTCGCACAGGGCAGGGTTGGCCTGGACGATCCGGTCGTGCGCGTCGGTGACGGCCATGCCCTCAGGCGCCCCGTGCATCGCCATCCGGAACTGCTCCTCGCTGCGGGCGAGTTCCCGCTTCGCGCGCAGCTCCTCGGTCACGTCACGGAGCCCGAACGCCATGCCTGTGACCAGCCCGCCCTCGACCGTCAGGGATCGTGCGGTGACCGACATGAACCGGTAGGCCCCGGTGGTGGAGCGGAACCGGACCACCTCGTCGTGGATCTCCTCGCCGTGGCGGATCCCGACAAGGGAGGCGGAGAACCGCTCGAGGTCGGGCTTGGCGACGAACGCAGTGAGCGCCCGGCCCGCGAGGAGGCCGGTCTCCCAGCCCAGCAGCGCGGTGACCGAGGGCGACACCCAGGTGATGAGGCCCTGGGGGTCGGTCTGGGCCACGACGTCGGTGGAGTTCTCGCTGAGGACCTGGAAGTGGCGGGCGGACGCGTGCAGGGTCTGGAGGTTCTCGACCTCGGCGGTGACGTCGGTGAACTGGGCGAGGAACTGCATGGGCAGCCCGGAGCGGACCGGGGTCGGCGTGATCGTCAGGTCGACCCAGATCTGCGCCCCGTCCGCGGCCAGGCACCGCTGCCGCTGGCTGAAGGTCTCGGCCTCCTCGCGGCTGAGGTCGCCCAGGGCCTTGGCCACGTTGGTCCAGTCATCGGGGTGGGTGATGTCGAACAGGCCGGAACTGGCCAGGTCCCCAGGGGTGTGGCCGAGGAGCGCGCACAGTCGTGGGTTGACCACGAGGAAGCGGCCGTCGAGGGAGGTCAGGGCCATGCCGATGGCGGCGAGCTCGAACAACTCGGCCTCGCCACGTCGTGACGGCCTGGTGGCGCCGTCCTCGGACATCAACCTCACGCGCCAAGAGTACGAGGCAATGCGGACATATCAGAAGGTGAACAGTTGGGCCGAACGGGTGGTTTGGGTCGTTGTGGCCCGGATCCCGTCACGTTTCCCACCAGGCAGGGCGCTCCCGACGCGGAATCCGCATCCGTTCAGGTGACCCACGTTCGGGTGACGGCAGGCCCCAGGGCCCGTGATCGTGCCGTTCGCGCTCAGCGGCGACGCAGGCTCAGCAGGTCGGGCGCCGCAACCAGGTCCTCGTGCAGGGGAACGGTGCGCAGCCACGTCGCGAGGTCGGCGGCCGACAGGGGGCGGGCCCAGAGGTAGCCCTGGCCCATGGTGGCCCCGAGGGACTGCAGGATCTCCAACTGCTCACGGGTCTCCACGCCCTCGGCGATCACGCCCAGCGCCAGCGAGTCGGCCAGGTTGATGATGGCGTCGACGATCGAGAGGTCCGAGGAGTCACTGCCCAGGCCGTCGACGAAGGAGCGGTCCACCTTCAGCGCGGTGACCGGCAGCTTCTTGAGCCGGGCCAGCGACGAGTAGCCGGTCCCGAAGTCGTCGATGATGAGGTGGACACCCAGCTGCCGCAGGGCGTCGAGGGTCGCGGTGGAGGCGTCCACGGAGTTCATGACCGCCGTCTCAGTGAGCTCCAGGTGCAGGTTCCCCGCGGGGACGCCGGTCTCGGCAAGTGCCCGGGCGACCTTGTGGATCAGGTCGGGGTCGGTGAGCTGTCGCGGCGACAGGTTGACTGCCATCCACAGGTCGTGGGCCTCGGGCATGGCGCGGCGCCACCGCTGCAACTGGGACAGTGCCGTCTCGAGCATCCAGGCGCCCAGTGGCAGGATCAGCCCGGTGTCCTCGGCCAGGGGGATGAACTCATCGGGCCCGATCAGCCCCCGCTCGGGGTGCTGCCACCGCACGAGGGCCTCCACACCGACGGTCTCACCCGTGGTGAGGTCGACGACTGGCTGGTAGTGCGCGCGCAGTTCATCGCGCTCCAGGGCCCGGCGCAGGCCGAGCTGGTCATCGAGGCGGGCAGTGGCCTGATCGTGCATCGTCTGGTGGAAGTGCGCGGCCTGGTCCCGGCCGGCGCTCTTGGCGCGGAACATGGCCGAATCGGCTTCCCGGATGAGCGACTGGGCGCTCGAGCCGGGCGCGGCGGGCGCGACCCCGATGCTGGCGGTGAGGGACACCTCGTGGGTGGCGATGGTGAAGGGTGTGGCGATGGTCCGGCGGATCGCCTCCACGAGGATCTCGAGCTCGGGGTCACGGATGGCCTCGCAGACGATGGCGAACTCGTCGCCGCTGAACCGGGCGAGGGTGTCGCTGGGCCGGATCACCTGGGTGAGTCTCTCGGCGACCTCCTGGAGCAGGGAGTCGCCGACGCCGTGGCCGAGCCCGTCGTTGACCGTCTTGAACGAGTCGAGGTCCAGCAGAAGGACGACGAGGCGCTCACCACGGCGCGGAGGGTGAGCGAGTCCGGCTTCGATCCGACGGGCCAGGAGGGTCTGGTTCGGCAGGCCGGTGAGTGAGTCGTGCAGGGCCTCATGTTCGCGTTGCCGTGCCGTGCGATCGCGCTCCTGGTCCATCTGGGCGGCGAGGTGGACCGCCAGCAGCGGCGGGACGAGCAGCGGGAGGATGAACCACGTCTGGCCCGGGTGGATTGCGACCACAGCCACGAGCGGTGACAGCGTGAGCACCGCGAACGTGGAGACCGTGTAGAACCAGAAGTCCTCGGTGAAGCACTCCCACCAGGTCTGGTCCTCGGCCAGTCCGGCCACCTGCGCCAGGTTCACCACGTGGTAGGCGATCCACGACAGGGCGATGAGCGCAAGGTCCGGGGCGGTGACATCCGTCGAGTCGGTGGTGGGCCACGCCCCCGGCTCGAGGACCAGCCATGCGGCGGCCACGGAGAGCGTGTAGTTGCCCACATTGAAGAGCAGCTTCCACAGCTCCTTGCGAGCCAGGAGCTCGCTGATGACCACGGATACGGCCATCAGGGTCAGAGCGGGGACCGCGCCCCACAGGTAGAGCGCCGCGAAGACGAAGGCCGGAGCGATCGAGATCGGATCGCCCTCGAACCGGCTCATCATGATGGGGCGCAGCTCGGTGATGATCACCAGGATCGCCATCATGATCAGGGGGGCCAGCTGCTGCTCAGCCCTGAGGTCGACCAGTTCCTGCGGCAGTCCGGCCACCGCCCACAGGGCGACTCCACCGCCGAGGATCGCGCTCACCGACCATGAGGTCAGGAAGAGGGCAGGGTGCCGCGCGCGCGACAGGCTCGCCCGCATCCCGGCCATCGACGTCCCCTCTCACAGAGTGAACACTCCGTTGCGCACGGTAATGGAACGTTATCAATTCCACAACATGCCGGGCATATCATCACGCATTCGGGCGCAGCACCCGGCAACGCCACGACGGGAGTCCCCGTGATGTCGCAGGTCAGGGCCTGAGAAGGTGGTGTGGATCACTACATTCCACGACATTTCGCGCTACAGCTGTATGCGGGGTCCCGGCCGAGGACGTCTAGCCCGCGGTCAGGCCCTCCACGTTGATGCTGTTCCCGCCGGAGCGCTTGGCCCGGTACAGGGCCTCGTCGGCGCGTCGCAGCGCATCGTCGGTCTCCGCGGTGGCCTCCGCCAGGACCGCACCGACCGAGATGCTCACCTCGATCGAGCCCGCCGACGTCTCCACGGGATGGCTGGCCGCGTTCTGGACGTTGCGGGCCACAAGCGCCAACTCCTCGACCGAGCTGCAGCTGTCGAGCACGATGAAGAACTCGTCGCCCCCGTAACGGGCGACCTCATCCTGGCGGCGGACCGCGCGCTCGAGCCGGCTTGCCACCGCGGAGATGACTGCATCGCCGACGAGGTGGCCGTACCGGTCGTTGATGGGCTTGAGGTTGTCGATGTCGCAGAACAGGACCCCGACGGTGTCGGCCGTCTCGTGGGGCATGCCCAGCCGTGCGGCCAGGCGGGTCTTGAGGGACTCCTTGTTGGCCAGGCCCGTCTGGAGGTCGTGGCTGGCGGCGTAGGTCAGGTCCGCCTCGAGCCGCCGGGCGGCCGTGCGGTCGGCGAACTGGTGGACGAAGAGGGAAGGGTTGCCCAGGTCGTCGCGCATGATGCCGATCGAGTGGTCGACCCAGACCTCGCTGCTGCCGCTGAGCAGACGATGCTGGCAGCGCTCGATGGTCGCGTTGCCCCGCAGCAGTCGCTGGCGCCACTGGTCGACCTGCTCCCGCTCGTCGTCCGGGATGTACTCGCGGAACCGGTGCCCGATCAGGGAGGGCCCTGACGTCCCGAGCAGCTCGCACAGGGCGGGGTTGACCTGCACGATCCGGTCCTGGGAGTCCGTGACCGCCATGCCCTCGGGGGCACCCAGCATGGCCATCCGGAACTGCTCCTCGCTGCGCGCCAGCTCGCGCTTGGCCCGCAGCTCCTCGGTCACGTCGCGCAGGGCGATTGCGGTGCGTCGGCCCATCCCGACGTCAGCCACGGGACGGGCGGTGACGGACATGAAGCGATAGGCGCCCGTCGCCGAGCGGAAGCGCACGGTGCGGGTCGTCGGCTCCTGCCCCTCCTCGACGCCCGCCAGGGTGTCGGCGAACCCGGTCAGGTCCTCGGGGGCGATGAGGGAGGTGATCTCCCGGCCGATCACCTCCGGGCTGGTCGCACCCAGCCCCAGGGCGGACTCGACCGACGGCGAGGCCCAGGTGATCCGCCCGGTCCCGTCGATGAGGGCAACCACGTCCAGGACGTTCTCGCTGAGGACCGCCAGGGAGACCTGGGTCTGGACCGAGCTGGTCATGTCCACGGCCTGGGCGAGCAGGATGCGGCCGGGGTCCTCATCGGCGGGAAGCGTGCTCAGGGACACGTGCAGCCAGCTGCCCGGGGTGGGGCCCCGCAGGCGAGCCGTGGCGACTGGCTGGTCGCCGAGGGCGGACAGCGTCCCGCCCATCAGCACCCGGTCGTCCTCGTGGACCAGCTCGGCAACCGACCGACCCACGAGCTGGTCCTCCCGGGTCTGGACGAGGTCCAGCATGGCTGCGTTCACCCAGAGGAGCGTGCCCTCGGGCCCGATGACCGCTGTCCCGACCGCTGCGGTTCCATGGGCGCGCAGGATCCATGACGGGACGCCGGGTGGTTCCACCGGTGTGTTCGGGGGACTCGAGGAGGGGTTGGCTGCCACGGAGCCACTCTAGGCCGACGGACCGACAGCGCGTGTGCGAGCGCTGCGAGTCCCGACGAGTCCCGACGGACCCGGCACCGGACGTTGACCCGTCCGCGTCGCGCGGCCATGCTGGGCGCGGCCGGGCCGAGCGGTCCGGACCGTGGAGGCAGGTGCCCGCCCGTGATGTCGTGCCAGCAGGGGCGACCGGGGGAGCGGGCGGTCGATCGAGGCGGTGAGTGGTGTGCGGATCGACCTGAACGCCGACCTCGGCGAGGGCATCGGTGACGACGAGGCCATGCTGGCGATCGTCAGCTCCGCGAGCATCGCCACAGGGGCGCACGCCGGTGGCGGGGCGGTGCTCGCCCAGGCGGTGGCAGCCGCAGCGGGGCACCAGGTGGCGATCGGGGCCCACCCCTCCTATCGGGACCGGGCAGGATTCGGACGCGCCTCCCACCTGGAGGTCCTGCACCGCGACCCCTCGGCACGGTCACATCTGGTGGCCGACCTGGTCGGACAGATCGTGCTGGTGGCGCGGGAGGCCGAGCGGCATGGTCGGGCGCTGGCCCACGTGAAGGCCCACGGGTCGCTGTACAACGAGTCGGTGCGGGACCCCGTCGCCGCGATGGTGGTCTGCGAGGCGGTCCTGGGCGCCGGGCACGAGCTCGGGCAGGGGATTGCGCTGATGACCCAACCGGGTGGCGAGCTCGCCCGGGTCGCAGCCGATCGGGGCATGGCCGTCATCCACGAGGGGTTCGCCGACCGTGGCTACCTGCGCACCGGGCAGTTGGTTCCCCGCGACCAGCCGGGCGCCCTCCACGAGGGCGTTGATGCCATGGTGGCGCAGGCGCTGGATCTCGCCGCTGGCCACGTCACGCCGGTCGACGGCGACCGCATCCCCGTCACCGTCGACTCCCTGTGCGTGCATGGGGACACCCCTGGCGCGGTGGCCGCGGCCCGGGCGATCAGGGCGGCGCTGGAGGCCCGCGGGTGGCAGGTCGCGTCTCCTGGCCCGCGTCGCGACGGGAGCGCTGGCGTCCGGGGCGCTGCCGCCGGATCCCGCAGGTCCACCGTGGCCGCCGCGCTGACCCCGCATCCGGACGGCGAGGTCGGCAGCCGTCCCCACGACCATGTGCGGATCCGCCCGTTCGGTGATCGGGCGATCCTCCTGGAATCCACCGGCGGCGCGATGCCCGGCACCGCCTGGGTGCTGCAGCTTGCCAGCAGGGCGCGCACGGTGTGGCCGCGGGCGACAGTCGTCCCGGGGCTGGCCAGCGTGCTGGTCACCTTCGGGCGGCCCTCGGATCGCCCGAACGCCCGCCCCGAGGCCCTCGTCGCGGCGCTTGCGGCCGACGCGCCCGACGGCGTCGACGCCGGGGCTGGTCCGCCGTCGACCCAGCATCACCGGATCGAGACCCGCTACGACGGGCTGGACCTGCCCGACGTGGCCCGCGTCCTCGGCCTGCCGGCCGCCGAGGTGGTGGGCCGCCATCTGGCGGCGACCTGGACGGTGGCCGCCATCGGGTTCTCCCCGGGCTTCGGCTACCTGACCACCCCCGACCCCATGTTCGCGCAGGTGGCCCGACGTGTCGACCCGCGCCCGCGGATTCCGGCGGGATCCGTGGCCGTGGCAGCCGGGATGTGCGCGATCTACCCCTCACCGACCCCTGGCGGGTGGCAGCTCATCGGCTCCACGACCGCCACGCTCTTCGACAGCGAGCTGGAGCCGCCCAGCCTCCTGGCTGTCGGCGACCACGTCCAGTTCGTCGAGGTGCCGTGATGGCCGGACTCCGGGTGGTCTCGTTGTCCGGCTCCGCGCTCCACCAGGACCGTGGCCGGGAGCACGTCGCCAGTGGGGTGCCGACCTCGGGTGCCTTCGACCGGTTCGCGCACGCCGCCGCCACGACGCTGGTGGGCGGCAGCGGCACCGAGGCGTGCCTGGAGGTCGTGGGCACCATCGTGCTCCGGCCGGACGTGCCCATCACCTGCGCGGTGACGGGGCGGGCGGCCCTCGAGGTGTCCGGTCGGGAGGCGGCCTCGTGGACGGCGCATGATGTTCCGGCCGGCAGCATCCTGGAGATCCGGGCCCTCGGGAGGGCATATCTCGCCGTGGCCGGAGGCTTCCAGCCCCATGCCGTCCTGGGATCGCGGTCCACCTGCCTGCTGGGCCCACTTGGCCCCGCACCGGTGGGCACCGGCGACCTGGTGCCCCTGTCCCACGCGTGCACCGCGCCGACCGCCGGGGACTTCGTGCGGCCACCGGTGCAGGCCGCCGCGGTCCGGGTGATCCCGGGCCCGCACCTGGAGATCGCCTCGGGAGAGGTCCGTGTGGAGGAGGTCTCGCGGATCGGCGTGCGACTGTCCGGGGGTCGACTGCACGACGCGTCAGGGGTCCGAGCCGACCTGGCGTCCCTGGGGGTGCTCCCCGGAACCGTGCAGGTCCTGCCCTCAGGCCAGTGGATGGTGCTGGGGCCGGACGCGGGCACGATGGGCGGCTACCCCGTGGCGGCTGTCGTGGCCAGCGCCGACGTCGGGGCGTGGGCACATGTGTCCGTCGGCGACCGTGGTGCGCCTGCTGGTCATCGCGCCTGATGAAGCCCCGGATCCGCCGGTCCCTGCGATCGTCCACGTGCTCGGCCTCGGCGGGTGATCCGACACTCGACCGCGACCTGCTGCGCGGGACCGGTCAGGCCGTCAGCATTGCCCGGATGATCGCGCCCACCTGTTCGGCCGGGATCTCGTCGAGGTCCAGGGCCTCACGCCAGCGGTTCTCGAGCACGCTGATGCCCCAGAGGACGGAGGCGACGCACGCCGCCTTCACCCGCGGGTCGATGGCCTGGCCGGCGCCCTCGGGGCTCGGGGGGATGATCGCGGCCACGAGGCTCACCGGCAGGGGGGAGTTCGGCGATCCCAGCTTGCCCTGGATCGCCCGATCGGTCAGCACCCGGACCCCCGGGGCTGCGCGCTGGGCGAGTTCCAGGAGGCGGTCGGCGTTGCTGAGCAACGTGTCGAAGTCCTTCGGCAAGGAGGTCGCCATGGACTGCTCCAGCCGGGCGATCGCGAGGTCGATCAGCTGGTCCTTGGAGTTGGCGTACCGATACAGGTCCGAGTGCGCGACCCCGGCTTCGGCAGCGATCTGCCGGATGCTGATCTCCTCGCCCGGATGCGCCATCAGCAGGCGGAGGGTCGCGTCCACGAGGTCCTCGAGACGTGCGTTCGGCTGTCCGCTCGCCGCGGCCATGCGTGCCCGGAAGCCGTGGTGCCAGTCGACGATCTCCTGCCGGGTCCACAACCGGCCCCGGCCGCCACCCGGCGCCGGCCGGCCGGGCGGGAAGTCCGGGTAGCGACTGCGGTAGGTGGACACGCTGTTGCGATGCGCGAGGCCGAGGATGCTGGCCACCTCGCCGGCGTCGATCAGGTCGTCGAGTTCGCGCTGCCGGGATCCCCATGGGGGTGAGTCTACGTGGATAGACACCGGGATACCGGTGCCTGCTGGCCGAGTCGCACGTGTTGCTCGCAACATGCCTCCCGGGGCATGCAGAAGGGCCCGGGACGGTTGCGTCCCGGGCCCTTCTGCACGTGCGTGGATCAGGCGAGGGCCTTGGCCTTCATGGCGTCGAACTCGGCCTGGCTGATGGCACCGGCGTCGAGCAGCCCCTTGGCGTCGGCGATCTGCTCCGCCGGCGACTTGGCTGAGCCAGCGACATCCTGGATGTACTTGGCCTGCTGCTTCTGGGCCTCGGCCATCTCGGCCATCTTCCGCTCGTTCATGCTCTTGCCGCGGGCGATCAGGTAGATGAACGCACCGAGCCACGGCAGGAAGATGAGCAGGATCGTCCATCCGGCCTTGCCCCATCCGGACAGCGTGTGGTCCTTGAACACGTCGATGATGATCGTGATCCAGATCATGATGGCGCAGATCCAGATGAAGAACAGGAAGCTCCAGAGGAGGATCTCCCACAGGGATGTGTCGTTGAACATGAGTGTGCCTTTCGTGTGGAGTGAGTGGTACTTGATCGAAGTGTAGACCCCGCCGCGACCCATTGATGCAGGTTTGTCGCGCTTGGGGGATGTGCGCGTGTCGGCACGGAGCCGGGGACATCGTGTGACCACCGTCACAGCGCAGGCGTGTATCCCAGCGCGCGCCCGGACCGTCTGAGTGCTGAAGCGCCACAACGGCGCGGTCCTGAGGAGGAACCATGAAGACCAATGAGGGAACGACCGATCGCATCATCCGCGCCGTCGTCGGCATCGCGGCCCTGCTGGGCGCCTTCGCCCTGGGATCGGGGACGCTCGGATTCGTCCTGCTGATCGTGGTGGGGGCCGTCCTGCTGGTCACTGCCGCGGTCGGCTTCTGCCCGCTCTACCGGGTGTTCGGCATCAGCACCTGCCCCGTCGCCCGGGACTGAGCGCGGACTGGCCGGCGATAGGCTGCACGCCCGTGGACTCCGCCGACCTGCGCGCAGGCCTGCCCGCTGCCATGGCGGCTCTGGTCCCGTACGCGCGGATGCTGGCTGGATCCGAGCACGATGCGGCCGACCTGCTCCAGGACACCGTCGTTCGGGCCCTGGAGCGGTCGGCTGCGTTCGACGGCCGGTCGTCGCTGACCACGTGGTTGCGCCGGATCATGCACAACCTGTGGGTCGATCGGATACGGGCGCGACGTGAGGATCCCAGCGACGAGATCGCCGAGCTCGTGGAGGGACGGTGGCGCGACGACGACTACACAGTCGATGCCGCCGTTGTTGTGCAGCGCGCCGAGGAACGCGATGACCTGCTCGACGCACTGGCCCACATGCCGGCCATGTACCGCACCGCGGTGGTGCTGCACGACGCGCAGGGGATGACCTCGGCGGACGTGGCCGCGACCATGGGGATCGGACTGCCCGCGGCCAAGCAGCGGATCCGGCGAGGTCGGATGATGCTCGTGACGCAGCTGGCCGACGCCGCAGCCGCGCCGATCAGGACAGGGGTTCCGATGAGGTGCTGGGAGGCGCGTTCGCAGGTCAGCGACTACCTCGACGGCGACCTCGACGAGGCCGGTGCCCGAGCCCTGGAGTCCCACCTCGCCGGTTGTCGCACGTGCCCGCCGCTCTACGCGTCGTTGGTTGCCACGCGCACCGCGATCAGCACGGAGCCCGACCCGGACTCCGTGGTCCCCCCGGAGCTGGCCGAGCGCATCGCACGGCTCCTGGACTGACCGGCAGCGGCTGCGCGCTGTGGTGGTGGCCGGTACCGTGGGGGGCATGCCCGATGTGGACCTGGTCGTGCGCCGTGTGAGCGACACCTCCTTCGTTGCGACTCTGGACGGGGTCGAGGTGGCGTGGGCCTCCTTAGCCGTCTCCGAGGGGGTCTGGGAGATCTACCGGACCGTCACGTCACCGGCGTACGAGGGGCGGGGGATCGCCTCGCGCCTGACCCGGGTCGTGCTCGATGCCGCCGAGGAGGCGGGGGTCACGGTCATCCCGAGCTGCTGGTACGTCGATGGGCTCATGGCCCGCTCGTCGCCGCGCTACGACCACCTGCGCGCCGGGCACCGACCCCCGCCGGCGGGGGACGGGGATGTCTGCCGGATCGCACCGGCGGTTCTGCCGAGCCCGTCCGGCGACTCCTGAGCTCGCAGGCCGCCCGGTGGCCGGGCTCGCCGGCTCGTCGGGGGCTGGATCAGTTCGGTCGGACCAGCCCGGCGAGGTCCGTCCCCGGGCAGGTGAGGTTGCGGTCCAGGGACTTGCCGTCGCTGCCCGTCCCGATCCGCTGCACGATGGCCGGCTTCCGGTCGCCGAACGACGCTCGCGTGCAGGCGGTTGCCGCGCGCTCCGCGGTGGCCGGGCCGATCCCCACCCACGTGGGCACGTCCACGGCCGCTCCGCCGGTGATCTCCTCCCAGAGCGCCGGGGCTGAGTAGATGCCCACCGGGTAGCCGGCCTCGGCAAGCACCTTCACGTGCTCGGTGATCACGGCACGGTGCCGCGCCTGGGAGCCCTTCCAGACCTCGGGCAGTTCGACGTCCAACCAGATCGGGGTGCCCGGGCGCACTCCCTGGGCTTCGAGCGCCTCGAGGTCGCCGGTGGCAGCGCGGCGCCCGACCGCGATGGGGTCGCCCCGGTTGTTGTCGGCCGTGTTCACGTAGACGGCGGCCCCTGCCTGGCGCGAGGCGAACCGCCACTGCGCGGCGAAGCACGGGTTCGGGCGGTCGGGCATCCCCCCATCCAGGCCGATGATCGCGTAGCCGTTGCCCATGTCCTTGAAGGTGCGACCGCACTGCGGGAAGGAGATGTCCACCCCATAGGTGGGTTGGTCGCCCTCCCAGGCGATCGACTCGACGTCCGGGGTCCCGGAGATGTCCGCCGGCCCGCTCTCGATCGGGTCGGTCAGCCATCCGCCCAGGGAGTTGGCCCCGGAGATGAGCACGAACACCAGCGCCAGGAACGCGGCAGCGCTGACCAGCAGCGACCCCAGGCAGCCGAGGCGTCGGCGGCGGACCTCGGCGCGGGACGGACGACGACGCGTGGCCGGCCTGCGGGTATGCGCGCCTCCGCGACCCGATGAGGGGGTCGCGGTGCGGCTGGTCATGGCGGTCCCTTCCGGCGATGGACCCCGATTGTCACCCACCCGGGCGACTTGGGGGTTGAATGGCCCGATGGACACCCCCGCGCACGACACCCCCGCGCACGACGGCCCCGCGCACGACAGCCCCGCGCCGCGGACCACACGGCGATCAACCTCGCCCAGTGGGACGAGCGGGCACCGGCCCACGCAGCGTCGCCCGACTACCACGTCGCGGACTTCGTGGCCGATCCTGGCTACCTCTCCGACGTCGTCCGCTTCGACCTTCCCCGCCTGGGCGATGTCCGCGGCCTGCGCGGGGTGCACCTGCAGTGCCACATCGGCACCGACACGATCTCGCTGGCACGGCTGGGGGCGACGATGACGGGGCTGGACTTCTCCCCGGCTGCCATCGTAGAGGCTCAGCGCGCTGTCCGAGCGCTGCGGGACCCCGGCGGAGTTCGTCGTCTCCGACGTGCACGCCGCTGCCGACGTCCTCGGGCGGGGCGTCTTCGACCTGGTCTTCACCGGGATCGGCGCCCTGTGCTGGGTGCCCGACATCCGGCGCTGGGCGGGCGTGGTGGCCGAACTCCTGGCGCCGGGCGGACGGCTGTTCCTGCGCGAGGGGCACCCGATGCTCTGGGCGCTGGCCGACCCGGGGGAGGACGGGTCGCTGCGTGTGGAGCACGCCTACTTCGAGCGTCCCGAGCCCACGGTCTGGGACGAGGGCGGCACCTACGTGAGCACGGACGTCGAGTTCCAGCACAACGTCAGCCACGAGTGGAACCACGGTCTCGGTGAGATCATCACCGCCCTGCTGGATCGGGGTCTGGCGGTGACCGGGTTCGAGGAGCACGACAGCATCCCGTGGGACGGCCTGCCCGGGTTGATGGAGCCGATCGGCGGTGGTGAGCTTCGCCTCATCGATCGTCCCGAGCGGTTGGCGGCCAGCTACACCCTGCAGGCCCGCAAGCCCGGCTGACCCGGTCGCGGGGTCAGCCCTCGCCGGCCCCGGCCTCCGGTTCGGTGGCAGCGCTCGCAGCTCGGGCGGCCTGGGTGCGCCGGACGGACTCCTGCAGGGCGGCCATCAGGTCGATGACCGTCCCGGAGTCGTCCGCGGCGTCGGGGGTGCTGGGCACGATGACGTCCTCGCCGGCGAGCTTCTGCGTGACCAGATCGAGCACCGCCTGGCGGTACTCGTCGGTGTAGGCGCTCGGGTCGAAGTCCGCGCTCAGGCTCTCGACCAGGGAACCTGCCATGGCCAGCTCCTGGGGGCGGACGGTGATGTCCGCGTCGGCGATGCCCGCGAAGTCCGGCACCCGGACCTCGTCGGGCCAGAGCAGGGTCTGCAGCACCAGCACGTCGTCGCGGACGCGCAGCAGCCCGAGGCGGGTGCGCTTGCGCATGGTCATCAGCACCACGGCGGTCCGCTCGGTCTCCTGCAGCGCCCGGCGCAGCAGCACATAGGGCTTGGCGGCTCCCGTGGCCGGCTCGAGGTAGTAGGCCCTGTCGAAGTGCAGCGGATCGATCTGGGCGGCGGGGGCGAACTCGATGATCTCCAGGTCGCGACCGTGCGGCACCTGAAGCCCGTCGAGCTCGTCCTCGGAGACGATGACCCGGCGGCCGGTCTCGTCCTCGTAGCCCTTGCCGATCTCCGAGAAGGTGACGGTCTGCTCGCAGGTCTGGCACTGCCGCTGGTACTTGATGCGCCCGCCGTCGGCGAGGTGGACCTGGTGGAACTTCACGTCCCGGTCCTCGGTGGCGGCGTACATCTTGATCGGGATGTGGACCAGCCCGAAGGCGACGTTCCCACTCCACATGGCGCGCATCGGGCCATTGTGGGGCAGGTGGGCGCGGGAAGGAAGGCGTTGAGTGGTGCGCTGCGCCCATCATGGTCCCGTGGCGGGTGCTGGCGAGGTCGAGGTCCTGTGGGCCACGGCTGCCCCGATGCTGGCAAGCGGTCCCCCTGAGCCCGTCGTGGCCCCCTCCGGTGACGAGTGGTCCTTCGAGGTGAAGTGGGACGGGGTCCGTGCCCTGGCCCTGGTCCGCGACGATGGGACGCTCGCCCTGCGCAGCCGCAACGGCGGTGACCTCTCGGGTCGCTACCCCTCGATCGCCGCCCCGGCGGTCGGGTCCGCCCTGGCGCCCCTGATCTCCTCGGCGATCCTCGACGGGGAGTGCGTGCAGTTCGATCCCGAGGGACGGCCGTCCTTCGCGGGAGCCCTGCGGGGCGGGACCGCGGTGCGCTTCGTGGTCTTCGACGCACTCGCCTGGCGAGGTCGCGACGTGCGCGGGGAGTCCCTGGCCAACCGACGCTCCCTGCTCGCTGAGCTGGACCTGCCGACCCTGACTGGCGGGGCGTGGTTGCCCTCGGCCGTCTTCGACGACGGTGACGCCCTGCTGGCCGCGACCCGGGAGCAGGGCCTGGAAGGAGTGATGGCCAAGCGCCTCACCAGCCGGTACCAGTGCGGCGTGCGCAGCCGCGACTGGGTCAAGCTGCCGCACCGGATGCGCACGACCGTGGTGGTCGTCGGGTGGGTGCGCGCCGAGTCCGGCGGCGGCGTGGCGTCCCTTGCCGTCGCCGACCCGGCGGGGGGATTCCTCGGGACGGTGGGAAGTGGGATGACCGACCAGATGTCCACCGCGCTGCTCGGCGTGCTGGCCGGGATCTCCCGAGCGGAGCCCGACCCGGGGGTCCGTATCGGCGCCGACGCCCGGGCCCTCCTGCAGCGCTTCGGCGATCGCCTCACCTGGGTGGAGCCCCTGCTCGTCGCTGAGGTGCGCCACCTCGGCCGGACCGAGTCCGGGTCGCTGCGCCAGCCGACCCTGACCCGCATGCGTCCCGACCTCGGGCCCGCCGACCTCCCCGGGAGCACGTGGTGACGCCCACCGGTGCCGACCCCGTCCCGACCGTCGTGGCGGGCCGGCGGCTGCGGCTGACGAACCTCGACAAGGTGCTGTACCCGCAGTCGGGGACGACCAAGGCGGAGGTGTTCGCCTACATCCTGGCCGTGAGCGAGCCGATGCTGGCCCAGCTGGCGAACCGGCCGATCACGCGCCGGCGCTGGCCCGACGGCGTCGACCAGCCTGACTTCTTCGAGAAGGCGGTCCGCCCCGGGACGCCCGACTGGATGGGGCATGTGCACCTGCGCCGGTCGGGTGAGGAGTACTCCGGGTACATCGACCACCCGCTGCTCGCCGGGACGCCCGAGGATGCCGCGGCGCTGGTCTGGTTCGCCCAGCAGGGTGCGCTGGAGTTCCACACCCCGCAGTGGCGGATCGGGCGCAAGTTCGGCCTGCACGGGACCCCTGGCCCTGCCGACCGCATGGTCCTCGACCTCGACCCCGGCGCACCCGCGGGGTTGGCGCAGTGCGCTGAGGTCGCGGTGGTTGCTCGCGAGATCCTGGCCGGCGCGGGCTTCCCGTCGATCCCGGTGGCCAGCGGCTCCAAGGGCCTGCACGTGTACGTGCCGCTTCCCCGGCCCGTCCCCAGCAGTGACGCGGTGGACCTGGCGCGCACCATGGCCGAGGCGCTGGCCACGGCCCTGCCCGGGCTGGTCGAGCTGAAGATGGCCAAGGACCGCAGGCCGGGCCGGGTCTTCGTCGACGTCGGGCAGAACCTGGCCGCCCGCACCACCATCACGCCGTACTCGCCGCGCGGCCGGGCGCACCCGTACGTCGCAACGCCGCTGACCTGGGCGGAGGTGGAGTCGGGTGCACCGGCTCCGGCCGACGTGCACACCATGCCCGAGCGCCTGGCCCGCGTGGGCGACCTGATGGCGCTCGTTGGCTGAGGGTGCCCGCGTGGCGGCCCGGGTGGGGTGGGGACCCTCCCCGAGGTGATCCATGCAGGTTCGGTGGCCTAGAAGGTCCTCAACCTGAACGGATCACCGCGAGGGAGGGGGAGTGCCGCCGGAATCGGAGTCGTTGGACCAGGTGATCCGTGCGTCCTTGCCGACGAACGTGGCGTACTCCTCGAGCGGACTCCGCCAGTCGACGACGGTCGCGGGTGGTGATCGTGGTGAAGGGCGTGGCCGTGATCTCCACCCGTCGAGCCATCTCGCGGCGCTTCCACGTCCCGACGACCCGGCCGTCCACGACGAGTGTGTTCCCGAACACCCCGTTGCCCCCGGGGACCACGAGCTTCTCGTGCTCCGCGTCGAGCTGCGCGGTGCGGTCGCGGTACCCCAGGATGAACTCGTCGAACCCGGGCAGGGCGTGGGCCGGCAGGGCAGGCGCGCCGTCGCTCGTGGCGGGGGCAGCGTCGAGCGTCGCCTCGGCCACGAACAGGTCCCGCGCGCCGATCGTGTGCGGGACGACCCCGTCGGCAGCCGCCAGTCCGGCGCGTGCGTCGGCCATCGTGAGATCAGCCCAGCGCGCGAAGTCGTGCGCGCTGACCGGGGCGTGGCTGCGCACGAACCGCTCGGCGATCGTGGCCAGCGCCGCGGGGCGGTCGAGGTCGGGGCCGGGCGGTGCGAACTCGTCGAGCAGGACGAAGGTCTGATCCTTGCCCCGTTGGGGACCCACGCAGGTGATCCCCTTCTGGCTGGCGTACCAGAGCAGGTGGTAGGCCCGCTGCCCGGCGCCGGAGATGCCCGCGGCCTCCAGCGCGGCGACGCACTCAGCGCGGGTCATGCCCGGGCCCCCCGCCAGCGCCTCACCGATGACGTCCGCGGAACGGTCAGCGTCGTGGGCGGAGAGCCCGAGGAACTGCCGGCGCGCCTCGGCTCCACGCAGGGCACGGGCGCCGAGGTGCTCGATCATCCATCGGGCATCCGCGCCGGGCACCACGTGCAGCGTGCCCCGCATCGGCCAGGTGCGCAGGATCTCACCGGACTCGAAGGCCGCGTGGACCTCGTCGCGGGTCTGGCCCGTGCGCAGGCCCAGCGACCACGTCACGCTGGCGAAGTCCTGGCCCTGCATCGCCCCGAACCACTGGACCACCCCGGAGACCGTGCGTCCTGTCGACCGGCCGTCGAGCAGGAGGCTGGACATCCGGGCGGCGCGGATCTGCTGGCCATCGGTTGTGGCTGCTGGTCCCGGCATGGTCACCTCCGAGCCGGAGCGTAGTGGGCAGGGCCGACACGGGAGGGCCGGCCGCGGGGGTCGCGACGCGTGCTCTGCGACACCGGCACCTGTCGGGAGCCGCGTTCGGCAGTTGTGTCAGACCCCCGTGTCAGGGTGTCGGCATGCGATTCCTGCACACCTCCGACTGGCACCTGGGCCGCCGCCTGCACGGTGCCGAGCTCCTGGCCGACCAGGAGGTGTTCCTCGGGTGGCTGCTCGAGCTCGCGGTGCTCGAGACGGTTGATGCAGTCCTCGTCAGCGGCGATGTGTACGACCGCGCCCAACCGGGGGCCGATGCCATCGCCCTGATGGATCGGACTCTCGCGGCGTTCTCCCGGGCGGGCATCCCGCTGGTGATCTCCAGCGGGAACCACGACAGTGCCGTGCGCCTCCAGTACGCGGGTGCCGTCCTTGCCGAGGCGGGCATCCACCTGCGGACCTCGATCGACCAGGCCACCGACCCGGTTCTGCTCACCGATGCGGCCGGGGAGGTGGGCGTGTACGGGATCCCGTTCGTCATCCCCGACGCGGCCGTGGAGCTGCTCGAGGTGGAGCGCTCGCACGCCGCCGTGCTGGGGGCGCTGGTCGACAGGATCCGCCTCGATGCGTCGAGTCGGTCCCTTGATCGCGTGGTCGTGATGGCCCATGCCTTCGTCACGGGCGGCACGGCCTGCGAGTCCGAGCGCGAGATCCGTGTCGGCGGCGTCGGCGACACCCCGGCCGAGGTGTTCGACGGCGTCAGCTACGTGGCCCTCGGTCATCTGCACGGGCCCCAGGTGGTGCGCCTCGCCGGGTCGACGACGGTGGTGGAGTACAGCGGGTCACCGATGGCGTTCTCCTTCTCCGAGCGCGATCACACCAAGTCCGTGACCGTCGTCGACGTCGATGCCGCCGGGCATGTGAGCACCAGGCGGGTCCCGGCACCGGTGCCGCGCCCGCTCGTGCAGGTCAGCGGTCGGCTGGCGGACCTCCTGGCGCGTGCCGCTGGCGATCTCGCCGGTCTTGCCGACGCGTGGGTGAAGGTGGTGCTGACCGACCCGGGTCGGCTGGCCAACCCGATGGAGCAGCTGCGGGCGCACTGGCCGCACACGCTGGTCCTCGAGTTCGCCCCGGAGCGTGACGACGAGCCACTGGGCCTGACCCGGCTCACAGAGGCCAGCGACCCGGTCGAGATCTGCGCGGAGTTCGTCCGCACCGTCTCCGGGGATGCGCCGAGTCCGCTGCAGCGAGCCGTGCTCGGCGACGCTGTCCTGGCCACCCAGCGGGCGGAGGTGTCCGCCTGATGCGACTGCACACGCTGCGCATGGTTGCCGTCGGTCCGTTCGCCGCTGAGCAGGTCATCGACTTCGACCGCCTCGGAGCCGGAGGCCTGTTCCTGTTCGAGGGGCCCACGGGCGTCGGCAAGTCGACGATCCTCGATGCCCTGACCTACGCCCTCTACGGTGGCCTGGCCAGCGAGTCCGGGGATCCGGCCCGGCTGCGCTCGGACTTCGCCGGGCCCGACGACCGCCCGGAGGTCACGCTGGAGTTCTCCGTGCGTGGCGGTCGGCACCGCATCACTCGCTGCCCTGAGCACACCCGCCCCAAGAAGCGGGGGGCCGGTGTCACCAAGGAGAAGGCCAGCGTCCACCTCGAACGCCTGGGGTCCGGCGGCTGGGAGAGCAGGTCGCACGCCAAGGACGAGGTCGGCGGGATCATCGGCGACCTGCTGGGCCTCACCCGGGAGCAGTTCCGCCAGGTCGTCCTGCTGCCGCAGGGGGAGTTCGCGACCTTCCTGCGGGCCGGCGACGACGAGCGACGGGAGGTCCTGGGCAAGCTGTTCGGGACCCAGCTCTTCCGGGCGATCACCAGCTCGCTCCAGGCGCGGGCCCAGGAGGCCGCGCGCAGCCTGCAGGTCGCCGACGCCGACCTCCAGGCTCGGGTGTCAGCGGCCTGTGAGGCGGCCGGCCTGGAGTCCGCCGAGCAGGCCAGGATCGCGGCGCTCCCCGTGGCGCAACGGCTGGAGAGCCTCGAGCAGATGGAGGTGGACCTCGCAGGATGGTCCGCGGCTGCGACGGCCGCCGCGGCCAGCGCCGAGACGGCCGAAGGGCCTGACCCGTCGTGCCCGCAGCCAGGCAGAGGACGTGTGCCTGCGGATCGCCCAGCGCGCCGCCCTCAACGCCGACCTGGCAGCGGCAGAGGGGCAGCGCGGGGAGCATGAGGCCCGCCGAGATCAGCTGGAACGAGCACGTCGAGCCCTCCCCGTGAGGCCCCTGGTCGAGCTGGTGGATGCGGCGGCCGAGGAGGTCTCGACCCTGCAGGCTGCGGTGGCGGCGGCGCGACCGGGCGATGACCCGGATCCCCAGCACCTGCGTGGCCTGGGGTGGCAGGAGCTGGCTGGGCAGGCTGCCCGGGCGCGCACCGCTGCCGGTGGACTGGTGCACCTCGTGGTGATCGAGGAGGGGCTCGCGGCGGGGCAGGCCACCCTCGAACGGCAGCAGGAGCACGTCGTCCAGCTCGAGGCCCAGGTGGCGACGGCCCATGCGCGAGGTGCTGCGATCCCGCAGGACCTCGCGCGGGCGCAGGCCGCCCTGGGATCGGCCCGGCAGACGGCGATGGCGGTTGCCTCCACGCGGGCGATGCTCGACGCTGTCGCCGGCCCGGCGCAGGCAGCCGGGCGGCTGATGGAACTGCGGGCCACCCTCGAGCTGCGACGAGCCGAACGCCGGGCTGCCCGTCGGTCCTACGAGGAGGCCGTCGACCACCACACGCTGCTGGTCGACCAGCGCCTTGCCGATGTCCGTGCTGAACTCGCTGGGCGGTTGGTATCCGGCGATCCCTGCCTGGTGTGCGGCTCCCCGGAGCACCCGGCTCCCGCTCGCGGCGGACCGGGGGGTATCTCAGAGGAGCAGGTGCGCGGCGCGGCAGCCCGTCGCGACGAGGGCCGCCTGGTCCTCGACGACGCCGAGGTCGCCCTGGCGCGGGCTGAGGCCGAGCTCGAGGTGGCCATCGCGACGGCGGGTGACCTCACGGCCGAGCAGTGGGCGGACCGGATCGACCAGCTCACTGCGGACCTGGTGGCCGGTGAGCGGGCTGAGGCCGGCCTCGCCGCGCTCGAGGCTGCCGTCCAGGATCTCGCCCGGGAGCAGGACCTCGTCGGCGCACAGCTCATCGGGCTGGCCGAGGCGCTTGCCGATGCCCGGGCGCAGGAGGAGCACCAGCGTGCCGAGCTCAACGAGCGTTCGTCCCTCGTCCTCGGCGCACGTGGGGAGCACGGCAGCGTCCGGGACCGGGCCTCCGAGCTCGTGGAGGACGCTGGGCTACTGGAGGCCCTGTCCGCGGCAGTCCTGGATCTCTTCCGCGGGTTGGAGCACCTGGCGGGGAGCTCGCAGCGAGCGGACAGGGAGGCGTGCAGTGCTGGGTTCGCCGACCTCGCTGAGGCCCGATCCGCGGTGCTGGACGCCCCGGAGCTCGACAGCCTCGACCGGGCAGTCTCCGAATGGGAGGCATCCGTCGCGTCCGCTCGCGCCCAGCTGGACTCCGCGGAGCTCCGGGCCGTCGCGGGCATCGACGAGGGTGCGGCCGCAACCACCCTCGGGTTGGCCTCCGCCGAGGCGGAGCACGCCGCCCAGCGGGCGCACGCCGCACGCGACGCGGCGACGGTCGCGAGCAGGCAGCGCGAGCGCTTCGCCGAACGGCTGACCGAGGTGCGCGACGGTGCCACTGCGCGTGCTGCGCTTGCGGCCACCGCAGAGGAGATCGTCGCCCTCGACCTGTACGCCCGCGGCATGGCCGGCTCCCCGCGGATGAGCCTGGTGACGTTCGTCCTGCGCTACTGGTTCGAGCAGGTGGTGTCAGCCGCCAACGTGCGTCTGGCGTCCATGTCGTCGGGCAAGTACGAGCTCATCCGCATCGATGAGGCGGCCCGCAAGGACGCCCGCGTCGGACTCGGGCTCTCCGTCCTCGACCGGCACACCGGACGTGAGCGCAGCCCCGGCACCCTGTCCGGCGGCGAGACCTTCTACACGTCCCTGGCCCTTGCGCTGGGCCTGGCCGATGTCGTGGTCGCCCAAGCCGGAGGGGCGCAGCTGGACACCCTGTTCATCGACGAGGGCTTCGGCAGCCTCGACCCGGACACCCTGGACGACGTGATGGGCGTGATCGACGACCTCCGGGGCAACGGCCGGGTCATCGGCATCGTCAGCCACGTCCCCGAACTCAAGGAGCGGATCCCCGAGCGGCTGACCGTGCGTCGGATTCGGCCAGATGGCCCCTCGGCGGTGGTTGTCCACGCGTGAGTGGTCCTGAGCGAGCCGTGGCACTCCGACCGGCGCGGCCCGCCAAGGCTTCCACGACAGGGCGCTACCATATGGACTCGGGTGTATCGCCCATACGAGATCAAACACGAAGAAAAGGATCCTCATGAGCAACACAGAGACCGAGCCCAGCTCCGCCGCAGTCGGCCTGACCGTGTTCGCGGCGGTCATGTTGATGATGATCGGTACGTTCCAGGCGATCGCGGGCCTCATCGCCATCCTGAACGACGAGTTCTACGTGGTCGGCAAGGAGTACATCTTCCAGTTCGACGTCACCACATGGGGCTGGATCCACCTTCTGCTCGGAGTGCTCGCGGCAGTTGCCGGCTACTTCGTGCTCAAGGGCGCCGTGTGGGCGCGCACCGTCGGCGTTCTCGTGGCCGTCGGCAGCGCCGTGTTCAACTTCGCATGGCTTCCCTACTACCCCATCTGGGCCATCGCGATCATCACGCTCGACGTGTTCGTCATCTGGGCGCTGACTGTCCACGGCCGCGACATCACGAAGGTCTGACGTCACTCGTCCACCGGCGGGGCTTGAGCAGTCGACGATCTGGTCCTGCCACGTCCCGTCCGGTGGATGTGTCGTTGTCTCGTGGCACCGGCCCCGTCTGTGGACAGCCGGTGAGCCGCCGTGAGTGAACGCGCAGCGGGGTACGTCCCCGACTTCCTGAGGAGGAACACGATGAGCGGCATCCGCTGGGCGACAGTGGCCCTGGCAGGCTCCGCGCTGGCCCTGTCGGCGTGCTCGTCGGCGTCCACGACGGACACCGGCTCTGCAGGTGACGCGTACTGCTCGAGCTCCCAGGCGGTGGTGACCGAGCTGGACTCCTTGAAGGACATGGTGTCCAGCGGAGACTCCTCACGCAACGAGATCGCCGACCAGGCCCAGGTCGTGATCGAGGCCGCAGGCACGGCGTTCCGGGACTCGAAGGAGCTCTCGGCTGCCACGCGCGCCGAGATCGACGCAGCGGACAAGGCCTTCCGGGACGCCGTCAAGGCGATCCCGAGCACCACGTCCTCGCTCGAGGAGGCGGCGCAGGCCTATCGGGCGGCCTACGAGGCCTACGACGAGTCGATCGCAGCCATCCGCGCGTCCGCGGAGTGCTAGAGAACCCTCCGCGGCACCGCGCGACCGCCGCCTGAGTGCGCCACCGGGCGGGGCGCTGCACCACGGGTCGGGGCGGTTCGGGGTATGGGCCCCCTGACCTGCGCCAGGACCGAGGTGCAGAAACTGTGCGGAGATTGTGCATCCGAAGGACCTCTCGCGGGAGAAGAGAGGAGTGAGGACCCACCACCGGGCCCCGCCCCTCACTAGGAGTCACCATGCGAGTCACTGCAACCCTGATCGGCACGGGCGCCCTGGTGGCCGCCAGTGTCGCGTTCGCCCTTCCCGCCGCTGCTGCCGACACGGCCAGCGTCTCGGTCCTGCATGGCGTCCCTGACGCGACTGTGGACGTGTGCGCCAATGGCGAGGAGCTCATCGCCGACTTCAAGCCCGGCACCCTTGCCGGCCCGCTGGACCTCCCCCCCGGCACCTACACGATCAAGGTCGTGGCCGGGGAGGGCGACACGGACTGCGACGCCGACGCGCTGATCGGCCCGGCCGACGTCTCCGTGGAAGGTGGCATGAGCTACACGATCGTGGCCCACCTCGACGCCGACGGCGCGCTCACCGCAACCCCGTTCGTGAATGACACCGAGGCAGTGGATGCCGGCCAGGGGACGCTCGTCGCCCGCCACGTGGCCGAGGCTCCTGAGGTCGACGTCCTCGTGAACGGCGACAGCGTGGGCACGTTCAGCAACCCTGAGCAGATCGGGCCCGCGGCCCTGCCGGCCGGGGAGTACGAGGTTGTGATCGAGGCCGGCGGTACCGCCGTCCCCACCACCCCGTCGACCGACGCTGTGCCGGTTGCCGAGGGCCAGAGCACCATCGCCTACGCCTGGGGCACTGCTGACGACCTGCAGATCGCCGTCCAGACCGTGGCGCTCGGGCACTCGTCCCCGAGTGGCGTCCCCGGAGGTGAGTCCGGCTCCGCTGCAGGCGGTACCGCCGGATGGATCCTGCTGGCCGCCGGTCTCGGTGCCGCCGGTGTGGCCCTCTCGGGCCGTCGCCTGGTGACTGCACAGCGGTAAGCCGCACACGGAGGATGAGGGGGTGGGTGATCCGTCACCCACCCCCTCACGTCGCGTCAACCACGACGTCGTGTCAGTGTGGATCGCCCGCCCAGCAACCAACAGATGTGACCAGGGACAGGAGGGTCGAGATGAACAGCCGCCGCAACGCCGCCGCCAGCCTCGTGGCCTCACTGGCACTCCTGGTCGTCTCCCTCGGCGCCTGGGCCAGCTCCCGGGATCAGGGCGTGGGGACGGACCTGGAGCAGGTGACCCTGGCCACTTCAAGCATCGCTGGCGCGGCTGGCACGACCCAGCCTCAAGCCGTGAGCTCCGACAACGCCCGGGGCGACGCGGGGCCTGAAGAACCCCTCGTCACTGACGTGCCGATCGTCGACGCCACGATGATCGAGGCACCCGAGGAGGCGCCACCGCCCCGACGGGTGCGGATCGGCAGCCAGGACCTCTCGATGCCGATCGTCGCGACCGGCGTGACGCCCGATGGGCAGATGGAACTGCCAGACGATCCACGTGAGATCGGGTGGTACCGGTTCGGCGCCCTTCCCGGAGACCCGCGGGGCTCTGCCGTCCTCGGTGGCCACGTCGACTCCCAGCGGTACGGGACCGGGCCGCTGGCCCGCCTGGCCTCGGTGCAGGAGGGCGCGCGGATCACCGTGACTGCGGCCGACGGCCAGCGCCTGGACTACAGGGTGACCAGCGTCGAGCGCATCACGAAGGCCGCCCTGCCGGTGGACAGGTTGTTCGATCCCGACGTCGATCACCGGCTGGTCGTGATCACCTGTGGAGGGCGCTACCTGCCCGATGCCGGGGGCTACGAGGACAACATCGTCGTCATCGCCACGCCGGAGAGATGAGCTGGTCGAGGTTCGGGCCAACGGGTTGACGTCGATCCATGGCAGAGACCTGGGGGCCATGCGAGCCGCCATGACATGTCGTCGCCACCTGGGTGCACTACAGTCGACATATGGCGAAGTTGTGGTGGTGGCCGTTCGGACGGGTGCCCGAGATCACCGACGCGAAGCTGCGCGAGCGGATCGAGCGGGGTGATGACATCCAACTGGTCGATGTGCGCACCGGGCGCGAGTACGGCGACGGGCACCTTCCGGGCGCCGTGAGCATCCCCATCACGGAGCTGTCCGGCCGGGTCGACGAACTGGATCCACAGCGGCCCACAGTCCTGATCTGCCGGACGGCGCACAGGAGCGTCGGCGGCGTGCGCCTGCTCGAGGAGCGCGGGTTCGCCGACGTGCGGCAGCTGGCCGGCGGGATGCAGTCGTGGTGGCGCAGCGAGGGCCGCGAGTCGTAGGACGCCCCGGATCCGCCAGCGACCGCCGGAGGTGCTCGGGACGGGGACGTCGCCGGTGATGGCGCGCCCTCGCGCTCCGACGCGGTGACCCGATGGTTGGGCTACGGCAGCGAGGGCTCGCCGATCGCCTCCGCGATCTGTGCCGCCACCCGCACCCCCGCCTCGGGGGTGTACGGGCCGGCGTAGAAGCGATCGAGGTCAAGGGGCTCCTCGATCCGGATCGAGGCCCGGCGTCGGATGCGCCCCGGGATCTGCTTGTGCAGCAGCATCTCCCGGAACCCATCGACACGCATGGGAACGGCGACAGCCTGCGTGCTGTGCAGGAGCCGGGACACCCCAGGTCGGATCGGGGCCCCCTCCCGAGTCGTGCCGGTGGGGAAGTGCAGCAGCCAGCCCGAGCGGATGGCCTGCTCGATGCGCGCGATGCCCTCGAGGTCCACGGAACGCTGCAGGTCGACGCCTCCATGGCGGTGGGACCGCCGGAACGTCACGGCTCCGCCGGTCGTGAGCACGGAGGTCGCCAAGTTCTTGCCCATGGTCTCCTCCGCGGCAGAGAACCGAAGGAACGGGTCCTCCCAGTTGATCCCGCGCCGGCGGTACACCGCGTCGAAGAAGGCGATCGCCTCCGTGAAGTAGGTCTGGTGGTTGGACAGGAACACGACCCCACGTTTCGGCAGGGTGTTGAGCCGCTCGCGGCCGATCACGTCCACGCGGTTGAGGACCTTGAAGTAGGGGATGGTGAATCCCGCGGCGCAGGCGAGGAAGAGCCCGCGGCGCATCCAGACCTCGCGGCGTCCGGGCTGCAGCAGCCCAGCGGATGACTCGGCCGCTGCCGGAGTGCTGTCCTGTTCGTGCGGCACCGGCATGAGCAGTGATCCTACGGCGTACCGCAGCCCCATCCCGTCCCGTGGTGGACCGCGTGAGCCAGCAGCCGACCGGCGCAGTTCTGCGGATCCAGGCCGGGACCACTGCCGCTGCGAGCGCAGTGGCCGATCTCAGCCCAACGCCAGCGCCGTGGCCGGGTCGGACATGAAGTCGGCCACCTCGCGCAGGACCCTCGAGCCGGTGGCTCCGTCGACGACCCGGTGGTCGAAGGACAGCGCCAGGGTCACCACGTCGCGGGGCACGATCCGGTCGTCCACGACCCACGGTCGGGCCAGGACTCGGCCCAGGGCCAGGATCGCCACCTCCCCGGTGTTCAGGATCGGTGTCCCACCATCGACGCCGAACACCCCGACATTGGTGATCGTGATGGTGGATCCCCGCAGGTCCTCGGGCCGGGAGCGCCCTGCCCGGGCAGTCTCGACCAACCGGGCCAGGGCGTCGCCCATCCCACGCAGGTCCAGGGCCTGGGCGTCCGGGATCCGCGGGACGATCAGCCCACGTGGGGAGTCCACAGCGATGCCGAGGTGGATGCTGCGGTGCACCAGCAGGTTCTGGCCGGCCTCGTCGAGGCTGGCGTTGACCGTCGGGTGGTTGCCGGCGGCGCGCACCAGGCCGAGGGCGGCGAACGTCAGGGGGGTGATCGACAGCCCAGCCAGGTCCTCGCGCGCCCGCGCCGCCCGGATCAGCGCGGTCATGGCCGAGACGTCGACGTCGACCCACTCGGTCACGTGCACCGCAGTGAAGGCCGACGACGTCATTGCCTGGGCCATCATCCGGCCCACGTGGGTCAGGGGCACGACCTCGCTCCCGCCACCGTCAGCGGCACGGGCCGGGGGAGCAGTGGGCATGACCCGGGCCGGCGACCCGCCCCCGCGGGCTGCGGCGGCCGCACGGGAGACATCGTCATGCGTGATCGACCCGTCAGGTCCTGTGGGCATCACCTGGGCAAGGTCCACGCCGAGGTCCCGGGCCAGGCGCCGCACCGGCGGCTTGGCCCGCACCTGGTCGCTGCCCAGCCTGGTCTCCAGTGCGCGCCCGAGCTCCAACCCGCCCTGACGGACCGGGCGACCGGGTTCCCCCGGCGGTCCCGGCTCGACGTGGTCCGCCCCGTGCGGGGTGCGCCGGGGCCGGCGCAGGGGGGCCTGCTCGGCCCGGACGCCGTAGCCGACGAGCACGGCCGTCCGCGTGCCCTGGCCACCCTCGGCGGGGGGCTCGCCGGCTGACCCGGTCCCCTCCGCGCTCGCGGGCGCGCTGCCGGCCGCCGCTGCGTCAGGTGGCACGGCTGCCTGCAGGCCGGGGTCGGTGGACTGGTCCGCGGGCGCCGCGACCCCGTCGTCGAGTGAGATGATCGGCTGCCCGACCGGCACCACGTCACCCGGGGCGGCCAGCAGCTCGACGACGGTTCCGGCGTACGGGCTGGGCAGCTCCACGGCCGCCTTGGCCGTCTCCACCTCCAGCAGGATCTGGTTGACCACGACCACGTCGCCGACGGCCACCCGCCAGCTGAGCACCTCGGCCTCGGTCAGGCCCTCGCCGGCGTCAGGCATCCGGAACTCGTGCAGCACGGCTCCTCCTCAGTAGGCCATGGACCGGTCGACCGCCTCAAGGATGCGGTCCAGGTCGGGCAGGTAGATCTCCTCGATCCGCGAGGGCGGGTAGGGCGCATGGAACCCGCCGACCCTCAGCACCGGGGCCTCGAGCTGGTAGAAGCACTCCTGGGTGACCTCGGCCGCGATCTCCGCCCCCACCCCACCCAGGACCGGGGCCTCGTGCACCACGATCAGGCGACCGGTGCGCCCGACCGACTCGATGATCGTCGGCATGTCCAGCGGTGCCAGGCTGCGCGCGTCGATGACCTCCAGGTCCCGGTCGGTGTCGGCCTGTGCCGCGTCCAGGCACGTGCGCACCATCGGGCCCCAGCAGAGGAGCGTCGCGTCGTGGCCCCGCTTGACCACGCGCGCCCGGAAGAGCTCGGGCAGGGGCGCCAGGGGCGCCTCCACGTCCACCTCGCCCTTGTCCCAGTACCGCCGCTTCGGCTCGAAGAACATCACGGGGTCCGGGTGGGCTATCGCCTGGCGGATCATCGTGAACGCATCCGCCGGCGTGCTCGGGGTGACGATCCGCAGCCCGGGCGTGTGCGCGAAGTACGCCTCGGGCGACTCCGAGTGGTGCTCGACCGCACCGATGCCGCCGCCGTTGGGCACCCGGATGACGATCCGCATCGACAGCGTCCCGGCCGAGCGCAGGTGCAGTCGGGCGACCTGGGTGGTGATCTGGTCGAAGGCCGGGAAGATGAAGCCGTCGAACTGGATCTCGGCCACGGGGGCGTACCCGCGCATCGCCAGGCCCACGGCCGTCCCGATGATGCCGCTCTCGGCCAGGGGCGTGTCGATGACCCGGTCCTCCCCGTACTGGGCCTGCAGCCCGTCGGTGATCCGGAACACCCCACCGAGCCGGCCGATGTCCTCACCCATCAGCAGGACCTTCGGGTCGTCGCGCATCGCCGCGTCGAGCCCGGCGTTGAGGGCCTTGGCCATCGTGAGCACGGCCATGTCAGTGCCCCCGTCCCGAGTCCGCGAAGCCGGCCAGGTACGTCGACAGCCACGCGCGGTCCCGGTCCACGACCGGATGCTCGGCGGCGTACAGGTTGTCGAACATCGAGATCGGTGTCGGATCGGGCATCGCCCGGCATGCCGCGCGCATGTGCTCGCCCAGGGCATCGGCGCCCGCGTCGACCTCGGCGAGGAACGCGGCGTCGGCGATCCCGGTGCGCGAGATGTGCGCGCGGACCCGTTCGATCGGGTCCTTGAGCTTCCACGCCTCACCCTCGGCCGTGGTGCGGTACCGGGTGGGATCGTCGGAGGTGGTGTGTGCGCCCATGCGGTAGGTGAACGCCTCCACCAGCGTGGGCCCCGCCCCGCGACGTGCGCGGTCCAGCGCCGCGGACACGACCGCCTCGACCGCCAGGACGTCGTTGCCGTCCACCCGCACACCGGGGAATCCGTAGCCGGCGGCCCGCTTGAACAGCGGGATCCGGGTCTGGCGCTCCAGCGGCTCGGAGATGGCCCACTGGTTGTTCTGGCAGAAGAACACGACGGGCGCGTCGTTGACCGCCGCGTACACGAACGCCTCGGCGACGTCGCCCTGGGAGGACGCGCCATCGCCGAAGCAGACCACGACCGCGTCGTCGGTGGCGTCGCGCTGGATGCCCATCGCATAGCCGACGGCGTGCAGGGTCTGGTCGCCGATGACGATCGTGTAGAGGCTGAAGCCGTGGTCGGCGGGATCCCATCCGCCGAGGGTCGTCCCGCGGAACAGGCCGAGGAGGGTGACTGGGTCGACGCCACGCACGTAGGCCATCCCGTGCTCCCGGTACGTCGGGAAGATCCTGTCGGTGGTCCGGGTCGCCCGGGCGGCACCCACCTGGGCGGCCTCCTGCCCCTGGCAGGGCGCCCACAGTCCGAGCTCACCGTGGCGCTGCAGGGCCGTCGCCTCGGCGTCGAGCCGGCGCACCATCACCAGGTCGGCGTAGCGATGCCGCCACGCTGAGTCGGTCAATGACAGCGCGTAGTCGGGGTGCTCGACCAGGACCCCCTCGGGGGTCAGCAGCTGGACCAGTTCGGGGCCGCCATCGACTGCCACGTGCCTGCCTCCTCCCGGGGCCCGCGGGGATCCTCCTGCGGCGCGCCCTGAGGGAAGCATCGCAGGGCGACCGGGAGTGTGGCCCGATGGAACGCCCGACCGCGACGAGTCTCAGGCCGCCACCTGCCCGCCGGATGCCCCGCGACCTACTGCCCGCCGTCGACCTCGCGGGGCATCGCCTTCTGTGCGTACGTGGCCCAGTTGGTCTCGAGGGCCTCGATCAGCTGGGTGACCATCAGGGGGGACAGGTTCACCCGCGCCACGACCACCCCCTGCATGTCCGGCGCGGTGGCGAAGTCGATCCGGGCGAAGTCCAGCGTGAACTCGTACGGGCTGTGGGACACCCGGGCGAAGTTGGCCCAGACCCCGCCCTTGTGCGCATCGGGCATCTCGAGGGAGACGTGGACCTGCTGGGGGTCGTTCGGCTGCTGGGACATGGGCGCAGTCTGGCTCAGCCGGCCGCCGGCAGCCAGTCCACCACGATGGGCGTCCGGCGGCTGGTCCAGCATGATCGGCCACCGACGGGCAGCCGGTCCACGACGATCAGCCGGCCGAGGGCAGCCAGGTGACCTGGCCCTCGAGCAGCGCGTACCCGACGAACGCCACGATGTCGATCAGCGCGTGGGCCACGATCAGGGGCATCACCCGGCCCCAGCGCACGAACAGCCAGGCGAAGAACACCCCCATGGCGAGGTTCCCCAGAAGCCCCCCGATGCCCTGGTAGAGGTGGTAGCTGGCACGGACCACCGCGCTGGTGCCGATCGTGGCCCAGGGCCCCCATCCGAGCTGCGTCAGGCGCCGCATGACGAACCCGATGACGATGACCTCCTCGACGATGGAGTTCTGCATCGCCGCCCCGATCAGGACCGGCCACCGCCACCACTGGTCGGGCAGGTCCTGGGCGACGACTGCGAGGTTCACGCCCGACTGGTAGGCGACCAGGTAGCCG
This sequence comes from uncultured Actinomycetes bacterium, assembly GCA_963706885.1. Taxonomy (GTDB): domain Bacteria; phylum Actinomycetota; class Actinomycetes; order S36-B12; family CAIYMF01; genus Prado023. The sequence goes on along the minus strand of CAVPNX010000027.1, from coordinate 16,015 downwards.
ACGAGCCCGATGCCGCCCACGAGCGCGGCGAGCCCCGCGCCCCGCAGCAGGTCCCGGACCGGCTGGGACAGGTCCACGCCGATCGCGCGCAACCCCTCCCCGGACCGGACCAGCAGGTACCAGACCAGGGCCACCGGGGCGAGCGCGAACGCGATGCGCAGCACCTGGCGGACCAGGTCGAGCAGCGGGCGTCCCGGTGCCAGGCTGTCGTTGAGGACTGCGGACTGCCCGGCCAGGGGGATGCCGCTGGTCAGGTCCCCGAGGAAGCTGACGATCGAGTAGATCCCGGACCGGCCCAGGGACAGGGCCAGCACGATCAGGATCTCGGCGACGATCATGCCCCGGGTCAGCCCCGGTGGGCGCTGGCCCCGCAGGCCGACGCCGGGAGTCACTGCGCGACGTCCAGCAGCCTGCCGGGCGGAGCATCGAAGCGTGGCGGGACGAGGGCGTTGCGGGCGTCGGCGCGCACGTGCTCGGGGTCGTTGGGTCCCACCCCGAGGTTGTCCTGCGCCTCGGCGTACACCAGCGTGGTGCGGCGGGCGATGTCGTGCCAGTCATGGTCCGCCAGGACCGACTCACGGGCCCGCTGCGCCCGCTCGTGGGTGGCGCGCGGGTCGACCAGGGCTGCGTCCACCGCCTGCGCGAGGCTGGCCGCGTCGCCGGGGGTGAACGTCAGGGCGCGCATGTCGTCGTCAGCGAACTCCGCCAGGCCGCCGGTCCGGGACACCACGAGCGGGGTCCCGATCGCGGCCGCCTCCAGGGCGACCAGTCCGAAGGGCTCGTACAGGCTCGGCGCGATCGCCAGGTCGGCCGCGGCGACGATGGCGCGCAGGTCCTCCTCGCTGACCCAGCCCAGGAAGCGCACGGACCCGTCGAGCCCGAGGTCCGCGGCCTGTCGCTGCACGTCGTCGAGGTAGCTCCCGCGCCCGGCGACGAGGAGGCGGATCCCCGGATGGGCGCTGCGCAGGCCCGGCATCGCGGACAGCAGGGTCTGGACGCCCTTCTCCCACTCCACCCGACCGGTGTAGGCGATCAGCGGGTGGGCGTCGGCGTTCTCCGCGCTGATCCGGGCGGTCTCGAACTCGGGCCGCTGCCAGTTCGGCGGGCTCGATCCCGTTGGGCACCACGTGCGCGTCATCCACGCCGAAGAGGGTGCTGACCTCGTCGCGCATCGTGCGCGAGCACGTGATGACCGCATCCGAGGTGTTGGCCAGCCACCACTCGATCGCATGGATGGCCGTGGACAGGTCGGTGGTGACCCAGCCCCGGTTCCGGCCTGCCTCGGTGGCGTGGATCGTGGCCGTCAGCGGTGCCCCGCACCGGTTGCGCAGCGCCACGGCGGCGTGGGCGACCATCCAGTCGTGGGCGTGGATGGCGTCCGGCCGCCAGTCGGCGAGCAGGGCGTTGCCGTGGCCGGTGAACTCGCACTCCATCTCCGCCACGTGGGCCAGCAGGTCGCGCGGGTCGTACTGGGACGGGTCGATCGCGGCGCGCAGGACCTGCACGGGTCCGGTCGAGCCCCACGGCACCCGGGCCGGCGCGGCGGAGTTCGGTGCCTGGGTGATGACCACCACGTCGTGGCCGTCGGCGGCCTGCGCGTTGGCCAGCGCATGGACATGGCGACCCAGCCCCCCGTACATCACGGGTGGGTACTCCCAGGTCAGGTGAAGGATGCGCATAGCCCACGAAGCCTACGCCGTCCGGTGACCCATCAGCCGGCGAACCCAGCGCGCCGCACCCCTGGCCCCCCTCACCACGCGCGCGAGGTCGGGTCGACGGTTCGCCGGCCGGGACCTTCGGCCCGCGGGTCCGGGTCGGGGGGCTGCATCGGCCCGCACTGCGCCCACCTAGGATGAACCCGATCAGCAGCACTTGTTACCCGTGGGTAATATGTGCCTGCGGGCGGCGGATTCGCCCAGCGGATCAGAGGAAATGGCCACCGGCGCACGTCCGTGCTCCGGGCGATGAGAGAGGTCGACGACGCGACCATGAAGATCGTTGTCTGTGTGAAGCAGGTCCCGGACAGTTGGGCGGAGAAGACGCTCAGCCCCGCCGACAACACGTTGGACCGCGGCTCGGTGGACGCCGTGATGAATGAGATCGACGAGTACGCGATCGAGGAGGCCCTGCGCCTGCAGGAGGCTCACGGTGGCGAGGTCGTCGTCGTGTCGATGGGCCCCGCCCAGGCGACCGACACCATCCGCAAGGCCCTGTCGATGGGTGCGGACTCCGGCGTGCACATCGTTGACGATGCGCTGCACGGCTCGGACGCGGTCGCCACCTCCCTGGCCCTGGCCAAGGCGGTTGAGGGCCGCGGCGCCGACCTGGTCATCCTCGGGTGCGAGTCGACAGACGCCCGCATGTCGGTCGTCCCGGCGATGGTCGCCGAGCGCCTCGGCCTGCCGCAGCTGACCTTCTGCAACTCGGTCTCCGTGAACGGCACGACCGTGACCACCAACCGCGTCACCGAGTACGGCTACGACGTCGTCGAGGCGTCCATGCCCGCAGTCGTCAGCGTGGTCGAGAAGATCAACGAGCCCCGCTACCCGTCCTTCAAGGGCATCATGGCGGCCAAGAAGAAGCCCGTCGAGACCGTCGACCTGGCCGGTCTGGGCATCGCCCCCAGCGACGTCGGCCTGGGTGCCGCGTGGTCGGTCGTCGAGGAGGCTGCCGCCCGTCCGCCGAAGGCCAAGGGCACGATCGTCACCGACGACGGCACCGGTGGCGTGGCCATCGCCGATTTCCTGTCCGCGCAGAAGTTCATCTGAGGAGCCCAGCAATGGCTGAAGTACTTGTGCTCGTCGAGCATGTCGACGGCAACGTGAAGAAGGTCACCTACGAGTTGCTGACCCTGGCCAAGCGCATCGGCGAGCCCGCCGCGGTGCTGGTCGGCGCCGGTGCCGATGCGGCGATCCCCGGCCTGGCCGAGCACGGTGCGGTGACGGTCTACGTCGCTGATGCCGCCGAGCTCAGCGCCCACCCGGTGGCGCCCAAGGCCGAGGTCCTGGCCAAGCTCGTGGCCGAGAAGTCCCCGGCCGCGGTCCTCGTGGCCAGCACCGCCGAGGGCAAGGAGGTGGCTGCTCGTCTGGCCATCAAGTCCGGCTCGGGCATCATCACCGACGCAGTCGACGTGGCCGCAGATGCCACCGCGACCCAGTCGGTGTTCGGTGGCGCCACGGTCGTGAAGTCGAAGGTGGCGGTCGGCACCCCGATCATCACCGTGCGGCCCAACAGCACGGCCCCTGAGGCCTCCCCGGCAGCCGGCGCCCGCGTCGACGTCGCCGTCGAGCTCTCCGCCGCCGCGAAGTCCGCGCGGATCACCGACAAGGTCGTGCAGGCCAAGGGCGGTCGCCCGGACCTGGCTGAGGCGGCTGTGGTGGTCTCCGGTGGGCGCGGCGTGGGTGGCGCCGAGGGCTTCGGCGTGATCGAGTCCCTCGCCGACTCGCTGGGTGCCGCGGTGGGCGCCTCGCGTGCGGCCACCGACGCGGGCTGGTACCCCCACCAGTTCCAGGTCGGGCAGACCGGCAAGACCGTTGCCCCGCAGCTCTACATCGCCAACGGGATCTCCGGGGCCATCCAGCACCGGGCCGGCATGCAGACGTCGAAGACCGTCGTCGTGGTCAACAAGGACCCGGAGGCGCCCATCTTCGAGCTCGCCGACTTCGGAGTTGTGGGTGACCTGTTCGCGGTCGTCCCGCAGCTGACCGACGAGGTTGCCAAGCGCAAGGGCTGACAGGCACGTTCGATGGCGGGGCCAGGCCGGCGACGGTCGGGCCCCGCCAGTGCTTTCCCCGCCAGTGCTCGCCGTCTCTCCGACGCGTGTGTCATGGGTTCGGTTCACGTGAGGGACCGGATCCATGACACTGACGCAGCCAGCGTGGTGGGCGACGCCAGGTTGGCCGCTCGGCCGAGCGCGGGAGCCGGTTCGGCCCCGCTCACCTACGATTGGGCCACCATGCGCACGTACCTCGACCACGCGGCCACCACCCCGCTGCTGGACTGTGCCCGCGAGGCCATGATCGAGGCCCTGTCCCACACGGGCAATGCCTCGTCGCTGCATGCCGCCGGACGGGCGGCGCGCCGGCGGGTCGAGGAGTCGCGCGAGACGATCGCCGCCGCCCTCGGGGTCACGCCCAGCGAGGTGGTCTTCACCGCGGGGGGCACCGAGGCCGACAACCTGGCCGTCAAGGGGCTGTGGTGGGCGCGAACTGCCGAGGACCCGACACGGCGGCGGGTCCTGGCCTCTCGGATCGAGCACCATGCCGTCCTCGACCCCGTCCACTGGCTGGGGGAGCACGAAGGCGCTGACGTGGTCTGGCTCGACGTGGACTCCGAGGGCCGGGTCGACGTCGCGCAGGTCCGCGACGAGCTGGCCGCCCATCCGGGGCAGACGGCGCTCGTGGCCGTCATGTGGGCCAACAACGAGGTCGGCACGGTCCAGCCGGTCGCCGAGGTTGCCGCCCTGTGCGCCGAGGCCGGGGTCCCCCTGCACGTCGACGGCGTCCAGGCGGTGGGATCGATCCCCGTGGACGCAGCTCTCCCCGAGACGCTGGCGATCTCTGCGCACAAGCTCGGCGGCCCCCTGGGGGTCGGCGCCCTGGTGGCACGTCGGGGTCTCGAACTCACCCCGTTGACCCACGGCGGCGGCCAGGAGCGCCAGGTCCGCTCCGGGACGCTCGATGTCCCGGCGCTCGTCGGCTTCGCCGCCGCCGCCGAGCACGTCCTGGGTGATGTCGTGCCGCGCTCGGCGCGCATCGCCGCCCTTCGTGATGAGCTGATCGCCCGGGTTCTCGAAGTCGCCCCCGGTTCGATCGTCAACGGTGCGATCGGCGGTCCCGACGCCCGTCTTCCGGGCAACGCGCATGTCTCGTTCCCGGGGTGCGAGAGCGACGCACTGCTGATGCTGCTGGACGCGGCCGACGTCGAGGTGTCGATGGGGTCGGCGTGCAGTGCCGGGGTGCCCGAGCCGAGCCACGTGCTGCTGGCCATGGGCATCGACCCGGTGCGGGCCCGCTCGTCGCTGCGCTTCAGCCTGGGGCACACCTCGACGGGTGCGGACGTGGACGCGCTCGTGGCCGCCCTCCCTGCTGCGCTGGCACGTGCCGGGCGGGCCGGCCAGGTCCGGATCAGCGCCCAGATGGCGGCCGCGGCCCGCGACGGGGGCTGAGGTGAAGGTCCTGGCCGCCATGTCCGGCGGCGTCGACTCCGCCGTGGCCGCAGCGCGGGCGGTCTCCGCCGGGCATGAGGTGACCGGCGTGCACCTGGCGTTGTCGCGCAACCCCGAGTCCTACCGGTCGGGTGCCCGCGGGTGCTGCACGATCGAGGACTCCCGCGATGCCTGGCGGGCAGCGGATCTGCTCGGTATCCCGTTCTACGTGTGGGACATGTCCGAGGAGTTCGCCGCGGACGTCGTGGACGACTTCCTTGCTGAGTACGCCGCGGGTCGGACGCCGAACCCCTGCCTGCGCTGCAACGAGCGGATCAAGTTCGCGGCCGTCCTCGACCGTGCCCGCGCCCTGGGCTTCGACGCCGTGTGCACCGGGCACTACGCGCAGCTGGTCGAGGGTCCCGCTGGTCGTGAGCTGCACCGTGCGGTCGACCCCGGCAAGGACCAGTCCTACGTCCTGGGTGTCCTCGACGCCGACCAGCTCGCCGGGTGCATGTTCCCGCTGGGTGGTTCGCGGAAGGCCGACGTCCGCGCTGAGGCGGCGGCCCTGGGGCTGGCCGTTGCCGCCAAGCCGGACAGCCACGACATCTGCTTCATCCCCACCGGCGACACCGCCGGGTTCCTGCGCTCGCGACTGGGGGCGGCGCCCGGGGAGATCGTTGATGCCGCCACCGGGGAGGTCGTGGGCGCGCACGAGGGTGCCTACGCCTTCACCGTCGGTCAGCGTCGCGGTGTCGGACTGGGCGTCCCGGCGCAGGACGGCTCACGGCGGTACGTGGTCGACGTCGACATCCCGCGCAGGCGGGTGTCCGTCGGGCCGGCGGCCATGCTGGACGTGGCCACGCTCAGGGCGATCCGGCCCCGGTGGTGCGGGCCGGCGTTGGTGGGGGAGGCTGCCCTCGGGGTGCAGGTCCGCGCCCACGGTGAGGAGATCCCGGCGATCGTGACGTCCGACGATTCCGGGTTCCTCGCGCGGCTGGCCAGCCCGCTGCGTGGGGTGGCCCCCGGCCAGGCCGCGGTGCTCTACGACGGGACGCGGGTGGTGGGCTCGGGCACGATCGCACGTGGGGCCGCGTGAGCGGGGGACCATCGGCGGCGGGGCGTCCGGGCGGGGCCGACGACGCAGCGGGTGGCCCGGCCCTTGCTGGTCCCGCAGCCGCTGACCCCGGCGGCATCAACGGCCGGGCGCTGTCCATCGGGATCGCCGTGGGGGCGTACGCCATCAGCTTCGGGGCGGTCAGCGTCGCCGCCGGACTCGACGTCCTGCAGACCCAGGCGCTGTCGGCACTGATGTTCACCGGCGCATCGCAGTTCGCGTTCGTCGGTGTCGTCGCCGCCGGCGGGGGTCTGGTGGCCGCCGTGCTGACCGCCTGGCTGCTGGGCCTGCGCAACGGCCTCTACGGCCTGCACCTGGCCACGGTCCTGAGCCCCGCCGGCCACCCGACGCAGCGGTTGCGCGGGTGGCGGCGGCTGGGCGCCGCGCAGTTCACGATCGACGAGTCCACCGCAATGGCGCTGGCCTACGAGGGTGACCCGGCCGCGACCCGCAGGGCGTTCTGGGCCACGGGGTGGTCGGTCTTCGTGCTCTGGAACCTGGGCACGCTGCTGGGCGCGCTGGGCGCCGCGTCATTGAGCGATCCGAAGGTGCTGGGGCTCGACGCGGCGATCCCCGCCGGCTTCCTCGCGCTGCTGTGGCCGCGGTTGGTGGACCGATCGGCGTGGGCCCTGGCGCTGGCGTCCGGGGTGCTCGCGCTGGCGCTGGCCCCCGTGCTGCGTCCTGGGATGCCGGTGCTGGCCGGCGCCGGCCTGGCCGTGGCCGGGGCCCTGTGGCTCACCCGGGGGCGTTCCTGATGTGGCCCGCAGTGCTCCTTGCGTCCCTGGCCTCGTTCCTCACGAAGTGGGCAGGGCACCTCCTGCCCGAGTCGTTGCTCGAACGACCCCTGATCAGCCGGGCCGCGGCACTGCTGCCGATCGGGCTGCTGTCAGCACTCCTGGCGATCCAGACGTTCTGGTCGCCGACGGGGTTCGTGATCGACGCCCGCGCGGCCGGTGTGGCGGTCGCGGCGGTGGCGCTGGTCCTCCGGGCGCCCTTCCTGGTCGTGGTCCTCTCCGCGGCGGCCACAGCTGCCCTGCTGCGGGCGTTCGGCGTCGGCTGAGGCGCTTCCTGCCGGGCAGGTCGTCCGGCCCACGCTGGCGGACTGCTCGGATCCGGACACCTGTGTCCGCCACCGAGCAGTCCGTGTCCGGATCCTGCAGGTCGAACCGCCCACCCGGTCAGCTGTCCGCCGGGAAGTGGACGCCGACCTGGGCCCGGGCGTGGTCGAGGATCCGCGCGACGGCCAGGGAGTTCGCGACCGGCCAGGTCGGCGACTGCGTCCCGACGCGCACGCACTCGAGGAAGTGCTCCACCTCGTAGCGCATGTGGTGCGGGGACTGCTCGCGGGTCAGGTCGCGCGAGCTCCCGTCACGCAGGTCCAGGCTGACGCGCGTCGGCACGCTGCAGTCGTCGAAGTGAATCACTCCGGCCTCGCCGGTGATCGCCGACTGGACCCCACCGGGGGCGATCTTGGAGTGCAGGCACGCCACCTCGAACCCGTCGTAGCCGAGCAGGATCGTGCCCTGGCCGTCGACTCCGCTGGGCAGGACGTGTGCCCGTCGCGTGGACGGAGTCCGGCTGGCCGAACAGCAGCAGTGACAGCGCGACTGGGTAGATCCCCAGGTCCATCAGCGACCCGGCTGCAAACGCTGGGTTGAACGCGTTGGGCAGCTCCCCAGCCTTGAGCTTGTCGTAGCGCGAGGAGTACTGGTCCTTGGCCAGCACGACCCGCCGCAGGGCCCCGACCTCGGGGAGCGCATCGCGGATCGCCTCCACGTTGGGCTCCCACGGGGAGGTGTAGGCCTCCATGAGGACCCGGTCCGCCGCGAGTGCTGCGGCGGCCATCGCCTCGACCTCGCGGGCGTTGGCGCCCATCGGCTTCTCGGTCAGGACGTGCTTGCCGGCGTGCAGCATCGCGATCGACTGCTCGGCGTGCAGGGAGTTGGGGCTGGCGATGTAGACCGCATCCACGTCCGGGTCGGTGGCGAGGTCCGCGACGGACGTGTGCACGCGTGCGATGCCGTATCGATCGGCGAACTCCCGGCCGGTCGGGGCGGAGCGCGAGCACACGGCGACGACGTCGAAGCCGTCGACGGTCCGACCCGCATCGATGAGGGCCCCGGTGATCCAGTTGGTGCCGATGACGGCGAAGCGCACGGTGTCCACGGGGTCAGGGTGTCAGGTCGGCGGCGCGGATGCGGGCATCTGGGTGTCGCACAGCGACAATGGGGCGGTGGAGACGCGTGAGGATGCAGCGACGGTCGCCGTGACCGGGGTCGGTTCGATGCCGGGGACGGACTCAGCCGAGGCGGCCCGGATCGTCGCCGGGGAGCTCGACCTCCCGCACCTCGTCGAGCTCCCAGCGCGAGGCCCCGGAGGGGACATGCTGGGGCGCGCCCTGGCGCTCGTGTCCGCAGCGACGGGGGAGTTCGCGGCCGAGACCACACCGGACGGGTGGCGGTTGGCCGGAGGTCGCTCGGGTGGGGACCTCGGGCGTCAGATGCGGCGCGGCGCGTCCTGGCTCGCGGAGGACGTCGACCGGATGGAGCTGGAGCTCGCCGGGTTCACCGGCCGGGTCAAGGTGCAGGTGGCCGGTCCGTGGACCCTGGCCGCAGGCGTGGAGGCTGTGCGCGGGACCCGTCTCGTGGCAGACGCGGGGGCGTGCGCTGACCTGGCGGCGGCGCTGGCCGAGGCCCTCGCCGAGCATGTGGCGATGATCGGTCGGCGGATCCCGGGTGCCCAGGTGGTGGTCCAGGTGGACGAGCCCGCCCTGCCCATGGTGCTGGCCGGACGGATCCGCACGCCCAGCGGGCGCGGTGCGTTGCGGGTCCCCGAGGCCTCCGAGGTGGTGTCCGGGCTGGGAGCGGTGGCCGATGCCGCGACGCGGGCGGGGGCCGTGCTCAGCGTGGCGCACTGCTGCGACCGCAGTGTGCCGTTCGACGTGCTCGGGCGGGCGGGCTTCGGAGCGCTGTCCGTGGACTCCGAGCTCGTCGGGCAGGCGGCCGACGAGTCGCTGGGGGCGTGGTGGGACGGCGGTGGCGTGGTCGTCCTGGGGGCGGTTCCCTCGGTCGACGACCCGCGCCTGACCGCTGAGGACCTCGCTCGTCGGGTGATGGGGTTGTGGAATCGGATCGGGTTCGGGATCGCCGACGTCGGGGAGCGGACGTGGCTCAGCCCCGCGTGCGGCCTCGCGGGAGCCTCGCCGACCTGGGCCCGCGAGGTGGGTGCCCTGATGCGCGGGGCCGCGCGGCTCCTGGAGTCCTCCGAGTAGTGCGCCGCCCGAGCCCGGCCCCCTCGAGTTGCGATGCGTTGCGACGAGAGGGCGGCCGAAGTGCAGCGCAACCCCGTGTCGGGCGAGGCAGATGCAGCGCAACGCCAGCGCCCGGGCGGCGGACGCCGCGTGTCGGTGGGCACCGGTAGCCTGCGGGCGTGACTCGGATCGACGATGCCCGCGCCCGCTGGGTGCAGCTGGTGGAGCAGGTTGAGGCCGCCCGGACGGCCTACTACCAGCGCGATGCGCCGACGATCTCCGACGCCGAGTACGACGCCCTGTTCGCCGAGCTCGCGGCGCTGGAGGTTGCCCATCCGGAGCTGGTGAGCCAGGACTCGCCGACGCAGTCGGTGGGCGGGTCCCGTGCGGAGATGTTCGATCCGGTCGAGCATCTGGAGCGGCTGTACTCGCTGGACAACGCGTTCACCGACGAGGAGCTCGTGGCCTGGGCCGAGCGGGTGGAGGGGGCGGTCGACCGGTTCCCGCCGGTGCTGTGCGAGCTGAAGATCGACGGGCTCGCGGTCGACATCGTGTACCGCTCGGGCCGCCTGGTGTCCGTGGCCACTCGGGGCGACGGCCGGGTCGGGGAGGACGTCACCTACAACGCCCAGTTCATCCCCGCCATCCCCGCGAGGTTGACCCCCGTCGGGGGTGCAGCCGTTCCGGCGCTGGTGGAGGTGCGCGGGGAGGTGTTCTTCCCGGTCGCCGACTTCGAGCGCATCAACGATGAGCAGCTGGCGCTGGGCCGCTCGCCGTTCGCCAACCCGCGCAACACCGCGGCCGGCACCCTGCGCCAGCGGATCGACCGCCGCGAGGAGGAATTGGCCAAGGCCGACGCCGCGCTGTCGGCTGCCCAGGCCCGGGGCGCGTCGGCCGGCGGTCGTGGAGCGGGCCGAGGGGCGGGTCGCCCGGATGGCCGCCGAGGTCGAGCGGGTCCGGTCGAACATGGGCCGGCTGCGGCTGACGGTCCACGGCGTGGGTGCCCGGGAGGGGCTGGGGATCGAGACCCAGTCGCACGGGTACGAGGTGCTTGCCGCCCTGGGCCTGCCGACCTCCGACCGGGCGAAGGTCGTCGGCGATCTCGCTGCCGTGCGCGAGTTCATCGCGTACTACGCCGAGCACCGCCATGACGTGGAGCACGAGATCGACGGCGTGGTGGTCAAGGTCGACGACCTGGAGCTGCAGGGGCAGCTCGGAGCCACCTCGCGCGCCCCGCGCTGGGCGATCGCCTTCAAGTACCCACCGGAGGTGGTCCGCACGCGGCTGCTGGACATCCGGGTCAACGTGGGCCGCACCGGTCGGGTCACCCCGTACGCGGTGATGGCCCCGGCGAAGGTGGCCGGCTCGACCGTGGAGATGGCCACCCTGCACAACGCGAGCGAGGTCGCGCGCAAGGGCGTCCTGATCGGCGACATGGTGTTCCTGCGCAAGGCAGGCGACGTGATCCCCGAGGTGATCGGCCCGGTGGTGGAGGAGCGCACGGGTGCCGAGCGGGCGTTCGTGATGCCGACCCACTGCCCCGAGTGCGGCACGCCGCTGGCGCCCGCGAAGTCCGGCGACGTCGACATCCGCTGCCCGAACACGCGCTCGTGCCCGGCGCAGCTGCGTGAGCGGATCTTCCACGTGGCCTCGCGTGGGGCGTTCGACATCGAGGGCTTGGGCTGGAAGGCCGCTGTGGCGCTGCTCGAGTCCGGGGTGGTCACTGACGAGGGCGACCTGTTCGCCCTCGACGCCGCCACGCTACGAACCGTCGGGTTCTTCACCCGGGCAGCCAAGGCCGGGGAGGTCGGGCCGCAGCTGAGCGCGAACGCCGAGGTGCTGCTCGCCCAGCTCGAGAAGGCGAAGTCCCAGCCGCTGTGGCGGGTCCTCGTGGCGCTGTCCATCCGGCACGTCGGCCCCACCGCCGCGCAGGCCCTGGCCCGCGAGTTCGGGTCGTTGGACGCGATCGTGGCCGCCTCGGGGGAGCAGTTGGCCGCCACTGAGGGTGTGGGTCCGATCATCGCCGAGGCCGTCGCCGAGTGGTTCGCCGTCGACTGGCACCGCGACGTCGTGGCCAAGTGGCGTTCGGCTGGCGTCCGGATGGCTGACGAGGTCGTCGTGACGGGGCCCCAGCCCCTGGCCGGGCTCACCGTGGTCATCACCGGATCGCTTCCCGGCCACACCCGCGACAGCGCCGCTGAGGCGGTCACATCGCGCGGCGGCAAGGTGGCCTCCTCGGTGTCCAAGAAGACCGACTTCGTGGTCGTCGGGGAGAACGCCGGCTCCAAGGCCGACAAGGCGATCGCCCTGGCCCGCCCGATGCTGGACGCCGACGGGTTCGCGATCCTGCTCGAGCAGGGCCCGGAGGCTGCGGCCGCCGTGGCGACGGTGGGCGGGTAGCTCCGAGGTCCCGGCACGAGTGCAGGTTCGCGGGTCGGCTCGTGAGGCCTCGGAGGCCCCGTGCGCTGCTGATGCCTTCACCGGCCTGTCGGCGCGGCAGGCTCGGCGGGACAGGCTCCTGACGCTCGCGACACCACCTGTGGAGAACTGCTTGCCGGATCCGGGACTGGGTGCGAACGTACGCGTGCGCCGCGGGGGAGGCGCGGGACGTGGAGGGGGAGCCACGTGCGTGAGGCGGGTCGTTGCCGACAGGGGGAGACGGCGGCGGCCCGCCTGCACGCGTTTCGGACGGCACCGGCGCCCGACCTAGGATGTGCCCCATGCCTGAGAACCCATCGGCGATCACGCGCGACCAGGTGGCCCACCTCGGGCGCCTGGCCCGGCTGTCGCTCACCGAGGACGAGCTCGACCACTACAGCGCCCAGCTGGCCGACATCCTCGGAGCCGTCGCCCGCGTGACCGAGGTCGCCACCCCCGACGTGCCGGCCACGTCGCACCCGATGCCGCTGGAGAACGTGTTCCGAGAGGACGTACCCCGTCCGAGCCTGACCCAGGCCGAGGCCCTCTCCGGTGCGCCTGCCGCCGAGGACGACCGGTTCCGCGTCCCACGCATCCTGGACGAGGAGTGAGCGAGATGGCCCAGCTCTGGACCTCACGCGCCTGACCGCGTCGCAGCACTCCGAGCTGTTGCGCAGCCGGGCGGTCTCCGCCCGCGAGCTCGCGACCGCCCACCTCGACCGCATCGCTGCCGTCGACGGCGACATCCACGCCTTCCTGCACGTCGACTCCGAGGGCGCACTGGCCGCTGCCGATGCCATCGACGCCGCCCGGGCAGCCGGTGAGGAGCTCGGCCCGCTGGCCGGGGTCCCGCTGGCCCTCAAGGACGTCCTGACGATGAAGGGCGCCCCGACCACCTGCGGGTCGCGGATCCTCGAGGGCTGGCGTCCGCCGTACGACGCGACCGTCACCCGCCGCCTGCGCGAGGCCGGGATCGTCATCCTCGGCAAGACCAACATGGACGAGTTCGCGATGGGTTCCTCCACCGAGCACTCCGCCTACGGCCCGACCCGCAACCCGTGGGACCTCGATCGGATCCCCGGCGGCTCCGGCGGGGGCAGCGCCGCGGCGCTGGCGGCCTTCGAGGCACCCCTGGCCATCGGCACCGACACCGGCGGCTCGATCCGCCAGCCGGCGGCCGTCACCGGCACGGTCGGCGTCAAGCCCACGTACGGCGCGGTCTCGCGCTACGGCCTCGTGGCCCTGGCCTCCTCGCTGGACCAGGCCGGGCCCTGCGCCCGCACGGTGCTCGACACCGCCCTGCTGCACGAGGTCATCGCCGGCTACGACCCGATGGACTCCACGTCGCTGGACCAGCCCGTGCCCGACGTCGTGGCCGCCGCCAAGCGTGCCGACGTCTCCGGCATGCGCATCGGCCTGGTGAGGGAGCTCGGCGGCGAGGGCTACCAGGCCGGCGTCCGCCAGCGCTTCGCCGAGGCGGTGGCGATCCTGGAGAGGCTCGGCGCCGAGGTCGTCGAGGTCTCCTGCCCGAGCTTCGACTACGCACTGGCCGCCTACTACCTGATCCTGCCCAGCGAGGCCTCGAGCAACCTGGCCAAGTTCGACGGCATGCGCTACGGCCTGCGGGTCGGTGACGACGGCACTCGCTCGGTCGAGGAGGTCATGAGCCTGACCCGCGAGGCGGGCTTCGGCGCCGAGGTCAAGCGCCGGATCATGCTGGGCACCTACGCCCTGTCCAGCGGCTACTACGACGCCTACTACGGCTCGGCGCAGAAGGTCCGCACGCTGATCCAGCGCGACTTCGCCGCGGCGTTCGCCCAGGTCGACGTGCTCATCTCGCCGACCGCACCGACCACGGCGTTCAAGCTCGGGGAGAAGCTCGACGACCCGCTGGCGATGTACCTCAACGACGTCGCGACCATCCCGGTCAACCTCGCCGGGAACGCCGCGATGAGCCTGCCAGTCGGCCTGGCCCCCGAGGACGGCCTGCCGGTGGGCCTGCAGATCATCGCCCCGGCGATGGCCGATGACCGGCTCTACCGCGTGGGCGGTGCGCTGGAACAGGCGCTGTTCGACCGCTGGGGCGGGCTGCTGATCGAGGAGGTGCCGGCGCGATGACCCAGTCGACGACTGAGCTGATGGACTTCGACACCGCCCTGGAGCGGTTCGACCCGGTGATGGGCCTCGAGGTCCACGTCGAGCTGAACACGGCGACCAAGATGTTCTGCGGCTGCTCGACGGTGTTCGGCGCCGCGCCGAACACCCAGGTCTGCCCGGTGTGCCTGGGCCTGCCCGGGGCGCTGCCGGCGCTGAACCGCGTCGGCGTGGAGTCCGCGATGCGGATCGGCCTGGCGCTGAACTGCCAGGTCGCGGACTGGTGCCGGTTCGCGCGGAAGAACTACTTCTACCCGGACATGCCGAAGAACTTCCAGACCTCGCAGTACGACGAGCCGATCTGCTTCGACGGCTACCTCGACGTCGACTACGAGACGCCCGAGGGCCGCCGGACCTACCGCGTGGGGATCGAGCGCGCCCACATGGAGGAGGACACCGGCAAGAACAGCCACGTCGGCGGGGCGACCGGCCGCATCCACGGCGCGGACTACTCGCTGGTCGACTACAACCGTGCCGGCATCCCGCTGATCGAGATCGTGACCAAGCCGATCGAGGGCGCTGGTCGCTACGCCCCCGAGGTCGCCAAGGCCTACGTGGCCGCGCTGCGCGACCTGCTGCGCGCGCTCGGCGTCTCGGACGTGCGGATGGAGCAGGGGTCGCTGCGCTGCGACGTCAACGTCTCGCTGCGCCCGACCCGGCCGAGCCGTTCGGCACCCGGTCGGAGACCAAGAACGTCAACTCGCTGCGCTCGGTCGAGCGGGCGGTGCGCTACGAGATCAGCCGCCAGGCGGCGCTGCTCACCGCCGGCGGCACGGTCGTGCAGGAGACCCGCCACTGGCACGAGGACACCGGCCTGACCACCTCCGGGCGGATCAAGGAGGAGTCCGAGGACTACCGGTACTTCCCGGAGCCCGACCTGGTGCCGATCGCCCCGTCGCGGGAGTGGGTCGAGTCGCTGCGCGCGACCCTTCCGGAGAACCCGGCGATGCGCCGGACCCGGCTGGCCGCCGAGTGGGGCATCAGCGACCTGGAGATGGCCGGCGTGGTCAACGCCGGGGCGCTGGACCTCGTCGAGGCGACCATCGCCGCGGGCGCGGGGCAGGCCGCCGCCCGCAAGTGGTGGACCGGCGAGCTGGCCCGCACCGCCAAGGAGCACGGCGTCGAACTCGCCGACCTGCCCGTGACGCCGACCCAGGTCGCCGAGGTCGAAGCCCTCGTCGCCGCGGGGACCGTCAACGACAAGCTGGCCCGACAGGTCATCGAGGGGGTGCTCGCCGGCGAGGGCTCGCCCGCCGAGGTGGTGGCCGCCCGTGGCCTGGCCGTGGTCTCCGACGACGGCCCGCTGCTGGCCGCGATCGACGAAGCCCTGGCCGCACAGCCCGACGTCGCGGAGAAGATCCGTGGCGGCAAGCTCGCGGCGGCCGGCGCGATCGTCGGCGCGGTCATGAAGGCCACCCGCGGCCAGGCCGACGCCGCCCGGGTCCGCGCCCTGATCTTCGAACGCCTGGACGTCCAGCCCTAACCCCCACCCACGCCCCCAACGCCGCAGGTTCTCCAGGTCTTGCCCGAATCTCCCGGGACTCCGGGGAATTCGGCAAGGAACGGGACGCGACTCGCGGTCGCAGGCAGGGGAGCGGGCCGGGCGAGCCGGCCGGGCGCTTCGTGCAGACGTTGAGGGGGCTGTGATCAGCCGGGTGTACTTGTCCACCGCGCGCCAGGCCAGGGGGAACAGGCCGGCGGCGAGGGCGACCTTGAGGGCGTCGCCGATCAGGAACGGCTGCACGCCGAGGTCGAACGCCTTGGCCAGCGAGACGTCGAGCGCGGCGGCGAGCCAGGTGGCGCCGATCGCGTAGATCACGACGTTGCCCAGGATCATCAGCCCGGCGGTCCGGGGGCGGTCCGGGTGGCGCCACGCTCGGCCAGCCAGCCGACCAGCGCGGCCGCGGCGATGAAGCCCAGGACGTAGCCG
>CAVPNX010000026.1:0-16823 GCA_963706885.1 uncultured Actinomycetes bacterium | reverse complement strand
GCGGGGGCGGCGGCGCTGGTCGTGGCTGACGTGGCCTCGTCCGAGTCGCTGGAGCAGCCGGAGAGGAAGAGCAGGGCGGCGATGCCACCAGCGGCGGCGATCTTGATGTTCATGGGGTTCTCCTGAGGTGTTGTCGCGAGCCACGCTCTGCGGCTCTCACCCCTTCTTCGGCCGTGCCGTCCCCGCCGGATGCACAAGTTGTGCATAGGTTGATAACGAAATGGTAACGGTCCAGGGCCGTCGACGGCACCACGTGCACCGGTTCGCCCCCGCTGCGGCGACCGGCACGGCCACGGGCGGCGGATATCCTCACCCCGTGCCCGACGCCCGCCCCGACCTCACAGGGCACCCCGTCGCGCTGTTCGTCTTCAGCAACCTCCGGGAGCAGAAGGGCGGCCTGACCCGCGCCTGGTTGCGCCGCCTCGTGGCCTTCCACGAGGCCGGGTGGGACACGCACGTCGCCACGATCCACCCGCAGCCGGAGATCGACGAGACCCTGGCGGCCTGGCGCGAGCGCGGCTGGCTGCCCCCTGCGACGTCGGTGCATCACTACCAGCGCCGGGACAGGCGTTTCCGACCCTCGTGGAGCCGCAAGACCGATGACACCTTCACCCGCGACGACCGGGTCGCCGACTGGCTGGACTGGTTGGTGGGCCGGCTGCCCGGTGTTGTGGTCTTCGCCGACTCGCCGGTCACCTATGCGCCCGTGGCCATGATGCGCAACCCCTTCGTCGGGCGGATCATGACGGTCCACCTGGCCCACCGGAAGGGGGGGACCTCCGCCGGCGGGGCCGGAGCCGGAGCAGGACGCAGCCGGCGAGCCCGCCAGATCCGGTCGCGATATGCCGGCCCGGTGGGCCAGCCCCGCCTCTCCGGCCGGCTTCTGCCCTATGCGCCCGCAGCGGACGCGGTCGTCGCGCTGACCCACCGGCAGGCCGTGGACCTGCAGCAGGACGTGCCGGGGCTCGAGGTGCACGTCATCCCGAACATGGTCGACCCGGCCCCGTCAGGTACGCGCAGCGACCGGGACCCGCTGCGCGTGGTCCAGCTGGGCCGGCTCGACTCGGTCAAGCGGGTCGACCACGCGATGCGGGCGGTGGGAATGGCGGCCGAGTCGATTCCCGGCCTGCACCTGGACGTCTACGGCCGGGGCCCCGAGCTCGAGCACCTCCTCGAGCTGCGCGCGGAGCTGGGGCTGCAGGACGTGGTGGCCTTCCCGGGATTCACCGAGGATCCGATGGGTGTCCTGGCCGGATCAGCGGCCTCGATCATGACGTCGCGGCGCGAGGGCTTCGGCTTGTCCGTGGCCGAGAGCCTGGCCGTCGGCACCCCGGTGGTGACCTACGACGTGGACTACGGGCCGGCCGAGCTCGTCGAGGACGGGGTGAACGGCCGGGTCGTCCCGGATGGATCGGTCGAGGAGCTTGCCGCGGCACTGGTCCAGGTGGTGGGCAACTCCGAGGTCTGGCAGCGGATGTCGCTGGCGGCCCCGGGCGCAGCCGAGCGGCTGCGCCCGGAGGTCGTGGCTGCGCAGTGGGTGGAGCTCGCTGGGGGCGTGGCCGACCGGATCGAGGTCCCGCGGAGCACCCTCCTCGTCGAGGACCTCCGCGTGCGGCGTGGCGGGTTGGACATCGAAGGGGTCCTCATCGCCGGTGCGCAGGTCGCGCAGCCTGTCAGCGTGGGCATCGCGGGTGGCGCCGAGGTGCTCCTTGAGGCAGCTGAACCCTCGCTCGGCGGGGAATCGGTGTGGGCAGGCTCTGAGCACCCGGGGACCGGCGTCGCCGTGGCCCGCGAAGCCCGAGCCACCCTGTCCTGGGCGGATGTGGCCCAATGGCCGGAGCGTGGCGTTCTGGTCGCCAGTACGGCCGACTCGGTGCAGGTGCCCGTGGTCGGGCCGGGCCTGCCTGTGACCGTGGCGCCCACCGAGTCGGGGCCGGTGCTCGTCGGGTGGGATGAGGAGTCGGGCACTGTCCGTCGGGTCCCGGGCCCGGACGTGGTGCCCGTGACCGGGCGCCGGACGAGCCTGCGCGCCGAGGTGGGGGAGGACATCACGGTGCTCTCCGAGGTGCCGATCGCGCGCGCGCGGGTCATCGGCTCGGACTCCTCGTCCACGAGCGTCGAGGTGCAGCTGCTTCCCGGGCTCGCCCTCACCGGGGGGTCCGAGCTGTCGGTCGCTGCCGGCGCCGGTGACCAGGCTGTGCGGGTGGGGAGCTTCCGGCTGGCGGCGGGCCCGGAGGCCGCGCCGGGGTCCGCAGGGACGCACCTCGGTGCCATCGAGTGGGACGCGCAGGGACTGTCCGCGCTGCGGGGCTTCGGGGGGCGCGCCCGCACTGGTGTGGCTCGCCGTGGGACGGTCGCTGAGGACGGTTGGTCCGGTCACCCTCGAGCTCGGTCGGGTCCTTTCCCTGAACGCTGGCGGGCGCTGGGTCCTGGCTCCGTCGGCGGTGGGGCGCGCGATGCTCGTCCCGGGCCGGGGGCTGCGCATCCGGGCCGCCCAGTTCGTGCACGGGATCCGCAGAAAAGCCCGTGGTGTTTGACGACCGGGCAAACCCGTGATTCCATTGGGTCATGAATTCTGGGGTGGGGCGAACATTTGTGCGTGGAATTGTCGGGGTGCTTTCTGTGCTGCTCGTGAGCACGCTTCTCCCCGTCGGAGCAGCACACGCGAAATCAAAGCCGATTGTTCCTAAGGAATTGTTTGGGATGCATTATCATGACCTTAGCAATTCGGCGCCGAATTTGCGGATGGGGGCCGTCCGACTGTGGGACAGCGGCGTTGCATGGGCCGTGCTGCAGCCGGACTCCGAACCAGCCCATCAACTGGGGCCCGCTGGACGCTGCGGTGAACAACGCGCAGGCGGCCGGCATCACCGAGATCCAGTACGCGTTCGGGCACACCCCGAGGTGGGCAGCCGCCCAGCCGAACCAGCCCGGTCCCATCGGCAACGGCTCGGCGTCCGAACCTGCGAACATGGCCTACTTCACCAACTTCGCCCGGGCCATGGCAGAGCGGTATCGAGGGCGGATCACGTCCTACGACATGTGGAACGAGGGGAACCTCAAGATCTACTGGACCGGGACCTCCAAGCAGTTGGCCGACCTGACCATCCAGGGGTCACGCGCAATCAAGTCCGCCGATCCGGCGGCGAAGGTGCTCGCGCCGAGCATCACGTACGGCGCCTTCACGCGCCGACCCAAGTTCTGGAAGGACTTCGCCCTGCGGTTGAAGAAGGCTCGCTGGCCGATCGACGCGGTCAACGTCCACCCGTACTCCAAGACGCCCAACTACCTCAGCAAGCGTGACAACACCATCAAGAAGACGAAGGCCTTCTACCGCAAGTACGGCTTCAAGGGCCCGATCTGGGACACGGAGGTCAACTACGGTGACCGGCGCGGCCTCGGCCAGGGCTGGAAGCAGGTGGTCTACAGCGGTGACACGGCCGCGGGGATGATCGCGCGGACCTACATCGACTCCATGCGCAAGGGTGTGTACCGCGTCTTCTGGTACGGGTGGGACTCGCACATCCTTGGGATCGATGCGATCGACCCGACGACCAAGCAGATCGCCTCAGCTGGTCAGGCCTTCCTGACCGTCCAGGACTGGATGGTCTGGAAGACCTGGCTTGGCTGCAAGGACAAGAAGTCCATCCGCTCGTGCAAGCTCCAGGGCCAGGACGGCGCCCGCTCGACCATCGTCTACGCCACCAGCAAGACCCGAACCCTGACCATCCCGAACGGCGTGGGTGCCTACCAGGTGCTCAGCGGTGCCGTGATCGCCGTGACCCCCGGGCAGAAGGTACAGGTCAACGGCAATCCGATCCTGCTGCTGGGGGCCTAAGCCCCGATGCGGCTGGGCGGTGCCGGCTGACCGTCGGATCGTCGTCCAGCCAGAACCGCCACGGGGTGGGGGCGCCGTCGCCGGCGACCCCGGTTCGGGGCCCGCTGGCGATGGAGCCGGGTCCGATGGGGGTCGCGCCGAGCGCCAGCCGCAGCGGGCCCCCCGGGTCCAGGAGGTCGATGCCGTCCTGGTCGCCGGTCACGCCAAGAGCGGTCGCCAGCCGGGCGGGCCCGCGGGCCAGGTCGCGATCGGCACGGCTTGCCGGCCGCCGTCCCCTCGCCACCGCTAGCCCTTCGACAACCTCGCCCGCCCGGATCAGGACGGCCCCGGCCTCGCCCTCGGGGTGGACCACGACGTTGAGGCACCAGTACATCCCGTAGGTGAAGTACACGTAGGCGTGCCCCACCGGACCGAACATCGCCGCGTTGCGCTGCGTCCGCCGGCGGTGGGCGTGGGAGCCCGGGTCCTGCCCGATGCCCGCGTAGGCCTCGACCTCGGTGATCCGCACCTCGACCCGGGCGCCGAGGTCGCTGGTCAGCACCGCCCCCAGCAGGGAGGGTGCGATCTCCTCGGGAGGCCCCGTCAGGGCGCTCCGGGCGTGGGGGTCGGCGTCGTCCACGGTGATCCGTACGGCTGCCGTGGGACGTCAGTCCTCAGTGGGCGGGATGGAGGGGCGGTGCACGGCACCGGAGCCGGAGTAGCGGGGGTCGGCCGCCCGCATGGCAGCGGCAACGCGTTCCTCGTCGCTGTCCCCGGGCGATCCGCCGAACTCCTCCACCAGCTCGTACCGGCGGCCGTAGACGGTCACCACGGCCTGGATCGTGGCCACCACCGGGATGGCCAGCAGGGCACCGGTGATCCCGAAGAGCGCCGCCCCGGCGAGCACCGAGCCGAATGCCACGGCCGGATGGATCTCCAGCGTGGTCTGCGTGATCCGCGGCGCTACCAGGTAGTTCTCGATCTGCTGGTAGCCGACCACGACGATGAGCACGATCAGGGCCTTGAGGGGTTCGCCCTCCACCAGGGCGATGATGATCGGAAGGGCTCCAGCCAGGTAGGTGCCGATCGTGGGGATGAACTGCGACACCATGCCGACCCAGAGGGCCATCGGCAGCCAGTAGGGCAGGTCGAGCAGGAAGAAGGCGATCCCATGGAACGCCGCGCTGATCATCGCCAGCAGGCCACGGGAGATCACGTAGCCGCCGGCCTTCTGGGTCGAGATGTCCACCACGGTCAGGAACGTGCGCTGCCGGTGCGGCGGGAGCCACGAGGCGACGGTGCTGCGGAAGCTCGGCCCGTCGGCGGCGAAGTAGAACGAGAACAGCAGGATCGTGAAGAGCGTGAACACCCAGTTGACCGCGGTGCCCAGGACGCCGAGCAGGCCAACCCCGAGGTTCTTGGCGATGTCGGCGATGTCATCGGTGCCCAGCCCGATGCTCTGCAGGAGCTGGTTGGGGTCCAACTGCGTGCCGAAACGGGCGTTCGACCATTCGAGGACCGTCTCGAGGAGTGCTGGCAGGCTGCGGATCAGCTCCGAGAGCTGAGCGGCCAGCAGCGCGCCGAACACCGCGAAGAAGGCCACGGCGGACAACAGCAGCCCGCCCATGACCATGAAGGTGCCCACCCCGCGGCGGATGCCGCGCTTCTGCAGGTAGTTCACCACCGGCTCCATGGCCAGGCCGATGAAGAACGAGAAGAACAGCGTGTACCAGAACGACGTGAGCTGGCTGAAGCCCCAGGTGACGATCTTCGAGGCGGCGACCAGGATCAGGACGAGGATGACCGCGCGCCGGAACCACGGAGGCAGGCTGCGATCGTCCTCCGGTTGCGTGATCGCCCACGGCAGGGAGGGCAGGGTCACCCCCTTGGCGACCCCATCCTCAGGCCCCGGCGCTGCCAGGGGGGCGGCATCGGGTGGGCCCACCACAGTAGGGGAGTCATCGCGGTCCATCGTCGGTCCTCTCCACCTGAGGCATCTCGGCACCGGGGCGAACGTCAGGAGCATCCTGCACGGTCGCGGCGAGCAGGGCCAGATCCTCGGCCAACCGTCGGGTTCGTGCCTCAAGACGGGAGACCTCGTAGCTCAGCTGCACGCAGACCAGGAGCAGGAACACGATCGCGGCGAAGAAGAGCAGGTTCGAGGGCAGCTCGAACCCGAGCGCATCGGCGGCCGAGCGCAGGATCCCGGGGAACACCGCGACGAGCAGCACCAGCCCCCCGACCACCAGCCAGAGTGCCGCGAACCGCTCGCGCAGAATTCCCCGGCGCAGGAGCTCGAGGACGAACGCGAGCAGGAAGGCCGCGGCAGCCACACCCAGCCAGTTCGTGCTCATGGCACCGGCGTCGTGGCCGGGGGCTCCGTGGCTCGCATCAGAGTGTGACTCCGGATGTCGACCTGGGAGTGGTGTGGCACCCGGGGCGTCGAGGGCTTGGATGGGCCTTCGGCTCAGGGCGACGTACAGGGCCAGCATCGCGCGACCCAGGTAGAACACCGACCGGATGGGACCCTGACTCGGTTGCCCCCCCTGGCGGGGCAGCATCCGAACGGGGACCTCCGTGACGACCAGGCCGGCACGGGCGGCAAGGACCAACGACTCGACGGTGTCGCCCAGGTACTCGGCCGGGTAGTGCTGGGCGAACAGGGCGATGGCGCGACGGTCAGCGGCCCGGAACCCCGACGTGGTGTCCGTCAGCGTCGTCCCGCAGACGCGCGACAACGAGCGCGCGAGCGTCTGCATTGCCAACCGTCGCGGCCAGCGCACGTCGTAGGCGTTCGTGAACCTCGCACCGACGACCACCGAGGCGCGGTCCAGGGCTGTGACCAGCTCCGGGATGTGCTCGGCCACGTGCTGGCCGTCGGCATCCACCTGGACGACCACATCGAAGTCGTGGCGCAGGGCGTACAGGAACGCCGTGCGCATCGCCCCGCCCACCCCGACGTTGAACGGCAGGTGGATGACCTGGGCTCCCGCGCGTTGGGCCGTCTCCCAGGTGGCGTCGACGGAGCCGTCGTCGATGACCACGACGTGGGCACCGGGCACCGCGGCGCGCACTTCCCCGATCACGGCACCTATCGTGGCCGCCTCGTTCAGCGCCGGGATGGCCACGAGCGTGCGGGGCATGGTGGAACTCTGCCACACCGTCGTGCTGCAGACGGCCAGGTTGGTGCGTCAGAACCGCCCAAGGGGACTGCAGGCTGGCTGGTGCCGCATCGCCTGCCCGGATCCTGAGGCCGACGACACGGCCACCGGCCGCCCCCCACTGACGTCGCTCGTGCCGGCGGCGTGCGGCGTCACTAGGATGTTTCGATGCCCTCGCCGAACCAGCCCTCGAGCGCGGTGCGCGCCGAGCAGCCGGTGGTGGCGGCGATGTACGACCGCCTGGACGTGCTCACCGCCAAGGCCGCGCGCGACCTGCACCGGGCCAAGCGCGCCCCGACGGCCGGCACGCCCGCAGCGCAGGTGGAGCGCGAGGCGATGATCCGGGCCTACAACGAGCGCGTGGGTGCCCTGGTCTCCGCCGAGCGTCGCCTGTGCTTCGGCCGGTTGGACTTCTCCGCGGGCGGCTCCCCTGTCTACATCGGGCGCCTGAGCCTGGCCGACGAGGACCAGAACCTGCTGCTGACCGACTGGCGCGCGCCGGCTGCCGAGCCGTTCTACCGGGCGACGACCGCGACCTCGATGGGCATCGCCCGGCGGCGGCACATCCTGCTCGACGGTCGTGAGGTCACGGGCGTGGAGGACGACGTCCTGGACCTCGATGCGGTGGGCGCCGACTCCGCGTACGAGGGGAACGGCGCCCTGATGGCCGCACTCGCGGCCCGGCGCACCGGCCGCATGGGCGACATCGTCGCCACCATCCAGGCCGAGCAGGACCGGATCATCCGGGCACCCCTGCCCGGGATCCTGGTGGTCGAGGGGGGGCCCGGATGCGGCAAGACGGTGGTCGGGCTGCACCGGGCGGCCTACCTGCTCTACACGCACCGTGACCAGATCGCGCGCAGCGGGGTGCTGGTCGTCGGCCCCAACCCCCTGTTCCTGCGCTACATCAGCCAGGTCCTGCCCGGGCTCGGTGAGTCCAGCGCGGTCCTGGCCACCCCCGGGCAGCTCTACCCCGGCGTGGAGGCCGACCCCGAGGCCTCGGACGTGGTCGCCGCGGTCAAGGGCGACCTGAGGATGGCCGACGTCGTGGCCACGGCGATCCGCAACCGCCAGCGGGTGCCGGACTCAGCCAGGACCCTGACTGTGGAGGGCACCAGGATCACGATGACCCCCGGGATGGTGGCCGCGGCCCGCGACCGGGCGCGCGCCTCACGCAAGCCGCACAACCGGGCGCGGCTGACCTTCGTGACGTCCCTGCTCGACCGCTTGGCGGCGAGCCTGGCACAGGCGCGGGGGGTGGACCCCGACTCCAACCGGGAGATCCTGCTCGCCGACCTGCGCGACAGCCCGGACGTGCGCCGCGAGGTCAACCTGTGCTGGATGCCCTTGAGCCCGGAGAAGGTCATCGGCGACCTGTGGGCTGATCCGCGGGTGCTGGCCGCCGCCGGTCCGCGACTGTCCGCCCGGGAACGCCAGGCCCTGGCCCGGCCCGCCGGCGAGCCGTGGACGGTCAGCGACGTCCCCCTGCTCGACGAGGCCGCCGAGCTGCTCGGCGAGGACGACGAGCCGGCCCGCCGGGCGGCCGCGGTTGCTGCCTCCGAGCGCGCCCTCGAGGAGGAGTACGCCCGCGGCGTGCTTGAGATGACCGGCGTCGCCGGGCTCACGGCTGGGGCCCTCATCGACCGCTACACAGGGTCGTCGAGGGTCCGCCGCACGGTCGTCGACGCGGCCCTGGCCGACCGGACCTGGACGTTCGGGCACGTCGTCGTCGACGAGGCCCAGGAGCTCTCACCGATGCAGTGGCGGCTGCTGCTGCGTCGCTGCCCCAGCCGGTCGATGACGGTCGTGGGCGACCTGGCGCAGGCAGGATCCGTCGGGGCGCCCCGGTCGTGGGCCGACGCCTTCGACCGTGTCGCCCCCGGCCGCTGGTCGGTGCAGCCGTTGACGGTCAACTACCGGACCCCCGCGCCGATGATGCAGCTGGCGACCAGGGTCCTTCGGGCGTCGGGGAGCCCGGTCGTCGAGACCTCCTCGATCCGCGACGGGACCCCGCCGCGGATCGTCGCCACGGCCCCTGACGACCTTGCCCACGCTGTGGGCCGCGAGGTCGCCGTGTGGGTCGGTGAGGAGGGGCGCACGGCCGTGATCGTCCCGCGCTCGCTTCGTGACCCCGTGGTCCGAGCGTTGGCCGACCAGCTCGACGCGGGGATGCTCGGGGTCGGTCACAGCGCCCTGGACTCGCGTGTGAGTGTCCTGACCGTTGCCGAGGCCAAGGGCCTGGAGTTCGACCAGGTCGTGGTCGTCGAGCCGACAGCGATCCTCGCGGAGTCGCCGCGTGGTGGTCACGACCTGTACGTGGCGCTGACTCGGGCGACCCAGCAGCTGGTCGTGGCGCACGCCCAGGACCTGCCCGCCGGCTTCGACGGGGACTGACCGCCGAAGGCCGATCGCCGCGGTCTCGGCCGCCGGACGTGCTCCCGGCAGGCCCCCGGCCGTCCTCCTCGCGCGTGCCCGTCGACCAACCCACCAACCCACCCCGTGGACGCCCTGCGCTCAGTCGTCCCCGCGGCCGGTGACGTTGTCCGCCAGCCAGTCGACCAGCGGCCGAGCCCGGCGCCAGGCGGTGCGCACCTTCGTCCCGGCCGTGCGCGTGCCCAGCCAGGGCTCGTCGTAGGGGATCGAGGCCGAGACCAGGACTGTCCGGTGGCGCATCAGGTCGAGGTCCGGGTGGTCGGCCGGCACCCCGCGCGGGCGGGTCTTCACCTGCTCCCCGCCGACTTCCATGCCCGCGCGCCTGAGCTTGGTGAGCTCCGTGCGCAGGGCCGGGACGGCGAGACCCGCGTCGATGGCGGCCCGGTAGCGCGCCACCTGCTCGCCGGTCGAGTCGTACCACCCGGCCCCGACCATGAGACCGCCGGAGCTGACCTGGACGTAGTACCCGCAGGCCGGCCCCACCTGCACGTAGCCGCCCTGGTGCTCCTTGTACGGGCTCTTGTCGGCGCTGAACCGGACGTCGCGGTAGGGCCGGAACAGCCGACCGGGGCCGAACTCCGCCTCGAGGTCGTCGAGCAGCGCGCTCATGGGGCCAGCGACGCTTGCCTCGTACCGGTGCTTGTTGTCCGCCCAGAACGCCTTGGTGTTGTCCAGCTCGAGGTCGGCGTAGAAGCTGAAGGCGTCGGCGGGGAATCCTGCGAATCGGGTAGCCATGGGCCACACCGTAGGCACCCCCGGCCCGTCGCAACAGACCCCCGGACCGGATCTGTGGACAACAGCCCTACTCGATCGCCCGTCCTGCGGCCAGGGCCGCGTCGACCGGGATGTCGCGACCCAGGGTCCGGTTGCGCAGCCGCTCGGTGGCCTGGGCGACCGTCTCGGCGGGGGCGGCGATGAAGCCCTGGTAGAAGTCGCACCCCGCACCGGTGAGGATCCGCAGCTGGCCCGGGGTCTCGACGCCCTCGGCGAGCACGCGCATCCCCAGGGCATGCCCGATCCGCACGATCCCCTCGGCGAGCGCACGGGTGCGCGGGTCGCGCTCGATGTCACGGACGAAGACGCGGTCCACCTTCAGCTCATCGACGGGGAACTTCGCGAGGTAGGCCAGCGACGAGTAGCCCGTCCCGAAGTCGTCCAGGGAGATCCGCACGCCCAGCGCCCGCAGCCGGGCCAACGCCTCGGTCGCGGCCTCCGGGTCCTCGATCAGCGCGCCCTCGGTCACCTCGAGGGTCAGCGCGGTGGCCGGCAGCCGCGAGCGCAGCAGCGCGCTGCGCACGATGTCCAGCAGCCCCGGGTCGATCAGCTGGTGCGGCGACAGGTTCACCGCGACGGAGAAGTCCGGGCCGCTGATCGGCGCCCACGCGGCAGCCTGCTGGCAGGCCTGGGTCAGCACCCACGCCCCGATCGTGAGGATCGCGCCGGACTCCTCGGCGATCGCGATGAACTCCACGGGGCTGATGTCACCGGCTTCCGGGTGCCGCCAGCGCATCAGGGCCTCGACCCCGACCTGCCGGCCGTCCAGGCAGCGGAACTGCGGCTGGTAGGCCACCGAGATC
Organism: uncultured Actinomycetes bacterium; assembly: GCA_963706885.1. Classification (GTDB taxonomy): domain Bacteria; phylum Actinomycetota; class Actinomycetes; order S36-B12; family CAIYMF01; genus Prado023. The sequence continues at coordinate 5,835 of CAVPNX010000026.1, read as the reverse complement.
TCGCCGCGTTCCAGGGCGTGGTTCAGCCAGGAGGAGATCTGCACGCGCCGCCCGACATCGGCGCGCAGGCCCTCGTCGTAGGCCACGATGCTGTTGCGCCCGCGGGACTTGGCCCGGTACATGGCCGTGTCGGCCGCGCGCAGCAGGTTCGCCGCCCCGTCGGGACCGGCCTCGGTGTCCGAGGACAGCGCCGTGCCGATGTTCACCCCGAAGAACAGCTCCCGGTCGCCCAGCGGCAGGGGGGCGGTGATGACCCGGGCGAGGTCGCCGGCGAGCCGGGCGAGCTCGGCCCGGTCGCGCACGTCCGGCACGATGAGGACGAACTCGTCGCCGGCCAGTCGACCGATGATGGTCGCAGCCCCGAATCCGCGCAGGCGGGCGGCCATCTGGACCAGCACCTCGTCGCCGGCCTCGTGGCCGAGGGTGTCGTTGACGTCCTTGAACCGGTCCAGGTCCACGATCACCGCACCGACCGGCCGGCCGGCGGCGACCGAGCGGGCGAGCGCGGGCTCCAGCTCCTGCTCGACGCGCCGCCGGGTCCGCAGGCCGGTCAGCGGGTCGTGGCTGGCCTGGTGGGCCAGCTGGCGCTCCATGGCCTTGCGGGTCGTGATGTCGGTGTGCGTGGCGAACGCCCCGCCCTGCTCCCCGGGCATGGGGGCGATCGACACCATGAACGCGCGCAGGGTGCCGTCCGGGTCGGTGACGTCGTAGTCCCACTCGAACGCCGGGGCACGCCCACCCAGCACGGCCTCGACCCCGGCCGCCACGGCCGCGGCATCCTCGGAGGCGCTGGCCGCGCGCCGCATCACGGCGATGTAGTCGGCACCGATCCCGACGTCCTCGGGTGCGATCCCGCCGAGGCGGACCTCCTCGGTCCATGCGGCGTTCACCGCGATGATCATGCCCTCGCGGTCGAACACGGCCGTCATGGCGCGGGAGGCGTCGAGCAGCGCCTGCATCCGGCGCTCGTTCTCCGCCTTGGCGGCCTCGGCCTCGATCAGGCTGGAGACGTCCCGGTTGATCGACACCGCTCCGCGCAGTCGCCCGTCCTCGACGATCGAGGCGATCGAGACGTCCGCGTGCAGCACGCGCCCGTGCAGGGTGCGCTGGCGGACCCGACCGGTCCAGCTGCCCTTGTTGATCAGGCTGATGGCCGGTCCCCCGGCTCCTTGGCTGGCAGCCCCGTACTCGGTGGTGATCAGGTCGTCGAGCCGGCGACCGAGGGCCTCGCGCTCGGGGATCGCGTACATCCGCTCGGCGCCGGCGTTCCAGAGGATCACCTCGCGGTCCCGGGAGAAGCCGATGATCGCGTCCGGCATGGCGTCGACGACGAGGCTGGACTGGCGCATGTGGGTCAGGGCGGTGGCGGTGTCCAGGAAGGTGGTGAGGTGCGCGGCCACCTGCGCCTGGTCGGCCAGGTGCTCGGTGCTCATCCGCTCGTCGGTGCCCAGCCGGGCGGTGACCAGCAGCCCCAGGGCCCGGTCACCGGCGATCAGCGGGGTGATCCCCAGTGCGGCGATCCCGAGGCGATCCAGCGCCCGGGCCCACTCGGGGGGCGCGGACGTGAACGCCAGCCCGTCGATGCCCAGGATCGCGTTCTGCCCGGATTCGAGGGCCGCGCTGAACGGGCTGTCGGGGCCGTCGAGGGCGACCGCCTCGAGGGCCGCCGCCACGACCTCGCGCCGATGGTCGTCCCCGTCGTACAGGGCACCGAGACGGACGCGCTCGGCCTGGCGCACAAGGACCGCGGCCGAGCTCGAGGTGGCGCCCGCCGCGACCTGCGCGCCGAGCTCCATGACCGCGCCGACGTCGTGCGACGAGCGCGACATGCGCGCCAGGTAGTCGGGCTGGTCGTGCACCCGTGCCCCCTCCCGTCCCACCGGATCCTGGGACGCCCGCGGTGTGCGAGGTCCCTGTGAATCACATTCGGCTGAACGGGTGAACCGCTTTAACCCGGAAAGCCGCCCCCACGCGGCAGGTTAGCGGCCGTGGTGCTCAGTGGTGCTCAGGCGGCACGTAGCGGGAGAACGAGTCGCTGATCTCCGCCTCGGCGCCGGCACGGCCCTCCCAGGTGGCGCCCTCCACCGACTTGCCCGGCTCGAGGTCCTTGTAGACCTCGAAGAAGTGCTGGATCTCCAGGCGGTCGAACTCCGGCATGTGGTGGATGTCGCGGATGTGGTCCATCCGGGGGTCGCCGGCCACGACGCAGATGACCTTGTCGTCCCCGCCCGCCTCGTCGCTCATCCGGAACATCCCGATCGCCCGGCACTCGATGATGCAGCCCGGGAACGTGGGCTCGTCGAGCAGGACAAGGGCGTCCAGGGGGTCGCCGTCGAGGCCGAGGGTGTCGTCGATGAACCCGTAGTCGTGCGGGTACCGGGTCGCGGTGAACAGCCGACGGTCGAGGCGGATCTTGCCGGTGTGGTGGTCCACCTCGTACTTGTTGCGGCTCCCGGCGGGGATCTCGATCACCACGTCGAACGTCATCGGGTCCACGTCGCCTCCAGCAGGTCATCAACGGCCAGTCCAGGTCGGGACCGACCCTACCGCGACCCGCCGGTGGACCTGCTTCCGAGGCGGTGACCCCATTAGCGTCAGCACCATGCGACTCGTCGGCAAGATCCTCATCGTGCTCGTCCTGTTCGTGCTGACCGTGGCCATGGTCCTCGTCGCGTGGTCCGCGTGGATGGTGCAGCGCTCGTACCCCCAGGCCTCCGGTGAGATCGACGTCGCGGGGCTCTCGGCACCTGTCGACGTCGTGCGCGATGCCAACGGCATCCCCAACATCTATGCCGACACGACCGAGGACCTGTTCTTCGCCCAGGGGTACGTGCACGCCCAGGACCGGTTCTGGCAGATGGACTTCAACCGGCATGTGACCGGCGGCCGGATCTCCGAGCTCGTCGGGGAGAGCCAGCTGGACACCGACAAGTACCTGCGCACCATGGGCTGGCGTCGCGTTGCCGAGCAGGAGTGGGCGTTGGCGACCGGAGAGGCGCGCACGATCCTGCAGGCCTACGCCGACGGGGTGAACGCCTACATCGCCGACCGCTCGCCGACCGAGCTGGGCCTGGAGTACCTGCTGCTGCGCACGACCGGCGGGGACGGCCCGATCGAGCCCTGGACGCCGGTGGACACCCTCGCGTGGGCCAAGGCCATCGCCTGGGACCTGCGCGGCAACGCCGAGGAGGAGGTCGACCGGGTCCGGTACGCCCAGGCCGTGGGGGGACCGCGCGCCCAGCAGCTCTTCCCGGAGTTCCCCTTCGATCAGTACCCGGTGATCGTCACCCAGGGCACGGTCGTCGATGGCGAGTTCGACTTCGAGGCGACGGCTCCTGCCGGCGAGCCCGGTGCCGGCTGCACGGGCAGCGCGTGCCCTGATCCGGGCGAGGTCGACCGGATCGAGGCCGCCGAGGAGGCCGCGCTCGGACTGGGCACCGGGACGGCGGCCCGGTTGGGGATGAGCCCACTTGCCCGGGCGACGGCCGAGGCACTGGACTCGGTCGACCCGGCCCTGACCGGGCTGGCCCGGATCGAGCGCACCCTGGATGCCCTGATCGGCCCCTCGGGGGAGGGAGTCGGGTCGAACTCCTGGGTCGTGGGGCCCTCCCTGTCGGCCACCGGGAAGGCGCTGCTGGCCAACGACCCGCACCTCGGTCCAGCCATGCCGTCGGTGTGGTACCAGATCGGCCTGCACTGCCGCGCGGTCTCGCCGACGTGTGGCTACGACTTCTCCGGGATGAGCTTCCCCGGGGTGCCGGCCGTGCTCTCCGGGCACAACCAGCGCGCCGGGTGGGCCGTGACGAACCTCGGCCCCGATGTGACCGACCTGGTCCTGGAGAAGATCGACGAGACCGGCTACTTCGTCGACGGCGAGCACCGGCCGTTCACAGTCGTCGAGGAGGTGATCAAGGTGGCCGGCGGTGACGACGTGCCGATCACGATCCGGGCCACCGAGCACGGGCCGCTGATGAGCGACGTCGGCGAGACCGAGCAGGAGATCGCCGCCACTGCCCCCGTGCCGGACGACGCGCCGGACGCGGGCGAGGGGTTCGGCGTCGCCTACCGCTGGACCGCCCTGGAGCCCGGTCAGCTCTTCGAGGCCGTCCTGGGACTGGCCCGGATGTCGGACTGGGACGACTTCCGGGCGGCGGCCGCGTACTGGAACGTGCCGGCGCAGAACCTCGCCTACGCCGATGTGGACGGCAACATCGGCTACCAGACCCCGGGCCAGATCCCGATCCGCTCCGGCTACTCCGGCAAGTACCCGGTGCCGGGCTGGGACTCGTCCTACGACTGGACCGGCTTCATCGAGTTCGACGCCCTGCCGAACATGTACAACCCGGACTCCGGGCTGGTGATCACCGCCAACAACGCGGCCATCGGCGAGCAGTACCCCTACCTGCTGACCGACGACTGGGACTACGGCCAGCGCGCGCAGCGGATCACCGACCTGCTCGATCAGGCGACCGCCGGCGGGAAGAAGCTGGATGCGGCGGCCCTGTCGGCCATCCAGCTCGACACGTACAACACGAATGCCGCCACCCTCGTGCCGCGGATGCTGAGCTCGGTCTCGGGCCTCGATGAGCAGACGGCCAAGGCGTTCGCGCTGTTCGAGGGCTGGGACTTCCATGACGACGTCGACTCCGCGCCGGCGGCCTACTTCAACGCCTTCTGGCGCAACCTGCAGGAGCCGGTGTTCAACGACGAGCTCGGCGAGGATGCGCGCTCGACGGGCGGCGGCCGGTGGTGGGTCGTCGTCGACGACCTCTGGCAGCGCCCCGACGACCCGTGGTGGGACGACATCGCGACCCCGGAGAAGGAGGCGCGCGACGCCACCGTGGTGGCAGCGCTGACCGCCGCCGCCACCGAGCTCACCGACCGCTTCGGCTCCGACACGGCCGACTGGTCCTGGGGCCAGATGCACACCCTCGAGGTGGTGGCCAACCCCTTCGGTGCGTCGGGGATCGCCCCGATCGAGTGGCTGTTCAACCGTGGACCGGTCGAGCTGGGCGGTGGCAAGGGCATCGTCAACGCGATCGGATGGGACGCGTCGGTCACCTGTGCGGGCGAGCAGGCCGAGGAGCCCGAGTGCGCAGATGCCCCGGCGGTGCAGCCGGCCTACCACGTGAACTGGATCCCCAGCTTCCGCTCGGTGGTCGACTTCGCCGACTTCGACGCCTCGACGTGGATCCACCTCACGGGCGCCAGCGGGCACACCTTCCACCAGAACTACGACGACCAGCTCGCGCCGTGGGCGGCAGGCGAGACCCTGCCCTGGCCGTTCACGCAGGCAGCCGTGGAGGCAGCCGCCGACGACACCCTCACGCTGACCCCGGCGGGGTAGCGCTGGGCGCTGCGGGTTCGGTCCGAGTTCTGCGCGCCCTCCCCGTACTGGTAGTCGAATCGGTCGGTCGGAACGTCGGAATCGACTACCAGGACCGGCCGTGCGTCGCGGTGCCTGCACGTAGGGTCGGATCGTGCAGCGCCCGTGGTTCCGGCTCCCCGCCCTCGTGGTGGGTGCTGCCCTCGTGGTGGCGGCGGCTGCTGCCGGCGGGCAGGCGGGGGCCGCTCCCGGGCCGGGGCGTGGGCCCGGGGCAGCCTCCGATCCCCGTGCCCCAGTTGCCGGCCCGGTTCTCATCCCGGTCGCCCCGGCGGCACTGTCGGACCCAGCCTCCCCGGAGGTGTCGTCCCCTGCCGCGTCGCCGGACCCGTCAACATCCGCGCCCGGTGCGCCGGATCCGACCCTTCCGGACACCTCCGCAGTGGGCGCCCCACTGGACCCGGACGCCGTCGCTGCCGTGCTCGGTCCCCTGCTGACCGGGGGCGCCCTCG
>CAVPNX010000025.1:0-255208 GCA_963706885.1 uncultured Actinomycetes bacterium | reverse complement strand
GTCGCGGTAGTCGTAGTCCTCCAACGGGACCGCGCCGGAGTCCACGGACCCGAAGGTGCCCGTGTACAGGGAGTCGTCGTAGCCGCTGAACGACGCGTACATCGCCGCCTTGGCCTCCTCGGTCGGCTCCACCTTGATGTTGCGGTAGCGGGGCAGACCCGTACCGGCGGGGATGAGCTTGCCGATGATGACGTTCTCCTTGAGGCCCAGCAGCGGGTCGCTCTTGGCCTCGATCGCGGCCTCGGTGAGCACGCGGGTGGTCTCCTGGAAGGAGGCCGCCGACAGCCACGACTCGGTGGCCAGCGACGCCTTGGTGATCCCCATGAGCTCGGGACGTGCTGAGGCCGGCTTGCCGCCCTCAGCCACGACGGCGCGGTTGCCGGACTCGAACAGCCCACGCTCCACGAGCTGGCCGGTCAGGAAGTCCGCGTCGCCGCTCTCGATGATCGTGACGCGCTTGAGCATCTGGCGCACGATCACCTCGATGTGCTTGTCGTGGATCGACACACCCTGCGAGCGGTAGACCTCCTGCACCTGGTCGACCAGGTGCAGCTGCACTGCACGCTGGCCCATGACCCGCAGGACGGTCTTGGGGTCCACGGCGCCGACGGTCAGCTGCTGGCCGACCTCGACGTGGTCACCCTCGGAGACCTTCACGCGCGAGCGCCGCGAGATCGGGTGCTCCTCCTCCGCCGAGCCGTCATCGGGCACGATGACGATCTTCTTGGCGCGGTCGGACTCCTCGATGCGCACCCGGCCCGCGGACTCGCTGATCGGGGCCACACCCTTGGGGGTGCGGGCCTCGAACAGCTCCACGATGCGGGGCAGGCCGTGGGTGATGTCCTCACCGGCCACACCACCGGTGTGGAAGGTGCGCATCGTCAGCTGGGTGCCGGGCTCGCCGATGGACTGCGCGGCGATGATGCCGATGGCCTCGCCGACGTCCACCAGCTTGCCGGTCGCCAGGGAGCGGCCGTAGCAGGTGGCGCACGTCACGACCTTGGAGTCGCAGGTCAGCACCGAACGCAGCCGCACCTTCTCGACCCCGGCCTCGCAGAGGGAGTCGACCAGCGTGATCGAGAGCTCCTCACCGGCAGGTGCCAGGACCTCGCCGTCGAGGACGACGTCCTCGGACAGGATGCGCGACACCGCGGAGGTGTCCACGTGCTCGTCGGGCGTCACGACGCCGTCCTCGCCGCGGTTGCCGATCAGCATCGGCAGGCCGCGGTCGGTGCCGCAGTCCTCCTCGCGGATGATCACGTCCTGCGACACGTCCACCAGGCGCCGGGTCAGGTACCCGGAGTCGGCGGTCCGCAGCGCGGTGTCGGCCAGGCCCTTGCGGGCGCCGTGCGTGGCGATGAAGTACTCCAGCACCGACAGGCCCTCGCGGTAGTTGCTCTTGATCGGCCGCGGGATGATCTCGCCCTTCGGGTTGGCCACCAGGCCACGCATGCCCGCGATCTGGCGGACCTGCATCCAGTTCCCGCGTGCGCCGGAGTTCACCATCATGAACACCGGGTTCGTGGCCGGGAAGTGCTCCTTCATGGCCTCGGCCACCTCGTCGGTGGTCCGCGTCCAGATCTCGATGAGCTCCTGGCGCCGCTCGGAGTCGGTGATCAGGCCGTCGTCGTACTGGTCCTGCACCGCGGCAGCACGCTGCTCGGCCTCCTCCAGCAGCGCCGCCTTCTTCGGCGGGGCCACCACGTCGTCGAACGAGATGGTCACCCCCGAGCGGGTCGCCCACCGGAAGCCCAGGTCCTTGATCTCGTCGAGCGTGTTGGCCACGTTGGTCTTCGAGTAGCGCTCAGCCAGGTCGTTGACCAGGGCGCCGAGGTGCTTCTTGTCGATGTCGGCGTTGACGAACTCGTAGTCCGCCGGCAGCGCCTCGTTGAACAGCGCCCGGCCCAGGGTGGTCTGCAGCGACAGGGCGTCGCCCGGCTGCCAGCCCTCGGGCACCTCATGGCCCTCGGGAGGCACGACCCCGCGCAGGCGCAGGGTGATCATCGACTGGAGCGACAGGCTCCCCGAGTCGTAGGCCATGGTCGCCTCGGCCAGCGAGGAGTACGCGTTGCCCTCGCCCTTGAGGCCCTCGCGCAGGGAGGTCAGGGCGTAGATGCCCAGCACCATGTCCTGGGTCGGCGTGGTGATCGGCCGGCCGTTCGCCGGGCTCAGGATGTTGTTCGAGCTCAGCATCAGGATCCGGGCCTCGGCCTGCGCCTCGGCGCTCAGCGGAACGTGCACGGCCATCTGGTCGCCGTCGAAGTCCGCGTTGAACGCGGTGCAGACCAGCGGGTGGATCTGGATGGCCTTGCCCTCGATCAGCTGCGGCTCGAACGCCTGGATGCCCAGCCGGTGCAGGGTGGGCGCGCGGTTGAGCATCACCGGGTGCTCGGAGATGACCTCCTCGAGCACGTCCCACACGACCGAGCGGGACCGCTCGACCATGCGCTTGGCGCTCTTGATGTTCTGCGCGTGGTTGAGGTCCACCAGCCGCTTCATCACGAACGGCTTGAACAGCTCGAGGGCCATGCCCTTGGGCAGGCCGCACTGGTGCAGCTTGAGCTGCGGGCCGACCACGATGACCGACCGGCCGGAGTAGTCCACGCGCTTGCCCAGCAGGTTCTGGCGGAACCGGCCCTGCTTGCCCTTGAGCATGTCCGACAGCGACTTCAGCGGCCGGTTGCCCGGACCGGTGACCGGACGCCCACGGCGACCGTTGTCGAACAGTGCGTCGACGGCCTCCTGCAGCATCCGCTTCTCGTTGTTGACGATGATCTCCGGGGCACCCAGGTCGAGCAGGCGCTTGAGCCGGTTGTTCCGGTTGATCACGCGGCGGTAGAGGTCGTTCAGGTCGGAGGTGGCGAACCGGCCACCGTCGAGCTGCACCATCGGGCGCAGGTCCGGCGGGATCACCGGCACGCAGTCCAGCACCATGCCCTTGGGGTCATTGGTGGTGGTCATGAACGCGGTGACGACCTTGAGCCGCTTGAGCGCACGCGTCTTGCGCTGGCCCTTGCCGGTCGCGACGATCTCGCGCAGGGTCTCGGCCTCGGCCTCGAGGTCGAAGCTGGCCAGGCGCGCCTGGATCGCCGCGGCACCCATCCCACCGGAGAAGTACATGCCGAACCGGTCACGCATCTCGCGGTAGAGCATCTCGTCGCCCTCGAGGTCCTGGACCTTGAGCGACTTGAACCGGTCGAAGACGCGGTCGATCTGCTCGACCTTCTTGTCCCCGGCGCGCCGGATGGCGTTGAGCTCACGCTCGGCACCCTCACGGACCTTGCGCTTGACGTCGGCCTTGGCGCCCTCGGCCTCGAGTGCGGCCAGGTCGGCCTCCAGCTTCTCGGCGCGCTTGGCCAGGTCGGCCTCGGTCTTGTCGGTCAGCTGCTTGCGCTCCACCCCGATGCGGTTCTCGATCGAGGGCAGGTCGCGGTGGCGGGACTCCTCGTCGACAGAGGTGATCATGTACGCCGCGAAGTAGATGACCTTCTCGAGGTCCTTCGGGGCCAGGTCCAGCAGGTAGCCCAACCGTGACGGGACGCCCTTGAAGTACCAGATGTGGGTCACGGGTGCCGCGAGCTCGATGTGGCCCATGCGCTCACGGCGGACCTTGGCCCGGGTCACCTCGACGCCGCAGCGCTCGCAGATGATCCCCTTGAAGCGCACGCGCTTGTACTTGCCGCAGTAGCACTCCCAGTCCCGGGTGGGACCGAAGATCTTCTCGCAGAACAGCCCATCCTTCTCAGGCTTGAGCGTGCGGTAGTTGATGGTCTCGGGCTTCTTGACCTCACCGTGGGACCAGGTGCGGATGTTGTCGGCCGTGGCCAGGCCGATGCGCAACTCGTCGAAGTAGTTGACGTCGAGCAAGGTGGGTTCCTTAGGTTCGTTTTCGGGTCGTCGTCGTTATGTGTCGGCGCTGGTCCGGGCCGGTGGGGTGCCGGTCCGGACCCGGCCGGTCAGACCTCTTCGACGCTGCTCGGCTCTCGCCGGGACAGGTCGATGCCCAGTTCCTCCGCGGCGCGGAAGATGTCGTCGTCGGAGTCGCGCATCTCGATCGACTGGCCGTCGCTGGAGAGCACCTCGACGTTCAGGCACAGGGACTGCATCTCCTTGATCAGCACCTTGAACGACTCGGGGATGCCCGGCTCGGGGATGTTCTCGCCCTTGACGATGGCCTCGTAGACCTTCACCCGGCCCAGGACGTCGTCGGACTTGATGGTGAGCAGCTCCTGCAGGGCGTAGGCGGCCCCGTAGGCCTCCATGGCCCAGACCTCCATCTCGCCGAACCGCTGGCCACCGAACTGCGCCTTGCCGCCCAGCGGCTGCTGGGTGATCATCGAGTACGGGCCGGTCGAGCGTGCGTGCATCTTGTCGTCGACCAGGTGCAGCAGCTTCAGGATGTAGATGTAGCCCACCGCCACCGGCGCAGGGAACGGCTCGCCGGAGCGGCCGTCGAACAGGCTGGCCTTGCCATCGGGACCCACCAGGCGCACGCCGTCGGCAGTCGGGATGGTGTTGGCCAGCAGGCCGGACAGCTCGTCCTCCTTCGCGCCGTCGAACACCGGGGTCGCGACCCGGGTGTTCGGGGCCGAGGAGCGGGCCGACTCGTCGAGGCGTGCAGCCCAGTCAGCACCCGCAGGTGCCTCCCAGCCGGTCTTGGCGACCCAGCCCAGGTGGGTCTCCATGACCTGCCCGACGTTCATGCGCCCGGGCACACCCAGCGGGTTGAGCACGACGTCGACCGGCGTGCCGTCCTCGAGGAACGGCATGTCCTCCACGGGCAGGATCTTGGCGATGACGCCCTTGTTGCCGTGGCGGCCGGCCAGCTTGTCGCCTGTGGTGATCTTGCGCTTCTGGGCCACGTACACGCGGACCAGGCGGTTGACGCCCGGGGGCAGCTCGTCGCCCTCCTCGCGGTCGAAGACCCGCACCGCGATGACCTTGCCGGCCTCGCCGTGCGGCACCTTCATCGAGGTGTCGCGGACCTCACGGGCCTTCTCGCCGAAGATCGCGCGCAGCAGGCGCTCCTCCGGGGTCAGCTCGGTCTCGCCCTTGGGCGTGACCTTGCCGACCAGGATGTCGCCGGTCACGACGTCGGCGCCCACGCGGATGACTCCGCGATCGTCGAGGTCGGCCAGCACCTCCTCGGAGACGTTGGGGATGTCCCGGGTGATCTCCTCAGGGCCGAGCTTGGTGTCGCGGGCGTCGACCTCGTGCTCCTCGATGTGGATCGAGGAGAGCACGTCGTCCTGCACGAGACGCTGGGACAGGATGATCGCGTCCTCGTAGTTGTGCCCCTCCCACGGCATGAACGCCACGAGCAGGTTGCGCCCGAGGGCCATCTCCGCGGTGTCGGTGCACGGACCGTCGGCGATGACCTGCCCCGCCTCGACCCGCTGGCCCTCGTCGACGATGGTGCGCTGGTTGAAGCACGTGCCCTGGTTGGAGCGGTCGAACTTGCGCAGCCGGTAGGTCTCGTAGGTGCCATCGTCATTGGCCACGGTGATGTGGTCGGCCGAGACCTCGGAGACCACCCCACCGGAGTGCGCGGCAACCACGTCGCCGGCGTCGACCGCAGCGCGGTACTCCATGCCGGTGCCGACCAGGGGCGCCTCGCTGCGCAGCAGCGGGACAGCCTGGCGCTGCATGTTGGCGCCCATGAGGGCGCGGTTGGCGTCGTCGTGCTCGAGGAACGGGATCATGGCCGTGGCCACCGACACCATCTGGCGCGGGGAGACGTCCATGAAGTCCACGTTCGCCGGGGCGATGTAGTCGACCTCGCCGCCCTTGGTGCGGACCAGGACGCGCGACTCCGCGAAGTGCCCGTCGAGGGTCAGCGGCGCGTTGGCCTGCGCGACGACGTGCAGGTCCTCCTCGTCGGCAGTCAGGTAGTGGATCTCGTCGGTGACGCGGCCCTTGTCGTCGACCCGGCGGTACGGGGTCTCGATGAACCCGAACGCGTTGACCCGGGCGTAGGTGGACAGCGAGCCGATCAGGCCGATGTTCGGGCCCTCAGGGGTCTCGATCGGGCACATGCGGCCGTAGTGGGACGGGTGCACGTCGCGCACCTCGAAGCCGGCCCGCTCACGCGAGAGGCCACCGGGGCCCAGTGCCGACAGGCGGCGCTTGTGGGTCAGCCCCGAGATCGGGTTGGTCTGGTCCATGAACTGGGACAGCTGCGAGGTGCCGAAGAACTCCTTGATGGAGGCCACGACCGGGCGGATGTTGATCAGGGTCTGCGGCGTGATCGCCTCGACGTCCTGGGTGGTCATCCGCTCGCGGACCACGCGCTCCATGCGCGACAGGCCGGTGCGCAGCTGGTTCTGGATCAGCTCGCCGACCGTGCGCAGGCGCCGGTTGCCGAAGTGGTCGATGTCGTCGGGCTCGACCTGCTTGGTGCCCACCGCGGTCTCGAACGAGGTCTCACCGGCATGCAGCCGGCACAGGTACTCGATCGTGGCCTCGATGTCCTCGATCTGCAGCGTGCTCTGGCCGAGCTCGGAGGTCAGGCCCAGCTTCTTGTTCACCTTGTAGCGACCGACCTTGGCCAGGTCGTAGCGCTTGGGGTTGAAGTAGAAGTTCTCCAGCAGGTTGCGGCCGGCCTCGATCGTGGGCGGCTCGCCCGGGCGCAGCTTGCGGTAGATGTCCAGCAGCGCCTCGTCCTGGGTCTTGTCCGGGTTCGTGGTGCCGACCGGGTCCTTCTCCAGGGTGGCCAGCATGGAGGGCCACTCGGCGAACCGCTCGCGGATCTGCGCCTCGGAGCGGCCCAGGGCCTTCAGGAGCACGGTCACCGGCTGCTTGCGCTTGCGGTCCACCCGCACGCCGACCATGTCCTTCTTGTCGATCTCGAACTCCAGCCACGCACCGCGGCTCGGGATGATCTTGGCGACGAAGATGTCCTTGTCGGAGGTCTTGTCCTCCTGGCGCTCGAAGTAGACACCCGGCGAGCGGACCAGCTGCGAGACCACGACGCGCTCGGTGCCGTTGACGATGAACGTGCCCTTGTTGGTCATCAGCGGGAAGTCGCCCATGAAGACCGTCTGGCTCTTGATCTCGCCGGTCTCGTTGTTGGTGAACTCCGCCGTGACGAACATCGGCTGCGAGTAGGTCATGTCCTTCTCGCGGCACTGCTCCACGGTGTACTTCGGCGGCTCGAAGCGGTGGTCGCGGAAGCTCAGCGACATCGTCTCGGAGAAGTCCTCGATCGGGGAGATCTCGGTGAAGATCTCCTCGAGCCCGGACTTGGTCGGCACGCTGGCCCCGGACTCGACAGCGGCGGCCACGCGAGCCCGCCATGTGTCGTTGCCCAGGAGCCAGTCGAACGAGTCGGTCTGCAGGGCCAGGAGGTCCGGGACCTCCAGCGGCTCACGGATCTTCGCGAAGGAGACCCGGTTCAGTCCGGGGGGCGGGGGGGGCGTGGCGGTCTTGCGGGTGGAGGCCAAGACAGGTCCTTCCAGGACGGTTCACTGCGGTCGGCACGCTGACCGAGCCCCCGCGCCCTCGGCTGGGCCGCGGGCATGGCTCACGCAGGAGCAACAAGGCTGGGGGTGAAGGGCAGCGCAAAGTAGCAGCGTACCCGAAAGGGCAGCCGCTGTCGACTCCGGGCCTGCTGCTCCACAGCCGGTTCCTCGTTCGCGCGCCTGGTCCCCGCCGCTCGACAGCGGGTGGCGGGACCCTGGCACGCACCCCTCGAACCGTCCGCGGAGTGTGGCCACGAGGGCCACCCACACGCCTGGATGCAATGCGTCGGACTCAGGGTGCCTCCCCGCTCGCTGAGAGTCAAGTACCCGAGGGGCCCGAATGTGCGAAAGCCGCTGGGCGCACCCCCGTGGTGGGGATGCGCCCAGCGGCGTGGTCGTGCGCGGTCAGCGCAGGGTCACTTGACCGAGACCTTGGCGCCAGCAGCCTCCAGGGCGGCCTTCGCCTTCTCGGCGGCCTCCTTGTTGACCTTCTCGACGACGGCCTTGGGGGCGCCCTCGACGAGGTCCTTGGCCTCCTTGAGGCCAAGGTTGGTCAGGGTGCGCACCTCCTTGATGACCTGGATCTTCTTGTCGCCCGCGTCCTCGAGGATGACGTCGAACTCGTCCTGCTCCTCGACGGCCTCAGCGGCGGCGCCGCCGCCCGCGGGGCCCGCAGCGGCCACGGCGACCGGGGCGGCCGCGGTGACGCCGAAGGTGTCCTCGAACTGCTTGACGAACTCGGAGAGCTCGATCAGCGTCATCTCCTTGAACGCGTCGAGCAGGTCCACAGTGCTCAGCTTCGCCATGATGGCGTTCCTCTCTCGTTTCCGGCCGGTGCCGGGTGGGGCTGATTGCGAAGGGCGATCAGCCCTCGGCGTTCTCCTCGGCTGCGGCCGCAGCGTCGGTGGCGGCATCGGCGGGTGCCTCAGCCGGTACCTCGGCGTCGGCGGGTGCCGCAGCCTCGGTGGTGACCTCGGCAACAGCCTCGGTCTCGATGTCGACCTCGGCCGGAGCCTCGGTCTCGGTGGCGGCGTCGACCACCTCGGGGGCAACGTCGGCGGCGGGGGCCTGGCCCGCACCACCGATCAGCGACGGATCCGCCTCGGCGGCGACCCGCAGGGCATCGATGGCGCGTGCTGCCTGGGACAGGGGTGCCGCGAACAGCGACACCGCCTGCTGCAGCGAAGCGTTCATCGCGCCGGCCAGCTTGGCCAGCAGCACCTCGCGGGACTCCAGCGCTGCGAGGGTGGTGACATCAGCGGCGGACAGGACCTTGCCGTCCAGGTATCCGCCCTTGATGACCAGCATCGGGTGCGCCTTGGAGAAGTCACGCAGGCCCTTGGCCGCCTCCACCGGATCGCCCTTGATGAAGGCGATCGCGCTGGGGCCGACCAGCAGGCTGTCCAGACCCTCGACCCCGGCATCCTTGGCCGCGATCTTGGTCAGCGTGTTCTTCACCACGGCGTACGTGGCATTGCCGCCCAGGGAACGGCGCAGCTCCTTGAGCTGCGCCACGGTCAGGCCGCGATACTCCGTCAGGACCGCCGCACTCGAGGAGCGGAACTCCTCGGTGATCTCCTCGACGGCGGTGGACTTGGGGTTCCGCGCCATGATTCTCCTTTGAGCAGTGTCGACCTCGGCCGGCCCCGACATGACGAACGCCCCGGCGCAGGCGCGGGGCGTGGGACCGGATGCTGGCGGGCATGCCCACCTGTGCGTCCGAACTCCTGCTCTCACCTGCGTGGGCCGCCCGCTCTGCGCGGGACCTTCAGTTCCTTCCCGCGTTGAGCGGGAAGCAGCGACCAACGGTCTTCGGTACCCCAAGGGTAGACCAGCGGGAGGGTGGGGCCAAATCCCCCTACGATGCGCCCATGACCACCGACCCCCACAGGGACGGCCCCGCCGACGACCTCGCCCTGCTGCGGGCCTACGAGCCCGTGGTCCGCTTCACCAAGGGGGAGTACTTCTACCCCGTCTCGGTGCACAACTACGTGGCGAGGGCTGCCCTGTGGACCGAGGTGGCCGACGGGGAGTCGGTGATCGAGGCCACAGCAGGGACGTTCGACTCGTCGATGATCGGGCCGATGGACGAGGCCATCCCGGGCCAGACGTCGTCGCTGTCGGGCATCATGACCGGCGCGGGTTCGGGCAAGGCGCGCATCTCGCTCAAGGACCGCCCGCCGCGCCTGACCGGGGCCAGCCGCCTGGCCGCAGTCGGACTGCTCGGGCGCCTGATCGATGCCCTGAACCGCCTGTCGCTGGTCTTCCGCGGGAGCGTGCCGGGCGGAAGTGCCGCCAGGTCCTTCCTCCTGCAGCAGGCCCACCTCGAGCCGGACCGGCCTGCCTACTACGGCCGGGTCGTCCGCGACGGCGACTGGCTCATCTGCCAGTACTGGTTCTTCTACTCGTTCAACAACTGGCGCTCGGCGTTCGGCGGGGTCAACGAGCACGAGGCCGACTGGGAGCAGGTCACCATCTTCCTCGACGGCACCGGCGAGGTCGACGGGGCGGGCCTGCCCGCACCGCGCTGGGTGGTCTTCTCCGCCCACGACGAGACGGGCGACGACCTGCGCCGCCGCTGGGACGACCCGGACCTCACGCTGGTCGAGGGACGCCACCCGGTGGTGTTCGCCGGAGCCGGATCACATTCCGGGGCCTACCTCCCGGGGGACTACCTGATCTCGGTCGAGCCGCCGACCCAGGCCTGGTTCCTGCGCGTCGGGCGCTGGATGGCCCGCGTGTTCACGCCGTGGTCGACCGGGGCGCAGAACGTCGGCATCCCGTACGTGGACTACGCCCGTGGGGACGGTCGATCCATCGGTCCGGGCCAGGGCGATCCCTGGTACCCGGAGGTCATCGACGACACGACCGACTGGGTCCACGGATTCCGCGGGCTCTGGGGCCACGACACCCGCGACCGGCTGGGCGGCGAGCGTGGACCCGCCGGACCGCGCTACGAGCGTGATGGAACCGTCCGCGCCTCCTGGGCCGGACCGGTCGGCTGGGCGGGACTGGCCAAGGTGGCACCCAACCCTGCCGTCGAGCGTCGGCTCCTCGAACAGCGCAGTGACCAGATCCAGGCCCGCCTGGCCGAGCTCGAGGTCGACATCGGCGCCACCAGCGAGGAGTTGCGGATCGCTGCGGCGGGTCGCTACCCGGGCTCGCCCGCGGTGCGCGCCCTGGCCCAGGAGGAGGCCCGGCTGCTGCTGATGCGCCGGGAGCAGACCCGCCTGCGCGACGAGGCGGCCTCGATGTCCCGGGACGCCGCAACGTCGGCGACGGATCCGCATGCGCACCTGAGCCACCGGAACCTGCCCATCGAGTCCGCCCAGGGGCACCCGCGCCCGCCTGCTGTCCTGGTGGGCCGTGCTGAGCACCCCGCTCATCCTGTGGACCCTGGCCCAGATCATCCATCCGACGCTGGGGGTCAGCGCCTGGCAGACCACTGTCGCCGGACTGTTCCTCCTGGTGTCCATCGAGGGCTTCGCCCGTGGCAAGTTCCTGGCCGTCATGGGGCGCTTCCTGCTGCTGATCGTGGGGCTGGTGGCCCTCTACTACTTCTGGAAGGACTGGCGGATCGTGGTCGGCGTCACCCTGGCCCTGGCGGCGTTCACCCTGCTGGTCGTGAACCTGCGCGAGGCGTTGCGTCGCTGAGCCACGACGTGTCCCGCGCTGCGCGGGCCGTGGCGCCGGTACGTTGATCCGGTACTCCGTTGCCGCACCCGCACCCGCACCCGCCCGAGCAGAAGGATGACCCATGAGCATGGACCAGAACCTCCCCGAGCCGGCCGAGGCCGGCCTGCCCTCGGGGGCCCCCGAGTCCCCGATCGATCCACCGGCCGTCGACGACCTCGCGGCACCCATCCCGGACGCCCCCGCGTCCCCCGATCCGACACCCGAGGACCTGCCCGTCCCGGAGGCCGTCGCCGACGCCGCACCCGTCGAGGCAGCGGTCGCCGAGGCACCTGCGCCCGAGCCGGCCGTGGCGCCGCGAGGCCGAGGCTGCGCAGGCCGAGGTCGTGGCTGGGACTCCGGAGCCCGAGGTGGTCGAGCCGGCCGCACCGCCCGCACCCCCGGCGGACGCAGCCCCGGTCCCGCCGCCCGCTCCGCCGGCACCCCCGGCTGGGCTCCCCCGGCACCGCCGGTTGCTCCCCCGGTTGCGCCGCCCGCGCCTCCCGCGCCGCCGGTGATGGCCGCCGCACCCGTGACGGCCGCGGCCGTGGCCACCTTCCCGAACGGCAAGCCCATGTTCGACGCGGGCGGCCAGCCCGCCAGCCCGAAGAGCCGGCTGGTCGCCCTGCTGCTGATCCTGCTGTTCAGCGTGCTGGGGATACAGCGCTTCTACGTGGGCAAGATCGGGACCGGGATCCTGTACCTGATCACGCTGGGCGGCTTCGGGATCTGGTTCCTGATCGACCTGGTGATGATCGTCATCGGGTCCTTCAAGGACAAGCAGGGGCGCGTCCTGTCGAACTGGTAGCCCCCCGCCCCACGAACGACGACGGGCCCGCCGTGCTGCCGTGGCAGCAGGCGGGCCCGTCGATCGTATGGCGGGGTCAGGCGCTCTCGTCCTCGCCGAGCAGGTCACGGGTCCGGCTGGGATCAACCGGGATGCCCGGGCCCATCGTGGTGGAGATGGTGGCCTTCTTGATGTAGCGGCCCTTGGCCGCGGACGGCTTGAGCCGGGTGATCTCGTCGATCGCCGCGCTGTAGTTCTCGACCAGCTGGGCCTCGGTGAAGGAGACCCGCCCGATCGGGAAGTTCAGGTTGGCGTGCTTGTCGTTGCGGAACTCGATCTTGCCGCCCTTGATGTCGGTCACGGCCTTGGCGACGTCCATCGTGACGGTGCCGGTCTTCGGGTTGGGCATGAGCCCACGGGGGCCCAGCACCTTGCCCAGGCGGCCGACCTTGCCCATCAGGTCGGGGGTGGCCACAGCGGCGTCGAAGTCGGTCCAGCCGGCGGCGACCTTCTCGATCATGTCGTCCCCGCCGACGAAGTCGGCACCGGCGGCGCGTGCCTCGTCAGCCTTGGCGGCGTTGGCGAAGACCAGGACCCTGGCGGTCTTGCCGGTGCCGTGCGGGAGGTTGACGGTGCCGCGCACCATCTGGTCGGCCTTGCGGGGGTCGATCCCCAGCCGCATGGCGACCTCGACGGTCGCGTCGAACTTCGCCGGACTCGTCTCCTTGGCCAGGCGCACCGCGCTGAGCGGGGTGTGCAACTGGGTGGCGTCGATCTTCTCGGCTGCCTCGCGGTAGCCCTTGCTGCGCTTCATGACGGATTCCTCTCCGTTGGTGGTGTGACGGGCCGCGCCGGCCCTACCACGCGTTCGTGGGTGGGGCGTCTCACTCGGAGACGGTGATCCCCATCTGGCGGGCGGTGCCCTCGATGATCTTCATCGCGGCATCGATGTCGTTGGCGTTGAGGTCGGGCATCTTGACCTCGGCGATCTCCTTGACCTGGGCCTTGGTGATCGAGCCGACCTTGTCCTTCTGGGGGACGCCGGAGCCCTTCTCGACCCCTGCGGCCTTGAGGATCAGCTTGGCCGCCGGCGGGGTCTTGAGCACGAAGTCGAACGAACGATCCTCGTACACGGTGATCTCGACCGGGATGACGTTGCCGCGCTGGGCCTCAGTCGCGGCGTTGTAGGCCTTGCAGAACTCCATGATGTTCACGCCGTGCTGGCCCAGCGCCGGGCCGACGGGCGGCGCCGGGTTGGCCTGGCCGGCCGTGATCTGGAGCTTGATCAGGCCAGTGACCTTCTTCTTCTTGGGGGGCATTTCCTCAGGTCCTTCGTGTGGGTGCACCCGCGGCGCGTTCACCGCGGGAATCTGGGGGCGCCGGACGGCGCTAGTTCTTCTCGATCTGGTCGAACCGGAGCTCGACCGGGGTCTCACGGCCGAAGATCTCCACGAGGCCGGTGATCTTCTGGCCCTCGATGTTGATCTCGGACACGGTGGCGTGCAGCGTGGCGAACGCGCCGTCGATGACCGTGACGGAGTCGCCCGGGGCCAGGTCGATCTCCACGACCTTCGCCGGCCTGCCCGCTGCCTTGGCCGACGAGCCACCACCGGCGGCGATCGGCTCGACCGCGACCTCCGGCTCGGGAGCCAGGATCGCCACGACCTCATCGAGGCTCAGGGGCAGCGGTTGGTGGGCGTGGCCGACGAAGCCGGTCACACCCGGGGTGTGCCGCACGGTGCCCCAGGACTCGTCGGTGAGGTCCATGCGGACCAGGACGTAGCCGGGGAACTTGTTGCGCTTGACCTGCTTCTTCTGGCCGTTCTTGATCTCCACGACCTCCTCGATCGGGACCTCGACCTGGAAGATGTAGTCCTCCATGTTCAGCGAGGTGGCCCGGGTGAGCAGGTTCGCCTTCACCTTGTTCTCATAGCCGGCGTAGGAGTGGATGACGTACCAGTCCCCCGGGGCCGCGGACATCTCCGCGCGGAAGGCGGCCAGGGGGTCCACGGTCGCAGCCTCAGCCTCGGCCTCGGTGGCCTCGCCCTGCACGACCTCGGCCTCGGGGGCCTCGTCGACCGGCACCTCGTCACCATCGCTGAAGATCGGGGCAGCGTCGATCCGGTCGGCGGCCTCGGGGGCAGCCGACCACTCGGATTCGGCGGTCGCACCCTCAGGGGCGTCGAACTCGTCGGTCGAACCAGACACAGTCGTCCTCGCAGATCTCGTAGCGGTGAGCAGCTCAGCTGAAGAGCTGCAGCACCAGTCGTGTGAACACGAAGTCGAACGCCGCCACCATGAGGGTGAAGACCGTCACGAACACGATCACGACCCAGGTGTAGGTGAGCAACTCCTTGCGCGTGGGCCAGATGACCTTGCGGAGCTCAGCAACCATCTGTCGCATGAACAGCGTGAACCGCGCCCACAGGCTGGGCTTGCCGGCCGGCTTCTTGTCGCCGGAAGAGCCACGGTCAGTCGTCGTGCTGCTCTCGCTCACAGGTCCTCCGAAGTGGGCACGCGCGCCCACATGTGTTGTTGATACGGGACGCGAACGCCTCGCCTCGCAGGGCCGGAGGGACTTGAACCCCCAACCGCCGGTTTTGGAGACCGGTGCTCTACCAATTGAGC
Organism: uncultured Actinomycetes bacterium; assembly: GCA_963706885.1. GTDB lineage: Bacteria > Actinomycetota > Actinomycetes > S36-B12 > CAIYMF01 > Prado023. Next base: position 240,661 of record CAVPNX010000025.1, on the reverse strand, counting down.
TACGACCCTTTGGACTTCTTGACCCGGGCAGGCTACCGCGAGGGTGCGCCGACCCGGATGGCCCAGTGTACGGCGCCACCTCCCCCGGCCCAAATGCGCGCACGTCGGGCTGGGGCGTGGCGGCGACCCAGCCGGCGCCGATCACTACCATGGGGCCCATGCCTGCTGCCCGTCGAGTCTCTGCCCGGATCGGCGCGATCGCCGAATCAGCGACCCTGGCCGTCGACGCCAGGGCCAAGGCCCTCAAGGCCGCCGGCCGTCCCGTCATCGGGTTCGGGGCCGGGGAGCCGGACTTCCCGACGCCGGACTACATCGTCGAGGCTGCTGCGGCCGCCTGCCGGGACCCCCGGTGGCACCGCTACACGCCAGCAGGTGGCCTGCCCGAGCTCAAGGAGGCGGTGGCCGCCAAGACCTACCGGGACTCCGGGCTCATCGTGAAGCCCAGCCACGTGCTGATCACCAACGGCGGCAAGCAGGCGCTCTACAACGCGTTCGCCGCCCTGCTCGACCCCGGCGACGAGGTGCTGCTGCCAGCCCCGTACTGGACCACCTACCCGGAGTCGATCGCCCTGGCCGGCGGGACCACCGTGGTGGTCCCCACCTCGCCGGAGAGCGGGTACCGGGCGACCGTCGACGAGCTGGAGGCCGCACGCACCCCGAGCACCAAGGCCCTGGTCTTCGTCTCGCCGTCGAACCCGACCGGTGCGGTGTACTCCCCCGAGGACGTGGCCGCCATCGGCCGCTGGGCCGTCGAGCACGGGATCTGGGTGGTCACCGACGAGATCTACGAGCACCTCGTGTACGGCGACGCCGAGTTCGCCTCGATGCCGGTGGAGGTGCCCGAGCTCGTCGATCGCTGCATCGTGGTCAACGGGGTGGCCAAGACGTACGCCATGACCGGCTGGCGGGTGGGCTGGCTCATCGGACCGCAGGACATCGTCAAGGCGGCGACCAACCTGCAGTCGCACGCAACCTCGAACGTCGCCAACGTCTCGCAGATCGCCGCCCTGGCGGCCGTGTCCGGGGACCTGGTGGCCGTCGAGGAGATGAAGGTGGCCTTCGACCGTCGCCGCCGCCGGATCGTCGAACTGCTGTCGGCGATCCCCGGGGTGCTCTGCCCCGAGCCGGAGGGCGCGTTCTACGTCTACCCGTCGGTCGAGGACGTCCTGGGCAAGGAGATCCGCGGCCAGCGCCCGGCCACCTCGGCCGAGCTCGCCACGCTGATCCTCGACGAGGTGGAGGTGGCGGTCGTCCCGGGCGAGGCCTTCGGGACCCCCGGCTACCTGCGCCTGTCCTACGCCCTGGGCGACGCCGACCTCGAGGAGGGCGTGGCCCGGATGGCCACGCTGCTCGGCGAGGCCCGCTGAGCAGCGGTCCCTACAGGGCGCAGCCGACCAGGACGGGCTCGTTCTCCAGGACGATCCCGAACCGCTCGGCGACCCCCGCGCGCAGGACCCGGGCCAGTTCGAGCACGTCCTCGGCAGTGGCCCCACCCCGGTTGGTCAGTGCCAGGGCGTGCTTGCTGGACAGCGCCGCCCGGGCGCCGGGACGCACCGCGTAGCCGCGCGTGAAGCCGGCGTGCGTGATCAGCCACGCGGCCGACGTCTTGACCGACCCGTCCGGTTGGACGAAGCGGGGGGCATCCACCGGCAGGGCGTCGGCCTGGGCCGGGCTGACGATCGGGTTGGTGAAGAACGATCCGGCGCTCCACGTGTCGTGGTCGGCATCGTCGAGCACCATCCCCTTGCCGCGGCGCAGCTCGAGCACGGCCTGCCGGACGGCCGACGCCGGCGCGCGGTCCCCCAGGTCGACCCCGAGCAGCCCTGCCAGCTCCGCGTAGCGCACGGGAGCGCCCATCTCGCCGACCGCCAGGTCCATCGTCACCGACAGCACCACCCAGCGCCCGGGCTGGCGCTTGAGTGCCGAGTCCCGGTAGCCGAAGCCCGCCTCCGCCGGCTCCATCCGACCGACCGCGCCACTGCGCCGGTCGAGGACCTCGAGGGACTCGACGACCTGCGCGACCTCGGCCCCGTAGGCGCCGACGTTCTGGATCGGGGTGGCACCGGTGGATCCCGGGATCCCGGACAGCGCCTCGACGCCGGACCATCCGGAGGAGACCGCCGAGGCGACGAACGTCTCCCACGGCTCACCGGCGGCGATCGTGACACGCACCCGATCCGGACCCGCGGGTGCCACCGCAACCCCGCGCGTGCCGATCCGGACCACCGTCCCGGGGAAGCCCTCGTCGGCGACCAGCAGGTTGGATCCACCACCGACGAGCAGCAGCGGTTCGCCCGCGAGGTCGGCGGCGGTCACCACCTCGACGAGCTCCTGAGTGGTCCCGGCGGTGACGATCCGGGCGGCCGGGCCGCCGACCCGCAGGGTGGTCATCGCCGCGAGGTCCAACCCGTCGTTCGGCGCGCGGCTCGGCACGGGACCGGAGGGATCGGTCATGCCGCACCCGGACGGTGGGCGGCGACGTCGCGGGGCATCGTCGTGGCCACCGCCCCGAGCAGGGCCAAGCCGCCGACGCACAGCCCCAGGCTGAGCCAGTCCAACGGGATCATCCGATCGGCCAGGGTGAGCATGAGGTTGGCCACCAGGACGACCAGGGTGGCCACCGGCAGCGGCCACCGCAGCGGATCAGTCGCCCGACCCCACCACCCGGTCCGGACCCGGCCCGGCCAGCGCGGCTTCATCCACCAGCGACCGATGTTGCCCAGCAGCGCGATGTCGATCAGCGCTGCCGCACTGGCCAGGGCCAGGGGGCCGGTGCCACCGGGCTCACGATGGCCGCCCTGGGCCCACGCGAGGACCAGGAGGGCCAACCAGATGACCGAGGTGGCGGCCAGCCAGGCCCCCAGCCGGACGCACCGACCCACCCAGTGCCGCCAGTGGGGGTCGACCTCGTGGTGGTCGGTGTTCAGGGCTGCCCCTGGGGATCAGCGAGCTCCGGGTGCTGGCGCAGGTAGCGGGCCTCGTCGTTGAGGTAGGCGTAGTACAGCCCGATCAGGATCCCGCCACCCACGTAGTTGCCCGCAAGGCAGATGACGATGTTCATCGTCGCCGGGACCAGGTCGATGCCCTCCTGCAGGCCCACGATCGTGAACAGCACGGTGTTGGCCACCGAGTGCTCGAAGCCGAGGTAGGCGAAGACGAAGACGCTGACGATCATCGCCAGGGCCTTCATCAGGTCCTCCTTGATGGCCCCGTTGTAGACCATCAGCATGGCGAGGTTGATGAAGAAGTTGCACAGGATGGCCCGGACGAACAGGTCCGTCCACCCGGCGGGTCCATCGGTGACGAAGGCCAGCTTCACGTCGACCGAGTGCAGCATGAGCTCCATCGTGGGCTCGCTGATGATCGACGAGGCCCAGGCCAGCACCGCGACGAAGAGCCCGCCGAGGAAGTTCCCGATGTAGCACAGCGTGAGCACCCGCAGGATCCGCCGTGGGGTGGTCCGCCGGAAGTAGTAGCCGATCGAGGTGATCATCATGTTCGAGGTCAGGAGCTCGGACTTCGAGTAGTAGATGAACACCAGGGCGAAGCCGAAGAAGGTCGAGCCCAGCAGCTTGCCGACCGGCAGCAGGCCCTCAGGCTCAGTCCCCGTGTCGCCCACGGACTCGAAACCGGCCTGGATCGTGTAGTTGCCGATGTAGAGCAGACCGACGATGACCCCGGCCATGGCCGCGCGCATCAGGTAGCGCCGCTTCATCTGGCCGGTCATCTCGGTCTTGTACTCGAGCATCTCGAGGATCGAGGAGATGAAGTACTTGCCCGGGAACAGCTTCTGGGTCTCCATGCGGGCCCCTTCTGCGGCGGAGTCTGGGAGGAATCCTAGTGAGGGTTGGGGACCGAAGCCGGGTGGGCGGGTTCGGGCGTCGGCCCTTCGTCACTGCCGGATCCGAGGACGCTGTGCCGGAGGCCCCGACACCCCCGGACATGCGCGAAGGGGAGCCCCACCGCAGTGGGTACTCCCCTTCGAACGATCATGCAGACGGCTGGTGTCGGCCGTCGTGGAACCTCAACCGGTCCACGCTGGTCATGACACGGTGGCTCAGACTGCGAGCCCGCCAGGTGCGACCCTCAGCGGGTCTCCTTGTGGGCCGTGTGCTGGTTGCAGTTGGCGCAGTACTTCTTCACCTCGAGGCGGTCCGGGTCGTTGCGCCGGTTCTTCTTGGTGATGTAGTTGCGGTGCTTGCACTCCTGGCAGGCCAGGGTGATCTTCGGCCTGATGTCGGTGGACTTGCCCACGGGACTGCCTTCCTTGTCTCACGCCACGGTGGGCGCCTCGTGCTGTGCCCTTGCGGGCACCCGGGTCTGGTAGCGGAGGCCGGACTTGAACCGGCGACACAGCGATTATGAGCCGCTTGCTCTGCCAGGCTGAGCTACTCCGCCCTGCAAGGCCAGCCCTTGCGGGACTGCTCTTCCGAGCCCCTTTACGGAATCGAACCGTAGACCTTCTCCTTACCATGGAGACGCTCTGCCGACTGAGCTAAAGGGGCAATGCGCGACAAGGTTACCCGACCCGCTGGGCATTGACGAAATCGTCCGAGGCCCGCTCGGACGTGCTCACCAGGGGTACTCGACGCCCGTCAGGTCGGCGCTCACGTCCCAGAGGCGACGGGCTGCATCGACGTCCCGCGCGGCCTGCGACGGGGTCTCGAAGCCGGGCGTCCCGCGCTGGCCCAGGAAGCCGGTGGGCCCGATGTAGCTGCCGCTCGGCACGCTCGGATCGGTCGCTGCCATCAGCGTCGGCCACGCGCCGGCGTCGGCCGACTGGGCGAGGACGCGGTTGGCCACGCTCACCATCGACACCCCGACCCGGCTGCCGGACATCCGTGGGCCCACCGACTGCAGGTTGGTGGCCGCGTAGCCCGGATGCACCGCGATGCTGCGCAGGTCGGCACCCGCCGATTCGGCCCTGCGGTGCAGCTCGAGGGCGAACAGGATGTTGGCCAGCTTGCTCTGCCCGTAGGCCCGCCACTTCTGGTAGGAGCGCGCCGACTGCAGGTCGTCGAAGTCCATGCGGCCGAACCGGTGGACACCGCTGGAGACCGTGACCACACGACCACCGGGCCGCAGCGACCCCACGACCAGCCCCGTGAGGGCGAAGTGACCCAGGTGGTTGGTGCCGAGCTGCATCTCGAACCCGTCGGCAGTCTCGCGCCGGGGGATGGCCATGATGCCGGCGTTGTTGACCAGGACATCGAGGCCCTCGGGGTGGCCCTCGAGCCAGGCTGCCGCGAACTCCCGCACGCTGCCCAGGTCGGCGAGGTCCAGGCGCGCGACGTCGAGCTGGGCTCCTGGTGCCACCTGACCGATCCGCTGTGCCGCGGCTGCACCTCGTCCGGGGTCACGGACGGCGAGGGTGACTGCCGCGCCACGCGCAGCCAGAGCCGTGGCGGCCTCGAGGCCGATGCCGGAGTTGGCCCCGGTGACGATGATCGTGCGGCCGGTCAGGTCGGGGATGTCGGCGCTGCTCCAGGTCATGATGCTCAACCCTGCCACCAGATCGGGGTTCCCGCTCGGGCGCCTGCACCTGCCCGGACCCGCCGACACAGACACCGAGGCGCCCCCACGTGGTGCGGGGGCGCCTCGGTCGCGCGTGGCGGGTGTTGGGTTCGAACCAACGTAGGCTGAGCCGGCAGATTTACAGTCTGCTCCCTTTGGCCACTCGGGCAACCCGCCGTAGCCGGACAAGCGTACCCGGGCCCACGGGCCGGGGACAAACCACCCAGCGACCGCATGCGTCCGCGGCCGGCATCCGACGTGGCGACCACGTCAGGGGCCTCACCCGGTGATCGGGGCTGCCAGCTGGCTCCGCCGGTTCCTGCTCCGTCCACACCCGTGCCGCGCGGGGTTGCGCAGGCGGTCGGGGATGGTAGGATTCGAACATCAGTTCGAGGCGCGTCGTGGACGTTCGCGAGCCGCAGATGGGGGGAGCAATGGGAGTCACCGTGGCCGACCGGCCCTCTGACCCGCCCGACGTGACCGCGCCCGGCGACGTCCACGAGCGGCGCGAAGCCCGGCTGGCCGGACTGCTGCGTGCCTGGTGGCTCGACGAGCGTCCCGCATGGACCGAGGAGTCCTGGTGGGAGGCGACCCTGCACGAGCCCGTGCGACGACTGCTGTGGCTGGCCCCGGGCCCCCACCTGGTGAACGCCCTGGCCGACCTGCCGCCCGGCAGTACCTGCCCGGTGGACCACTCCGGCGACCGCATGCTGCCGGACTGGCCCACACCGGGACACGCTCCCGGCTGGCCATGTGCCTGCCAGGTCGTCACAGCTGCGGCATGGGACACCTGCGCCTCGTGGCTTGCCACGCGAAGCGCCGCTGCCCTGGTCTCGGCCGCCGGCCCGGAGCCGATCTCGTTCGAGATCGCCGGCGACCGCCAGCGGATCCACGACCCTGCCCGCGAGGAGCTCGCCCACGCCCTGCGCTCGACCATCCCGGCCATGGGCAACCGGATCGGGCATGCGCGAGCGCTGGGGCAGCACCCCCAGCTCGTCGCCCTCATCGCGTCGGGCGCGATCTCGGCCTGGGCGGGGCGTCTGGTCCTCGACCATGTGGCCGATCTCGAACCGCCGGACGCGGACGCAGTCATCGCCGAGGTCTGCACCCGGGTGCATCACCGCCTGGCCACCGGACGCCGCCCGTACCACTCGGCCGAGGTCAGCCGGGTCGGCCCGCGCGGCTCGCCTGCGCATCTGCCCGGAGTCCGCCCAGCAGGCGCGCATCCGGGCCTTCTCCGCCCGCCGCGTCACAGTCCACCCGACGGGCGACGGCATGGCCACGCTGGTCGCCGACATTGCCGACGTCGAGGCCCACCGGATCCATCGCCGCCTCACGGCCCTGGCCGCCGGGCTCCAGGCCGACGCCGCCGCAGACGGGTCGTCCGAGCCTCGCACCCGCGACCAGCTCCGGGCCGACGTCCTGACCGACCTGCTGCTGGGCGCCTGGGCAACCCCCACCGAGGAGTCACGCCGTGGTGCTGATCCCGAGGGCTCCGATGGTTCCCGCGACGACGTGGAGCTGGTCCGTGGGGTCAGCCTCCCGCCCGACCTGCCGCGGCCGGAGATCCAGGTTGTGGTGAGCCTGGAGACCCTCCTTGGCATGGCTGAGGACCCGGCTGAGGTTGCCGGACTGGGTCCCGTCCCGCCCGCCGTGGCTCGGGAGTTGGCCTGTGACGGACGCTGGCGTGCGTGGGTCACGGACTCTGCCGGTGCCATCACCGCGACCGGGTCGCGGGGCTATGTGCCCTCTGCCGCCCTCGCCCGCCTGATCCGGGCCCGCGAGCCTCGCTGCCGGTTCCCCGGGTGCCACCAGCCGGCCACGCGGTGCGACCTGGACCATGCAGTGCCATGGCCGCACGGACCGACAACCCCGGCCAACCTCGGGCCGCTGTGCCGCCGGCACCACAACCTCAAGACCCACACGCCCTGGGCGCTGGACCCTGAACCCCCACCGGACCCGGAGCCGGCCGGCCCCGGCAGCCGGGACCCGGCCGGCACTCCACCGGGATGGCGTTGGCGCACGCCCGCCGGCATCACGATCACCGACGGCCCGGAACCGCCCCTGACGACTGGTCGCGGCGCACCCGAATGCCACCAGCGCACCACCAGCGCACCACCGGGGCACCCGAGCGACGGCCGTGCCCGCCGCGGCGGGGAGCTACCCTGATGTCCATGGCAGACAGCAGCTTCGACATCGTCAGCAAGGTCGACCACCAGGAGGTCGACAACGCCCTCAACCAGGCCGCCAAGGAGGTGGCCACACGCTTCGACTTCAAGAACACGCAGACGACCATCGCCTGGCGTGGCGAGGACGGAATCGAGATCACGTCCAGCACCGAGGAGCGCTGCAAGGCCGCCCTCGACGTGCTCAAGGACAAGCTGGTCAAGCGCCAGGTGTCGCTCAAAGCCCTCGACGCCGGGGAGCCGCGCCAGTCCGGCAAGGAGACCAAGATCCTCTGCGCGCTGAAGGCCGGCATCTCCAAGGAGCAGGCCAGCAAGCTCAACAAGATGATCCGCGACTCAGGCCCGAAGGGCGTGAAGTCCCAGGTCATGGGCGACGAGCTGCGCGTCAGCTCGAAGAGTCGCGATGACCTGCAGGCGGTGCAGCAGCTGGTGCGTGAGGCGGACCTCGACTTCGCAGTCCAGTTCGTCAACTACCGGTGAGGGCCGGTCGGTTCGCCGACGCCGACCCCGTCCTGTTCGACCTCGATGGCACGCTGACGGCGTCGGGTCCGGGGATCATCAGCTCGGTGCGCTACGCCCTGGCGACCATGGGCAGGCCCGTCCCCGACGACGCGACGCTGGATCGGTTCATCGGCCCACCCCTGCTCGACTCGTTCCGGGACCTCTGTGGGTTCGATCCGGCTGAGGTGACCGTGGCGATCGCGGCCTACCGCGAGCACTACGCCACCGACGGGCAGTACAACAACTCCGTCTACGACGGCATCCCCGAGCTCCTGGACGGCCTTCGGTCCGCCGGCCGGACCCTGGCGGTCGCGACCTCGAAGGCGGAGGTCTACGCCGGCTCGATCCTGGAGCACTTCGCCCTGACCGGGTACTTCGCCACGGTCGTCGGCTCGGAGCTCGACGGCCGGCGCACCGCGAAGTCCGAGATCATCACCGAGGCCCTGGCCCGGCTGGGGCGGCCGACCGACGGGACCGTCATGATCGGCGACCGCAGCCACGACGTACACGGGGCGGTCGCGGTCGGGGTGGGCAGCATCGGGGTGCTGTGGGGGTACGGCGACGACCGGGAGCTCACGGCGGCCGGGGCGGACGCGCTGGCGGCCTCACCCGCGGAGCTGCTGGCCCAGCTGACGCCCTGAGCTGCTCGGCTGACGTCCGTGTGCACGGAAACGACGATCAGATGGTCGATTCCGTACACACCGTGCTGAGACTCAGCCCTCGAGCTGGTCGATCCCGTGCCGCAACGCGGTGGGCGCCGATTCCGGCGCGACGGGGTCCGCGCGCCACGCGAGGGCGTCGAAGGGGCAGACCTCGACGCAGATGCCGCAGTACATGCACAGGCCCCAGTCGATCCGGAACTCATCGAGCACGTTGACGGTCCGCGGCCGCCGTGCCCCGGGGTCCCCGACGAGCTCCTGGTGGGCCTCCAGTGAGATGCACCACGTGGGGCACTCCCGCACGCACAGCATGCAGGACGTGCAGTTGCCCGCGACCAGCGCGATGCGCGCGTGCCCGCTCACGACAACCACTGCGCTGGGACACCGGGCGGGCCCGGTCGGGTACGCGGACGGGCCGCGGTGCGGTCACCCGCGGGCCGGTCCGAGGGCTCGACGGCCCCCGGCCACGGGGTGGTGATCCGGGCCGGCAGGGGGGTCGTACGGCGCAGCGGGTACCCCATCTCCCCCGTGGTCAGCAGGGGCCGGAGGTCCGGGTTGCCCACGAACCGGACACCGAACATCTCCCGGACCTCGCGCTCGTGCCAGGCGGCCCCCGGGTAGACGTCGACGAGCGAGTCGAGCACCGGGTCGGCGCGATCCACCAGCGTCCACACCAGGTGCCGCTGCACGGCCCGGGACGTCGACGAGGTGGGCCACCACCTCGATCCGACCCTCCTCCGGGTCATCGACCGCGGTCAGCATGTCCAGCATCGCCGCCCCGGCGGCCGCCCGCGCGGCGCAGTGCGCCCGCCACTGGACAGCCTCCACCCGGTGCTCATGGACGCGCACGCAGCACCTCCACCAGACCGGCGACGAGGTCCTCGGGCCGAGGTGGGCAGCCGGGCACCCAGACATCGACCGGCACCACCTCAGCGGCGCCCGGCAGGACGCTGTACGAGTCCCAGTAGGGCCCACCCGTCGCCGCACACGCCCCGAACGCCAGCACGGCACGGGGCTCGGGGAGGGCGGCGAACGCCTCGACGAGGCCGGGGGCCAGGCGGGCCGTGACGGTCCCGGCGACCACCAGGACGTGGACGTCCACCGGAGCATCGATCCCCCCGGCCGCTTCCAGCTCGCCCACCGCCCCCAGCACCTCAGCGGCGCGACGCGCCTCGCGGACCTCGATCCCGCAGCAGGCCAGGCCCAGCTCCACGACGTGCAGGGACACCCGCTGGGAGCCGACCTGGACCCAGCGGCGCTCGACCGCTGCGCCGACCACGGGTCAAGGCTAGGCCCTCAGGCCCCGGGCCGTCCCCCACCCCGCGCGGGCCGCCCGCCCCCACCCCGCGCCCGCCAGGCTCCGCGGGCAACACGGCGCGGACGTGACGCGGCACCGTCGATCATGGGACAGAATGGAGGGTCGAAGGTCACCCTAAGCGCGGTCGCCAGGCCCCGGGTCACGAGAGGCGCGGAACGTGAGCAAGCCGGTAGTCCCGCTCGAGAAGGTCATCATCCGCTTCGCCGGCGACTCCGGTGACGGCATGCAGCTCACCGGCGACCGGTTCACCCACGAGACGGCCTCGTTCGGCAATGACCTGTCCACGTTGCCGGACTTCCCGGCCGAGATCCGGGCACCAGCCGGCACGGTGCATGGCGTCAGCGCCTTCCAGCTGCAGTTCGCCGACCACGCCATCCAGACCCCGGGCGACGCCGCCGACGTCCTGATCGCCATGAACCCCGCCGCCCTGAAGAGCAACCTGCACCACGTCCGCCGCGGTGGGCACCTGATCATCAACAGCGACGAGTTCACCAAGCGCGCGGTGGAGAAGGTCGGGTACACGACCGACCCGCTCACCGATGACAGCCTCGAGTCCTTCGCCGTCCACTCGGTGAGCCTCACCACCCTCACCGTCGAGGCGCTCAAGGGGTTCGCCATCACCAAGAAGGAGGCCGAGCGCGCGAAGAACATGTTCGCCCTCGGCCTGCTCAGCTGGCTGTACTCCCGAGGGACCGAGGGGACCAAGGACTTCCTCAGGGCCAAGTTCGGCCGCAAGCCCGAGATCCTGGCTGCGAACCTCGCCGCCTTCGACGCCGGCTGGGCCTACGGGGAGACCACCGAGGACTTCGCGGTCCACTACGAGGTCAGCCCGGCGGTCATGCCCCCCGGCGTGTACCGCAACATCACCGGCAACACCGCACTGTCGTACGGGTTGATCGCCGCGTCCGAGCTGTCCGGGCTGCCGCTGTTCCTGGGCTCCTACCCCATCACCCCGGCCAGCGACATCCTCCACGAGCTGAGCCGGCACAAGGAGTTCGGCGTGCGCACGCTGCAGCTCGAGGACGAGATCGCCGGCATCGGCGCGGCCCTCGGCGCGGCCTACGGCGGCTCCCTGGCCGTCACCACCACCTCCGGCCCGGGGATCGCGCTGAAGTCCGAGACGATCGGCCTGGCGATGGCCGTCGAACTGCCGCTGATCGTCATCGACGTCCAGCGCGGCGGCCCGTCCACCGGCCTGCCCACCAAGACCGAGCAGGCCGACCTGCTCCAGGCGATGTTCGGGCGCAACGGCGAGGCCCCCGTGCCGATCGTGGCACCGCAGTCGCCGAGCGACTGCTTCGACACCGCCATCGAGGCAGCCCGGATCGCCCTGACCTACCGGACCCCGGTCATGCTGCTCTCCGACGGCTACCTGGCCAACGGCTCGGAACCCTGGCGGGTGCCCGACGTCGCGACCCTGCCGGACCTGCACGTGGAGTTCGCCACGGCGCCGAACCACACACTCGACGACGGCACCGAGGTCTACTGGCCCTTCCTGCGGGACCCCGAGACGCTGGCCCGGCCGTGGGCGATCCCCGGCACGCCCGGCCTCGAGCACCGGATCGGCGGGATCGAGAAGGCCGACGGCTCGGGGGTCATCAGCTACGACCCGGACAACCACGACTTCATGGTGCGCACCCGACAGGCGAAGGTCGACGGGATCGCACGCACCATCGCCCCGCTGGAGGTCGACGATCCCGACGGCGACGCCCGCGTGCTGGTCCTGGGGTGGGGCTCCACCCATGGCCCGATCGGCGCGGCCTGCGGCATCATCCGCGCTGAGGGCGGCAGGGTCGCCCGCGCCCACCTGCGCCACCTCAACCCGTTCCCCGCCAACACCGGCGACGTCCTGCGCGCCTACGACCGGGTGCTCATCCCGGAGATGAACCTCGGTCAGCTCAGCCTGCTGATCCGCGCGAAGTACCTGGTCGACGCCCAGGGCTACAACCAGGTCCGTGGCCTGCCGTTCAAGGCCACCGAGCTGGCCGACCAGATCAGGGAGATGCTGTGACCACCGACCTGTCCACATCCGCGGCGCTGCGCCTGGTCCCCAAGGCCGACTCCCCGCAGTCGGCCAAGGACTTCAAGAGTGACCAGGAGGTCCGCTGGTGCCCCGGTTGCGGGGACTACGCGATCCTGGCCGCGGTGCAGTCGTTCCTGCCCGAGCTGGGGGTGCGCCGCGAGAACATCGTGTTCATCTCCGGGATCGGCTGCTCGTCGCGCTTCCCGTACTACGTCGACACCTACGGGATGCACTCGATCCACGGCCGCGCACCGGCGATCGCCACCGGGCTGTCCACGTCCCGGCCGGACCTCTCGGTGTGGGTCGTGACCGGTGACGGCGACGCCCTGAGCATCGGCGCCAACCACTTCCTGCATGCGCTGCGCCGGAACGTCAACCTCAAGATCCTGCTGTTCAACAACCGGATCTACGGCCTGACCAAGGGTCAGTACTCACCGACCTCGGAGGCCGGCAAGGTCACCAAGTCCACCCCGATGGGGTCGATCGACTACCCGTTCAACCCGATCTCGGTGGCCCTGGGCGCGGAGGCATCCTTCGTCGCCCGCACCATCGACTCCGACCGCAAGCACCTCACCGAGGTGCTGCGCCAGGCCGCGGCCCATGAGGGCTCGGCGCTGGTCGAGATCTACCAGAACTGCAACATCTTCAACGACGGCGCCTGGGAGCCGCTCAAGGACTCCGACGTCCGCGACGACAACCTGATCCGCCTCGAGCACGGCAAGCCCATCCGCTTCGGCGCCAACGGCCAGAAGGGCGTCGCCCGCCGCGACGACGGCGTCCTGCACGTGGTGGAGGACGTGGCCGACTGCGACGGCGACTGCCTGTGGGTGCACGACGCGCACGCCGCGGAGCCCTCCACAGCCTTCGCCCTGTCCCGACTGGCGGACTTCAACACCTTGGAGAACACCGCCATCGGGGTCTTCCGCGACGTGCGCAGGCCGGTCTACGACCACCTGCTGGCCGACCAGCTGGAGCGTGCGACCGCCAAGGGGCGCGGGGACCTGGCCACCCTGCTCTCCGGCCGGGACACCTGGACGGTCACCGGCTGACCCGCCCTCGGGCCACACCCGGGGCGCCCGCACCCGGGCGTCCGGTCAGTGCGCGTGGTGGCGCAGGACGGCCACCGAACCGTTCGCGTGGTGCAGCAGCGACTGGCTCGTGGAGCCCAGAAGCATCCCGAGGAACGCCCCCCGGCCACGGGAGCCCACCACCGTGAGGCTGGCGCGGCCTGTGGCCTCGACCAGCGCGGGGCCCGGGCGCCCGTGGGCGACGTTCGTGGTGACCTGCGACGTCGGGGTACTTCTCCCGCCATCCGGCCAGGACCTCGGCGGTCACGCGCTGCTCGAAGCCGGCCGTGGCCTCGGTGATCTCCACCGGCGGGACGTAGGGCACCACGCCCGGGTAGACCGGGATCGCGTAGGAGTGCAGGACCTCCAACGCCAGGCCGTGGCGCGAGGCATGGTCGATGGCCCACCCGACCACCTCCTCGGACCCCGGGGAGCCGTCCACCCCCACCACCACCGGCCCGTCGGGCACACCCTGGGCCCGGACGACGATGACCGGGCAGTGGGCATGGGAGGCCACGTGGGACACCGTCGACCCGAGGATCGCCGAGGAGATCGACCCGTGACCCCGGGATCCGATCACGACCATGACCGCGGTCCTGCTCTGCTCGACCAGGACACTGGCGGGCGCCCCCGAGGTCACCACGGTCGCCACGGGGACCCCGGCCGCGGTCACGACCTCGGCAGCCCGCCCCACCACTGTCTGGCCCTCGTGGGGCAGTGTCGTGGCCAGCACGGGTGCCCCGGACATCGACGCGGCCGCCGCATCGAAGGCCGCCATGTCCGGTTCGCAGTGGACGATCCGGACACCGAGGTGCCGGGATGCGGCCTCGCGCACAGCCCAGTCCAGGGCCGCGTGCGAGTCGGGGGATCCGTCGTACCCGACGACGACCTGCGTGGACGTGGACATCGCACATCCTCCTCGGCCGGGCACCGTCCCCACGACCTCCGCGGGACCCGCTCCGCCATCTCCATCCTCCACGGCCCCCGCGCCGGGCGGATAGGGACCATGGTCGCGACCTGCTAGGGCTCGTAGCGGGGCCCGAAGCGGGGTGCGGGACCCGGCACCCGCGCTCCGGTGACCGGATCCTCGACGAACGTCCCACGTGCGACAAGCTGCGGGTGGTCGGGGGCCTCGGTCATGTCCAGCACCGGGGTCAGGCAGGCGTTGGCGCCGTCGAACACCGCCGCCCACTCGTCACGGGTCCGCATCGCGATGGCACCGGCCAGGTGCTCGCGCAGGACCGGCCAGCCGCTCGGGTCCCACTGGGCGGGCAGGCCAGCGGGATCGAGCCCGAGCCCGGCCAGCAGCTCGGCGTAGAACGCCGGCTCCAGGGCGCCGACGGCGACGTACCGACCATCGGCACAGGTGTAGGTGTCGTAGAAGGGAGCACCCCCGTCCAGGGTGTTCCCGCCCGGAGGGTTCGGCCACAGGCCCTGCGCGCGCATGCCGTGCACCAGGCTCATGAGGTTGGCCGCCCCGTCCACCATGGCCGCGTCCACCACCACGCCCCGACCGGTCCGGGCGACCTCGACCAGCGCCGCCAGCACCCCCATGACCAGGTACGTCGAGCCGCCACCGTGGTCGGCCAGGAGGTTGAGCGCCATGACCGGCCGCTCGCCGGGTCGTGCGGTGTGCCGCAGCGGGCCTGCGATCGCGCTGTAGTTGATGTCGTGGCCGGCCATCGCCGCCCACGGGCCGGTCTGGCCCCAGCCGGTCATCCGGCCGTAGACCAGGCGCGGGTTGGCCGCCCAGCAGTCCGCCGGCCCGAGGCCGAGCCGCTCGGTGACACCGGGGCGATAGCCCTCGATGAGCAGGTCCGACCCGGCGACCAGGTCCAGCACCTCGGCGCGGCCGGCGTCGGAGCGCAGGTCGATCGCCCGCGTGGGACGGCCCCGGAGCAGCGGATCCCGCCCGGGTGTGTGACCCAGGGGCTGGCCCCCCGGCCGGTCCACCCGTACCCCGGTGGCCCCGAGGTCGGCCAGCATCATCCCCGCGTGGGGCACCGGACCGATCCCGCCGAGCTCCACGAACCGGATGCCGGCCAGCGGACCGGCGGCTCCCTGACCGGACCCGGGGTCCCCGGCCACGGGCCTACTGGTCCTTGTTGTCGACGACGAAGCCGATGTCCCCGGCGTACCAGCCCGACATCCGCTCGTCGAGCTCCTCGTCGGACTCGGTCGTGGGCTGCTCGTCGGCCGGCGCGTCGCGGCGCTCGGTGAGGTGGCGCCGGGTGGCCTCGAGGCGGCGGTCGCGGGTCGCCTCGTCGGGTGTGCCCCCGACGGCGTCGACGACGTGGTCGAGGTCCCCGCCGTACAGGCCCTCGTAGTGGGAGTTGGGGTAGGGCTGGCTCGCCGAGCCCGAGGGCCTGGGCGGCAGGTGGGCGTCGGTGTGTTCGGCGACCGCCTGCGTGGCCGAGGCGACATCCCCCGGGTAGTACCCGGCGATCCGGTCGTGCAACTCGTCGTCGTCGGCGTCGTGCGGGGCGGCGGGGACCAGCCGGCGGACCCCGACCGAGGCGTCGACGGGGATCCGCAGGGGCCGCTCGTCCCCCGCGCACGTCACGAGGACATGGTCGGCGTCCCGCACGAGCGAGACCACGGTCAGCCAGCGCTGCTGCTCCGGGTGGTCGTCCCACACCATGTCGGCCAGGCTGAGCTGGAGGGCAGGGATCCGGTCAACTTCGACGGTCATCGGTCATCTCATTCGCGGTCCTCGCCACGACGTTCGCGGCTCGGGTCGAGTCTACGCTCGCCGCCCCGGCCCCCTGGTGGGCCCCTACAGGTCCTCGACCAGCTCCGGCTGGCCCGACCGAACGTTGCGCACGGCGTCGACGGTGAACACGACCAGGGCGATCCAGACGCCGATGAAGGCCAGCCACCGCTGCGCCGACATCTGCTCGCCGAACCACCACACGCCGATGACCAGCTGCAGCGAGGGGGCGACGTACTGCAGCGGCCCCAGGACCGACAGCGGCACACGATGGGCGGCGAACCCGAAGAACAGCAGGGGCAGGGCGGTCACCGGGCCGGCGCCGACCATCAGCAGGGCGTGCCCCCATCCGTAGGCTCCGAACACCAGCTCATCGCGGGACCACAACCACACGATGTAGGCCAGCGCGATCGGGGTCAGGACGAGCATCTCGACGGTCAGGCTCGCGATGGCGTCCACTCCGGCGAGCTTCTTGGCCAGGCCGTAGATCCCGAACGAGAACGCCAGCACCAGGGCGATCCACGGCAGCCGCCCCATCGAGATGCCCGCGTACAGGACCGCGAGGGCGGCGATCCCCACAGCCAGCCACTGCAGGGCACGCAGGCGCTCGCGCAGGACGATCACGCCCAGGGCGATGGAGACCAGGGGGTTGATGAAGTACCCGAGGGAGGCATCGACCACGTGGTCGTTGTCGACCGCCCAGATGAAGACCCCCCAGTTCACTGAGACGACCAGTGCCGCCCCGGCCAGGATCAGCAGCCGGCGCCGATCGCCCAGGACGGCACGCACGGTGCCCCACTGGCCCACGGCGGTGACCAGGAGGGCCAGCGAGAGCAGCGAGAAGACCACCCGGGCAGCCAGGACCTCCGCGGGGGTCGCCGGCTCCAGGAACCCCCAGTAGAGGGGGAACAGGCCCCACAGGATGTAGGCCGTCAGCCCGGAGGCGACCCCGGCCCGTCGGCCGCTGAGGTCGCCGACCCGCATCAACCGGTCCGCTCGACCACGTAGTCGCAGAGCATCTCGAGGGCGTCCCGGGCGGGACCCGACGGCAGGGGTGCCAACGCCCCCCGGGCCTCATCGGCCCACCGGTGCGCCTCATCGCGGGCGCGGGCCATCGCCGGGTGCGCCCGCAGCAGGCCCAAGGCCTCGGCGTGCTCGGCGTCGTCATGGATCGGGCCGGAGGTCAGCTCGATCAGGCGGTCGTCGGCGGGATCCGTCGAGGTGCGCGCGTAGAGGACGGCCAGCGTCGCCACACCCTCGCGCAGGTCGGTGCCGGGGGTCTTGCCGGACTGGGCGCGCTCACTGCCGATGTCGACCAGGTCGTCGGCGAGCTGGAACGCGACACCGATCCGCTCGCCGAAGGTGGCCATCGTCTCGACGACGTCCTCCTGGGCACCGGACATCATCGCCCCGAACCGCCCGGCGGTGGCGATCAGCGACCCGGTCTTGTCGGCCAGGACGCTCACGTGGTGGGCGATCGGGTCCTCGCCGTCGCGGGGGCCGACCGTCTCGCGGATCTGGCCGGTGCACAGGCGCTCGAACGTGCGCGCCTGGATGCGCACGGCCTGCGGGCCGAGGTCGGCGAGCAGGTCGGAGGCCCGGGCGAACAGGAAGTCGCCGGTGAGGATCGCCACCGTGTTGTCCCAGCGGGCGTTCGCGGAGGCCGCACCGCGGCGCAGCGGCGCCTCATCCATCACGTCGTCGTGGTACAGCGTGGCCAGGTGGGTCAGCTCGACGACCACAGCCGAGGGCACGACCCCCGGGGCCAGCGGATCCCCGAACTGGGCGGCCAGCAGGGCCAGCAGCGGCCGGAAGCGCTTGCCGCCGGCATCGACCAGGTGCCGGGCGGCACTGGTGACGAAGGGGTACTCGCTGACGACGGACTCGCGCAGCAGGGCCTCCACGTCGCCCAGCCGCATCCCGATGTGGGCGTCGAGCCCGGCATCGGGCAGGAACAGCCCCTCAGGTCGGCTCGAGGTCAGGGAGGGCACGGGACAAGTCTGGCCCACACGGCCCCGATGCGCCGAATCGCCCCGCGCCCAGGCCCGGCCAACCTGCACCCCCCGGCCCGGTGCGATCCATGCAGGTTGGCGACGCTAGAGGCAACTCAACCTGAATGGATCACGGGCGGCATCCCGGTCTCAGATGGTCGGCAGCTCTGCGAGCGCCGAGGCGAACCGCGAGTCGGGGGTGTCCTCGTCGACCATGCGCCCACCGAGGAAGGCGTCATAGGCGGCGAGGTCGAAGTGCCCGTGCCCACACAGTGCGGTGACGATGACCTTCTCCTCGCCGGTCTCGATGCAGGCCCGAGCCTCGCGGATGGCCTCGGCCAGGGCGTGGGTCGGCTCCGGCGCCGGGAGGATGCCCTCGGTCCGGGCGAAGAGGATCCCCGCCTCGAAGCACTCGGTCTGCTTCACGGCCGTGGCCGTCATCAGCCCGAGCTCGTAGACGTGCGAGATCAGCGGGCTCATCCCGTGGTAGCGCAGGCCGCCGGCGTGGATGGGGTCGGGGACGTAGCTGTGCCCGAGGGTGTGCATCTTCATCAGCGGCGTCAGCCCGGCGGTGTCGCCGAAGTCGTAGGCGTAGGTTCCGCGCGTCAGCGAGGGGCAGGACGCGGGCTCCACCGCGCGGATCTCCGGGTTGAACCTGCCGGCCATCTTCTCCCGCAGGATGGGGAAGGACAGCCCGGCGAAGTTGGAGCCACCACCCGTGCACCCCACGACCAGGTCGATGGTGTCCTCGCCGGCTTTGGCCAGCTGGAGCAGCGCCTCCTCGCCGATGATCGTCTGGTGCAGCAGCACGTGGTTGAGCACCGAGCCCAGGGCGTAGCGGGTGTCGGGGTCCTGGGCGGCCACCTCGACGGCCTCGGAGATGGCGATGCCCAGGGAGCCGGGGTGGTTCGGGTCGGTGGCCAGGATCGCCCGGCCGGACGCCGTGAGGTCCGACGGCGACCGGTGCACGGAGGCTCCGAACGCCTCGATCATCATCCGGCGGTAGGGCTTCTGGTCGAAGCTCGCCCCCACCTGCCACACCTCGCACTCGATGTCGAACAGCGCACAGGCGAACGCCAGGGCGGTGCCCCACTGCCCTGCCCCGGTCTCCGTGGTGATCTTCTTCACGCCCTCCCGGGCGTTGTAGTAGACCTGCGGCACGGCGGTGTTCGGCTTGTGCGAGCCGGCCGGCGAGACCCCCTCGTACTTGTAGTAGATCCGGGCCGGCGTCCCCAGCGCCTTCTCCAGGCGGCGCGCCCGGAACAGCGGCGAGGGCCGCCAGAGCCGGTAGATGTCCAGCACCTCCCCGGGGATGTCGATGTACCGCTCGGCCGACACCTCCTGCTCGATGAGCCCCATCGGGAACAGCGGGGCGAGCGCCTCGGGACCGATCGGCTCGTGGGTCGCCGGGTGCAGCGGCGGGGGCGGGGGCTCGGGGAGGTCGGCGACCAGGTTGTACCAGGTCGTGGGCATCTCGTCCTCGGACAACAGGTACTTGTGGGTGTTCGGCGTTGGTGTCATGGGGGAGAAGGTACCCAACGCCGGCGGCGGCGCGCTCAGGGCACCCCGGTTGCCACCCAGTCACCCTCCCTGCTTCGCGTCGCCCTCCCGGGATCCGGGGAGGGCGGGGTGATTCCGGAGGGTGAACGGGGCGGGGGAGGGGGCGAGCGCGCGGGCGTGGGTGCGCGGGCGGTGAGCTCAGCGGATGAAGATCGCCGACTCGTTGACCAGGTTCAGGATCGCCTGCGGGAAGACGCCCAGCAGCACCGTGCCGAGGACCGCGATCAGGATCGCGGACTGGGTCAGGACGCTGGGGACCGCCACCGCCGCACCGCCGTCAGCCGCCGGCTTGGCGAAGTACATCAGCACGATGACCTTCAGGTAGAAGAAGGCCGAGATCGCTGAGGCGAGCACTGCGAAGATGACCGGCCAGACCGCGCCGCTGGCGATCGCCGCCGAGAAGATCCCGAACTTGGCGGTGAACCCGCTGGTCAGGGGGATCCCGGCGAGCGCGAGCAGCATGAAGGCGAAGGCACCGGCAACCACCGGCGACGTGCGGCCCAGTCCGGCCCAGGAGGACAGGTGCCCTGCCTCGCCGGTGGGCCCGCGTACGAGCATGACGATCGCGAAGCAGCCGATGGTGGTCAGGCCGTAGGCGAGCAGGTAGAACATCGTCGCAGCCAGGCCCTCGGTCGAGAAGGCGATGACGCCCAGCAGCAGGAAGCCGGCGTGCCCGATGGACGAGTAGGCCAGCATCCGCTTGATGTCCGAGCTGGTCACGGCCAGGATCACGCCCACGAGCATCGTGACGATCGCCACGACCCACATGACCGGCTCCCAGTCCCACGCCGCACCGCCGAGGGCCACGTACATGACCCGCAGCAGGGCACCGAAGCCCGCGACCTTCACGGCGGCCGCCATGAAGGCGGTCACGGGCGTGGGCGAGCCCTGGTACACGTCCGGGGTCCACATGTGGAACGGCACGGCCGCGACCTTGAACAGCAGCCCGACGGCCACCAGGGCGATCCCGATCAGCTGCAGGCCCTGCGAACCCGGGGTGCTGGTGAACGCGTCGGAGATGGACCCGAAGTCCAGGGCGCCGGCGTACCCGAAGAGCATCGCCGAGCCGTAGAGCAGGAACGCGGAGGCGAACGCCCCGAGCAGGAAGTACTTGAGGGCAGCCTCCTGCGACAACAGGCGGCGGCGCCTGGACATCCCGGCGAGCAGGTACAGCGGCAGGCTCATGACCTCCAGGGCCACGAACAGCATCAGCAGGTCGTTGGCCGCCGGGAACAGCAGCATGCCGGTCAGCGCGAACAGGAACAGCGGCCAGACCTCGGTCTGCTCCCACCCGCGCCGGGTCAGCTCCTGCTCCTCGGTGGAGCCCACCAGCGACGCCGCCCGCGGAGCGAACGCGTCACCGGCCGGGTCGACCCTCTTCTCGGCCATGAGCAGGGTGGCCAGGAGGCCGATCACCAGGATCGTGACCCACATGAACAGCGTGGGCCCGTCCACGGACAGCGATCCTGCGGCCACCACGCCCTTCTCGGAGGCGGGCATCGCGATCGTGAGGACCAGCGCGGCGATGAGGGTCGCCAGGACCAGCACGAGCTGGATCGCCCGGCGGGTGGTGCGCGGGGCCAGGGCCTCAACGAGGACCGACGCGACGGCCGCGACCAGGACGAGCAGCACCGGGGCCATGGCCCGGTACTGGAACGAGGGGAAGGTCAGGGTCTCGGCCATGGGAATGGCGGTGGCGATCATCGCAGCCTCACTTCCCCGACTCGGCAACGGCGGGCACCGGATCGGTGCTGCCGACGAGCGTCATCGTCTGGTCGACGGATGGGTTGATGACGTCCAGCACCGGCTGCGGGAAGAACCCGAGCGCGACGATGATCGCCAGGACGGGGACGAGGGCCAGCACCTCCCGACCACGCAGGTCCGGCATGCCGACCACCCCCGAGGCCACCGGGCCGGTCATGGTCCGCTGGTACATGATCAGGATGTACAGCGCGGCCAGGATGATGCCCGAGGTGGCGACGATCGCCGCCCACGGGTAGACGGTGTACGTGCCGGCCAGCACCAGGAACTCCGAGACGAACGAGCTCAGGCCGGGCAGCGCCAGGGAGGAGAGCCCGGCGACCAGGAAGAACCCGGCCAGCACCGGGGCGACCTTCTGCACCCCGCCGAAGTCGGCCATGAGCCGCGATCCGCGGCGCGTGGCCATGAACCCGACCAGCAGGAACAGCGCGGCGATGGAGAACCCGTGGTTGACCATGTACAGGGTCGAGCCGCTCTGGCCCTGCGAGGTCATTGCGAAGATGCCCAGGACGATGAAGCCGAAGTGGCTGACCGACGTGTAGGCGATCAGGCGCTTGAGATCGGTCTGGCCGATCGCCACGAGCGCGCCGTAGATGATGCCGACCAGCGCCAGGATGATGATCCCCGGGGCGAAGTACTTGGAGGCGTCGGGGAACAGCGGCAGGCACAGCCGGAGCATCCCGAAGGTGCCCACCTTGTCCAGGACGCCGACCAGCAGCACCGAGGAGCTCGGGGGGGCCTCGGCGGCAGCATCGGGCAGCCAGGTGTGCAGCGGCCACATGGGGGCCTTGATCGCGAAGGCGATGAAGAACCCGAGGAACAGCCACCGCTGCAGCTCGGGGGTGATGTCCATCCCGACGAGGTCGGCGTAGTTGAAGGTCCCCGTGCCGAACTGGTCGACCGACAGGACGTACAGGCCGATCAGCGCGGCCAGCATGAGCAGGCCGCCGAACAAGGAGTAGAGGAAGAACTTCACGGCCGCGTACTGCCGCTGGGCGCCGCCGTAGCGCCCGATGAGGAAGTACATCGGGATCAGCATGGCCTCGAACAGCACGTAGAACAGGAAGACGTCGGTGGCCGCGAACACCCCGATGACCAGGCCCTGGAGGACCAGGATCCAGGCGAAGTAGCCGCGCACCGAGCCCGTGGACTCGTCGGCGTCCAGCCACCCGGCCACGATGCAGACCGGGACGAGGATGACCGTCATGAGGATCAGGACCAGGGCGATGCCGTCCACGCCGAGGGCGAAGCTCACGCCCCAGGCCGGGATCCAGTCCCACGACACGTCCAGCTGGAACGGGGCACCGCCGTCCTCCGGCAGCTCGTAGGCCATCGCGGTGGCGACGCCGAGGGCCAGCACGAGCAGGGAGACGCCCAGCGCCACCTTCTTGGCCAGCCCGGGGTTGCCCTTCGGCAGGACGGCCACCAGCAGCCCACCGAGGATGGGCAGCGCCATGAGCGCGACGAGGTAGTAGTCGGTCATCACAGCAGAACCCCCAGGGCCAGGACGGCGCCGACGACCACGACACCGAGCAACATCGTCAGGGCGTAGGACCGGACGTAGCCGGTCTGCCAGCGACGCATCCGCGCGCTGAGCCCACCGATCCCGGCTGCCGTGCCGTTCACCGCCCCGTCGATGATCTTGTTGTCCGTCCAGACCAGCGTGCGGGTCAGGTGCTGGCCGGGCCGCATGAACAGGGCCTCGTTGACCGCATCGCCGTACAGGTCGTTGCGGGCGGCCACGGTGAGCGCCGAGACCTGCGTCGGGGCGACCTCCGGGACATCACGCGCGGCGTACTGCCGCCATCCGATGATCACGCCCACGACCACCACGACCAGGGTCATGGCGATCAGCACCGTGGTCGACGGACCGCCCTCGGCCTCCTCGAAGCCGACCACCGGGGCCAGCCACTCCTCGATGTTGCCGACGTAGAGCATCACGAAGCCGCCGAAGACCGCACCGATGGCCAGGATGATCATCGGGACGGTCATCACCGGCGAGGACTCGTGCGGGTGCACCCCGTCCTCCCAGCGGGACTTGCCGTGGAAGGTCATGGCCATCATGCGGGTCATGTAGAACGCCGTCACCCCCGCGCCGACCAGGGCGGCGAAGCCCGCGACCGGGTGCTCGACCCAGGCCGCGTGGATGATCTCGTCCTTGCTGAAGAACCCGGCGAACGGCGGGATGCCGATGATCGCCAGGTAGCCGATCCCGAACACGATCCAGGTCAGCGTCATGACCGTGCGCAGCGCGCCGTAGCGGCGCATGTTCACCTGGTCGTCCATGCCGTGCATCACCGAGCCGGCACCCAGGAACAGCAGCGCCTTGAAGATGCCGTGGGTGAGCAGGTGGAAGATCGCGAAGACGTAGCCGACGGGGCCCAGCCCTGCGGCCAGGAACATGTAGCCGATCTGGCTCATCGTGGAGCCGGCCAGGCCCTTCTTGATGTCGTCCTTGGCCGACCCGATCACCGCACCCATCAGCAGCGTGATCGTGCCGACGATCACGACCGCAAGGCGGGCGGTCTCGCTGAGGTTGAAGATCTCGGCCGAGCGCACGATCAGGTAGACGCCGGCGGTGACCATCGTGGCGGCGTGGATCAGGGCCGAGACCGGGGTCGGGCCCTCCATCGCGTCCAGGAGCCAGGACTGCAGCGGGAACTGCGCGGACTTGCCGCACGCGGCCAGCAGCAGGGCCAGGCCGATCCAGGTGACCATGGTCGAGTCGGCCTGGTCGATGGTGGCGTTGACGCCCTCGAACGTGAACGTGCCCAGCGTGGCGAACATCATCATGATCGCCAGGCTCAGGCCGAAGTCACCGACCCGGTTGACCACGAACGCCTTCTTGGAGGCCGTGGCCGCCGACGGCTTGTGGAACCAGAAGCCGATGAGCAGGTACGAGGCCAGGCCCACGCCCTCCCAGCCCACGTAGAGCAGCAGGTAGTTGTTGGCCAGGACCAGCAGCAGCATCGCGGCGATGAACAGGTTCAGGTAGGCGAAGAACTTGCGCCGCTCGGGGTCGTGGGACATGTAGCTGATCGAGTAGATGTGGATCAGGGAGCCGACGCCGGTGATCAGCAGCACGAAGACCATGCTCAGCGGGTCCAGCTGCAGGGCGAAGGGTGCGGTGAACGTCCCGACGTCGATCCAGTCCCAGAGGAACTGGTTGATCGTGCGGGCGTCCTCGGGCTGGGCGAGCAGGGCCAGGAAGAGCACGACGGCGAGCGCGAACGAGGCCAGGACCGCCGCGGTGCCCAGCAGGTGGCCCCACCTGTTCGAGCGCCGGCCGGCCAGCAGCAGGATCACCGCACCGGCGGCCGGGATCGCGATCAGCGCAGCGATCAGCACGAAGGTGCCGGTGGCCTGCACGACCTCGCCCGGAGAGGCCTCCCCGGAGGTGAGGACCGCAAGGGTGTTGTTCACAGTCGTCCCCTCACAACTTCAGCAGGTTGGGTTCGTCGACCGAGGCCGAGTTGCGGGTCCGGAAGATCGTCACGATGATCGCCAGGCCGATGACCACCTCGGCGGCTGCGACGACCATCACGAAGAAGGCCACCACCTGCCCGTCGAGGGTCCCGTTGGTCCGCGCGAAGGTGACGAACGCCAGGTTGGAGGCGTTGAGCATCAGCTCGATGCACATGAACACGACGATCGCGTTGCGCCGGACCAGCACGCCCGCGCCCCCGATGGAGAACAGGATGGCCGACAGGACCAGGTAGTTGGTGGGGTTCATGGCCGGTCCTCCTGCGAGGCGTCCAGCGGGTCGCCGCCCGAGGAGTCGACGATGACGGCCTCATGGGCGAGCAGGTGCTCGGCCTCCTCGATCGCCAGCCGGTCGGCGTCGCGGATGTCGCCCTCGAGCCGCAGCGGGCCGGGGACGGACTCCTCGGCGATCGTCCCGTCGGGCAGCAGCGCGGGCATGTCGACCGCGTTGTTGCGCGCGTACACACCGGGGCTCGGCTTGTTGACCGGGTGATGGTCGGGGGCGAACCGCTCGGTGGACAGCTGGGACTGGGTCTTGCGCGCCTCGACGCGCTCCCGGTGGGTCAGCACCATGGCACCGAGCGCGGCGGTGATCAGCAGCGCGGAGGTGACCTCGAAGGCCAGCAGGTAGCGGGTGAAGATCGCCACGCCGATGCCCTGGACGTTGCCGCCGTGCTCGGCGTTGGCCTCGTCGAGGCCCACCACGGTGGTTCCGGCCAGCGAGTCGGTGATCCCGGCGAGCAGCAGCCCGAGGAAGCCCACGAACGCCACCCCCGCCCACACCCGTTGCCCCTTGAGTGTCTCCACGAGGCTGTCGGAGGCGTCCACGCCCACAACCATCAGCACGAAGACGAAGAGCATCATGACCGCGCCCGTGTAGACGATGACCTGGACCATCCCCAGGAAGGGCGCGTCCTGGGCGACGTAGAGGATCGCCAGGTTGATCATCGTCAGGGCGATGAACAGGGCGCTGTGCACCGCCTTGCGGGACAGGACCGTGCCCCCCGCCCCGATCACCGCAAGGGTCGCGCAGATCCAGAAGGTGACCTGCTCCCCGGTGTTCTGGGTCACGCCGACCGGCCCCTCGGCCACCACGGCTGCCAGGGTTGCCAGAGCGTTCACGACTCCTCCGTCCCGGCCTCGTCGCCCGCACCCGCGGACGCGGCGGCCGCCTCGCGGGCAGCCACCTCGGCGCGCTGGTCGTCCGTGGCGCCGGTCACCTCACCGCGGTAGTAGGAGCCGTCGTCGGCGCCCTCGACCATCGCGTGCGGCGGGGCGACCATGCCGGGCATGAGCGGGCCGAGCAGGTCGGCCTTCTCGTAGATCAGCGAGGCCCTGCTGCTGTCGGCCAGCTCGTACTCGTTGGTCATGGTCAGCGCACGCGTCGGGCAGGCCTCGATGCACAGCCCGCACAGGATGCAGCGCAGGTAGTTGATCTGGTAGACCCGGCCGTAGCGCTCGCCCGGGGAGAACCGCTCCTCGTCGGTGTTCGGCGCACCCTCGACGTAGATCGCGTCGGCCGGGCAGGCCCAGGCGCACAGCTCGCAGCCGATGCACTTCTCCAGGCCGTCGGGGTGCCGGTTGAGCTGGTGGCGGCCATGGAAGCGCGGCTTCGGGGGGTACTGGTCCTTCTCCTCCGGGTACTGCTCGGTGTTCACCTTCTTGAACATGGTCAGGAAGGTGGTCCCGAAGCCCCGTACGGGCTGGGGGAGCTCAGGCACGGGGAGCCTCCTGTGCGTCGCCTGGTTCGTTGCGCGGGGCGTCGTCGACGGCCACTGCGCTGGGCACGGTCTGGCGCGCCCGCGGCGTGAACTCGAACGTCTCGCCCGGCATGGGGGGGACCGGGTGGATCCCGGGCTGGCCGGCGAACTCGGCTGCCTCGGCCTCGGCCTGGGCCTCGATCCGGGCCCGGCCCTTCTCGCGGCGGTTCTCGACCAGGTACGAGCCGAGGAAGACGACGGCCAGCGTGACGATGACGATCACCGAGATGGTCATCGCGTTGCTGGGCAGCTCGTCGCGCAGGGCGCGGAAGGTCGAGACCAGGACGATCCACGCCAGCGAAGCCGGGATCAGGACCTTCCAGCCGAACTTCATGAACTGGTCGTAGCGGAACCGTGGGAGCGTGCCGCGCAGCCAGATGAACATGAACAGGAACATGCACACCTTGCCCAGGAACCACAGCAGGCCCCACCAGCTCTGGTTGAACATCCCGTCGTTGATCGCCGAGATCGGCCACGGGGCCTGCCAGCCGCCCAGGAACAGGGTGGTCGCCAGCGCCGAGACGGTGACCATGTTGATGTACTCGGCCAGGAAGAACAGCGCGAACTTCAGCGACGAGTACTCCGTGTGGAACCCGGCGACGAGCTCACTCTCGGCCTCGGGCAGGTCGAACGGGGCCCGGTTGGTCTCACCGACCATCGCGGTGACGTAGATGATGAACGACGGCAGCAGGATCAGCGCGTACCAGATGGGCTGCTGCGCGGAGACGATCTGCGAGGTCGACATCGAGCCCGCGTACAGGAACACCGCCACGAACGCCAGGCCCATCGCGATCTCGTAGGAGATCATCTGCGCCGACGAGCGCAGCGAGCCCAGCAGCGGGTAGGTCGAGCCCGACGACCAGCCGGCGAACACGATCCCGTAGATGCCGATCGAGGCCACGGCCAGCACGTAGAGCACCGCGACCGGGAAGTCGGTGAGCTGCAGCGGGGTCCGGACGCCGAAGATCGAGACCTCCGGGCCGAAGGGGATCACCGCGAGGGCCAGGAATGCGGGCACGACGGAGATGATCGGGGCGATGAAGAACACGGCCTTGTCCGCGGCCGTGGGCATGATGTCCTCCTTGAGGGCCAGCTTGATGCCGTCCATCAGGCCCTGGAGCACGCCGAACGGCCCGACCCGGTTGGGACCCACGCGCATGTTCATCCGGGCCACGATGCGCCGCTCACCCCAGATGGTGAGCAGGACGAGCAGGACCACACCCACGAAGATGGCCAGCACCTTGAGGATGACCAGCCACCAGGGGTCCTGCCCGAACGGCGGGAACTCCGTGGCCGCCACCACCGAGGACACGATCACTGCGCACCTCCTGCACTGAGCGCCACCACGGCGCCGGGCCCGACCCGCAACGTGGCGTTGACCGTGCTGCCGATCGAGTTGCCGGGCACCCAGACCACGCCGTCGACCATCTCGGTGACGGCCACCGGCAGGGTGATCGAGCCCTGCGCCGAGGTCACGGTCACCGGTTGGCCGTCACCCAGGCCGTGGTTGGCCGCCGTTGTGGCTGAGATCCGGGCCAGGGCCGGCCGGGCGGTGCCGGCCAGCGCCGGCTCACCGCGCTGGAGGACCCCCTCGTCGAGCAGGTGCCGCCAGCTGGCCAGGACGACCTGGCCTGCGCCGGGGGCGGCCGCGGGATCGTCGGTCGCCGAGCACCTCGGGTCGCGGCCCCTGCCAGCGACCCATGCCGGCGAGCTCGGCGCGAAGGTCGGCGACCTCGATCGAGCCGAGCGGGCGCCCCATGGCGCGGGCGAGCAGCGACAGCGCGCGGGCATCGGTGATCGCGGTGGACTCGCGCATCACCTGGCCGAACGGCCGGGCGCGGCCCTCCCAGTCCAGCAGGGTCCCGGACTTCTCCGTGATGACCGCCACCGGAAGGACCACGTCGGCCAGGGCGGTGATCGCGGTGGGTCGGGTCTCGAGGGCCAGGACGAACGGTGCTGCGGCCAGCGCAGCGAGGAACGCCTCGGGGTCCGGCGTGTCGCTGGCGTCCACACCGGCGAGGATCACCGCGCCGATCCGCGGCACGCGGGGCCTCGAGGGCTGCCTCGGATCTGTCTCGGATGGGGTGCGTCGGCACCGTCGGCGGCCGTCGGCTCAGCAGCGTCGTCCGCCTGCGACTGGGCCAGGTCGGCCTCCAGCGCGTCGACCACGCCCACCAGGTCCAGTCCGGTGTCGGCAGGCAGGGCGTCGGCGTCGACGCCCCATGCCGCGGCCACCTGGGCGCGGGCCACGGGGTCGGACAGGGGGCGGCCCCAGGGCAGCAGCCCGGGAAGTGCGCCGGCCTCCAGTGCCCCGCGGTCGCCGGCGCGGCGCGGCACCCACGCCAGTCGGGCGCCGGTGGACTCGGCCAGGGCGACGGCGCCGGCAAGTGCGCCCGGGGACTCCGCGGCACGCTCGCCGACCAGGATGATCGCGCCCTCGGCGGCAATCGCCGCCGCGGCGTCCCCGCCGCCGGCGGCCAGCGCGCGCAGGACCTCGGCCTCCTGCCCGGGTGCGGCCGCCAGCACGTGGGCCGACAGCTTGGCCGACCCCGGGGAGGCGAACGGCGCCACGGTGAGGACCTTCAGGGCCCCTCGCCGGGTCGCGGCCCGCAGGCGCAGGAAGACGATCGGCGACTCCTCCTCGGGCTCGAGCCCGACGAGCAGCACGGTGGGGGCGGCGTCGAGGTCCGCGTAGGTGACCCCGAGACCGGATCCGGAGATGACCGAGCGCAGGAAGTCGGCCTCCGCGGAGCTGGAGCGGCGGATCCGGAAGTCGATGCTGTCGGTGCCGAGCACGGCGCGGGCGAACTTCGCGTAGGCGTAGCTGTCCTCGAGGGTCAGCTTCCCGCCGAGCAGGACGGCGGTCCGGTCCCCGGACTCGGCCAGGGCGTCGGCGGCCCGGCGCACGGCCTCGGGCCACGCGGCTCTCGACCAGCTCGTCGTCGACGCGCACCAGCGGGGTGTCCAGGCGGTCGGCGGCCAGGTACGGGAACGCGAAGCGTCCCTTGTCGCAGTTCCAGTCGGAGTTGACCGCCGGGTCCTCCCACGCCAGCCGGCGCAGGACGGTCGAGCGGCGCACGTCGGTGCGCAGCGCGCAGCCGCTGGCGCAGTGCTCGCACACCGTCGGCGTGGAGACCAGGTCGAACGGCCGGGAGCGGAACCGGTAGGCCGAGCTGGTCAGGGCCCCGACCGGGCAGATCTGCACGGTGTTGCCGGAGAAGTACGAGTTGAACGGGGTGTCCTCGGCGATGCCCACGATCTGGCGGCCGCCGCGCTGCTGCAGGGAGATGAACGGGTCACCGGCGACCTGGTCGGCGAACCGCGTGCACCGGGCACACGAGACGCAGCGCTCGCGGTCGATGAGGATCTGGGTGCTCAGCGCCACCGGCTTGGGGAACGTGCGCTTGGTGCCCGTGAACCGGGACTCCCCGCGCCCGTGGCTCATCGCCTGGTTCTGCAGGGGGCACTCGCCGCCCTTGTCGCAGACCGGGCAGTCCAGCGGGTGGTTGATGAGCAGGAACTCCATGACCCCGCGCTGGGCGGTGGCGGCCATGTCGGAGGTCTGCGAGGTGCGGACCTTCATGCCGTCGGCGACGGGGATCGCACATGCCGGTTGCGGCTTGGGCTGGCCCTCGATCTCGATGAGGCAGGCCCGGCAGGCGGCCACCGGCTCGAGCAGCGGGTGGTCGCAGAACCGGGGGATCTCGATGCCCACCTGTTCGGCGGCCCGGATGATCAGCGTCCCCTTGGGCACGACGACGTCGATGCCGTCGATGGCCACCGTCACGTGGTCGGCGGGCGGGGCGGCCGGGGCCTGGGGCGGGTTCGTGGTGACGGTCATCGCGTGGCTCCCGCGGGCAGGACGGTGGCGGCTGCCGGGTTGAAGGCCTCGTCGGCGGCGGTGTGCGTCCCGGCGAGGAACTCCTCCGGGAAGTGCTTGAGGGCGGCGGGGAACGGGGTGGCCGCGGCGTCGCCGAGGGCACAGAACGAGCGGCCGAGGATCTGCCCGCAGACCTCCTCGAGCAGGCCGAGCTCGTGCTGGCTGCCGTGGCCGGCCTCGAACTTCTCCAGGGTCCCGGTGATCCAGCCCGTGCCCTCACGGCACGGCGTGCACTTGCCGCAGGACTCGTGGGCGTAGAACTCCAGCCAGCGGGTCACGGCCTTGACCACCGACACGGTCTCGTCGAAGACCATCGGCGTGGCGGTGCCGAGCATCGTCCCGGCTGCGGCCATGTCCTCGTAGGTCAGCGGCAGGTCGAGGTGCTCGGCGGTGAGCATCGGGACACTCGACCCGCCCGGCAGCCAGAACTTCGGGTCGCCGCCGTTGCGCATCCCGCCGGCGTAGTCCAGCAGCTGGCGCATGGTGGTGCCCAGCGCGACCTCGTAGACGCCGGGGTTCTTCACGTGGCCCGAGACGCTCATGAGCTTGAAGCCCGGGGACTTCTCGGTGCCCCACTGGCGCAGCCAGTCCGCACCGTTGCGCACGATGTAGGGGATGTTGGCGACCGTCTCGACGTTGTTGACCACCGTCGGGGAGGCGTAGAGGCCGGCCACGGCGGGGAAGGGCGGCTTGAGCCGCGGCTGGCCGCGGCGGCCCTCCAGCGAGTCCAGCAGCGCGGTCTCCTCGCCGCAGATGTAGGCACCCGCCCCGGAGTGCACGATCAGCTCGAGGTCGAACCCGCTGCCCTGGATGTTCGTGCCGAGCAGTCCGGCGGCGTAGGCCTCACGCACCGCCGCGCGCAGGCGCCGGTGCACGTGGGGCACCTCACCGCGCACGTAGATGAAGGCGTAGTTGGCGCGGATCGCGTACGAGGTCAGGATGCAGCCCTCGACCAGCGAGTGCGGGTTGGCCAGCATCAGCGGGATGTCCTTGCAGGCACCCGGCTCCGACTCGTCGGCGTTGACCACCAGGTAGTGCGGCTTGCCGTCGCCCTGGGGCACGAAGCCCCACTTCATGCCGGTGGGGAAGCCCGCACCACCACGGCCGCGCAGGCCGGAGTCCTTGACCAGCGCGATCAGTGCGTCGGGGCCCATCGCGAAGCCCTGGGCCACCTGCTCGTAGCCGCCGTGGCGGCGGTAGGCCTCGATCGTGTAGGAGTCCGGCCTCGTCCCAGTGGGCGGTCAGGACCGGGGTCAGCGTCATGTCAGCGTCCCCCTGCCACGGGCTGGCCGCTCGATGCCGGCCCACCGTCGGCGGCGGGCACGCCGCGCTCAGCCGCGGCCCGGACGCTGGCCAGCATCAGCTCGTCGGAGGCACCACCCTCGGCGGTCAGCCCGTCGTCGTCGATCCCGGAGATCGTGCGCGACGCCGCCTTGAACCCACGCACCACCGGGCCACGGGTCGAGCGCACCTCCTCGCCGGCCTCGAGCCGGTCGAGCACGGCGATCGCCTCATCCGGGGTCATCCGGTCGAAGAACTCCCAGTCCACGGTCATGACCGGCGCGTGCGTGCAGGCTGCCTGGCACTCGATCCGCTCGAGGTCGAAGGTGCCGTTCGCGCTGACCTCGTCATGCCCGACACCGGCGCGGGCACTGACGGCCTCCCAGACGGCGTCCCCACCGAGCAGGGCGCACATCGTGTTGGTGCACACCCCGACGTGGTGCTGGCCGGCCGGGCGACGCTTGTACATCGTGTAGAACGTGGCCACCGCGGCCACCTCAGCGGTGCTCAGCGTGAGGGTCTCGGCGCACGCGGCGATCCCCTCGGGGCTCACGTAGCCCTCCTCGGCCTGCACCAGGTGCAGCATCGGCAGCAGCGCCGAGCGCGCCTCGGGATAGCGACCGGCGAGCTCGGCGAGCTCGGTCCGGGTCGTCTCGGAGATGGACATCAGCGGTCCACGCCTCCCATCACGGGGTCGATGCTGGCCACGGCGGCGATGACGTCGGCCACCTGGCCGCCCTCGCACATCGCGGCCACGGACTGCAGGTTGTTGAAGCTCGGATCGCGGAAGTGCACGCGATACGGCTTGGTCCCGCCGTGGGACACCACGTGGACCCCGAGCTCCCCACGCGGGGCCTCGATCACCTGGTAGACCTGTCCGACGGGCACCGTGTAGCCCTCGGTGACCAGCTTGAAGTGGTGGATCAGGGCCTCCATGGAGGTGCCCATGATCTGGCGGATGTGGTCCAGGGAGTTGCCCATCCCGTCGGTGCCGATCGCGAGCTGGGCCGGCCAGGCGATCTTCGGGTCGTCGACCATCACCGGGCCCGGGGTCAGGTACTCGAGGGCCTGCTCGACGATGTTCAGGCTCTGCTGCATCTCCGCCAGGCGGATCAGGAACCGGCCGTAGGCGTCCGCAGTGGTCTGGGTGGGGACCTCGAACTCGTAGCGCTCGTAGCCGCAGTAGGGCATGTCCTTGCGCGCGTCCCACGGGTAGCCGGTGGCCCGCAGGATGGGACCCGTGACACCCAGGGCGATGCAGCCGGTGAGGTCCAGGTAGCCGATCCCCGAGGTGCGGCCCATCCAGATGGAGTTGTCCACGAGGAGGTTGGAGGTGTCCTTGAACCGGGAGCGCAGTGTGTCGATCGTCCACTGGATCCGGGTCCTCATGTCCTGCCCGAGGTCGTCCTTCTCGGGCATGTCCTGGGCCAGTCCACCGGGCCGGATGAACGCGTGGTTCATCCGCAGGCCGGTCACCAGCTCGAAGACGTCCAGGATCAGCTCGCGCTCGCGGAATCCGAACGTCATGGCGGTCAGGGCGCCGAGCTCCAGGGCCCCGGTGGCCAGGCAGACCAGGTGCGAGCTGACCCGGTTGAGCTCCATCAGGATGACCCGGATGACCGTGGCACGGTCCGGGATGTCGTCGGTGATCCCGAGCAGCTGCTCGACGGCCAGGCTGTAGCCGGTCTCGTTGAAGAAGCTGGACAGGTAGTCCATCCGGGTGACGAACGTGGTGCCCTGGGTCCAGCTGCGGTACTCGAGGTTCTTCTCGATCCCGGTGTGCAGGTACCCGATCCCGCAGCGAGCCTCCTGCACGCTCTCCCCCTCGAGCTCGAGGATCAGGCGCAGGACGCCGTGCGTGGAGGGGTGCTGCGGGCCCATGTTGACCACGATGCGCTCGTTGGCCACGCTCGGGTCCACGGTGACGGTGTCCCAGTCGCCACCGGAGACGGTGAAGACCCGGCCCTCCGTGGTGTCGTACCCGGGGGCCTCGTCAGGGCCGGCGCCGTCGGCGGGCTCGAAGGCCGCGCCGGACTCGTAGGTGGTGCTCATCAGTTGTACGACCTCCGCTGGTCCGGCGCCGGGATGGTCGCGCCCTTGTACTCCACCGGGATCCCGCCGAGCGGGTAGTCCTTGCGCTGGGGGTGCCCCGGCCAGTCGTCGGGCATCAGGATTCGGGTCATCGCCGGATGGCCGTCGTAGATGATCCCGAACATGTCCCAGGTCTCCCGCTCGTGCCAGTCCGCCGACGCCCACACGCTGGTGACCGAGGGGATGTGCTGGTCGGACTCAGGGCAGGTGACCTCCACGCGGATGCGCCGCTTGTGGGTCATCGAGAGCAGGTGGATCACGCTGTGCAGCTCACGGCCGGTGTCGGCCGGGTAGTGCACGCCGGAGACCGAGTGGCAGACCTCGAAGCGCAGGCCCGGCTCGTCGCGCAGCTCGGCAGCGACGGCCAGGAGGTGCTCGCGGCGGACGTAGAGGGTCAGCTCGCCGCGGTCGACGACCACCTTCTCGATCGCCGACTCGGCCGGGACGCCGGCATCGGCCAGCGAGAGCTCGAGCTCCTCGGTGACGGCGTCGAAGTAGCCGCCGTAGGGCTTCGGGCTCGCGCCGGGCATCTCGATCGGGCGCACGAGGCCACCGAAGCCGCTGGTGTCGCCGGACCCCGACGCCCCGAAGGCCCCCTGGCGCACGCCCACGGTGTCGGTGACCGGGCTCAGGCCCAGGTCGACGGCCCCGACCGGGACCACCTGGCTGTCCCCGCTCACCGCAGCAGCCCTCGCATCTCGATGGTGGACGGGGCAGCCAGGGCCTCGGCCTCGAGCTCGGCGACCTGGCGGGTGCGGTTCGCCCCCAGCTTGGAGTCCATGACCTGCTCGTGCAGGGTGAGGATCGCGTCCATGAGCATCTCCGGGCGTGGTGGGCAGCCCGGCAGGTAGATGTCGACGGGCACGATGTGGTCCACGCCCTGGACGATCGCGTAGTTGTTGAACATGCCGCCGGACGAGGCGCACACGCCCATGGCGATGACCCACTTCGGTCCGGGCATCTGGTCGTAGACCTGGCGCAGGACCGGGGCCATCTTGTTGCTCACCCGGCCGGCCACGATCATCAGGTCGGCCTGGCGCGGCGAGCCGCGGAAGACCTCCATGCCGAAGCGGGCGAGGTCATAGCGACCGGCTCCGGTGGCCATCATCTCGATGGCGCAGCAGGCCAGGCCGAACGTCGCCGGCCACATCGAGCTCTTGCGGGCATACCCCGCGAGCAGCTCGACGCTGGTGAGCAGCACCCCCGACGGGAGTTGTTCCTCGAGTCCCATGTCAGTCCCACTCCAGTCCGCCGCGCCGCCACACGTAGACGTAGACGACGAGCAGGGTCGCGATGAACAGCAGCATCTCCACCAGGCCGAAGACCCCGAGCATGTCGAACGTGACTGCCCACGGGTAGAGGAAGACGATCTCGATGTCGAAGACGATGAACAGCATCGCGGTCAGGTAGTACTTGACCGGGAACCGGCCACCGCCGATGCGCATGGGGGTGGGCTGGATGCCGCACTCGTAGGCGTCGAGGCGGGCACGGTTGTAGCGCTTGGGGCCGGTGATCCCGGCGACCGCGACCGAGAACAGCGCGAAGCCGAAGGCCAGGAGTCCGAGGATGAGGATCGGCATGTAGACGTTCACAGCGGTGGCACCCGTCCTCCCATCGAACTGCCCACGCCGGCACGGCTCGGGCGGTCACATCCTAGGCACCCCGGGGGGCACCTTCGCGCTCGTGGTGGCCTCATGCTGCCGGTGTCACCCGGGACAGCACGTTGATCAGCCTGTCCATGGGGTCCGGATCGGCCGTGTCCGTGAGGTTGGCCATGAGCTTGAGGGCCAGTTCGCGCAGGACCGGGACCGGCATCCCGTACGTGGTTGCGAGCTTCATCACACTGGGGTTCCCGATGGCCCGGACGAACCAGCGGCCCAGCGTGTAGTAGCCGCCGTAGTGCGCCTTGAGGTCCTCGGCGTAGCCGTGCAGCTGGGTCTCACGGCCCTCGGCCCTGGGTTCGGCGAGCGCTGCGTCGATGCGCGCCCCGGCCAGGGCGCCGGCCTCCAGCGCGTAGTCGATGCCCTCGCCGTTGAACGGGTTGACCATGCCGCCCGAGTCACCGACCAGCAGCATCCCCCTGGCGTAGTGCGGCTGGCGGTTGAAGCCCATCGGCAGCGCCATGCCGCCGATCCGCACGGTGTCGGCATGCTCGCGCAGCTCCCAGTGCTCCGGGGTCTCGCGCATCCAGCGGCGCAGGTGGTCGCGGTAGTCGACGTTGCCGAACGCCTCGGAGGTGTTGAGGATCCCCAGCCCGATGTTGATCGTGCCGTCGGCCAGCCCGAACACCCAGCCGTAGCCGGGCAGCAGCGCGCCGTTGGACCGCAGCTCGAGGTGGGACTCCATCCACGGCTCGGCGGCCCGCGGGCTCGGGGCATAGGCGCGCACGGCCACGCCCATCGGCCGGTCGTCACGAAGGCCGAGCCCCATCGCGACGCTCATCCGGGAGCTGACGCCGTCGGCGGCCACCACGACGGGGGCCCGGTAGGTGACCCTCGGCCCCGCAGCCCGGCCGCGCTCGTCCACCGGTTGGGCCACGACGCCCGTCACGCGCCCGGTGCGCTCATCGCGGGTCGGCTCCAGCACCTTCGTGCGCTCCACCAGGCGGGCCCCGGCGGTCGCGGCGTGCCGGGCCAGGATCTCGTCGAGCTCCATGCGCGAGCGGACCAGGCCGTAGTTCGGGAAGCGCTCGAGCTCGGGCCAGGGCAGCTCGTAGGTGCGCCCGTTGGCGATGATCCGCAGGCCGTTGTTGCGGGCCCAGCCCTTCTCCGGGGAGATGTCCACGCCCATGTCGATCAGGGACCGGACCGCGCGCGGGGTCAGGCCGTCGCCGCACACCTTGTCCCGCGGGAACGCCGCCTTCTCCAGCAGCAGGACGTCGCGCCCCGCGCTGGCCAGCCGGTGGGCGGTGGCCGATCCCGCGGGCCCGGCGCCGACGACGATGACCTCGGCATCGTGGCCATGGTCGGGCATCGGGCACCTCGTGGACGTGGGGGGATTCGACTGCGATTCTAGACCGGGGTCGCGGTGGCTGCAGCCGGCTGCACGAGCCCGCAAGCCGGGACCAAGGTCCCGAGTGGGCCGGACCTGTACGGGCATCCTTCCCGGGATGCCCCGGGGGACAATGGGGCCCCGCACTTCAGGAGGACGCCAGATGACCATCGCCGCAGAACGACCGACCACCAGCTCCGACCCGTGGCGCGGCTTCGACGACGGCCCGTGGCGTGAGGGCATCGACGTCGCGGCGTTCATCCGCGGCAACTACACCCCGTATGAGGGCGACTCCTCCTTCCTGGCCGGGCCGACCGAGCGCACCGAGCAGTTGTGGCGGTTCGTCGCCGACCTGATGCTCGTCGAGCGTGA
Organism: uncultured Actinomycetes bacterium; assembly: GCA_963706885.1. Lineage (GTDB taxonomy): Bacteria > Actinomycetota > Actinomycetes > S36-B12 > CAIYMF01 > Prado023. Next base: position 203,513 of record CAVPNX010000025.1, on the reverse strand, counting down.
GCGCGGGATCCTCGACGTCGACCAGCACACGCCCAGCACCATCACCTCGCACGCCCCGGGCCGGATCACCGGCGACATCCCCGAGCTGATCGTCGGCCTGCAGACCGATGCGCCCCTCAAGCGCGCGATCATGCCCAACGGCGGCTACCGGATGGTCGAGAACGGGCTGAAGGCCTACGGCTACGAGCCGGACCCCCGGGTCGGGGAGATCTTCACCAAGTACCGCAAGACCCACAACGAGGGCGTCTTCGACGCCTACACGCCCGCGATCCGCGCCGCCCGCTCCAGCCACATCATCACCGGGCTTCCCGACGCGTACGGCCGCGGCCGGATCATCGGCGACTACCGCCGCGTGGCGCTCTACGGCGTGGACAGGCTGGTCGTGGCCAAGAAGGCCGAGCTGGCCACCCTGGACAACCGGCTGAGCAGTGACGCGATCATCCGCGACCGCGAGGAGCTCAACGAGCAGATCCGCGCCCTGGCCGAGCTGGTCGAGCTCGGCGACATGCACGGGCTGGACCTGCGCCGCCCGGCGGTCACCGCCCAGGAGGCGATCCAGTGGCTGTACATGGCCTACCTGGGTGCGATCAAGGAGCAGAACGGCGCGGCGATGAGCCTGGGCCGGGTCTCGACCTTCCTCGATGTGTTCCTCCAGCGCGACATCGACTCCGGGGTGCTGACCGAGGCAGACGCCCAGGAGCTGGTCGACGACTTCGTGATCAAGCTGCGGATGGTGCGGTTCCTGCGCACCCCCGAGTACGACGCCCTGTTCTCCGGGGACCCGACCTGGGTCACCGAGTCGATCGGCGGCATGGGCTACGACGGCCGGCCCCTGGTGACCCGGTCGTCGTTCCGCTTCCTGCAGACCCTGTACAACCTGGGTCCGGCCCCCGAGCCGAACCTCACGGTCCTGTGGTCCCCGGCCCTGCCGGCAGGGTTCAAGGAGTTCTGCGCGAAGGTCTCGATCGACACCTCGGCGATCCAGTACGAGTCCGACGACCTGCTGCGCGAGTTCAACGCCGGCGGCGACGACTGCGCGATCGCGTGCTGCGTGTCGAGCATGCCGGTGGGCAAGCGGATGCAGTTCTTCGGCGCCCGGGTGAACCTCGCCAAGACCCTGCTGTACGCCATCAACGGCGGGCGTGACGAGATCACCGGGAAGAAGGTCATCGACCTCGGCGAGCCGGTCACCGCCGACACGCTGGACTTCGACGACGTCTGGGCGCGCCTCGAGATCGCCATGACCTGGCTGGCCGACACCTACGTCAACGCCCTGAACATCATCCACTACATGCACGACAAGTACGCCTACGAGCGCCTCGAGATGGCGCTGCACGACTACGACCCGGAGCGCACGCTCGCGTGTGGGATCGCCGGGCTGTCGATCGTGGCCGACTCGCTGTCGGCGATCAAGTACGCCGGCGTGCACCCGGTGCGCGATGAGACCGGCCTGATCACCGAGTTCACCCTCGACGGGGAGTACCCGGCGTTCGGCAACAACGACCCGCGCGTGGACGACATCGCCGCGCAGATCGTGACCGCGTTCATGGACAAGGTCCGGTCCTACCCGGCCTACCGCGACGCCACCCACACCCAGTCGGTGCTGACCATCACGTCGAACGTGGTCTACGGCAAGGCGACCGGCGCGACCCCGGACGGCCGCAAGCTCGGCGAGCCGTTCGCCCCGGGAGCCAACCCGATGCACGGCCGCGACCACAAGGGCCTGATCCCCGCAGCACTGTCCGTGGCGCACCTGCCCTACGCCGACGCCCAGGACGGCATCTCGATGACCGCCTCGGTGATCCCCTCGGGCCTGGGCAAGACCGAGGCCGAGCGGGTGGACAACCTGATCGGCGTCCTCGACGGGTACGTGGCCAGCCGCGGCTTCCACATGAACGTCAACGTGCTCAACCGCGAGATGCTGCTCGACGCCATGGAGAACCCGATGAAGTACCCGCAGCTGACCATCCGGGTCTCTGGCTACGCGGTGAACTTCGTGCGGCTGACCCGCGAGCAGCAGCAGGACGTCATCGACCGCACGTTCCACATGAGCGTGTAGTCCCCGCCTGCGCGCGAGGATGGCGTGTTCGCAGGCGCGCACGAAGGAGGTAGTCGTGGCCGATGAGGTCCGTCCGACTGGCGACGGCCCCGGCGACGTCGCCGACGGGTCGCGGATCGGGTTCGTGCACTCGGCCGAGACGACGTCCGGGGTCAACGGACCCGGCCTGCGCTACACGGTGTTCCTGTCGGGCTGCCCGCTGCGCTGCCTGTACTGCCACAACCCCGACACCCAGACCATGCGCCTCGGTGAGCGGACCACGGCACGCCGGGTCATCGAGGAGGCGGGGCGCTACCGGGCCTTCATCGCCCACGGTGGTGGCCTGACCGTCACCGGCGGGGAACCCCTGCTGCAGCCGGCGTTCGTCGAGGCCCTGTTCGTCGGGGTCAAGGAGGCCTACGGGCTGCATACGGCCCTGGACACCTCGGCCAACGGCGGCCACCGGGCCAGCGAGCGACTGCTGGCCAACACCGACCTGGTCCTTCTGGACATCAAGGCCGGCAACGCCGCGCTGTACGAGAAGGTCAGCGGCGGCGGGAGCCTGCGCGACGTCCTGGACTTCGGGGCACGTCTCGTGGAGCACCAGGTGAAGGTGTGGATCCGCTTCGTGCTGGTCCCCGGCCTGACCGACGGGCCGGAGCAGATCGCCGAGGTCGCCGACCTGGCCACCGACTTCGGCGACATCATCGAGCGGGTCGAGGTGCTGCCCTACCACCGGCTCGGGGTCGACAAGTACGCCGCCCTCGGACGGGCGTACCCGTTGCTGGGCACGCCCACGCCCAGCAAGGAGTCGGTCGACCAGGCGCTGGCGATCTTCCGCGAGCGGGGCCTGTACGCCCTGGCGTGATCCGCAGCGGCCGACGACCCGTCCGCCCACCCGGGCGCCGCGGCCACCCGTCCGAGCGTCGACCCCCCGGGCGATGATCCATGCAGGTTGGCGACCTTCTAGCCTCCCCAAGCTGCATGGATCACTGCGGGGATGGCCGGACGCCCCCCTACGCGCGGTCAGGCGGGCGCTGGCGGATCGTCGTGGCCGTCGCTCGCGGTCGTTCCGGCGGCTCCTGACGTGGCCGAGGGCAGGCCGGCCAGGATGTCCTGGGTCGTCAGCGGCACCCCGGCCTGCTGCGTGGATCGGGAGGAGCCGACGCCCGAGCGCCACAAGCCCAGGGTCGCGCAGCTGATCTCGCCGCGCAGTCGGATCACCAGGGCCAGGGCCAGCAGCGCGATGCCGATGGCGCCGAGGTACGGCTGGATCGGGGCGTACAGGTTCAGCGCGCCGGTCGTGCCGAGCAGCAGCAGGGCCAGCTTGTTGCAGACCGGGCAGCCGATGGCCAGGTAGGCCAACAGCGATCCCACCGCGCCGGCGCGGGCCGTCCGGGAACCGGTGGCAGGCTCAGTTGCGGCACCCACTGCCTCCAGCCGGATCGGCGCAGGGCCGTCGTTGCGGACATAGGTCGCGGTGAGCAGCCCGGACAGGACCGCCGTGACGATCAGGACCTCCGGGGCCCAGGGGGTGGGCGGCACCGAGCGACCGAACACGGGGTTGGCCAGCACTGCGGTGGACATCCCGAAGAAGAGGTAGGTCCCCGCCGCCACCGCGGCGGCCACCACCCAGCGGCGCAGCGACCAGGTCAGGAAGGCGGCCAGGAAGCAGCGGTTGCCCATCGGGGCTCCCCTCGTGAGGTGTGTGCCGTGCGACGCAGGCAGCGTGGGACGATCATACCCCGGGGGGCATTCGGCGGCCAGGCACGGTACCTCGGCCCCCCTTCGGGCGCTGGTCCACACGCGGCGCCGCCTGCCGTGCGCCTCCCCCACTGCGCAGCTCGATCGTGGTACTCAAGGGCCGACCGAAGGAGGTCCCCCATGTCCATGTCCGACCCCAACTCCCTGGACCCCGCTGCCCGGCAGGCCGTCGCCGGCGTCGCCAAGTGGTGGTGGCTGTTCATCGTCACCGGCATCCTGTGGCTGATCGTCGGCGTGATCCTGTTCCAGTTCGACACCCAGTCGCTGGCCACGCTGGGCTACCTCGTCGGCTTCATGCTGCTGTTCACCGGCATCGAGCAGTTCTTCGTCGCCTCCGCCGTCAAGGGGTGGAAGTGGGTCTGGATCCTGTTCGGCGTGTTCTTCGTGCTGGGTGGCATCTGGGCGATCCTCAACCCCTTCGCCACCTCGTTCGCACTGGCAACGAGCCTGGGACTGCTGTTCCTGCTGGTGGCCATCTTCTGGATCATCGAGGCGTTCGCGACCAAGGAGGGCAACTCGTTGTGGTGGCTGGGCCTGGTCAGCGGCCTCATCATGCTCGGACTCGCCTTCTGGGTCAGCCAGCAGAACACCATCGCGAAGGTGTTCACGCTGCTGACGTTCGCCGCCGTCTGGGCGGTCATCCACGGGATCGGGGACTTCGTGCGCGCCTACCGCCTGAAGAAGGTCGGTGCGCTCGTCGCCGGCTAGGTCCGCCCTGGTCCCCGGCACCACGTCACCGCCCCGCAGCCCGGTTGGGTCCGCCCAGCCGGGCTGCGGGCTGCCCGGGGCAGGTGCCCCGCGCGCGGGTTTGGGCCGATCGGTGCGCACCGGCGATGATTGCCCGGTGACCCGCGCCAGCCTCGACAAGGACCCCAAGGACGTGCAGTCGATGTTCGACCACGTCGCGGCCCGCTACGACGTGACCAATGACGTCCTCTCGTTGGGCCAGGACCGCTACTGGCGCCGCGAGGTGGTCCGTGCCGTGGCGGCCAAGCCCGGCCAGCGGGTGCTCGACCTGGCCGCCGGGACCGGGACGAGCTCGCTGCCGTTCGCCAGGGCGGGGGCGTCGGTGGTCTCCAGCGACTTCTCCCTGGGGATGCTCACCGAGGGGCGGCGGCGCTACCCCGAGCTGCCGTTCGTCGCCGGCGATGCCACCACGCTGCCCTTCGCCGACAGCACGTTCGATGCGGTGACCATCTCGTTCGGCCTGCGCAACGTCGTCGACGTCGATGCGGCCCTGGCCGAGATGCGCCGGGTCACGCGGCCGGGAGGACGGCTGGTGGTGTGCGAGTTCAGCCACCCGACCTGGGCGCCGTTCCGCACGGTCTACGTGGAGTACCTGATGCGCGCGCTGCCCCCGGTCGCCCGGAAGGTGTCCAGCGCCCCGGAGGCCTACGTCTACCTCGCCGAGTCGATCCGGGCATGGCCCACGCAGCCCGAGCTGGCAGCGCAGATCGCTGCCGCGGGCTGGACGAGGGCTGCCTGGCGCAACCTCTCCGGAGGGATCGTCGCCCTGCACCGGGCCACCGCCGAGCCGCGCCCGGCCAGTGGTGCGCAGTCCGGCGGCAGGTCCGTCGATCCCCGGTAGAATCGACTGGTGACCGAGTTGCGCACGACGACCCATGGCCGGGTCGTGCGCACCGTGACCCTCGACGGGATCGACGAGGACCTGCTGGGACTGCTGCCCGCAACGGGGGGCTACGCGTGGGTCCGTGACGGCGTCGGCTTCGTCGGCTGGGGTGAGGCCTCCCGGTTCACGATCTCCGGCCCGGAGCGGTTCAGCCGGGCGCAGCGCTGGTGGAGCGCGTGGTGCGAGGCCGCGCACGTCGAGGACGAGGTGGGGGTGCGCGGGAGCGGCCCCGTGGCGTTCGCGTCCTTCACGTTCGACTCCGGGCCGCAGGAGTCCGTGGTCATCGTCCCGGCCGTCGTGGTCGGGCACCGCGCGGGCCGGACCTGGTTGACCACCGTCGAGGTCGACGGGGTCGCGCCCGTGACAGCGGTGGACCCCGATCCGGCGCTGCCCTCGGGGCCGATCCGCTGGGGGTCGGGAGCCCGGCCGGTGGAGCACTGGGCTCGGGCGGTGGCCGAGGCGATCGGACGGATCTCCGCCGGCGAGCTCGACAAGGTGGTGCTCGCCCGCGACGTCGTCGCCGAGCTGCCCGCACGGCTCGACGCCGCCGCGCTGCTGGGGCGCATGGCGGCCGCCTACCCCGAGTGCTGGACGTTCAGCGTCGACGGCCTGCTCGGTGCGACCCCCGAGCTGCTCGTGCGCCGCGATGGTGACCGGGTGACCTCACGCGTCCTGGCCGGAACGGTCCGCCGGCGTGGCGACGACTCGGTCGATGCGGCCCGCGCGGCCGCCCTGCTCGACTCGGGCAAGGACCTCGAGGAGCACGAGTACGCCGTGCACTCGGTCGCTGAGGCCCTCGCCACGCACTGCACCGACCTGGACGTGCCCGCCGCTCCGCACGTGCTGTCCCTGGCCAACGTGCAGCACCTGGCCACCGATGTGACCGGCATGCTCGCCGACGGCGCCTCAGCGCTGGCGCTGGCCGCGTCCCTGCATCCGACTGCTGCCGTGTGCGGGACGCCCACCGAGCGCGCCGCCGCCGTGATCCGCGAGCTCGAGGGCATGGACCGCGGCCGCTACGCCGGCCCGGTGGGCTGGATCGACGCCCGCGGCGACGGGGAGTTCGGGATCGCCCTGCGCTGCGCCGCGGTCGAGGACACATCGCGGGGCCCAGCGACCCGGCTGCGCCTGTACGCCGGATGCGGGATCGTCGCCGGCTCGACCGCCGAGGGGGAGATCGCCGAGTCGGAGGCCAAGCTCGACGCGGTGCGCCGGGCACTGGAGGCCTGACGGCGTGGCTCGGCTCCGTGGCCTGATACCCCATGGGGTATGCTTGTCGATGACTCCCCGCTCCTGAGAGGACAACCACCATGGGCTTCTTCGCCAACCTGTTCGGCAAGGGCGAGAAGGTGGACACGAGTGCCGCGACACTCAAGCCACAGGGCGTGAAGGTGATCGACGTCCGCTCCCGTGGCGAGTTCCAGTCCGGTCACATCTCGGGGGCCAGGAACATGGACGTGGGCTCCGCCGACTTCGCGCAGGCCGTCAAGCGGCTCAACGTCCGGCACACCTACCTCGTCTACTGCCAGAGCGGCAGCCGGTCGTCACGTGCTGCTGGCGCGATGCGTGCGGCCGGCCTGACGGTCCTCGACGGCGGCGGGATGAGCAGGATGCGGTCCAACGGCTGGACTGTCGGAGCCTGACCCGGGGCGACGCGCCCGCGCCAGCCAGCCGCGTCACGCCCCTGACAGCGACAGCCGATCGGCCACGGCGCTGCGCACCCGCGCCATCAGGCGGGCCTCGCCCGCACGATCGGGAACTCGGACGACGACCACGTGCACCCCTCCGGCCGCCATCGCCGCGGTGAGCGCGCCCTCCAGGGCGGGGAGGTCGCTGACCGCGACGGCCGTGGCACCCGCCGCCTGTGCCACCACGACCAGGTCCCGGCCCAACGGGGTGCCGAAGACCCGCTCGAAGGAGTCGGCGTGCTCGGGACGCCCCTGCTCCAACTGGTGGAAGATGCCCCCGCCGTCGTTGTCCGTGACGACGATCACCAGGTCGGGTCGCGGTTCACCGGCGCCCACGAGCAGGCCGTTGTGGTCGTGCAGGAAGGCCAGGTCACCCATGAGGGCCAGGGCTGCCCCCCCGCCCTGCGCCTGGTGGGCGAGGGCCGCCCCCCACGCCGTGGACACCAAGCCGTCGATGCCGTTGGCTCCCCGGTTGCCGACCACTCGAAGCCCCGAGCGCCGGCCGGCGAAGGCCTCCACCTGACGCACCGGCCACGAGGCCGCCACCAGCAGCAGGGCGTCCTCGGGGGCCTGCTGCCAGACCCGGGCTGCGACGGCCGAGCCGGTCATTCCCGTCCCGAGCGCCGCCGTCCCGAGCACCTCCGCCACGACCCCGGCCGCGACCGCGTCTGCGGCCTGCCAGGCGGCCAGCCAGTCCGGATCCGGGGTGAACTCCACCGGCGGGAGCGGGATGCCGGTGAGCACCTGCTCCGCGGTGCGCAGGGGGTCACACACCTCCCGCCCGATCGTGGGCAGCTCGATGGCCACGTGGCGTCCGGCCGCCCGGATCAGGTCCATCGTGGGCCGGGACAGGCCGTACTGCCCGACGGTCAGCACCAGGTCCGGCGGATGGGCGGCCAGGAAGGCCTCGCTGCCCACCACCAGCACCCCGTGACCCAGCGCGGTGGGAACCTCGTGCAGGTTGGCCGACGGCTCGGACAGGATCGGCCAGCCGCAGGCCCCCGCCAGCGCGGCCAGCCACTGGTGGTGCCCACGCAGCGACGTGCACGGCAGGTCGCCGGCCAGGATGATCCCCCGCGTCGGAAGCTCGCCGAGGACCTCGCGGGCGTCGCGGTGGTCGCACCCGGACAGCGGTGGGCGACGCGGCCGGGGCGGCGAGTGGGTCGGGAGATCCGCACCCGACAGGCCGGGCCGGGTCGCCGGATCGGCGGCGATGTGTTCGGACCCCTGCTCCGGGTCGGGCACGAGCGGCAGCCGGAACCCGACATTGAGGTGCACCGGCCCCGCGTGCGGGATCCCGGAACGCCCCCGACCAGCTGTGGCCTCCGCGGGGGACCCGAGCGCCGCGGCGATGGCCATCCCGGCCGAGGCGCGTGCGGCGCGATCGCTGGCCTGTGGGTCCTGTGGATCGATCCGGCGTGGGGCACCCAGGTCGGCGAAGAACCGGACGGTCCGCCCGAAGAACTGGACCTGGTCGATGGTCTGGGGCGCACCCACCCCGCGGGATTCGACCGGTCGGTCGGCGGTGAGCAGGACCAGGGGGATCGCGCTGTACGACGCCTCCACCACCGCGGGTGCGAGGTTGGCCACAGCTGTGCCCGAGGTGCAGACCACGGCGACCGGTGCGCCCGACACCTTGGCCAGGCCGAGCGCGAGGAACCCGGCCGAGCGCTCGTCGATCCGTACGTGCAGGCGCAGGCGGCCGGCTCGCTCCAGTCGCAGGGCCTCGAAGGCCATCGGCGCCGATCGCGACCCGGGGGCCAGGACGACCTCACGCACCCCCTGATGGACCAGCTCGTCGAGCAGGGCCCGCGCCAGGGCGGTCGCCGGGTTCATCAGCGGTCACCTGGTGCGGGGCCGATCGCCGGCACCCCCTGGTGCCGTTCTGCTCGTCCTGCGGCAGGAGGCCACCAGGATGTGCGCGGCTGGGGGCAGGTCACGGGCACGGCGGCGCTAGATCACCGAGAGCAGGCGCGCGCAGCGGGCGAGGCGCTCGCGCCACCACATGGTCTGCTCCCCGCCGAGGGCATCTGCGGCCCGACCCAGGGCCTGCTCGTCGGGCAGCCGCCGGGTGATCGCCATCTGCCCCTCACGCGGGATGAGCGTGGTGGCGCTGACGTCGTCGCTGAGCAGCAGGCCGGTGCCCAGTCCGGCGGCGCCGGCGAGGTCGGGGACCGCCGCGGCCAGGGCCAGCCCGGCGCACAGGCCGACGGAGGTGTTCATCTCACCGGACACCACCACCGGCAGGCCGATCTCCTCGATCAGGGACAGCGCCCGGGCGACCCCTCCCACGGGGGCGACCTTCACGATCAGCACGTCGCCGGCCGAGCGCAGGGAGGCGGCCAGGTCGTCGGCGTACAGGTCCCGCGCCCGGCGCAGTCCCTCGTCGACGGCGATGCGGACTCCGACCTCGTCGTCCACCAGCCGGTAGCGCAGCTCGGCCAGCTCGGTGGTGGTCCGGCAGGGCTGCTCGAAGTAGTCCAGGACCTCCCCGAACTCCGCGGCGAACATCCGCGCCGCCCGGCGCGCCTCGGTGACGGTCCAGGCCCCGTTGGCGTCCAGGCGGATCAGCGGGTCGCGCACGCCCGCCTCGGACAGCGCGGCCCGGACGGTGGCCACGCGGGCCAGGTCGTCGGCCAGCGCCGAACCCGGCTCGGCCACCTTGACCTTGAAGGTGGTCGCGCCCGTGCGCGCCACGGCATCGGTGACGTAGCCCGCGATCTCCTCGGGGGCAAGGGCCGGGACGACGACGTTGACCGGGACGTGCGTGCGCACGGGCTCCGGCCACGTCCCCCAGGCCGCCTCGACGGCGCTGGCCAGCCAGCGGGCGGCCTCCCAGTCGTCGTACTCGGGGAACGGCGCCCACTCGCCCCAGCCCGACGGGCCGCAGAAGAGCATCCCCTCGCGGTGCTCCACGCCACGGAACCGCCGACTCAGCGGCACCCGGAACGGCACGGCCACGGCCGCCAGCGCGGACGGCGTCAGCTCGGGCAGTGCCGGCCTGGCGTGCCGGGGCAGGGGACCGTCGGACCCGGGGGCCGCGCCGGCGTCGGCCGTGGTGGTGGCAGTCGGGTCAGCAGCCATGGGCGTCACGGCCGCTTCGGGAACTTGGCGAAGTCCGGGGTGCGCTTGCTCGTGTAGGCATCCCGACCCTCCTGGGCCTCCTCGGTCATGTAGAACAGCAGGGTCGCGTCCCCGGCGAGCTGCTGGATGCCGGCCAGGCCGTCGTCGGCGGCGTTCAATGAGGCCTTGAGCATCCGCAGCGCGAGCGGGGACATCGTGAGCATCTCCCGGGCCCACTGCCATGGTCTCCTCCTCGAGGGCCTCCAGCGGGACGACCTGGTTGACCAGGCCCCAGTCGTAGGCCTGCTCGGCGCCGTACTGGCGGCACAGGTACCAGACCTCGCGGGCGCGCTTCTGGCCGATCTGGCGGGCGAGGAGCCCTGAGCCGTAGCCCCCGTCGAACGAGCCGACCTTCGGACCGGTCTGGCCGAAGCGGGCGTTGTCCGCGGCGATGGTCAGGTCGCAGCAGACATGCAGCACGTGCCCGCCGCCCATCGCATACCCGGCGACCATGGCCACGACCGGCTTGGGCAGCCGGCGGATCTGGATCTGCAGGTCCAGGACGTTGAGCCGGCCGATGCCCTTGTGGGCGACCTCGTCGTCACCGATGTAGCCGTCGTTGCCCCGGATCCGCTGGTCGCCGCCGGAGCAGAACGCCCAGTCGCCCTGGCCGGTCAGGATGATGACCCCGACCCGGTCGTCGTCGCGGGCCAGGTTGAAGGCCGCCTGGAGCTCGAACAGGGTCTGCGGGCGGAAGGCGTTGCGCACCTCGGGGCGGTTGATCGTGATCTTGGCCACCCCATCGCCGGAGAGCTCGTACTTGATGTCGGTCCAGTCGCCCACGGGCCGCCAGTCGGCGCCGGGGCGGACCGTCGAGACCGACGGGTCCGAGTGGGCCGGGCTGTCCTGCGTGACGACAGGGATCGAGGGGTAGCGGTCACGGGTGTCCACGCTGCACAGGGTAGGGCACGGGCGCCCTGACGGCTGCGAAGCTTCACCGCACGCGGGGCGGCCGGTGCCCCGTGGCGCACACCCGGTGCGCAACAATGCCAACCATGCACGCCGACCAGTTGGCCGACGCTGCGGCAGTGGCCGTCGACGGCTTGACGGTCGTCCGCGGCGGCACCACAGCCCTCAGGGATGTGCGGTTCGCGCTCGAGCCAGGCACGCTCACCGGACTCCTGGGACCCTCGGGTGCCGGGAAGACGACCCTCATGCGGGCGATCGTCGGGGTGCAGGTCATCACGGCGGGGACGGTGACGGTGCTCGGGCAGGCGGCGGGGTCCGCGCCCCTGCGCCGGTGCGTGGGATACGTGACCCAGGACCCCAGCGTGTACCCGGACCTCACGGTCCGGCAGAACCTGCGGTACTTCGCCAGGATCCTCGGCACACCCTCCTCGGACATCGACCGGGTCATCGAGGAGGTGCAGCTCGAGGGGCAGGCCGACCAGGTCGTGTCCACGCTGTCCGGCGGGGAGCGCTCGCGGGTCTCGCTGGCCACGGCGCTGCTCGGCACGCCCGAGCTCCTGGTGCTCGACGAGCCCACGGTCGGGCTGGACCCCGTGCTGCGCCGGGACCTGTGGGAGCTGTTCGGGCGCCTGGCCGACCGGGGTGTCACGCTGCTGGTCTCCAGCCATGTCATGGATGAGGCCACCCGGTGCAGCCGTCTGCTGCTGCTGCGCCAGGCCGAGCTCCTCGCCGACGGCACACTGGCCGAGCTGCAGGAGCTCACCGGCCAGTCGGACCCCGACCAGGTCTTCCTGCACCTGATCGACAACGGGGTCCCCGGTGCAGCGGGTGGGCCGGCCGAGGGCGACGATGGCCCCGGCCAGGGAGCCGAGGGGAGGACGCCGTGAACCCGCGCCTGACGCTGGCGACGGCCCAGCGCGTGCTCGCCCAGATCCGCCACGACCACCGGACCATGGCCCTGCTCGTCGCCGTCCCCTCCCTGCTGATGACCTTGCTCTGGTGGATCTACTACGGGGGGAGGACCTTCGACCAGATCGGGGCCCCGCTGCTGGGCATCTTCCCGCTGGTGATCATGTTCCTGATCACCTCCGTGACCACACTGCGCGAGCGGACCTCCGGGACGCTCGAGCGCCTCATGACCATGCCCATCGGACGTGCGGACTTCGTGGTCGGGTACGCGCTCGCACTTGGGTTCGCTGCCCTGATCCAGACCACCGTCGTGGCCACCTACGCGATCGTGGTGCTCGACCTGGAGGTGGCCGGGCCGGAGTGGATGCTGGTCGGCGTCTCGGTGCTCTCGGCGATCCTGGGCGTCACCATGGGCCTCGCCTCGAGCTCCCTGGCGCGCACCGAGTTCCAGGCCGTGCAGTTCATGCCCGGCCTGATCTTCCCGCAGTTCCTGCTGTGCGGGCTGCTCGTCCCACGCGAGCTGATGCCCCCCGCGGCCGAGTTCATCTCGAACTTCCTGCCGTTGAGCTACGCCGTGGACGCGGTCAAGGAGGTCGCGATGCTGCCCGATCCGACGATCGGGTACGAGGTCGCGATCCTGGGTGTGTTCATCATCGGACTGCTCGCCCTCGGGGTCACGACGCTGCGCCGCCGGTCGCCGTAGCGCGGCTGCTCGGCCGGCGGTAGGTCCGCGCCACGAACCCGCTGGGCCACGTCCGCACGCCGTCCAGCAGCAGGTCGGTCGGCTGGCCCCCGGGATGGAAGAGCGGCCGCCCCGATCCCAGGAGGACGGGGGCAGTCGTGAGGACGAGGTCGTCGATCAGCCCTTCGGCCAGGAAGTCGCTGATGACCCGGCCGCCGTCGACGTAGACCCGCCCGAAGCCCTGCTCGATCCAGTGGGAATGGGCCTGCTGAGGATCGACGTCCCAGAAGGTGACCCCCGTGCGCGGCGCCGGCGGTCGGTGCGTGAACACGTACACCGGTCGCTCGCCGAAGGGCAACGGGTCCAGGTGGGCGATGTGGTCGTAGGTGCCACGGCCCATGGCCAGGGCGTCGACACCAGCGAGGAAGCCGTCGAAGCCGTAGTCCTCATCGGGCCGCGCTGCGCGCTCGAGCCAGTCGAGGGATCCATCGAGGGTGGCGATGTATCCGTCGACGCTGGAGGCGATGAACACTGAGAGCCGGGTCATGGGTCTCCTCCTTGCTCTCGCCCCCGCCCCAGGTCAGGGCTCCGCGCGGGTCAGTGGAGCTGGTCCTTCCAGTCATCGGGGACCTTGTCCGCGGGTCCGGGCTTGGGCTGCTCCACTGGGCGGTGCGCGGGTGGCGCCAGATCGACCTCGTCCACGTAGTCGCCCGTGGCGTACGAGTAGAACCACGCCTCACCTGGCTCGAAGCTGGTGATGACCGGGTGGCCCCGCGTTGTCCAGTGCCCCGTCGCGTGCTGGCTGGGCGATGCGTCGCAGCACCCGATGTGGCCGCACTGCGCACAGCGCCGCAGGTTGAACCACCAGCCCGGACCGTCGCCGGCCAGGCACTCGACGCAACCGGTTCCTGACGGGGGTGCGGCCGGGTCGATGCCCGGGATGCTCGTCATCTGCCGATGATCGGGGGCCCGGATGGCCGTGTCAATGGGCGCCAGGAGCCCGGCTCCGCGGGCCTGGCCGGCGCTGTCCACAGGTGGGTGGTGGGGGTGTTGGTGGTGTCGGACCCCGACGATAGTGTTCGTACAGGTGTTCGGATCAGGTTCGGATCGGGGGATGTGGGGTGAGCAGCACAACGTTGGAGGACCCGCGGGTGGCGGATCCGCGGGCGATGGGTGCGGTGGGGTCGGCGTCCCCGGAGGTGGTGGACCTGTGGGAACGGGCCACCTCGGTGGCGGGCGGGGACCTGCCGTCGATGGGTCTGCTGGCCGGGGAGCGTCCGTGCGCGGATGTGGAGGTGCTGGCCGGGGCGTTCGCCGCGGTGGAGTACGAGTTGGCCCGCCGGATGCACGCCGCCACGGTGGCGGGCAGCCTTCCGCTGGTGGGTCCCGGGGCGGTGCTGGCGGCCCGCCAGTGGGCGGTGCCTGCGGCCCGCCGGTTGGCCCGGGCCGGGGCGCTGGCCGCCGAGCACCGGTCCCTGGCCGCGGCGTGGGCGGCCGGGATCATCACCTCGGATCATGTGGATGCGATCGCCCGTGGTGTCGGCCCGCTGGAACCCGAGGAGGTGGCCGCGGTCGTCGAGGAGCTGGCCAGCAGGTGGGCAGAGCTCTCCCCCGCGGGGGTGGCCCGGTTCATGTGCGCTGCGATCCGCCTGCTGCATCCACCCCCGGATCCGGACCCGGACGAGGCCGGTGCGTATGAGTCCCGGTCGGTGTCGTTCGCGGTGCTCGGTGACACTGTGGTCCTGGCCGGAACCCTGCCCCGCCTGGAGGGTGAGGCGGTGATCGCCGCCGTCGAGGCGTTCGCCGAACGGCTGCGCACCCAGGCCGACCACGTCCCCGCGTCCGCCCGCCGCGCCGATGGTCTGGTCGCGTTGGTCAACGCCGCGCACGCGACCGGGTCGATCCCGACCCGCGGTGGGCTGCCCGTGTCGGTGTCGGTCACCCTGGACACCACCGCACTCGGGCGACACGGTGTGGACCACCTCCCGGGGGCACACCCTCACCAACGCCGAAGCCCGGTTCAGCTCCTGCGACGCACTGGTCACCCCGATCGTGCTCGACTCCGGTGGCTGCCCTGACACCGTCGCCGAACTGCTCGAGGCCGGTCAGGCAACCAGTCAGGGCCCCGGGAGCACCACCAGTGCCCAACCCGGCCGGCCACACCGAACCGGAGCACCCGGTCCGGATCAGCCCAGTGAGGCGGGTGCGCCGCGCGGGCCGGATGAGCCGAGCGCCCAACCCACGGCAGCCGAGCGGATCGCCGCCCTGGCCACCACCCTGCTCGGCACCCGGATCCCGGTCGCCATCGGGCGCACCGCCCGGACCGCCACCCCAGCCCAACGGCGGGCGTTGGCCGCCCGCGACAAGGGGTGCATCATCCCCGGGTGCGGGATCCCCGCCGAAGCCTGCCAGACCCACCACGTTCAGGACTGGGCCGCCGGCGGGGCGTCGGACCTGCCGAACCTGGCCCTGCTGTGCTGGGCACACCACCGCCAAGTCGACCTCGGCATGTGGACCATCGAACCCACGACCGGCCGCGATCCGGTGCCCCGCCCCGACCCCGGCGCCCCACCCGGAACCCCCTGGCCCGCCAACAACAACGCCCCCTGGACCATCACCCGAACCCCACGCACCCGATGGCGGCTGTGAGCTCGGGCCCCGGGCCACCTACCCTGTGACCGCCATGGACCTCACCAACACCGACCTGCCGGCGGTGGGGGACGTGCGCCCGTGTGTCGGAGTCGAGATCCCACCTGGCCCCACGGGCTTGGCTGTGCTCATGCCTGCGCTGGGAGCGGCACTCGACGGCACGGGACCCGCCGTCGCCCTGCTGCCCGCGTCGGGGTCGGCGACATACCGCGCGGCGATCCGCGACGCAGTCGCTCCCGGCGAACCGGTCCCGGCCGGGGTGGCAGTGGTCGTCGCCACCTCGGGCTCCACCGGGAACCCAGCCGGCGTGCTGCTTCCGGGTCCTGCCCTGCGTGCCGCCGCCCGCGGATTCGCGGAGCGGTCCGGCCAGCCCGAGGGACACCGATGGGTCGCGGCACTCCCCCTGCACCATGCGGGCGGGCTCATGGTGGCAGTCCGGGCAGCCGTGGCGGGAACGGAACCCGTCGCGATGGCGAGCCTGGGCGGTGCCGAGCCCTTCACGGTCGAGGCCTTCGAGTCCGCCACAACCCGGGCGCGCGAGCTCAGCACGTCCGACGACCGGCCGCTGGCCGTCTCGCTGGTCCCTCCCATGCTGGCCCTGCTCGACGCGGCCGGCTCCCGCGGCTGGGACCTGCTCGCCGAGTACGACGCCGTTCTCGTGGGGGGAGCCTCGACCCCGCGGGCCCTGGTGGATCGCCTCCTGTTCGCCGGCGTCCACGTCTTCACCTCATACGGGATGACCGAGACCTGCGGGGGGGCCGTGTTCGACGGCCGGCCGCTGCCCCGGGTGGGCGTGGGCGTCGAACCGGACGGTCGGCTGGCCGTCAGCGGCGAGCAGGTCGCGCTCGGCTACCGGGATGGACGCGACAGCCACCGCTGGTCCACGGGGCCGGACGGGCAGCGTCGCTTCCTGACCGACGACCTCGGGAGCATCGGTGCTGACGGCCTGGTCGTCGTCGGGGGCCGGGCCGACGACGTGCTGCAGGTGTCCGGTGCCTCGGTCTCCCTGGGTGCGGTGCGTGCGACCCTCGAGGCCGACCCCCGTGTGCTGGCCGCCGAGGTGGTGGGCCTGCCCGACCCCGACTGGGGCAGCCGGCTGGTGGCAGCCGTCGTCCCGGCCGACCCCCCGCCGCTGGGAGCGGAAGTCGAAAGGACGGGGCTCCCCGAGGCACTCGCAGACCGTGTGGAGCAGTCGCTGGGCCGGGCCGCCCGTCCTCGAGCTGTCCACCTCCTCGACTCGCTGCCGCTGCTCGAGTCGGGGAAGACCGATCGCCAGGCCCTGCTCGAGTGGGCCACCGACCTCGACAGGATGACCCGGTGACGACCACCAGCCAATGGATCGCCGGGGCACGGCCCCGCACGCTGCCCGCCGCCGTGGCCCCCGTCCTCGTCGGCACGGCCGTGGCCATGTGGGACGGCGGTGCGGTCTGGGTGCGCGCGCTGCTCGCGCTGGTGGTGGCCCTGGCCCTGCAGGTGGGCGTCAACTATGCCAACGACTACAGCGACGGGATCCGCGGCACGGACGCCGAGCGGGTCGGACCCGTGCGCCTCGTCGGGCAGGGCCTGGCTCAGCCGGCGGCGGTGAAGCGCGCCGCCCTGCTGTCCTTCGCCGTCGCCGGCGTCGCCGGGCTCACGCTCGTCGCCCTGAGCGGCCTGTGGTGGCTGCTCCTGGTGGGCGCAGCGGCGATCGTCGCGGCGTGGACCTACACCGGGGGCCCTCGCCCGTACGGGTACGCCGGGCTGGGCGAGCTCTTCGTGTTCGTGTTCTTCGGCCTGGTCGCGGTCGGCGGCACGGCCGCGGTCCAGGTCGGCTTCGTGAGCGCGCTGGCATGGCTGTGCGGCGTGGGGGTCGGCGCCCTGTCGTGCGCGATCCTCGTCGTGAACAACCTGCGCGACATCCCCGGGGACACCGTCGCGGGCAAGCGCACGCTGGCCGTTCGGATCGGGGACCCCGCCACACGGCGGCTGTTCGCCGCACTGGTCGGACTCGCCCTGGCCATCCCCGCCGCGATCGCCGTCATGGGATTCGCGTCGCCCACGTCCTGGCCGGCGGCTGCCGCCCTCGGACTCGGCGCCGTCCCACTGGCCGTCAAACCGCTGCGCGACGTGCGCCTGGGTGCCGTCGGACCGGCGCTCGTCGCGGTCCTGGTCGCCACCGGCCGGCTGCTGCTGGCCTACGGAGTGCTCCTCGCGGCCGGGATCGCCATCGGCGCCCTGACCACCTGACCGGCTCCCCAGACGGGCGCCAGCTCGATCCGCAACCATCGGGAAGGGCCATCCCGTGGGCGTTCCCAGCCCCCGCGGCTGCGCAGGTCGGGTCGGCACAGTAGCCTCGATGCACACCCCAGGAGGCCCCCATGCTGCTGTTCAACCCCGCGACCTACGACCCGACCTTCCTCGACGACCAGAGCCGCTCGGCGATGAAGGACCTGATCGCCTTCTTCGAGGCCAAGGGCCTGGCCGAGATGAAGCAGGAGTACTTCGCCGGCACCTGGTACAAGGACTTCCTCGACTTCAACGCCGAGAAGGGCCTGTTCGCCGGAGTTGCGACCCCGGCCAATGTGGCCGCGCTCATGGATCGGGTCCGCGGCGACGGGATGTGGGACACCGCCCGGATCAACGAGCTCAATGAGATCCTCGGGTTCTACTCCCTGGGCCACTGGTACACCTGGCAGGTCAGCGTCCTGGGCCTCGGCCCCGTCTGGCTCAGCGCCAACGAGGGCGCCCGCAGGCTCGTGGGCGAGCTCCTGGCCGACGGTGGCATCTTCGGCTTCGGGCTCTCCGAGCGCACCCACGGCGCGGACATCTACTCCACCGACATGATCCTGACCCGGTCCGGGGACGGCTGGGTCGCCAACGGGGGCAAGTACTACATCGGCAACGGCAACGAGGCAGCGCGCCTGAGTGTCTTCGGCAAGTTCGCCGACGATGACCCCGAGCACCCCGGCGAGTACGTGTTCTTCCTGGCCGACACCCGGCACCCGAGCTACGAGCTCGTGAAGAACACCGTCCACGGGCAGATGTTCGTCTCCGAGTTCGCCCTGCACGACTACCCCGTGGTCGCCGCCGACCTGCTGCACGTCGGCCGCCCCGCGTGGGACGCCGCACTGGCCACGGTCAACGTGGGCAAGGTCAACCTCGGCTGGGCCTCGATCGGCATCACCGAGCACGCGTTCCACGAGGCGGTCGCGCACGCCAACAACCGGGTCCTGTATGGCCGCCGGGTGACCACCTTCCCGCACGTGCGCCGGATGCTGGCCGACTCCTATGCACGCCTGCTGGCGATGAAGATGTACGCCGCCCGCTCGGCGGACTACTTCCGCGCCGCATCCCCCGAGGACCGCCGGTTCCTGCTGTACAACCCGATCACGAAGATGAAGGTCACCAGCGAGGGTGAGCGCGTCGTCAACCTGCTGTGGGAGGTCATCGCCGCGCGGGGCTTCGAGAAGGACACCTACTTCTCCAGCGCGGCCGCCGACATCCGCGCGCTTCCGAAGCTCGAGGGAACCGTGCACGTGAACCTCGCGCTCGTCCTGAAGTTCCTGCCCAAGTACATGATGGCCGCAGCCGGCGCCGCCGCGGCCTACGAGCCCGTGGGCGTGCGCCGAGAGGCGGCCGACGACGCCTACCTGTTCGCCCAGGGACCGGCCTCCGGGCTGGGCAGGATCGAGTTCCACGACCCGCGCCCGGCGTTCGCACGCTTCGCCCACCTACCCAACGTCGCGGCCTTCGTCGACCAGATGCAGGCCCTCGGGGCGCTGCTCATGGCCGCGCCACCCTCGACGGAGCAGTCCGAGGACCTCGACTTCCTGCTGACCCTCGGCCAGCTGTTCACCCAGGTCGTCTACGCCCAGCTCGTGGCCGAGGCCGCCGGGCTGGCGCTGTCCGGGGATCCCGAGGGGGCGCGACCCGGCTCGGTCTCGGACCTCACGGACCTCACCGAGGCGCACGTCGACCGGATCTTCGCGGTGTTCGTCCAGGACGTCAGCGAGTACGCCGTGGCCCTGCACGGCCAGCCGGCCGCCACCGCCGAGCAGCAGAAGGGCGCCCTGGCGCTCATCGCCCGACCGGTCCTGCCCGCCGACGCCGAGGACAGGTTCGTCGCCGAGGTCCTGTCCTACGACGGCGCGTGGACGATGAACCCCTGACCCCCGAGCCGACCGGACCATCCCCTCGGGCGGCTACTGGTTGGTCGTGCGCGCTGACTCCAGTCGGTCGGCGAGCGCCCTGAGGGACGCCTTGGCGGCTTCGTACTGCGTCGACTCGTCGACCAGGTGGGCGGCCAGGGCCGCCGGAACGTCAGCCGCGCGCTCCTCGAGCGCCCTGCCCGCGGCGGTGAGGTGGATCGTGACCCGACGCTCGTCCTCGGCCGCGCGCACGCGCGTCACCAGGCCGGCGGACTCCAGGCGGCGCAGCAGCGGCGACAACGTGCCGGAGTCCAGCGACAGCCGATCACCGATCTCACCGACGCCCAGCCCGTCGTCCTCCCACAGCACGAGCATGACGAGGTACTGGGGGTAGGTCAGGCCGAGGTCAGCCAGGAGCGGACGGTAGGCCGCCGTCAGCTCCCGGCTGATCCGGTGGAACAGGAAGCACAGCTGGTTGTCCAGCTGCAGCTGGGGCAGCGTCATCGGTGGGTCAGGCCGCGAGGTCGGACAGCAGCGCCTCGATGTCCTGGGCCATCGACGCAGGGTCGGTCTTCGGGGAGTAGCGCTTCACCGAGGTGCCATCCCCGGCCACGAGGAACTTGGTGAAGTTCCACTTGACCGAGGACCCCAGCAGCCCGCCCGTGCGCTCCTTGAGGAAGGCGAAGACCGGGTGGGTGTCCTTGCCGTTGACGTCGACCTTGGTGGTCAGCGGGAACGTCACCCCGAAGTTGATGCGGCAGAACTCCTCGATCGCGGAGTCATCACCGGGCTCCTGGTTGGCGAACTGGTCACACGGGAAGCCGATGACGACCAGGCCCTGGGACGCGTAGGCCTCGTGCAGGGCCTGCAGCCCGTCGTACTGCGGGGTGAAGCCGCACTTGCTGGCCGTGTTGACGATGAGCATCGGACGGCCCCGGAACTGGGCGAAGTCGATCTCCTCGCCGCGGTTGGAGGTGACGGACAGGTCGTAGATCGTTGTGGTGGTCATAGATACATTGTGCACAACTAAATTGGGTACGGCAAATCGACATCCGACCCGACCACCGCTAGGACTGATCGACCGGGTCGCTGGCCGGGGGCCCCTCGCCTGCTGCCGAGGGCGGACCGCCACCGTCGCGCTCGCGGCGCAGGCGCTCCATCCGCGCTGACCAGGACTGCTCGTCGATGCGCCGGAGGAACTCGGGGTCATCGTCGGGGGCAACCGGGCCGCGCGGGCCGGACCCCCGTCCACCGGAGCCGCCGCCGTCACCTCCACCGGGCGGGTACTCGGCGCGCGGACGACCGAGCACCAGGTACAGGAGGGGACCGATCAGGAAGACGAGAAGGACGACCACGGCCCAGAGCCACTTCGGCAGCAACCGCACGTCCGAGGAGGCAGAGCGCAGCAGGTCGATCATCGCGTAGATGTACAGCGCGAGGATGGCCACCGCGAGCACGGCTCTTCCCACCGGGGACCCCTTCCTGACTCCTTCGCCAAGGCTAGCCCCCACGGCCGCATCGGGCCACCAGAGCCCCGCGGCAGAGCCCGGCACCCCCCCGTGCGACCGAAGACCCCCACCTGTGCTCCCGCTCAGGCAGGCGTAGGCTCGGTGCCCATGAACGACCCGGACCACTCGGCGGCGCCGCTGCCCGCCTCCCTCGATCCCCACCCGGACGCCCCCACGCCGGCCCCCGAACCGACCGACACGGTGGCGGCCGAGGTGGTGGCGACCGACGCACCGGACGCCGACGACGGCAACGTCAACGACCGCCCCCGGGCGGAGCTGGCAGATGGCGAGGCACCCACCCCCCAGGCCGCGCTGCCCGACCCGATCCCGCACGCGGGCCTGCGCTACACGCTGCTGCGACTGCTGATGCTGGTCGCCGTCGGCGGGATCCTCTACGTGATCGGCCTGCGCGGGTGGCTGCTGGCGTTCGCCGCAGTCCTGGTCTCCGGCATCGTCAGCCTGTTCCTGTTCATGAAGCAGCGCAACGACGCGGCCGTGAACCTCGAGCACACGGTCGACCACTGGAAGCACCGGCGCGACCACGAGGACGCCGGACTCGCCCCGGAGTGATCCGGCCCGGTCCCGTCCCCGCGCGGGTCACACCCCGGCGTAGGAGTGCAGGCCGCTGGCGAACAGGTTGACGCCGAAGAAGTTGATCAGGAAGCACGCGAAGCCGACAAGGCCGAGCACCGCAGCCTTGCGCCCCCGCCACCCGGCCGTGGCCCGTGCATGCAGGTACCCGGCGTAGACCAGCCACGTGATGAAGGCCCAGGTCTCCTTGGGGTCCCAGCCCCAGTAGCGGCCCCAGGCGTCCTCGGCCCAGATCGCCCCGGCGATCACCGCGAACGTCCACAGCGGGAAGACGAACGCGTTGACGCGGTAGGCCATCGCGTCGAGCTCCTGGGATGCAGGGACCCGCTGACCCACCCATGCGGCCGCCCGCGAGTTGGTCGAGCGCAGGCTGCCGCGGACGCCCGTCAGGGGCTGCGGGCCTGTTCCCGCGGCGTCCCGCTCGGCCCGGTCGGCAGCCAGGTACAGGACCGTGGCCGCGGCCCCCACCGTGAAGGCACCTCCGGAGATGATGGCTGCGGCGACGTGGATCACCAGCCAGTAGGACTTCAGCGCGGGGACCAGCTGGGGGCTGTCGTTGTAGAGCGCCAGGACCGCCACTCCGAGGGTGATCAGGCTGGCCATGGTCACGAACAGGCCCAGCCACCGCACGTCGCGACGCAGCGACACCAGCAGGTAGACGCCGGTGATCGCCGCCGCCGAGGACAGCGAGTACTCGTACATGTTGCCCCAGGGGGCCCGCTCGGCCCACACCGCACGGGTGATCAGCGCGAGGACCAGCAGGCCGAAGGCCAACCAGGTCAGCGACAGTCCGATGTTGCCGGCCCGGCGTCCCGGGGGCAGCGGCGGGAGGTCCCCGGGCCGCTGTGCACCGGTGCCCCGGCTGGGGGATTCCGTACCGGGACCTGCGTCGGCGCGCGCTGCAGCCCTGGCCCGCGCGGCACTGTCCGCCTGGACCGCGCCCACCGCCAGGGGAAGCGCGATCAGCGTCGTCGCGCCTCGGGGCGCGCCTGCGGGCCGGACGCCTGCGGCGTCGCCGCGCCGGCACGAGCCGAGGCGAAGGATGCGGCGAAGGCGATCATCGCCAGCGCGTACACCGCCATCGACGCGTACACGAACAGATTGCTCCACGCAGCCAGGCTCACGTCGCCTCCTCCACTTCCACCGGTCCACCGAGTCGGGTCACCAACCGGTCCACCTCACCGCTGACGTCCGCCGAGTCCGAGCGGGTCAGGCCCGCGACCTGCACCCGGAACGGCGCAAGGCTACCGGTCGCCTCCGTCGCAGGCATGGGGTCCACCCGGACCCAGATCCGCCGGCGGCGCACGAACAGCGACAGGCACAGCCCGATGATCGCCGTGATCGACGCCACGAGGGCCAGGACCTTCCCGGGATCCCGCGAGATGGTGAACGACGCCCACCGGTCCAGCCCGACGAACTCCACCGACCCCTGCACCCCCGGGCATCTCCCAGGTCTCACCGGGGCGCAGCGCTGAGAGCCCGACCTGCTCGAGCTCCTCGGTGTCCAGGGAGAACACGTTGCGTGGCGTGCCGGAGTCCAGCCCGAGGTCCCCGGTCCACGCCGAGAAGAACAGGGCGGGGTCGTCCGGGGCGGGGAACGACGAGTGCGGGCCGCGCTCCTCGGTCAGGGCAGCCGTCGGGGTGAACAGCGCCTGCAACCCCAGCTGCGGGGTGCCATCGGGGGCCTTCACGACCCCCGTGGAGGTGAAGGCGCCGTCCTGCGGCAGGAACACCACGGTGTCGTCGAAGACCACCCGACCGGTCGAGTCGGTGACCTTGATGTGCGGTGCGTACCCATGCCCGACCAGGAAGACCTTGGCCCCATCCAGGCGCAGCGGGGAGTTGACCGAGACCACCCGCTGCGCCACCGGAGCGCCCGGCTCGGCGACGTACTGCAGGGTCGCGGCGAACGAGCGGGGGGCGCCCCGCTGCGAGCCCTCCCGCTCGAACGTGGCGTCGAACTCGCTCATCGTGAAGCTGAACGGCGGCAGTCGGTCGGGTGCGGCCAGACGGCCCGGCGAGAAGGAGTCGTACTGGGTCAGCGTGTTGGAGAAGCCGTTGCCCTCCCGCACGATCACCGTGCCCTTCCACCCGAGCAGCGCCCCCAGGGCGACGCCCACGAGCACCAGCACGAGGGCGATGTGGAACAGCAGGTTGCCGGTCTCCCTGCTGAACCCCTTCTCCGCGGCCAGGGCACCCTCGCCGGGCGTCACCCGCCAGCGGTCGGCGCGCAACGCCGAGGCCGCCGTGGCCAGGACGTCGGGGTCCTGCGTCGTCCACGTCCGTGCTCCGGCAAGCCGATCGAGCCGGCGCGGGGCGGGCGGCGTGGGCGCCCGCATGGAGCGCCAGTGCGCGCCCACCCGCGGGAGCACGCAGCCGATCAGGGAGATGAACAGCAGGATGTAGATGGCGGCGAACCACGGCGAGGCGAAGACGTCGAAGAAGCCCAACCGATCCAGGGTGGGGGCGCTGCCTGGGTTCCGCTCGATCCAGTCGTTGACGGCCAACGGGTCGTTGGGGCGCTGGGGCAGCACGCTGCCCGGGATGGCCGCCAGCGCCAGCAGCAGCAGCAGGAACAGCGCCGTGCGCATGCTGGTCAGCTGCCGCCAGGTCCAGCGCAGCCAGCCGAGCGGGCCCAGCCGCGGTCCGACGGCCCGGACCCGGCGCGAGGAACCCCAGTCCGCGGTCAGCGCCAGCTGCTCGTCGGGGGTCGCATCCCCCAGGAGGTCCGCACCCGTGCTGCCGGCATCGGGGCCGAGGTCGGTGCTCACAGGGGCACCTCGAATCCGGAGATCCAGCCGCGCATGGCGATCGTCAGCGATCCCCACATCCCGGTCACCATCAGCACCCCGAGCAGGACCAGGCTCACGCCACCCACGACCTGGATCGCCCGGGCGTTGCGCCGCGCCCACGCCATGGCCTCCAGGCCACGCTCCATGGTCAGGCCGATGACCAGGAAGGGCAGGCCCAGCCCGATGCAGTAGGCCACCGAGAGCAGGGCGCCGCGCGCAGCCGACCCCTCCGTGAAGGCCAGGCTCTGCACGGCGGCCAGGGTGGGCCCGATGCACGGGGTCCAGCCCAGGGCGAAGAGCGCTCCGAGCAGCGGGGCACCCCACATGCCCCGCGCCGGCCGGTGGTGGATCCGTGCCTCGCGCTGCAGGCTCGGGATCAGCCCGATGAAGCCCAGGCCGAGCACGATCACCACCACGCCGAGCACTCGGGTGATCACATCCTGATGGGTCAGCAGCTGCGCCCCGAGCCCGCCGAACAGCGCACCGTAGGACACGAACACCGCGCTGAACCCCAGGATGAATCCCAGCGTGCCCAGGACGACCCGGTGCTGGACGGGCAGTCGTCGACCCGGGGGTCGTGGCCGTCCCCGCCGCAGCGCCGGCCCGAGGCCCCGCAGGTGCGCCGGCCGGGACCGCCGTGGACGCTGCCCGGGCCTCCTCGAGCTCCGAGCCGGTCAATCCCGTGACATAGGACAGGTACCCCGGCACCAGGGGCAGCACGCACGGGCTGGCGAAGCTCACCAGCCCGGCCAGCATCGCCAGCGGGATCGCGATGACCAGGGACCCCGACGACACGACCTCACCCACCCCGAGGGGCAGGCCGGCCAGTGCTGCCGGGGTCATCAGGACGCCTCGATCAGGACCGGCTCGATCATGCCCAGCAGCCGGGAGCGATCGACCTCACCGATGGCCCGCCCAGCCACACGACCCTGCCGGTCGATGATGAGGGTGGAGGGGATGGCCGCGGGGGGCAACGTCTCGTGGAACAGCAGCTGCCGGCTGCCGTCGGTGTCGACGACGCTGGGGTAGGTCAGGCCGAACCGGTCCACGAAGGCGTCCGCGGCCGCCTGGGAGTCACGGGTGTTCAGGCCGACGAACTGAACGCCCTTGTCCTCGGTCTCCACGGCCACGGCCTGGATGTCCTCGGCCTCTGCCCGGCACGGGGCGCACCAGGACGCCCAGACGTTGAGCACGACGACCTCACCGAGATGGTCCGACAGCGCGAACGGCTGACCGTCGAGTGTGGTCCCGGTCAGGTCGGGGGCCGGCTTGCGCTCGGACTCGGCCACGATCGTGGTCGTGCCGTCCCCGGACACGTACCCCTGCTCGGCGACGCTGCCGCCCACCGGATCACCGGCGTCGACCTGCTCGGCGCACCCGGCCGCCAGCACGCCGGCTGCCACGACGGCGGCCAGGCGCAGCAGGGGGGTGCGCACGGGTCTCAGGCTCCCTTGAACTTCGAGGCCCGGGCGGCGAGGTCGGCAGCGGGCTCGGTGTAGGACACCGCCACGAACCGGTTGTCCTCGAACGTGAAGGAGGTCAGCGACGCGAGGTTGCACTGGCGCTTGCGCGGGTCGTGGACGAAGCTGCGGTCCTCCGCGTCGAGCCGGCAGACCCAGATGGGCAGCTGGTGGCTGACCAGCAGGGCCTCGTGCCCGCGGGCCTCGTCGCGCGCCCGCCGCACCGCATTGCGCATCCGGGTGGCGATCTCGACGTACGGCTCGCCCCACGACGGGGTCATCGGGTTCCACAGGTGGCGCCAGGCCTTGGGCTGCTTGAGGATCCCGTCACCCACCCCCACGCGGGTCCCCTCGAAGACGTTGCCGGCCTCGATGAGGTTGTCGTCGGTGCCGACCGTCAGGCCGAACGCCGAGGCGGTTGGGGCCGCGGTCTCCTGCGCGCGCTCCAGTGGGGAGGCCGTCACGACGGTGATGTCGCGGCCGGCCAGGGTCTCGGCGGCGCGGTCGGCCATCTCCCGGCCGAGGTCCGACAGGTGGAAGTCCGGCAGGCGCCCGTAGAGCACGCCCTCGGGATTGTGCACCTCCCCGTGCCGCAGCAGGTGGACGGTGGTGCGCTCGGTCATGCCAACTCCCTCATGTCAGGTCTCCCGGTGCCCTCAATTGTCGTGCATCACGCAGGGACCGCCTCCGCGGCTGCGCGGGCCGCACCCGGCAGGGCCGCGACCACCCGGTCGAGGGCCGCGTCGTCGTGGGCGGCGGAGACGAACCACGCCTCGAACGCCGAGGGCGGCAGGTACACCCCCGCATCGAGCATGGCGTGGAAGAACGCGCGGTAGCGCCAGGCCTCCTGGGCGGCGGCCCCCGCCCAGTCGCGCACGGGCCCGTCGGTGAAGAAGACGCTGAACAGGTTGCCTGCGATCTGCACGCGGTGGGCCACACCGGCGGCCGTCAGGGCTGATCCGAGCTCGGCGGCCAACCTCAGGGACGCGGCATCGAGCGTGGCGTACACCGGGTCGTCGCACGCGCGCAGCGTGGCCAGGCCGCACGTGGCGGCGATCGGGTTCCCGGCCAGGGTCCCGGCCTGGTAGACCGGACCGGCCGGGGCGAGCATCCCCATCACGTCGGCACGCCCGCCGAATGCCGCCGCGGGCAGGCCTCCGCCCATCACCTTGCCGAACGTGAACAGGTCCGGCGCCCATCCCTCGACAGCGCCCGTGAGGCCCCAGTGGCCGGCGGGTCCGACGCGGAACCCGGTCATCACCTCGTCGTAGATGAACAGGGCCCCGTGCGCGGCGCAGAGCCGGGCGATGGCGGCGTTGAAGCCCGGATCGGGCGGGACCACCCCCATGTTGGCCGCAGCAGCCTCGGTGATCACGGCCGCCACCTGCGCGCCGCGCTCGGCGAACAGGGACTCCAGCGCCGTCAGGTCGTTGTAGGGCAGGACCACGGTCTCCCCGGCCTGGGCGGCCGTGACCCCGGGGGAGTCGGGAAGGCCCAGCGTGGCGACCCCGGAACCCGCCGCCACCAGCAACGAGTCCACGTGGCCGTGGTAGCAGCCGGCGAACTTCACGACCAGCGTCCGGCCGGTGAACCCGCGGGCCAGGCGGATCGCGGACATGGTGGCCTCGGTTCCCGAGGAGACCAGCCTGACCATCTCGACCGGGGCGACCCGGCGCACGATCTCCTCGGCCAGCTCGACCTCGGCCGGGCCGGGGGTGCCGAACGAGAACCCGCGCGCGATCGCCTCGCCCACGGCGGCAACGACCCCCGGGTGCGCATGCCCCAGGATCATCGGACCCCATGAGCAGACGAGGTCCACGTACTGCGTGCCGTCCACGTCGGTCAGGTACGGGCCGGTGCCCGAGGCCATGAACCGTGGGGTCCCGCCCACGGCGCGGAAGGCGCGCACCGGCGAGTTCACCCCACCGGGGGCGACGGCCAGCGCGCGGTCGAACCACGCCTGGGACTGGGTCTGGGGGGTGGTCTGCGGGGTCATGAGGCGCTCCCGATCCGGTGCCCGCGCAGCTCGTCGGCCCGCCCACCGGTCAGCCATCCGGCCACCTCCGCGGCCCAGTACGTCAGCACCATGTCCGCCCCCGCGCGGCGGATGACGGTCAGCGTCTCGAGGATCGCGCGCTCCCGGTCGATCCACCCGTTCGCCGCGGCCGCCTCGAGCATCGCGTACTCACCGGACACCTGGTAGGCGGCCACGGGGATGTCGACGCTCGCCGCCACGTCGGCGATCACGTCGAGGCTGGTCCCCGCGGGCTTGACCATCACGATGTCCGCGGACTCGGCCACGTCCAGGGCCACCTCGCGCAGGGACTCCCGGCGGTTGGCGGGATCCTGCTGGTACGTGCGGCGGTCCCCGACCAGGGCGGAGTCCACCGCCTCCCGGAACGGCCCGTACAGCGCGGAGGCGTACTTCGCGGCGTACGCCAGGATCACCGTGTCGGCGTGACCGGACCCGTCGAGTGCCGCACGCACCGCCCCGACCTGGCCGTCCATCATCCCCGACGACCCGACGACATGGGCCCCAGCGTCGGCCAGTGCAGTGCCCATCTCGGCGTACCTGGCCAAGGTGGCATCGTTGTCGACGGTGCCGGCACCCGGCCCGTCGGCCACCAGGACACCACAGTGGCCGTGGTCGGTGAACTCATCGAGGCACAGGTCGGCCATCACCACGAGGTCCGCGCCGACCTCGGCCACCACATCGCGCACGGCCACGTTCAGGATGCCCTCGGGATCGGTCGCACCCGTGCCCGACGCGTCCCGGGTGGCCGGGACGCCGAAGAGCATCACGCCGCCCAGTCCCGCGTCGGCAGCCTGCACGGCCGCGGCACGCAGCGAGTCCCGGGTGTGGTTGACGACGCCGGGCATCGAGGTGATCACCACCGGATCGGTCACGCCCTCGCGCACGAACAGCGGCAGGATCAGCGCAGCAGGGTCCAGGCGGGTCTCGGCGGTGAGCCGACGCAGCGCGGGGGTGCCGCGCAGGCGTCGTGGTCGCGTCTGGGGGTAGCTCACCTCAGGTGGCCCGGCGACGCGACCCACCGCGCCGACGACCGGGACGCCAGCCGCTCTCCCCGTGCTCGAGGGCCCGGGCACGCAGGGCCTCGCCGTGCGCGGCCAGGGCAGCGGCCAGGGCAGCCACGCTGGGGGTCTCGGGCAGCACGTCGACACGCAGGCCGTTCTCCTCGGCGGTCCTGGCCGTCTGCGGGCCGATGCAGGCCACGACGGTCGAGCTGTGCGGCTTGCCGGCGATCCCGACGAGGTTGCGCACGGTGCTCGAGGAGGTGAACAGCACCGCGTCGAACCCGCCGCCCTTGATCGCCTCGCGGATCTCGGCGGCCGGGGGGGCGGCGCGCACGGTCCGGTACGCCGTGACGTCGTCGACCTCCCAGCCCAGCGCCGTCAGGCCCGCGGCCAGGGTCTCGGTGGCGATGTCCGCGCGGGGCAGGAACACCCGGTTGATCGGGTCGAACGCCGCATCGAACTCCGGCCACTCCTCGAGCAGGCCGGCGCTGGACTGCTCGCCGGCGGGCACGAGGTCCGGGATGATCCCGAAGGAGCGCAGCAGCTCGGCGGTCTGCTCCCCCACGGCGGCCACCTTCAGGCCCGCGAAGCTGCGGGAGTCCAGGCCGTACTGGTCGAAGCGCTCCTTGACCGCGCGCACCGCGTTGGCCGAGGTGAACGCCACCCACTGGTAGCGCCCGGAGACCAACCCGTGGACGGCGCGCTCCATCTGCTGGGGGGTGCGGGGCGGCTCGACGGAGATCGTGGGCACCTCGACCGGGACGGCACCGTAGTGGCGCAGCTGGTCGGACAGGGCACCGGCCTGCTCCTTGGTCCTCGGGACGAGCACCCGCCAGCCGAAGAGCGGCTTGTTCTCGAACCACGCGAGCTGGGCGCACTGGCTGACGACCTCGCCGACGACCAGGACCCCGGGACCGACCTGGCCCTTGGCCGCCTTCACCGCACCCTGGACCTCCCCGAGGGTGGTCAGGATCGAGCGCTGGTCGACGGTGGTGCAGTTGCGGGTGATCGCCACCGGCGTGCGCGGGTCGCGACCGGCGATCGTCAGGACCCGGCAGATGTCCAGCGCGCGCTCGGCACCGTCGAGGACCACCACGGTCGCGTGCGGGTCGGCCAGGCTCGGCCAGTCCACCTCGGGATCGTGGGCAGACACCACGCGGACCTCACGGGCCCGGCCACCGGTCAGTGCGAAGCCGGCGTAGGCCGCCGAACCGGTGACGGTGGACACGCCCGGGGCGATGTCGTAGCTGATTCCGCCCTCGGCCAGGGCAGCGGCCTCCAGCGCCAGCGACCCGTCGAGCACCGGGTCACCGGCCATCAGCCGCACGACACGGCGGCCCTCCCGCGCCGGCTCGATCACCAGCTGAACCCGGTCGGCGTGGTCGGCGACGTTTCCGTCGTCGTCGACCGCCACGAGGATCTGGGCGTCGATCCGGGCATGGGCGCGGGCGATGGGCTCGCACTCGGGATCGGTCACCACCACGTCCGCGTCGTGCAGCAGGCCGACGGCGCACACCGTGAGCAGACCGGGGTCCCCGGGTCCAGCCGCGACCAGTGATACCTGGGTTGTCGACGACGACGCGTTCATTGCGTGCTCCCTCGCTGGGCTTGTGACGGACCGCTGGCCGTGCTCGAACCAGTGGCTGTGGCGGGACCGTGACCTTGTGGGTCAGGGCGTGTGGGGCTGGAGGCCCCGTGGGTACCTCTGCCCTGGGCGGCGAGCATCTCGCCGGCCAGGCGCCGCCCGACGAGCTCGGCCTGATCGACCGGGCCATGTGCGGACGAGCGCACGAGCGTGCCGTCCTGGCGGGCCAGGACTGCACGCAGGTGGACGGTGGGCTCCGGGCCGTCCTCGACCTCGGCCAGCGCCCCGATGGGCGCCGAGCAGCCGGCTTCGAGGGCGGCCAGGAGGGCGCGCTCGGCAACCACCGCGGCCCGCGTGTGCGGGTCGTCGAGCTGGTGCAGGGCGGCGGCGAGATCCTGTGCGGCGCTGGTGCCGGACGCGGTCGCGGCAGTCATCGGGTCCGACGGCAGGGCAGCGGCGACGGGCACCTCGACGGCCAGCGCACCCTGCCCCGGTGCGGGCATGACCTGCTCCGGATCGATCAGCTCGGTGATGCTCGCAGCCCGGCCCAGGCGGGACAGGCCGGCCGCTGCCAGCACCACGGCGTCGAGGTCGTCGGTGACACGCGCCAGGCGGGTGTCGACGTTGCCGCGGATGTCGACGATCTCCAGGTCGGGGCGTGCTGCGTGCAGCTGGGCCCGACGCCGGGGGGAGCCGGTGCCGACCCGCGCTCCGCGGGGCAGCGACCCGACCGTGGCACCCTGACGCGCCACCAGGGCATCGCGGGGGTCCTCCCGGGCGGGGATCGCAGCAAGGTGCAGCCGCTCGTCGGCTCGGGTCGGCAGGTCCTTCAGCGAGTGCACGGCCACATCGGCGCGGCCGTCGATCAGGGCCTGGCGCACGGCCACGACGAACACGCCGGTCCCACCGATCTCGGCCAGCGGGGCGGGATCGAGGTCACCGCGCGTGGTCACCTCGACGAGCTCCAGGGGGCGCCCGGTCAGGGCCGCCAGCTGCTCGCCGACCATCGTCGACTGGGCCAGCGCCAGGGGGGAGCGGCGGGTGGCCAGCCGCAGCGGGGGACCGATGCCGGCCCCACCGGCGACGGACCCACCGGCGCATGCCGCCCGCGGCTCACGGCCGGCAGCGCACTCATCGGGATCCCTCCGGCGCGTGTGGGCCGTCCGTCCCGTTGGGGCCAGGTCCGGCGCGGGGTCGACGACCGAGGCCGGCAGCGACGGGTCGAGGTCGAACAGGGCCGTCAGCGCCTCGGCGTAGCGGTCACCGCCCGGCTCCGCGGCCAGCTGCTTCATCCGGACCGTCGGCTGATGCAGGAGGGTGGCCATGGCGCGGCGCATCGCACGCTCCACCTCGGCGACAGCGGCCGCGTCCAGCCCGGTCAGGCGAAGGCGCAGGCGCTCCATCTCGGCGTCGAGGACCCCACCCACGTGCGCCCGCAGCGAGACGAGCACGGGCTCCACGCTCTGGCCGGCCAGGGCCACGAGGCAGGCCTCGACCTCCTCGGCCACGATGGCGCGGGCCGCCATCACGTCGGCCTCGGAGGCGGCCGTGGCCGGCAGGTCGGCCAGCGCAGCAAGGTCGATCCGGGTCACGCCGGGCAGATCCCCCACCTCAGGTGCA
This sequence comes from uncultured Actinomycetes bacterium, assembly GCA_963706885.1. GTDB lineage: Bacteria > Actinomycetota > Actinomycetes > S36-B12 > CAIYMF01 > Prado023. The sequence continues at coordinate 171,402 of CAVPNX010000025.1, read as the reverse complement.
ACGTCATGCGGCAGGGCCAGGTCGAGCAGGACCAGCGGGTGGCCGGTGGGCGAGGCCTCCCGCGCGGCCCGGGCGGTGGGCAGGTCGATGACGCTGTCCTGGGCGCCGGTGCAGAAGATGGCAAGGTCGACCGCGGCCAGGGCGCTGGGCACCGCGGCCAGGTCGATCGCGGCGCCCCCGGGGATCCCGGCGGCCACGCGCTGTGCGCCGGCCACCGTGCGGTTGGCCACCTGCACGTCGCCCACTCCCCGCGCCACCAGGGTGGAGGCAGCCAGGGCCCCCATCGACCCAGCCCCGACGACGAGGACCCGACGATCGCTGAGTTCGCCGAGGACGTCGGCGGCGGCGTCGAGGGCCACGGAGACCACGGAGACGCCGGAACGGTCGATGCCGGTCTCGGCATGGACCCGCTTGCCCGCGCGCAGGGCCCGCTGGCCCACGCTGTTGAGCACCCGACCCGCGGTGCCGCTCTCCTGGCCGCGCGCCAGGCTTGCGCGCACCTGTCCCAGGATCTGGGCCTCGCCGACGACCATCGAGTCCAGGCCGGCGGCCACGGAGAACAGGTGGGCCACGGCCGCGGAGTCGAAGTGCACGTAGCTGTGCTCGATGAGGGTGCCACGCTCGACACCGGTCCACTTGGCCATCAGCTCGGCCACCGCCGTGACCGCCGGGTGGAAGCGGGTCACATCGGCATAGACCTCGACCCGGTTGCACGTGGCCAGGACCAGCGTCTCGGCGACGACGTCGCTGGCCGCGAGGTCGGCGGCCAGGCCCTCAGCCTCGTCGGGGGTGAGGCCCACCTGGTCGAGCACCCGGGCGGGTGCCGATCGGTGGTTCACGCCCACGACGAGGAGGGTCATGCGATCGCCGCCGGCATCCACGCCCCGGGACATGCCCAAGTGCCGTCCCCGGCTGCCACATCCGTTGGCCCGAGGGCTGCGGATGGGGCAAGTACGGACACGGTGCTCCCAGGGGGAAGGGCCTGTGGTATAGGCCGTTTGGAAGTTGTTGTCAGGCTAGGTCGGTCCCTCACGGAGCGCAAAGTTGGCCCACAAAGCGTCCACATAGTGGACACTCGTCGGCGTCCCCGGACCTCGCGCCGACCCGGCCGGCGGGAGCGGCCGGACCATGTCCCCCGCAGTCCCGGCCAGGATGGGGCACACTTGCGCCATGACGATCCGCGTGTTCCTGCTCGACGACCACGAGGTGGTCCGTCGTGGCATCGCCGACCTGCTCGGCCTCGAGTCCGACATGGAGGTGGTCGGCGAGGCGGGTTCCGCCGTGGATGCGCTGCACCGCATCCCCGCCGCCCGCCCGGATGTGGCGGTGCTGGATGTCCGCCTGCCCGACGGGACCGGGATCGAGGTCTGCCGCGACGCCCGCTCGATCCTGCCGGACCTGAAGTGCCTGATGCTGACGTCCTACGCCGACGACGAGGCCCTGTTCGACGCGATCATGGCCGGTGCCGCCGGCTACGTCCTGAAGGACATCAAGGGCAACGACCTGGTCGAGGCCGTCCGCTCGGTCGCCGCCGGGCGCAGCCTGCTCGACCCGCGGGCCACCCAGCGGGTGCTCGAGCGCCTGCGCAGCGGGGGCCAGTCGGACTCCAAGGTCGACCAGCTCAACGAGCAGGAGCGCCGGATCCTCGTGCTCATCGGCGAGGGCATGACCAACCGCCAGATCGGCGAGAGCATGCACCTGGCGGAGAAGACCGTGAAGAACTACGTCTCCTCACTGTTGGCCAAGCTCGGCATGGAGCGGCGCACGCAGGTCGCCGCCTATGCGGCACGGCTGGACGCCGAGCGCGAGCACGGCCACATGCAGTGACCGCTCGGCGGGCCCCGGGGGCCTGACGACCACGCCGCGCGGACGCGGGACGCCCGACCCGATGGTCCACGCGTCGGCGCGTCACCGGGCTGCCGCCGGGGCATCATGGGGCACTTCTGCCACAGTGGGACCGCCCACGACCCGGAAGGCTCCTGTCGATGCCCCGTCCACGCACGCCGCAGCCCACCGGGCTGGCTGCTCCTGCGCCCCGCCGCGCGGCGGTCCTGCTGGCCGCCGCACTGGTCACCCTGCCGCTGACGGCCGCGTGCACGATCGACCCGGTGGACCGCTCCACCGGGGTTGACGCCGCCGAGGTGCACACCGGGCCCATGCGGATCGCGATGATCACCCACGGCGACGACGGCGGGTTCTGGTCGATCGTGCGCACGGGCGCCGAGGACGCCGCCGCCACGCTGCCCGAGGTCACCCTGGACTACCAGGGCTCCGCCGGGGACGCCAAGCTGCAGTCGGAGATGATCAAGGCGGCCCTGAACCAGGGCGCCGACGGCCTGGCCGTCTCGGCTCCGGACATCGGGGCGATCTCCGGGGCCCTGGCCGAGGCGGAGGCCGCCGGCATCCCGATCATCACCCTGAACTCCGGCTCCGACCTGCTCGAGACGATGCCCGGCGTGATCACCCATGTCGGCCAGAGCGAGCGGGTGGCCGGGGTCGGGGCCGGCAGGCGCCTGGGCGAGGGAGGCGCGACGAAGGTCATGTGCGTCCTGCACGAGGAGAACAACATCGGCCTGCAGGAGCGCTGCGACGGCGCCACGGAGGGGGTGGCCGAGTCCGGGGGCGAGGTGGTCACCATCCAGGTGACCGGCAAGGCCGACCCCAGCAGCACCGCTCGGGAGATCGGCGCGGCCATGGAGGCCAACTCCCCCGACGCCGTGCTCACCCTGGACCCCGACATCGCGATGGCGGGGCTCAAGGAGGTCACCTCGCGGGAGGCGACCCTGGCCACGTTCGACCTGAGCCCGGACGTGCTCGACGAGGTCGCCGCCGGTCGGATCGAGTTCGCCGTCGACCAGCAGCCCTACCTGCAGGGCTCCCTGCCCGTGACCTTCCTCGAGCTGGCCGTGCGCAACAAGAACGAGGTGGGCGCGAACACCATCGTGGCGACCGGCCCGAGCTTCGTCACCCAGGAGAACGCGGCCTCGATCGCCGCACTGGCCGAACAGGGAACGAGGTAGTTGATGGCCACCACTGCACCTGCGCCTGCTCCCGCCGCCCCGACCGACGAGCGGATCCGGCACACACCGCTGTGGCGGCGCATCCTCGTGCGCCCCTCGGTGGGCGCACTCATCGCGGCGATCGTCGTGTTCATCTTCTTCTCGCTGGCCGATGACACGGGGACGTTCAACTCCCCGGCCGGGGTCACGTCGTGGATGTCGGTCTCCGCCTCGTACGGGATCATGGCCTGCGCGGTGAGCCTGCTGATGATCAGCGGCGAGGTGGACCTCTCCAGCGGCGTGATGACCGGCTCGACCGGCCTGCTGCTCGGCCTGCTCATCTCCGAGGCGGGCATGGGGTTCTGGCCGGCCCTGGCGATCGTGATCGCCTTCGCGGTCACCATCGGCTTCATCAACGGGATGCTGGTCACCTGGACCAAGCTCCCGAGCTTCATCGTCACCCTCGCCACGATGTTCGTGCTGCTCGGGGCGAACTCCGGGATCACCCAGGCGATCACCGGCCAGGTCCGCGTCGGCGGGATCGATGAGGCCTCGGGCTACACCGCCGCCCAGTGGGTGTTCGGCTCGCGACTGGACGCGAGCTGGCCGTTCACGGTGGCGGTGGGCTGGTGGATGCTGGCCATCATCCTCGGAACGTGGCTGCTGCAACGCACCCGCCAGGGCAACTGGATCTTCGCGGTCGGCGGCGACAAGAACGCGGCGCGCAACGTCGGGGTACCGGTGCGGCGCACGAAGGTGAGCATGTTCATCACGGTGTCCCTGGCCGCAGCCCTCGTCGGCACGATCAACGCCGTCGAGCTGACGTCGGTCAGCGCCGGCACGGGCACGGGCTACGAGTTCTACTACATCATCGCCGCCGTCGTGGGTGGGACGCTGATGACCGGCGGCGCCGGCTCGGTGATCGGTGCCAGCCTCGGCGCGCTGATCCTGGGCATGACCACCCTGGGAATCCAGTACGCCGGATGGGACAGCACGTGGCGGTTCACGTTCTTCGGCCTCATCCTCTTCGGCGCGGTGATGCTCAACATGTGGGTCCGTGACCGGGCCGGAGGGAGCGCGAAATGAGCGACCACGTTCCCTCCGAGCCCGAGGTCGTCGCCGCAGCTGAGGAGGCCGTTGCGGCGCTGCGGGCGGCCGAGTCCGGTGCCGCGCCGGTCGATGCCAAGGACATGTACCTGCGCCTGGAGGGTGTGGGCAAGACGTTCGGCAGCGTCGTGGCCCTCGACGGCGTCTCGATGGACGTCAACCACGGCCGGGTCACCTGCGTCCTGGGTGACAACGGCGCGGGCAAGTCCACGCTGATCAAGATCCTGTCCGGGGTGCACCAGAACGACTCCGGGACCATGTACGTGGCCGGTGAGCCGACCGTGTTCGGCTCCCCCGCGGACGCCCGCGACGCCGGGATCGCCACGGTGTTCCAGGACCTGGCGACGATCCCGCTGATGAGCGTGTGGCGCAACTTCGTGCTGGGGCGTGAGCCGCAGAAGGGCTGGGGGCCGTTCCGGCGCATGGACATCAGGGAGGGCCAGGAGATCGCCCGGCGCGAGCTCATGATGTTCGGCATCGACCTGCGCGACCCCGACCAGCCGATCGGCACCCTGTCCGGCGGCGAGCGGCAGGCGGTCGCGATCGCCCGTGCGGTCTACTTCGGCGCCGAGGTCGTCATCCTCGACGAGCCCACCTCAGCGTTGGGCGTCAAGCAGTCCGGCAAGGTCCTGAAGTTCGTCCGCGACGCCCGTGACCGGGGGATCGGGGTCGTGCTCATCACCCACAACCCGCACCACGCCTACATGGTCGGTGACGAGTTCGTGCTGCTCAAGCGCGGGAAGATGACCAACCGGTGGCTCAAGGAGGAGGTCGAGCTCGACGAGCTGGTCGCGGCCATGGCTGGCGGCGCCGAGCTCGAGGACCTCGCCCACGAGCTGGGGGCGTAGGCCCCGGTCCGGGTGTGACGCCGGGCTCCGCGAGCGGGACGGAACGGCCAGCCCCGGCAGGACGCACACGAAACCGGCCGTCTCACCCCGCTGCAGGCCCGGAACTCACCCGGCGCGCACGGAACCGCCCCAATCAAGCTCGTCGGAGGGCCGCATACAGGGCGGTCCTGTGTGCGTGGCCTGTGCCGTCCGCCCGCCACCCAGGGCTGACGGCCGGTTTCGTGTGCGTCACGCGAGTGGCACCCGGGTGACGCCGGGGCCGAACGGGCGCATCATTGAGTCATGAGCATCTTCGATCGGCGTCCCGGACTGCGTTGGGCGGTGCCCGCAGGGGCAGCCGTCCTCCTCGTGGGCGGCGCCGCGCTGGCCCCGATGGCCGCGATCGCCGACTCCGGGCTCGAGCCGCGCACCGCCGAGGAGCTGCTGGTCGCCCTGGCCGAGCCCGGCACGGCCGCGGTCTCGGGCACGGTCGCCACGAGCGCCGACCTCGGCCTGCCCGGCCTGCCGATGGGCATGGGTCCGACCTCCGGTCCCATGGCCCTGGCCAGCGGCGAGAGCACGCTGCGCGTCTGGACCGACGGGCCGGACCGACAGCGCCTGGCGCTGATCGAGCGGGCCTCCGAGACCACGGTCGTGCGCAACGGCCAGGAGGCCTGGGTCTGGTCGAGCGCGGACGCGACCGCGGACCGGTACCTGCTCCCGGAGCGCGACGCGACGGGGGCGCCCGACGCCTCCGAGCTCCCGCCCGGCGTCGAGCTGCCGAGCACCCCCCAGGAAGCAGCGGCGATGGCCCTCGAGGCGATCGACCCGACCACCGAGGTCACCACGTCCGGTGTCGGCACGGTGGCCGGCCGGGACGTCCACGAGCTGGTCCTGACCCCGCGCGATCCGCAGACCCTCGTGGGCCGCGTCACGCTGTCCATGGACGCCGAGACCAACGTCCCGCTGCGCGTGCGGGTGTACTCGACATCCATCCCGGACCCTGCGATCGAGGTGGGCTTCACGTCGGTCGACTACGGGACGCCGGACCCCTCGCTGTTCGAGTTCACCCCACCGCCCGGGGCGACCGTCACCGAGCACGATGTCGCAGCCGACACGGCGGATGCGGACGGGGCGAAGGCGGACATGCCCGCGGGCCCTGAGCCCACCGTCGTGGGCGAGGGCTGGAGCACGATCGTGATCACCGAGCTGCCCGTCGACTCGCTGGCCGACCTGGCCGAGGACGGGATGCGGGCATCCTCTGATGAGCCCTACTCCCGCGGCGGGGACCCGGCGGCGACCGCCCTGGCCCTGATCGAGGCCCTGCCCGCCGAGACCGGGGCGTGGGGAACCGGCCGGGTGCTGCGGGGGACGCTCTTCTCGGTGATCCTCACCGACGACGGACGGGTCGCCCTCGGTGCGGTGAGCCCGGAGGCGCTCGGCGCCGCCCTGGCCGCCCAGTGACGGCAACCGGCCAGCCCGGAACGGCACTCGCCGGCGCAGGACCCTCCGAGGGCCCCACCTCGGCGGTCAGCAGCGCGGGGCTGACCAAGCGGTTCGGGGCCCAGACGGTCGTCGACGCGATCGACCTCGACGTGCCCACCGGCGCGGTCTACGGGTTCCTCGGACCCAACGGGTCGGGCAAGACCACCACGATCCGGATGCTGCTCGGCCTGGTCCGCCCGACCGGTGGGCAGATCGAGCTGCTCGGGGCCGCCATGCCGGGCGGCGCGGAGACGGTCCTGCCGCGCGTGGGGTCGCTCGTGGAGGGCCCAGCCTTCCACCCCTACCTGTCGGGACGGCAGAACCTGGCGCGGCTGGACTCGGCCGACCGGTACGCCGACCCCCGGACCGCCGCCCACCGGATCGACGCAGCGCTGGACCGCGTGGGTCTGCTCGCCGCCGCCGGCAAGCGCTACCGCGCCTACTCCCTCGGGATGCGCCAGCGACTGGCCATCGCCGCCGCCCTGTTGGCCCCGCGTGACCTGCTGATCCTCGACGAGCCGACCAACGGCCTGGACCCCCAGGGCACCCGGGAGGTTCGCCACCTGGTGGCCTCCCTGGCCGGGGACGGGGCAACGGTCCTGGTGTCCAGCCACCTGCTCTCGGAGGTCGAGCAGATGTGCTCCCACGTCGGCGTGATGCGCGAGGGCCGGCTGGTCGCGCAGGGCACCGTCGGCCAGGTGCGCTCGGCCGGCGCCGCGGCAGTCGTCGAGGTGACCACCGACCCAGCCGGAGCTGGCGGCACAGACGCTGCGGGCGCTGGGCCTGAGCGGGGTGGTGACCACGGGGACCGGGGCCTCCGCGCCGCCCGGGGACCTCCCGCCCGAGCAGATCGTGGCGGCGCTGGTGGCGGCGGGGGTGGGCGTGCGCGGCTTCGCGGTGACCGCCCCGAGCCTGGAGGACCTGTTCGTGTCCCTGACCGGGGAGGGCTTCGATGTCAGCGGCTGACGCGGCCAGTGGCGTGGGGACGGCCGGAGCGGCCGGATCCCTGCGCGACGTGGACGGTGGGGCCGGTCCGGCGGGCGCCGAGCCCCGACGATCCCAGGGCACCCTGGGCGCCTCCGCGCGGCTGTTGCGCTCGGAGATGCGGCTCATCCTCGGTCGCCGCCGGAACAAGGCCGGCATCCTGGTGCTGGCTGCTGTCCCGGTCCTGCTGTCGATCGCACTGCGGGCGTCCGACCCCTCCTCCGAGGGCGGCGGCCCGGACCTGATCTCGGCGGCGACCTCGAACGGCGTGTTCGTGGCGCTGACCGCGCTGACCGTCGAGATGGCGCTGTTCCTGCCCCTGGCTGTCGCCGTTCTGTCCGGTGACACGGTCGCCGGCGAGGCCAACATCGGCACTCTGCGCTACCTGCTCACCGTTCCGGTGGGGCGCACGCGACTGCTCCTGGTGAAGTACCTGTCGCTGGTCGTCGGGGCGCTCATCGGGGTGGTGGTGGTGGCCGGGACGGGCATCGTCGTCGGCGGCGCCCTGCTGGGCCTGGGACCGACCACGCTGCTGTCGGGCAACCAGATCTCCCTGGCCGAGGCCCTCGGACGGGTGGCCCTCGCGGCGCTCTACGTGACCGCGGGGCTGGCCGGGCTGGCCGCGATCGGCCTGTTCGTCTCCACCCTCACCGAGCAGCCGATCGCGGCGATGGTGACCACCACGATCATCTCCAGTGCGATGTGGATCATGGACGGGATCCCGCAGCTGGACTGGCTGGCGCCCTGGTTGCTGGTGCACCGCTGGGCGGCGTTCGTCGACCTGTTCCGCGATCCGGTGTTCACCGACGTGATGCGCACGGGCCTGCTCGTGGACCTCGGCTACATCGTGGTGTTCCTCGCCCTGGCCTGGGCCCGGTTCGCCAACAAGGACGTCACCAGCTGACGGCGTGGACTCGTCGCACGGTCAGGCCCTGAGCCGACCGGCCCTTACCCGTCCCACGCACAGCCTCCAGCAGATCGCCTGCTGCCGTCCCAGGCCGGTGCAGGAACCCCGGGCATCGTGGTGGTCACGAAGGACCCGGGCACGGTGCCACGGGTCGGACCGAAGGGGTGGACGAGATGGACAGGAACCTGACAGCGACGCTGCTGCTGGCAGGTGTCGGCGTGCTCGGGGTGGCAGGGTTCACGGTGGCCCTCGACGGCAACGAGGGACCCAGCACGACGGCGGTCGTGGCGAAGGCCGCACCGGCGGCGTCGGAGGAGCACGACCATGCCGCACGGCCAGGGCCTCGGCCAGGGGCAGGGACACGGCCAGGGAGCCGGGAACGGGAACGGTCATGGGGGTGGCCAGGGTCAGGGTGGCGGCTACGGCGGCCAGGGGAACGGCAGGGAACGGCAGGGGCGAACGGCACCGGCGATCACGGCCAGGGCACGCAGCGGGAAGCGCATGCCGAGGACATCCCGGCGGCGGTGCCGGGGGCCACGATCAACGACAAGGTCGCCAAGGAGCTCGGCTTTCATGGTCGAGGAGGAGAAGCTGGCCCGCGACGTCTACGCCCTGGCCATGGGCTCCTACCCCGATGCCCGGGTCTTCACCAACATCAACCGGGCGGAGACCACCCACATGAGCGAGGTACAGGTGCTGCTGGAGCGCTACGGACGTCGATGATCCCGACAGAGGGCAACGGCCCCGGGGAGTTCGAGGACAAGAGCCTGCAGAGGATCTACGACGATCTGGCCGTGCGGGTCGACGACAGCCGCCAGGCGGCAGCGCAGGTCGGGGTCGACGTCGAGGTCACGGACATCGCCGACCTCAAGGAGGCCATGGAGCTCAAGGCCCCCGCCGACGTCACGGCTGTGCTGGGCAACCTCCTGGCCGGCAGCGAGCGGCACCTGGCCGCCTTCCAGCGCAACGGTGGAACGGTCGCCACCGCCTGACCGCACCCAAAGACCGGGCGCCCGCCCGACCTCCACCGACACGGCAGGCCCTGCACCCGTCCCCGTGCAGGGCCTGCTGCTCGTCAGCCGTCGCTGGGCGCGTCCGACCGCGTCGGCGGGCCGCCGACGGGCAGCTCGGCCCAGAAGGTCGCCCCCGCGCCGGGCGGGCTCTGGACCCCCACGGTGCCACCGTGGGCCGCCACGATCGCCGCCGCGATGGCCAGTCCCAGGCCGCTGCCGCCGGAGGCCCGTGCCCTAGCCACGTCGGCGCGGTAGAACCTGTCGAACACCTTGGGCAGGTCCTCGGCGGAGATCCCCGGGCCATGATCGGCCACCTCGATGCGCACCGACGCAGCACGTCGACACGAGGCGCAGGTCGATCCCCGTCCCGGCGGGAGTGTGGCGGATCGCGTTGGTCGTCAGCGCCGCGACCACCTGGGTCAGCCGGTCACGGTCGCCGCGGACGACGGCGCTCGACGGCGCATCGACGGTGACCACCCGGTCCGGGTCCACGGCCCGCAGGTCTCCGGCGAGGTCCTCGAGGATCCCCACGAGGTCGACCGGTCCGAGGCTGAGGGTCGGTCCCCGGTCCAGGTCGGCCAGGAGCAACAGGTCGTCCACGAGCCGGCCCATCCGGTCGGCCTCCTGCTTGATCCGGCGCATCGCGTCGGCCGTGCTCGCCTCGTCCGGGAGTCCGCCGGACCCGTACAGCGCGGCGTACCCCTTGAGCGTGACCAGGGGCGTGCGCAGCTCGTGGGAGGCGTCGGCCACGAACTGGCGCAGGCGCTCCTGCGTGGTCACGTTGGTGTCCACGAGCTGGTTGAACGCGGTGCCCAGGTCGTGCGCCTCGGTCCCTGCGGGGAAGGGCTCGACCCGTTGGCTGGTGTCCCCTGCCGTGACCGAGCGCGCGACCCGGGTCACCCGCAGGATCGGGTCGATGCCCAGCCGGTGCATCCACCAGAACACCAGGGCGATCACCGCCAGCAGCACGCTGCCGACTGCCAGCAGCGTTGACCTCAACCCAGTCAGCGCCGTATCGACCTCGCCCATGGGTCGACCCAGGACCAGGGACCCCCCGCTCGGCAGCTCCGAGATGAGGATGCGCATCCGATCGGACTCCCCGCCACTGGCAGGGACCGTCGCAGGGCTCGGCGGTGGGTCGGCCGGATCGAGCGTCGGGATGAGCCCCGGATCGCCCGATGGGGTGCTCAGCGTCTCCAGGCCGGTGGCGGTGAGCACACCCAGGTACGACCTCAGCCAGCCCACGCGCCTGCCGCTGCTGGCCCTGCCCACCGCCCGCCGCGCCGCGCCACCTGAGGCCACCTGGATGGCGGCGTTCTGCACCTGACGGGACAACCGGTCATCGAGCTGGTCGACGAGGAAGGCGCGCTGGATGCCCAGGATCAGCAACCCTGAGACGACCAGCAGCCCGGCGATGATCCCCAGACCCACCAGCAACCGGGTCCGCAGCGACATCAGGGCTCCCGGACGGTGTACCCGACCCCACGGATCGTGTGGATCAGCTTCGGCTCGACGGAGTCCACCTTCTTGCGCAGGTTCCGGATGAAGGACTCGATGATCGAGGACTCGCCGTTGAAGTCGTACTGCCACACGGAGTCCAGGATCTGCTCGCGGGTCACGACCCGCCCCGCGTTGGCCATCAGGACCCGCAGCAGGGTGAACTCTGTCGCAGTCAGGTGCGCCTCGACCTCACCACGCCACACGCGGTGCGAGTCCAGGTCCATGGACAGATCCCCGACCGCCAACCGCGACGACCTCTCGCCGACCCCGGATCGCCGGACGGCGACCTGGACCCGGGCCACGAGCTCCTCCAGCTCGAAGGGCTTGACGATGTAGTCGTCCCCGCCGCTGGTCAGCCCCCGGACCCGGTCGGTCGTGCGCACCGCGCGCGGTGACGAAGAGCACCGGCGCCTGGGAGCCACCAGAGCGGATCCGGCGCAGCACCTCGAACCCGTCGATGTCCGGGAGCATGACGTCCAGCACGATGACATGGGGAGCGAACCGGCCGACATCCTCGACGGCCCGGACGCCGGTCGTCGCCACGAGGGTCTCGTAGCCGGACAGCCGCAGGGCCGAGGAGATCAGGAAGGCGACGTTCTCCTCGTCATCGACGACGAGGACCCGTGGATCGGCAGCATCAAGCGGCATGGTGCGTCCCAGCCTGCCACACCGCCCCAGCCGGGAATCCGTCCTGACCTCGCCCGCCCTGCGCCCTTACATTCCCCTGAACCGAGCCTCCCGCCGATCTCCTGGCCAATCTCCCCAGCCCTCTGCAGCACCCGCGCGCAGGATCAGTCGCTGGAAGACCACCACCCATGCGAAGGAGTGAGCACCATGAGGATCCACAGACTGGCCACGACCGGGATCGCCACCCTCGGCGCCGCCGTGCTGCTGAGCCTGGGCGCCGGAACGGCCACCGCCGCGACCAACGGACACCTGCACCGGTGACGGCCCCGCCTCGACGCTCTCAGCCGAGCAGCACGAGGACTTCGACGCGCGGATGACCGAGCTGAAGAAGGAGCGCAACGCCATCATGGCGAAGTACGACGAAGTCCGCGTCGACGGCCGCGCAGGGCCAGCGCAGTGGGCAGAAGGCACGGGCAACCCAGACGAAGCTCACCACCGCGCAACGTGCCGAGAAGCGCGCGGCACTGGCCGCCTGGAAGCTCGAGCGCGATGCCCTGTTCACCGAGTACAAGCTCACCGCCCGCACCCAGGGCCGCGGCGCCTGAGGTGCACCCGGTCCGGGGCATCAGCCGACGATGCCCTGGACCGCCGCGCTGCGCACCGCGACCATCTCGGCAGCGATGCTGACCGCGATCTCGGCGGGCGTGGCGCTGCCGATCGGGACACCCATCGGGGCGTGGAACCACGCGGGCATGGGCCGGTCCCCGACGATCCGGCGGACCTTCGCGCGGCTGCCGAGCAGGCCGAGGTAGCCCAGCTCCAACGATTCGAGGGCCGCCAGGACCACGGCGTCGCGCCCGTGGTCATGGGTCATGATCGCGGCGAAGCTGCTCGGGCCCGCCGCAACGACTCGTGCGAGGTCCTCATAAGGCACGGCGACCCGCTCGTGGGCGGCGTCGGGCGGGACGGCTGCGGCGAGCCCCGGACGCTCGTCGACGAGGACCACCCGGAACTCCAGCGCGACCAGGAGGGGGGCCAGCGCGGAGCCGACGTGACCGGCTCCGATCACGTGGACGACGTGCGTGGGTCCGCTGCGCACCACCACCGGCCACTCGGGCTCCCCGGGGCCGGCGGGGTCACGCCCCGGGACCGCCAGTCCTGTGGCGTGCTGGGCATCGACGGCGTGGCGACCGTGCCATGCCTGCTCCGGACCCCGAGGTTCCTCCGCGACGACCCGCCACCCGCGCGGATCGATCGACCACGTGGCCGACCTCCCCGCCGCCAGGATCCCCGCAAGCGCGGACACGCCGGCGCGATCGCCCTGGTCGAGGGGGGCGACGACGACCAACTGGGACCCGCCGCAGATCATGCCGGACGCGTCGATGGCGCCAGTCCGGTGCTCCAACGGGACACGGGCGATCGCCAGGGTGCCGGCGCGCAGGTCCGCCGAGACCCGGTCCACCAGCCCCGCCTCGGCGGCCCCGCCCCCGATCGTCCCCGCCAGCGGACCCTCGGGCCCGACCGCCATGACCGCACCGCGCCGACCTGGGGAGCTGCCCCTGCTGTCCGCCACGGCGAGCAGGGCACACCGGGTGCCGGCCTCGAGCTCGCGCGCCAGGGCCCGCCAGACATCCACCTCAGGCATCGTGTGCCTCGCCCGTCCCGCCCAACGGGCCGTGCAGGAGGGTGAAGATCCGCTCGGGGGTCATCGGCGCCACCACGTCCCCGGGGAGGTCCGGGCGCACCGCGGCGATGGCAGCGCGGATCGCGAACAGGGCGCCGAGCCCGTAGACCAGCGGCGGCTCGCCCACGGCCTTGCTCCCGAGCAGCCCGGGCGACTCCCGCTGCAGCAGCGTGACCTCGACCTCCGGGCGCGCTGTCGAGGTCGGGGATCTTGTACGTGGCCAGCGAGTCGGTGAGCAGCCGGCCGGTGGCGTCGTGGCGGATCTCCTCGCTGGTCATCCACCCGATCCCCTGGACCACCGCGCCCTCGACCTGGCCCCGATCGATCACCGGATCCACGCTGCGGCCGATGTCGTGGACGATCCCCACCCGGTCGACCCGGGCGGTCCCGCGCAGGACGTCGACGGTGGACTCCACGACCGCTGCTCCGTACACGTGGTAGGCGAACGGCCGGCCGGCGCGGGTGTCGGCGGAGAAGTCCAGCCCGGGGGTCGTGTAGTGGGCCAGCGCCGAGAGCCCGATCCGCTCGACGTAGGCGCGCTGGACCCGCTGCTCCCAGTCAAGGGCACCGTCAGGATCGACCTTGTCCACGCCGGCCCGGATGACCCGGCAGGCCTGGATCGCGGCCGCCCCGTTCAGGTCGGCACCCGTGCTGGCGGCGGTCGGTGAGACGTTGGCGACCCGCGACGTGGTGGTCGGTTCGACATGGACCAGCGTGGTGGGGATCCCCAACTCGTGGGCCACGGCCGCCTGGATCTTCGCGTAGACCCCCTGGCCCATCTCGACCGCACCGGTCGTGACGGACACGGTCCCGTCGGCGTACACGTGCACGAGGGCCTCCGCCTGGTTCAGGGGGCGTGCGGTGAACGCGATCCCGAAGCAGATGGGGATGACGTCCACACCGCGGCGCTCCAGGTGGTGGGAGGCGTTGAACTCCTCGGCTCGTGCCAGCAGCCCTGCGGGGTCGTGGCGGGCGACGAGCTCCGCCCAGCACTCATGCGCGCGCACGTCGGTCAGGGGCATGCCGTAGTAGGTGACGTCACCCTCGCGGACGAGGTTGCGCTCCTGCAGCGCCATGGCGGGGACGCCCAGCTCGCGGGCGGCGGTCCGGATCGCCGCCTCGAGCACGGCGATCGCCTGCGGCGCACCGAACCCGCGGAAGGCCGTGTTGGACGGCAGGTTCGTCCGGGCGCTGGCCACGGTGATCCGGACGGCCGCGATCGCGTAGGCGTTCGTGGCGTGGAACAACGAGCGCTCGAGGATCGCCGGCGAGAGGTCGGTCGTGCAGCCGGCGTTCTGCAGCAGGGTGGCCTCGTAGGCCACGAACCTGCCCTGGGCGTCGAGCCCGAGCCGGTAGTCGGCGGTGTAGGGGTGCCGCTTGCCGGTGATCCGCATGTCGTCGCGGCGGTCGGGGGTGATGCGGACGGGCCGGCCGGTCGCGGCCGCACCCAACGCGGCCAGTGCAGCCCACGGCGTGGCCTGCTCCTCCTTCCCGCCGAAGCCGCCCCCGAGTCGGGCGACCTGCACCTCGACGAGGTTCATCGGCAGGCCGGTGACCGCCGCCACCGCACGTTGCGTCGCACTCGGGGACTGCGTGGAGGAGTGCACGAGCAGGCCGCCGTCGTCGCGTGGGACGGCCAGCGCTGCGTGCGTCTCGAGGTAGGCGTGCTCCTGGGCTCCCAGGTCGACCCGACCGGACACGACCGTCGCGCAGTCGGCCCACGCGGCGTCCACGTCGCCGCGGGCGAACGTCCTGGGTGGGGCCAGCACGTGTCCGGACGCGAACGCCTCACGGGCATCGAGGACCGCCGGGAGCGTCACCCAGTCGGCCGTCACGAGCTGGGCAGCCCGCCACGCGGCGTCCGCGGAATCGGCCAGCACGAGGGCAACCGGCTCGCCGATGCAGTGGACCTCCCCGTCAGCCAGCAGCTCCTCGTCGTGGGCCATCGTGCTGATCTGGTTCTCGCCGGGGATGTCGGCGGCCGTGAGCACTGCACGCACGCCGGGGTGGGCTGCGGCGGCCGCGACGTCGAGGTGGGTGAAGGCCGCATGGGCGTGCGGGGAGACCGCGACCATCGCGTGCAGGCCGCCGGCCGGCAGGGGCAGGTCGGCGGTGAACCGGGCGGCTCCGCGGACCAGGAGGTCCATGCTGCTGGTGCTCATCGGGTGGGCCCCATCCGTACGGGCTGCCGGTCCGGGTTGGTTCTGGACCTGTCCACCGGGTCGGGCAGGGCGAGGACCGCCGCCGCCAGGTCCGGGCGGCCGTCGGTGAGCGCAGCGACGAGCAGATGCCCGAGCAGGTCGCGCTTGTAGGCGGCGGATCCTCGGACGTCATCGATGGGCGTGATCTCGCGAGGCGAGGACGGCGACCGCCCGCCGGATCACCCCGACCTCCGGTCGGGTCCCACGCAGTGCGTCGGCCGTCCGGGTCAGCAGCAGTGGGATCGGCGCCACGCCGCCGGCCGCGATCCGCAGGTCGGACAGGGTTCCTCCCGGGTCGGGGTCGATCCGCACGGCGAGGCTCGCACTGGCGATGTCGTCGAACCGGCGCTTGGCCACCTTCTCCAGGTGCAGCCGGGAGCCGGGCGCGGGGTCGGGGATCCTGACCGCGACCAGGACCTCGTCCCGGTGCAGGTCGACCGTCCGGTAGGCGAGGAAGAAGCGCTCCAGCGGCACCTCCCGGCGACCGGCGGGGCCGGACAGGACCACCGACGCCCCCATCGCCAGCAGTGGAAGCGCGAGGTCGGCGGTGGGGGAGGCGTGCACGAGGTTCCCGCCCACGGTGGCCGACGCGCGCACGGCCGGGGAGCCGAACTGCTCCAGGTGCTCGGGCAGTGCCGGCCACCTCGCAGCGACCAGCTCACTGCCCTGGACCTGGGCGGCGGTCACGGCAGAGCCGAGCTCGACCCCACCGTCGTAGGCGCTGATCCGGCACAGCTCCGGGACCCGGCGCAACAAGGTCGGCCGGCGATGGGCGGCGGTCGCGTGCCTGTGTTCGGGGATCTCGTCGGTGGCCCCGGCGAGCCAGCGCTGGGGGTGGCCGTCGAACGGCTCCGGCTCGAGCGCGGGCAGGGCGCGCGCAACCTGGAGGACCGGCGCCGGCAGGAGGTGGTCGAGTGGCACCGGCCCGGGTTCGCGAGCCAGCCAGCTCGCAGGCCCGGCGGATCCCGGAGTACCCCGTGCACCGGCACAGGTTGCCCGCGGCCGCGCGTGCTGGGTCGCTGCCCGAGATCAGCGCCCAGGTCAGGGCGACGACGAACCCCGGCGTGCAGAAGCCGCACTGCACCCCACCGGAGTCGATCAAGGCGCGCTGGACGGGCCCGGGTCCGGCACCCGAGAGGCCCTCGGCTGTGATCACGTGGCACCCGGCGACCATCGCCACGGTGGTCAGGCAGCTGTTGTGCAGCTCATACGAGGGGTCGCGGCGGTCGTTGGAGCGGGAGCCCACGAGCACCATGCAGGCCCCGCAGTCGCCGGTCCGGCAGCCCGGCTTGGTGGCGGTGAGGTCGCACTCCTCGCGCAGGAGGTCCAGCAGGGTGGACCCGACGGGTGCGACCGTTCGCACCACGCGGTCGTTGATGTGGACCACGGTGACCACACCTCGACGCTAGCCCCAGCTGTCGGGAAGGTCGCACCCCGGCGAGGGGGCTGACCCCGACGAGGGCGCGGGAGCCACGCAGGTCAGCCGTCGTCGTCCGGCGGCTCGGGCGTGCCCGCTCCGCCCGGACCACGCGTCTCGGGACGTGTGACCCGGCGGACGGCCGCCACCGGGCGCACCAGGACCGGCTCAAGCGACTGGGCCATCGGGGCCCGCCACCCGAGGGTCGTCGACAGCACGACCAGCGCACCGATCAGCAGGATGATCGGCCACTCGACCACTGCGGTGGGGACATCGAGGCCTGCGACGAGGACGACCATCAGCACCGAACCGACCAGTGCGGCCGAGGCGTCCCATGGTCCCGCCTGCATGATCGCCGGAGCATCGCCGGCCAGCAGGTCGCGGATGATCCCGCCTGCGATGGCGGCGATCACACCGATCAGCACGGCGGACGCCGGCGGGTAGTCGGCGGCCAGCGTCCGCTCCACGCCGACGACCGCGAACAGCCCCAGGGCGAGGGAGTCCAGCAGCAGCATCGGCCATGCCAGTCGGTTCGACCACCGCGCCAGCAGCATCCCGCAGATCGCCGCGATGGCTGCCGCGGGCAGGTAGGTGCGGTCGGAGATCGCCAGGGGCGGGCCGACATCGAGCAGGACGTCGCGGATCATGCCGCCCCCGAGCCCCGCAGCCACGGCGATCAGCAGCACCCCGGTCACGGTGACGCCGCGCCGGGACGCGAACAGGGCACCACCGAGGGCCGCGACGACGATCGTCAGGAGGTCCAGCCAGGTGGGGACGTCGATCAGCGTGACATCCGCCTCGAGGACCACGAGGGGCTAGTCGCGCTCGACCCAGCGGTCGATGGCCCAGGCCACGGCCATCACCAGACCCGGGTCCAGGGAGTTCACGTAGTCGACGGTGTACTTGTCGCGCACGGTCATCCACTTCTGGCTGATCTGGGCGATGGGCTGGCCGTCGGAGGTGATCGAGTAGTTCTTCTCCATCAGGGAGCCGGCCACCTGCCAGGTGCTGCCGTCGGCCATGGTCATCGTCATCTTGTCCTTGACGATGGAGAAGGCCTTCGCCTTGAGCTCGGCCACCTTCGACCCGTCGGCGGCTGAGATCTCCATCCGCTTCGGGATGCCGAGGAACTGGCCCTTGACCGTGTAGAGGACCTTGTCCTGGGCGTCACGGACCTCGGCCTTCGGGGTCGTGCCGACCTTGCCGTCGACAAACAGCAACCGCTCGCCAGCCGAATCGCTGACCTCGAAGTCGCGCCCGGCGCCGAACTTGCTCTTGAACAGGATGCGGGACCAGCCGTCCGCGGGAGGGGGTGCTTCAGCCATGGGCGGCATCCTCGCATGTGCACCTGGCGACCGCGACCAGTGCCACCAGGCCCAGGGCGCTCGTCCCCTCGCCCGGAGGGGGATCAGCCCGCCGCACGCAGCACTGAGCACGCGCGGAGGGTCACCCACTTGGAGGGCGCACCCTGGCGCTCGATGTCCCCCCACGTCTTGCCGGTGTAGGCATACCGGTTGGCCCACCGGCCGTCGGAGTCCTGCTGGCCGAGCAGCCACTCGTACGAGGCGGCCAGCCGCTCGTCGCGGGCGTGGCCGAGCTCGGCCAGCGCCTCGAGGACCTGCAGGACGTCGGCCACGTACCCCGACGGGAAGCCGAGCTTGAACCAGGAGGTGGACGGCTTCGTGTTGCCCCAGCCCATCGGGTAGTCGGCCACCGCCGGATCGCGGGAGAGCAGGAACGCGACCCCGACGTCGATCGCCGCCCGCACCTCGGCGGTGCGCTTCGCCTCGGGGATGCGGGCCAGTGCCAGCATCTCCTTGGCCGCGCCCCACGCGCACGGCAGTGCCTCGTTGGCCCCGCACTCGAACCCCGGTCCGGTGGTGCCCGAGGCGAAGTAGCGGGGCAGCGTCCTGCCCGGTCACCGCCCGCGCCGCCCAGGAGATCGCGGCCTGGACGCGCTCGTCGTCGAGGTACCCGAACCCGATGAGGGCACGGACCAGGTTCCCGTTCAGGCAGTGCAGGACGCTGGACGGCGGTGGCGCGGACTCCTTGTGCGACCCGGAGCAGCCCAACCCCCCCGAGGTCGTCGGGGTCATCCGCAGGACGTAGTCGCATGCGCGCTGGATCCGCTCGTCGGCGGGGTCCGCCCCGAGCTGGTCGAGGAAGATCAACGACCAGACGGTGCCGGTGTACTTCGGGGCGTAGCCCGGCCCGGGCTTCACCCACCACCCCTGCGCGGACTGCGCTGCCAGTGTGGCCGCGATGGGATCGCAGTCCATGGCCGCCGCCCGGGCGCTGACCACCTCGGGGTCGTCGCCCCCGCGGTCGAGGAGCCGTTGGAGCGTCGCGGCGCGGACTGCCGGGGTGTCGGGGTCGAGCAACCACGGCCGGGGATCACCGTTGAGCCGATCGACCCACGTCGTGCCGGTCATGGATCCAGCATGGCACCGCACGGCGGGCGGGGTCGCGGCGGCGACGTGACGTCCGTCGACCGGCGCCGATCGCCCTGCGCCGGGGGTGACGAAGGGCCCTATCTGTCGGGTGTTCGGCGGCCATAGGCTGGCGTGACCGCCGTCGGAGGTGCCCATGGCAACTGGCACGTTGGATCTCCACGGCCTGCAGGCGCTCATCGACGCCCTGCGTGGCCGTGGCTACCGGGTCATCGGCCCACGGCCACGGGATGGGGCACTGGTGCTGGCCGACATCACGTCGGTCGACGACCTGCCCCGCGGGGTCGGCGACGACCAGGCGGCCGGCCACTACCGGACTCGGGCCCGCGAGGACGGGGCCCTGTTCGGGTTCGCGGCCACGGCGCAGTCGGCCAAGCCCGCTGCTGTTCCCTGCAGATGAGCAGCTGTGGCGCGGCACCCGGGCGGGCGAGGGTTTCGAGGTGTCCCCCGAGGAGCCGGAGCCCGCGCCGGTCGCCCTGCTGGGCATCCGCGGCTGCGACCTCGCGGCGATCGGCATCCACGACACCGTCCTGCTGGGACGGACGGCCGTCGATGCGCACTACGCGGCCCGGAGGTCCCGCTCCTTCCTGATCGCGGTCACCTGTGCGAGCCCGGCGGGGACGTGCTTCTGCGCCTCGATGGGGACCGGGCCGAAGCCGGGACCGGGAGCGGACCTGACGCTGACCGAGCTGCTCGAGCCCCACCGGTTCCTCGTGGAGACCGGGACGCCGGCGGGCGAGGAGCTCCTCGCCGAGCTGGCCCCCGCCCCGGCAACCCCGACGGACTTGGCCGCGGCCGATGCGGTCGTGGCCGGCGCGGTGGCCCGGATGGGCCGCACGATGCGGACCGACGACCTGCGCGACCTGCTGTACACCAGCGCCGCCAGCCCCCGGTGGAACGACGTCGCCGAGCGCTGCCTGGCCTGCACGAACTGCACGATGGTCTGCCCCACCTGCTTCTGCACGTCGGTGGAGGACGTCAGTGACCTGTCCGGGGACGTCGACGAGCGGCACCGGGTGTGGGACTCCTGCTTCTCGATGGAGTACTCGCGGCTGCACGGGGGCGCGGTGCGCACCTCGACCGGCGCCCGGTACCGGCAGTGGCTGACCCACAAGCTGGCCGCGTGGACCGACCAGTTCGGGTCCTCGGGCTGCGTGGGGTGCGGGCGCTGCATCACCTGGTGCCCCGCGGGCATCGACCTGACCGCGGAGGTGGCTCGCCCTGCGCGAGGACGCAACCCACCGGGAGGCCACGCCGGCCAGCGCCGCCCTCGTGCCACCCCCGCCCGCCGGCACGAGCGCCATCCACGAGCCCCCACCGCTAGGAGGACCCATGCGCACCCTGGTCGAGTACCTCCCCGAGCACCCGTTCTTCGCCGGCCTCGACCCGGCTGCGATGGACCTGGTCGTCGGGTGCGCGCAGAACGTGCACTTCGCCGAGGGCGACATGCTGTTCCGCACCGGTGAGCCGGCCGACACGTTCTACGTCATCCGCCACGGCCGGGTGGCGCTGGACATCCACGACCCCCGCCGGGGGACGCTGGTCATCGCCAGCCTGGGCGAGGGCGAGGTGGCCGGATGGTCCTGGCTGGTCCCGCCCTACCGGTGGATGTTCGACGCCCGCGCCTCCTCCCCGGTCAGCGCCGTGGCCCTCGACGGCGCCTGCCTGCGCGGCAAGTGCGACCAGGACCCCGCACTGGGCTACGCCCTGATGCAGCGGGTCGCCCACGTCATGTACGAGCGACTGCAGGACGCCCGGATGCGCCTGCTCGACCTGTACGGGAGCCCGTCGTGAGCGTGGACGCCCCCGCAGCAACAGCCGGGCACGACCGGACCATCGACGCGATGCTGCCCAGGCCGTTCCAGGTCGTGTCCACGCGCCTGGACACCCGCGACACCGTGACGCTGGCCCTCGAACCCCTGGACGGCGCTGCACTGGCCCATCGGGCCGGGCAGTTCACGATGCTGCACGCGTTCGGGGTCGGCGAGGTCCCGATCTCCATCTGCGGCGACCCCACCCGGCCCGGTCCGCTCATGCACACGATCCGCGACGTGGGTGCGGTCACGCACGCCCTGGTGACCGCGACCCCGGGCACGACGATCGGCGTCCGCGGCCCGTTCGGCACCGGGTGGGACGTGGCTGACGGGATGGGCGGCGACGTCGTGGTCGTGACCGGCGGCATCGGCCTGGCCCCCCTGCGCCCGGCGATCCTCGAGGTGGTGTCGCGCCGCGCGGAGTACGGCCGGGTGGTGCTTCTCTACGGCGCGCGCTCACCCGAGGACATCCTGTTCGCCGAGGACATGGCAGCGTGGGCAGCGGAGCACGGCATCGTCGTCGAGATCACCGTCGACTACGGCCCGCCGAGCTGGACCGGCCGCGTCGGGCTCGTCACGAACCTGGTCGCACGGGCTGGCTTCGACCCGCTGCACACCCTGGCGCTGGTCTGCGGACCCGAGGTGATGATGCGCTACGCCGCCACGGCACTGGTCGCCCGCGGGGTTCGTCCCGAGCGGATCCGGCTGTCGATGGAGCGCAACATGAAGTGCGGCGTGGGGCTGTGCGGGCACTGCCAGCTGCGCGAGCTGTTCCTCTGCGTGGACGGCCCGGTGCTCGACTACGCCCGGCTGGCCCCCCTGATGGACGTCCAGGAGCTGTGATGACCGACTCGTCGACAGTCAGCCGTACGCCGGACGCCGTATCGCCCGGCCTCGACACCCGATCCCCGAGCCGGACGTTGTACCCGACACCCCGCCCACCCGCCCGACGCTGGCCGTCTGGAAGTTCGCATCCTGCGACGGCTGCCAGCTGACCCTGCTCAACTGCGAGGACGAGCTCCTCGCAGTGGCCGAGCGGGTGCAGGTGGCGTACTTCCCGGAGGCTACGAGGGCTGTCGTCGAAGGTCCCTACGACATCAGCCTGGTCGAGGGATCGATCACGACCCCGGGTGACGCGGAGCGGATCCAGCAGGTGCGGGCCGCCTCGCGCACGCTGGTCACGATCGGGGCGTGCGCGACCAGCGGTGGCATCCAGGCGCTGCGCAACTTCGCCGACGTCGGGGAGTTCCTCTCGGTGGTCTACGCCCATCCTGCCTACCTGGCCACACTCGATCGGTCGACGCCGATCTCCGCGCACGTCACCGTCGACTTCCAGCTGCGCGGCTGCCCGATCGACAAGGACGCAGCTGCTCGAGGTGCTGGCCGCGATGCTGCAGGGCCGGCGGCCCCGGGTCCCGACCTACAGCGTGTGCGTCGAGTGCAAGCGCCGTGGGACCGTGTGCGTCACGGTGGCCGACGGGATGCCGTGCCTGGGGCCGGTGACCCAGGCCGGGTGCGGGGCGCTGTGCCCGGCCTACCACCGCGGCTGCTACGGCTGCTTCGGCCCGCACGACACCCCCAACACCGCCTCGCTGGCCGAACGCCTGCGGGCGCACGGGATGCCCGAGGTCGACGTGATGCGCGTCTTCCGCACGTTCAACGCCGGCTCGGAGCCCTTCCGGGTCCAGAGCCTGGCCCATGAGGAGGCGGCACCGTGACCCACAAGCTCACCTCAGGCAGCCACGTCCTGAGCGTGGAGACGCTCGCCCGGGTCGAGGGCGAGGGCGGCATGCACGTCCACGTCCAGGACGGCGAGGTCCTCGACGTGCACCTGCGGATCTTCGAGCCGCCGCGGTTCTTCGAGGCGTTCCTGCGCGGTCGGTCCTACACCGAGCCCCCGGACATCACCGCGCGGATCTGCGGGATCTGCCCGGTGGCCTACCAGTTCAGCGCGTGCCTGGCCATCGAGGACGCCTGCGGGGTGGTCGTCCCCGACGAGATCCGGCTGCTGCGCCGGCTGCTCTACTGCGGGGAGTGGATCGAGAGCCACGCCCTGCACATCTTCTTCCTGCACGCCCCGGACCTGCCTGGGCTACGACGGCGCCATCGAGATGGCCCGCGACCACCGCGGACTGGTCGAATCCGCGCTGCGGATGAAGCGCGCCGGCAACGAGCTGATGACCGTGGTCGGGGGCCGCTCGGTGCACCCGGTGAACGTCCGGGTCGGCGGCTTCCACCGGCTGCCCCGGCGCGAGGAGCTGCTGGCGCTGCGCCCCGCGCTCGTGGCCGCCCGCGAGGAGGCGATCGCCGCCGTTCCGGTCGTGTCCGGGTTCGAGTTCCCCGAGTTCGAGCAGCCCTACCTGTACCTGTCGCTGGACGCGTCGAACGGCTACCCGCTGGAGTCCGGCGCGCTTCTGACCTCCGCCGGGCTCGTCCGCCCCGGTCGCGGAGTTCGGCACACACGTGGTCGAGCAGCACGTCGCCCACTCCAATGCGCTGCACTCGACCTTCGACGGCCAGCCCTACGTGGTCGGACCGCTCGCCCGGTACTCGCTGAACTCCGCGGCCCTGTCCCCACTGGCCCGGGAGGCCGCGGGGGTCGGCGGGCTCGGGGCGACCTGCCGCAACCCGTTCAAGTCGATCATCGTGCGGACCGTCGAGCTCATCCACGCCCTCGACGAGGCGATCGCGATCATCGACGGATGGCAGGGTGCCCCGGTCGCAGCGGTCGACGTGCCGGCCCGCGCGGGCGAGGGCCACGGCGCCACCGAGGCCCCGCGCGGCCTGCTCTACCACCGCTACCGGTTCGACGAGGACGGCACGATCCTCGACGCCCAGATCGTCCCACCGACCGCCCAGAACCAGCCCGCCATCGAGGCCGACCTGCGTGCGTTCGTCCAGGCCAACCTGCACCTGTCGCACGAGGAGCTGACCCGGCAGTGCGAGGTCGCGATCCGCACCTACGACCCGTGCATCTCGTGCGCCACGCACTTCCTGGACCTGTCGATCGAGCACATCTGATGGAGCCCGGCACCGACGCTCGACCGGTGCTTGTCACCCCGGCATCCGACCCTCGGCTGGTGCTTGTCACCCGGGCATCCGACCCTCGGCTGGTGCTTGTGATCGGGCTCGGCTCGCCGGACCGCGGCGACGACGCCGTCGGGCCGGCGGTCGCTGCAGCAGTCGCGCGGGCGGTGGCCGAGCGCGGGATCGCCGGGGTGCACGTCGTGGAGCACGAGGACCCGACGGCGCTGGTCGACCTGCTCGACCCCACCGGGCGGACGGCCCCCTGGGCCGCGGTGGTGATCGTCGACGCCCTGCGATCGGGGTCCGCGCCGGGAACGGTCACCACCCTCGACGTGGGCTCCGAGGGCGGGGACCTCGCCAGTCGCGGCGCGCGCCTGGATCCGGGCCCGGCGGGGACCCACGGCTTCGGCCTGGCCGGCGCGCTCGAACTGGCCCGTGCCCTGGACCGCCTCCCACCGCGGGTCACCGTGGTGGGGATCGAGGCCCTGGGCTTCGACCATGGTGCCCCCCTGTCAGCTCCTGTGGGCGCCGCGGTCCCCACGGCGACAGAGGCGATCCTGTCCCTGGTCGCAACGGCGCGGGCCTCAACCTGATCCCGGCGCCCGGGCCCCGGTGCCGGGACGGGCCCAAGGTCCCTTGCCCCGCCACTGGCGAACGCGCGACGGTGGAGAGGACGACCCACACTGAGGAGGTGCTGCGCTGTGGCCCCGGAGCGGACCGCGGCAGCTGCCCACCACCATGTCGCCGTGTCGGAGGTCGTCCTCCTGCTGGGCACGGATGCCACCCGCGGCCTGGACCCGGCCCAGGCCGCCGACCGCCTCGAACGGTTCGGTCCCAACGCGCTGCCCCCCGCCAAGGGCCCCAGTGCGCTGCGCCGGTGGGTCGAGCAGTTCAACCACCCCCTGATCTACGTCCTGCTGGCCGCCGCCGGGGTGGCTGCGCTGCTCGGCGAGCCGGTCGACGCCGCGGTGATCCTCGGTGTGGTCCTCATCAACGCCACCATCGGCTACATCCAGGAGTCCCGCGCCGACGCAGCGCTGCAGGCCCTGAACGCGATGACCCGGACCAGCGCCCGGGTCATCCGTGGCGGGTCCACCGCAGACCTGGACTCCGTCGATCTGGTCCCCGGCGACCTGGTCGTCCTGGAAGCCGGGGACCGGGTCCCGGCGGACATCCGGCTGACCGACAGCCACGAGATGACCGTGGACGAGTCCATGCTGACCGGCGAGTCGGTCCCCGTGGGCAAGCACGCCCTGACGATCCCCTACGACACCGCGCTGGCCGACCGGGCCAACATGGGCTACTCCGGGACGCTGGTGATCCGCGGCACGGGCACCGGAATCGTGGTGGCCACCGGCGGGCAGACCGAGATCGGGCGGATCCAGCAGCTGGTCGGCGAGGCCGTCGGTGTGCAGACCCCGCTGACCCGCAAGCTGGCGGTGTTCAGCCGCTGGCTCACGTGGCTGATCCTCGGCCTGGCCCTGATCACGTTCGTGATCGGCGTGGCCCGCGGCGAGTCGGTCGGCTACATGATGACCGCGGCCGTGGCCCTGGCCGTCGGGGCGATCCCCGAAGGGCTGCCCGCCGCAGTCACCATCACCCTGGCCATCGGGGTCAGCCGGATGGCCCGGCGCAACGCGATCATCCGCCACCTTCCGGCGGTCGAGGCCCTCGGCTCGACCACCGTCGTGTGCACCGACAAGACCGGGACGTTGACCCGCAACCAGATGGCCCTGGTGGCCCTCGACGTCGGGGGAACCGCGCTCGATCCGGCATCGGTCGTATCCCCGTCGTCCGAGGCCGACGGGCCCCTGGCCGAGGATCCCCTGGCGGCCTGCCTGGCGGCGGCCTGCCTGTGCAACAACGCCGACCTGACCGACTCCGATGGCCAGGTGACGACCGCCGGTGACCCCACCGAGACGGCCCTGCTGGTCGCCGGTCACGACGCCGGCCTGCGGCTGAGCGACCTCGAGGCGCTGTGGCCACGGATCGACGAGGTGCCGTTCGAGACCGCCCGGCGGCTCATGGCCACGCTGCACCGCGCTCCGCCTGCGCACGGTCCCGGGGTCGCGGTCCTGCTGGCCAAGGGGGCGGCCGAGCGCCTGGTGCCGCTGTGCGTCGACCACCTGCAGGCCGACGGGACCACCGCACCCCTGCCCGCCGACGACGTGCTGGCCCGCGTCGAGGAGCTCGCCGGACGGGCCCTGCGCGTGCTGGCCCTCGTGCGCCGGGTCGTCGACCCCGCGACCGACCCGGACACCGCCCTGCAGGCGGGGGGACTCACGCTCATGGGGCTGGCCTGCCTCATCGACCCCGCGCGCCCGGAGGCGATCACGTCGGTGGCGCGGTGCCGCGCGGCCGGGATCGCGGTCAAGATGATCACCGGCGACCACCCGGCCACCGGGGCCGCCATCGGCACCGACGTGGGGCTGGCCGGGCCCGGGGTCAGTCCCGTCGTCGTGACCGGTCGGGAGCTGGACGCAACTGGGGACGACGACCTGCCCGGCCTCATCGAGGGCACCCAGGTCTTCGCCCGCGTCACCGCGGAGCAGAAGCTGCGCATCGTGCTGGCCCTGCAGTCGCGCGACGAGGTCGTGGCGATGACCGGCGACGGGGTCAACGACGCCCCCGCACTCAAGCAGGCCGACATCGGGGTCGCGATGGGGATGGTCGGCTCCGAGGTGGCCAAGGACTCAGCCGACATGGTCCTGACCGACGACAACTTCGCCACCATCGAGGCCGCGGTCGAGGAGGGCCGCGGCGTCTTCGACAACCTGACGAAGTTCATCACGTGGACCCTGCCCACCAACCTCGGCGAGGGCCTGGTGATCCTGGCCGCGATCGCGGTGGGCACGACCCTGCCGATCACCCCGGTCCAGATCCTGTGGATCAACATGACCACGGCCGTGGCCCTGGGCCTGATGCTCGCCTTCGAGCCGGGGGAGCCCGACCTCATGGACCGCCGCCCACGTGACCCGGGCCAGCCGATCCTCACCGGGATCCTGATCGGGCGCATCGTCAGCGTCTCGGCGATCCTCCTGATGGGCGCCTTCGGCCTGTTCCAGCTGGCCCTCGCGGCGGGTCAGTCCCTCGAGGCTGCCCGCACCGTGGCCGTGAACTCCTTCGTGATGGTCGAGGTCGCCTACCTGTTCAACTGCCGCACGCTCACCCGCCCAGCCCACAGCGTCGGGTGGTTCACCAACCGGCGGCTGCTGCTCGGCGTGGCCGTCATGCTGCTGCTCCAACTGGCGTTCACCTACGTGCCGCTCATGAACACGCTGTTCGACTCCGCGCCGATCAGCGCCTCCGACTGGGGGCTGATCCTCCTGCTCGCGCTGGTGGCGTTCGTGGTCGTCGAGCTCGAGAAGGCCGGTCGGGCCCGGGCTGCCCCACACGCCCGATCGGGGGCATCGCCGGATGTGGGCCAGAATTGACCCGTGAAGCCCCTGGACCCACGCCTGCTGCAGCATGCGCAGGCAACCCGCGGCTTCCTCCTGGCCTCCGTGGTGATCGGGACGATCTCGGCCATGCTCCTGGTGGCGCAGGCCTTCCTGATCGCCGGTGCCGTGACCGCAGCCTTCCAGGAGGGTGCCGGCCTCGCGGAGGTCCAGCCCGCCCTGATGTGGCTGGTGGCCATCGCAGTGGCCCGGGCGGGGCTGGCCTGGGCTGCTGAAGCTGTCGGGCACCGGTCCGCGGCAACCGCCACCTCCCAGCTGCGGATGCAGGTGGTCGCACGCGCGCTGCACCTCGGCCCGGCCTTCCTGGGCGGCCGGGGCGTGGGTGAGCTGACGAACCTCGTCACACGTGGGGCCAGCGCCCTGGACACGTACTACGCCCGCTACCTGCCGCAGCTCGTCCTCGCCGTGGTGGTCCCCCTGCTCGCCACCGCGGTCATCGCCACGCAGGACCCGCTGGCCGCGGTCATCATCGCCCTCACGGTGCCGATCATCCCGGTGTTCATGGTGCTCATCGGCCGCTACACCGAAGCCCGCGTCAACCGGCAGTGGGCGACCCTGGGGGTCCTGTCCGGGCACTTCCTCGACGTCGTGCAGGGCCTGCCCACGCTCAAGATCTTCAACCGGGCCACGGCCCAGGCCGCCACGATCCGCGCCGTCGGCGACCAGTACCGCCGCAGCACGATGGGCGTCCTGCGGATCTCATTCCTGTCGTCGCTGGTCCTCGAGCTGCTGGCCTCGCTCTCGGTGGCAATCATCGCCGTGGCGATCGGACTACGTCTGGTCGAGGGCACGATGGAGCTCTCGACCGGCCTGGCCGTCCTGATCCTGGCTCCTGAGGTCTACCTGCCCCTGCGCCTGGTCGGCCAGCACTTCCACGCGGCCGCGGACGGTGTGGGCGCGGCGGAGCGGATGTTCGAGGTCCTGGAGGAGCAGGCGCCGCCCGTCGGCTCGCGGCAGGTCGACGCCGCGACGGCCACGATCCGGGTGCGCGACCTGGGCGTGGTGTTCGGTGACCGGGTGGCGGTGGCCGGCGCCTCGCTCGACATCCTCCCGGGGCGGGTGACCGCGCTGGTCGGGCCCTCGGGGTGCGGCAAGTCCACGATCCTGTCGGTCCTGCTCGGGCTGGTCGGGCCGCCGACGGCCGCCCTCACCGGCGTCGTCGAGGTGCAGGACGCCACGGGTTCGGCCGCGGCACTGGCCGACCTGGAGCTCACCGCCTGGCGGGCGCAGATCGGCTGGGTGCCGCAGTCGCCGACCGTGCTGGGCGCAACCGTTGCCGACAACGTGCGCTTCGGGCGCCCCGGGTTCACCGACGAGGATGTCACCGGGGCCCTGCACGCCGCCGGACTCGACCCCGCGGAGCTCCCACTCGGGCTGGTGACCCCGCTCACCGAGGGCGGGGCCGGCATCTCGGTCGGGCAGGTCCGGCGCATCGGCGTGGCCCGGGCCCTGCTGGCCGACCCGGCGATCCTGCTGTTCGACGAGCCCACCGCCGCCCTGGACGGCACGCGTGAGGCTGAGTTCGGCGCCACCGTCGCCGCACTGGCCGCGCGGGGACGGACCGTGGTGGTGGTCACGCACCGCCAGTCGCTGGTGGACCTCGCCGATGACGTGGTGGTCCTGGCCCCGGCCGAGGTGGGCGCCGCCAACGCGGCAGGGCATCTGGCCGGGCTGCCCGCGCCGGCCCGAACGGGGGGTCCGGCATGAGCACGACCGCGCCACCACCCACCGGCAGGCCGCTGTGGCGGCTGTGGCGGCTGGCCGATCCGAACCGGGCCCGGCTGGCGCTGGCGGCGCTCCTGGCGACGCTGTCCCTGGCGTGCGGCGTCGGCCTGCTCGCCGTCTCGGCGTGGCTGATCTCCCGGGCCTCCGAGCAGCCGCCGATCCTGTTCCTGCAGGTCGCCATCGTCTCGGTTCGGGCGTTCGGCATCTTCCGCGGGGTGTTCCGCTATGCCGAGCGCCTGGTCGGCCACGATGCTGCGTTCCGGAGCCTGACCACCATCCGGATCGGCGTGTACGAGCGCCTCGAGCGGCTGTCCCCCGCGGGTCTGGGCACCTACCGGCAGGGCGACCTCATGGCCCGGCTCGTCGGTGACGTGGACTCCTCGGTGGACCTCATCGTGCGGGTGGTGCTCCCGGTGGTCTCGGGCCTGCTGGCCGGAGGCCTGGCCGTGGCGATCGGGGCGGCGATCCTGCCCGCCGCGGGCCTGGCCCTGCTGGCGATGGTGGTGGTCGTCGGACTCCTGTCGCCGTGGCTGACCGGGTGGATCGGCGCCAGCGCCGAGCGCACCCGTGCGGCCGCGGAGGGGCGCCTGACCGCCAGCGTGGTGACCAGCCTCTCGGCAGCACCCGAGCTCCTGGCCTACGGCGCGGTCGACGCCGCCGTCGCGGGCATCGCGCAGGAGGACGAACGGCTGACCGCCCTGGACCGTCGGTCGGCGCGCGCCTCCGGGCTCGGGGGGGCGCTCAGCGCCCTGGCGACCGGGCTGACCGTCGTGGCCTGCATCGCCTTGGGCGTGACGGCCGTCGGCGACGGTCGGGTCGACGGGGTGTGGCTGGCCACGCTCGTGCTGATGCCGCTTGCGGTCGCCGACGTCCTGTCGGGCATGCCGGCCGCGGCGCTCGCCCGCGCCCGCGTGACCGGGGCCGCGCAGCGGATCTTCGCCGTGATCGATGCCCCGGACCCGGTGCCCGAACGCGCGCCCGGCGCCCAACCCCCGGCGACCGGGACTCCCATGGCGGCCGCTGCCGGGCAGTCGGGGGCACCCACGCAGTCCGCTGCCCAGCCGGCGTCCCTGGCCCTGGCGGACGTATCCGCCCGGTACCCCCGAACCGATCTCGACGCGGTGTCCGCCATCACCCTCGACCTGACCCCCGGGAGGCGGATCGCCCTGGTGGGACCCAGCGGCTCGGGCAAGTCCACGATCGCCGCGGTCCTGCTGCGCCTGCTCGACCACCGCACCGGGAGCTACCACCTCGGCGGGCGGGACGTCCGCGACCTCGGCGAGGAGGGGGTCCGCGACGTGATGGCCGCCGTCGACCAGCGGGCCCACCTGTTCGACACGTCGATCGAGGAGAACATCCGATTGGCCAACCGGGGGGCCACCGCCGAGGAGCTGCGCACAGCGGTGGAGGGCGCCCAGCTCGATGGCTGGATCGACGCCCTGCCGGCCGGCATGGCCACTCGGGTGGGGGCCCACGGCTCGGCGGTCTCCGGCGGGCAGGCCCAACGGATCGCACTGGCCCGGGTCCTGCTGACCGACCGACCGATCGTGGTCCTCGACGAGCCCGGCGAGCACCTCGACCCGGTCATGGCCGACCAGGTCACGGCCGAGGCCCTGACCTCCACGACGGGGCGCTCCGTGGTCCTGATCACCCACCGGATGGCCCACACTGGGGACTGTGACGAGGTTGTCGTGCTGAGCCGGGGGCGCATGGTGCAGCGCGGCACACCTGCCCAGCTGCGCGCCGCGCAGGGCTGGTACGCCGAGGCCGTCGCCCGCGAGAACGGTGGTCCCCTGGACCCCGAGGAGCCGGCGAATGGCTGAGCCGCAGGAGCGCGGGCTGTTCAGCGCCGTCGTCGCGGTCGCCGCGGGGCTCGAGCTGGGAGCGACGCTGCGCCGGATCGTGCAGTCGGCCGTGGACCTCGTCGACGCCTCCTACGGGGCACTCGGAGTGCTCGGGCCGGATGGGGACCTGACGGAGTTCGTCCACGTCGGCATCGACCAGGCCGCTCAGGCCGTCATCGGCGACCTGCCCCGAGGGCGCGGGATCCTGGGGCTGCTGGTGAACCACCCCGTGCCGATCCGCCTGGACGACATGACCAGCCACCCGTCGGCGGTCGGGTTCCCCCCGGCCACCCGGAGATGAAGTCCTTCCTCGGCGTGCCCGTCAAGGTGCGCGGCCAGGTGTTCGGCAACCTCTACCTCACAGACAAGCGCGGTGCCGAGGGGTTCAGCACCGCCGACGAGCGCATCGTGACCGCCCTGGCCGCGGCCGCGGGCGTGGCCATCGACAACGCCCGGCTGTACGAGCGCTCGGTGATGCGCGAACGCTGGCAGGCCGCTGTGGCGCAGATGCACGGTGCGGTGCTGGAGGGTGCGGACGCCGGCGAGGTCCTGCAGATCGGCACCACACGTGCCGCTGAGCTCGTGCATGCCCGGGCGGGGATCGTGGCCCTGCCCTCGCCGGCTGGCGTGCTGCGGGTGGAGATCGTGATCAGCGACCTCGAGCCCGGTGCACGCGCCTCCCGGTGGCGCGTGGGAGTGGCGGCGGTGCCCACCGACGACACCGCACTGGCCCGCTGGCGGGGAGCCGCCGTCGACCCCGACGGACCCATCGCGCGCTGCTACGCCACCGGTGCCGCTGCCGAGGGCGTGGAGCGACTCGTGGGGCACGCCGACTCACCCGGCCAGGCGCCCGATGAGATCCCGGTCCTGGCCCTGCCCCTGCGCACCCCCGACGACGTGCTGGGCGTCCTTGCCCTGGTCCCGAGACCGGGGACGACCCTCACCGCGGAGCAGCGCGAGCTGGCGGCGAGCAGCGCCGGGCAGGCGGCCCTCGCGCTGGTCCTGGCCCGCGGCCGACGCGAGAAGGAGCGGATCGTCCTGCTCGAGGAGCGTGACCGGATCGCCCGGGACCTGCACGACCTGGTCATCCAGAGGCTGTTCGCGACCGGGATCTCGCTGTCGGGGGCCGCCCGGGTCGCGGACACCCCGCAGCCCGTGGTCGACCGCCTGGAGTCGGCCGTGGATGCCCTGGACACGACCGTCAAGGAGATCCGGGCCACCATCTTCGAGCTCCACCAGCCCGTGGGGCACGCCGTCGGTGGGGTCCGTGGCCGCGTCCTGGAGGAGGCCGCTGCCGGGGCTGTCGTGCTCGGGCACGCCCCCTCGACCCGGTTCACCGGTCCGGTGGACGCGATGATCGACGACACCCTGGCCGCCGACCTCCTGGGCGCCCTGCGCGAGGCCCTGGCCAACGTCGCCAAGCACGCCGGGGCCGAGCACGTCGAGGTGCTGGTGGCCGTCGAGAACGATGCGGTGCTGCTGCAGGTCACCGACGACGGGGTCGGCGTCCCCGAGGAGCTGGGTCGCCGCTCCGGGCTGCTCAACCTCGCTGAGCGCGCGGGCCGCTACGGCGGCTCGTGCACCATCACCCGCCGCGCGACCGGTGGGTCGGTGCTCAGCTGGCGGGTCCCCCTGGGCTGAGGCCCACGGTCAGGCTCCGGCCCCGTCGACTGCGCGGGCGAGGGCGGGCCACGTCGACGATCCGGTCGACGAAGAACCGGGCATCGGCGCGGTACCGCTCCACGTCCAGGTCCTCCAGAGCCTCGAAGAACAACCCCATCTGGGCCACGAACCACATCCGCGCCAGTGCCTCAGCTGAGACGTCATACTCCTCGTCGGACTTCTCGGCGATCTCGAGGAATCGCGCGGCAGGCTGGCCGGCGAGGATGGGGCGCCCGGCCGGGAAGCTGATCGGTTCTCCCGTGTCCCGTCGACCGGCCCGGGACAGCAACTCGTCCCGCGCCAGTTCCACCATGGCCGGATCACCGCAGGAGGTGGGCGAACCAGTCGACGAGTCTGCGCAGCTCATGGTCGAGCCCACCGGCCCCGACCTCGAACTGCCCGTAGCCCGCGTCGCGCAGGACCCGCTCGGCCAGCGCCTCCACAAGCTCGGCACGGCTCGCGAAGATGTACTGCAGGGTGCTCAGCCGCACGCCCGCCTGGGCGGCGACGTCGCGCAGGGTCAGCGCATCGAGGCCCTCCCTGACCAGGACCTCAACAGCAGCATCCAGCAACTGCTCACGCCGCTGCGCCGCGCGGACATAGCCCGCCATGATCCCTCCGGTCTGCATCGGACCCGGCACCGCCGTGACTGCCCGGGCCGACCTGCACCCAGAGTAGCCCGGCGGACCCGAGGTGATCGGTGATCCACCCAACGCCCGAGGCCCCGGCCCCCACGATGGGGGAACCGGGGCCTCGTGCGTAGTCGGGGCGTCCGCACGCAGGTGCGGATCAGGCAGGCACCTCGTCGAGGACGCCGTGCTCCGGGTTGGCGATGTCCTCGGGCGAGAGGCGCTTGCGGAACACCCAGTAGCTCCATGCCTGGTAGCCCAGGACGATCGGCACGAAGATCACCGCGACCCACGTCATGATGGTGAGCGTGTAATCCGTCGACGAGGCGTTCGTCGTGGTCAGCGACGGGTCCCCGCCGTTGATGTTGGGCATGACGTGCGGGAACAGCATCCCGAACAGCGCGACCACGGCCAGGCCGATGGTCACGGCGCTGAACGTGAACGCCCACCCCTCGGAGCGCTTCATGTGCATCAGCAGGGCCACGACCCACGCGACAGCAGCCAGCAGGACGGGGATCCAGGTCCACGTCTTGTCCGAGTAGGCCAGCTGCGCCCAGATCAGGAACGCCACGGCCAGGACGGCCGCGACCACGCCCGTCTTGATCCCGATGGCGTGCGCCCGGTCGCGGATGGTCCCGGAGACCTTCAGGCTCAGGAACACCGCACCGTGGGTCAGGAAGATCGCCACGAAGGTCAGCCCGCCCAGCAGCGCGAACGGGTTGAGCAGGTTGAAGAACCCGCCGTCGTACTCCACGTTGCCGTTGAGCTCGACCAACGGGACGCCGCGCACGATGTTGGCGAACGCCACGCCCCACAGCAGCGCAGGCACGAACGAGCCGAACACGATGGCCGCATCCCAGTTGCGTCGCCAGTTGCCGTCGGAGCGCTTGCTGCGGTACTCGAAGGCCACACCGCGCACGATGAGGGCCACGAGGATCAGGAACAGCGGCAGGTAGAAGCCGCTGAACAGGGTCGCGTACCACTCCGGGAAGGCCGCGAACGTTGCGCCGCCGGCCACGAGCACCCACACCTCGTTGCCGTCCCAGAGCGGACCCAGGGTGGTGACCACCGTGCGGCGCTCCGCCTCGTTCTTGCCGACCACCGGCAGGAGCATCCCCACACCGAAGTCGAAGCCCTCGAGGACGAAGTAGCCGATCCACAGGACCGCGATCAGGATGAACCAGACTGTTGTCAGTTCCATGTCAGTTCCTCTCAGGTCCTCAGTAGGAGATCGTCAGCGGGGCGTCGGCGTCGCGGTCGACGAACGGGTCGACCACCGCCTCGGGCGGACCCTGGCGGACCGTGCGGATGATCAGGCCGACCTCGACGATCGCCAGCACGGCGTAGATCAGCGTGAAGCCGATCAGCGAGGTCCACACCTGGAAGCTCGTGACGATCGGCGACACACCAGCGGCTGTGGTCATCAGGCCGAAGACGATCCACGGCTGGCGGCCCATCTCGGTGAAGATCCAGCCGAAACTGGCGGCGAACAGGGGCAGGAGGGGCAACATCAGCGCGAACCGCGCTGCCCACTTGCTGCGCGGTCGGCGATCACCCCGGTAGGCCCACAGCGCCCAGAGCGCGTAGAGCATGGCGAGGAATCCGAATCCCATCATCAGGCGGAAGGACCAGTAGGTCACCGGGATGTTCGGTGCGAAGCTCGTCAGGCCTGTGGAGGCGTAGGTCTGGGTGTACTCCTCGTTGAGGTTGTTGATGCCCTGGACCTCGGCGTTCCAGTCGCCCGTGGCCAGGAAGCTCAGGAGCTTGGGGATCGTGATGGAGAAGACCTCCTCGGATCCGTCCAGGGTCCCGATCGTGAAGATCGAGAAGTCAGCCGGCTGGGAGGTCTCGTAGAGCGCCTCGGCGGAGGCCATCTTCATGGGCTGCTGCTCGGTCATGATCTTCGCGTCGACGTCGCCGGAGACGACCACGATCGCCGAGGCCACCAGCGTGGTGATCAGACCCAGCTTCATCGTGGACCGGGCGACGTCCGCGCCGCGGTCCTTGACCAGCAGCCAGATGGAGATGCCCGCCACCAGCGAGCCCGCCACCATGAACGAGGAGGAGAGCGTGTGGACGAAGGCCACGACGGCCGTGTTCTGCGTGAGGACCGCGGCGAAGTCGTTGAGCTCGGCCCGGCCGGTGACGGGGTTCACCTCGTACCCGACCGGATGCTGCATCCATGAGTTCGCGGCCAGGATGAAGTAGGCCGAGAGCATGGTGCCCAGTGCGGCCAGCCAGATCGTGGCCAGGTGCACCTTCTTGGGCAATCGGTCCCAGCCGAAGATCCACAGGCCCAGGAACGTCGACTCGAGGAAGAAGGCGAGCAGGCCCTCGATGGCCAACGGGGCGCCGAAGATGTCGCCCACGAAGCGCGAGTAGTCACTCCAGTTCATCCCGAACTGGAACTCCTGCACGATGCCGGTGACCACCCCGATCGCGAAGTTGATCAGGAAGATCTTGCCGAAGAACTTCGTCGCCCGCAGCCACTTCTCGTTGCCCGTGCGCACCCACGCGGTCTGCATGCCGGCGACCAGCCAGACCAGGCCCAGGGTGATCGGGACGAAGAAGAAGTGGTACACGGTGGTGATGGCGAACTGCCATCGGGCAAGGTCCAAGACGTCCATGGCCATCCTCGTCTGCACAGACCGGCCAGAGCGGCCGAGTCCCGCCCAGCCTCCCACCCTGCCCCGCGCCGAAATGCCCGACCATGGCCCGTAAGTTCCGGGACCTTCGTCCCGTTCGGGCGGTTCCTAAGTCGGTACCCCACGGGGTATGACCTGGGTCACACATCGATCACGCGCATCGCCCACCGGATGGGCGATAGCGCGCCTGGCACGTACCCGGGCCTGCGGGCTACATCGGCGGTGCGGGCGTGTCGTCGGGGAACACCGACGAATCCTCGGGAACCGTCGCCGACAGGCGCGCGACCTCATCGGCGCTCAGCACGATCGACGCGGCGGCCGCCGAGGCACGGGCGGTCGCGGGGCGGGTCGATCCCGGGATCGGGATCACCTGCGGCCCCAGGGCCAGCAACCAGGCCAGGGCCACCTGCTGCGCGGAGATCCCCCGCTCGGCAGCGACCTCGGCGAAGGCCGCGTACCGGGAGCCGATCTCGACGGCCTGGGAGGCGCCGCCCAGCGGCGACCACGGCAGGAAGGCGATCCCGCGCTCGGTGCACCGGGCCAGCACGTCGCCGTCGACGCGGTAGCGCGCCGAGTACTCGTTCTGCACCGCAGCGATGCCACCCTCCTCGGGTCCCCCCACCAGCTCCAGGGCCCGGTCGAGCATCCCCAGCGTGATGTTGGACAGTCCGATGTGCCGGGCGATCCCGTCGGCCCGCACCGCCGCCAGCCCACCCACCTGCTCGTCGAACGGCACACCCGGGTCCAGTCGGTGCAGGTAGTACAGGTCGATCACGTCGACACCGAGCCGCTGCGCTGAGGCCCTGGCCGCCGCCCCCAGCGCCTGCGGGGTGCCCGCCCGGCCCCAGAGGTCCCCATCCGGGCCCGGCGCCCGCGTGATCCCGCCCTTGGTTGCGATCACGACCCCGGCCCGATCGGCCGGCGAACCGGACCAGGAGCGCACCGCCTCACCGACGAGCACCTCGTTGTGCCCGAAGTGCTCCCCGTCGGGGGCGTAGATGTCGGCGGTGTCGACCAGCCGCACGCCGCTGTCCAGGGCGGCGTGCACCGTGGCAAGGGCGCGAGGTCGCTCGGCCAGCATCGCCGGGTCGGACAGGGGCATGGCGCCCAATCCGATGGGGTGCACGGACAGGTCGGCGATGCGTCGTGGGGTCACGGGCCGAGCCTGCCACGGAACAGGCAGACGTTTCCCACTAGCCTGAATCCCATGACGCTGCGGCACCGGGTGATCGCCGTCGCCCTCGCGGCGCTGGCGATCATCGCCGTGCTCGGCGCCCAGCTGGTCCTGCGCTACGCCGACACGCAGGAGAGCCTGTCCGAGGTCGTCGACACGCTGGCCCCCGCCAGCACCGCGGTCGCCGACCTCAACGAGGACATCAACAACATGGAGCGCCGCCTGCGCATCTACGTGTCCTCGGAGTCGACCGGGATGGGAGTCCTCTACCGCGCGGCGGTCGTGTCCGCGCAGGACAACGTGGACCAGCTGCGCATCCTGCTCGACGGGCGGGAGCCGGACAGCACGCTGGTCGAGGACGTGGACACCAACCTCAATGCCTGGCTGGCCGTCGTGGGCGACCCGGTGACGGCGGCGATGGACGCCGGCGACCAGCAGGCCGCCCAGGACATCCTGGACTCCCCGGAGTCCCAGTCCGCGTACGTGCAGCTCACCTCGGACACGTTCCGGCTCTCGACGCTGCTGACCCGCGAGCAGGACAAGGCCCTGGACGACCTGGCAGCCGCGGCCACCCGGCTGGCATGGACCCTCGCGGCGGCCCTGGCCGTCCTGCTCCTGCTCCCGCTGGCCACCTACGTGGCGGTCCGCCGGCACGTGCTCACGCCGATCGCCGCACTGCGCGAGCAGCTGCGGGAGGCGGCCACGCCGGGACACCACGACGCCGTGATCGAGCCGACCGGACCGCCCGAGCTGCGCGACCTCGGCGCCGATGCTGAGGCCCTGCGCCGCGCCCTGGTCCACGAGATCGATGAGGCGACCGCCGCGCGTGAGGCCCTCGAGCAGGAGGGCCCGGTCGTGGAGGCGATCCGCCGCGAGCTCGCCGCACGCACCGAGGCGTCCCCGCTGGGGGTGACGATCGCCGGGGTGCTGCGCCCGGCCGAGGGGGTCCTGGCCGGCGACTTCTGGGACCGCATCCCCCTGACCGATGGACGCGCGGCTGCAGTGATCTGCGACGTGTCCGGTCATGGACCACGCGCGGGGATCGTGGCCATGCGCCTGAAGACCTCGATCACCCTGGGCCTGGTCGCCGGCCAGGATCCCCCGCAGATCCTGCACCGGGCCTGCGATGCGTTCGCCGATGAGCCGGGGCGGTTCGCCACGGCCGCCATCCTGATCGCCGACGCGGCCGCGGGTGAGGTCCACTGGGTCAACGCCGGGCACCCGGCTCCGCGGATCATTCGCACCGACGGCACGATCGTGCGGCTGGGCACGACCGGGCCGATGATCAGCTGGCTGGGCGGCACGTGGTCGATGCGCTCGGAGTCCCTGCACCCCGATGACGTGGTCCTGGCCTTCACCGACGGGATCCTGGAGAGCCGCGACCTCGCCGGCGACGAGCTCGGCGACGATGACCTGGACACCCACCTGCGCACGGCGGTCGAGGCGGGGAACGACCCCGCCGAGGTCATCGCCCAGGTGCTGGCCACCGTCCGGGAGCGTGCCGACGACCTGGGTCGTGACGACGTGACCCTGGTCGCGCTGCGCCTGGACCCCCAGCCCAGTCCGCGGATCCCCGAACCCCGCCGCTAGTCGACCTGTGGGTTCGCTGCCGTCCCGCAGCCGCGCTCCTGCATTGATCCATTCACCTTCGCAACCTTCTAGCGTCGCAAAGGTGCATGGATCACTCGAGGGGAGCAAGGGAGCGGCGGCGGGCGCTCCGGTGGGCGGGCGCCGTTCCGGGGGCACGCTGAGCGCTACTCGAGGAAGCCGCCGGACTGGTGGGACCACAGGCCGGCGTAGACCCCACCGGCGGCCAGGAGCTCGGCATGCGACCCCTGCTCGACGATCCGGCCGTCGGCCAGGACCACGATCCGGTCCATCGCCTGCACCGTGCTCAACCGGTGGGCGATGACGATCGTCGTCCGGCCCTTCATCGCCTCAGCCAGGGCCGCCTGGATGTGGACCTCGCTCTCGCTGTCCAGGGCCGAGGTGGCCTCGTCGAGGACCAGCAGGTTGGCGTCCTTGAGCACGGCGCGGGCGATCGCGATCCGCTGGCGCTGCCCGCCGGAGAGCTTGACCCCCCGCTCGCCGACGGTCGTGGCGTACCCCGAGGGCAGCCGTGAGATGAACTCGTCGGCACTGGCCTTGACCGCGGCCGAGCGGACCATCTCGGGCGTGGCATCCGGGCGGCCGTAGGCGATGTTGTCCTCGATCGAGCGGTGGAACAGCAACGGCTCCTGGGCGACGTAGGCGATCGAGCGGCGCAGCGAGGCCTGCGTGACCTCACGCAGGTCCTGGCCGTCGATTCGGATCGCGCCGGAGTCGACGTCGGAGAACCGCAGCAGCAGGCGGGTCAGTGTCGTCTTGCCGCTGCCCGAGTGGCCGACCAGCCCGATCTTCTCGCCGGGGGCGATGGTGAGCGTGAAGCCGTCGAACAGCGCGTCGACACCGGCACCGTCGTGGGTGAACGTGACGTTCTCGAACTCCACGGCACCGGGTCCACGGCGGAACTCGGTGTCCGTGCGGTCCTCCACGGCGGGGCTGATCGCCAGGATCTCGACCATGTCGTGGGCGTCACCCATGACCCGGTTGTAGTTGCGCATCACCTGGGTGATCTCCCACAGCTGGTCTGTCACGGTCAGCGTGTAGGTGGTGGCCAGGTAGACCGCGGCCACCGACAGGTACCGCTGCTCGGAGGCCACGACGGCAGCCAGCACCGCCCCGGTGTTCATGATCGCGATCACGGCGGAGAAGCCCGACGAGTAGCCCAGGAACGAGCGCATCACGTTCAGCGAGTTGGTGCGCCACTGACCGGCGGCCAGTCGGGCACCAGCGCTCTCCGTGGCCTCCGCGCCCGCGGCCTTGACCGCCGAGATGTTGCTCATCACGTCGGCCAGGAACCCGGTCATGTGCGTCGAGGACTGCGCCTCGACCACGTTCAGCCGCTCCATGGACCGCCCGGAGAACACGACGAAGCCGCCGAAGACCAGCGTCATCCCGAGCAGGAACAGCGCGTACCACGGGAGGATGAAGGCCATGATGACCACGGCGGCCACCACCGTGGTCAGCACCGGGACCACCTGCCACACGATCGTGTCCCAGAACATCTCGAACGCGCCGGTGAACTTGTTGGTCTGGGAGACCAACGACCCGGAGAACCGGTCGGAGTGGAACCCCAGGCTCTGGCGGGTCAGGTGGTCGAAGACGCGCTGGAACAGCCGCTTCATCGCCATGACCTCGAAGGACCACGCCGCGTACAGGGCGATCCGCCAGCCCACGACCTGCCCCAGGAACTGGGAGAGCCCGTAGGCCAGCACGAGCGGCCAGCCGGACTCCCAGGTCACCGTCCCCTCCTGGACCTGGGTGAGCAGCAGCGAGATGACGTAGGGCCCGACGAAGCGCGCGAACAGCACGGTGATCACCGGGACCACCAGGGCGAGCCCGAGTCGCCACGGGAACTGCGCCGCAGCCGACCAGTACAGGGACAGGGTCTCGCGGGTCAGGGCCTTCTTGCCGACCGGCGCGGTGGGGGTGCCCTCAGCGTCGGTCGCTGCGTCGTCGTCTGCGGCGTCGGCCATGCCGTCGTCGACCCCGTCCAGCGCGTTCGAGGTGGCCTCTTCGACCCCGACCGGCTGGTCGCTGCGCACGTGGTCGTGCCCGGGCACGCCGGAGCCGGCGACCGGGTGTCCGGCCGCCTCGTGCTCGTGGTCGGGCGAGGGCATCCGACAAGCATGGACCCGCCCCCCACCCAGCCCCAAATGCAGCCCCCGCCCCCGCACCCCCGCGCCCCCCCACCGCCCCACCGCCCCACCGCCCCACCGCCCCCCCGCCCCCCGCCCCCGCCGCCCCCAAGATCCCGATCTGATCCAAGTCTCGGGCCGATGACGCGCCCGAGACCTGGATCAAACCGCGAACGCCGCTGGAGACTTGGAGCGAACCGCGATCTTGGACCTACCCGGCGCCGGTGAAGCCGTTCTGCCGCCACGCCTCGTAGACCGTCACCGCCACAGCGTTGGACAGGTTCAACGAGCGGTTGCCGGGCAGCATCGGAAGGCGCAGGCGTCGGTCTCCGCCGAAGGCGCCGAGCACGTCGTCGGGCAGG
This sequence comes from uncultured Actinomycetes bacterium, assembly GCA_963706885.1. Classification (GTDB taxonomy): domain Bacteria; phylum Actinomycetota; class Actinomycetes; order S36-B12; family CAIYMF01; genus Prado023. The sequence continues at coordinate 130,121 of CAVPNX010000025.1, read as the reverse complement.
CCCGTCGGCTCAGGGCCGAACAGGAACACGTCCCCGGGCTCGAGGGCGACCTCATGGGGCGCGATGCCCCCGCGGGCGGTCGTGGCGAACCAGCGCCGATCGGACAGCGCCTCCCGGGCCGCGGGCAGGCTCGGGTGGATCGTGACGACCGCCATGTCGTGGTAGTCCAGCCCGGCGCGACGGACGCGGGCCTCGTCGAGCATGAAGCCCAGCGGCTCGACGAGGTGCAGCCGGCTGCCCGTGTTGGCGCACAGGCGGATCACGTTGCCGGTGTTGGGCGGGATGCGCGGGGAGAACAGGACGACGTCGAACACGGCTGGCAGATCCGCGCTCAGGACTCGGGCGTGACGATCAGCCACGAGCGCAGGTTGCCGGTCCTGTCCTTGCCGGTGCTGTCGAAGAGGAACGCGATGTCGGCGGTGTCGTTGTTCCAGCGCACGCCCGTCCCCGCATAGAAGTAGCGCTCGTCCTTGCTGCCATCGGGGGCCACTCCGCGGGTGCCCGTGCCGGAGAAGACCACCACGTAGTCGTCGGCGCGGACACGTGCGCCCTTCGGGAAGAAGAACGCGTTCAGCGGCGAGGTGTCCTGGACCATCCACCGTGACAGGTCGAGGTCCTTGCCCGAGCCGTTGAAGACCATCACGAACTCCGCGTCGGCGCTGGCCGGGCCCGGGCCGTCGGCGACCACCTCGAGCCTCAGCGTGTCGCCGGTGACCTTGCTCGCCCCGCAGGCCCCCGAGTCGTAGAGGCCCGATCCCGCTTGGGAGGCCTTCCACGCCAGGGTGAGGTACTCGTCGTTGTGGGCGTCCTCACCGATGAACGGGAACGGGAACACCAGGCCCTTGGCCAGCAGCGGCGGGGCGACGTCGACCCACTCCTGGCCCACCTTGACGTGCGCACTGCGCTTGACGCGCCACACCCCGGTCGGGGCGTTGCCCGACTTCTCCTTGATGCTGGCCAGGCGCACCTGCGTCCCCTTGGGCAGGACCGCCCGCAGGGCCTTGGTCGCCTCCTTCCCCCCGCACCACTTGGACTCGGGGGCCTGGATCCCGGTGATGCGCACGCGGATGGTCCGGCCCTCGGACGTCATGTCGAACGTGTCACCGTCGATCACGCGCACCACGTCACCGGACTCGCGCCACTTCTCCGCACCTGCCTTCGCGGGGAGGGTGGCTGCCCGCGCCTGGAGGGCGCCCTGGCTCGGGGCCTGTGAGGTTGCCGGGGTGAGCGCGAGGGCGGCGGTGGTGGTGGATGCCGCCGAGCGCCGCACCGACTGCCCGCTGGCGAGCGTGCCCTCCAACGTGGCCAGCCGCTTCTTCAGGCCCGCGAGGCGGGCAGTGAGCTTCTCCGACAGGGCCGTGGCCCGAGCCAGCGCGCTGGTGACCGTCGTCGAGTCCTTGGCCAGACCTGCCAGGGCGGCACGCGCTGCCGACCGTTCCTCGGCGAGTGCGGCCACCCGCCCGGCGGCCGACGTGCTGGCCGCCTCCGCCTGGGCCAGGGCCTTGGCGGCCTCGGCCTCCGCGTAGTCGGCCTTGGTCAGGGCGGCCTGCGCACCCTGCAGGCTCACGAAGCTGTCGGCGGCTCGGTCCTCGACGAGGACCATCCGCGCGTGCGCGGCACGCTCGGTGACCGCCGACATCTGCCACGCCGGGAAGCTCTTCTGCCATGCCGGCGTCGCCGGCTTCGCCTTCTCCGCCGCAGCGGCTGCCCGCTGGACCTCGGTGGCGGCCTTCTCCGAGGCCGCGGTCAGCTCGTCGAGACGGGCCTGGGTCCGGGTCATGGTCACCTGGGCGCTGTCGTACTGCGCCCGTGCGGACCTCTGTGCCGCACTGGCGGCGGCGTGGGCGGCACGCGCCGTTGCCCGCACGGGCGTCGATGCCGCTGCGTCCTTGCGTGCTGCTGCCAGATCCTTCTTCGCGCGCGCAGCTCGATCGCGAGCCGCTGCCAGATCCGTGGCCAACACGTCGCGGCGGGCCGTCAGCGTCGTCACCTGCGCGGCGACGGCGTCGAGCTGGGCCTGCACGCGCCGGATGTCGCGCTGCAGTGCGGCGATCTGGTCCGATCCGGACAGGGCGGCACTCGTCGGAGCACCGGCCCCGATGGCCAGCAGCGTGCTCGTTGAGCCGGCTGGACCAGTGGCGACCTGGTCACCGGGCGCCGGCAGGGCGACCGCGGGAGGGGTGACCGAGGTAAGCGCGATCGCAAGCGCGACGACGGTGGGGCCGATCGCCCCGATCAGGGCGCGTCGGGGCAGGGAGCTGCGCACTGTGGGCCCCACCCCCCGGTCGGCGGACGTCGCCGAGTCCATGGCGGCACAGTAGCCCGCAACACGTCAGCCGGGAAGACGCCCGCAGGCTAAGGCAACCTCAAGGCCAGCTGGGCCGGGTGCGTGAGGCGGCGCCTGATCGGTTCAGGCCAGCTCGGTGATCGCGAAGTGGGTCAGCGCGTCGCGCACGTACGTCGCACCCTGCACCCCGCCGTAGTTGGCGGCGAACCGCTCGTCGGCCACGTACATCTCGGCCAGGCCGGCCAACTGGTCGGCGTCGGGGGCCCTGTTGCCCCACCCGGCGGCGATCCAGGCGTGATGGCGGCGGGCGAGGGCCTGCGCGTCGGGGCCGTCGACCGGGGCGCCGGAATCCCGGAGCTCTGCCCACCCGGCGGCGATCTCCACGTGCTCGGCCGCGAACGCCTGCTGCCCGTCGGGGCCGAGCCCGCGCCACCAGCGGTCGCTGTCGGCGTAGGCAGCCTGGCCCCAGCGCGCCTCGACCTCCTGCTTGTACTGCGTGTGATCGAACCCGTCGAACATCTCCTCGGCCATGATCGGCACTCCCTTCTCCATGCTGCTGATCGTGCGCTCGACGCTGGCGATCTGCCGGTCGAGCCGTTCGGACTCCGCGCGCAGCCACTGCAGGTGGGCCCGCAGCGCGGAGGTGTCATCGGCGGCGTCGAGCACGTCGCCGATCGCGGCCACGCCCAGCCCGAGCTGGCGCAGCATGAGGATCCGCTGCAGCCGGGTCAGGGCGGCCGTGTCGTAGTAGCGGTAGCCGTTGGCCCCGACCCGCGAGGGCTCCAGCAGCCCGACGTCGCCGTAGTGGCGCAGCGTCCGGCTGGTCGTGCCCGCCAGGCGGGCGACCTCGGCGATCCCGTACTCCACGGCGCCCGTCCCACCCTCGCGAACCCTCATGGGACCACGGTAGAAGTTGACGCCGCGTCAATGTCAACTCACGCCATTCAGTGGTCGAGCCCTCAGCCACCCAGAGCAAGTCGCACGGCGTAGGCAGCCACGATCGTGTAGCCCACCAGCGAGACGCCGATGCGGATCCGCTCGGACATCCGGGACCCGGCCGCCGCCCCGCCCACCGCGAGCACCATCTGCCAGGACAACGAGCCGAGCAGGACCCCGACGGCGAAGGCCGCGCCGGCTCCCGGGCCAGCCAGCCGGGAGGAGAGCCCTGCGGTCAGGGCCACGAAGTACACGGCCGTCATCGGGTTGATCGCGGTCAGCCCGACGAACCGCAGGAACGTGCTGCGGTACCCGACCGGCAGGTCCATCTGCTCGAGCTGCTCCGGCGCCGGGACGCTGGACGCGCCGACCCCGGATCCGGAATCTTCGGCAGGGCCGACCGTCGGCACCGGCTGGGACCGCCGCACGCTGCGCAGGAGGTCGCGGACCCCCAGGACCACGACAACCGTCAGGGCCAGGGCTCCGACCAGCTGCACGAACCGCTCCACACCCGACAGCGCCTGCGAGACGCGCTCGCCCACCACGACAGCCACCAGCGCGTACCCGAAGTCGACCGTGGCGACGGCCAGGGCTGCCACACTCGCCGCCCGGATCCCCCGCTCCACCCCCTCGCGCACGATCAGCACGCCGATGGCCCCCAGGGGCAGTGCGATGCCCAGCCCGGCGGCGATGCCGGCGGCGAAGGGCGTCCAGTCGATCACCGCCCAAGGGTAGGGGCTGGGCCGACACCCGCCCGGCGTGGGCCGCCTACGGCTCGAGCGACCTGAGGTCTCCGGGGACGTCCACCGCGTGCTCCTGCAGGGCGGCCAGGGGAACGATCTGCAGGACCGCTTCATTCGTCGCGGCCAGGACGACCGGTGCGGCGACTCCCTCGGCGTAGGCCCGCGCCCAGTTGGCGGCGGTCACGCACCACCGGTCGCCGGGGCGCAGGCCGGGGAAGTGGTACTCCGGGCGCGAGGTGGACAGGTCGTTGCCGATCCGGAGCTGCTGGGCGAGGAACTCCGCGGTCACGACCGCGCAGATGGTGTGGCTGCCGAGGTCCTGGGGCCCGGTGCAGCAGCTGCCGTCGCGGAAGAAGCCGGTCATGGGGTCGGTGCCGCACGGTTCCAGGGCGCCCCCGAGGACGTTGCGCTCAGCCACGGACCCAGCATTGCGCGCCGAGGCGCCGGGCGCTCGCCGTGCGACTCGCCAGGGATCCGGCGGACTGCGCCGACCAACGGCCAACGGCCGGTCGCGCGACTGGTCCGAACGCTACGCTGCCCCGAGCCCGGCACCTCGTGTCCGGATGTGCGGCGCAGGTCGGCCAGGAGGGACGTCGGGATCATGCTGGACGGACTGCGGGGGGCGATCGGGCGGCGCCGGCGGAGCGCCCCGGCGTCGCCGGGCACCACCGACCGCGAGCGCGCCGCCACCACCCTCGTGGTGTGCGTCGGGGACAGCATCACGCGGGGATCCGTGAGCGCGGACTACGTCCAGATGCTCGACGATCGCCTCGGGCCGGCCGGCCTCACGTTCGTCAACGAGGGGGTCAACGGCAACCTGGCCTGGAACGTCCTGCAGCGCCTCGACGCGGTCGTCGCACGCCGCCCGGACGTCGTCACGCTGCTGATCGGGACCAACGACGTGAACGCGACCCTCGACGAGAGGTCCCAGCGCAGCTACCGCCGGGGGCAGGGGCTCCCGGAACGAGCGAGCCTGGCCTGGTACCTGCAGAACGTGGCCACCATCCTCGACCGGCTGACCGCCGAGACTGACGCGCGGGTCCTGGTCCTGGACATCCCGATGCTCGGTGAGGACCTGTCCAGCGAGTGGAACCGGCGGATCGAGGCCCACAACGCCGCCCTGAGGGACCTCTGCACCGAGCGGGATGTCGAGTGCCTGCCGCTGCACGACCACCTGGCCGCCCACATCCCCCCGGGCCATCGGCCCCCGCCCTACACCGGCGATCGGATGCTGATCGTCCGCGCCATGCTGAGCCACATGGTCCTTCGCCGCAGCTGGGATGACATCTCGCGCCGCAACGGCATGGTCGTCCTCACCGACCACATCCACCTCAACGACACGGCGGCAACCGTCGTCGCCGACCTCGTGACTGAGACCTTGACGCGGGGGTGACCTCAGACCGTGATCGCGAGCTTGCCGCGGGCGTGGTGGGTGGCGAGGTGGCGCAGTGCGTCGGGCACCTCCGCCAACGGGTAGGTCCGCTCGATCGAGGGGGTGACGCTGCCGGACTCGATCAGCGCTGTCAGCTCCGCGATGCCCCGGTTCGGCGTCGCTGAGACGGCCACCAGGCGTTGTGATCGGGAGGTCAGGGACCGGGCCACCACCCCGGCGATGGCGGGGATCGGGCCCAGCAGCCCTCCCTCCCCCGGCCCGGTCTCCGGCGCGGTGCCCACGGACAGGTACACGCCGGTCGGGGTGAGGACCCGACGGTTGTCGGCCACGGGATGGGTGACGACGACGTCGACAATGACGTCGTACTGCGTCCCGAGGGTCGTGTAGTCGGACTGCAGGTAGTCGATCACATGGCTGGCGCCGAGGCCGCCGACCAGCTCGGCGTTGCGCCCGCTGCACACGCCGGTCACCTCGGCGCCCCGGGCTGCGGCGATCTGCACGGCGAAATGGCCGACCCCGCTGGAGGCGCCGTTGACCAGGACCCGCTGGCCGGGTGTGATCCCGGACTTCTCCAGGGCCTGCCACGCGGTGAGCCCCGCAAGGGGGACGGTGCCCGCCTGCTCGAAGGTCAGGTTCGCCGGCTTCGGCGCGAGCCGCTCGGCACTGACGGCCGCGTACTCGGCGTAGGTCGCGGTGGCCTCGCCGTACACCTCGTCGCCGGGCCGCAGCCCCGTCACTGCGGCGCCGACTGCCTCCACGACTCCGGCCAGGTCGCGGCCCGGCACCGGCGTGCGGGGCCGACGCAGCCCGGTGACCGTCCGGATCAGGGTGGGCCGGCCGGTGACAGTCGCGAGGTCGCCCATGTTCACCGACGACGCCCGGACGGCCACGAGCACGTCCCGATCACCGATCGTCGGCATCGGGATGTCGGCCAGCCGCAGGACGTCGGGGTCGCCGTACTCGTGGTACACGATCGCCTTCATGCGACTGCCTCTTCCGGCCGACCTGGCGCGGCCCTCATTCGACGGACAGGGACAGGTCGACCATCAGCTCGTTGGCCAGCTCCTCCAGCGCCTCCTGGAGCTCGGCGATCGGCACGGTGGACGGTGCCAGCAGGGTCGCCCGCGCCTCGAAGAGCATCCCGCCGACCATGGGGGCCTCCCGCGTGGCGGTCTGCAGCTCCTCGATGCTGACGTCGCGTGCCGCCAGGGCCCGGGAGATGTCGTGCACGATGCCCGGTCGGTCGGCGCCGACCAGGTCGAGGCTCAGCCGGGTCACGTCGGGGCTGCCCGGCTCCTCGGTGGCCCCCCGCTCGACGGTGACATCGAGCAGTCCCTCGGTCCCGAGGGGACCCAGCTCGGCGATCAGGGCCTCGGCGTTGGCGTCGGGCACCTCCACGACGACGATGCCGGCGAACTTGCCCGCCAGGCGGGCCATCTGGCTGCGCTCCCAGCTCCCGCCGTGGTCGGCGATGACGCCGGACAGGGCAGAGACCAGACCCGATCGGTCGTCGCCGATCACCGTGAGCACGAGGGTTGCCATGCCGGCAGGCTACCGGTGCCCCGCACCCGGTCACACTGCTGACGGCCCCGGAGACCCCTGCGTTCACTAGGCTCACCGGGGTGAGCCGGATCTTCACCACCAGCGTCGCCGCCGTCTACCCCCTGTACGTGACCAAGCTGGAGCGCAAGGGCCGCACCCGGGCCGAGTTGGACCAGGTGATCGAGTGGCTGACCGGGTTCGACGACGCCGAGCTGCGCGGCCACCTCGACGCGGGCACGACGTTCGAGGAGTTCTTCGCCGACGCACGACTCAACCCGAACACCGCGCTGATCACCGGCGTGGTGTGCGGGGTGCGCGTGGAGGACGTCGAGGATCCGCTGATGCGCCGGATCCGCTACCTGGACAAGCTCGTCGATGAGTTGGCCCGCGGCAAGTCCATGGAGAAGGTGCTGCGGTCCTGATCGTCGGTGGCGGGCCACCGCAGGGAGGGGAGTCCCATGACCATCCACCGGGACGTGTCGTTCGCCTGCGACGACCGGGTGCTCGCCGCGACGGCTGGTCTCGCCCGATTCGCCCACGGGGGCGGCCGTGTTGTTCGTCCACGGGCTGGGCAGCAGCCGGGCGACCAACGTGGAGCGTGCCGATGCTGTGGCCCGGGCGCATTCGGCCACGTGCCTGGCGATCGACCTTGGCGGGCACGGGGACAGCACCGGCCGGCTCACCGCGATGACCCCCCGCCAGAACCTCGCCGACGTCGTGGCCGCCCACGATGCGCTGGCCTCGGTCCCCGGCGTCGACCCGACCCGGATCGGGGTGTGCGCGGCCAGCTACGGGGCCTACCTCGCGGTGCTGCTGACCGCCTTCCGGCCGGTCAGCCGGATGCTGCTGCGCGCCCCCGCGCTCTACGCCGACGACTGCTTCGACCAGGGACTCAGCCATCGCCGGCCCGGTGACCCGACCACCGCGCCCACCCCCCTGGCTCACCTGGCCCTGTTCCCCAGACCGGTGACCCTCGTGGAGTCCGAGCACGACGAGGTGATCGGCCACGACGTCATCGCCGCCTACCTGGCGGCCCGCCCCGGCACCACCCACGTGATCCAGCCGGACGCACAGCACGCCCTGACCGACCCGGTCTGGCGTTCGGAGTTCCAGCGGATCGTGGTCGAGTTCTTCGCCGGGTCGTGACCCGCCCGAGGGAAGGGCACGTCCGCCCCGGCGCAGGTGCCGTGCCCCTGCGTCAGGAGGTGATGACCTCGCCGGCCACGACCCGCCCGGCGCCCGGGCTGGGCGCTGACTGGCCGCCGGTGCCCCCGAGATCAGCCGACCAGTCCGAGGACTTGCTGGCGCCGTGGCCCTCGCTGCCCCACGTCTGGTAGGCCGCCGTGGCGCCCATCAGGGATGCGATCAACCACGCCGCCACTGCAGCGTCGTCCATCATGCCGGGCAGGGTGAGCAGGGCCTCGGGCAGGAAGTCGATCGGTGAGACGACGTAGACGACGGCGAGGGCCATCAGCGCCAGGCGCCCACGGCCGAGGCCGTCGTAGCGCCCGTTCACGGTGTCCCGGACCAGGCCGGGCACGGAGGCGACCCGCTTGCCGAAGCTCTGGGGTCCCTCGGACATGGCGGCGCTGGCCGCCCCGGTGTATGCAGCCTGACGACTCCGACGTGACACTGGCTCCTCCTAGAGCGAGTACCGAACCCCACGGGTGCAACCCCCGGGGGCATCGGATTCATACCCCGACCCACGGCCGTCCAATCCTGGTCCGCGTGGGGCGGAGGGCAGGCCTCACCGAGGCGACCTCGTGGGAACCGACGAGCCGGGTGACGCTGCGCGGACGGGCATCCGATCCCAGGTCGAAGCGCCTACCCACCGAGCCGCTCGCGCAGCAGTCCCTGCTCGGCGGGATTGCTGGTCAGGGTGAGGGCGATCCCATCGGCGTCTCGGGCCTCGTCGTCACGGCCGAGTCTGCGCAGCAGCTCGGCCCGGGTCGCGTGCCATGGCGCGTACGAGCCCAGGCGGTCGCCCAGTTGGTCGGCCTCGGCCAGCGCCTGACCCGGACCGAACAGCTCCGCGCTGGCGATCGCCCGGCTCAGCCGCGTCACCGGGGACGGGTCCAGGTGGAGCAGCATGTCGTAGAGGATCACGATCTGCTGCCAGTCGGTGTCCTGCCAGGTGGGCGCCTCGCAGTGCAGCGCGGCGATCGCCGCCTGGAGCTGGAACCGCCCGGCCCTGCCCCCTCCGATGACGGCGGCGCGTTCGAGCAGGCTCACCGCACGGGTGATGTCCTCGGTGCGGTACAACGACCGGTCCTGATCGGGAAGGCGCACCAGGCGCCCGCCGGATGTGCGGGCGTCGCGGCGGGCGTCCTGGAGCGTCATCAGGCAGAGGAGTCCCAGTGCCTCGGGCTCGCGGGGGAAGGCGGCTGCGATCAGGCGTGGCCAGCCAGATCGCGTCCGCGGCGAGGGCGCGATCGTCCATGGCAGGCCCGGCGGAGCTCAAGTAGGCCTCGTTGTACATCAACGCGCACACCGAGAGGACGTCATCGAGCCGACCGGGCAGGTCCTCGGCGTCGGGCACCCGCAGGCTGATCCCGGCAGCGACGATCTTGCGCTTGGCCCGACTGATCCGCTGGCCGATCGTGGGGGCCGGGGTGAGGAATGCCCGGGCGATCTGCTCGGTGGTCAGGCCGACCACCGCACGAAGGGTCAGCGGCAGGCGGGACTCCACCGGCAGCGCCGGGTGGCACGCGGCGAAGAGCATCGGGATCCGCTCGTCGGCGGGAGCGGCCGCTCGGGGAGCACCGGGAACTGCCGCGCTGTCTGCGGACGGCTCGTGCGAGCCGGCCCGATCCACCGGCCACGGGGGATCCCCGAGTGGGTCGACCTGGTCGGTCGCCCAGGTGGGGTCGGCTCCGAGCCGCTCGACCAGCCTCTGGGTCCGCTCGCGGGCGCGGAGGCGGTCGATCGCGTTGCGGTGTGCGGCGGTGGCCAGCCAGCCCGTCGGGTTGCGCGGCACTCCGGAAACCGGCCAGGTGGTCCACGCATCGGCAACCGCCTCGGCCACCGCGTCCTCCGCGGTGTCGAAGTCGACCACGCGGGCCAGCCGGGCGACCAGCCGGCCCGCGTCCGAGCGGATGACGCGCTCGAGGTCAGCGTGTTCCTCCACGCGCGGCTAGCCCATGGACCCGGAGTGGTCGACGACGGGGCGGATCTCCACGGCGACTCCCGGGAACTTCAACGAGGGCCAGGTCCTGGCCAGGGCGATCGCCGAGTCGAGGTCGGGCACGTCGATGACGCTGAACCCGCCGATGACCTCCTTGGCCTCGCTGAACGGTCCGTCGACGACCACCGAGCCGGCCGCGCCGCGGACAGTCGTCGCGGTGTCCACGGGCTGCAGCTCGGCGCCCGCGTCGGTCATCACCGCACCGTTGCGCTCGAACCAGGCGAAGATCTCGCCGTACACCGCCTGGGCGTCCGCCGGGTCGAGGGCAGCGTCGTCCTCGGGGCGCGAGGTGTACATCAGGACGTACTTCATGGGTGTTCCTCTCGCTGGGGCGGCGGGGGTGCCGCTACCAGTGTGTCGCGCGTCGGGGTCGGTTTTCGACACGTCAGTCCGACGGATCTGCCAGGCCGCCCGACGCGCTGCCCGGCCGTCCGCCACATGGATCAGGGGCGCGGGCGGTTAGGGGCCGCTGGGAGCGCAGCTGGGCGGACGCGGGTACACCCGCCGTCTGGCCGCCGAACGACCGCGCTCAGGACCCCTGGCCACCATCCGCACGCGCGCTGATCCGCACGCCCAGGCCGGTCATGGCCAGGCCTGCAGCCAGGTACCCCAGCTCCACGGGCGTCCCCGGGTCCGGCTGGTCGAGGAGCAGGACCTCCGCACCGATCCACCCCATGAGGATGAGGCCGGCAGGGACCGACCAGCGGGCCCCGGCGTCCCCGTGCCGCACCAGCTGGACCGTGGCGAGCGCGGCACTGCCGCCCACCAGGCCGCCGAGCAGCGCCCCTGGCACGCGATACGTCCGGAACGGCGTGCGTCGCAGCCACGCCCTGGGGAAGCGCTGGCCCTCGGCGCCCAGGGCCAGCGCGACCCCGCCGGGGATCGCGGTCAGCGCCACCACCCCGTCGAGCAGGAGAAGGGTTCCGCGCGTCACACCCATGACGCCATCGAACCACCGCGCCCTCGCCGGATCACGTCGGGTCCCAGCGGATCGCGTTCGTCGAGATCCGACGGGATCCGCCGTCCGGGCCAGCAGATCCGACGCGATCCCCGCGGCACGAGGACCCCGATCGGCGCGATCGGCGTGACCACCCTGGCTGGCGCGGGGATCGCGCTCCTCGGCGTGATGCTGCGCACGAGGGACGGGGAGGCGCCTCTCTGGGTAGGGTTCCGGCATGGGTGATCTGGAGGGCCCGTACGTCCCCGGGGATCCGGCCTTTTTTTTTTTTTTTTTTTTTTTTTTTTTTCTTTTTTTTTCTTTTTTTTTTTTTTTTTTTTTTTTTTTCTTTTTTTTTTTTTTTTTTTTTTTTTCTCATTTTTTTTCTTTTTTTTTTTTCTTTTTTTTTTTATTTTTTTTTAATTTTTTTCTCAGCGGTTACCTGAGATTGGCGCGTTCTTGTATCTCAGGGCAACCCGTGCCATTTCGGTAACCGCCCCGTTCGCCGCACCTGCAGAGGTCTGTTCGGTGTTCGCAGCCGAGGCACCACCGCGCTTCCGCCGGATGCGGATCTCGGATGCTGACCGCCACCGGGTGGCCGAAGTGCTGCGCGAGGCCGCGGGGGAGGGACGTCTGGACCTCGATGAGCTCGACGAGCGGCTCGAGCTGACCTTCAGGGCGAAGACGTATGCCGACCTGATCCCGATCACCGCCGACCTGCACGCCGTGAGCCAGGCACCAGCGACCGTCTCGCCGGGGCCGCTCGTGGGTGGGGTCCCCGCGGTCGGGCATGAGTCGTCGACCGCGATCCTGGGTGACTGTTCGCGTCGCGGGGTCTGGCAGGTCCCGGCCCAGCACTCGGCGTTCACGGGGTGCAAGGGAGATCAAGATCATCCATCCCCGCCCACATGCATGCCGTGGTCGACGGGACGCCCATCTTGGGCGACTACGGGCAGGGCAAGGACAAGGTGCCTGCCGCCCTCCGGCCCGACTCGCCGACCATCCGGGTGAAGGGCGTGGCCCTGATGGGGTCGGTGCAGGTGGTGCGGCTGCCTCCGCCGGGCACGCCACGCAAGTTCATCGGGACCTTGTTGACTAGAGCCAGGCCCGCTCCCGCGATCCATCAGCGTCCCAAGACGGCGTCCTGGCGTTGAGTGCAAGGGGACTGGACCCGTCTTCGGCGATATTCCCGATTCGAGCTGATGGGCAGCATCACCCTCGACCTGCGCGAGGCGGTCCTCGCCGCACGGGAGACCAGCATGGCCACACGTCCCGAACGCGATCATGACCGGGGAGCCCGATGACCCATGCATCCCGTCCTCGTACGGGACGCCCATCTTCGGCGACGGTTCAGGTGTTCGGACACGGTGCCGACCGCCCATACTCGGAATGCCTCCCTACTACGGGCAGGGCAAGGACAAGGTGCCTGCCGCCCTACGGACCGACTCGCCGACCATCCGGGTGAAGGGCGTGGCCCTGATGGGGTCGGTGCAGGTGGTGCCGCTGCCTCCGCCGGGCACGCCACGCAAGTTCATCGGGACCTTCTGAGCACCCCACCGATCGAGCTCCAGCGTCGCGGGGCCCTTACCCCCTCGCGGCCCGCATCGCATTCATCGACGGCGTCGGCCGATCACGCGGTCCATCGCTGCGACCTGGCAGCCCCACAACGCCCGTCTACATCGCGGCCATGTCGACGAAGCGGCTGTAGTGGCCCTGGAAGGCGACCGTGATCGTGGCGGTGGGGCCGTTGCGGTGCTTGGCGACGATGAAGTCGGCCTCGCCGGCGCGGGGGGACTCCTTCTCGTAGGCGTCCTCGCGGTTGAGCAGGATCACCACGTCGGCGTCCTGCTCCAGGGAGCCGGACTCGCGCAGGTCGCTCATCATCGGCTTCTTGTCCTGGCGCTGCTCCGGGCCACGGTTCAGCTGGGCGATCGCGATCACCGGGACCTCGAGCTCCTTGGCCAGCAGCTTCAGCGCCCGGGAGAACTCCGCGACCTCCTGCTGGCGGGACTCCACCTTCTTCCCCGAGCTCATCAGCTGCAGGTAGTCCACGATCACCAGCCGCAGGTCGTGCTTCTGCTTGAGCCTCCGGCACTTGGCCCGGATCTCCATCATCGACATGTTCGGCGAGTCGTCGATGAACATCGGCGCCTCGACGATCGCCCCGGACTTGCGCGCCAGCTTCTGCCAGTCCGCATCGGACATCGTGCCTGCGCGCATGTGGTTCAACGGCACCTGCGCCTCGGCGCTCATCAGGCGCATCACGATCTCGTTGCGCGCCATCTCCAGGGAGAAGATCACACTCGTCAGGCCGTTCTTGATGCTCGCCGACCGGGCCAGGTCCAGGCCCAGGGTCGACTTGCCGATCGCCGGACGCGCCGCGATGATCACCAGCTGCCCCGGATGCAGCCCGTTGGTCAGCGCATCGAGGTCCGCGAACCCGGTGGGCACCCCCACCATCTGCCCACCGTGCGAGGCGATCGCCTCGATCTCATTGAGCGTCCCGTCGAAGATGTCGCGCAGCGGGGCGTAGTCCTCACTGGTACGCCCACTGGTCAGGTCGTACACCTCGGCCTGGGCCCGATCCACCAGGTCGTACACGTCGCCCTCGGCGGCGTACCCCATCTGCACGATCCGCGTCCCGGCCGTCACCATCCGGCGCAGCACCGCCCGCTCGGTGACGATCTCGGCGTAGTACGACGCGTTGGCCGCCGTGGGCACCATCGACACCAGCGTGTGCAGGTAGGACGCCCCACCGATCCGCGCGATCTCCCCGGACTTGGTCAGCTCCCCGGCCACCATCACCGCATCCGCCGGCTCGCCCCGCGCGTACAGGTCCAGGATCGCGGCATACACCGTGGCGTGCGCGGGACGGTAGAAGTCCTCGACCTTCAACGACTCCACCACGTCGGCGATCGCGTCCTTGCTCAGCAGCATCGCCCCGAGCACGGCTGCCTCCGCGGCCATGTCCGCGGGCGGCGTCCGATCGAACGGTGCCCCTCCGTCAGAGACCGACAGCTCAAGCTCAGCGACGCTCATCCACCCCTCCTGCCATCGGTCTACACCTGGGGTCCGACATCGCGGGATCATGCTCGGCGTCGGGTGCCCCGGGTGAACCTAGGCCCTGTTCACCACCCCGGAAAGCCCCCCCTGTGGATAACGATGTGGACAAGGTGTGTGACACGCGGCACACACGCCGGTGAGAGGTGTGGACAACTTGGGTATGGAGAACGCTCCCCCATTCATAAATGCCCGCTGACCTGCGTCGATGCCTTCCCCACCCTGTGCGCTGAAGAAACTTGAGATGTTTCTTCCCGGTTACCCCGACAGTCGCGGGGCACAGGCGTTGACAGTCCCTTTACACCACAATGGGGGCCATGAGCACGCCGGACGAGCAGTTTTCCACAGCGGATCCGATCCGCGTCACGATGGTCTGCACGGGCAACATCTGCCGCTCGCCCGATGGCCGAGGCGATCCTGCGCGAGTCGCTGCGTGGCACCGACCTCGAGGGGCGAATCGTGGTCGACTCCGCCGGGACGCACAACTACCACGTGGGCGACGATGCCGACGCTCGGGCCCGGCAGATCCTTGCCGAGGGCGGGTACTCGATCAGCCATCGGGCGCGCCGATTCGACCCGGCCTGGCTCGAGGACCGGGACCTCATCCTGGCGATGGACTCCGGGCACCTGCGCGAGCTGCGGACCCTGGCCGCGCGGCACCACACGTCCGATGCGCACATCGTCGCATTCCGGGACTTCGACCCGGAGGGCCCAGGTGACGTGCCGGACCCGTACTACGAGACGCTGGATGCCTACCGGCTCGTGCGGTCGATGGTCGAGCGTTCGATGCCCGCCCTCACCGCGCACCTGAGAGCCATGGACTCCAGCCCCAGGAGGCCCTGACCCGCGCGCCCCCGGGCCAGGGCGTGCGTCGTCGACGCCTACCAGGCTCCGAACACCCGCACCAGGGTGCCGTTGCCGACCCCCCCGGCCTGCATGGCGTCGATGTCGCGGTGCAGCATCCGCACGCACCCGTGGGAGGCCGGGTAGGTCTTGACCAGGCTGTCCGACGCCGAGCCGTGCAGGGCCTGACCCCCGGAGAACTGCATCGGCTTGTACATCCGGGCCTCCGGGTAGATGGTCGAGGTCCGCCAGACGTTGTGGGTGCGGAAGATCCGATGGACGCCCAGGCGCGTGCGGTACCCGGGCTTGCCGGTAGCTGGCGGCCATGACCCTGCGGTACTCGCGATCGGCCCCCACCCAGAACGCGGCCTGGCAGGTGACCGAGACGTTCACGCCCACGACCATGGCGCTCCTGGCGGTGGGAAGTCCGGGACTGGCCACGATCGCCCTCGCGTCGGCGGCGGACGGAGCCTTTCGGGTCGCAGGACGTCCGGTGACGATGCGCCAGGTGCACACCGCGCGCCGCGTGCGCGCGTCATAGCGGCCGTCGGCGCTCCCGGTCGGCAGGCCCATCCGCGCCAGCGCCGCCTCGACCGCTGCCTTGGAGGGGGCGTCCCCGGCTGCAGGCGGCTTGGGCTTGGGCTTCGGCTTGGGCTTGGGCTTCGTGGCCGGGCGGCGCTCGACTGTGATCGTCAGCATCCCGGTGGCGCTCACCCCGGCCGCGTCGCGCACGGTGTAGCGGACCTTGGTGGTCCCGGTCCACGACTTGGGGGCGCGGTACACCACCTTCGAGCCCGAGCGCGTCGCAGTGCCGTGCTTGGCCCGGCCGACCTTCGCCAGGGTGAGCTGGTCGCCGTCCGGGTCTGAGTCGTTGGCCAGGACCGGGATCCGGTAGGTGCGTCCCACCGTGACCGTGACCGCGTCAGCGACGGCCACGGGCGGGCGGTTGGGCGCCCTGACGACGTCGACCGTCACCATCGACTGCGCCTGCCCACCCCGAAGGTCAGACACGACATAGGTGATCGCCAGCGTGCCCACGAATCCCGCTGCCGCGGTGATCAGCAGGGTCTGGCCGTCCGTGGAGACCGTTCCGGCTCCGGAGCTGACCACCGCGGACGTGACGGACAGGGCCTCGCCATCGGGATCGGCATCGTTGCCCCGCGGGTCCACCTGCACCTGGCCCCCGGAGGTGACCTGTGCGACATCGGGTGCCGCAGTGGGCATCCGGTTGGGGACGTCCACGGTGATGGTTCCGGCAGTCGTGGCCACGCCATCGGTCACCAGGTAGGTCACGACCACCGGGTTCGTCGTGCCCAGCTGCGGGATGATGACGACCTCGGACCCGGCCACCGTGACCACGGCGGATCCAGACGTCACGGAGGGGACGCCGGAGAGCACCAGGACAGCACCGGCGTCGGGGTCGGTGTCGTTGGCCACCGGGTTGATCCGGGCCTCAGCCCCGATGAACGCGGTGGCCGCGTCCGGGACCGCCACCGGGGCGGTGTTCGTCAGCTCGGCGTGGGCGGGAGCGGCCCCGACCGTCCCCACCACGACCCCCGCCACCACCACCGCCGCAACGGCGGTGGTCCACCGCGTGCGCAGCCCCATGACTCAAGCGTAGGCAGGTGGTTCCGCCACCGTCAATGACGGCCCGACCACTTGGCGCAACGCAAAGGAGCTGACCCGCTCCGGCCCCGCATGCACTGAGGAGCGGACCGCCCCGGTATTCCGGCGGACCCGCTCCTCGGTGTGCTCTGGTGCCGCGGTCAGTTGGCCGCGACCACCTCGAGGGTGACGGTGGCCGAGACCTCCGAGGTCAGCGCGACCGTGGCCGTGTGCGTGCCGACCGACTTGATCGGGGCCGGCAGGCTGACCTTGCGCTTGTCCAGCGCCGGGCCACCAGCGGCCGACACGGCCGCGGCGACGTCGGCGCCACCGATGGACCCGAACAGCCGGCCACCGTTGCCGGCCTTGGACACCAGCCGGATCGGCTTGGCCTCCAGGGCGGCCTTGATCTCCTTGGCGTGGTCGAGGTCGCGGACCTCGCGGGAGGCACGCGCCCGCTTGATCTGCACGACCTGCTTCTCGCCGCCCTTGGTCCAGCCGACGGCCAGGCCACGGGGCAGCAGGTAGTTGCGGCCGTAGCCGTCCTTGACCTCAACAACATCGCCCGGCTGGCCGAGGCCCAGGACGTCGGACGTGAGGATGAGCTTCATCGTCGTGTCTCCTTCCGGGATCAGCGAGCGGTCGAGGTGTAGGGCAGCAGGGCGACCTCACGGGCGTTCTTCACGGCCATCGCGATGTCGCGCTGGTGACGCGTGCAGTTGCCGGACACCCGTCGGGCGCGGATCTTGCCGCGATCGGAGATGTACTTGCGCAGGGTCGGCACGTCCTTGTAGTCGACGGGTGCCGCGCCCTCCTTGCAGAACGCACACGGCTTCTTCTTGAACTTCTTGACAACGGGCTTAGCCATCGTGGTGCTCCGTTTCTACGGATGCCCGGCGCACGGCCGGGATGGTCGGTGTTGAGGTGATGCGGGCCGGTCGGCGGGGCCGCCGCCCACTGAGGGCCGATCAGGGATGCCGGATCAGAACGGCGGGGGCTGCTCGTCGGCGAAACCGCCGCCGGACTGGCTGGCCCACGGGTCGTCGGAGCGAGGGGCGAACCCGCCGCCCTGGCTGCCGGAGCCGCCTGAGCCACCGGTGAAGCCGCCGCCGTCGGAACGAGCCACGCGGTTGACCTTGGCGGTCGCGTAGCGCAGGGCCGGGCCGACCTCGTCGACGTCGCACTCGACGCTGGTGCCCTTGCCGCCCTCGCGGGTCTCGTACTGGCGGACCTTGAGCCGACCGGTGACGACCACACGGGTGCCCTTGGTCAGCGACTCCGCGACGTTCTCGGCGTACTGGCGCCACACGCTGCAGCGGATGAAGACGGTGTCGCCGTCCTTCCACTCGTTGGTGTTCTTGTCCAGCATCCGGTTGGTGGACGCCACGGTGAAGTTGGCGACGGCCTGCCCGGAGGGCGTGAACCGAAGCTCGGGATCGCCCGTGAGGTTGCCCACGACGGTGATCGGGATGTCCCCAGCAGCCATGGTGGTCCCTACCTGATCTCGGGACGCATGACCTTGGTGCGCAGCACCGACTCGTTCAGCCCCAGCTGACGGTCGAGCTCGCTCACCGAGGCGGGCGTGGCGTTGATGTCGAGGATCGCGTAGATGCCCTCGGACTTCTTCTTGATGTCGTAGGCCAGGCGACGACGGCCCCACACGTCCACGGACGTGACGGTGCCGCCATCCTGACGGATGACATTGAGGAACGTATCCAGGCTGGGCGAGACTGTGCGCTCATCCAGCTCGGGGTCGAGGATCACCATGATCTCGTAGTGGCGCGTGCTCACGAACCCACCTCCTTCGGACTCAAGCGGTCACGGTCCATCCGTGACAGGAGGGTTGCAGCGCCCTGAACGTGGCCGGCCCCCCGTGCACGAATGGTGCGCTGGGGGTCCGACATCCGCCAGCGACTGTCCACAGCCACCGACGTGCTCAGAGGCGTACAGGGTATCCCCGCGCGCCCGTCGGGACGAAATCGTGGCCGGAACCGCCCCACGCATCGGGCAGGGTGCGGCCGGGTCGGTAGCCTTCGCGCATGTCCCTGACCGTCCGCCCGATCAGCGCGGCACAGCACCTGGCCCACATCGCCGCACGCGGCCGGGGCACCGGCCTGGTCAGCGCCCTGCAGGTCCCGGCGTGGGCGGCGGTGAAGTCCGACTGGCGCAACGAGTCGCTGGGATGGTTCGACGGACAGGACCTCGTCGGCGCCGGGCTGGTCCTCTACCGCCAGGTCCCCCGCCTCCCGCGCTACCTGGCCTACATGCCTGAGGGCCCGGACATCGACTGGCTCGGCGAGGGCCCGACGGCCCGCGGGATCAGCGGCGCGCAGGAGGAGATCCACCCCCTGCCCGACTGGCTCGACCCGATGCTGGCCCACCTGAAGGGCGCCGGTGCGTTCGCCGCCAAGATCGGGCCGCCCATCTGGACCCGCCGGTGGGGGGCGGCCACGCTCAAGGAGTCCATCGCAGCCGGTGCGGCCACCACGCTGCGCGACATCCCCGCCGACGAGACCGACGGCCGCGCCCTGGCAGTCGCCGACGTGCTCGAGGCGGTGGGGTGGACCCAGAAGCCGGCCACCGGTGCCGGGTTCGGCGACGTGCAGCCGCGCTACGTCTTCCAGGTCCCCCTGGCCGAGCGCACCGAGGCGGACCTGCTCACCGGCTTCAACCAGCTCTGGCGGCGCAACATCAAGAAGGCCGCCAAGGCCGGGGTCACTGTCCGGCAGGGCGATGCCGACGACCTGCCCACCTTCCACCGGATCTACGTCGAGACCGCGCAGCGCGACCTGTTCACGCCCCGCGGGCTGGCGTACTTCCAGCGGATGTGGGCCTCGCTGCACGCCGAGGACCCCGCCCGGATCTCGCTGTACCTCGCCGAGCACGAGGGCACCTGCCACGCCGCAACGATCGCCGTCCGCGTCAACGGCCACGTCTGGTACTCCTACGGCGCCTCCACCACCGCCGGTCGCGACCTGCGGCCCAGCAACGCGATCCAGTGGCAGATGATCCGCGACGCGCGCGACACGGGTGCCCACACCTACGACATGCGCGGGATCACCGACACACTCGACCCCGACGACCACCTGTTCGGCCTGCTGCAGTTCAAGGTCGGCACCGGGGGGTTTGCCCAGGAGTACGTCGGGGAATGGGACTACGCGATCCGCCCGGCCCTCACCCGCGCCTTCGAGGCCTACATGAGCAGGCGCTGAGGCGGCCCGTCCGACCCGTCCGCCGTCCCGAACCCCCGCACGCGCACGACCCCGAGCACGACCCCCACGCACCCGCAGGACATGAGGGCACATGAGCTTCGTCATCACGATCGACACCCCGCGCTGGCGGGCCCACCAGGACCAGGTCCGCGACGCGGTCCACGCGACGGGCGCCACGCTGGTCCCGGTCGCCAAGGGCAACGGGTACGGGGTCGGGAATGTGCGGCTGGCCGCCGAGGCCCACCGGCTCGGTGCGGACTGCATCGCCGTGGGCACCGTCCATGAGGCGCCGGCGGTCCTGGCCGCGCAGCCCGGCCTCGACGTGCTGGTCCTCGAGCCGCTCACGTTGCGCGGTGAGGTCGTGGCCGAGGCCTGGCGGGCACTGGCCGAGCACCCGGACGCCGCGCGGGTGATCCACACCGTGGCCAGCCCGGAGTCGGCCGCGGACATCGCCGACCTGGCCTCGCCGCAGACCCCGCGCCGCGTGGTCCTCGAGGGCCTGACCTCGATGCGCCGCTTCGGGATGACCGAGGACGAGGTCGCTGCCGCGATCACCACGCTCGCCCCGCACATCACCTCCGGCGCGATCCGCCTCGAGGGGCTGGCCCTGCACCTTCCGATCGCCACTCCCGAGGAGCCCCGGATCGGGTCGATGGCGATGCTCACCTCCGATGACTCCGTCCCGCCACCGGTCGTGATCGGGTCGGCGCGGGTCCACGAGGTTGTCGCCTGGGGCCTGCTGTGGCCCAACCTGCTGGCCAACCTGGCCGGGCTGTCCGACGCCGGGAGCCTGTGGGTCAGCCACCTCGACGACCGGGAGTGCACCCAGGTCCGCGAGGCGCTGCCCGACATCCCGATCCGCGTGCGCCTGGGCACCCGCCTGTGGCTCGGCGACCGCGGGGCCCTGCGCGCCGGCGGCACCGTGCTCGCCGTGCACGCCACCCCGCAGGGCCAGTCGGCCGGCTACCACCAGCGCCGGGGTCCGCGTGACGGGTACGTGGTGGTCATCGCGGGTGGGACCTCGCACGGCGTCGCGCTGACCGCCCCACGCCCGGCCCGCAACGCCCGCCAGCGCGCTGCCGCCGCCGGGTCCGGGGCGCTGGAGGCCGCAGGCCGCTTCCGCTCGCCGTTCCGGCTGCCGTCGGGGGCTCAGGCGTGGTTCCTCGAGCCGCCGCACATGCACGTGTCGATGCTGCGGATCCCGAAGGGCACGATCCCCCCGCCGGTGGGCGAGCTGCTCGAGTGCGACGTCCGGTTCACGACCGTCGCCCCCGACGCGATCCTCGGCTGAGGGCGGCCCCGCCGGATCCCGCCGATCCCGCCGGATCCCGCCCGGCCCGCGCCCGATCCGGCCGCCGGCTTCGGCCGCGCATGATCCCGGTTCGATCCAACTTCCGGGCCGCGGACTGGCCCGAGACTTGGAGCAACCCTCAGTCAGCGCCCGAGACTTGGAGCGAATCGTGCTGGGGCGGGGACGGGGGCGGGGGCGGGGGCTGGGGCGTCGCCGTGTCGAGGACGCCGCCGCCGGGGTCGTCCTTGTGCTCGGGGGTGCCGTCGCTGCGCACCGGGTCGTGGCTGGGTGACCACGCGTCGCGCACGACCAGGGCCATCAGCCACGCGGTGGCCACCCAGTGCGCGGTCGTCGCGGCCACGTACCAGCCCTCGTGCAGGCCCTTGTCCTGCGTGCCGTACCCCACGAGGAACCACCAGATCCCCACGAAGTAGGCCGCCTCCGCGGCCTGCCAGATCAGCAGGTCGCGCCACCTGGGTCGAGCCAGCACGGCCAGCGGGAGCACCCAGAGCACGTACTGCGGTGAGTAGACCTTGTTGGTCAGGACGAACGCCGCGACGGTGAGGAACGCCAGGGCGGCCAGCCGGGGGGGTTGGGGGGCCTTGAGGACGAGCAACGCGATGCCCGCGCACGCCAGCAGGAACGAGCCCGAGGCCAGGGAGTTCACGGCATCGGCCGGGATCTCCAGGCCCACCAGCGACAGGGCGTACCAGGGCGACCCGAAGTCCATCCCGCGCTCCCGGGAGAACGAGTAGAACCGCGACCAGCCCTCGACGTTGGCCAGCATGACCGGGACGTTGACCACCAGCCACGCCCCGAGGGCCCCCGCGAGGAACGCGCCCAGCGCCCGCCACGTGCCACGCCGGGCGCACAGCAGCACGATCGGGCCCACGATCACCAGCGGGTAGAACTTGGCCGCCACGGCCAGGCCCAGCCACATCCCCGCGACCGCGGGATGCCGCCGGGACCATGCGGCCAGGCTGGCCGAGGTCAGCGCGATGGCCAGCAGGTCCCAGTTCACGAATCCCGCCAGGGCCACGACCGGCGCGAGCGCGACCATCAGCGCGTCCCACGGCCGGCGGCGCACGGTGAGCCCGGTGCTGGCGATGGTCCACGCCAGCAGCGCGGACATGCCCACCACGTTGACGGCGAAGAACGTCGGCCCACCACCCCCGAGCAGTCGGGTCACCCATGCCGCCACGTACATGAACACCCCGGTGAGCACCGGGTACTCCAGCACCTGCTGGCCGGGCCCGGGCTCGAGCAGGTAGGGGAACGCCCCGTCGGCCAGCCCACGCGCGGAGTACAGGATCGGGATGTCGGAGTAGCAGAGGTACATGTAGCGCTGCGGTGCGCCCCAGCCGTTGGCCAGGCAGTACCCCTTGGACAACCACCCCAGGGCGTAGACCATGAGCCCGACCACGATCGACACCCGGATCGGGGTCCACCACGACCGCCCCAGTCCCGCGTACCGCCCGACTGGGCCCCCGAGCAGGGGCAGCGCGGCCCGCGCGACCGGATCGGCCTGCGTGGGCACCACGTAGGGGCGCGGCTCGGTCCGGTTCACGCCCGTCAGCGTACGGGGCCGATCACGGGACCGCGGAAGCCTCGGGCGGCGGCGAAGGCGCCACGTCGGTCGGCTCCGGCGTCGGCGGCTCCGGAGTCGCAGGCTCGGACGTCGGCTCCGGGGTCGGCTCCGGGGTGGGCGACTCGGACGTCGGCTCCGGGGTCGGGGACTCGGAGGTCGGCTCGGGGGTCGGGGTCGGCGTCGGTGAGGGGGTCGGGCTGAACCCGCCGCCACCCGTGGGCGGATCCTCCGGGACCACGAACTCCTCGACCGGGGTGTCGGCCAGTGCACCGACCATGAAGGCCGTCCACACACGCGCGGGGAAGCCGCTGCCGAAGAACTGGGTCTGCCCACCCACGCCCGACAGGGACAGGACGTTGCCGTTCTTGTCGTTCTTGCTGAAGCTGACGGCCGACGCCAGCTGCGGGACGTACCCGGCGAACCACGCCGACTTGTACTCGTCGGTCGACCCGGTCTTGGCCGCCACCGGCCGGCCCAGGGCTCGCGCCGGACCTCCCGTGCCGTTGGTCACCACACTCTGCAGGGCGAAGTTGACGACATCGGCCGTGTTCTCGTCGAACACCCGCTGGGGGTCGTTGGTGCGCTCGTAGAGCACTGAGCCATCCGTGGCGGACACCGACCGGATGGTCGTCGTGGCGGCACGCTCCCCGCGGGCGGCGAAGGTCGCATAGGACTGGGCGATGTCGACGGTGTGCGTCGAGGCGGTCCCCAGGACGAAGGTCAGGTTCGGGCTCCTCAAGGTTCAGCCCGATGGTGTCCTGCGGGATCCCGGCCCGCAGGGCAGCATCCTGGACTGGCTCGCACGCCCGTCTCGTTCTCGACGGCCACGTAGACGGTGTTGATCGACTGCTCGGTTCCCTTGAGCAGGGTCACCTGGTCGCCGTAGGAGTTGTCGCCGTAGTTGTTGACCTCATAGCCCGAGATCTCGGTGGGGGAGTTGCCCGGCCACAGGGTGTCCAGGCCGATCTCGTCCTCGGTGGCCGCCGCAAGTCCGAAGGGCTTGAACGTGGAGCCTGCCTGCTGGCTGGCCTGCGTGGCGTTGTTGAACTGGTCCTCGAGGTAGTTCGCGCCGCCATACATGGCCACGAACTCGCCGGTGATCGGTTCGACCGCCGCGAGGCCGATCCGCACGCCCTCCATCCCGGTCGTGGGTGCCTGCTCCTTGACCGCCGCGACCGCCGCCTTCTGCGCCTGGCGGTCGAACGTGCTCACGATCCGCAGGCCACCGCCCTCGATCTCCGCCTCGGCGAACCCGAGGGCGACCAGCTCCTCCTGCACCGAGCGGATCAGGAACCCCGTCGGCCCCCGGTACTTCTCACTGGTCTTGCGCTCCTTGATCTCCGGGAAGTTCGCCAACGCCTCGTCGCGCTCGTCGGCGGTGATGAAGCCCTCCTCGTACATCCCGTTCAGGACGTAGGCGTAGCGCTGCTCGAGGCCCTCCATGTTGGTGTCCGGGTTGAACTTCCCGGGGGCGTTGATGATGGCGGCCAGGACCGCGGACTGCTCCAGGGTCAGCTCGGAGGCCGAGACCCCGAAGTACGCCTCGGCGGCCGTCTCGACGCCGTACGCTCCGCGGCCGAAGTAGATGGTGTTCAGGTAGCGCTCGAGGATCTCGTCCTTGCTCAGGGTTGCCTCCAGCTTGAGGCTGAGCACCAGCTCCTTGACCTTGCGGACGTAGGTCTGCTCCTGGGTGAGGTAGGCGTTCTTGGCGTACTGCTGGGTGATCGTGGACCCGCCCTGCGTGGAGCCGGTGGTGAGGTTGGTCCACACGGCGCGGGTGAATCCCACGATGTCGAACCCGGAGTGCTCGTAGAACCGGCGGTCCTCGGCGGCGACCACCGCGTTCTGCATGTCCTCGGGGATGTCCTCGATGGGCACCGAGATCCGGTTGGTGTCCCCGAGCCGGGCCATCTCCTTCTCGCCGTCGTTCCAGTAGATGATCGAGGTCTGCGCCGCGGCGACCTCGTTCTCCTCCGGGATGTCGATCGTGAACCATGCGAACGCGACGATGGCCGCGACGGCCGCCGCACCCACGAGGAACAGCGTGCCCAGGGTGCCGAGCACCAGCTTCCACGACGGGATGAACCGACGCCATCCCTCGCGGTCGTCCCGCGGATAGTTGATCCTCACGCCGTGAACGGTAGTGGACCCGGGCCCTCGGCGCGGGCTGATCGTGCTCGACGGGTGCGCTCAGGGCCGCAGCGGCCTACCCTTGGGCGATGGCCGCCCCGCGTTCGTCGACGATCCGGGGCACCCGCACGGCCGCGCCGACCAGGGCACCGGCCCCGCACCCCGACGAGTTCGCCCCCGAGGCCGTGGACGACCCCGAGGCCCCCCGGGACGTGGTCTCCTTCGCCCTGGCCCGACGATCGGCCCTGGAGACGATGCGCCGCGGTGGGGCGTTCAACAGCGACTACTGCGACGCCGACCCGGGCCTGCTGCGCGCCGCGAAGTACCACGGGGAGGCCACCGACCGCCGGTGCCCGGTGTGCCGGCGCGCCCGAGCTGGTCGAGGTGACCTGGGTGTACGGGGCGCAGCTCGGGCCCCTGAGCGGCTCGGCCCGCGCACAGGCCCAGCTGCCCGGGATGGCCCACGAGCATGGCCGGTTCACGGTCTACGTGGTCGAGGTGTGCCGGCACTGCGCCTGGAACCACATGGTGCTGTCCTTCGCGCTCGGCGACGGCCAGCCACGTACCCCGGCACGTACCCGGCGCAGGTAGCGCCTGCGGCGATCGCGCGCATCGGCGTCGCCGGCGTGCCACCCTGAAGCCCGTGCCCGAGCTGCCGGAGGTCACCGCCCTCGCCGAGGCGCTGTCCGCGCGCACCGCCGGCCTGCGCGTGGCCCGGATCGAGGTCGCGGCGATCAGCGCACTCAAGACGTTCGACCCACCCGTGAGCGCGGTGGCCGGGTGCGAGGTCCTCGGCGTCACCCGGCTGGGCAAGCACCTGGTCCTCGAGCTCGTCGATCCCCAGGGCGAGCCGCTGTACGTGGTCATCCACCTGTCCCGCGCCGGGTGGGCCCGCTGGCGCGACGACCCGCCCGCGGCCCCGGCGCCCTTCGGCCGACGTGGGGGTGGACGGGGAGCAGGTTCGGCGCTGGCCCTGCGCATCGTGTTCGGCGCCGGTGCGCCCGGCGGACCGCAGGGCGAGCCACCGGGAACACCCGTGGCGGCCCTGGACGTCACCGAGGCGGGGACCCAGAAGCGCCTGGCCGTCCACGTGGTGCGCGACCCCGCCGACGTGCCGGCCGTCGCCCGGCTGGGTCCCGATCCGCTCGACGACCTGACCTCCGAGCTGTTCGACGAGATCCTCTCCGCCGCGGGCCGGGCCCAGCTCAAGGGCGTGCTGCGCGACCAGTCGCGGATCGCCGGGATCGGCAACGCGTACTCCGACGAGATCCTGCACGCAGCCCGGATCAGCCCGTTCGCACCCGCCGGGACGCTGCCCCCGCCTGCGCGGGCCAGGCTGTTCGCCGCCCTGCGGACCACGCTGGCCGACGCGGTGGCGGTGGCCAGGGCCTCGGATCCCGCGAGCCTGAAGGCGGAGAAGAAGGCAGGCATGGCCGTGCACGGACGCACGGGCCAGCCCTGCCCGGCGTGTGGCGACGTCGTGCGCGAGGTCAGCTTCGCCGACTCCAGCCTGCAGTACTGCGCCACCTGCCAGACCGCCGGCAAGCCACTGGCCGACCGCCGGATGAGCCGGCTGCTGAAGTAGCAGGCGATAGGCTGCCCGACATGGCGTGGCTGATCACCGGCGGGGCGGGATACATCGGGGCGCACGTCGTGCGCGACATGCTCGCCAGCGGACGTGATGTCGTGGTGCTCGACGACCTGTCGACCGGCCGCGCCGACCGCCTCCCGGCCGGTGTGCCCCTGATCAAGGCCAACGTGAACAACCGCAGGGCGGTCCGGCGGGCGTTCAGCAGCCACCCGATCACCGGCGTGATGCACTTCGCCGCCCGCAAGCAGGTCGGTGAGTCCGTGGAGCGCCCCCTGTACTACTGGACGCAGAACGTCGGCGGGATGCAGGTCCTGCTCGAGGAGATGGTCGCGGCGGGCACGACGCAGATGGTGTTCTCCTCCTCCGCGGCCGTCTACGGCCAGCCGGACCTCACGCCGGGGGCCCCGGGTGTGTCCGGGGACGGCCGGATCCTGGAGTCGGCACCGCTGATGCCCATGAACCCCTACGGCGCCACGAAGCTGGCCGGCGAGCACATGCTCGCGGCAACGGCACGTGCCCACCAGTGGCACGCGATGAGCCTGCGGTACTTCAACGTCGCCGGGGCTGCCAACCCGGAGCTCGGGGACCCCGCCGCCCTGAACCTGATCCCCATGGTCCTCGAGGCCCTCGAGACGGGCCGGCGGCCCAAGGTGTTCGGGGACGACTACCCCACCGCGGACGGCTCGTGCATCCGGGACTACATCCACGTCGCGGACCTCTCGGCCGCACACGTGGCAGCCGCGCGGATCGTGGAGATCTCCCACCAGGCCGAGGTGCTGCGGGCCGCCGGCGACCGGGTCCAGGAGGCGGCCGTCCGTGCGGAGGCTGCCGCCGGACGCATCCCGGGGGGTTCGGCTGCTGTGGAGGCCGCCTCCCAGGTTCCCGCACGGGCCATCGAACGGATGCCGGCCGCAGCACGCGCCGTCGAGATCGCCGCGCAGCGCATCCCCGGAGTCATCCGCTCCACGACCGGCCCCTCAGGCAGGCGCGGCCAGGCCGGTGACCTGGTGGCCGAGGTCGCCTCCCAGCTCGGCTCGATGGTGGCCCGGGTCGCCGGGGTCGAGGACGCACCCCGCCTGGAGGACCACGTCGCCGTCAACATCGGGACCGGCCGGGGCTACTCGGTGTTCGAGGTCATCGAGGCGCTGCGCCGGTCGATGGGCCGGGAGTTCGCCGTCGACATCGTGGAGCGCCGCGCGGGGGATCCCCCTGCGCTGGTCGCCGATCCGTCGCTGGCCGGGGTCCTGCTGGGCTGGCGCGCCCGGCGCTCGCTGTCCGACATGACCGACTCCGCCTGGGCGGCGTGGGCCTCACGGCACTGAGCCGATCGCCCACAGCAGGCAGCCACCCGCCCCCGGACGTGGTGCGGATCCCACCAGCGGCGTGACGGCGGGTTGGCCCGGCCACTCGGGCCGACCACGCGGCCCGGCTCCGGCGGCCCGGCTACGGGGCCGGGGATGCCGACAGACCCGGGTTGCCGTTCGCCGCCCCGTCGCCCCCCTGACCGTCCGCGCCCCCACCGTCGGCCGGGACGCTCGGCGTCGGCGTCGGGGTGGGCGTCGGTGCGGGCGCCTTGGCCAGGGTCAGGGTCACCAGCGAGCCCTTCTTGGCACTCTCCCCACCCTCGGGCGTCTGCTCGACGACCGTCCCCGGGGCGAACTCGGTGGTCTCCACCTCCGCGGCGTAGGCGACCTCGAAGCCCTGGTTGAACAGGTCCGTGCGGGCCTGGGCCTCGGTCCTCCCGACGACGTTGGGCACCTCGACCTGGGCATTGGACACCCAGATGTCCACCTTGGAGCCGGCATCAACCGTCTCGTAGGGTTCCGGGTCCTGGCGCAGGACGGTCCCCTCCGGCCGGTCGGAATCCTCCTCCGTCACCTCGCCGAGGGTCAGACCCGCCTCGGACAGGGCCCGGCGCGCATCGGACTCCGAGCTGAAGTCGATCAGGTCCGGGACCGTGACCTGCTCCTTGCCCTTCGAGACGACGATGTCCACGAGGCTGTCGACCTCGGCCAACTCCCCACTGCGCGGGTCCTGGCTGATCACCGTGTCCTTGGGCAGGTCCGAGGCCTGCAGCACCGTCTCACCGAGTCGCAGGCCCACCTCGCGCAGCTCGGACTCGGCCGCGGCGACCGTGAGCCCCTCGAGCCGGGGAACCTCGACGGTCTCCGGGGTGACGGAGCCCAGCAGCCGCACGCCCAGCCACACGCCCACCCCGATCAGGCCGATGACCAGTGCCGCGATGGCCACGCCCTTCAGGGCCCTGCCCTTGCGGGGGGCCTCGTCGGCCATCGGCTGGGTGGCGTAGGGGTCACCCGCCCCTGCGGGGATGACCGGGGGCATCGCGCCGGTGGCGGCCAGGGCCGCCGTCGCGTACGGGTCGACGCCGCCCATCACGGCCGTGGCCTGGGAGTCGGGCCCGACCGGCGGTGGGACGGGCATCACCCGGGTCACCGGTACGCCGGCGATGGCCCGCTCCACGTCGGCGCGGAACTCCACGGCCGTCTGGTAGCGCGCCGCGGGGTCCTTGGCCAGCGCGCGGGCCACGATCGGGTCCAGCTGGGGGGGCAGGGTGGGATCCAGCGCGCTGGGCACCGGAGGTGGCTCGTTGACATGGGCGAAGGCCACCGCCACCGGGGCATCGGCCACGAACGGCGGACGCCGGGTGAGGAGCTCGAAGAGCACCACACCCGTCGAGTACAGGTCGCTGCGGGAGTCCACGCTCAGGCCCTGGGCCTGCTCCGGTGACAGGTAGGCGGCCGTGCCCATGATCGTCGAGGTGGTGGTGGCCGTCTGCCCGGCATCCGCCGTGGCCCGGGCGATGCCGAAGTCCATCACCTTGACCGCGCCCGTGGTGGTCAGCATCACGTTGCCCGGCTTGATGTCCCGGTGCACGATCCCGTGCCGGTGGCTGTAGTCCAGCGCGGCCAGGACCCCGGAGGTGATCTCCAGCGCGCGCTCGGGGACCAGCTTGTTGCCGGAGCCCAACAGCTCCTTGAGCGTGATCCCCTCGACCAGCTCCATCACGATGAACGGCACGGTCTCGGCGGTGGGACCCTCGCCGAGGACGTCCTCACCGGTGTCGTAGACCGCCACCACGTTCGGGTGGTTCAGGGACGCCGCACTCTGGGCCTCCCGGCGGAACCGCGCCAGGAACGCCGGGTCGCGGGCCAGTTCGGGCTTGAGGATCTTGATGGCGACCCGTCGGCCGAGGCGCAGGTCGCGCCCCTCGTGGACCTCCGCCATCCCGCCACGGCCGAGCAGCTCGCCCACCTGGTACCGATCGCCCAGCCGGCGCACGTCGCTCATCCGCTCTCCTGTCCCGTCACCTGCACGCACCAGCACGTACGCCGTCCGGATCTGGTCGGGCCCCGGAGCCCTGCCCACCGGCGCCCAATCTAGCGCGAGTCGGGCATCCTGACCGGGAGCCGCACCCGCACCCCCCGCGTGCCGGGTCAGCCGGCCAGCACCGCCTGCATGACCGCCTTCGCGATCGGCGCAGCGAGGGTGTTGCCGCCCACCTCGGCGGCGCTGGACCTCTCGATGGCCACGGCCACGGCGACCTGGGGGTTGGTCGCCGGGGCGAAGGAGATGAACCACGCGATGTTCGGCCGGTCCTTCGAGGTCTGGGCGGTCCCGGTCTTGCCGGCCACCTCGACGCCGGGGATGCGGGCGTTGGAGCCGGTCCCCTCGCTGACCACCTTGACCATCATGTCGGTGAGCTTGGCGGCGTTCTCCGGGCTCATGGCCGAGGCGAACTCGGTCGGGTCGAAGGTCTCCAGGGGCGCGAGGTCCGGCGCGGCGGTCTGGTCCACCAGGCCGGGGCGCATCGTGACCCCGGTGTTGCCCACGGCGGCGGCGACCATGGCCATCTGCATCGCGGTCGCGCGCACGTCGAACTGCCCGATCGCCGACATGGCGGTCTGCGGCTCGTCCGGGTCCGCGGGGAAGCGCGAGGTCGCCGCCCGCAGCGGGGTCTCGAAGGACTCGTCGAAGCCGAACTTCTGGGCCTGGTCGCGCAGCGCGTCGTCGCCGAGCTCGTTGCCCAGCCACGCGAAGGCCGTGTTGCAGGAGATGGCCAGGGCGTCGGCCAGCGTGACCTCGTCGTTGGGACCGCACGGACCGTCGAAGTAGTTGGGGATCGCCACGCTGGTCCCGGGTGGGGTGTAGGTGGCCGGCCCGGGCAGGACGCTGTCCGGCTCGAACCTCCCCGACTCCAGCGCGGCGGCCGCGGTCACCACCTTGAAGGTGGACCCCGGGGGGTTGGTCTTGGCGATCGGCCGGTTGAGCAGCGGCTTGTCCGGGTCCTCCTCGAGGTCCTGGTAGTAGGCGTTGACCTCCTTGGAGTTGTGCGAGCTCAGCTCGTTGGGGTCGAACGACGGGCTCTGCACCTGGGCCAGGATGCGCCCCGTGCTCGGCTCGATGGCCAGCACCGAGCCGACCTTGCCGCGCAGGCCGTCCCAGGCGGCCTTCTGCGCCGCGGCGTCCAGCGTCGTGGTCACCGACCCACCCCGGATCTCGCGACCTGCGAACAGCTGCTGCATCCGGTCGACGAACAGGCGCGGGTCCTCACCGGAGAGCACCTCGTTCTCAGCCTTCTCCAGGCCCGTGGCGCCATAGACGATCGAGTAGAAGCCGGTGGCCGAGGCGAACATGGGCCCGATCGGGTAGGTGCGCAGGTACCTCAGGTCCCCCTCGGTCTCGACCGACTCGGCGATCGGTGCCCGGTCGACCAGGATCGGCCCCCGCTCGCGGGAGTACTCCGTGAGCAGGGTGCGCTGGTTGCCCGGCATGGCGTTGAGCTCGGCGCGCTGGAACACCTGGATGCGCGTGAGCTGCACGAGCAGGGCGACCATGAGCACCAGCAGCCCGATCGCCAGGCGGTTCAGGGACCTGGTCATGGCACGCGCACGACCTCGGTGGTCGCATCATCGGGTCGGATGATCACCGGGTCGGGGCGCCGAACGTGGTCCGAGACCCGCAGCAGGAGCCCGAGGATGATCCAGTTGGCCAGCAGCGAGGATCCGCCGGCGGACATGAACGGGGTGGTCAGGCCGGTGTGCGGGATCAGCTTCGTGACCCCGCCGAGCACGATGAACGCCTGCAGGCCCCAGACGATCGCGTACCCCGTGCACAGCAGGGTGCCGAACGGGTCACGGCTGGCGTGCGCCACCCGCAGCGCCCGCTCGACGAGGATCGCGAAGAGGACGATGATGGCGAAGGCGCCGGCCATCCCGAGCTCCTCCCCGAGGGCCGCGAAGATGAAGTCGCTCTCGGCGAAGGGAACGAGCTGCGGGTAGCCCCGGCCCCATCCGGTCCCCATCATCCCGCCGTTGGCGAAGCCGAACAGCGACTCGACGATCTGGTAGCCCTCGGCGCTTGCGTAGGCGAACGGGTCCAGCCACACCTTCACGCGGATCTGCACGTGGCTGAACGCGAGATAGGCCACCGTGGCCCCGATGACCGTCAGGAGGAACCCGAGCACGATCCACGACCGCCGGCCGGTGGCCACGTAGAGCAGGCCCACGAACAGCCCGAAGAACATCGCGGCCGTGCCCAGGTCGCGCTGGAACACCACGATCCCCATGGCGATCCCCCAGGCGACGAGGATCGGCCC
This sequence comes from uncultured Actinomycetes bacterium, assembly GCA_963706885.1. Lineage (GTDB taxonomy): Bacteria > Actinomycetota > Actinomycetes > S36-B12 > CAIYMF01 > Prado023. The sequence goes on along the minus strand of CAVPNX010000025.1, from coordinate 98,162 downwards.
GAGGTCGCGTCCGCGGGGGACACCCAGGCCCAGGACCTTGTGCCGGACCAGCGACAACGACTCGCGGGTGAGCACCAGGTAGGACGCGAAGAAGATCGTCAGCAGCACCTTGGCCAGCTCGCCCGGCTGGAACGTGAAGGGCCCGACCTGGATCCACAGGTTGGCCCCCCGGATGGTCAGCCCCAGGCCGGGCACCAGCGGCAGCAGCAGCAGCGTGAGACCAGCCAGGCCGATCACGTAGGTGTAGCGACGCAGGTTGCGGTGGTCGCGCACGAACACCAGCACGAGCGCACACGCGATCACGCCGACCGCCAGCCAGATCGCCTGCTGGACGGCCACGGAGTCGGGGATGTCCGCGCCCCGCGCTGCGGCTCGTTTTGCGTCGGCGATGTCCAGGCGGGCGATCATCGCGATGCCCAGGACGTTCAGCGCCGCAGCTGTCGGGAGCAGGATCGGGTCGGCGTAGGGGGCCAACCAGCGCACCACGAGGTGGATGCCCAGCAGGCACACCCCCTCGATGATGGCGATGGTCCGCACGTCGTCCACCACCTCGCCCGCGGCCCCCTCGCTGGCAAGCACCAGCGCCAGCACCCCGAGCAGCCACACGAGCACCAGCAGGGCGAGCTCGACGTTGCGCCGTGTGGGCTGCGCGGGAGTCGCCAGGGGCGGCGCGGAGCGGGGGATCACGGTGGCGGTCACGGCAGGGTCCCGGTCGGCGAGGGGGAGCGTGCGCTCAGCGTGGGGCTGGCACTGGGCAGGGTGGTGGCCGATCCGGCGCCGGGCAGGCCCACGGGGCACCCCAGCGGCGGCTCCTGCGAGGAGCATGCGGCGGACTTGGCCTCGAGGTCGGTCACGATCCGCCTCGCCTCGGCCTCCGTCGCGGCATCCAGGGTGCCATCGAGCAGGGCCTGGTCGTAGTACGGCAGCGACTCCACCGGCACGGCCGTGGTCGTCGTGACCCGGTGCAGCGGCACCCCGGCGAACTGCTGCGGGATGCCCTGGTGGACCGCCACGTACTGGCCGTCAGCTCCCACGAACCACTGCGAACCCAACCACCACACGAAGCCGACCGCCCCCACCACCAGGACGGCGATGACCGCCACGGCCGCCGACACCCCCTTCCAGTGCCGCCGCAACCAGCCCGGCTCCGGCTGCGCGGGCGCCGCCGCGAGGTCGCCGGGTGCTCCAGCGCCGGCGGCCCCGACCGCCAGGTCGCCGGCCGCCACCGCCGCCCCGATGGATCCCAGCGGCGGACCATCGGCAGAATCCGGACCCTCGTCGATGTCGCCGGCGTCGCTCGTCGCTCCCTCGGGGCCGGGGACGCCGGCCTCCTGCGAACGGACGCGTGCCTGGCTGCGCTCAGCAAGGCCGCCGATCACCTCCGGGCCGCCGGGCGGGGACATCGCGCCGGAGGCCTCGCCCCCGGGGCCCACGTCGTCGGGGAAGAGCAGCCCGGGCAGCGCAGCACGGTTGCGCCGGTCACCGGCCGCGCCCACGACGACCGGCCCCCCGAGTGCCGACTCCAGGTCCGCATCGTCGTCGGCGACCTCGATCACGTCGGCGACCACCGCCGTGACGTTGTCCGGGGCGCCGGCGGCCAGGGCCAGCTCGACCAGCTCCGTCACGGCCGCCGTCGGGTCCGCGACCTGGACGAGCACCCCCTTGATGGCGGCATCGGTCACCACCCCGCACAGTCCGTCGCTGCACAGCAGGTACCGGTCCCCGACCTGGGCCTCACGCATGGAGGTCTCCCCCTCGGGGACCCCCGTGCCGTCGATCGCCCGCAGCAGCAGGTTGCGCTTGGGATGGGTCCGCGCCTCCTCCTCGGTGATCCGCCCGGCATCGATGAGGGTCTGGACGTAGGTGTGGTCGTGGGTGATCTGGCTGAGCTCACCCCCGCGGAGCAGGTAGGCCCGGGAGTCCCCGACGTGGATCAGTGCGATCCGCCCGCCACGCCAGAGGACGGCGGTGAGCGTCGTGCCCATCCCGGCTCGGGAGGGGTCGGCCTCGATGAACTGCGCGATCCGCTCGGCGGAGGTGAGCATGGCGTCGTCGAGTGCGGTCAGCACATCACCGGCAGGCAGCTCCTCGGAGTCCAGCTCCGCGAGGGTGGCCACAGCCGTCGAGCTCGCCAGCTCCCCGGCCGCATGCCCGCCCATCCCGTCGGCGACCACGAGCAGCGTGCGTCCCGCGTAGCCGGAGTCCTCGTTGTCCCGGCGCACCATGCCCACATCGGACTTGGCCGCGTAGCGCAGGAACTGGGTCATCGCGGCGCCTACCGCTGCAGCTGCAGGGTCGTGCGTCCGACGCGCACCTTGGCGCCGACCCGCAGGACAGTGGGACCGGTGATCCGGTGCCGGTCGATCCAGGTTCCGTTCGTCGATCCGAGGTCCTCGACGATCCACTGGCCGTCGGAGGGGAAGAAGCGCGCGTGCCGGCTCGAGGAGTAGTCGTCCTGGAGCACGAGGGTCGAGTCGGCCGCCCGGCCGACGGTGATCGGCGAGGAGCCCAGCGGGACGACCGTGCCGGCGAGCTCGCCCTCGACGACCGCGAGCTTGCGGGGCGCGGCGGAGCTGCGCGAGGTCGCCCGCTGCTTGGGCTGCGGGGGAACCGCCGGCGCGCTGGGTGTCGGCAGGCCCGGCGTCGACCTGCTGGCCGGCTGCGGGCGGGCCTCCTTCGGGGCCGCGAGGTCGCGGCGCAGGACCAGGACGATCGCGAACACCGCCAGCCACAGCGCGGCCAGGAAGCCGAACCGCATCAGGGTGATCGCGAACTCAGACACGCCTCACCTGGCCCGGTAGGTCACGGTCGTGGACCCGAGCTGGATCGCGGCGCCGTCGGTGAGCACGGTGCTGGAGACCATCCGGCCGTTGACGAGCGTCCCGTTGGTGGATCCGAGGTCCCGCAGGGTCACATCGGTCCCCAGGGTGATCTCGGCGTGGTGCCGGGAGACCCCGGGATCGTCGATCCGGATGTCGACATCGGTCCCACGACCCAGGCGCGTGACGGCGTGCAGGGGGTAGGTGATCCCGTCGACCTCGAGGTGCGGCTCCCCGCTGGCATCCACCGCCACCGGCGCATCCGGCTGCCCCCCGGGGCGGACCTCGGAACGGATCCGGAAGACCCCGGTCCCCAGGGAGTCGTCCTCGGCCAGGCTGACCTCGGCCGGGCCGACGAAGACGTAGCGCTGCTGCTGGGCGTACTCGCGCACGAGGCTGCCGAGCTCCTCGCTGACCGTCTGCTCGAAGGCCGAGAGGCGCTCGAAGTCCGCGGCGGAGAGCTCGACCACGAAGGTGTTGGGGACCACCGTGCGCGCTCGGCTGACGATCGTGGCCCGGTCGTCGAGCTCCCGCTGCAGCCCGGCCGCGATCTCCACCGGCTGGACCTCGGACTTGAAGGCCTTGGCGAACGCGCCGTTGACCATGCGATCCAACTTCTTCTCGAAGTTGTCCAGCATCCCCACCGGCCACCTCCTTCCGGGCGTGCGCAACACGAGCCCGCCCACGGCGGACGGCACGGCAACGCCCCGATCTTAGCCGCGCACCTGCGCGGGCCGCAGGCTCCACGCGCCGGTCGCGGCGAGCAGCAGCCCGACCCCGATCCACAGCGCGGGGGCGATCCCGTCCGTCGGCGCGGTGAGGGCCGTGATGCAGATGCCGGTGACCAGGGCCACGTTCAGGCCCACGTCGTAGAGGGAGAACACCCGGCCCCGGTAGCTCTCATCGATGTCCTGCTGCAGGACGGTGTCGCCGGCGATCTTCACCGTCTGCCCGGCGAATCCCATGGACATCGAGCCGATCGCCATGAGCGGCAGCTGCAGCGTCGAGAAGGACGCGGGCGCCACAAGTGCTGCCGTGAACAGCGTCGCCGCCGACCAGCGGGCAAGGCCGATGCGCCGCACGACCCGGGGGGTCAGCACCGCGGCCAGGAAGCTGCCCAGGGAGGCGCCCGCCGCGGTGAGGGCGAAGTCCGCCAGGGCGGTGTCCGGGTCCGACGCGGGGTTCAGGGTGTTGCGCACCAGCAGAAGGGCATCGACGAGCAGGGCGCCGAACGCGACACGGTGGGCCATCACCACGGCCATCCCGCGTCGGGCACGGGGACGGTGGTGGACATGCCTGACCCCGGCAACCATGCCCAGCACGACGGCCATCAGGTCGGAGGTCAGGGACGCCATCCGCGCCTCCCCCGCCTGCGGACCGAGATCGCGGCGTGGGATCCGGCTGGCGATGGCTGCCGACACCAGCAGCCCGGCAGCCACGAGCAGGACCAGCCGGCTCGCCCCGTCGGGACCCAGCACCGGCATCAGGAGCAGTCCGGTGACCGTGGCGATTGCTGCGGCGATGGTGCCTGCCGTGGGGAACAGCGCATTCGCCGTCACGAGGCGCTCCGGGGCCACCACCAGCGGCAGGCCCGCGGACAGTCCCGCCAACCAGAGCCGACCGATCCCCATCGTGACCAGCACGGCGGTGGCCAGGTCCATCCCGTCCCGGTCGGCGGCCACCATCCCGGCGATCCCCACCATGACCGTGCCCCGGGCCACGTTGGCCACCACCAGCACCCGCGCACGGTTCCAGCGGTCCAGGAACACGCCGGCGAACGGGCCCAGCAGGGAGTAGGGCAGGAGCAGAAGGGCGAACGCAGCCGCGACCTGGGCCGCTGTGGCCTGGCGCTCCGGCGAGAAGAGGATGAACGACCCGAGGGCTGCCTGCAGCAGGCCGTCGGAGGCCTGCCCCGTCAGCCGCGTGGCCAGCAGGCGCCTGGAGTTGGGTGTGGCCAGCACGGGCCAGCGCCCGCCCGGGGCCGCCGACGCACCAGCCGCAGGCTCGGCGGGTGGCACCGGGAGGCTGGAGGGCGGGGGCACGCCGACCGGGCCCGGCTGCGCCGGATCGCGCTGCTCGGCACCGGGCCCCATGGTCGGCAGCATGCACGTTCCGGGCACCCGCCGTCCACAGGCGCGCTGGGTGCACGACGGCAGGCGCGGTTCCATACTGCACAGATGGGACCGCAATGGGCAGACGAGGTGCGGGCCGCAGTGCTCAGCGGGGATGGTCCAGCCCTGGCGCGGCTGTTCGACGCCGCGGTGACGGCCGAGGGGCGCTCGGCTGCCTCGCGCTCCTGGCTGGATGCGATCTCGGCCTTCGACGCCAACGCTGTGACAGGCTGACGATCGCCCTGCCTCGCGACGGCGAGAAGGGCCCCGGGTTCGTCACCCGGGCCCTTCTGCGCTGCCTACCTGCCGAGCAGGGTCAGCTGGCGATCTCGCCGGCGATGAACTGCTCGACCTTGGTCTTGCAGATGTCGTCCGCGTACTGCTCCGGCGGGGACTTCATGAAGTAGCTCGAGGCGCTCAGGATCGGGCCACCGATGCCGCGGTCCTTGGCGATCTTCGCCGCGCGCAGCGCGTCGATGATCACGCCGGCCGAGTTCGGGGAGTCCCAGACCTCGAGCTTGTACTCCAGGCTCAGCGGCACGTCGCCGAAGGCGCGGCCCTCGAGGCGCACGAACGCCCACTTGCGGTCATCGAGCCACGCGACGTAGTCCGACGGTCCGATGTGGATGTTCCGCGGCTCGATCGTGCCCGCCATCTGGGAGGTCACCGACTGGGTCTTGGAGATCTTCTTGGACTCCAGGCGATCACGCTCGAGCATGTTCATGAAGTCCATGTTGCCGCCGACGTTGAGCTGGTAGGTCCGGTCGACGGTGACGCCGCGGTCCTCGAACAGCCTGGTCAGCACGCGGTGGGTGATGGTGGCGCCCACCTGGCTCTTGATGTCGTCGCCCACGATCGGCACACCGGCATCAGCGAACTTCTTGGCCCACTCCGGCGTGCCGGCGATGAACACGGGCAGGGCGTTGACGAACGCGACCTTCGCGTCGATGGCGCACTGCGCGTAGTACTTCGCGGCCTGCTCCGACCCGACCGGCAGGTAGCAGATCAGCACGTCGACCTTGTTCTCCAGGAGGCTGGCGACGATGTCCACCGGCTCCTCGTCGGACTCGGTCACCATCTCGCGGTAGTACTTGCCCAGGCCGTCGAGCGTGTGGCCGCGGGACACGGTCACACCCGTCGGGGGCACGTCGCAGATCTTGATGGTGTTGTTCTCGCTGGCCACGATGGCGTGGGCGAGATCCTGGCCGACCTTCTTGGCATCGACGTCGTACGCGGCCACGAACTCGATGTCGCGGACGTGGTAGTCGCCGAACTGGACGTGCATGAGACCCGGGACGCGATCGTTGACGTCCGCGTCCTTGTAGTACTCCACACCCTGCACGAGGGAGGAGGCGCAGTTGCCCACGCCCACGATGGCCACACGAATGGCACCCATCTGATGTTCCTTTCTCACCCGCGGGCTGGCGAGCGACGCGGCCCGGCCCCGGTATCTCCGGATTGGTTCATGGACGCGTCGGCGGATCCTTCGCGCCGTCCTTGCTTCTCGTTGTCGATCAACTCGTTCAACCAGCGGACCTCCCGGTCGACCCCCTCCAGGCCATGGCGCTGCAGGGCCTGGGTGTAGGTGTCCAGCCGCTCGCGGTTGCGGGCGGTCGAGGCGGCGAGATTGGCCCGACGCTCCTCCATCCGGCTGCGCCGGCCCTCGAGGATGCGCACGCGCACCTCGGCCGGGGTGCTGCCGAAGAAGGCCATGTGCACCCCGAACGCCTCGTCCTCCCACGCTTCGGGACCGGTGCGCGAGACGAGCTCGGCGAACCTGTCCTTGCCGTCGGCGGTGAGCTCGTAGACGATCTTCGCGCGTCGGCCCGAGAGGACCGGAGCGCTGGCGTCCGCGGCACCCGCCTCGGCGATCAGACCCCGGTCGAGCAGGTCCTTCAGCGCCGGGTAGAGCGAGCCGTAGGAGATGGCCCGGAACGTCCCCATCACCGCGTTGAGCCGCTTGCGCAACTCGTAGCCGTGCATGGGCGCGTCCTGGAGCAGGCCCAGGATGGCGAACTCGAGCACTGCGCTGCGGCGAGTGGCTGCCATCGCGGAGTACCGTCCTCTCACTACCCGGGAGTTCCATTCTGATGTATCGAGTTGATACATCGAATAATGTACCCGACGTGTGGCCGCCGCGCAAACGACACGCGCGGTTCACCGACCGGACACCCGCGCAGGTGCCGCGCAGCACCCGGCCCGGGCACCCAGGGGGGACCAATGGCCGACGCACCCGGGCCATCCGGACCGAGCCGGGAGAGCGCGCCCACGGAAGAATGCCACCCATGACCCTGCATGCCACGGCCGAGTCCCTCGCTGCCATCCTCCAGGCGCTCCCCCCGAACCCCCGCGTGATCGTCTCCGGCAACTTCGCCAGCCCGAGGACGGCACTCGCGCTGTTCGACGAGCACATCCCGCAGTGGCGGCTGTGGACGCTGAACCCGCAGCCGGGCCTGCCCGAGCGCGAGGGGATCACGCCGGAGACCTCCTTCGTCGGCGCCGGCATGCGCAAGAACCCGCGGCTGCGCTACGTGCCCTGCCGGCTCAGCCTGGTCCCGGCCCTGTTCTCCCGGGCGATGCAGCCCGACGTGGTCCTGCTGCACACCTCGACGCCGCGGCACGGGGTCGTCAGCCTGGGCATCGAGGTCAACGTGATGCCGGCCGCGATCGAGGCCTGCCGCGCCCGGGGCGGGAAGGTGATCGCCCAGGCCAACCCGAGCATGCCGTTCACCTATGGCGATGCGATCGTGCCGCTGAGCTCGATCGACGTGCTGTTCGAGGCCGATGAGCCGCTGACCGTCGCGACCCAGGGAACCCTCGACGACACCTCGCAGGGACATCGGCGACAGGATCGCCGCCCGGATCAAGGACGGCTCCACCCTGCAGATGGGCATCGGCGGAGTGCCCGACGCCGTCCTCAACGCCCTGCAGAACCGCAAGGGCCTGCGGTTCTGGACCGAGATGTTCTCCGACGGTGTCCTGGCCCTGGACAAGGCCGGTGCGCTGAACCCCGATGCCGCGTCTGGCCGTCTCGTTCCTGTTCGGCTCCCAGGAGCTCTACGAGTGGATCGACGGCAACCCCCGCGTGCGCATGGTGCGCACCGAGGCCAGCAACGATCCCGGGCCTGATCGCCCAGCAGCCCCTGATGACCTCGGTCAACTCCGCCCTGCAGGTCGACCTGTTCGCCCAGGCGAACGCCTCGCGGATCAACGCCCGGATCTACTCGGGCTTCGGTGGCCAGACCGACTTCATCGTCGGCGCCCTGCACGCCCCGGGCGGGCAGGCGTTCATCGCCCTGCGCTCCTGGCACCCGAAGGCCAACGTGTCCACGATCGTGCCGCTGCTCGACGAGCCGGTCACCTCCTTCCAGCACACGGCCGTGGTCACCGAGCAGGGAATCGCCGAGATCTGGGGCCGCTCGCAGGACGAGCAGGCCCGCAACCTGATCACCCAGGCCGCGCACCCGGACGTGCGCGAGGAGCTGTTCGAGGAGGCGGCGAACCTCGGGCTGCACGCTGGCTGAGCCCGGGTCGCCCCGAGGTCAACCCTGCCCGGCGACGGGCCGCTCACGACGGCTCCCGTGGCCTCGACCGCGCGACGTCGCGCATGGGCGACACGCCGGGACTCGCTGTGAGATGGGCCACGTTCGGTGTGCATCGGCAGGGATGCGGGCACCAACCCGGGACCACTTCCCCGGAGGACCCATGAACAGCGGCACCCTGATCAAGCTCGGCGCCACGCTCACCGCGACTGCCGCGGTCATCGCCGGCGGCCCCGCGCTGGCCAGCACCCTCGGCCTGGCCGACGACTCGGCCGTCGTGATGCCCGCCTCCTGGGAGACCCAGCGCGCCATCGACGCACGCAACGCCGCCGACAGCCACGAGGCCGCCCTCAAGGCCGAGGCCGAGCGCAAGGCCGCCGAGCGCAAGGCCAAGAAGGAGGCTGCACGCAAGGCCGCCGAGAAGAAGCGTCGGGCCGCTGAGCAGCGGGCCGCCCGTGCCCGAGCCGCCCAGGGCGGGTCGCCGGCCCAGAACCGCGCCCTCGGCATGCAGATGTGCGCCGACAAGGGCTGGTCGGCCTCCCAGTGCGAGGACCTCGGCTCGCTCTGGCAGAAGGAGTCCGGCTGGAACAGCCGCGCACACAACCCGTCGGGCGCCCACGGCATCCCGCAGGCGCTGCCCGGATCGAAGATGGCATCCGCGGGACCGAACTGGCAGAGCAATGCCCGCACCCAGATCGCGTGGGGCTTGGGCTACATCCAGGGCCGCTACGGCAACCCCAGCAACGCCCTGGCCCACTCGTACCGCACCGGCTGGTACTGAGCCGGGCCGGGTTGGTCCTGACCCGGCCGGTCCTGCTCAGCCGCCGGTGACCGGATCCGGGGCGTCGCCGGCCGTGAGCGGCCCGGGCGCGTCCTCGTCCTCGCGGCGCCCCACGGGCTTGGGCAGGGCCAGGGTGGCCAGCAGCCCGAGGAACACGAACCCACCGGCAACGTACGCGGTGATCTGAACCGCATCGGCGAACGCCTGGGAGGCCGCCGCCTGGACCTGCGGGCTTCCCGGGGGCTCGGCAAGGCTCGGGATCACGGTGCCGGCCGACTCCTCGACGATGTCGGCCACCTCCTGGGCCTGGGCCTGCGGTACGCCGAGCTCCTCGACCTGGGTGGCGGTCTGGGCGTTCAGGGTGACGAACAGCACCGTTCCCAGGATCGCGGTGCCCATGGCGGCGCCGATCTGCCGGGCGGTGCTCTGCGTCCCGGAGGCCTGACCGCTCTGGCGCACGGGGACATCGGCCAGGATCAGGCCCGTCAGCTGGGCGCTGGCGTACCCGACGCCCATGCCGTAGATGATCAGCCAGAAGGCCATCTGCCACGCCGGGGAGGTGGGGGTGATCGTGGCCCCGAGGCCCACGATCCCGATCACCTCCAGGCCCATGCCCATCCGGGCGACGAAGCGGGCGCCGTACTTGTTGGCCAGGGACGCCGCCGTCGGGGCGGACACGAACGAGCCGATCGCCAGGGTCGCCAGGAGGGCTCCGGCGCCCAGCGCGGTGTACCCCAGGACGCTCTGCAGGAACAGCGGGAGCGAGAACAGGATGCCGAACTCACCCAGGCTCACGATCAGGGCGGCAACCGACCCGAGGCCGAACGTGGCGATCCGGAACAGCGTGAAGTCGATCAGGGCCGACTTGCCCGCGCGGCTGCGCCGGGTCTCGACGACGTACAGCAGCACGAGGCACAGCAGCCCTGCCACGAGGGCGATCGCGACCGGGGAGATGGCTCCGGCGGCGTACTCGCGCCCGAACAGGCTGGTGTCCTCCTGGACGCGCGTCCAGCCGTAGTTGCGGCCCTCGATCAGGCCGAACACGATCAGGCCGATGCCCAGCGCCGAGAGGATCGCGCCGACGACGTCCAAGCCCTTGGTGTCCCCGGGATCCTTGCTCTCCGGCACGTAGCGCATGGCGCCGACGATCACGGCGACGGCGATCGGGACGTTGATCCAGAACGCCCAGGTCCAGGAGAAGTTCGTGGTCAGGTACCCGCCGATCAGGGGGCCCAGCGCGGCCATCCCCCCGATGATCGACCCGTAGATCGCGAACGCGATGTTGCGCGCCCTGCCTGCGTACAGCGAGTTCACCAGGGACAGCGAGGTGGGCGACATCATCGCCCCGCCGATCCCCTGCAGGGCGCGTGCGGTGATCAGGTGCTCCCCGGAGTTCGAGGAGGCGGCGTAGACACTGGCCAGCAGGAACACCAGGGCGCCGAGCGTGAAGATCCGCCGGCGACCCACCCGGTCGCCCACCCGGCCGAACACGATCAGCAGTGCCGCGAAGGTCAGCGAGTAGATCGCGTTGACCCATTCGGCATCGATCGAGCTCAGACCCAGGTCGGCGATCATCGAGGGCAACGAGACGTTGACGATCGTCGCGTCCATGATGATCATGGCGGTGCCCATCCCGATGAAGATCATCGGGATCCACCCGTGTGCGGGCTTCTCGATCCGGGCGGCTGGGCTCGTGGCGGCGGTCACGGGAGCGGAGCCTACCGCCGTCGCGTGCTCCGGCCGTGCTACGCGCGGTCGGCCTCGGGACTGGGCCCCACGGGCGGTGGACGCGAACGGCCCGGTGCTCGTCTCCGAGACCGGGCCGGGCTGGGGGATCCCCCAGGTTGTTGGTGCGCGAGGGGGGAGTTGAACCCCCACACCCTTTCGAGTACACGGACCTGAACCGTGCGCGTCTGCCTATTCCGCCACTCGCGCATCACCCCGAAGACGGGGCGTCAACCTCGGCAATCGTAGCGGCGGCGACCACCGGCGGCCAAATCGCGAGGCAGCATCCCTGCCGACCCTCACGCGGCCCGGTCCGGTCCTCAGGTCGGCGTGACGCCGGCTGCCTCGGCGATGACCCGGGTGTAGGCCTGCGCGCCCTTGCCGGTGAGGTGCACGCCGTCGGAGACCATGTAGTCACGGTTGCCCTTGGAGGCCTTCGCCCAGTCGGCCACGACCACGTTGGGGTAGTCGGTGGCCACGGAATCGATGAGCGCGTTGTTGGGCTTCATCCAGGGCCGGGGGACCCGGACGTTGACCAGGACCACCTTCTGGGCGCCGGAGAGCTGGTCGAGCATCGCCCGCAGCTGCTCCTCGGTGACGATGCCGTTGTTGCCGACGTGCAGGACGACGGTGTCGCGCAGCTGGCCGGCGGCCACCTGGTCGGAGATCGACGCCACGACGTCGGCGGCCTGGGTGGCGACCTTGGCGTGCAGGTCGAGGTTGAACGTCTCGCTCTCCAGGGTGCCGGCAGCCCCGAGCATCACGGAGTCCCCGAAGGCGGTCACCTTGGCGCGGGGATCCATCTCGTCGGCGGCCGCCATCCGGGCGAAGTCCTTCTCCAGCGGCGCACGGGCCGGGGGGAGCGCGGAGAGCTGCGCGGCGCTCAGGCCACCGGCAACGGCCGGGGCAGGTGCGGTGAGGACGCGGAAGCCGGTGAACGAGACCAGGAGCGCGACTGCAACGCCCGACGCCAGCACCAGCCGGCTCGGCGGGGGCAGCTCACCGTCGCGGACCCGGCGCCAGCCACGGGCCAACGCCCCCCGGCGCACCGGCATCTCCACGTAGCGGTAGCTGAGCTCGGCGATGCCGAGCAGGAGGGCCAGGCGGGCCAGCAGGGCCGGCACACCGTCGAGGGGGATGTCCACCCCGGGCCGGGTGACGAGGAACAGCGGCCAGTGCCACAGGTAGATGCCGTAGGACCGCTCCCCGATCCAGCGCATCGGCCGGATCCCCAACCAGGTGCCGAACGGAACCCCCCGGTGGCTGGCGGCGGCCACGACCACGGCCGAGACGAGCGCCACCACCAGGAAGCCGCCCCGGTAGAGGAACGTCGAGAACTCCCCGAGCCCCATGAACATCGCGACGAGCAGCAGGAGGCCGACCACCCCGGCCGCGCTGATCACTCCCCTGGCCTGCCCGGCCAGGACCGGCGACGTGCGACCGGGGCGCCAGATGACGGCCAGCGCAGCACCCACGCACACGCCCATCGCGTGGGTGTCGGTGCCGAAGTAGAGGCGGCTCGGGTCGGCCGCTGCGGGCATGTCACCGATGATCGAGCCGGTCAGCATCGCCAGGGTGGACAGCACTGCCCCGCCGAGGGCGACCAGCCCGACGGCCCGCGCCCCGCGCCACCGGTACGCGAACAGGGCGATGGCGGGCCAGAAGATGTAGAACTGCTCCTCCACCGCCAGGGACCACAGGTGCTTGAGCATCGGAGGCCGGCCGATGAACTCGAAGTACGAGGTGTCGGTGAAGATGCTCAACCAGTTCGAGTAGTAGAACAGCGCTCCCGGCAGGTCACGGCGGAAGGCCGCCGCCCCGTCATAGGCGACGGTGGCGACCAGGAGCGCGGTGACCCCCAGGACGGCGAACAGGGCCGGCAGGAGCCGGCGGGCCCGGCGGATGTAGAAGGTCCTGAAGTTGATGGTCCCCGTGCGGTCGAGCTCGACCAGCAGCAGCGAGGTGATCAGGAAGCCTGACAGCACGAAGAACACGTCGACCCCGAGGAAGCCCCCGGGGATCCAGGGCACGTCCGCGTGGTAGAGCACCACCGCGATGACCGCCACCGCACGCAGGCCGTCCAGGCCCACCAGGTGCGGCAGTGCCGGACCCCTGACGGTGCGGCGCTGCCGGGTGAGGGTCCCGGACATGACATTGCCTCCTACAGCGCCCCGGCTCGACCCTGCCGCGGTGCCTGGACACATTGAACCCCACCGCTCCGACAACGCCGGGGACGTCGACCCCCGGGGACGGGCGCGTCGCGGTCAGCCCCTGGCGAACGCCGCGACACGCAGCTCGTGCGTGCTCAGACCGGTGTTCGTTCCGCCCACCACTGCCGCAGCTCGGCCTCGGCCCGCTCGCGACCCAGGGGGCCCTCATCCAGGCGGCGCTCCATCAACCATCGGTAGGCCTGCCCGACCTCGCGGCCCGGTCCGATCCCCAGGATCTCCATGATCTCGTTGCCGTCGAGGTCGGGCCGGATCGATGCCAGCTCCTCGGCCTCGGTCAGCACCGCGATGCGCTCCTCGAGGCTGTCGTAGGTCCGGCGCAGGGCGGCGGCCTTGCGCGGGTTGCGGGTGGTGCAGTCCGCACGGGTCAGCTTGTGCAGCGCCACGAGCTGGGGCCCGGCGTCGCGGACGTAGCGGCGCACCGCCGCGTCGGTCCATTCCCCGCTGCCGTACCCATGGAAGCGCAGGTGCAGCTCGACCAGTGTCGAGACCTCGTCGACGACGACCTTCGGGAAGCGCAGCGCGGTCAGTCGCCTCCGGGCCAGCTTCGCCCCCACGACCTCGTGGTGGTGGAAGCTCACCCGACCGCCCTGCTCGAAGCGCCTCGTCCGTGGCTTGCCGATGTCGTGCAGCAGCGCGGCCATGCGCAGGACGAGGTCCGGAGGGCATGCGGGCTCGTGGGACGTCTCGAGGTCGATGGCCTGGTCCAGCACGATCAACGAGTGCTCGTAGACGTCCTTGTGCCGGTGGTGCTCGTCGATCTCCAGCCGCAGGGCGGGCAGCTCGGGGAGCACATGGTCGGCCAGGCCGGTGTCGACCATCAGCTCCAACCCGATCCGGGGCACCTCGGTGAGCAGCAGCTTCGACAGCTCGTCGCGGACCCGCTCCGCGGACACCATGGTGATCCGGTCGGCCATCGCCGTCATGGCGGCCAGGACCTCGGCGGACACCGAGACACCGAGCTGGGACACGAACCGGGCGGCCCGCATCATCCGCAGCGGGTCGTCGGCGAAGGACTCCTCGGGTGTGGCCGGTGTGCGCAACGTGTGTGCTGCGAGGTCCGCCAGCCCGTCGAAGGGGTCCACGAAGGTGCGATCGGGCAGCGTGACCGCCATCGCATTGATGGTGAAGTCCCGCCGCCGCAGGTCCTCCAGCAGGCTCTGGCCGTAGGTGACCTCCGGCTTGCGGGTGGCCCGGTCATAGGCGTCGCTGCGGTAGGTGGTGATCTCCAGGTGGTGGGCCCCGACCCGTGCCCCGACCGTTCCGAACTCGATGCCGATGTCCCACACGGCATCGGCCCACCCCTCGAGCACCTCCAGGGTCTGCCGGGGGTGTGCCGAGGTGGCCAGGTCGAGGTCCGTGTGCCGTCCCAGGAGGATGGCGTCACGGACGGACCCACCGACGAGGGCGATCTCGTGCCCAGCGCCGGCCATCCTCCGGGCGAGGTCCATCAGCTCCGGGATCTCGTCGAGGAGCTCGTCGATGCTGATGCGGCTCGCTGCCGCAAGCGCCGCGCGGGGTGGGACGTCAGGCACAGGCCGATAGCCTACGTGGCCGCTATCCTGACGGGCATGTCCACGCCGTCGCCCCCAGGCCCGCCGCCGCGGCGCGAGGGGCGACGGTTCACCATCCCGACCCCGGCTGACCTGCGACACCCGGGCTCCCGACCAGCGGCAGCGGCCCCCAGCGACGAGCGGGAGGCCACGCCCGAGAACCCCGAGGGGACCGTCGGCGGACCGGAGGCCCCCGACGCGGCGGGTGGGCCGACGGTGCCGCCCTCGGCGACCCAGCCTGCCGGTGCGGTCCAGCCCACCGACGACGCGTCGGACGGTACGCCGACGGATGCCCGGCCGGACGCCCCCGTGCAGGGCGACGCCCGGCCCCCGGCCCCGCGCCCGGCGGGACCCACCCCCGGGACCCTTCCGCGCCGGGGCCGCCCACCGGCTCCGGACGCCCAGGCCGTTCCCCCACCCCGCACCGCCGATCCCTCCCCCGAGTCGCTGGTGCCCGACGCCCCCGGACAGCCCGCGCCCGATGCCGATGACGGGGTGCTCGAGGGAGCCCGCAGGATGTTCCCCAACCCGGCCACGCTGATGGCCGCCGGTCGCGGGGTCCGCAAGGTGCGTCCCGGCGGGCTTCGCGGGCGGCGCCTGCCCAAGGTCGAGGAGACCTCGGCGGGAGGTGTGGTCCTCGACATGTCCAGCGACCCCCCCGCCGTGGCGCTGATCGCCCGGCACGACCGGCGCTCACGCCTGCTGTGGAGCCTTCCCAAGGGCCACGTCGAGGAGGGGGAGACGCCGGAGGAGGCCGCACTGCGCGAGGTCTTCGAGGAGACCGGACTCGTCGGTCGGATCGTGGCACCGCTGGGAGTGATCGACTTCTGGTTCGTCGTGGAGGACAAGCGCATCCACAAGACGGTGCACCACTACGTCATCGAGGCCGTCGGCGGCGAGCTCTCCGACGAGGACGTCGAGGTCGAGGCGGTCGAGTGGATCCCGTTCCACCAGGTCGTGCGCAAGCTCGCCTACGGTGATGAGCGCCGCCTCGTCGAGAAGGTCCCGCAGATCGTCCCGGGAGTGAAGTGACCCGGCGGGCCGGACTCCGGCCAGCCGTTGCGTTGATGGCCCTGGCCGGCCTGCTCGCCAGCTCCCCCCACCCCGTGATGGCCGCCGCCCCGTCCGCGGATCGCCCCGCGATCGGTGCCGGCGCCCTGAGCATCCGGATCACGGGCCTGGCACCGGCCGTCCCCGAGCCGGGCGACGAGCTCGTCGTCACGGGGACCATCACCAACGTCTCCCCGACCCCGGTCGGCGCTGTCTCGGCCGTCCTGCGCGTGTCACCGACGCCCATCGTCAACCGCGACGAGATCCCCGAGGTCCTGGCCGGCGCGGGGCAGCGCACGGGGGTGCCGGTGCTCGGGTCCGAGGAGGATGTCGCCGACAGCCTCGGCGCCGGCCAGTCCCGCACGTTCACGCTGCGTGCCGACGTCGACGAGCTGGGTCTCACGGGCCCGGGGGCCTACGTCACGGGTGCCGAGGCACTGGGCGACTCCGGTTCCGGGAGGACCCGCCAGGACCTCGAACGCACCTTCCTGCCGTGGTGGCCGGACGACACCACCGTCGAGCCGCTGCTGCTCACCACGATCTGGCCACTGACCGGTGCCCCCCTGCGTGATGCCCAGGGCGTGCTTCTGACCGAGGACGCGGCCGTCCAGATGTCCCCTGCCGGTCGACTGGACCGCCTCCTGGCCGCGGGCGCGGCCGACCCGGGCGCGGTGTCCCTGGTCGTCGACCCGGACGCTGTGCACACGGCCTCCGAGCTCGCCGACGGGTACCAGGTCCGCGGTCCGGATGGCACCGTCGAGCCCGGGACCCGCCGCAGTGAGGTGGCCGACTGGCTCGACGCGCTGCAGGCTGCCGTCTCGGCGCCGGGGGTCGATGCCTCCGGGTCGCTCTACGCGTGGCCGGACATCGATGCCGCCCGCGGCGGCAGGCTGCTGTCCACGGTCCTGCGCCAGCGCCCCCGGATCGACGACACCACAGCTGAGATCCTCGGCCGGCCCCTGCCCAGCTCGGTGGCCCTGGCCCCCGGCGGCGTGGCCACGCCGGCGACCCTGGGTGTCCTGGCCGACGACGGGCTCGCCGTGGTGGTCCTCAGCGACCGGGCAGCACCCCTGGCCGACCCGACCTACTTCACGCCCAGTGGCAACGTGGTGCTGCCGACGGCCACCGGCGAGATCCCGGCCCTCCTGCTCGACTCCGGCCTGTCGGTGACGCTGGCGCGACCCATGGGGACCCCCGCCGAGCAGACCTCCGTGCGCCAGGCGCTCCTCGCCCAGACCCTCGTGACTGCCGTGGAGCTCCCCGAGACCCAGCGCCTGCTGGTGACCGGACCGGATCCCAGCTGGAGCCCGCCGGCAGAGGCCGCGGCCATGGTGGTCACGGCCCTGACCGACGCCCCCTGGGTCACGCCGACCTCCCTGGCCGCCGCCCTGGCCAGGGAGCCGAGCTCGCTGGCCCGGGTCCTGACCGCACCATCCCCGGAGCAGGAGGCCCGCGAGCTGCCCGGCGCTCACGTCGCCGAGGTGCGCGAGCAGTACCGGGACCTGGCCGCCTACGCCGACGTCGTATCCGATCCGGGGGTCATCCCCGAGGTGACCCGGACAGCCCCGACCCGCCTGCTCGGGGCCTGGTTCCGGGACCATCCGGAGGCCCGCGCCGAGCTCACGGGCATCGTCACCGACCAGGTGCGCGGGCTCCTCGAGTCGGTCACCGTGGTCTCCAGCGGGTCCATCACGATCTCGGGCGCCTCGGGGACGATCCCGATCACGATCGAGAACGCCGGGCCCACCGAGGTGACCGTGGGCCTGGAGCTCACCTCCGACCCTCCCCAGCTCTTCTCAGCCGACCCGGTGGAGCCGTTCACGATCGCCCCCGAGCGGCGCACCTCGGTGGAGGTGACCGCGCAGGTGGCTGCGGCCGGGCCGATCCCGGTCTCGGTCCAGCTGGTCACCGCAGAGGGACAGGCCTTCGGGGAGCCGACCGTGCTCGTCGTGGAGTCGGCCGCCTACGCCAACGCCGCCCGGGTGCTGGTCCAGCTGGCCCTGGCTGCGCTCGTCCTGGCCGTGGTGGTCCATGGGATCCGCCGGGCCCGCCGGCGCCGACGGGCCGAGGCACGGGACACGACCACCGCGGAACCCGGGGCGCCGGAGCAGGGGGACCCCCTGGCTCGGTCGGCGACCTCAGCGAGCACACCAGCCGCACCGCCGCCGGAGGCGCCCGGTGGCTGACGAGGAACGGGACCCCGAGCACGAGGACGCCGACGCGCAGCTCGAGGACGCCCGGGACGTGTCGGACCTGGCCGGTGCCCCGGACCCGGACGCGGCCAGCGACTCCGCGGCGCAGGCGGGCGCCCCCCAGCAGCGTGAGCTGGTTGCCACGGGCGCGAAGATGGCCCTGGGCACGGTGATCAGCCGGATCACCGGCCTGTTCCGCGACATCGCGATGACCGCGGCGCTCGGGCTGGGCATCGTCGCCGACATCTTCACCCTCGGCAACACCATCCCCAACACCGTGTACGTGCTCACGGTCGGCGGGGCGATGAACGCCGTGTTCGTGCCCCAGCTGGTCCGCCGCAGCCGGGAGGACTCCGACGGCGGTGCGGGCTTCACCGACCGGCTGATCACGCTGACCTGCGTGCTGCTCCTGGCGCTCACTGCGATCGCAATGTTCCTGGCGCCGCTGCTGACCCGCATCTACGCCTCACCGGAGTACACCGCCGACCAGATGTCCCTGGCCGTGGCCTTCGCCCGGTTCTGCCTGCCCCAGGTCTTCTTCTACGGGCTGTACACCCTCGTCAGCCAGGTGCTCAACGCCCGGGGCCGGTTCTCCCCACCGATGTACGCGCCCATCGCGAACAACATCGTGGCCATCTTCGTGTTCCTGTCGTTCCTGGTGGTCGCCGGGCCCGCGGCCGCGCAGAGCGGCACGCTCACGGCGCAGCAGACGGCGTGGCTCGGGTTGGGCTCCACCGTTGCGGTGGCCACCCAGGCCCTGCTCCTGGTCCCCTTCATGCGCTCCTCGGGCTACCGCTGGCGGCCGCGGTTCGACTGGCGCGGCTGGGGCCTGGGCAAGACCGGTGGCCTGGCCCTGTGGACCCTGGGGCTGCTGGCGGCCAACCAGGTGTCCTTCATCGTGCACAGCCGGCTGGCCACGACCGCCAACGTCCTGGCCGAGGCCGAGGGCCTGCCCTCGGCGGGCATCACCACCTACCAGAAGGCCTACCTGATCTTCTTCCTGCCGCACTCGATCGTGACCGTGTCCCTGGTCACGGCCCTGCTCCCCGGGCTGAGCCGGGTGGCCGCCGCCCGCCAGTTCGAGACCTTCAGCCGGGTCCTGACCGACTCGATGCGCACCGTGACGGCCCTGACCGTGCCGATCACGGCGGTCATGATCCCCCTGGCGCCGATCCTTGCCGCCGTCCTGTTCGGCTTCGGGGCGGCGGACCGGCAGTCGGCCTTCGTCATCGGCTACACGGTGATCGGGATGCTCATCGGGCTGGTGCCGTTCTCGGTCTACTTCATCCTGTTGCGCGGCTGGTACTCCCTGGAGGACACGAAGACCCCGTTCTACCTGTCCCTGGTCCTGAACACGATCAACGTCGCACTGTCCATCCTGCTCTTCGAGCTGGCACCGACCTCGCTGAAGGTCCCCGCGATCGGCCTGGCCTTCGGACTGACCTACTGGATCATGATGCCGATCGCCTGGCCGGTCCTCGCCCGCCGCAGCGGCGGGCTGCACACGCGCGCCACGTGGATGGCGCTGGCCAAGATGCTCCTGGCCGGCTCGGCGACCGTCGCCACGATCGTGCTGGCCACCCTCCTGATCGAGATGTATCTCCCGCGGGTCCTCGACTTCGGTCAGGGCTCCCGGCCCCGGCTCCTGGGGGTCCTCGTGGTCGCCAGCCTGCTGGGGTTGGGGGTGTACCTCGGCGCCGCGCGCGCCCTGCGGATCCGCGAGGTCGGCACCGCCATGGCGATGGTGCGGCGCAAGGTGGGTCGCTGACCGGGGACAGCCCCGGTGTGACCCTGGGTCAGGAGCTCATCGCCGTGCCGACCGCACGCACGGTCAGGTACTTCTCCAGCTGGGGGATGTAGTGCAGGGCCAGGGTCTTGGCGTCCCGACTCACCGTGACGTGCACCTCGCCGGCCTCGTCGACCCACCAGTCCTTGGACCGCATGCGCACGCCCAACTCCTCGGCCTGGGCCACGGACACGCTCTTGGCGGCCTTCTGGTCACCCGGGTTCTCCATCAGCGTCTGGGCTCCGGTGCCGGCCACGATGCTGGCGTCATCGACCGTTGTGACATTCGTGTAGGCCAGCGAGAACACGTCGAAGGCCAACACCCCCATGATCACCAGGACGATCGTCACACGCATCAACCAGCCCAGGACGATCCCGCCCCGATCACCTGGCCCGCCCACACCCGCCGACATGCCTGAGCAATCGACATCGGGACAGCACGTCTTGACCGATTGCCCCGAATGGCGGGCACGCCCCGGCGCGTGCCCGTCACCGGCCCCGGTGGACGTGGCCTAGCATTCCTGATGTGGACGAGCAGGGACGGGTGGCCCCCAACCGGCAGATCGGCCGGTTCACCCTGGACGACCTGGTGGAGCAGCGCTACGGCGCCGAGATCTGGCGCGCGGTCGACAGCACCCTGAACCGCGAGGTCGCCCTGTGGCTGGTGCCGGCCGACGATGACCTGGCCGCCGACCTGGACCAGTCCACCCGGACCGCCGCCACGGTCGACGACCGGCGGATCGTGCGGATCCTGGACGTGTTCCGCGCCGATGACCTCCTGGTGGTCGTCACCGAGTGGAGTGCCGGGGAGGTCCTGCGCGACCACCTCACCACCCCGATGGACCCGGCCGAGGCCGCCCGCATCGCCTACGAGATCTCCGGGGCGATCGAATCGGCGCACGCCAAGGGGATCGCCCACGGGCGGCTGCGGCCATCGAACATCCTGATCGGCCACGACGGTGAGGTCCGCGTCACCGGACTGGGGATCGACGCCGTCCTGGCCGGGATCGACCCGGTCGCCGGCGACGACCCGGTCGCCGCGGACGTCAACGGAATCGGGTCGATCCTCTACGCGTGCCTCACCGCCCGCTGGCCGGAGGGGGAGGTCGAGGGGATCCCCGGCGCCCCTGAGGTCGGTGGGCAGACCCCACCCCCGTCACGGCTGCTGGCCGAGGTTCCCGAGTCGCTGGACGACCTCTGCGCCCGGACCGTGATCCCGATCGCCCCCCCACGCGGTCGTCCGCGGCTGACCTCGGCCGGGCAGACCCGGGAGTCCCTCGGTGCCAGCCTCACCGACCTGACCGGCGAGCGCCGCCCGCTCACCGCCGAGTCCCCGGAGTCCTCCAGCCCCTGGCCCCGGATCGCCGTCGGGGTCGGGGTGATCCTCCTGGTGCTGGGCCTGGCCTGGGGTGGATGGCGCCTGCTGTCCAGCGACACCACGGTCGCTGCCCCACCCGAGCCAACACCCACGGCCTCGGCGACCCCGACACCGGAGCCCTCGGCGTCGCCGACGAGGACGGTCTACCCGATCCTCGGCGGGATCGACTTCGACCCGTTGGGCAACGGCGAGGAGAACCCGGGTCGGGTGCCCTACGCCTTCGATGGGGACAAGAACACCGCCTGGCGGACCGTGACCTACTACAACAAGAGCCTGGACAAGCCCGGGGTGGGGATCCTCCTGGACCTGGGCGCACCGCGCACCATCGGAGCGGTGTCCCTGGACCTCGTCGGAAACGGGACCGACCTGCAGGTCCTCACCAGCAACGATCCCGGGGAGCTCCCGCAGGACTACGACCTCCTGGCCCAGGCGACGGAGGCCGGGGAGAAGGTGCGGCTCAAGGCCGCCGATCCCACCTCGGCGCGGTATGTGCTCGTCTGGCTGACCGGCCTGCCGCAGGTGGACGGTGGCTGGCGCGGCGGGATCCGCGAGGTCCGGGTCACGAGCTGACGCATCCGGATCAGGCCGGACACCCGTGGTGTCCCGACCCCCGGGGCGGGAATCCGGGGCGCACCTAGGATGTTGTCCTCCACGACTGCAAGGGGTGAGGACATGTCCGAGGTTCGGGATCTGATCATCGTGGGCTCCGGTCCATCCGGGTACACGGCTGCGATCTACGCCGCCCGGGCGGCGCTGCGCCCGCTGGTCTTCGAGGGTGCGGTGACTGCCGGTGGGGCGCTGATGAACACCACCGACGTCGAGAACTTCCCCGGATTCCCCCAGGGGATCATGGGTCCGGACCTGATGGACAACCTGCGGGCCCAGGCCGAGCGCTTCGGCGCCGAGCTGGTCACCGACGACGTCACGGCCATGTCGCTGTCCGGCGAGGTCAAGGTCGTGGTCGACGGCGAGGGCAACGAGCATCGGGCCCACGCGGTGGTCCTGGCCATGGGATCCGGCTACCGCGAGCTGGGTCTGCCCGATGAGAAGCGCCTCTCCGGCCACGGGGTCTCCTGGTGCGCCACCTGCGACGGGTTCTTCTTCCGCGGCCAGGACATCGCGGTCGTCGGTGGTGGTGACTCCGCCATCGAGGAGGCCCTGTTCCTGACGAAGTTCGCCGAGACCGTGACGATCATCCACCGGCGCGACGAGCTGCGGGCCAGCCGGATCATGGCCGAGCGGGCGATGGCCAACCCGAAGCTGCGCTTCGCGTGGAACAGCACGGTCGCGGCGATCAACGGCGCGGACAAGCTGGCCTCGGTGACCCTTGCCGACACCCGCTCCGGCGAGCAGCGCGAGCTCGCCGTGACCGGCCTGTTCATCGCCATCGGGCATGACCCGCGCTCCGAGCTGATCCGTGGGCAGGTCGACCTCGACGCCGACGGGTACGTGCTCGTCGACGGGCGTTCCACCCAGGTCCTGACCGGCGGCGCGGTGCTGCCCGGTGTGTTCGCCGCCGGCGACCTCGTGGACCACACCTACCGCCAGGCGATCACCGCCGCCGGGAGTGGGTGCGCCGCGGCACTGGACGCCGAGCGGTTCCTGGCCGTGCGTGAGCACGCCGTGGCTGTCACCGCCTGACGCTAGGATTGACCAGCCGACACAAGGAGATCTGATGGCCCTGATTACCGTGACCGATGCCAGCTTCGCCGACGACGTCCTGATGTCGGACAAGCCCGTGCTGGTGGACTACTGGGCGGTCTGGTGCGGCCCGTGCCGGATGATCGCCCCGATCCTCGAGGAGATCGACGCCACCCACGGCGACAAGCTCACGATCGCCAAGCTGAACGTCGACGAGAACCCCAGGATCGCCTCGGACTACGGGATCGTGTCGATCCCCACGTTGAACGTGTTCCAGGGTGGCAAGGTCGTCAAGCAGATCATCGGGGCCAAGCCCAAGGCCGCCCTGCTCAAGGACCTCGCTGAGTTCCTCTGATCCGCTGATCCGTGAGCGCACGCCTGTCCATCAGTCCTGGACCCACGTGCCGCCTGGGGGACTCGGGGCCGATGGTCGCCGAGGTCCGCACGCGGCTGCACCGGCTCGGCCTGGTCGAGGACGGCCGGGGAGATCAGTTCGACGCGGAGCTCGACCGTGCGGTGCGCCAGTTCCAGCAGGAGCGTGGGATCGCCGTCGACGGGGTCGTGGGGACCCAGACGTTCCGTCGCCTGGAGGAGGCCCGCTGGCGCCTCGGCGACCGGGTGCTGTCCTTCCTGCCCGGTCACCTCATGGTCGGCGACGACGTCCTGGCCCTGCAGGAGCGGCTGACCGGCCTGGGGTTCTCCCCGGGGCGCCCGGATGGCATCTTCGGCCGGATGACCGACCACGCCGTGCGTGAGTTCCAGCTCAACACCGGGCTGCCGACCGACGGCACTGCGGGACCGGACACCTTCCGGGCCCTGGGCCGGCTCACCCGGACCGTCAGCGGGGGGGCCTCGACCGTGCTGCGTGAGCAGCAGGCCTTCGAGATCCTGCGCACGGGGGTCACCCACAAGGTCGTGCTGATCGACGCAGGACCCGACCACCTGCACCGCGGGCACATCGGGGGCGGCCTGTCCGAGCAGGACATCGCTGCCGACATCGCCGCACGCGTGGAGGGGCGGCTGGCCGCCCTGGGGACGACCGTGCTCGTGACCGGGCCGGCGCGCGCCGGGCACACGTCCTTCGACGAGTCCGCGCGGGCGGCCATCGCCAACGAGGTCGGTGCCGATGTCGTGATCTCCCTGCACTGCGACGCCCACCCGAATCCCCAGGCCCATGGGATGGCCGCGTTCTACTTCGGGGCCCTCAACGGGCGCACCAGCTCCGTGGCCGGGCACGCCCTGGCCGAGCTGCTGCTCGAGGAGATCGCGGTGCGCAGCTCCGCGAGCAACTGCGGCGCCCATCCCAAGACCTGGGAGCTGCTGCGCCTCACCCGGATGCCGGCCGTCCACCTCGACCTGGGCTACCTCACCAACCCTGAGGACGGCGCCCGACTGGGCGACCCCGCGGGCCGTGACCAGGTCGCCAAGGCGATCACGGCCGCGTTGATCCGCTTCTTCGCCCCACCCCCGCCCGACTGAGCGGTGCACCCTCGGGGCAGGCGGCCCGGGGGTCCCCGGGGCTGCCCGCCTCGGTCAGCCCTGGCCGGCGATCTGCTCGTCGGTCAGGCCCCGCACGTCGAGCTGCTGGGAGCCGGACAGCTGGAGCATGTAGGTCTGGGCCGACTTCTTCTTGGGCTTCTTCAGGCTGTTGCGCTTGATGACCTTCTTCAGGTACTCGGTGTTCGACTTGTACTGGTCGTAGAGTGCGCCGGCGTCCTGGATCTCGGTGATGATCTCGTCCGAGGCACGCAGCCCG
Source organism: uncultured Actinomycetes bacterium (assembly GCA_963706885.1). Classification (GTDB taxonomy): domain Bacteria; phylum Actinomycetota; class Actinomycetes; order S36-B12; family CAIYMF01; genus Prado023. The sequence continues at coordinate 73,601 of CAVPNX010000025.1, read as the reverse complement.
GGTGAGGACCAGTTGGCGGAACCGGACATCACGTACTTCTGCACCTTCCCCCGGATGAAGCCGTTGACGAGCAGGGCCTTGTGGTGCGTGAAGATGTCGTTGCGGATGCACAGGACCGCCCAGGTCTTCTTGACCGTGTCGTACTTGGGCTGGACCGGGCAGGCCATCTGAACAGTCAGGCGGCCACCCCCATAGGGGCTCGTGCGGTTGAGCCAGATCCCGGTGGACGTGACCGGCACAGAGCCGCGAAGGGATCCGCCGCTGCACGGACCGTCGGGACCGTTCAGGTCGTTCTTGACGACCTTGCGCTTGGCGGGCTTGCCCTTGCTCGCCTTGGTGACGATGACCTTCGTCGGGGGCGTGGACAGGCAGTCGGCCGATCCGTAACCCATCTCCTCACCGTCCTCGTTCTCCAACCACTTGCCGTTCGGGGCCTTCAGCCGCTGGCTCATCTGGGTGTAGACCACCTGGACGTTGCAGCCCCTCTGCATGGCCAGGCGCCAGAGGTCCGAGGCCACCCCGCGCCGGGTGAGGACGAACATGGAGACCCGCACGTCCGTGCGCTTCCACTTCTTGCCGACCTTGTACTTGCACTTGATGGACTTGAGGATCTCGCGGTTGATGTCACCCGAGGTCTGCGGACCCAGGTGGACGGTGGTTGGCCGGGCACCGGTGGCGGGGTTGCCCGGGGTGGCGAAGGTGCGGAAGTAGTTGGTGGTCATCAGCTCTCCGCGGGAGCCCTTCACCATGTCGGCGAAGTAGGTGGTGAAGATGTCGTGCAGAGGCTTGTCGCCGACAGCGATGTTCAGGTTGTTGAAGCCCTTGCGGGACTGCTGGTAGGTCGGGTTGCCCGAGCTGTAGGCGCTGACCCACTGCCGCGTGTTGGCCCCCTGGCCGACCGTGGAGAACAGGTAGACCTTGGAGTGCAGCGACGGGTACATCGGCTCCAGGTTGTCCGGCAGCGTCCGCTCACCTGTGGCGACGTGGCTGACGCCGGTGGAATCGGTCACGGTGAGGCTGGTCCGGTAGGTGCCCGGGCCCGGATAGGTCTTGGTGTGCGGCCCCGGGCCTTCGGCGAACGTGCCGTCGCCGAAGTCGTAGCGCCACGCCACGATCGGGTTGACGCCGGGGCGGGACCGGTCGCTGAACACGACGTTGTTCGACGTCAGCGTCGTGGCCTCGGCCGAGTACCAGGCAGTCGGCCCACCGGCGACCGGCGGCGTCCTGGGGGTCAGGCACCCCAACCAGCAGGTGGTGGCGAAGTTGACAGCGTTCGTGTCGGTGCCCAGGGTGCGCGAGAGCTCACGCCATGACGAGTACTTGTCCGAGTGGCTGTTGGTCAGGGCCTGCACCGACACCCCGCGCTGGGCAGCGGCGGTCAGGGCGGCCTGCACCGGAGCGTAGGTCAGGGAGTAGAAGCTGAACTTGATCGAGGCCTGCGACCCATCCGGGTTGAGCGCCGGGGTGCAGTCGATCATCTCGATCAGGTAGCGCAGCATCTGGTACTGCTGTGCCTCCGAGCCGGAGGGGTCGTTGAACATGGTGCGGGTGGTGGGCGCGAAGCTCGCGTTGCAGGAGCGGGGCAGTCCCTGGATCTGGATCGGGACGTCGAAGCGGGTCTCGGCTCCGTCCGGGGACTTCGCGATCACGGTGAAGGAGTCCGGGCCGGAGAACTCCGGGAGCTTGTCCTGGGCACCGCCGCGGGTTGAATCCGGGGGGTAGAAGCCGGGCGTGTAGAGGAAGTTGCCCGTCGCGGGGTCGAAGGAGAGCTTGCCGTTGAACGGCCCGGTGGCGTCGAGGACGAAGGGCGCCACGGAGTAGGTCACGGGGGTGCCAGGGAGGCTGTGGGTGCAGGTCACGTTGCCCCCGACGGGGGTGTCCATCAGCGTCACGACCGGATTGCCCGGTGCCGTGATGGCGCAGGTGATGGAGCCGGTGGAACCGGGGGTGGTGGTGTCAGCCGATGCCGGCGCCACCGCCCCCAGGCTGGAGGCCAGCAGTGCCGACCCCGTCACAGCGACCGCCACCAACCGGGCCCGGAACCCCACGGCACACTCCTCCCCACGCGTTGGGCCAATCTACGCCATCACCAGTCCTACTGTGGATGATCGTCGCTTATCCCCGCACTAACGGCGCCCCATCGTCTCGTGCGCCTGGCCGTTCAGCCTCTGCCGTCGCGGACCCCGGAGAACTCCGCGTACTTGCGCGGACGGAGCAGTGAGACGACGAATCCCGCGGTCGCGCCCATCGCCAGCGCTGCCGTTCCGAGCAGGACCCACCGCACCGTTTTCATGAGCCGACCTCCCATCGGGCATCCTAGGCACATGTCCCCTGGCACGCGCCTCGACCCGTGGTTCACCAGCTACGCCCAACGGGCGCATGGGCTGGCGGCCTCCGAGATCCGCGCGCTGTTCGCGGTCGCCAGTCGACCCGAGGTGGTGTCGCTGGCCGGGGGCATGCCGTTCGTCTCGGCCCTGGACCTCGATGCGATGAGCGACACGGTGGCTCGGCTCCTGCGGGAGCGGGGTGCCACGGCGCTGCAGTACGGGTCGGGCCAGGGCGACGAGCGGTTGCGTGAGCAGATCCTGGACGTCATGGCTCCGGTGGGGATCTCGGCCCATCCCGACGACATCGTGGTGACCACTGGGTCACAGATGGCCCTGGACCTGGTCGTGCGCACCTTCTGCGACCCGGGGGATGTCGTGCTGGTGGAGTCGCCGTCCTATGTCGGCGCCCTGGGGGTCTTCCGCTCCTACGAGTGCCGTGTGGTCCACGTGGCCATGGACGACCAGGGACTGTCCCCGGTCGCCCTCACCGAGGCGATCACCCAGGTGCGCGCCGACGGCGGGCGGATCAAGATGATCTACACCATCCCCTCCTACCACAACCCAGCCGGGCTGACCCAGGGACAGCAGCGACGCCACGACATCCTCGAGGTGGCGCGCACGCACGGGATCCTGCTGCTCGAGGACGACCCGTACGGCCTGCTCGGATTCGACGGCGTGGTCCCGCGAGCGATCCGGGCGGACGAGTCCGAGGGCGTGGTCTACCTCGGGTCGTTCTCCAAGACGATCGCCTCGGGGCTGCGAGTCGGTTGGGCGGTGGCCCCGCACGGGGTGCGCGAGAAGCTGGTCCTGGCAGCCGAGGCCGCCGTGCTGTGCCCCTCCAACTACGCCCAGCTCACCGTCTCGGAGTACCTGGCCACCAACCCCTGGATGGACCAGATCGCGACCTTCCGTGAGCTCTACCGGGAGCGTCGGGACGCACTCCTGGAGGCACTCGGCGACCACATGCCCCCAGGGACGACCTGGACCGAGCCCACTGGCGGGTTCTACTCATGGGTGACCCTCCCGGAGGGTCTCGACGCCCGCGCGATGCTTCCCCGCGCGGTCGCGGCGCTGGTGGCCTACGTCCCGGGCACCGGGTTCTACGTCGGCGATGCCGAGCAGGAGGCCAACCGCCGGTCACTGCGGCTGAGCTACTGCTACCCAACCCCGGAGCGAATCCAGGAGGGCGTGCGGCGGCTCGGCAATGTCATCGACGACGAGCTCGGCCTGCTGGCCACGTTCGGCCAGACCCCTCCGGGCGCGGTCCGGGCGCACAACGACGAGGCTCTCATGACCACACCCGCACCCGATTTGGCCTAGGACAAGGGGTAGGACAGTGTCCCGATCGATCGTCATCCTGGCAGGCGGGCTCTCGCATGAGCGCGATGTCTCCATCCGCTCCGGCCGCCGCGTGGCCGAGGCCCTGCGGTCGGCCGGCGAGAGCGTCACCGTCCATGACCTCGACGCTGCCCTCCTCGGGGACCTGGCGGCCGCGCAACCGGATTGTGTGATCCCGCTCCTGCACGGGGCCAGCGGGGAGGACGGCTCGTTGCGTGACGTGCTGGACAGCCTGGCCATCCCCTATGTCGGATCCCGCCCCGACGCCTGCCGGCTGGCCTTCGACAAGATGGTGGCCAAGGCGCATGTCGCCGGCGCGGACCTGGCCACAGCCCCGGCGGTGGCCCTTCCCCATGCGACGTTCCGGGATCTCGGGGCCGGGCCCGTCCTCGAGTCGCTCGTGCGCCGCATCGGCCTGCCCCTCGTGGTCAAGCCCACCCGCGGAGGCTCAGCCCTCGGCGTGGCGATCGTCAGGGAGCCGGCCGACCTCGCCGCTGCGATGGTCGGCTGCTTCGCCTACGCCGACACCGCCATGCTGGAGGCCTTCGTGACGGGCACGGAGGTGGCTGTCTCGGTGATCCAGGGTGCAGACGGGACGGTCCGTGCCCTTCCGGCTGTGGAGATCGTCCCGGACTCCGGTGTCTACGACTACGCCTCGCGGTACACCGCCGGGACGACGGAGTTCTTCGCCCCGGCCAGGCTCGGGGCCGAGGCAGCCGAGGCCTGCGCCCGGGTCGCAGTGGCCGCCCACGAACGACTCGGGCTCCGGCACCTGTCCCGGGCGGACCTCATCGTGGACCCCGACGGCCGGGTGACCTTCCTCGAGGTGAACGTCGCCCCCGGCTGCACCGAGACATCCCTGTTGCCGCAGGCAGTCGAGGCCGCTGGGCTGGACCTGGGCACGGTGTTCCAGGACCTGGTGGAGCTGGCCATCACCGAGGGAGCGCCCACCCGTTGAAGGCCCCGCTGACCTGAAGGCCCTGTCACAACAGCAGGGACATGTCCTTGGTACTCAGGTCGGGTGTCCCTGTGCCATGACCTAGGACAGGCACGTCCCGGGTGCGGGGATCAGGTCGACCGCCACCACCGGCGCTTCTTGACGGGTGCCGCCGCGGGGACGTAGCCGCCGGTTCGGGCGGCGAGGTTCCGGGCGGCGACGACGTCAGCGGGGACCTGATCCGCGGGGACCGGGGCGTCCGTACCGACCGGAGTCGAGCCGGGGGTCGTCGAGTCGGCCGCCACGTGCCCCGCCGGCCCGGACGGGAGGCTACCGGCGGCGCCTGGTGGGGTGGGGTGAGCGGGACCTGCCCACAGCGCACCACCGGTGGGGTCCACCACGCTCGGGGCGGTGGCGCCAGGTGAACCCGTGGCGCTCGCCGCCGGGTCGGGCCCGGCGGCCGGTGTGGGCACCTGGGGGTCAGGGGCCCGCAGGGGGCCCGCGGTCAGGGCGCGCAGGGCCAGGCGGGCGTCGGCCAGCGCCAGCCCTCGTTCGGCGGCCTCAGCCTCCGCACGGGCCAGGCGCAGCCGGACGTCATCCCAGCGATCACGCGCGATGGTGACGGTGTCCTGGCCCACTGGGGTGACCGGTGCCGGGGGTGGGGCCACCGGCCTGGCGCCCGTGGGGAGCACCGAGGGCAGCGAGCGACCCGGGTGCAGGCCCACGGCCAGCAGCGCCTCCACCGGGATGCGCCACACCCCGTCCTCGTCCTTGGCCGCACCGTGGCCGGCCAGCTCGGGCAGCTTGCGCGTGATGGTCTTGCGGCTGACCGAGCAGGCTGTGGCAGCGTCGGTGATCGTGAAGGTGGGCCGCGTCGGGGCCGCACCGGGTGGGGCCTCTGCCGTCCCCTCGGCGGAGGGTCCGGCGTGGTCCGCCCGGAGGTCGACGACGGGCGCGTGGGCGTCCCCGGTGATGGTCTCGATCGAGTCAGTGCTGGTCGTGATGCTCATGCCCGGATCCTAGGTCGGCGCCGGCCCCGCGCCGGGTACCTTGTCCACAACACCCGCGGCGTGTCCCACCAGGGACTCCGGCCGAAGCGCTTGTCCTAGGTCGGTGACCCAGACTCGGAGAGCACGTCGAGGATCCGGTCCAGGTCCTCCCGCCCCGCGAACTCGATGGTGACCCTGCCCTTGGACTTGCCCATCGTCACCTGGACCCGGGTGTCCAGCCGATCAGCGAGGGTGTCCGCGAGTTCCTGGAAGTTCTCATCCGACATGGTGCGGCGGGGCTTCCGGGCGCGGGTCCGGGTCCGCTGGTCACCGAGAGCCACGATCTCCTCGACCGAGCGGACCGACAGTCCCTCTGCGACGATCCTCGTGGCCAGGGCCTCCATGCTGGGCTCATCGGGAAGGGACAACAGTGCACGCGCGTGTCCCTGGGACAGCACCCCGGCCGCGACGCGCCGCTGGACTGCGGGGGGCAACTTCAGCAGCCTGATGGTGTTGGCGATCTGTGGGCGGGATCGTCCGACCCGGATCGACAGCTCCTCCTGCGTGCATCCGAAGTCCGCCAGCAGCTGCTGATAGGCCGCCGCCTCCTCCAAGGGGTTCAGGGAGGCACGGTGGAGGTTCTCCAGGAGCGCGTCGCGCAGCATGTCCGCGTCCTCCGTGGGACGGACCATGGCGGGGATCGTGTCCCACCCCAGTCGCTGGGCACACCGCAGACGCCGCTCACCCGCCACGAGTTCGTACCTGGCGTGATCCGCAGCGTCCTGCGGGCTGTCCACAGGGACATGACCCAGGGGGCGGACCACGATGGGCTGCAGCAGCCCGATCTGGGACAGTGAGGCCGCCAGTTCGTCGAGGGCCTCCTCGTCGAAGACCGTACGAGGCTGTCGCGGGTTCGGACGGATCGTGTCCAGGGGCAGCTCCGCGTAGTGAAACGCCGGTGCAGTGGCCGTTCCCGACCCGACCCTGGACTCCAGCGTGCCCCCGGTACCCTCCTCCTCGCGCAGGACCTCCGCCCAGGAACTCCTGGTGTGGCCCTCGAATGTGATCTCGCTCACATCGCCTCCTCCGCTGTGCCCAGAGCCTAGGCCAGCCAGCACCACCACGGGGTTATCCACAGAAACCCTGTGGATAACGTGGGGATGATATGTCCGTTTCGCGCATTTCTGCACGCTCTGTTGTGCTCCGCTCACCGAGTGCAATCCCAGTGGGTGTCGGGCCCGATCCCCGCGCACCCGACCTCAGCGCACCCTGGGCACCCGCACGACCGTGGTGGGAGGTTCGATGGTGCCCACTCCGAACTGGTGGACGGTCATGTCCCCGACCTGAAGCCAACCCCGCACCCCTTGGGCCTCGTCCACCTCCTGGGCCGCACTCGACCCCTTGAGGGCCAGGACCACGCCCCCCACCCGGGTCAAGGGGATCGTCCAGGTGAGCAACTGGGGGAGTCGGGCCACGGCGCGCGCAGTGACCACGTCGAACGTCCGGTCGACATCCTCGGCACGCGCGCGCAGGACCTCCACACGATCACCGAGGGCCAGTTCGGTGACTGCCTCGTTGAGGAAGGTAGCCCGACGGAGCAACGGCTCGATCAGGGTCACGCGCACGTCCGGGCGGACCAGGGCCCACACCACGCCCGGGAGGCCTGCCCCTGACCCCACATCGGCGACGGTGCAGCCCGGCGCCAACGGGGAGTCCGGCCCCTCCGCCACCACCGCGCAGTTGACCAGGTGCCGCGACCACAGCCGGGGAACCTCCCGCGGCCCGATCAGGCCCCGCTCGACCCCGGTGGTGGCCAGCAGCTCAGCGAATGCCTGCATCCCGCTCACCTGGGTGTAGCGGGCGCTCAGTTCCGTTTCACGTGGAACATCACTCACGCCGGCATGACCACCACACGTCGGGCAGCACCCTCACCCTCACTCTCGCTGCGCAGTCCAGCGTCCGCGACAACATCATGGACGACCTTGCGCTCGAACGCCGTCATCGGGGCCAGCTTCACCGCCTCGCCCGTGCGCCTCACGTCGGCAACCGCACGCTCACCGAGTTCGGCGAGCTCACGTCGCCGTGCCGCCCGGAAGCCGGCGATGTCCAGCATCAGCCGGCTGCGCTCCCCTGTCTCACGTGTGACAGCCAGCCTGGTGAGCTCCTGCAGGGCATCGAGGACCTTGCCCTCGGGCCCGACGAGGTCGTTGAGGTCGCCTCCGACGATGGAGACCATCGCGCGATCCCGCTCCACGTCCATGTCGATGTCGCCATCGAGATCGGCGATGTCCAGCAGGGCCTCCAAGTAGTCGGCTGCGACATCCCCTTCACGCTCAAGGTCGGATCTGTTGCTCATGGTTCCTCCGGATTGCCTCGTCGTTGCTCATGCACCCCACCTGTCTGCGGCCTCGTCGTCGTGTGACGCGCACCCCTGCTGCGGCCCCGCCGTAGCTCAGCCGGACTTCGGTGGTGGCCCGGTCCGCTTGCTGCGGGGCTGCTTCTTGGGTTGAGTGCGCGTCGGGGGCTTGTCCTCGGCGACGACCTCACCGGCGATGACGGATCCAGAACCCGACGTTTCCGGCGAAACGGGCAGGCCCTTCTTGGCCGCCTTCTGTGCCTTGCGGGCCGCGGCTGCCTCAGCCGCGGGCGTCCCGGGCTGGGGGTTGTTGCGGATCACCCAGAACTGCTGACCCATCGTCCACAGGTTGGTCGTGAACCAGTAGATGAGCACACCGATCGGGAAGTTCAGGCCACCCACGGCGAACATCACCGGGAAGATGTACATCATGATCTTCATCTGCTGGGCGATCGGGTTGTCGCTCGCCGTGTTCTTCAGCAGCAACTGGCGCTGGGTGACGAAGCTGGTCACCGACATCAGGATGATCAGGATGACGGCCAGGATCTTGGTGTTGGTGGGGTTGGGTGTCTCGGCGGCATTCGCGAAGGTGCCGTAGAGGGGCACCCCGAAGATCTCGGCATTGTGCGCCGATGCCAGCAGGTCCTCGTACCGCGGCCACTTGAACACGCCCACGGGCTCCTCGGCCGCGATGTTCTGCAGCACCCGGAACAGCGCGAAGAAGATCGGGGCCTGGAGCAGGATGGGCAGGCATGAGGCCAGCGGGTTGGTCCCGGTCTCCTTGTAGAGCGCCATCATCTCCTGGGACTGGCGCTCCTTGTCCCCGGCGTACTTGGCCTGGATCTCCTTGAGCTGCGGCTGGATCATCTGCATGTTGCGCTGCGCGCGGATCTGCTTGACGAACAGCGGGATGAGCAGGATCCGGATGACGACGACCAGGCCGACGATGGACAGCGTCCACGCCCAGCCGCTGTCGGGGTCGAGGAAGAGCGACCAGAACTGATGCCAGAGCACCAGGATCCACGAGACTGCATCCTGCAGCCATTCCCAGAGGAACACCGACTAGCTCCCTACTCGTTGCGTGGTGGGACGGACGTCCTTGCCACCCCGCCAAGTCCCCTTGGCCGGCACGTGATCGATCCCACCCGGGGACCAGGGGTTGCAGCGCACCAGTCGCCCGACCGCAAGGAGGAACCCCTTGACCGGCCCATGGGTGCGGACCGCCCCCAGAGCATAAGCCGAACAGGTGGGGTAGTACCGACAGGTGGGCCCCCGAAGGGGTGAGATGAACCGCTGGTAGCCACGAATACCACCCACGAGGACCATGGACAACAGGCGTCCGAGGGTCATGTCCCAGGCACGGCGTACGGCCGATCGGGAGGACTCACCCTGTGTCATTGGGACACCAACCCCGGCGTCCCAACCCTCTGACCCACCCTCGCGACAGCCCTTCGGAGGCCCGAGGACAGGTCCGACGCCAGCTCGGCGCTCGACGCTCCCCCGGCGGGCGGCAACGCCCTGACGACAACATCGGTCCCGGCCGGCAGGTCCTCGAGGACCTCGACCATGAGGTGGCGCAACCTGCGTGTCACCCGGTGGCGGACCACTGATCCCCCCACGGACCTGCCCACGACGAAACCGGCCCTGGCTGGTGCCTGGGTGTCCCAGGAGTGCACGTGGACCACGACGGTGCGCGTGGCAGCCCGGGACCCCGCGCGGATGACCACGCGGAAGTCCTCAGCGCGCCGGATCCTTCGGCGCACGGGCAGCACGAACGGCCCGACGACTAGGCCGAGATTCGGGTGCGACCCTTGCCACGGCGTGCCGCCAGCACGGCACGCCCTGCCCGGGTGCTCATCCGGGTCCGGAACCCGTGCGTGCGGGCGCGCCGACGGTTGTTCGGCTGGAACGTGCGCTTCATGGCGTCATCCTTGCGGCTGGGTGTTCTCGGGCGAAGAGCCTGCGCCCATGTGCACCACTGGCCGGACGGACCTCTTCCTGGGTACTAAGGTACGCAACAGCCGCAGGACGGGTCAAACGCGCACCGATCGGCGCCTCACGCGGCCTGCGGGCCGCACCCCGGCTGGACGCCTGCTCGTGGGGTCCCCACGGCGCTGCCGGATGCCCTGATCACCCCGTGGTCGGGACGCCGGGAAACCTGTGGAAAACTCTTGCACGCCGGCGGTGGGCGGGCATAGGTTCGCCGGGTTGTCCGGGGTGGGTTTCCCAGGACCTGGGACACGCAAGAGGGAAGAGGGACATCCGTGGATGACACTGCAGACCCGGCGGAGATCTGGGCCAGCGCGATCAGCTCGCTGGACAGCACGGCGCTGAGCCGCTCCCACCGGGCGTTCCTGCAGCTGTCCCGCCTGGTCAACGTCTACGGCAGTGTGGCCGTCCTGGCCGCCCCCAACCCGTTCGCCAAGGACGTCCTCGAGTCCCACCTGCGCCCCCCCATCGAGAGTTCGCTGGGGTCCCTGCTGGGCCGCGACATCAGCCTGGCGGTCACCGTCGACCCGTCCCTGGACGTCGATGACGACCTGGCCGACATCTGGGCGGACTCGACCTACGCCGATCGCCCCGTCGACGTGACCGGGCCTCAGCCGGCGGTGCGCCCAGCAGCCCGAACCACCGAGGTGAGGCCGGAGCAGTCGGCACGGCTGAACCCGCGCTACACGTTCGACACCTTCGTCGCCGGGCGCCAGCAACCGCTTCGCGCACGCCGCCGCGGTGGCCGTCGCCGAGCAGCCGGCGCGCAGCTACAACCCGCTGGTCATCTACGGCGAGTCAGGTCTGGGCAAGACCCACCTGCTGCACGCGATCGGGCACTACACGCAGCTGCTCTACTCCGGGACACGTGTGCGCTACGTGTCCAGCGAGGAGTTCACCAACGAGTTCATCAACTCGATCCGCGACGACGCCGCCCTGCTGTTCCAGCGCCGCTACCGCGACGTCGACGTGCTGCTCGTCGACGACATCCAGTTCCTCTCGGGCAAGGTGCAGACCCAGGAGGAGTTCTTCCACACCTTCAACACGCTGCACAACGCCAACAAGCAGATCGTGATCACCTCCGACATCGCCCCGAACCGGCTCAAGGACTTCGAGGACCGGATGCGCACGCGGTTCGGCTGGGGGTTGACGACCGACATCCAGCCGCCCGACCTCGAGACCCGGATCGCCATCCTGCGGCGCAAGACCGACCAGGAGGGGATCACCGTCCCCGCCGACGTCCTGGAGTACATCGCCAGCAAGATCTCCCGGAACATCCGCGAGCTCGAGGGCGCCCTGATCCGCGTGACCGCCTTCGCCAGCCTCAGCAAGCGCCCGGTGGACCTCAGCCTCGCCGAGGAGGTCCTGCGCAACGTGATCCCGAACGAGGCCGGGCCTGAGATCACCGCGCCGGCGATCATGCTCGAGACGGCCAAGTTCTACTCCGTGACCATCGATGACCTGACCGGGCAGTCGCGCTCCCGGACCCTGGTGACCGCTCGCCAGGTGGCCATGTACCTGTGCCGTGAGCTGACCGACCTGTCCCTGCCCAAGATCGGTGAGCTCTTCGGCGGCCGTGACCACACGACGGTCATGCACGCCGATCGCAAGATCCGCACGCTCATGGCTGAGCGGCGCTCGCTGTACAACTCGGTCATGGACCTGACGGCCCGGATCCGGGCCTCGGCCGCCACCCGCTGATCGCTGGACCCTGTGGACGCACGAGCCTGGAGCGCGGCGTGTCGCACCCCGACCTGCGGGTGGCGTGTGGACAGCGGCCCCCGCGGCTGTGCCTGGACCCCTCCTGTCCACGAATCACATCGGTCCGACCCAGGTGCACCCACAGCCGCTGTGGTCAACGACTCGCATGTTGACCTGCGACGACAGCAGTTGTCCCCAGGATCCACAGCACCTACTACGAAGACTCCAGTTACAGAGGATGATTCGATGAACCGCCCTCAGTCCGGCTCGACCTGTGGACGAACCAGCAGGCGCTGCGGGTTCCTGCACCAGCATTCGCCTGTCAGCGGGTCTCCGCTGGCTGCGCTGTTGTCGCGGCGGTGCGTCCCTGTGTCACCGGCGCGTCGTAGGGTGACCCGAGCAGAGAGCCCATCCAGGAGGAGTTCGTGAAGTTCCGCGTCGATCGTGACCAGTTCGCTGATGCCGTGGCGTGGGCTGGGCGGACCGTGCCCACCCGGCCCGCGCTCCCCATGCTCTCCGGGCTGCGCCTCGAGTGCGTCGATGGCGCCGAGCCGAAGGTGTCCATCGCCAGCTACGACTACGAGGTCTCCGGGCGGGTCGAGGTCTCCGCAGATGTCAGCGACCCGGGTGTCGCCCTGGTCAACGGCCGCCTGCTCGTGGACATCGCCCGATCACTGCCCGCCCAGCCCGTGGACGTCGAGATCGATGGGACCAGGTTGCGGGTGAGGTGCGGCCGCGCCTCGTTCGAGCTGCCGACCCTGCCTGTGGAGGAGTACCCGCCGCTGCCGGCCATGCCGGACCCCAGCGGCAGCGTCCCGGGGACCGTCCTGGCCGCGGCGGTCGCCCAGGTGGCTGTGGCCGCCGGGCGCGATGACGCCCTGCCCTTCCTGACCGGCGTCCGGGTCGAGGTCGATGGCGACCAGGTGACGCTGGCCGCCACCGATCGCTACCGGCTGGCGGTGCGCACGTTCTCGTGGACCCCCCAGGAGTCCGGGTTCACTGCGGCGGCACTTGTTCCCGCGCGCACGCTGGCCGACACTGCGAAGGCGCTGGCGCACGCGGACGAGGTGCACCTCGCGTTCGGGTCCGCCGCCGTGGGTGAGGGCCTTCTGGGCATCGAGGGCCTGGACCGGCGCACCACGACCAGGCTCCTGGAGGGCGACTTCCCCAAGTACCGGGCCCTGCTGCCCGCGGAGTCACCCACCATCGCCCGGGTGGAGACCGCCGCGCTCACGGAGGCGGTCAAGCGTGTGGCTCTCGTCGCGGAGCGCTCGAGTGCGGTGAAGATGATCTTCAACGGCCAGGAGCTGGTGCTCGAGGCCGGGACCGGGGACGATGCGATCGGCCTGGATGCGATCGAGTGCGTGGTGACCGGCGAGCCGATGGAGCGCATCGCATTCAACCCCGGGTACCTCCTCGAGGGTCTGGCGGCCATCTCGAAGCCGGTGACCAACATGGCGTTCACGAACGCCAACAAGCCTGCCGTGCTCACCGGTGCCGCGAGCTTCGACGCCGACGCCGCAGATGACTACCTGTACCTGCTGATGCCCGTCCGCCTGCCGTCCTAGCGTGCACGTCACCCATCTGGGGCTGGTCGACTTCCGGTCCTACGGGACCGTGGAGCTCGACCTCGAGCCGGGGGTGACCACGTTCGTGGGGGCCAACGGCCAGGGCAAGACCAACCTCGTCGAGGCGATCGGCTACGCCTGCGCCCTGCGCTCGCACCGGGTGGCCACCGATCTTCCGCTGGTGCGCCGGGGGGCGCAGCGCGCAGTTGTGCGGGTCCACGCCGACCGCGGTGGGCGTGAGGTCGTCGTCGAGCTCGAGATCACCCCGGGACGGGCCAACCGGGCTCGGGTGAATCGCTCGCCGGTGCCCCGGCAGCGCGATGTCCTGGGTCAGGTGTCCCGGGTGCTCTTCGCCCCCGAGGACCTGTTCCTGGTCAAGGGGGACCCGGGCGAGCGGCGCACCTACCTCGATGAGCTCACCGTGGCGCTCGCACCGCGCTTCGACGCCGTCCTGTCCGACCTGGACCGGGTGCTCAAGCAGCGCAACTCCCTGCTGAAGTCCGCCTCGGCGCTGCGCGGCGGCGGCGCCCGGAGCCGAAGCGCCGCCGAGGCGACCCTGTCCATCTGGGACGACCAACTGGCCGCCCTCTCTGCGGAGGTGATCCTGGCGCGGGCGGCGCTGGTCGCGCGCCTGGCACCCCCCTTGTCGGGGGCCTACCGTGCGGTGGCGCCGGGGGACCGGGATCCGCTGGCCCACATCGAGTACGTGCCGGGGGTTCCCGATGCGGTCGGTCTGGGACGCGACGACCTCGAGGACCGGGTGCGCGAATCGCTGCATGCCCGCCGCGACGAGGAGTTCGCCCGGGGGATCACCCTGGTGGGGCCGCACCGCGACGAGCTGGCCGTGACGTTGCACGGGATGCCGGTGCGTGGGTATGCCTCACACGGTGAGTCCTGGTCCATGGCCCTGGCCCTACGACTGGCGTCCTATGACATTGTCCGTGCTGAGTCAGGGCCGGGCGGGGAGCCCGTGCTCATCCTCGACGACGTCTTCGCCGAACTCGACACCGATCGGCGTGACCGTCTGGCCGGGGCGGTGGCCGACGTCGAGCAGGTCCTGATCACCGCTGCCGTGCCCGAGGATGTCCCCCGTGTCCTGCGGGGCCGGACCATCGCGGTGGCTGACGTCGGGAGCGCGGCGTGAGCGCGTCCGGACCCGGGGGCCCACGCCGGGCCGGGGCGGCGGACCACGATCCCGCGCGACGCGACGGCTGCCGCTGCGCCGACTCACCCGCCGGCCGCTGACCCGGCCCCCGGCGCCGTCCCGGACGCCGCCCGCGCGGTGCTGTCCCGGGTCAGGTCCGCGGCTCGGACGGGTGGTGCTGCCTCCGAACCCGCGCGACCGACACGGCCGTCCACACGCCGACGACGGCGTGCGGTGGCCGGCTTCTCAGGGCCCGGACCGGACGAGCGCGATCCCCTCGCGATCGGCGGTGCATGGACCAGGCTCGTCGACGACCAGGGGTGGCGCACAGGGCTCGACGTCGCGCGGCTGCTGGGCATGTGGCCGGAGATCGTCGGAGCGGCCAACGCCGAGCACGCCACACCTGAGTCGTTCGACCCGGCCACGGGCCTCCTGCTGGTCCGAACCTCGTCCACGGCCTGGGCGGAGCAGCTGCGCCTCATGATGCCGGCCCTGCGAACTGCCATCGAGGCGCAGGTGGGTCCGGGCGTCGTGCGCGACATCCGGGTCGTTGGTCCCACCCCGCCACGCACCCGCGGGCGGTTGCGGGTCACGGGGCCGTGGTCCGCGCGACACCTACGGCTGATCCCGACGGGCACAGCGGCTCGGCGCGGAATCGAGGCCCGTCAGCCCACCGGCCGCGGGGATGTGGGGGGGATCGTCCCCGAGGGGTCTGCGGCTCAGGGCGCGTCCTATGTGGATTTCCGGGCCCCACCTGCCCAGATCAGGGTAGAATCCTGGCATCACGCGGTCGTTGTTCACTGGTGCGTCCCGAGTCGTTCCCCGCTCCCGTGCCCGCGTTCCCGAGCCCCACCACAGTCAGGAGTGCCAGGTGTCCTATGACGCGAGTGCGATCACAGTCCTGGAAGGGCTGGACGCCGTGCGCAAGCGCCCCGGCATGTACATCGGGTCCACCGGTGAACGTGGCCTGCACCACCTGGTCTACGAGGTTGTGGACAACTCGGTCGACGAGTCGCTGGCCGGCTACTGCGACCGGATCGAGGTGACGCTGCTGGCCGACGGTGGCGTGCGGGTCGTGGACAACGGCCGTGGCATCCCCGTGGACATCGTGGCCAGCGAGGGCAAGCCGGGCGTCGAGGTCGTGCTGACGGTGCTGCATGCCGGCGGCAAGTTCGGGGGCAGTGGCTATGCAGTCTCCGGGGGCCTGCACGGTGTGGGCGTCTCCGTCGTCAACGCGCTGTCCACCCGGCTGGATGTCGAGGTGCGCCGGGAGGCCCACGTCTGGCGCCAGGAGTACACCCACGGCGTGCCCCAGGCACCGCTGTCCAAGGACGAGGCGACCCAGGACACCGGGACCGTGATCACCTTCTGGGCCGATGAGGACATCTTCGAGACCACGCACTACGACTTCGAGACGCTCTCGCGGCGGTTCCAGGAGATGGCCTTCCTCAACCGGGGGCTGACCATCGCCCTGACCGACGAGCGGGTCCACCCGACCGACGACGACTCCGTCGAGGAGCAGCCCGGGCCGCGCCAGGCGACCTACTGCTACGAGGGCGGCATCGCCGACTTCGTGCGCTACCTGAACGCCAAGCGCGGGGCAGCCCACCCGACCGTGATCGAGTTCTTCGCCGAGGACCCCGACAAGGGCATCTCTGCGGAGATCGCCATGCAGTGGAGCGACCTGTTCAACGAGAGCGTCTACACCTTCGCCAACACCATCAACACGACCGAGGGTGGCGCCCACGAGGAGGGCTTCCGGGCCGCGCTGACCACGCTGGTCAACAAGTTCGCCCGCACCTGGAACGTGCTCAAGGAGAAGGACCCGAACCTCTCGGGTGAGGACATCCGCGAGGGCCTGACCGCCATCGTGAGCGTGAAGCTGCGCGAGCCGCAGTTCGAGGGCCAGACCAAGACCAAGCTGGGCAACACCGAGGCCAAGACCGTCGTGCAGTCGGTCGTGTTCGACCAGTTGGGGGCCTGGTTCGAGGCGAACCCCGCCGAGGGTCGGGAGATCGCGCGCAAGGCCGTCTCGGCCAGCCACGCCCGGATGGCCGCCCGCAAGGCACGTGACCTGGCCCGCAACCGCAAGGGCCTGCTGGGCGGCGGTGGCCTTCCGGGCAAGCTGATCGACTGCTCGAGCCGGGAGCCGGAGAACTGCGAGCTGTTCATCGTCGAGGGTGACTCCGCCGGTGGGTCGGCCCGCCAGGCTCGGGACCCGAAGACCCAGGCGATCCTGCCGATCCGGGGCAAGATCCTCAACGTCGAGAAGGCCCGCATCGACAAGGTCCTGCAGAACAACGAGGTCCAGGCGCTGATCTCGGCGATGGGTGCCGGGGTCCAGGACGAGTTCGACAAGGACAAGCTGCGCTACCACAAGCTGGTCCTGATGGCCGACGCCGACGTCGACGGCCAGCACATCCGCACCCTGCTGCTGACGCTGCTGTTCCGCTACATGCGCCCGCTGATCGAGCACGGTCACGTGTACCTGGGACAACCGCCGCTGTTCAAGATCAAGTGGATCAAGTCCGCTCCCGAGTACGCCTACTCGGAGCGGGAGCGTGACGCCCTGATCGAGGCCGGGGTCGCCGCCGGGCGCAAGCTGCCCAAGGAGGAGGCGATCCAGCGGTACAAGGGTCTCGGCGAGATGAACTGGCAGGAGCTGCGCGACACCACGATGAACCCCGAGGTGCGCATCCTGCTGCAGGTCACCCTCGATGACGCGGCCCAGGCCGACGAACTGTTCATGACGCTGATGGGCGAGGACGTCGAGAGCCGTCGATCGTTCATCCAGCGCAACGCCCGCGACGTGAGGTTCCTGGACATCTGATGACTGAGATCACCGACGGCCCCGGCATCCACGGCCGGATCGAGCCCATCGACCTGCAGGTCGAGATGCAGCGCTCCTACCTCGACTACGCGATGAGCGTGATCGTGTCCCGGGCGCTGCCCGATGTGCGTGACGGCCTCAAGCCCGTGCACCGACGTGTGCTCTACGCGATGTACGACGGGGGGTACCGGCCCGATCGGAACTTCTCCAAGTCGGCGCGCGTCGTCGGTGACGTCATGGGCAACTACCACCCGCACGGTGACCTGGCCATCTATGACACGTTGGTCCGGCTGACCCAGGCCTGGGTGCTGCGGTACCCGCTTGTCCAGGGTCAGGGCAACTTCGGCTCCCCGGGCAACGACGGCGCGGCCGCCTCCCGGTACACCGAGTGCCGACTTGCCCAGCTGGCCATGGAGATGACCCGGGACATCGACGAGGAGACCGTCGACTTCATCCCCAACTACGACGGCCGCACCCAGGAGCCCACGGTCCTGCCGGCACGGTTCCCGAACCTCCTGGTCAACGGCTCTGCGGGGATCGCGGTGGGCATGGCCACCAACATCCCGCCGCACAACCTTCGCGAGGTCGCCTCGGGGGTGATGTGGGCCCTGGAGAACCCCGACGCCTCCCGTGAGGAGCTGCTCGCGGCGCTGATGGAGCGCATCCCCGGTCCGGACTTCCCGACGGGCGCCCAGATCGTGGGCCGCCGCGGGATCGAGGACGCCTACCGCACCGGTCGGGGCCTGATCACCATGCGTGCGGTCGTCGAGGTGACCGAGGACAGCCGCGGGCGGACCATGCTCGTGGTCACCGAGCTGCCCTACCAGGTCAACCCGGACAACCTGCTGGCCAAGATCGTGGACCTGCACAAGCAGGGCAAGATGTCGGGGATCGCCGACATCATCGACCAGTCCAGCGGTGACACGATGCGCCTGGAGATCATCCTGTCCAAGGACGCGGTGCCCAAGGTCGTGCTCAACCAGCTGTACAAGCACACCCAGCTGCGCGAGACCTTCGGCGCCAACATGGTGGCCCTGGTGGACGGTGTCCCACGGACACTGCCGCTGGACGCGTTCGTGCGGCACTGGATCGGCCACCAGATCACCGTGATCCGTCGACGCACCACGCACCGGCTGAGGGTGGCCGAGGAGCGTGCCCACATCCTGCGTGGGCTGCTCAAGGCGATCGACCGGATCGACGAGGTCATCGCACTGATCCGCGCGTCGAGCTCGGCGGCCGAGGCCCAGTCCGGCCTCATGGACCTGCTCGAGATCGACGAGATCCAGGCCCAGGCGATCCTGGACATGCAGCTGCGCAAGCTCGCCGCCCTGGAGCGCAACGAGCTGCAGTCGCGCTACGACGCCCTGATGCGCGACATCGCCGAGTACCAGTCGATCCTGGCCAGCGAGCAGCGCCAGCGCACGATCGTGGCCGACGAGCTGTCCGAGATCGTTGCCAAGTACGGCGACGAGCGGCGCACCCAGATCGTGGCCGACGAGGGTGACGTCACCGACGAGGACCTGATCGCCGAACGTGACATCGTCGTGACCCTGACCCGCGGTGGCTACGCCAAGGCGACCGACGTCGGGCTGTACCGGGCGCAGCGCCGGGGCGGTCGTGGGGTCAAGGGCGCGCAGCTGCGCGGCGACGACGTCGTGAGCCACTTCTTCGTGACCACGACCCACCACTGGATCCTGTTCTTCACCACGAAGGGCCGGGTGTACCGGGCCAAGGGCTACGAGCTGCCCGACACCGGGCGCGACGCGCGGGGCCAGCACGTGGCCAACCTGCTGGCGTTCCAGCCCGATGAGGCGATCGCCCAGGTCCTGGACCTGCGCGACTTCTCAGCCGCGGACTACCTCGTCCTGGCCACCCGCGACGGCATGGTCAAGAAGAGCCGGCTGCGCGAGTTCGACTCGATCCGCTCCAACGGACTGGCGGCGATCAACCTGCGCGACGGTGATGAGCTGATCTCCGCGCAGCTGGTCAGCGCCGATGATGAGCTGATGCTCGTCTCGGCCAAGGGGGCCTCCGTGCGGTTCCGGGCCGACGATGCCACGCTGCGACCGATGGGCCGCGCGACCTCGGGGGTCCAGGGGATCCGGCTGCGGCCCGGGGACACGGCCCTGTCCATGGAGGTCGTCCGTCCTGGGTCACACCTGGTCACGGTCACCGATGGAGGCTTCGCCAAGCGCACCTCCGTCGAGGAGTGGCGGACCCAGGGACGCAACACCTACGGCGTCACCGCGATGAAGCTCGTCGAGCAGCGGGGGTCCCTGGTGGGCGCCCTGATCTGCGAGGAGTCCGACGAGCTGTATGCCATCGCCAGCAACGGGGTGGTGATCCGGACCCGTGTGGACCAGGTCCGGGCCACCGGTCGGGCGACGATGGGCGTGTCCCTGATGGACCTCGCCGAGGGAGACAGCGTGGTGGGAGTGGCCAGGTCGGCCGACCTCACCGACGAGGACGAGGAGGAGCTCGCGGATGCCGTCGCTGATGAGGGCCCGGAGTTGGCCGCGGAGGGCGACCAGGGGGCGCCGGACGCGGTGGACCCGGACGCCATGCAGGCAGCCGGTGTCCGCGGGGATGAGGACGACGACGTGACCGGCTCCGGCGGGATCGACGACACCGGGCAGGAGTAGTCCGGGGCGTGCTCGGGCACGATCGGGTGCGCGCACCGGGCCGTCCACGGGTGGGCGGTATACGATCGGGGCGACCAGGGACGGGAGCGGGAGATGGGTGAGCATGTGCAGGGTCAGCCAGGTGCTGATCGTGCGGTGGGCCGCCCCGGCCCGGCAGCCCGGATGACCGGCCCGGATCCGCAGCGGCCGCGGCCCAGCGTGCTGATCCCCCCGGTCACCTCACCTGCAGTGGGCCCGGCGGCCCCACCCGCGGCGGCCGCAGCCCCAGCGGCCCCCACCCCGGTCGCCCCGACACCTGCTGGCCCCCACGCCCGCGGGAGCCGCCGCGGTCCCGGTGGCCGGCGCTGCGGCGGCCGCCCGGGTGGCTGCTCCCGCCAACCCGACCCCACCGCCGGCCGCGGCCCACCCAGCCCCTGCGCCGGCGCAGGCCCGGCCCCCGCAGACCTCGGTGGCGCAGGTGGCGCGCAGCGCGGTACGGCCCTCCTCAGGACCACGGGCGGCGCGTGTCTACGTGACCCATATCGACCCGTGGGCAGTCATGAAGCAGTCGTTCCTGCTGGCGCTGGCCCTGGCCGTGATCATCCTCGCGGCGTCCGCGGCTGTGTGGTTCGCGCTGGACTCCGCGGGCATCATCGGTGCCATCACCCGGACCGCCACGGATGTCGGCGGTGAGACCGGTGCCAACGTCACCGGATTCCTGGACTTCGGCAAGATCATGGGTGCCGCACTGGTCGTGGCAGGGATCGAGACCGTGCTCGTGACGGCCCTGTGCACCCTCCTGGCGTTCATGTACAACCTGTCGGTCGGGATCGGTGGTGGCCTGGAGGTCACCCTGTCCGAGGACGACTGAGGCGGCGTTTGGGTCCGGCTGTGGTGCTGGGGTAACCTTTCCGACGGTGCATCACGGCACCGGAGGGCCTATAGCTCAGACGGTTAGAGCGCTTCCCTGATAAGGAAGAGGTCAGAGGTTCAAGTCCTCTTAGGCCCACGCGGCGCGAGCTGGCTCGCTCCGGACTCCCCGGGAGGTCACCCATGTTGAAGAAGGCCCTGCTGCTCGCAGCCATCGCGGCTGCCGGCTACGTCGCCTACAGCCGCTTCACCCAGGCACAGGAGGAGCGCGACCTCTGGAACGAGGCCACCTCCGCCCCCGACCTGCGCTGACCAGCGAGGGGACGTAGCTCAACTGGCAGAGCACCGCCTTTGCAAGGCGGGGGTTAGGGGTTCAAGTCCCCTCGTCTCCACACATGACCGTGGCCCCGGGCTGTTCCCCGGGGCCACGGTCATGTGTGCCAGGAACGCAGGCGGGGACTTGGGAGGAGACTCGCCAGAGGCGAGCCGACGGATCCCCTCGTCTCCAGGCGACGTCGTAGTCCAGCCCACCCCACGCTCTGACCTCCAGGCGACGCCCCCCCGCCGCCCCACGCCCTGCACCGGCGCCCCGCCCCAGCCCGCCCCCGCCCCAGCGCCGGCCCCCCGCCCGTCCCCACGCCTCACCGCCGCAACCCGACCCCACCCCGGGCGTCGACCTGTGGCAGGATTCCGCGCATGACAACAGCCGTCCTGCACACGTCGCTCGGCGACATCCGCATGGAACTCTTCGACAACCACGCCCCGAAGACCGTGAAGAACTTCGTGGGGCTCTCCGACGGGACACTCGAGTGGACCGACCCCCGGACCGGTCGCCCCGGCCAGGGGGCCCTGTACACCGATGTGGTCTTCCACCGGGTCATCCGTGGCTTCATGATCCAGGGCGGCGACCCGACCGGGACGGGCCGCGGTGGGCCCGGCTACCGGTTCGGTGACGAGTTCCATCCCGAGCTTGTCTTCGACCGTCCCTACCTGTTGGCGATGGCCAACGCCGGACCCGGGACGAACGGCAGCCAGTTCTTCATCACGGTCGGCAAGACCCCGCACCTGAACCGCAAGCACACGATCTTCGGTGAGGTGGCCGACCAGCCGAGCCGGGACGTCGTGGACGCGATCGCCACGACGCCGGTGGGTCCGGGTGACCGCCCCGTGACCGACGTCGTCATCACGTCGGTGACCATCGAGCAGTGAGCTACGGCCTGCCGGCGGAGGCAGCTCCTCCCGCACCGGTCTGCTTCCTGCACCCGGAGCGTGAGACCTGGATCCAGTGCACCCGGTGTGGTCGTCCGATCTGCCCGGAGTGCATGACGGCAGCCGCTGTGGGCTACCAGTGCCCCGAGTGCGTGCGCGCGGGGGCAGCGTCGATCCCGACCACGAGGACCGTCTTCGGCGGCAAGGTCGGGCGCGACGGCGCGGTGACGATGTCACTGATGGGGGCCTGTGCGTTGCTGTTCGTCACGATCACGCTGCTGGACATGGCCGGTGGCCTGGCCCGCTGGGGGATGCAGCCGTTGGCGATCGCGTTCGAGGACCAGTGGTTCCGGTTGTTCTCCGCGATCTTCCTGCACGCCGGGTGGCTGCACATCGGCTTCAACATGTACGTGCTGTACATCCTCGGGCCCCCACTGGAACGTGTCCTGGGACACGGTCGGTTCCTGACCCTGTACCTGCTGTCCGGCCTCGGCGGGTCGGTCGCCTCCTACTGGTTCTCACCGGTCAACACCCTGTCGGTGGGTGCCAGTGGGGCGATCTTCGGGCTGATGACCGCCTGGGTCGTGGTCGGCCGGCGACTGGACCGGGATGTCTCCCAGGTGCTTGTGCTGCTCGGGATCAACGTCGCCCTGGGCTTCTTCCTGGGTGGGGTGGACTGGCGGGCGCACCTGGGGGGTGCGGTGACGGGTGCGCTGGTCGCACTCGTGCTCACGACCGGGCGCGGTCAGCAGGGGCGGGCCAAGGCGGGCAGGCAGGCCGTGGCCTCCGGCGCGGTGCTCGTGGGGCTGATCGTGTTGACCGCGGTGCGCACTGCCCAGATCCAGGACATGGTGCCCGCGCTGTCCGGATAGGAACCCGGGGTACGATGCCGCGGGAGTCGTGGCTCGCCCCAGGTGCGCCGAGCCGCAGTGCTGGTCAGGGAGGAAGTCATGCCGGAGTCCAAGGGCCGGGGAACGCCGAAGTCACGTCCGGTGCCGGTGGCCGACAAGAAGGATGTCCCCACCACGTCCCCGCGCTGGTTGGTGCCCGTCATGCTGGGC
The DNA here is from genome assembly GCA_963706885.1 of uncultured Actinomycetes bacterium. Lineage (GTDB taxonomy): Bacteria > Actinomycetota > Actinomycetes > S36-B12 > CAIYMF01 > Prado023. Next base: position 50,661 of record CAVPNX010000025.1, on the reverse strand, counting down.
TGCTTCATCATCGGGCTGCTGTGGATAGTCGCGTACTACATCGCGCCGGGGATGCCGGTCATGTCCACGCTGGGCAACTGGAACATGCTCATCGGGTTCGGGCTGATCATGGTGGGCTTCGTCCTGTCGACGAAGTGGCGCTGAGTCGGATATTTCGGACCAATCACCCAGCTGTGACCGCGAATTCGTGGCCTGCGTCACGTTCCGTCACCTCGGGCGCTGAGGCACCCGAGGGAACCAGGGTGCGCCGAATACTACTTTGAGTGACCAGTCAGACACGGGGAGCCCGGGAACTACACGGGTGTAGTTCTGTCCCCAGCTGTGGATAACCCTGTGGAGGACATGGCGTCCACGGTCACGTTGGTGAAGGGCAGCCGGGGCTCCAGCCAGGGGAAGACCCAGGTGAACAGCACGGCCACGAGCGCCACGAAGGCCACTGCACAGATCAGCGCGCGCACCGGGGTGGGACCCGGCAGGTGGTTCCACAGCCAGCCGTACATCTATCGGCCCGCCTCGATCTCCGGCGGGATCTCACCGTCGGACTTGTCGTAGCGGGTGGACAGGTCGCCCCACCAGATCCACCGGGTCGTGCTGCCCCAGCGCGGGTTGCAGGTGGTCAGGGTGATCAGTCGCTCCGTGGGGGACGCGTCCTGGTCGAAGGGAACCGGGGCGATCACCCAGGAGTCGGCCGGGCTGACGATCTGGTCGCGGCGCAGCGTGTACTCGTACCAGGAGTCCTGGGTCTCGACGTAGACCTTGTCGCCCACCTGCAGCCGATCGATGTCCCGGAACGGCTCGCCGTTCGTGGCGCGGTGACCCGCCACTGCGAAGTTGCCCTCCTCACCGGGCAGCTGCGGTCTGCGGGTAGTGACCGATCCCCCGCGCCAGGTCCGGCAACGACACACTCTCGAGGACCGGGGTCCCCCACACCTTGTCACGCAGCCGCGGGATGAACATGAGGGCGAACGCACTGCCGATCTCCGGACGAGCCTCCTCGCCCTCCGTGCCGTCACCGCCGCCCGTGCCATCGCCGGCTTCGGTGGGAGGCCGGGCCCAGGTGTCCTGCAACTCGGCGGCGACCTGGTCGGCCTGCCGCTGGGCTGTCACGTTCGTCCACAGCAACTGGTAGGCCACGAAGAGCAGGAGCAGGACCCCCACGGTGATGAGCAGCTCACCGAGGACCCCCACGGCCGACCAGCCGCGGGACTGGCGGCGCGGGGGCGGCACCGCCTCGTCGATCAGCGGGGCAGTCACCGGACCACCTGGGCGTCGTTGGTCCGCAGCGGGCCGGTGTAGGCCGGCAGGACCAGCTCACGGGTCAGGTCCTGCTGGTAGCGCATGCCCACGACGCTGGCCCAGTCGCGGAAGGCCTGCACGGCGGGGTCCTCCTCGAGCGCGGTTGTCATCCGGTCGAGGTCCCCGACCGCTTCGATCACGAACGGGGGTGAGTACACCTGCCCCTGGAGGATCACGGTGTTGCCGACGCAGCGCACGGCGCTGGTGTTGATCAGCCTCTGGCCCATGACCGTGACTCCCGAGGCCCCCGAGCGCCACAGTGCGTTGACCACGCCCTGGACGTCCTGCTGGTGGACGATGTAGTCGTCACCGGTGAGCCCATCGGGCAACGGGTCGGGGGCGTCCGCGTCATCGAGGGTCACGGTGACCCCGGGTCCCACGACCTCGGTCAGTCCCACTGCCGGGGCCAGCTCGGCGATGTCCTCGTTGGTCTGCTCCAGCGCCGGCCCGGCAGTGCCGCCGGACTGCAGGGCAGCGACCTGCGCGGTGAGCCGATCGACGTCCGCGGCGAGGGCGGCGTTCTGCTCCGCCCGGGCGGTGATGGCGTCCTGCAGCCCGCCGGTGCGGTCCAGACGCAGGATCCCGTCCTCGGACGCCGTCGCACTGGCCACGAACATCGCTCCAGCCACCGCGAACACGGCCCCCGCAACCAGATCCGGCCAGCGCGGCCGGCGCTTGCGCGCGGCCGGCGGCGTCGGGGCAGCGTCCACGACCGGGTCGAGCAGCACGCCCCCGCTGTCCGGGCGCAGCGCCGGATCAGCCGGCACGGGGCCGGACGCTCCAGGGGAAGGCTGCATGGACCAACGGTACCCGCGACAATGGGGTGGTGACTGCACGCATCCTGATCGTGGACAACTACGACTCGTTCGTCTTCAACCTGGCCCAGTACCTCGCCCAGCTCGGGGCCGAGGTCGACGTGCGGCGCAACGACGAGGTCGGCACGTCCGACGCCGGGCGCTACGACGGCGTGCTGCTGTCCCCGGGTCCCGGGGACCCGCACGACGCGGGGGTCTGCATGGACATGGTCGGTGCGTGTGCCGGTCAGGTGCCGCTGTTCGGTGTCTGCCTGGGCCACCAGGCGATCGGGGCCGTGTTCGGGGCCGTGGTCTCCCGCGCCCCGGAGCTCCTGCACGGCAAGACGTCGATGGTGCACCACACCGGCGCAGGCGTCCTGGCCGGGCTGCCGAACCCGTTCCGGGCCACCCGCTACCACTCGCTGGCGGTCGAGCGGGAGTCCGTCCCGGACGAGCTGGAGATCACCGGGTGGACCGACTCCGGGGTGGTGATGGCCCTGCGGCACCGGGAGTTCGACATCGAGGGTGTCCAGTTCCACCCCGAATCGGTGCTGACCGAGGGTGGGCACCTGATGCTGGCCAACTGGCTGGCGCGGTGCGGGGATCCCGATGCGGTTCACCGGGCGGTCGGGCTGGCACCGGTTGTGGGGACCGCTGCACCCCGCTGACGGCCCCTGCACCCCCGTCCGGCCCGGGCCGCGGATTCAGCCGAAGGCTGCCCTCAGCCGGGTGACGGCCTCGGTGAGGACCTCCGGCCGCTTGCAGAAGGCCCACCTGACCCAGGACTGACCCACGGACACGTCGTCACAGAAGGGGGCCACCGGGATGGCCACCACCCCCGCACGGTGCGGCAGCTCGGCACAGAAGGTGTCCCCGCTGTCGTACCCCACGGGGGTGACGTCGGTGAGCAGGAAGTAGGTGCCCTGGCTGGGCAGCACCGCCAGCCCAACGCCCGCCAGCCCCTCGGTGAGGAGGTCGCGTTGGTGGGCCAGGGTCGCGCGCGCCCGGTCCCAGTGCTCGGGCGGCAGCCGGTCCAGCCCGTCGGCCACCGCCCACTGGAACGGACCGCCGGAGACGTAGCTGAGGTGCTGGCGGATCACCCGGACGGCCCCGATCAGGTCCGCCGGTCCGGTGGCCCACCCGACCTTCCACCCGGTGAAGGACAGGCTCTTGCCCGCGGAGCCGACGGTGATCGTCCGCTCGGCCATTCCGGGCATCGTGGCGATCGGCACGTGCCGGTGATCGTCGAACCAGAGGTGCTCGTAGGCCTCGTCGGACAGCACGACCAGGTCGGCAGCCTGAGCCTCATGGGCGATCGCAGCCAGTTCGGCGCCCGTGAGCACCGCCCCGGTGGGGTTGTGCGGTGAGTTCACGATCAGCAGTCGGCTCCGGGGGGTGATCCGCGCCCGCAGGGCGTCGGGATCGGGCCGGAATGTCCCAGGGACAGGCGGGACACTGACCCGGACTCCGCCGGCCAGGTCGATGGCGGCGGCGTACAGGTCGAACCAGGGCTCGAGGACCAGCACCTCGTCACCGGGTTCCACGAACGCCAGCACGCAGGCCACGATGGCCTCGGATGCCCCGGTGGTGACGACCACGTCCGTGGCCGGGTCCCAGGTCAACCCGTACCAGGCCTCCTGGTGCCGGCAGATCGCCGACCGCAGCTCGGGCAGTCCATGCGCCGGCGGGTACTGCGCACCGCGGCCCTCGCGGATCGCGGCGAGGGCCGCGTCGCGGACCAGCTCGGGACCGTCGGTGTCCGGGAAGCCCTGGCCCAGGTTGACCGCACCGAGGGAGGTGGCCAGGGCTGACATCTCGCCGAAGATGCTGCGGCGATGGGGCTGCATGCGCGCGACCAGCGGGTGGGTCATTGGCCTACCCCATTGGGTGACTGTCGCAGGGACACCTGGGTCACTTCCCGGCCAGGCCCGACCGGGACGCCAGGGTGCCCGCCCGGCGCAGGACCGGGCGGGGCGTGAACTGCACGGCCAGCGCAAGGGCGCTGTAGCGCTTCGACGGGACACTCACGGTGCGACCGGCACGGGCCGCTGCGAGCCCTTCGCGGGCCACGCGTCGTGAGTCCAGCCACGTCCAGCCGGGGAAGACCGAGACGTCCATGTCGGCGCGCTCATGGAACTCGGTGCGGGTGAAGCCCGGGCAGACGGCCGTGGCGGTGACCCCGGTACCGGAGAGCTCCGCCCCCAGGCCCTCGGTGAACACCGTGACCCAGGACTTGGCAGCCGAGTAGGTGCCGATCGGCATCCAGCCGGCGATGCTCGACACGTTCACCACGGTTCCCTGCCCCCGCTGGACCATTCCCGGCAGGGCGGCATGGGTCAGCCGCAACGTGGCGCGGACCAGGACGTCGAGGAGCCGCTCCTCCTCGGCGAGGTCCCCGTCGATGAAGGGCTGGTTCACGCCGAAACCGGCGTTGTTGACCAGGATGTCGATCGGTCGGCTGGAGTCCGCCAGGCGCGCCATCACCGCCGCGCAGCCGGCGTCGGTGGCCAGGTCAGCGGACAGCACCTCCACCGTGACCCCGTGCTCGGCGGACAGCCGCTGGGCCAGCGCCTCCAGTCGAGTGGTGTCGCGGGCCACGACGACCAGGTCGGATCCCTCGGCGGCCAACTCCTCGGCGAAGGCCAGCCCGATCCCTGCGGTGGCGCCCGTGATGCATGCGGTCATCGCCCCAGTGTGCCCCCTGCCCGTCAGGGCATCGACTCGGGCCAGCCCCGGGCGATCTCGCAGACCAGTACGAGCGGGTCGCCGTCGACTGTCGACCAGCCCCGCAGGCGGGCGGCCCGGCCGGGTTCGGCATCCGCGTCCGGGCTGGTCACGTGGACCACGGGCGCATCGGGCCAGTCGGCTCCCGCTCGACTGGGGTCCGGCAGTGGCCCGTCGATGAGGATGTAGGCCACGACGTTGCGTCGGGAGGCCCTCTGGGAGTACCCGAGGGCCGGCACGGCCCGGTTCGCCTCGGCCCGGCTCACCAGGATCATGGGGCCCTCCACCTGTGCCGCGGTGATGGCAACGGCCTGGTCGCCCACCCACGCGGCCATCCCCAGGCGCTCGTCGGCTTCCTCGAAGTCAGCCCGGGGCTGCCTGTGCGGGATCACCACGGGGATCCCCCACCCGGCCAGGATCCCCGCCAGCTCCCGGCGACTCCCGTCGGGCGCGGTGGGGTCCAGCGCCGGGCACAGGACGACGGTGACCGCGGACACGTCAGTCGAGTCCGAGATCGGCCAACTGGTAGGCGGTCCGGTACTCCAGGCCGGCCGCGGCGATTGTCGGTGCAGCTCCGCGCTCGACGATGACGGCCACACCCACGACCTCGGCACCCGCCTCACGCAGGGCCTCGACGGCGGTCATGACCGAGCCTCCGGTCGTCGAGGTGTCCTCCACCGCAAGGACCCGGCGTCCGGCCACATCAGGGCCCTCGATCCGCCGCTGCAGGCCGTGGGCCTTCTCGGCCTTGCGGACCACGAAGGCGTCGAGCTGTCGGCCGCGTGCCGCCGCGGCGTGCAGCATCGCGGTCGCGACCGGGTCGGCACCGAGGGTCAGGCCGCCCACTGCGTCGTAGGACAGGTCCTCGGTCAGGTCCAGCATGACCTCGCCCACGAGCGGGGCTGCCTGTCCGTCCAGGGTCACCCGACGCAGGTCCACGTAGTAGTCGGCCTCGCGGCCCGAGGAGAGCACGACCCGGCCATGCACGACGGCCTTGCTGCGGATCTGGTCGAGGAGTTGCGCACGCACGTCAGCCACGGGATTCACCCTAGGTCCTCGCCGGCGGGTGGCGGTGCAGGGACCCGCGGGGCGCCACCCTCAGGAGACGGGATCGGCGACGGCGTCCTGCGCCGTCCGGGACTCCCGGCGGTGCCGGAAGGTCTCGAAGCCGATGGGGATGATCGACAGCGCGACGATGCCGATGAGGATGAGCTCGATGTGGTCCTTCACGAAGGGGATGTTGCCCAGGTAGTAGCCCAGGAGGGTGACGCCCGTGGCCCACAGGACCCCGCCGAACGCCGAGTACACGAGGTACGTGCGCAGGTCCATCCGCCCGACGCCGGCCATGGCCGTGATGAACGTGCGCACGATCGGCACGAACCGGGCCAGCACGATCGCCCGCGAGCCGTACTTGTCGAAGAAGGCGTGGGTCTTGTCCACGTACTCCTGGCGGAACAACCGCGAGTCCGGGCGGTTGAACAGCGGTGGCCCCGCGCGGTAGCCGATCCAGTACCCGGTCAAGTTCCCGGCGACGGCGGCCATGGACAGCAGCAGGCAGGCCACCTGGATGGGCATGTCGATGACGCCGCTGGCGATGAACAGGCCCACCATGAACAGCAGGGAGTCGCCCGGGAGGAAGAAGCCGATGAGCAGTCCGCACTCGGCGAAGATGATCCCCAGGGCGATCCAGAAGGCCGCACTGCCGAACCGGTCGAGGTTCTGCGGATCGAGCCACTCCGGGCCCAGCGTGGTGACGATCGCGGGCACCGCCGATGCGACGGACAGGCTCAGGCTCACCCCACAAGGCTACCGTGCCTCGTGGGCCCCCGGACCCAGATGCGTGCGTGCCCACGTGTGCATCGCGATGGCCGCCGCGGCCGCCACGTTGATGGATCGGGTGGATCCGTACTGGGGGATCGACAGCACAGCATCGGCCGCTGCCAGTGCCTCGGGGCTCAGGCCCGGGCCCTCCTGGCCGAAGAGCAGGACACATCCCCCCGGCATGGCGAACTCGTCGAGGGGGATGGCCCCGGGCACCACGTCGATCGCCAGGATCGGCAGCCCGGCACTGCGCGCCCACGCCACCAGGTCAGCGGGGTCGGGATGGTGGGTGATGCTCCAGGTAGGCGTCGGTGACCATCGCCCCCCGCCGGTTCCAGCGGCGCCGGCCCACGACGTGGACCCCGGCCACGTTGAACGCATTCGCGGTGCGCACGATCGAGCCGATGTTCAGGTCGTGCTCGATGTTCTCGATCGCCACGTGCAGCGGGGAGCGCCGCGTGTCGAGGTCGGCCACGATCGCCGCCACCGTCCAGTACCGGTAGGCGTCCACCACGTTGCGGGCGTCCCCGTGGGCCAGCAGCTCCGGGTCCAGCCGGGGATCGTCGGGCCAGGGCTGGGGGTGGGGTCCGACGGGCACGGGGCCAAGGGTACGAGTGCGATTTCCCCGCGCGGACCCACCGCCCGTAGAATCCTGCGCGGTGGCGTGTCCGAGCGGCCAAAGGAGCACGACTCGAAATCGTGTGTGGGTGATGAGCCCACCGTGGGTTCGAATCCCACCGCCACCGCCAGCCTGAGCCGGCCGCACCGGTTCGAGCGCCCCGGAGTGCGCGCAACGACCCGGGCCCCCCGAGGGTCCGGGTCGTTGTGCGTCCGGGGCACTGCGCGGCCCAGCGCATGCGCCGCGTCCGGCGGCCGCGTAGGGTCAGGAGGTGATGGCGTGCGCCCCACGGCCATCACCCCGTCGATGCTCGAGGAGTCCCGCATGAGCCCCGTCCACGACCTGCTCACCGAGCAGATCGGCCACGAGTTCTTCGCGTCCCAGCAGTACGTCGCCATCGCGGTCTGGTACGACCAGCAGGCGCTGCCGCAGCTCGCTGCGCACTTCTACGCCCAGGCCGTCGAGGAGCGCAACCACGCGATGATGATCGTGCAGTACCTGATGGACCGGGAGGCCGACGTGGTGATCCCCGGCGTTCCCGCGGTGCGCAACGACTTCGCGTCGGTGGTCGAGCCGCTCGAGTTGGCCCTGGCCCAGGAGCGGCTGGTCACCTCCCAGTTCGAGGCGCTGATCGCCCTGGCCCGCAGTGAGTCGGACTACCTCGGCGAGCAGTTCATGCACTGGTTCCTCAAGGAGCAGGTCGAGGAGGTCGCCTCGATCTCCACGCTGCTGCAGGTCGGCCGCCGCGTGGGCGACAACGTCATGCTCCTCGAGGACTACCTGGCGCGCGAGGCGGGGGCGAGTGAGGGTGCCGACCCGACAGCGCCCTCGGCAGCCGGCGGGGCCCTGTAGACCGGACGTCCGGCCGAGTTCCACGCGCGTAGTTACACCGGTGTGAGTTATCCCCAGGTGGGGATGACTTGGGGATAGTGGATGCCCCGATGGTCGCGGCTCAGCGGCCGATGACCACGTCCGTGCCGTTGAGCTGGGCGTCGAAGCCCTCGGCAGTCACCTCGATCGCGGTGAGGGTCATCCCCTCCGGCACTCCGGCCACGTCCTGGCGGATGGTGGCAAGGTTGCGGGCGAGCGTGCTGGCAGCGGCGTTGAGGAACCCCGGCCCGCCGAGGTCGACGGTCTCCGGCTCGATGAGCAGTTGGCCGCCGTCGGCGCTCACGGTGCCGGTGGCCGTGAGGGTGATGTCCTGCCCCAGGATGCTGACCTGCCGCTGGACGCCGGTCCTGCCGTTGCCGGCGTCGTAGACCGTGACATCCGGGCCGACCTGCTCGGCGACGGTGTCGAACGGGATCGTCGCATCGATGTCGAGCTGTTGTGCGCTCAGCCCGTCCGGCGCGAACCGCACTCCCGAGCCGGTGGCGACGACGTCGACCAGGTCGCCCTTGGCTGAGACCACGTCCTGGCTGCGCAGCTCGACGGCACCCAGCCATGTCTCATCCGCGGCCAGGTCGCTCGGGGGCGGGGCCCCGTTCGCCACCGGGGTCGGAGCAGGTGGGTCCGTCGGCCCAGCGCCGCCAGGGGCACCGGAGTCCAGGGACAGGACCAGCAGGGCGAGGCCGAGGCCGAGGACCGCGAGGGTCGCGCCGACTCCGAGGAGGAAGTTCTTCACCACGTCAGGGTCCCACCACCGTGCCGGTGGGAGCGCAGTGGCGCCGGCGGGGCGGGCTCGATCGTCAGGGGTCCGGCCCTGTGCGGGACCGGACCCCTGTTGTCGGCAGGCAGCGTTAGGGTGGGCGACGTGGCACTGGCGCTCTACCGGACCTATCGGCCGGGCTCGCTGGCCGAGGTGATCGGCCAGGAGCACGTGACCGAGCCGCTGGCCCGCGCCCTCGAGTCGGGCCGGACCCACCACGCCTACCTGTTCTCCGGGCCCCGGGGGTGTGGCAAGACCTCAACGGCGCGGATCCTGGCCCGGTCGCTGAACTGCGAGCTGGGCCCCCGGGCCGAACCCTGCGGGCAGTGCCGCAGCTGTGTCGAGCTGGCCCCGAACGGGCCCGGCTCGATGGACGTCGTCGAGCTCGACGCCGCCACCCACCGCGGGATCGACGACGCCCGCGACCTGCGGGAGAAGGCCATCTACGCACCGGCTGCGAGCCGGTACAAGATCTACATCATCGATGAGGCCCACCAGCTGACCAACGAGGCGGCCAACGCCCTGCTCAAGCTTGTCGAGGAGCCTCCCCCGCACCTGCGCTTCATCTTCGCCACGACCGAGCCGGACAAGATCATCCCCACCATCCGTTCACGGACGTTCCACTACGGCTTCCGGCTCGTGCCGGCCCGGACCCTGGCCGACCACCTCGGCTCGGTCTGCCGCTCGGAGGGCGTGGCCGCCGAGGCCCCGGCCCTGGCGGTCGTCGCGCGAGCCGGTGCGGGCAGTGTCCGCGACAGCCTCTCGGTCCTGGGTCAGCTGCTCGCGGGGGCCGGTCCGCAGGGCCTGACCTATTCCGATGCCGTCTCCGCCCTGGGCCTGACCGACACCAGCCTGATCGACGAGTTCGTCGCCGCACTGTCGGCGGGGTCGGCCGCTGACATGTTCGGCATCGTGGACGTGGTCATCTCCGCGGGCCACGATCCCCGCCGGTTCGTCACCGACATCCTGGACAGGCTGCGCGACCTGATCGTCCTGCGCGCCGACCACGAGGCCCTCACCAAGGGCCTGATCGACGTACCGGACGACGAGGGCCAGCGGATGGTGGCCCAGGCCCAGTCCCTGGGACTGGCCGAGCTGTCCCGGGCCGCCGACCTGGTCAGCGTCGGCCTCGGCCAGATCAAGGGCGCCACCGCCCCGCGGCTGCAGCTCGAGCTGCTCTGCGCCCGGCTGGCCCTGCCCGACCAGGGGGACGACCTCGGCTCGGTCCTGGCCCGACTGGACCGCCTGGAGCGGATGGGCGTCCCCGCCGACCCGGGCGGGCGGACCAGCGCAGCGGCGCAGTCGCAGCGAGGTCCGTCGGCATCCGCGGCCCCCGATGCCCCGCTGCCTGTCGGGCCCGACGCCGGCGGACCCACGAGTCCGCGTGCGGTCGCCTCCACACCGCCGCCCCGGCCCGCGCCGACATCGGGGGGACCGAGCACCCCACCCCGCCGCCCCGAGCTGCGCCGTGACGCCCCGTCGTCGGCTGTGGTCGCACCCACCGCTTCGGACGGCGAGGGGTCAGTCGGGGAGCCGCCGGCCCCTGCCGCCGCGGACGACGCACCCACCAGGGATGGAGCGCCACCCGCCCCGGTGGCCCCAGCCTCGAACCCGGCGACGCCGGAGCCGACAGTGCCCACCTCCGGAGCGGAACCGATGCCGCCGGAGCTGTCGCCACCACCCTCGATCGAGCCCGCCGGGGGCGCTCCGGGGGATGACTCCGCGATCGCCCGGGTGCGCCAGGCGTGGCCGGCGATCCTCCAGCGGCTGGCGGCCTCGAGCCGGGTCGCCTGGACGGCCTTCCACGCCGCCACCCCGGTCTCCTGCACGAACGGGGTCCTCGCCGTCGCGGTCGGCGAGCCGGGGAACGTGCGCGCCATCGCCCAGCGCGGTCATGACGAGCGGTTGCGCCAGGCCCTGCTCGACGTCCTTGCCCTGGATGTCACCATCGACGTCCTGCACGACCCCGAGCCGGCTCGGCCGCCCGAGGGCACCTCCGGCACCGGGACGCCCACGCCGGACACCGCGAACGGGCTCGGGCCGGCTGCCGGTGCCACCTCGCCCGACCGCGCGCCGGTGGCCCGCCCGGCCGACGTGGTCCGGGATGCTGGCTCCGGCCCGGCACAGGTCGAGGTGTCCGACGAGCCCAGTCCTGACGACCCGGACCTGGAGACCGGTGGTGCGAACGGACTGGCCCTGATCACCCGGGAGCTCGGCGCCCGGCCCATCGGCGAGATCGACCACTCCTAGGGGCTGGGCATGTACGAGGGCATCATCCAGGACGTCATCGACGGTCTCAGCCGGCTGCCGGGGATCGGGCCCAAGGGCGCCCAACGCATCGCCTTCCACCTGCTCAAGGCCGATCCCCAGGAGGTGTCCGACCTCGCCGAGGCACTGCTGACGTTGCGCGAGAAGGTCAAGTTCTGCGAGATCTGCGGCAACGTCGCCCAGGAGCAGTTGTGTGCGATCTGCCGGGACCCCCGCCGGGACCCCTCGCTGCTGTGCGTCGTCGAGGAGAGCAAGGACGTTGTGGCCATCGAGCGGACGCGTGAGTTCCGGGGCCGGTACCACGTCCTCGGCGGGGCGATCAGCCCGATGGAGGGGGTGGGCCCCGATGACCTGCGGATCCGCGAGCTGATGGCGCGGCTGGCCGACGGCTCGGTGGTTGAGGTGATCCTGGCCACCGACCCCAACCTGGAGGGGGAGGCCACGGCGACCTACCTGGCGCGCCTGATGGGTCCGCTGGGTCTGGTCGTGTCACGGTTGGCCAGTGGACTGCCCGTGGGAGGGGACCTCGAGTTCGCCGATGAGGTCACCCTCGGGCGGGCGTTCGAGGGACGACGACGGATCGGAGCGCAGGCATGACTGTCGATGACGCCCCCATGGAGGGTGCGATGGCGGTGCTCACCACACCGGCCACACCGATCGAGGCGGACCTGGCCACCCTGGCCGACGGCCTGGCCGAGGCCTCGGCCAGGTTCGTGCAGGCCGCGGAGGCGGTGGCGGCCGGGATCGGCGAGGAGCACGCGATCGCGATCCTGCTCCTGGAGGTCTCCGACGTCCTGGCCATGGGTGCCCGCCTCGGTGCGATCGACGACGTCGTGCCCGAGGGCCGCTTCGAGCCGGATGCCGGGGTGGAGCCCGACGTCGACCGCCTGCGGGCCGCCCTGGCCGAGCGGCTGGCCCCGATCGACTCCTACGTGGAGGTCTTCGATCCGTACGCCAGTCCGGAGCTGGTCCCCGGCCGGCTCTCCGATGACATCTCCGCCATCGTCTCCGACCTCCTGCACGGACTGGCCCACCACACGGCCGGGCGCACCCTGGAGGCCCTGTGGTGGTGGCAGACGACCTACCTGAGCTCCTGGGGCGACTCCGGGGCCATGGCGCTGCGGGCGCTGCGGTCCCTCGTCTCGCACGTGCGCAGCGGCGCCCCGCTCGAGGTGGGGCAGGACTCCGACGGGTAGCGGGCCGACGGATCCGGCGCGCCCCGCTCACCGGGATGGAGGGAGCGCGACGTGCACGGCCTGGGCCGCCCTGGGCTGCTACCCCCTAGAATCGGGCATCGGAACACCGACGACCACACCCGGGAGCTCGCCAGCATGGCCCTGATCGTCCAGAAGTACGGGGGATCCTCCGTGGCCGATGCCCCCAGTGTGCAACGGGTGGCCGCGCGGATCGTGCAGACCAAGCGGGCCGGCAACGACGTGGTGGTTGTTGTCTCGGCCATGGGTGACTCCACCGATGAACTGCTGGACCTTGCCAACCAGGTCAGCCCGAACCCGCCGGGCCGTGAGCTCGACATGCTGCTGACCGCAGGGGAGCGCATCTCCATGGCGGTCCTGGCGATGGCCATCCACGACCTGGGTGAGGAGGGTCGCTCGTACACCGGCTCCCAGGCGGGGCTGATCACCGACTCCGCCCATGGTGCGGCCCGCATCATCGACGTGACCCCGGGCCGGATCCGGCACGCGATCACCGATGGGGCGATCCCGATCGTGGCCGGGTTCCAGGGCGTGTCCTACGACAGCAAGGACATCACGACCCTCGGCCGGGGCGGCTCGGACACCACCGCGGTGGCCCTGGCGGTCGCGCTGGACGCCGATGTCTGCGAGATCTACACCGACGTCGACGGGGTGTTCTCGGCCGACCCTCGCGTTGTCCCGACGGCCCGACAGGTGCCCCGGATCAGCTACGCGGAGATGCTGGAGCTGGCCGCCGCGGGTGCGAAGGTCCTGCACCTGCGCTGCGTGGAGTACGCACGCCGGGCCAGCATGCCGATCCATGTGCGGTCCTCCTTCTCCGACCGCGAGGGCACCTGGGTGCTGAATGAGACCGACCCGCTGCCTGCAGCGGCCCAACCCGCCGAAGGGGCGACTGTGGAGCAACCGATCATCGCGGGCGTCGCCCACGACCTCAACGACTGCAAGATCACAGTGGTCGGGGTCCCCGACCGCCCCGGTGAGGCTGCGGCGATCTTCCAGGCCGTGGCCGACGCCGGGGTGAACGTCGACATGATCGTCCAGAACGTGTCCCTCGGGGAGTCCGGCCGCACGGACGTGACCTTCACCTGCCCGGTGGCCTCACGCCAGGCCGCCCTGGACGCACTGCACGCGCAGCAGGAGGTCATCGGGTACGAGGACCTCGCCTCCGACGAGGGCATCGCGAAGGTCTCGCTCATCGGGGCCGGGATGCGCTCGCACCCGGGGGTCTCGGCAACCTTCTTCAAGGCGATGGCCGATGCCGGCATCAACATCACGATGATCACCACCTCCGAGATCCGGATCTCGGTCGTGACCAGCCAGGATGCCGCCACGACGGCGGTCAGGGCGCTGCACACAGCCTTCGGGTTGGACGCCGACGGCGAGGCCGTCGTCTATGGAGGGACAGGCCGATGAGCGTCACCGTTGCTGTTGTGGGCGCCACCGGCCAGGTGGGTGGCGTCATGCGCCGGCTGCTCGACGAGTCCGGGATCGACGTCGCCTCGGTCAGGTACTTCGCCAGTGCCCGCTCGGCGGGCACCACGCTGCCGTGGCGTGGCACGCAGGTCGTGGTGGAGGATGCCGCGACGGCCGATCCGTCCGGGATCGACATCGCCCTGTTCTCCGCCGGAGGGTCGACCTCCAAGGCCCTGGCCCCGGTCTTCGCTGCCGCTGGTGCGACCGTGATCGACAACTCCTCAGCCTGGCGGATGGACCCCGATGTCCCCCTGGTCGTGTCCGAGGTCAACCCCGGGGCCCTGGACCGGATCCCGAAGGGGATCGTGGCCAACCCGAACTGCACCACCATGGCGGCGATGCCCGTCCTCGCCCCGCTGCACGCCGAGGCCGGCCTGCGCCGGTTGGTCGTGAGCACCTACCAGGCGGTGTCGGGCAGCGGGCTGGCCGGTGTGGAGGAGCTCGCCGGGCAGGTCCGCGCCGCGGTGGGCCAGGACATGACCGCCCTGACCCATGACGGGTCCGCGGTGACCCTGCCTGAGCCGAACAAGTACGTCGCCCCCATCGCCTTCGACGTGATCCCGTTGGCGGGCAGCTACGTCGACGACGGATCCGGGGAGACCGACGAGGAGCAGAAGCTGCGCAACGAGTCGCGCAAGATCCTCGGGATCCCCGACCTGGCCGTCTCGGGCACGTGCGTGCGGGTCCCGGTCTTCACCGGCCACAGCCTGAGCATCAACGCCGAGTTCGACCGCCCCCTGTCCGTGGAGCGGGCCCGGGAGCTGCTCGAGGGCGCGCCCGGTGTCGTGTGGTCCGATGTGCCGACCCCGCTGCAGGCTGCCGGGTCGGATCCGACCTTCGTGGGACGCCTGCGCCAGGATCCGGGTGTCCCGGATGGGCGGGGCCTGGCCCTGTTCCTGTCCAACGACAACCTGCGCAAGGGTGCGGCCCTCAACGCGGTGCAGATCGCCGCCCTCCTGGCGGATCGCGCCTGACGGCACGCGTTCGGACCTGGCCCGGCACCTCACCCGAAGGCCCCGGCAGGAGTCGCCGCCTCCCACCCCCGTGGGCAGGCGGGGGTGCGTGACCGGCGTTTTGGGCTGGCGGTCAGCGTGCGGCTAGAATCGGACCCGCGAACGGGATGTGGCGCAGCTTGGTAGCGCGCTTCGTTCGGGACGAAGAGGTCGTGGGTTCGAATCCCGCCATCCCGACACATGCGAAGGGCCCCGGGGCTTGTCCCCGGGGCCCTTCGCATGTGGACGGTACTGGCGGGGTTCGGGAGGAGGCCGCGGAGCGGCCGACGGTTCCCGCCATCCCGTCAGGGCGTGGAGCCGCCCGCCATCCCGTCAGGGTGTGGAGCCGCCCCGCCATCCCGCCCGGAAGGCGCCCTACTCCGTCACCACCGTGAGCACCGTCGCCTCCGGCCGGCACGCGAGCCGGATCGGGGTGTACGGACTGGTCCCGAGCCCGGCCGAGACGTGCAGGGCGGACTGCCGCCAGGTCGACAGGCCCTTGGCCTGGCTGCGCGGCAGGTCGCAGTTGGTGACCAGCGCACCGAACCACGGCAGGCACATCTGGCCGCCGTGCGTGTGCCCGGCCAGGATCAGGTCCGCCCCATCGGCGGCCATCGGATCGAGGATCCGCCGGTAGGGCGCGTGGGCGATCCCGAGGCGCAGGTCGGCTGCCGGGTCGAACGGACCGGCGACGTCGGCGTAGCGGTCCCGGCCGATGTGCGGGTCATCCACGCCGCGTGCGTCGACGCGCCATCCACGAACCGTGATGTCCGCGGTGCTGTTGTCCACGTCCCGCCAGCCGGCGGCGGTGAGGCCCTCGTTGAGGGGGGTGAGGTCGATCAGCGGCCGCCGTGTCCGCAGTTCGCTGGGGCCGGACAGGTACTTGATCGGGTTGGCACGCTCTGGTGCGTAGTAGTCGTTCGAGCCGCGCACGAACAGTCCCGGCCGGTCGAGCAACGGGGCCAGGGCCTCCAGCGCCAGTTCGGGTCCCCGCAGATCCCCGGTGAAGTCCCCGGTCACCACGGTCAGGTCCACGTCGAGCTCACCCAGGGCCCGGACCCAGGCCACGCGATCGGAGTCCCGGGGGGACAGGTGCAGGTCGGACAGGTGCAGGATCCGCAGCGGTTGGGGCCCCCTCCCGGTGACGTCGGGGGACCGGCGCACCCGCACCTCGGCACGACGCAGGGTGTACTGGCGCGCCTCCCACAGGCTGTAGGCGGTGGTCGCCGCACCCAGGGCCAGCAGGGACGCCGCGGCACCCAGTGAGGCTCGCGAGGCGGACGGCATGCGCCAAGTCTGGCAGGGGCAGCTCCAGGATCCCTCATCCGCGAGCCGGAGGCAGGGTGTGTGAGGTCACCACCCACCACAATGGGCCCATGAGCACCCTGAAGCAGACCCTGCAGTCCGACTTGACCACCGCGATCCGCAGCCGGGACGAGCTCACGTCAGCGACGCTTCGGATGGCCCTGACGGCGGTGACCACCGAGGAGGTCTCCGGCACGACCGCACGGACCTTGACCGATGCTGAGGTCATGGCGGTGCTCACCAGGGAGGCCAAGAAGCGCCGGGAGGCGGCCGCCGCCTTCACGGACGCCGGCCGGCCCGAGCTCGCCGCGCGTGAGGAGGCCGAGCTCGGCGTGCTGGCCCGCTACCTGCCCGAGCCGCTCACCGAGCAGGAGGTCACGGCGATGGTGGACGACGTCGTGGCTCGGCTTGCCGAGCAGGGCGTGTCGGGCATGTCGGCGATGGGCCGAGCCATGAAGGAGCTGACCCCGCAGACCGCAGGTCGCTTCGACGGCGGCCAACTGGCGGCCATGGTCCGGGCCGCGCTGGCCTGACCCGCGAACTCCTGGCTGACTGGGTCCTGGCTCCTGGTTGCCTGCTCCTGGCCCTGCCCCTGGCCCTGACCCCCACCCCGGCTCGGGTCGCCGAATCCCGGGAAGGTGCGCTGCCACCAGGGAACGTCCGGCGCCGCATACTGGCTGCGCTGGGAGGGTGCGCCGCCCTGCCGGGCCGGCCGGAGGCCCCATTCGTTCCTCAGCTCCATCGCGACCGGCGGGCTGTCGGCCAGTGCGCCCTCCATGGCGGTCTTCCACGTGGGACCGGGCAGTGACGAGCCGAACACCTTGGGGTAGTAGCGGCCGTTGATGGTCAGGTTCTGCAACGGATACCGGTATCCACCACGGGGATCCCCGACCCACACGGCGGCCGCGAGGTCCGGGGTGGCACCGGCGAACCACACCGCGGCGTTGCTGTTGATGGTTCCGGTCTTCCCGATGGCGTCGCGCCCGAGGGCCATGGGTGCACCGGTGCGCCCGGAGATGGTGCCGTCCACGACGGCGCTGAGCACCGCGGCGGCGCCGTCGGCGACGTTGCGGCTGATGGCCTGGTCGCACTTGGGTGCCGGCACGGACAGCTCCTTGCCGTCCCGGTCGACGATCTTGGTGATGACCCGGGGCTTGCAGTACACGCCGTGCGCGGCCACGGTTGCGTAGGCATTGGCCAGGGTCAGTGGGGAGATCTCGGTGGACCCGAGGGTGAAGGAGGCGACCTCGGCGGTCTTCCCGTTGGGCTTCACCTCGCTCAAGTCGTATCCGTCGGCGTACCTGACCCCCAGCTTCCGGGCCGCCTCGACGGTCTCGCAGACCCCGGCGCGCAGCTCCAGCTCGGCGAAGTACGTGTTGACCGAGTAGGCCGCCCCCCGGAACATGTCGAAGTTGCCCGACGAGGTGGAGTTGGAGACCGGCCACGGCTCGGTCCCGCCACTCGACTCACCGGACAGGGGTGCTCCATTGCAGCCGACGAACCCGAGGAACTCCTTCTTCGGAGGCGAGTTGATCACCGTGTACGGGCTGATCCCCTGCTCCAGCGCCGCGACGATCGTGAACAGCTTGAACGTCGATCCGGCCTGCATGCCCTGCGTTCCGCCGTCGGCGAGGTCGACGGCGTAGTTGTAGGTGGTCTCCCACCACTTCTTGTCCGACTTGCTCGCGCCCCACTCCCGGTTCTGGGCCATGGCGCGGATGTCGCCGGTACCGGGGGTGATCATCGCGATCGCGGTGGCCTTGCGGCTCTCGTCCTTGGGCGGGATCGCCTCCATGACCGCCTTCGTCGCAGCCTTCTGCGCCTTCATGTCCAGGGTCGTGTAGATCTTGTAGCCCCCGGAGTTCCACGCCGCCTGGCGCTCCTCCGGCGTTGCCCCCAGGGCCTTCATCTCCTGGACCTGGCGAACGGCGTAGTCGCAGAAGTAGGGCGCATAGGACGTCGTGCAGCCGTTGTACAGGACCTTCGGGTTCAGGTAGTCCTCGACGTCCGCGGACTTGGCTGCCCGGGCCTCGTCCACGGTGACGTAGCCCAGCTCGGCCATCCGGTTGAGCACCACGTCGCGGCGCTTCTGTGCCTGGCGGGGGTTGCGGGTGGGGTCGAAGCGTGAGGGCTGCTGCACGATGCCGGCCAGGGTGGCCGCCTCGACCAGCTCGAGGTCCTTGGCGCTCTTGGAGAAGTAGCGCTGGGAGGCGGCCTCGACGCCGTAGGCGCGGGCGCCGTAGTAGCTGATGTTGAGGTAGCGCTCGAGGATCTCCTCCTTGGTCAGGCGCTTCTCCAGCGACATCGCGTAGCGGATCTCGCGCAGCTTCCGCGAGATCGTGTCCTCCTTCGCGGCCGCCTGCTCCTCCTCGTCCTCGGCGGCGGTGAGCAGCACGTTCTTGACGTACTGCATCGTCAGCGTGGACCCACCCTGGGCGACCTCGCCGGTCGTCACGTTCGTGACCGCCGCGCGCAGGAACCCACGGGGGTCGAAGCCGTTGTGCTCGTAGAAGCGGGAGTCCTCGATCGCCACGACGGCCTGCTGCATGACCGGGGCAACCTTCTCGAGGGCGATCTCCTTGCGGTTCTCCTCGAAGACCGTGGCGATCTTCGTCCCATCGGCGGCGTACACCCGGGTGCGCACCGGCAGGGCCGGCTCGCGGAAGTCGCGGGGCAGGTCCTCGAAGGAGGAGATGGAGTCGCGGGCCAGGACACCCACCGGGCCCAGCACCGGCAGCGCCATCCCGGCGACCACGATCCCGGCGAGCGCGGCGACGGCCACCAGGGCCACCAGCCGGGTCACCGACCAGGCGCCGGTGCGGCGACGGCGACGGGGACGACGGGATGAGGGCATGCGGCCAATTTTACGTCAACTCGAGCAGTGCCCCCACCTCACGTGTGCGCGCGTCGCTGCGCCATCAGGTCGCCCACCTGGCGCAGCCCCTCGAGGTCGTGGACGTCCTGGGCCAGGGCTGTGACCGCGGTCACGGGTACGCGGGGGTTGGCCGCGACGAACCGGTCGGCCAGGCGGTGCTGCCGCTCGGACTGGCGCATACGGTCGGCGTGCAGCTCGAGCAGGGACGCGGTGAGGGCGGCCGTGGACTCCGCAGCCGGGTCCTGCGCGCGCAGGCGCTCGGCACCGGCGGCGGCCTGGTCGGGGCTGAGCTCGGGAAGCCGGACCGGTGCGACCCGGTTGAGCACGAGCCCGGCCAGCGGCATCGACTCGGACTCCAGCCGCTCGACGAAGTAGGAGGCCTCGCGCAGGGCATCGGGCTCCGGTGCGGCGATCACCAGGAAGGCGGTGCCGCGGGCGGCCAGGAGGGCGTAGGTCTGCTCGGCACGCTCCCGGAACCCGCCGAACAGGGCCTCGAAGGAGGCCACGAAGGTCTGCAGGTCGGCCAGGACCTGGGCCCCGATGATCTTGTTGAGCACGTTGCTGAAGACCCCGAGGCTGGCCGACACCAGCCGCATGTACGCCCGTCCGCCCACGCGTGCGGGGGCGACCAGGATCCGCATCAGGCGGCCGTCGAGGAACGCCCCGAGGCGCATGGGCGCATCCAGGAAGTCCAGGGCGGAGCGCGACGGCGGTGTGTCGACGATGATCAGGTTCCAGCGACCCTCGGCCTGGGACTCCCGGTGCAGCTGACCGAGCTTCTCCATGGCCATGTACTCCTGCGTGCCGGCGAACGAGCTCGACAGGGCCTGGTAGAAGGGGTTCTCCAGGATCGCCTGGGCGCGATCAGGGTCGCTGTGGGCGACGACGACCTCGTCGAAGGTCCGCTTCATGTCCAGCATCATCGCGTCGAGGGACCCACCCGCCGACAGGTCGATCCCCGGGATCGGGGCGGGGCTGTTGTCCAGCTCCGAGAGTCCCAGGGACTGGGCCAGGCGCCGGGCAGGGTCGATCGTGAGCACCACGGTCCGTCGGCCGGCCTCGGCCGCGCGGACGCCCAGTGCTGCCGCGGTGGTGGTCTTGCCCACCCCGCCGGAGCCGCAGCAGACGATGATGTGCGTCCCGGGGTCGGCCAGCAGCGCGTCGATGTCCAGGGTCTCCGCCGACTCCCACAGGGCCTGGTTCATGGGCGCACCGGAGCTCCCAGGCCCGCTGCACGCAGGTGCTCGGCCAGCTCGTAGAGGGCCCCGAGGTCGATCCCGGTCGGGATGTGCGGCAGGGACACCTGGGGCAGGTCCAGCTGGGTCAGGGTCGCCCGCTCCTGCTCGGCCACGGCCACCCGCTCGGCGTGGTCGCGGGCCTCCTCGAGCAGGCCGTCGGCGACGTCGGTGGCCGAGTGCGGATCCCGGGAGGTGATCACATCGGCTGTCTGGACGGCAGCGGCGATGGCGGCGCGGTCCAGCGCGCCGGTGAGGGCGGAATCGCGCTGCAGGGCCGTCAGCAGAGGTGGTCGGTCCGCGTTCACGATGACGGCGCCGACCGGCAGGCCGTCCTCGTGCAGGTGCCCCACCCCGTCGATCGTCTCCTGCACCGGCATCTCCTCGAGCAGGGTGACCAGGTGCACGGCGGTCCGTGGCGAGGACATGACGGCCATGACCGACTTCGCCTGGCTGTGGATCGGACCCATCCGGGCGATGCCGGCGACCTCCGAGTTGACGTTGAGGAACCGGGTGATCCGTCCGGTCGGGGGGGCGTCCATCACGACCGCATCGAACACCGGCGTGCCGTCCTTGGTCCGCTTGACCGCCTCGACGGCCTTTCCGGTGAGCAGCACGTCGCGCACACCGGGGGCGATGGTGGTGGCGAAGTCGATGGCTCCGATGCGCGCGAGCGCCGAGCCGGCCCGGCGCAGGTTGTAGAACATCTCCAGGTACTCCAGCAGGGCGGCCTCGGGGTCCACGGCCAGGGCCCGCACCTCGCCGCCCCCCGGCGCCCGGGCGACCCTGCGCTCCTCGTAGGGCAGCGGAGCGGAGTCGAACAGCTGGGCGATCCCCTGCCGGCCCTCCACCTCCATGAGCAGGGTCCTGCGGCCCTCCGCGGCCAGGGCCATGGCCAGCGCGGCGGCGACTGTGGTCTTGCCCGCCCCGCCCTTGCCCGAGACGATGTGCAGCCGCACGTCGGGGAACAACGGGGACGCACTCACCCGCGCAACACTATTGCGCGGTGAGCCCCGGCGCCCGGTCGGTGAGGTACTCCACCTGTGCGGCCAGGGACAGCCGAGCGGCCCAGAGGAGTGCCTCGGGGACCTCCGGGTACACCACGGCCAGCAGGTCGTCGGGCTCGGTGGTGCCGGTGGCCATGGCTGCGGAGACCAGGTCCAGGCGCTCCCGGCGGTGCTCGAGGTAGTCGGCGAGCAGCCCGGCCGGGTCCGGGCAGGCCGGCCCGTGCCCGGGAAGCACCCACTGGGCGCCCGTGCTCCCGGCGATGGCGGCCAGCCGGTCCAGCGACGCCAGGTAGGCGCCCAGATGTCCATCGGGGTGGGCTATGACAGCGCTGCCCCGTCCCAGGACGGTGTCCCCGGTGAGCAGGGCCCCGTCGGCAGTCAGGTGGAACGTGAGGCTGTCTGTCGTGTGCCCCGGGGTCGCGACCACGCGCACCTCGAGCCCCCCGACGGACACCACGTCGCCGTCATCCAGCCCCTCGGCGCCCAGGCGATGGGCGCGGTCCAGGGCGCGCACGGGCGCTCCGGTGCGCTCGTGGAGGTCGCGGGCCCCGGCGCTGTGGTCGGCGTGTCCATGGGTCAGCAGGATGAGCGCGATGTGGGTGTCGAGCTCGCCGGCCGCCGCGACCAGGGCGTCGAGGTGACCAGGATCATCAGGGCCGGGGTCGATGACCACGCAGACGTCCGCGCCCGGCTCGGCCAGCAGCCAGGAGTTGGTCCCGTCCAGGGTCATCCAGCTGGCGTTGGGCGCCAGGAGTGCGCTCGCCCGGGGAGTGATCCGCCCAGCCTCCCACGGTCCCGAGGACCCCAGGGGGCGCATCAGCGGGTCCCTCGCTCCTCGGATCCGGACGGCTGGTCGGCAGCGGAGAGCACCTCGCCGGTGTAGGCATGGACCAGCACCCACGAGAGGTGGTCCCCGTCGAGCTGTGCACGTGGCAGCAGCGGCACGACCTCCCGGGTGCGCGCCCAGTTCAGGGCATCGCCCACCGAGCGCTGGCCGGCGAGGTCGGCCAGGACGGCCACGGTCGGCGGCAGCATGGCCAGGGTGCCGCCGCGGTACGCCGTGAGGGCGTCGGCGGGGGCGATCCAGTGGGCCGAGTCGGTCTCGGTGATGTGCGCGTCGACGTCCTGCCCGGCGGGGAGCGCAGCAGCCAGGAACCGGGTGTCGAACCGGCGGGTCTCGACCTCGGGGGTGATCCAGTGCGCGATCGGGACCAACAGGTCGGCCTGGATGTGCACCCTGCGCCGGCGCAGCACGCCGGGGAACCCGGCGGCCGACTCACTGGTCGCTCGGTCCGCCGCCCAACTCCCGTCGGGGGCAGCTGGGCGTCCCGACCGGTCGACCGCGAGCAGGACGCCGGCCTCCTCGAACGTCTCGCGGACCCCGGCCACGACCAGTGCGCGGGCGGCGTCCGGATCCGTCCACGCCCCGACACGCACCGTTCCCTGGACGGCGACCTGTGAGTCCTGGGCCAGGTCGACCCGACCCCCGGGGAACACGTGCATTCCGGGAGCGAAGGCCATCGAGTCCGGCCGGCGCATGAGCAGGGCTTCGAGCCCGGCTGCCCCATCGCGCAGCAGCACGATCGTGGCGGCGTCCACAGCCTCGGGAGGGTCCCAGGGGCCGCCCGAGGCCAGCATCCGGGCCCGGGCCACCAGCTCGGCCGGCATCTCGAGGACCATTCAGCTGATCTCCACGATGACCTCGACCTCGACGGGGGCATCCAGTGGCAGGACCGCGACCCCCACGGCCGACCGCGCGTGCACCCCGGCCTCACCGAACGCGGCCCCGAGGAGCTCGCTGGCCCCGTTGACCACGCCGGGCTGCCCGCTGAAGCCGGGGTCGCTGGCGACGAAGCCGACCACCTTGACCACGCGCACGACGCGGTCGAGGTCGCCGATGAGGGCCCGGATGGCGGCGATGGCGTTCAGGGCGCACTGGGCGGCCATGGCCGTGGCCTGCTCGGGCGTCACCTGGGCCCCGACCTTGCCCGTGCCCATCAGGGCACCGGAGGCCAGGGGCAGCTGCCCCGAGGTGTAGACGAGGGTGCCCGTCTGGACGGCCGGGACGTAGACGGCGACCGGGGGCGCCACCTCGGGCACGGTGTGGCCGAGTGCGGCGAGACGATCCTCGACGGCGCCCATCTCAGGCCAACGGTCGCTTGAAGTAGGCGACGAGCTGCTCGGGGTTGGGCCCCGGCACGACCTGGACGAGCTCCCAGCCGTCGGTCCCCCAGTTGTTCAGGATCTGCTGGGTCGCGTGGATGAGCAGGGGTGCGGTGGCGTACTCCCACCGGGTGCGTTCGGCCATGGGGTCAATGTAGCGGCCCCGGCCGGCATCGTCAGCCCGCGTTCCTCAGCGGGCTCGCTGCTCCAGCCGGGGGATGTCCAGCAGGGTGACCTGGCGCTGCTCGATGTGGATCCAGCCACGCTGGGAGAAGTCGGCCAGGGCCTTGTTCACCGTCTCGCGGGAGGCCCCGACGAGCTGGGCGAGCTCCTCCTGGGTCAGGTCGTGGCTCACGAGCAGGCCCTCGGGGGTCTCGTCACCGAACTTGGAGCCCAGCTCGAGCAGGGCCTTGGCCACGCGGCCAGGGACGTCGGAGAACACCAGGTCGGCCATGGCCTCGTTGGTGCGGCGCAGTCGGCGCGCCAGTGAGGCCAGGAGCGCCACCGCCATGTCGGGGCGCCCCACCAGCCAGGGCAGCAGCGCCTCATGCCCCATGGACAGGACCTTGGACTTGGTGACGGCCACGGCCGTCGCGGTGCGCGGTCCGGGATCGAACAGGGACAGCTCGCCGAGCATCTCCCCGGCCCCGAGCACGGCGATCAGCGACTCGCGGCCGTCGGTCGAGGTGTGTCCCAGCTTGATCTTGCCGGACTCGATCAGGAACAGCTTGTCCCCGACCTCACCCTCGGTGAACAGGATGTCGCCCTTGCTCAGGCGGACCTCGTTCATCGACGCCCGCATGGCGATCGCAGCATCGTCGTCCAGGGCGGTGAACAACGGCGCGGAGCGCAGCCGATCCTGCACGGTGACTCCTCCCATGGGCGTGCGGTACTGGCCCCCGCAGGCCACCCACAGTAGTGGTCTAGCGCAGCCCGATGTCGGGCAGCGCGGTGAGCGCGAGGGTCGGATCCTGCCGGTAGCGGGCGATCAGCTGGCCCGTGGCCTCGTCCAGGCGCTGGTGGATCTCGCGGCGCAGCGCGGAGATGTCGGTCTCGACGACGCGCAGCTCCGCGACGAACTGAGCAACAGCCGCCTCGTCCCGGGAGTCCACGACCCGGGTCCACAGGGCGTGCAGGTCCGGCAGGGCCTCGATGTCGCCGGCGGGCTTCACCGACAGGTTGGCCAGCCGCCGGTGCACGGCGCCACTCTCGGCCAGCACGGAGGTCAGCCGCTCGACGATGTCCCCGTCCGAGCTCCCCCGGGTCAACAGGTCGATCCGCGCCTGGATGATCCGGCGCCAGTAGGACACCCGCGACTCCTCGTCGCCGAGCTCGCGGCGCAGGTCGCGCAGGTCGTCGAGGGTCAGCCCGGAGTAGGCCGGATCCACCTCGGGTGGGGTCGGCGGGGGCTTGGTGGCCATGGCACTCCTGAGCGGGCTCGGGTGGCGCGGATCGGCCCTAGGCTATTCCCATGTCCACCCTGGCGCCCCCGGCGACGCGCACGGCGCTGGTTCGCCGTGCCCGGCGGATGGGCCGGATCCTGGGTGAGACCTACCCGGATGCGCACTGCGAGCTCGACTTCGAGACCCCCTACCAGCTGCTGGTGGCCACCATCCTGTCCGCGCAGTGCACCGACGTCCGGGTCAACATGGTGACCCCGCAGGTGTTCGCCGCCTACCCGACGGCTGCCGACCTGGCCGCCGCCGATCGGGCCGAGCTGGAGTCCATGATCGAGTCCACCGGGTTCTTCCGGTCCAAGTCCGCCTCGCTGCAGGGCATGGCCGCCCGGCTGGTCGAGGCCTACGACGGCCAGGTGCCCGGCCGGCTGAAGGACCTGGTCACCCTGCCCGGCGTGGGACGCAAGACGGCCAATGTCGTGCTCGGCAACGCGTTCGACGTGCCGGGGATCACTGTCGACACGCACTTCGGTCGGCTCTCCCGGCGCTTCGGGTGGACCACGCAGGACGACCCCGAGAAGGTGGAGGCCGAGGTCGGGTCGTTGTTCCCCCGCTCGCAGTGGACTGTGCTCTCGCACCGCCTGATCTGGCATGGCCGGCGGGTGTGCTTCGCCCGGACACCGGCCTGTGGTGCCTGCCCGTTGGCGCAGCTCTGCCCGAGCTTCGGGGAGGGCCAGACCGATCCGGTCAAGGCAGCCCGACTGGTCAAGGTGGGACCGTGAGCGGCCCGGACGGGGCCGACCTGCCCCGGGACGGCGCAGCCGACCCTGCCGGCGTGCCCCTGCCCGAGTGGTTCGCCGCGTTCCTGGGCGCCATCGACGGGGTGGCCGGCAACGAGCTGTCGCGCTTCACACCGCCGCCGGACACCGAGTCGCGGTACTCGGCGGTGCTCATCCTGTTCGGGGACGGCCCGCACGGCCCCGACGTCCTGCTCATCGAGCGGGCGGCTGACATGCGCTCGCATGCGGGTCAGCCGGCCTTCCCCGGAGGGGGGGTCGATCCCGAGGACGACGGTCCGGTCGCCGCCGCCCTGCGCGAGGCGCAGGAGGAGACCGGCCTCGAGCCGGCAGGGGTGACCGTGGCGCGCGTGCTGCCGGACCTGTGGCTGCCACCCAGCGGCTACACCGTGACTCCCGTGATCGGCTACTGGAGCGTCCCGGCCCCGGTCTGGGCCGCCGATCCGCGTGAGGTCGCTCGCGCCGAGCGGATCCCGCTGGCCCACCTGGTCGACCCGGCCAACCGGGTGACGGTGGTCCACCCGTCGGGCTACCGGGGGCCGGGCTTCCAGGTCGCCGACATGCTCGTGTGGGGGTTCACCGCCGGGCTGCTCGACCGCCTGCTCGACCTCGCGGGCTGGTCCCAGCCGTGGCCGCGCGAGCGTGAGGTGGGGATCTCCTGGTGAGCGGGAACTGGATCGACATCGCGCTGCTCGTGGGCCTGCTGGTGGTCGCGATCGCCGGGTGGCGCTCCGGGGTCATCACCACGGCTGCGTCCTTCGCCGGCTTCATCGGCGGCGCGCTGTGCGGGGCGTGGCTGGTGCCGAACCTGATCGCCGACCGGGAATGGCCCACGTTCGTGCAGGCGATGGCGACCCTGGCCGGCATGTTCGTCCTCGGGGTGATCGGCCAGGCCATCCTCGGGTTCGCGGGCCGGACCATCCGCGATGCCGTGGACTTCCGCCCGATCCGTGTGCTGGACAGCGCCTCGGGCATGGTCGTGAGCATCCTGGCCTTCCTGCTGTGTGCGTGGATGGTCCTCTCGGTGGTGGCGACCAGCTCCCTGGGGCCCACGTCAGAGCAGGTGCGTGCCTCCCGCGGCTATCCCCTCCTGGACCAGGTCCTGGCCGGGCCCGGCGGGGCGCTGCTGGATGACGCCCGCGAGCTCCTGGCCACGATCGACGTCCCCAGCCTGCCGTTCAACCCCGCCACCCTGCCCCCGGTCGAGGATCCGGCGAACGTCGACGTGTCCGAGGCGGCCGCGCTGGTCGCGCGCGACTCGGTGGTCCAGGTGTCGGCGACCTCGACGCGCTGCGGGTCCTCGTCGCTGGGCTCCGGGGTCGTGGTCAGCCCGGGTCGGGTGGCCACCAACGCCCACGTCGTGGCCGGCGCCGGTCGGATCACGATCAGCTCCGCCGCCGACCGGGCCACCCGCGGCGCCCGCCTGGTGTACCTCGATCCGGCGACCGATGTGGCCATCCTGCACGTCCCCGGCCTGGAGGCGCCGGTCCCCGACTGGGTCGACGATGCGCCCCGGGGCACCGATGCCGTGGTTGCCGGGTACCCGGGAGGTGGGTCGCTCACCCTGGGTGAGGCGCGGGTCCGGGGCCAGATCCTGGTCGCTGACGACCAGGGCTCGGGCAGTCGAGAGGTGCACGTGTTCCGTGGGCTGGTCCGCCCGGGGAACTCCGGCGGCGCCCTTCTGGACCTCGACGGGGACGTCATCGGCCTCGTGTTCGCCAACGCCCAGGACGACGACGAGACCGGGTTCGCCCTGACCCGGGCCGAGGTGGCCGGCGCCATCGCGGAGACCCGCAGGGCGACCGCCGAGGTCCCCGCCGGCCCCTGCCGGTCCCTCTAGCCCCCCGAGCCCCGGCGCCGGCGCCCGCCGGCCCCGGCGCCCGGTGGCGGTTTCGTCCAACTCTCGAGCGCTGGGAGCGGTTTCATCCAACTCTCGGGCCGCCCGACGGCCCCGTTCTTGGATCGGATCGCGATCTTGCGGCGGCGGGGGCTGGGGCAGCGGGGGCGGCGGGGCGGCGGGGGCGGCGGGGGCGGGGCGGCGGGGGCGGCGGGGCGGCGGGGGGGCGGGTCAGAGGGTTGCCAGCCAGGCCAGAAGCGTGTTGTGGAACTCGTCGGGACGCTCCTCGTGGGGGAAGTGCCCTGCGGCGGGGATCTCGGTGTACTCGTAGCGCCCGGTCACGAACGCCCCGGATCCGCGGGCGCTGCTCGGCAGCACCGTCGGGTCGGCCTGCCCCTGCACGTGCAGGACCGGAGCCGTGATGGGGGTCCGCATCCGCCTGGCGTACCGGATGCCGTCGGGCCGGGGGACCGAGCGCAGCGCCCACCGGTGGTACTCCAGCGCGCAGTGGGCCGTGTTGAGCAGCAGCATCGCCGCTCGGTACGTGGCCGCGGTGTGATCATCGGGCCAGTCCGGTGTGGCCGACCATGCGCGCAGCAGAGTCGCCCACCTCGGCGGCCCCGTCCTCCAGCAGGTCTCGCTCCGGGGACGCCGGCACCTGGTAGCCGAACGCGTAGGCCGACGCCCGGCGCTGGGCAGCGTCGCCGAGCAGCGCGGCGCGCAACCGGCGTGGGTGCGGCATCGACACCGGGGCGATCGCGCGGACCGCCTCGGGATGGGTGACAGCCGTCGTCCACGCCAGGAAGCCGCCCCACCCGTGCCCGACGACGACGGCATCGCGGGAGCCCAGCGAGCGGATCACCCCGCTGACGTCCGCCGAGAGCGTGGTCGGGTCGTAGCCGCGCGGGGGGTGGTCGGACCCGGCGTACCCACGCAGGTCCATCGCCGCCGCGCGGTAGCCGGCCGCGGCCAGGACCGGCAGGGCATGCCGCCACGTCCACCAGAAGGTGGGGAAGCCGTGCAGCAGCAGCACCAGTGGCCCCTCGCCCATCTCGGCGACATGGAACCGCGAGCCGTTCGCGGGCACATCCCGGTGCGTCCAGGGTCCCTCGACCCGGACGACCTCCTCCGGGTCCAGCAGCGTCACGGTGCCGGGACGGTGCTGACTGCCTTCTCCTCAAGGGGTGCCAGGTCCACGCCGGGCACGGGCAGTCCGGCGGTGATTCCCGAGAGCTGGGTCTTGGTCCGCTCGGCCCCCTGGATCGCCCGCTGCGGCGGGGTCACGTACTTCACCCGCGACTTGCCCACCAGCCCGAGGATGATCCCGACGACCAGCAGGATCCCGGCGACGGTGAGGAACCCGGCCCACACCGGCATCCCGGCGGCCACGAGCCCGTAGGCGCCGGCGACAAGGGCGAAGACGAACGCCAGGAACGCCAGGACGCCGGCCCCGATGAGCAGCCCTGAGACGCCTGCGGCCTGCTTGGCGCTCTGCGCGACCTCCGCCTTGGCCAGCTCGATCTGCTGGCGCACCAGGTTCTGTGCGTCAGTGATGGCCGAGTTCACCAGGGTGCTGACGCTGGTGTCGGAGTTGCTGTCCATCCGCGGGTCCTTTCGCCGGAAGTCGGCGCAAGGCTATCGCGCGGAGCCGCACCTCGGCGTGGCGGCAGTCATCCGCTCGGCCGGGGACCTACGCCTCGCGCTGGTAGACGTCGGGGATCCCGTCAGCATCGGCGTCCGCATCCTCGTCGGCCACGAGCCGTTCCAGCGCGCGCTTGCGCCGGGCGAGCACCAGCGCCGAGAGCAGGGCCGCCCCGAAGCTGGCGCTGAGGATGCCGACCTTGGCGTCGGTGAGCAGCTGGGCGTCCTCCTCGAAGGCCAGCTCGGCGATCAGCAGGCTGACCGTGAACCCGATCCCGGCCAGGACGCCGACGGCGGCCACGTCCGACCACCGCAGGGCCGGGTTCAGGGAGGCGCGGGTGAACCGGGCCATCAGCCACGCGCCGCCGATCACGCCGATCGGCTTGCCGATCAGGAGCCCCACCAGGACCCCGAGGGCCACCGGGGAGGTCAGGGTCTGGCCGAACGACTCCACTGGGGCTGTGGAGTCCCCGACGTCGCGCACGGTCACCCCGGCGCTCGTGAACGCGAAGACGGGCACCGCGAACCCCGCGACGAAGGGGCGCAGCGCGTGCTCGGCCCGGTCACCGGGGGACTTGTCCTCCCCCGGGTCATGGGACACCCGGGTCGCCAGGCCCATGGCCACGCCGGCGACGGTGGCATGGATCCCGGACTCGTGGGTGGTGTACCAGATCAGCATCGCCAGGGGCACGTAGACCGCCAGCGCGGCTCGCCTGCCGCCGAACCGGCGGTGCTGCAGGACCCACCAGAGGCCGACCAGCGCCACGGAGGCCAGGAAGTAGCCGAGCGCGAACTTGTCGGAGTAGAAGATCGCGATCACGGTGATCGCCCCGAGGTCGTCGACGACGGCCAGGGTCAGCAGGAACGCCCGCAGCGCCAGGGGCAGGCCGCGGCCCAGGATCGCCAGGACCGCCAGGGCGAAGGCGATGTCGGTGGCCATGGGGATGCCCCACCCGGTGCGCTCCACCGGCAACTGCCAGGTGAAGGCCACGTAGATCAGGGCTGGCACGACCATGCCGCCGATCGCGGCGACCACCGGGACGGCTGCCTGCGACGGCTTGCTCAACGTCCCCACCTGCACCTCGTGCTTGAGCTCGAGGCCGGCGAGGAAGAAGAAGAACGCGAGCAGGAAGTCCGCCGCCCACACACTCAGCGGAAGGTGCAGGTGCAGGGCCTCGGGACCGATCTCGGTGCTGATCAGGGCCTGGTAGCCCTCGACCCACTGCGAGTTGGCCCAGACCAGCGCGACGGCCGCGGCGACCAGCATGAGGATGCCGCCGACCGTCTCCAGGCGCAGGACCCGCAGCAGCCAGACGCGCTCGCTCAGCGCAGGACGGTCGAACAGCTGCTCACCCATGGTGCGCCCACTCTGCCAGATGTTCGAGCACCGCACGCGGGTCTGTCCCCAGGGACGAGGGACACCGCGGTCCGTCCGACGGGCGGCCATGCGGCCGGGGCATCGTCTGCTGCGCCGGGTGTGCACCGCCCGATAGCCTTGCGCTCCCGACCGCCCGAGGAGGCCGAGCGTGAGCAACGAGGCGCTGGAGAACCTGCTGCACGAGGATCGCACCTTCCCGCCGGACCCGGACTTCGCCGCCGCGGCCAACGCGACCCCGGCCCTGGCCGAGCAGGCCGGCGCCGACCGGATCGCGTTCTGGGAGCAGCAGGCGCGGCGGTTGGACTGGGCGCAGCCCTGGGACGTCGCCCTGGACTGGTCGGATGCGCCGTTCGCGAAGTGGTTCGTCGGCGGGCGGCTGAACGTCGCGGAGAACTGCGTGGACCGTCATGTGGCCGCCGGTCTCGGGCAGCGGGTCGCGATCCACTTCGAGGGTGAGCCCGGGGACACCCGCACGCTGACCTATGCCGAACTCGCCGCGGAGGTGGCCCGCGCGGCCCACGCGCTGACCGAGCTCGGGGTGTCGGCCGGTGACCGCGTGGCGATCTACCTGCCGATGATCCCCGAGGCCGTGATCTCGATGCTGGCCTGTGCCCGCATCGGGGCCGTGCACTCGGTGGTGTTCGGCGGGTTCTCCGCCGAGGCGCTGCGCTCGCGCATCGACGACGCCCAGGCCGTCCTGGTCATCACCTCCGACGGGGGCTACCGCCGGGGTGCGGCCTCCCCGCTCAAGCCGGCCGTGGATGAGGCCGTCGAGCAGACCCCGAGCATCCGCAACGTGCTGGTCGTCCGGCGCACCGGCGGCGAGGTGGCAGTGGGTCGAGGGTCGGGACCACTGGTGGCACGACATCGTGGAGCGCCAGCCCGCCATCCACGAGGCGCAGGCGTTCGACGCCGAGCACCCGCTGTTCATCCTCTACACGTCGGGCACGACCGGGAAGCCCAAGGGGATCCTGCACACGACCGGTGGTTACCTGACCCAGGCCGCGTACACGCACCACAACGTCTTCGACCTCAAGGCCGACACCGACGTGTACTGGTGCACCGCGGACGTGGGGTGGGTCACCGGCCACTCCTACATCGTCTACGGGCCCCTGGCCAACGGGGCGACCCAGGTCATCTACGAGGGCACCCCGGACACCCCGCACCGGGGCCGCTGGTGGGAGATCGTGGCCAAGTACGGCGTCACCATCCTCTACACCGCCCCCACGGCGATCCGCACGTTCATGAAGTGGGGCGAGGAGTTCCCCGCGGGCCACGACCTGTCCAGCCTGCGCCTGCTGGGCTCGGTGGGCGAGCCGATCAACCCGGAGGCGTGGATGTGGTACCGCCGGGTCATCGGTTCGGACAGCTGCCCGATCGTGGACACGTGGTGGCAGACCGAGACCGGGGGGATCATGATCAGCCCCCTGCCCGGGGTGACCACGTGCAAGCCCGGATCGGCGATGGGTCCGCTGCCCGGCGTCGGTGCGCAGGTCGTCGACGACGAGGGGCACCCGGTCGGCCCCGGCGGTGGGGGGTACCTGGTGCTGACCGAGCCCTGGCCGGCGATGCTGCGCGGGATCTGGGGTGACAACCAGCGCTATGTCGACACGTACTGGTCGCGCTGGCCCCAGTTCTACTTCGCCGGGGACGGGGCCAAGCTCGACGAGGACGGTGCCGTCTGGCTGCTGGGCCGGGTCGACGACGTGATGAACGTCTCCGGGCACCGGATCTCCACGACGGAGGTCGAGTCCGCGCTGGTGTCCCACCCCAAGGTCGCCGAGGCGGCAGTGGTGGGTGCCACCGATGAGACCACGGGCCAGGGCATCGTGGCGTTCGTCATCCTGCGCGCCGGGGTCGAGGGGGGCGACGATGTGGTCGCCGACCTGCGGGCGCATGTCGCCCATGAGATCGGCCCGATCGCCAAGCCGCGCCAGGTCCTGATCGTCGCCGAGCTGCCGAAGACCCGGTCGGGCAAGATCATGCGCCGCCTTCTGCGGGACGTGGCCGAGCACCGGACCCTGGGCGATGTCACCACCCTGGCCGACCCCACCGTCATGGGGCTGATCGGCCAGGGCCTGGCCGCCGCCGAGTCGGACTAGACGTGGACGATCCGCTGCTCGGGCTGCTCGACCTCCCCGGGGTGGCCGAGGCTGTGGAGTCCGCCCGGCAGTCGGTCGACGCCCTGCTCTGGGACCGTGCCGTGGGGCGCGCCCAGCAGGAGGTCACCGCGGAGTCCGCCCTGCGCGGGGCATGGGCCAACGCCTGGTTCGACGGGGCGGAGGCGGGCCTGCCGGAGCTGCGCAGCGGGGCAGCCCTGGACAGCTCACCGATCGGGCGGCTGCTCTCAGGTGTTGTGGCGATGCACGCCGAGCTGCCCAGCCTCGTGGCGATCGTCGGATCGGCACCGGCCCAGGCGCTGGCCCGGATGCACGCCATCGTCGCCAGCGGGTTCGCCGACGAGTCCGAGCTGGGGCGGCCGCGGTCGGGGGACGTCGTCGACGACCCCCTGCGCCTCGGTGCGCCCGCGAGCGCCGCGGAGGTGGCCGAGCGGCTGTCGGACCTCAGCCAGGTGCTCGTCGCGTCGACCGCCCCGGGGATCCTGGTGGCCGCGGTGGCCCACGCCGAGATCGCGGCCATGCGGCCCTTCGCGTGGGGATCCGGGCTGGTGGCGCGCGCGCTGCCCCGGCTCCTGCTGGCCCAGCGCGGCGTCGACCCGGGCATGCTCGGCGCGCCGGAGGTGGGGCTCAAGGCGGCCGGGCGGCCGGCGTACGTCCGCGCGGTCCGGGCCTACGCGCAGGGCTCACCCGAGGGTGTGGCCGACATGGTCCGGCTGGTGGCCGCGGCCGTGGAGTTCGGGGCGCAGCAGCCGGCCACGTGGGTGGCCGAGGTCTGAGGCAGGCCGGGGACTCGGAGCCCCGCGGCTCGAGCTCCGGGCGAAATGATGCGCTCTGGGCGGAATGGGTGACCATGGGCGCCACCCGGGTGCAGGAAGCCGGTGGGCTGCGGCGCTCTGGCTGTTGCATTCCGCTGCGCCAGCCCCCATGCTTTTCATGTCCGGTCCTGATCGACCGAACCGTCGGCTCCTCCCCCCCGAGCTGGCGTTCTGACGGCCCCCGCACCCCCCGGCGGGGGCCGTCGCTTTTCCCTTCGTGCCCATGGCGCCGGCTGTCAGCGGAGTTGTCCACAGGTCGGCCGAGGAGGTCTTGGCGGATACGCCGGCCGGCGGCAGGGTGTTCCCCGGGGGTGCGCGATGGCGGTGCGGATCGGACTGGTGGGCAAGCGTGCCGACCTCGCGGTGGAGGTGGCTGCACTGGCGGCCCGGGCAGGCGCGGTGGTGGTGTCCCTCGGGCTGGGGGACGTGAGGGTGGCCGGATGTTGCGACGGGGGCGCCGGCCGTCGACCTCGTGCTCGTGGATGCGGCAGCGGTCGTCCCCGCGGCTCCCGAGGGAACGGGCAGGTCAGGGGATCCACCCGGCGGTGGGTGGTTCGGGGCTGCCCCCGGCGTGGGGGCACAGGGGCGGCCCCTCGGGGCCGGCGTCGGCGTTGTCCCGTCGATCCCGGTCGTCGTGCTCTGCCGCGCCGGCGAGACGGGTGCGGCGCGGGACGCGGCGGGTGCCCTCGGCGGAGCGCACGTCGTCGAGCTCCCGCTCGGGGCGTCGTGGTTGGCCGCACAGCTGGCACCGGAGCACCGCTCCTGGGTCCTGGGGGTCGTGGGGGCTGTGGGTGGGGCGGGGGCCACCACGGTCGCGATCGCCTGTGCCGTGGGGGCAGGTCGCGAGTGCCTGCTGGTCGATGCCGACCCGGACTCGCCGGGCCTGGACCTGCCGCTGGGCATCCCCGAGGGTTCCGGTGCGCGCTGGCCGCAGATCCCCGACACCGCCGATCCCTTGGATCCGGGGTCGCTGCGCGCTGCCCTGCCCCAGGTGGGACAGGTGACCGTGGTCACGGGCTCGGGGTTGTCCGGCGCGGTCCCCTGCCCCGATCCGGGGTGGGGGGATGTCCCGGGACGGGTGCAGGGCGTCGTGGGTGCCGGGCGCGCGGACTTCGCCCGCACGGTGGTCGATGCCGGTCGCGGACGCCTGGCAGGCGGACTGCTCGGCCCCGGTGATGCCGTGGCCCTGGTCCTGCCGGCCACGTTGGCTGGAGTTGTCGCGGGCCGTCGGGTGCTGGCCGACCTGCCCACCCATCAGGTCGTGGTGCTGCTGCGGCCCTCCGGCTGGCTGCCCGCGGACGAGGTGGCCGAGCAGCTGGGCGTCCCTGTGGCGCTGGAGGTCCCACGGCTGGGAAGGGCCGCCGGAGCTCGCCGACTGCGGCGACCTGCTCTCGGGCCGGACCGGCCGATCGCTGCACCGCCTCGGCGAGCAGGTCTGGGCGCGGCTGTCATGACCCCGCTCGATCCGGTCCTGGTGGACTCCGTGCGCGCCCGTCTGGCCCACGACCCCGACCCGACCGACCCGACGGCCATCTCGGCCGCGGTGCGCAGCACCGGGGTGGTGCTCGACCGTCCCCGGCTCGACCAGCTCACCCGCGCCCTCGGGGAGGAGCTCGGCGGGCTCGGTGCCCTCGAGGCACTCCTGCGCGACCCCCAGGTCACCGACGTGCTGGTCAACGCCCCCGATGAGGTCTGGATCGACCGTGGCGGCGGCCTGGTGCGTGCCCCTGTGGGCTTCGCCGACGAGGCGGCCGTCCGCGCGCTGGCCGTGCGCCTGGCCTCGCGTGCGGGTCGCCGACTCGACGACGCCACCCCGTATGTGGACGCCCGGCTGCCCGGAGGGCAGCGCCTGCATGCGGTGATCCCGCCGCTGTCCGTGCGGGGCACCGCCATCTCGTTGCGGATCCCGAGTCGCCGCCGCTTCATGATCGCCGACCTGGTCGCAGCGGGCACGGTTGACCAGGAGGGGGCATCGTGGCTGCGCGCCCTGGTCCGCTCGCGTGCGGCCTTCCTGATCAGTGGGGGAACCGGCAGCGGCAAGACCTCGGTCCTCGGGGCGTTGCTCAGTGATGTGTCGCACCGGGAGCGGATCGTGGTGGTGGAGGACACCTGCGAGCTGGACCCGGGGCACCCGCATCTGGTCAGCCTCGAGGCCCGGCCGGCCAACCTCGAGGGCCAGGGTGAGATCCCGATGCGCACACTGGTCCGCCAGGCGCTGCGGATGCGGCCGGACCGACTCGTGGTGGGCGAGGTCCGGGGCGCGGAGGTGGTCGACCTCCTGGCCGCGATGAACACCGGGCACGAGGGCGGGTGCGGCACCCTGCACGCCAACAGTGCCGGCGCGGTGCCCGACCGGCTCGTGGCCCTGGGCCTGGCCGCGGGGATGACCCTGGCGGGGGTGCACGCCCAGGCCAGCGCCGGGCTTGAGGTCGTGGTGCATCTGGCCCGCCTCGCGGACGGGACCCGCGTGGTCGCCGAACTCGGGGTCGTGGCCGGCGGGGAGCGGGGCACCGTGGTGCAGCCGGCGCTGGTGCGGCGCGGGGGCGCCCTGCAGGCAGCTGACGGCTTCCCGATGCTCGCCGCGCGGTTGGGGGAGCACCGGTGAGCCGCGAGGCGCTGGTCGTTGTCGCGGCGCTGGCAGCGGGGGCGGCTGTGCTCCTGATCGTGCCGACCCGCCCGGCGGCGGCCGTCGGGTGCGCTCCGACCGGGCCCTGTCGGGTCGCCCAGCCCGCTCCCGACGTCCCGCGGGTCGACGTGGCTCACCTGGCTCGCCCGCCGGCTGCGTCGGCCACCGGCCCCCCCGGTGGCCGAGCTGCTCACGGCCCTGGCGGCCGAGCTCGCCGCCGGCCAGCCGACGGCCGCGGCCCTGGAGTCGGCGGCGGCGGGGCTGGACCCGCACCCGTGCCCACGGGCCGTGGCGGCAAGCCGCAGTGGCGCGGATGTGGCCGCTGCCCTGCGCGCGGATGCCCAGGCTCCCGGGGCACGGGCCCTGCGCGGCCTGGCTGCGTGCTGGGAGGTGTCCGAACGCTCCGGGGCGGGCCTGTCGGTGGCGGTCGCGCGCCTGGCCGTGGGCCTGCGCGCATCGGCCGAGGCTGACGCCCAGCTGCTCGGGGAGATCGCCGCGGTGCGCACCTCCGCGCGCCTGCTGGCCGGGTTGCCCCTGCTCGGGCTGCTGATCGGCCAGTGGATCGGGGCGGACCCGCTGACGTGGCTGACCGGCAGCTGGGTCGGTCGAGTGGTGCTCGGCGTGGGAGTCTCCCTGCAGATCGCGGGCATGGCATGGCTGCATCACATGGTGGCCGCGACCCGGGACCGGCTGTGACCCTCGCACTCGTGGTCGCTGCGCTGCTGGCGGGCCTGGCCGTCAGCCTCGCCCTGCTGCCCGGTCCCCCCCGCGGGGTCGGCCGTCCGGTTGGCGCGGGGTCGTCCTCTGGCAGGTCCGGGCGCGGTCGGTCGGCCGAAGCGACCTCCGCAGGGCCGGACCCGGATCTCGCCGTGCTGGCCCCGGTTACGGTGCGGGCGGTTGGCGCCCTGGCCGGCCTGGCTGCCTGGCTGTTCGTGGGCGGCCTTCCGGGGGGTGTCGTGGGGGTCGGGGTCGCGCTGCTCGTGCCGGCGCTGATCGCCCGCATGGAGCCGGCGCGGGTGCGCCGGGAACGCCTCGACCTGCTCCGCGCGGCCCCGCTGGTGGCCGAGCTGCTCGCGGCGGCCCTGATGGCCGGCGTCCCCCTGGACCACGCGGTCCCGGTGGTGGCCCGTGCCGTCGGTGGCGCTGCCGGTGAGCGGCTCGTGGGCGTCCACCGCCGTGCGGAGCTCGGGGAGCCGGTCGCGCGGGCGTGGGAGGGCCTCACGCGGACACCGGGGCTGGGTGCGGTGGCCCGGGCCGTGGCCCGGTCGAGCCGGACCGGGGCGCCGCTGGCCGTCGTGCTCACCCAGGCCGCCGAGGATCTCCGTTCCCAGGCCGCGGCGGCGGCGCTGGCTGAGGTGCGCGCCACCGCGGTGCGGGCGGTGCTGCCCCTGGGCCTGTGCCTGCTGCCGGCGTTCGCCCTGCTCGGGATAGCCCCGATCGTCGGCGGGCTGCTCCCCTCGCTGTGACTGTCGGTGGGTTGTCCACAGATCGGCGCGGAAGGGGTTCCCGGATCGGGGGTCCCGGGGCAGGGTGGGGCCAGCCACCCAGGGTGGGTGGCACCGGGGGACCGGGGGAACGGGGGTAGTGCAATGAACGATCTGGTTGTGCGGATGCGCGACGAGGACCAGGGGATGTCGACGGCGGAGTACGCCGTGGGCACGGTCGCGGTGGCTGGCCTTGGGGGCCTGCTGATCAAGCTGCTCAGCAGCGAGATGTTCTACGACCTGCTGTGGCGGGTGATCTCGACGGCGTTCGACTTCCTCGCGTGATACAGCCTCGGAAGGTCGGGTGGCGGCGTCGGGCCGCCACCCGGTCCGAGTCTGGGATGGTCACGGCGGAGATGGCCCTGGCCCTGCCGGCGCTGGTGGCCGTGGTGCTCGCCCTCGCCTGGCTGCTGGCCCTGGGTGTCACCCAGGGCGTGGTGGCCCAGGCAGCTCGGGAGGGTGCTCGGGCAGCGGCTCGCGGGGACTCCGCCGCCGAGATCAGGGACGCTGCCCGCCAGGTCGCACCGGAGGCAGCCGTGTCGGTCCGACGTTCGGGGCGGGTGGTCCGGGTCACCGCCTCAGTCAGCCGGACCCCGCCGATCCGCCTCCTGGGGCCCCTCGCGCGGGAGGTGCGCGCATCGGCCACCAGTTGGCGGGAGGACCCGTGAGGGGGTTGGGGCGCGCCAGCCGGTCGTCGGGTGCTGCCGGGGTGCGACGACCGGGCCACCGCGCCCGCCGTTTGGGGTGGCGGCCCGGTGGGGCGCCCGGTGGGCGCCTGATCCGCTGGGCGGGTGCCGACCGAGGTGCGGCCGCCGTGCTCGTTGCGCTGTGGTGCCTCGTGCTGACGATGCTGGGTGCTACCGGGGTGGGTCTGAGCACCATCCTTGCGGCGCGCGAGACGGTGGCCTCAGCCGCGGACCTGGCCGCCCTGGCCGGGGCATCGGCCACACTCGCCGACCCCGGGGACGCGTGCACCCGTGCGGCACGGGTCGCGCGGGCGAACGGCGCGACCCTGTCCGAGTGCCGGGTGGAGGGCGTGCGGGTCTGGGTGGTGGCACACGGGCAGGCTCCTGCGGCACTGGGCTGGCTCCTGCCGGGCCGGGACGCCCGACTGCGGGCGCGGGCGCATGCCGAGCTCACGGCGGAGGATCCATGAGCGGCGTGTCCCTCTCCTGGGCCGGGGCACGGGGCCGTGATCTCGGCGACGCACGCCCCCGGGCTTGAGTGCGGTGCGTGGGGATCCCGCTGCCTGCATGTCGTCAGGTCGGGGTCCGGTGCGGTACCCCCAGGGCGCTGGGAGCCTGCCGCCTATCGTGTGCGGATGACCGAGCCCCAGCCCGTGCCCGCCCCGAAGACTGAGCCCGTGCCCGCCCCGAAAGCAGAGCCCGTGCCCGCCCCCGAGCTCTCGCCCTACTCCGGCCATGTCGAGCCCGGCGGCCCCGCGTCCCGGCGGATGCTCGTTGACGTCGAGATCGTCAAGGTCTCGGTCGGCGACATGGACAACAACGCCTACCTCCTGACCTGCCGGCACACCGGCGACCGGGTGCTCATCGACGCTGCGGCCGAGCCCGACCGGCTGCTGGAACTGATCGGCCCGGCGCCGCTGAACACGGTGGTCACCACGCACCGGCACGCCGACCACTGGCAGGCGCTGGCCGCGGTCACCGCCCGGACGGGGGCCAGCTGCGCGGCGCACGCCCTCGACGCCGAGGTGCTCCCAGTCCCGATGGACACCACGCTCGAGGACGGGGACGTGCTGCGCGTGGGGACCAGCACGTTGCAGGTGGTCCACCTCGGCGGGCACACCCCCGGCTCGATCGCCCTGGTGTACGACGACCCCGTCCGGATCCGCCCATCTCTTCACCGGCGACGCGCTCTTCCCCGGCGGTGTGGGTGGGACCTGGGGCGACCGGCAGGCCTTCGACACGTTGTTCGGCAACGTGCGGCGCAAGCTGTTCGACGCGTTCGACGACGACGCCTGGGTGTACCCCGGGCACGGCGACGACACGACCCTGGGCCGGGAGCGTCCGCACCTGGAGCAGTGGGCCGCCCGCGGCTGGTGAGCCCGGGCGCCCCGCCGCCGAGCAGGCGCGGCGGCGGCCACACCACCGGCCCGCTCCATCACCTGAGCGTGGGCTCCGCGGCGGTGACCGACCGGCTCCCGCGTCCGTCACCGGAGCCCGGGCGCCAGCGGCTACCCGTCGCCCGCGTGCTCCCGGAGCAGGGCGTGGGCCAGGCGCAACGCCGCCGCCTTGTCCAGCGGCTCGTTGCCGTTCCCGCACTTGGGTGACTGCACGCACGCTGGGCACCCCGAGGGACAGGGGCACGTGCCGATCGCCTCGCTGGTGGCGGTCAGCCACTCGACGGCCCGGTCGTAGCCGCGCTCCGCGAAGCCCGCCCCGCCCGGGTGCCCGTCGTGGACGACGATGACCGCCTGCCCGGTCTGCGGGTGCCGGGCGGTGGACACCCCGCCGAGGTCCCAGCGGTCGCACGTGGCCAGCAGCGGCAGGATCCCGATCGAGGCGTGCTCCAGCGCGTGCACGGCCCCCGGGACGTCGGCCTCCTCGACCTGGGCCTCCCGCAGGATCTCGTCGGGGATCGACCACCACATCGCGACCGTCTGCAGGGTCATGGCCGGCAGGTCGAGCAGGTGCTCGGCCAGGACCTGGCCCGAGGGCCACCTGCGCACGAGGTAGGAGGTCACCTGGCGGGTGACCAGCACCTCCCCGCAGGACACGTCGACCCGGCCCCAGCGGGTCGCGGCGCGCACGGACTCGAAGGCCACGTCGGCCGTGCTGCGGGCGTGGGTGCTCAGGTCGGTCACGGTGGCGGCGGCGCTGGCCACACGTGCGTCGAGGTCCAGGGACAGCACCTCGAACGTCGCGCCCTGGTGGACGTAGAGCGCCCCTTCGTGGACGGCGGCCGGCGCCGCCGCGGGATCCACGGTTCCCAGCAGGCGCCCCGTGCCCTCCTCGACGACCCGGACCGGACCACCGGGCGTGCCGCGGAGGTCAACGAGGTCGACCGCGCGCGAGGAGTCCGTCCAGTACCAGCCGTCCCGGCGCCGGCGCAGCAGCCCCCGGTCGGCCAACGTCGCGCACAGGTGCGGGGCGCCGGGGCCGAACCATGCCTCGAGCTCCGCCTCGAGCAGCGGTGACTCCGCGGCGGCCGCGCACAGGTGCCCGGCCAGGACGTAGGGGTTCTCCGGGTCCATCACGGTCGCCTCGACCGGCCGGCCGGTCAGCGTCTCGGCGTGGCCCACGATGTACTGGTCGAGGGGATCCTCGCGGGCGATCAGCACCGCCAGGGCCGAGCCACCCCGCCGCCCGGCCCGCCCGACCTGCTGCCAGAACGACGCCCGGGTCCCCGGCCAGCCCACGAGCAGCACTGCGTCCAGGCCGCTGATGTCGATCCCGAGCTCGAGGGCGTTCGTCGCCGCCAGGCCCAGCAGCCGTCCCGCGCGCAGGTCGGCCTCCAGCGCCCGGCGCTCCTCGGGGAGGTACCCACCCCGGTAGGCCCGCACCAGGTCGCCGTTCACCGCACTGCTCCCGCACGGTCGCGGCCAGGATCTCCACGGCGCGTCGAGACCGGGCGAACGCCAGCGTCGAGGTGCCCTGGTCCACGAGCTGGGCCATCAGGTCGGCGGCCTCGGCCAGGGTCCCGCGGAAACCCGGGACCGGCTGGTCGGGGTCGTTGGGCAGGTCGGTGCCCGCGGACCGGCCCGGGGGTGCGGGCGTTCCAGCGGCACCCGTGTCCGCGGTGGCGTGGCTCGAGGGTCGGGCCGTGACTGTCGAGCCGGTGGTCCCCGCCGTGCCCGCCCCGCCCGAAGGTTCCGGGGACGCAGCCAGCCCGGAGGGGTTCCACAGCACGATGTCCACGGCTCCGCGCGCGCTGTCGTCGGTGTCGACGACCTCGGCCTCGACGCCGAGCAGTCGGGCGGCTGTGGGGCCGGGATCGGCCACGGTCGCCGACGCGACGATGAACGTCGGGGCCGCCCCGTGCAGCTCGGCCACTCGACGCAACCTGCGCAGCACGAGGGCCACGTGCGACCCGAACACACCACGGTAGGTGTGCGCCTCGTCGACGATGACGAACTGCAGGCTGCGCAGGAACGCCCGCCACGACTCGTGCCGGGGCAGGATCCCGCGGTGGAGCATGTCCGGGTTGGTCACGATCCAGCGGGCATGGGTGCGGGCCCATGCCCGCTGCTCGTCCGGGGTGTCCCCATCGACAGCCGCCGCCCGCAGCCCGGGGAGCCCCAGGGCGGCCAGCCCCGCGAGCTGGTCGTGGGCAAGGGCCTTCGTCGGGCTGAGGTAGAGCACGGTGGGTCCGCGGCGGCCCACCCCCTCGGGCTCGCTGAGCGCTGCCGTGAGGGCGGGCATACCGAAGGCGGCCGACTTGCCCGACGCCGTGCCGGTTGCGACCAGCACGTTCCGCCCGGATCTGGCCAGTTCTGCGGTGCGCACCTGGTGGCGCCACGGACGCTCGATGCCCCGCTCGATGTAGGCCCGGCGGACATCCGGGTGCAGCCAGGCGGGCCACTGCGCGGTCCGGCCCTCCCGAGCGGGCAGCGTGATCCGCCCGGCGGATCGGGGGTCGTGGGCCAGCCGGTCAGCCAGCGCCCTGATCCCGGCACCGTCGGTGTCCCCGCTGCTGACCACCGGACCATCCTGCCCCGACCCCGGCCCACCGGCCGACCCGCCCATGCGGGACGGTCGCGGGGCAGCGCCCCGCCCGCACCGGGCACCGGGCGCAGGGCCCGCCCTGGATCGCGCCGGCCGGGACGCCGCGACACGACGATCGCGCCGGCCGTGCGCCGGGTGCGGCCACGTGCGGGTGGCCCGTCGGCCGCGTCGGGGCGACCGGATGGCGTCCGGCCGCCGCCGGTGTGCCAGAGTGGGAACAGGTACCGACAGGAGGGGCGGCATGGAGCTGCAACTGGCCACGCGTCACGAAGGTGGCGTCTCAGTCGTCAGCGCGCTGGGTGAGGTCGACGTGTTCACCGCCCCCGGGCTGGACGCTGCGCTGGACGCCGAGATCGCGGCCGGCAACTCCCGGCTGGTGGTCGACCTCTCCGACGTCGCCTTCCTGGACTCGACCGGCCTCGGGGTGCTCGTCAAGGCCCTGAAGCACGCCCGGGAGGCTGGCGGCTGGCTGCATCTGGTGGTCACCAGCGACCGGATCCGCAAGATCTTCGAGATCACCGGACTCGACGCATCGATCCCCATCTTCGACACGGCGCAGGACGCCATCACCGGTTGACGGGCGCGGCACCCCGACGGGTGTACAAACGGATAACCACAGGTTGGGGCGCCCGCTCCGACCAGTCAGGAGGCCCCGATGGCATCGGCGACGTTGACGATCCCTCCGCAGGCCGAGCAGGTGCGCACCGCCCGACTGGTCACGACCGCAGCCGCCCGCCGCTGCGGGGTCTCCGAGGATCGCATCGACGAGATCCGCCTCGCCGTGGGAGAGGTCATCGCGCGCTCGGTGCTGCGCCAGCAGCGCGCCGGGCTGCCGGACCCCGTGGTGGTCGACATCACCGACGACGACGAGCTGTTCACAGTGCGGGTCCACGAGGCAACCACCCCCGACTTCAGTGATGAGGACGGTGGCCTGGCCCTGTCCGTGGCCAGCGCGCTGTCCTTCGAGTGCGACGTGCGCGCCGCCGGCACCGGGTGCGAGATCCGGATGGCCTGGCCGGTCGCCGACGACCTGCTGGGCATCGAGTAGCCGCCGCCCCTCTCGGCGCACCTGCCTCGCCGGCCCCGGCGCGCACGACCCGGGTCGAGTTCGGTGGGCTCCGGACGAGCCTGCCCTCGCGCCAGCCGGCGGGAGGTCGGCGCGACCCGACGAGCCGCCTGCCCGCGCCCGGTGTCGAAGTCCGGCCGCATCAGCCGCGCGTCCAGGTCGCGGCTCAATGTCCGGATCGCACCGGTTCGGTGGACCCCGATTCCTGCGACGGGACCGGGAAAGCGCGATCTGAGGGGGTGTGTGATCCCGCCCACACGACACCCCTACACT
Source organism: uncultured Actinomycetes bacterium (assembly GCA_963706885.1). GTDB lineage: Bacteria > Actinomycetota > Actinomycetes > S36-B12 > CAIYMF01 > Prado023. The sequence goes on along the minus strand of CAVPNX010000025.1, from coordinate 7,108 downwards.
TCCGCACACCGATGCTGCCCGGATCGGTCCACGAGCCGTCCCGGGCGTGCGCCACACGTGCGGTCCTGACCACGGCCGGGACCCACCCACGCGAGGAGACGCCCACATGCGCACCGAGATCGCGACCCTCACCCTGGACTCGACGGACATGCTCATCGTGGCGGGGGTCGCGGCCATCGGCCTGGCTGCTCTGGTCGTGGCGTGGATCCTGTCCCGTGAGGTGCTGGCGGCCCCCGCGGGCACCGCGAAGATGCAGGAGATCGCCGCAGCCATCCAGGAGGGCGCCTCGGCCTACCTGAGCCGGCAGTTCCGCACGCTGAGCGTGTTCGCCGTCCTGGTCTTCTTCCTGTTGTTCCTGCTGCCCGCCAACACGATGTCCGAGCGGATCGGGCGCTCCCTGTTCTTCGTCGTCGGTGCGGTGTTCTCGGCGACCACCGGCTACTTCGGGATGTGGCTGGCGGTCCGGGGCAACGTGCGGGTCGCGGCGGCGGCGCGGGACTCCGGCGAGCACCAGGCGATGCGCATCGCCTTCCGGACCGGCGGCGTGGCCGGCATGTTCACCGTGGGCCTGGGCCTGTTCGGCGCCGCGCTGGTGGTGCTGGTGTACAAGGGCGAGGCGCCCAAGGTGCTGGAGGGCTTCGGGTTCGGCGCGGCCCTGTTGGCCATGTTCATGCGTGTCGGCGGTGGCATCTTCACCAAGGCCGCCGACGTGGGCGCGGACCTGGTCGGCAAGGTCGAGGCGCACATCCCCGAGGACGACCCCCGCAACGCGGCCACGATCGCCGACAACGTGGGCGACAACGTGGGCGACTGCGCCGGCATGGCCGCGGACCTGTTCGAGTCCTACGCCGTGACCCTGGTCGCCGCGCTCATCCTGGGCACGACCGCGTTCGGGTCACTCGGCCTGGTGTTCCCGCTGATCATTCCTGCGCTGGGCGTCATCACGGCCGTCGTGGGCATCTTCGCCGTGGCCCCACGCGCCGGTGACCGCTCCGGGATGTCGGCCATCAACCGCGGCTTCTTCATCTCCGCGGCGCTGTCGGCGGTCCTGGTGGTCATCGCCTCCTACGTGTTCCTCCCTGATCGGTTGACCCGGATCAGCGGCATCCGCCTGGAGTCCCTGGGCTTGACCGTCGTCCAGGCCGAGACGTTCAACCCACGCTTCCTGGCGATCGGCGCCGTGCTGATCGGCATCGTGCTCGCCGCCGCGATCCAGCAGCTCACCGGCTACTTCACCGAGACCGGCCGGCGCCCCGTGGACGACGTCGCCAAGTCCGCGCTCACCGGCCCGGCCACCGTGATCCTCACCGGCCTGTCGGTCGGCTTCGAGTCGGCGGTCTACTCCGCGCTGCTGATCGGCGCGGCGGTGTTCGCCGCGTTCTCCCTGGGCGGCGGGTCGGTCGTGCTCAGCCTGTTCGCCATCGCGCTGGCCGGCACCGGCCTGCTGACCACGGTCGGGGTCATCGTGTCCATGGACACCTTCGGACCTGTCTCGGACAACGCCCAGGGCATCGCCGAGATGTCCGGGGACGTCGACCGGGGAGGGCGCGGTCATCCTGACCAAGCTCGACGCCGTGGGCAACACCACCAAGGCCATCACCAAGGGCATCGCGATCGCCACCGCCGTGCTGGCGGCGACCGCCCTGTTCGGGGCGTTCCGCGAGGCGGTCGCCGGCGCGGCGCTCGACGCCGGGCAGACCGCGGCCGACTCGATGGGCAACCTGGCCCAGCTCGGGCAGTACATCGGCGTCCTGGACGTGGCCAACCCGCGCAACCTGGTCGGCCTGCTGATCGGCGCCGCGGTCGTGTTCCTGTTCTCCGGCCTGGCCATCAACGCCGTGTCGCGGGCCGCCGGTGCGGTCATCTACGAGGTGCGCCGGCAGTTCCGCGACCACCCGGGGATCATGGAGGGCACCGAGAAGCCCGAGTACGGCAAGGTCGTGGACATCGTCACGCGCGACTCACTGCGCGAGCTGAGCACGCCGGGCCTGCTGGCCATGCTCACGCCCATCGCGGTCGGCTTCGGCCTCGGCGTCGGTGCGCTGGGCACGTTCCTGGCCGGCACCATCGCGACGGGCACGCTCATGGCCGTGTTCCTGGCGAACTCCGGCGGCGCGTGGGACAACGCCAAGAAGTTCGTGGAGGACGGCAACATGGGCGGCAAGTACTCCGACGCCCATGCGGCCACCGTGATCGGTGACACGGTCGGTGACCCGTTCAAGGACACCGCCGGCCCGGCCATCAACCCGCTGCTGAAGGTGATGAACCTGGTGGCGCTGCTGATCGCCCCCGCGGTCGTGTCGATGACCCTGGAGGGGCAGACCGGGCCCCGCCTGATCATCGCCTTCGGCGCGCTGGCGATCATCGTCGGCTCGCTGATCGCGTCCAACCGGCACCGCGGCGGAGGCGAGGACCTGATCGACAAGATGGCCGTCCGCGTGCACGCGGAGTACGAGGATGCCGCGGCCCAGCGGGAGCTGGACGTGCACTCGGTCATGCCGGGATCAGCCGGGGCCGACAGCCCGGTTGCCGGTGCGGCGGGTGCCCCGACTGGTGCGCCAGCCGATGCGGGACCGAACCCCGAACCCCCCGCACCCCCCGCGTCGCGCTGAGCGCCGTCGTTCCCCGTTCCCCACGTCGCTGCGGGTTCTGGCGTGATTCGGGCGCGGGTGTCCGGAAAGCGCCGGTGGCTGTCCGGAGAGGGGCCGCGGCGGCTACCGCGCACGAGCTGGGCGCACACGAAGTCGCCCTTCTCAGGCGAGTCCGGACAACGGATCGCTGGCACGCACACGGAACCGCCCGAATGGCCGTCCGTGAAGCCGGCTATCGGCCGGTTTCGAGTGCGCCGTCGCTGGGCGGGCATCACAGGGCGCTGAAACGGCCGGCTTCGTGTGCGTCGAGCCCGAGGGCCGGCGGTTCTGTCCGTTCGGCAGGCGCCCCGTGTCCGATGGGGGTGACGGCCAACCATGGACAAGGAGGGGTCGCTGGCCCGTGGGACACACAATGGGGGCCATGACCCACGAAGCCGCCGCCCGTGTCCGGGCCTTCCTGCGGGAGTCGGACTTCACCACGGACGGGGTGCTCGCGCGGGTCGGCTCCGAGGCGTTCTCGGCGCTGGGCCGTGACCTGACCGTCCCGGTGCGCCGGGCGCTCGCGGCGCCCGATGCCGCCCGGGCCGACCCGTCCCGGTCCGGAGTCGCCGATCCTTCCGCACCCGACTCGCCCGATCGGTCCGCGCCCGGTGCACTCGACAGGCTGATCGAGGCGTTCCTGCTGGCCGACCCGATCCCGGCCGGAGCCCTGCCCCCAGTCGTCGTGGCGGACCTCGACGCCCTGGGCATGGTCCGCCGCGAGGGGGAGCGACTGGTGCCCCTGGTCGACGTCCGGCCGTACGGGGAGCCGGACACCGACTGGTACGTGGTCAGCGACATCGGGGCCCCGGCGACCCCGGATCACGTGCTGGGCCTGGGCGGGGCGTCACTGACTCTCGCCCGGATCACGCCCCGACGGGACGTCGGTCGGGCGATGGACCTCGGCTGCGGGGCCGGCAGCCAGGTCCTGCACGCTGCTCGGCACGCCAGCCGCGTGGTCGCCACCGACACCAACCCCCGCGCCCTGCGGCTCACCGCGCTCACGGCCGCCCTCTCCGGGATCCCCCAGGAGCAGGTGGACCTGCGTGAGGGCTCATTGTTCGCCCCGGTGTCCGACGAGCGGTTCGACCTCGTGGTGTCCAATCCGCCGTTCGTCATCTCGCCATCGCACCGCTTCACCTACCGCGACGCCGGTCTGCCCGGCGACGAGCTCTCGCGCCTGGTGGTGCGGGGCGCGGCGGCCCATCTTGCGCCCGGGGGGATGGCCGCGGTGCTGGGCAACTGGCTGCACGTGGAGGGTGAGGACTGGCGCGAGCGGGTCGCCGAGTGGGTGGCCGGCACGGGGGTCAGCGCATGGATCGTGGAGCGTGACACCCAGTCCGCCGCCGACTACGCGGCCACCTGGCTGCGCGACGCCCAGGTGCCCGAAGGCCCGGAGTTCGACGCCGCGATGCACGAGTGGCTCGACGCGTTCGCCGACGAGGGGTGTGTGGACGTCGGGTTCGGCTGGTTCATCCTGGTGGCGCCCGAGCGCCGAGCGCGTCGGCATCGGACGGCCGGCCACCGGATGGAACCTCATCGGACCCGACCGGGCCCGAAGGCAGGGCCCCCGACCTCGCCGCCGCCGACCCGCCGGCCCCCAGCCCTGCGACAGGGGGCCGCTCCACCCAGTCACCGGGGCCGCGGACCACCGAGCCGTGGGTCCTGGTCGAGGACCTCGCGCACACCGAGAGGCTGCCACGCGGGGATGAGGTCCTGGCCTTCGTCGAGGGCTGCGCGGCGGCCGAACGGCTGACCGCCCCGGGCCTCCTGGCGGCGCGCGCCCGCCTGGTCGAGGGGGCCACGATCACCACCACGACCCACCTCGCGGGGGCCGCGCAGATCGCTGCCCCGCCGCGCCTCGGGCTGGCCGGCGTGGTGGGCCCCGGAGGCTGGCGCCCGGCCGTCACGGTGGCCCCCGCACTGCTCGTCCGCCCTGCTGGCTGACGCCGACACGCCCATCGGGGAACGCCTCGATGCCGCCGCACAGGCCGAAGGCCTGGACCCCCTGGACGTGCTCGGACCGGCCCTGATGGGTTTGCGCGAACTGGTCCGGGTAGGCATAGTGCGCACCGAATGACAGTGTCGCGGCCGGCGTTTGCGATGATGGTGATGCGTCACGCGCCGGTCGACCAGCGGTCCCGGGGCATGGGGGCCCACGGCGCCCAGTGACGTGACCACGCCGGTTGGATCCTCCCACCGGCGCCCGCCGGGGGAACCCGGAATCGCAGAACCAGATGAGGACCCGTGGCTGCTGCACCGACCGACTCCCTCCGCCGTCTCGTGATCGTCGAGTCGCCGGCCAAGGCCAAGACGATCCAGGGCTACCTCGGCTCCGGGTTCGACGTCCAGGCCTCCGTCGGGCACATCCGCGACCTGCCGAACAGCGCCGGCGAGGTGCCCGCGGCGATCAAGGGCAAGCCGTGGGCCCGCCTGGCGATCGACGTCGAGGACGACTTCAAGCCCTACTACGTGGTCACGGCCAGCAAGCGGGCGAAGGTCGCCGAGCTGAAGAAGGCGCTGGCCGCCGCCGACGAGCTGTGGCTCGCGACGGACGAGGACCGCGAGGGCGAGGCCATCGCGTGGCACCTGCGCGAGGTGCTCAAGCCGAAGGTGCCGGTCCGCCGGATGGTCTTCCACGAGATCACCCGCGACGCGATCAACGAGGCTGCGGCCAACACCCGCGACCTCGACCAGGACCTCGTCGACGCCCAGGAGGCCCGCCGCCTGGTCGACCGGCTGTTCGGCTTCGAGGTCTCGCCGGTGCTCTGGAAGAAGGTGCTGTCGGGGCTGTCCGCGGGTCGGGTGCAGTCGGTGGCCACGCGCCTGGTGGTCGACCGGGAGCGGGCGCGGATCGCGTTCCGCTCGGCCGGGTACTGGGATGCGTCGGGGACGTTCGTCGCCGAGGGTGGGCAGTTCCCCGCGAAGCTGGTCGCGATCGACGGATCGCGCGTCGCCAGCGGTGGCGATTTCGGTGACGACGGGCAGCTGAAGCCAGCGGCGGCCAAGGCCGGGGCGCTGCGCCTGGACGAGGCGGCGGCGACGGCGCTGGTGGCTGCCCTTGACGGCGCGTCCTGGTCGGTCCGGTCGGTGACGGAGAAGCCGACGACGCGCCGGCCCTCGGCGCCGTTCATGACCTCGACGCTGCAGCAGGAGGCCTCGCGCAAGATGCGCTGGGGCGCCCAGCGCACGATGCGCGCCGCGCAGGGCCTGTACGAGAACGGTCACATCACCTACATGCGCACCGACTCGACCACGCTGTCGGCCGGCGCGCTGAAGGCTGCCCGTCAGTCAGCAGCCGAGATCTACGGTGCGGCCTTCGTGTCCGAGACGCCCCGGAAGTACGACCGGAAGGTCAAGAACGCCCAGGAGGCCCACGAGGCGATCCGTCCCGCCGGGGACTCGTTCGCCCGCCCCGCGGAGCTGGCCGGTCGGGTGAGTGCCGACGAGTTCGCGCTGTACGAGCTGATCTGGAAGCGCACGATCGCCTCCCAGATGGCCGACGCGCGGCTGGCGACGACCACGGTGCGGCTGGGCGCGGGTGCTTCCGACGGCCGGGACGTCGAGTTCTCCGCGTCGGGCACCGTGACCCTGTTCGCGGGGTTCCTGGCGGCCTACGAGGAGGGCACCGACGAGGTCCGCGACAGCGAGGGCGGGTCCGAGGGTGGCGGCCGGGCGGCCGACCGGCGCCTGCCTGCGATGCGCGAGGGCGACGCCCTGGGCTGCACCGAGCTGCACGCCGAGGGCCACACCACGACCCCGCCGGCGCGCTACACCGAGGCCTCGCTGGTCAAGGACCTCGAGGAGCGCGGCATCGGCCGGCCGTCGACCTATGCCGCGATCATCGCGACCATCGTCGACCGCGGCTACGTGCGCAAGAAGGGCACGTCGCTGATCCCCACGTTCCTGGCGTTCAGCGTGACCCGGCTGATGGAGCAGCACTTCGCGCAGCTGGTGGACTACAACTTCACCGCGCGGCTCGAGGAGATCCTCGACCTGGTCGCGAACTCCTCCACCGACCGCCTACGGGTGCTCGAGGGCTTCTTCTACGGCGACCCGTCCCGTGACTTCCCCGGCCTGGACCCGCTGGTGAAGGGCCTGGGCGACATCGACGCCCGCGCGATGGCCTCGTTCCCCATCGGCCCGGACGGGCTGTCCGAGGGGCTGGTCACCGGCGCGCCCGACGAGGTCCGCCTGCGCGTGGGCAAGTACGGGCCGTACGTGGAGCGCGGCGAGGAGAAGGGCAACGTCGGTGAGGACGTGGCCCCCGACGAGCTCGACCTGGCGATGGCCGAGGCGCTGCTGGCCGCACCGTCCGGTGACCGTGTCCTGGGTCAGCACCCGGAGTCGGGGCTGGACATCGTGGCGAGGTCCGGGCGGTACGGGCCGTACGTGACCGAGGTCCTGCCCGAGGACGCCCCGAAGTCGGCCAAGCCGCGGACGGGGTCGCTGCTGAGCGGGATGTCCTTGGACACCCT